>FQWG01000049.1 GCA_900129595.1 Flavobacterium frigidimaris | reverse complement strand
GCATCACTAAATTTAGTGATGCCTTGCTTCGTTCGTCAGGATTTGGCGCTTTTAAGTTGCACCTCTGCAGAGCTTATATCTTCCTCACCGACGAGCCAAAGATATAAAATTTAAAAACAAATTTCCTATTTTTTCACGCATTTTTTTCGTCATTTCCGTACCTTTGATTTTTATAAGGTATAGAACACTAGACTTTACTTTGCTTCGCTCCGTAAAATCGTGGTCTCTACGAGGTTCAAAAAATGAGAAAAAATTTAGCATATGGCATACGCAGTTTACCACATGGAAAAGGGAAATTCTAGTTCTGGAGGAATAGGAAATCACATCGATAGAACAGAAGGGAAAGAGCATTCATATTTGCAAGCTGACCCAGCTCGTAAAAATTTGAATATTCATTTTGATGTTCACGAAAAGAGAAATAAAATTCCACTCCACGAAGCCATTGAGAAAAGAATTTCGGAAGGATACAAAGGCGAAAAAGCAATTCGGAAAGATGCCGTGAAATATTGCACTCACGTGCTGACAGGAAGCCACGAAAAAATGAAAGAGATTTTTGCAGACAAAGAAAAATCTAAAGAGTGGATTCAAGACAATTATAAATTTTTAGCCAAAGAATTTGGCAAAGAAAATATAGTTCGTTTTACACTTCATTTGGACGAAAAAACCCCGCATTTACACGCCGTAACGATTCCTTTGACAAACGATGGACGTTTGTCGGCCAAAGAAATTATTGGCAACAAACAATCGATGAAGAATTTTCAAACTCGCTATGCTGCTGAAATGGAAAAGTACGGTTTACAACGAGGAATTGAAAACACCGGAATCACCCACGAAAACGCCCAAGATTATTATTCGAGAATTGCAGAAGCCGAAAAAGAAGCTGTTTTAAGCCAAATAACAGCGCAAAAAAACATTTTAGGAGTTTTTACAGCTGAAAGTGTGTTAAAACTAGAATCGTCGCTTAAATCGGCTAATATGGCTTTAAAGATGAAAGATTACGAACTTAAAAAAAACGAAGAACGTTTAAAATTTTCATCCCAGGGAAAAGCTTCAGCTGAAAAAAAAGAACAGGTTGCCCTGGAGAGAACTAGAGAATTAAGAAAGGAAAATTTAAACCTCAACAATGAATTTAAAGACATTATTCGAAATCCTGAATTAACGGAAAAAGTAAGAACTCTTTTAATCGAAAAAGAACGTGAAATTGAAGTCCAAAAAGGACAAAATAAAGGACGTGGATTTTC
Source organism: Flavobacterium frigidimaris (assembly GCA_900129595.1). Taxonomy (GTDB): domain Bacteria; phylum Bacteroidota; class Bacteroidia; order Flavobacteriales; family Flavobacteriaceae; genus Flavobacterium; species Flavobacterium frigidimaris. The sequence continues at coordinate 1,169 of FQWG01000049.1, read as the reverse complement.
GCGATAAAAAGGGGTTATAAAGAACTTAAGAAGTAAAAGGGGGTAAGTCGCTGATAATCAAACCCCATTAGTTCAAAGGGTTTGAACTGAGAGTTCAAAGGGTTAAAACTATTAGTTTAAATTTTTTAATGTTTTTTGAAACTACTAGTTTCTTTTTATTACATTAGCAGTCTAATTTTAAGCCGTAAAATTTAAACTATGAGTAATAAAAAAGAAAGTAAATTATCAAATTATGATAAGCATAAAGAGAATCCGTTTTTAAAAGAAGCAGTAGAACAAATTCAGCATAATATTGTAAAAAAATACAAGAGTACAGGAGGTACAAGTCAAAGCGCAATTTTACAAGCTGTAAATTCAGATGGAGAGTTAGTTGGTCATACTTCGTTTATTAGACAAATAGAAGTAGATGAAGAGCAATTCACGAAAATTTATTTGGCTCAATTTTCTTCTTTTTGGAATTTAAAAACACAAGCAATAAGGGTTTTTGGTTATATTATGACGAAATTAATACCAAGGCAAGATACTTTTATGTTTTTTCTAGATGAATGTATGGAATACACAGGCTATAAAGGCAAAAACAGTATTTATATTGGTCTTACTAGTTTAGTAGAAAACAATATAATTGCGAGGGGTAGAAATGATAGCCATTATTTTATAAATCCAATGGTAGCGTTTAATGGGGATAGAGTAACGTTTGCAAAAACTTATATAAAAAAGCAATCAAACAAAATAAAACAAGTTGACCCAGCTCAAACAAATATTTTGGACGCAATAGCTGAAGCCGAAAACCAATAAACTTGCTTTGTTCGGAAAAGAAGAAAACCTAATATTTTTGCCTTAGGCAAAACTTGTTAGGTTTTTTAGCATTTTAGAACAAAGCAAGTTTGATATATTGTTACATTGTTATAATGTTATATCGCTTCGCTATCCTCATTTTTATAAAAGGTTTTTGAGCTGCAGAAAAACCTTTTATAAAAATCGAGGTTACAAAATTACATTTCTGCTTTTGGCGGTTACAATTTAAAATAAAAAAATGTAACCACTGATATTCAGCATATTATATAAAAAAAGAAAGCATCACTAAATTTAGTGATGCCTTGCTTCGTTCGTCAGGATTTGGCGCTTTTAAGTTGCACCTCTGCAGAGCTTATATCTTCCTCACCGACGAG
>FQWG01000029.1 GCA_900129595.1 Flavobacterium frigidimaris | reverse complement strand
TTTTTTCCTTCCCTTAAAATCAAAACATTAAAAGCCAAAATGGGCAACAAATAAAAAGCCGTCTCAATTTTTGTTTTGAGACGGCTCCTTTTTTTATATCAATTGGGTTTTACCGGTTTCGTTTACAAGTCGCACAGATTTATTATAAAAAAGTTTGATTAAAAGGACTTCAACTAGCGAAGTATATTTTTTGCGATCACATTCATACCACCAATATGAGTAATATTGAATGTTGTTTTTCTCCATTTTTACCTGCCATATTCTTTCATTGTCCGAAGAAATCATTTTCGATTCTATAATTTTATACCCAGTTCCTGTCCAGCAGACCAAAGGATTGTGTGACGGAGTTTTAATATAGATAAGTTTTTCAGGAGTTACAATTTTAAAAACTTCAGGACTTATCCAGATTCCTTTTTTAAGATTATAAGTTGTATTTAAATTTTCGAGCAAATTATGTTTCAATTCTTTTTTGATTTCTAAGCTGGTTATGAGTACAATTGAAAATGCTATTGTAATAAGTAAGAAGGTAAATTTATTAGAATTTGACTGGAGTGTTTCTTCTTGATTAGGTTTAAAAAAACGAATGAAGAATAACATTGGTATAATTTGATAAAATGCAAAACAAAGTAAACCAATCGTGTAATGTAAAGTATTCTCTTCTGTGCAATTAAATAAAATTAAAGTTACGATTCTGAAATAATTCGAAATGATATTGAATAAAATCACCATAAAACAAAACAGAAAGATTTGTTTGATATTGAAATATTTATGTTGTTTTCGTTCTTCCAGAGTCAGTAAAAAAGCTCCAACAAGCAAACCGGTTTTAAACATCGACAATCCCATACATGCCGTATCTATAGTGATTTTCGCATTGTTGATATAAAAATTAACACCTTCGATCTTTGTTATTGGGATGAAATCTTTTAAAGTGAGATATACGCCGTAACAAAGAGTTTGTTTGATTTCTACAGTCAAATAATCAAAAAAAGTACTGAAAACGGATGAGAATAATAAGATACAGATAAAGGCGATGAATGAAAATTTTCTGGTAAGACTGTAATATAAAAAGCAGGCTAGCAATGCTAAAGCTAAAAAATGCAAAGATTTGGTATGCAAACGAAAGCTTATAAATTCTAATATAAAAATTAAAACTAAAAGAGGGTAGTTCATATTGAATGAAGTTTTTCTACCCCCAATTAGAAACAATACGATTGAAAATACAATTCCGAATAGATTACTGTCAAGCCCAGACATCACTATATTGGAGTTCATAGCCAGTAAACAAGCCAGAATCAATAGGGTAATTGCGTTTTTGTATTGAAATATAAAATTCATTAGATAGTTTGCTTTTTGTTTTTTCTGTAATAGAAGAAAAGTATTGTAGATCCCAGAATAATTAATGCCCATTCGTGTGGTTCAGGAACAGCACCGTCATTGTTGATAGAAGCATTTCCTAAAGTGTCTACATTTTTTTCGATTCCGTTATTTTTGTAATCTGCATCAGTTTCAAGAACGATTAGAGAAGATATTGGCGTTAAAATATTGGCATCTTTTGCCAGATCTACATATTGGTTTTGAACTAGTGAATCATTCTGAATTTTAACCTGTTCTTCAAGTACTTTTCCGAAAGCATACATTCTGTAAATATGATTTGGTCCATTGCTTTTGGTAGCGCTGGTTTGCGGAATTTCTTGAATCGCAATATTTGCAGGTTCTATATTGACCGTGTTCGCTGCTGTTTTAAATAGAATAAATTGATTTTTATTAATGAGTTCTAAGCTGTTTTTTAAGCTCGTCTGAAAGTAATCTACATATTTTTGCTCCTTGACAGTCTGCCAGAACGGATTAATATCAGATGAAATATTAATTACTTTTAAATTTCGCTCTTTTGTTCCGGTTCTTATTTCCTTTAAATAACCGGAATCTTCAAGTTCTTCAAAATTAGCAGAAAACGTACCGCATTTTGTGATGATTAAGCTGTTTGGAGTGATTTTATAAAGCGGTAACAACGAATAATGCAGATCTTCAAATTCTAATTCCATAGCTTTAAAATTGTCTTTATCGATTGCTTTCTTTTCACCATTTATAATAACAAACAAATTCTTTTTATTTAAGTCCACAAAAGATTCGATTTGTTTGGTCGTCCAGCTGCTGTTCAGGTCTAATATAATTTCTGAAGGTGTAAACGGAATAGCTGTTTTCTGAATTTCTTTGACTTCATACACTTTATTTTTCCAAACAAATGAATTTGATTGTAGAGTTTTTGATAATGGCATAGCAGCTTCCCATTCGTCTAATCCTTTCGATTGATTGATGTAGTGGTCCTTATTCCGTTCAAAATTTTTGCTGGTTTCTATTTTTGTATTTCCAACGGTCTGGATTCTTGATATCGTTTCGGCGTTCGAAATGTTCGGGCCTTTTATAGAAAGACTCTGATATTTCATTTGATTGTCTTCGACTTTTAGAGGAGTTGTAAAACCACATTTAAAAGTGCGTGGCGTTTTATAATTAATCGGGAAAATCCTGACAACCACTTTGTTTCCTTCTTTCCATTGCATTAAAGAGGGATCGCGGTATTCTACACCAACAATTTGTTTATATGCAGCCTTCGCTTTTTCTTTTGTAGTCAAAATTCCTTTTCTTTCGATTCCGTTTACCCATAATGATAACGATGTTGCAACAGCACCTTCCGGTAATTGAAAAGAATAAATAGCCTCCTTGTCGTTTCTCGCGGATTCTTGCTCGCAGGCAATTTTCATTGTGATTTCAGTATAAGCCAAACGCGTTTCCGGATAAATTTTCACATCTTCTTTAATGCTTTTGGTAAATAAATCGTCGCCACTCCATAATTGTTCTTCGGTTTCTAATCGTTTGTCAAAGTTTGATTTTAGAATGTTTATTTTATCATCGTAGTCCAGATTAAGGTCTTGGCAAAACAAATAAGCAATTGATATAAACGGATTATGAATTTTACGCTCATTAAATTGTTTACTGCCAAAGGAGTTAAAACTGTTAAAAGAAAATATATCATGAAGCGGAATGTATACGATGTCTTTTTTTAATAGAATTTCGTTAAAAAAATTAGGCTTTAAATTCTGTGAAATGGAGATATAATGAGGCAGCTCATTGTTTTGGTCAAATGAATTGATAGTGTTCAGTTGAGTTATTTTTCTGCTTTCAATATTTAATCCTGCAGTAAAGACGATCATGCTAATTAATACCACTAAAAAACCTCCGCTAAAAGAAACAGCATAAATTTTATTGTTACTGAGATATCGAATAATTGTGACTGTATGGATAATAATAACAAGTGCCGGTACCAAGCCATAGAAGCCTACTCCTAAAGCTATAAGTCCCATAAAAGAGAATGGCATAATTGGAATCAGGTAAAGCGCAAAATATAAAATGATTGAAAACGATATGCCATTTATGAAAAAAGCAATAGACGTATTTCCCTTTTCATCTGAATTTCTGTAAATAAAAAAATTAGACAGACAAAAAGCCAGAGTGGCTAAATAAACCCATACAGGGAGATCCTGAAAAACAGGGATGAAGGTATTTAAACTAAAGCACCCAATAAACCAGTTTAGAATCAGGAAAGGAACTAAATGAATATAGGTTTCTTTTTTTCTAAGTATTAAGAAGGAAACTCCAACTCCATATACAAATTCGAATATGAGACTTAATACATCAATTGATTCGTAATTACGCACATGATGCTCTTTGCAGAGAAGAGCGATAATTAAAAAAATACTGCTAAACAGTGTTACGATTAAACTAATTTTTACTCCGGGTTTTTGAGTATAATATTCTAAAAAATCTAATTTGTGTTTCATAGTTATATTTATTTAAAAGCACTTTGAGTTGCAAAGCTATAAAATAATTTGAATTACAAGTTTTTTATTTGATTTTTTTTGAAAATGAATGAAAGTTTAATCTTAGAATTGATTTTTTAAAATGCAGAAGAAAAAGTGGTGTAAAAGAGTAACTATAACGTTATAATTTCTTATTTAGAACCGTTCTTTGATTAAATAGAGGTAAAATCTGACTTCATTTATAACAGCAAATTCCGACTTTGTTAAAGAAAAGATTTTAAAATATCAATAATTTATTTTTTCAATTCAAAATTGATATTTTGACAAAAACAAGCAGTGAAAATCGTTTTTTAGCAATAATAATTTTTGAAAAGTCGACTTCTATTATATTTTTTTTAATTGTCGGCTTTAATACCTAAATTTGCGTACAAAAAAAATAAAATACCTAGAAAAGACTTTTATTATGAATATTTATCAGGATTACATCCAAGAAATTGAAGAACGAAAAGGTCAAGGGCTTAACCCGAAACCAATTGATGGCGCTGAATTATTAGGCGAAATCATTGAACAAATTAAAGATTTGAATAACGAGTACAGACAAGATTCTCTGAACTTTTTTATTTATAATGTTGTACCAGGTACTACTAGTGCAGCTGGTACGAAAGCTAAGTTTTTAAAGGAAATTATTTTGGGCCAATCCGAAGTAAAAGAAATAACACCTGCTTTTGCTTTTGAGTTATTATCACATATGAAAGGCGGACCTTCGATTGAAGTGTTGTTAGATTTAGCGCTTGGTGATCATACTTCTATTGCAAAACAAGCAGGAGATGTTCTTAAGACACAAGTTTACCTTTATGAGGCAGACACAGACCGTCTTAAAGAAGCATTTAAAAATGGTAATCCAATTGCTATTGAAATTCTTAAAAGTTACGCACAGGCAGAGTTTTTTACTTCACTGCCAGAAGTAGTTGAAGAAATTAAAGTAGTTACTTATATCGCTGGTGAAGGAGATATTTCGACAGATTTACTTTCTCCGGGTAACCAGGCGCACTCACGTTCTGACCGTGAACTTCACGGTAAATGTATGATTACGCCTCAGGCACAAGAAGAAATCAAAGCATTACAGGCAAAACATCCAGACGCAAGCGTTATGTTGATTGCTGAAAAAGGTACAATGGGTGTAGGTTCGTCAAGAATGTCAGGTGTAAACAACGTGGCACTTTGGACAGGTAAACAAGCAAGCCCTTATGTTCCATTTATTAATATTGCTCCAATCGTTGCAGGAACAAATGGTATTTCTCCAATTTTCCTAACAACTGTTGACGTTACTGGTGGTATTGGTTTAGACCTTAAAAACTGGGTAAAAAAGCTGGATGCAGAAGGTAATATTATTCGAAATGAGAATAATGAGCCAATTCTTGAAGAAGCATACTCTGTTGCTACAGGAACTGTACTTACAATAAACACAAAAACAAAAAAATTATACAACGGTGATCAGGAATTGATAGACATTTCTAAGGCATTTACGCCTCAGAAAATGGAATTTATCAAAGCTGGAGGATCATACGCAATTGTTTTTGGTAAAAAACTTCAAACATTAGCGGCAAAAGTTTTAGATATCGAAGCTCCACTTGTATTCGCTCCATCAAAAGAAATTTCAGTTGAAGGACAGGGACTTACAGCGGTAGAAAAAATCTTCAACAGAAATGCTGTTGGTATAACTGCTGGTAAAGTATTACACGCAGGTTCAGATGTTCGTGTAGAAGTTAATATCGTAGGTTCTCAGGATACGACTGGTCTTATGACTGCTCAGGAATTAGAGTCTATGGCTGCTACAGTAATTTCGCCAATCGTTGACGGTGCATACCAATCAGGTTGTCATACAGCTTCAGTTTGGGATAAAAAAGCGCAGGCAAACATTCCAAAATTGATGAAATTCATGAACGATTTTGGTTTGATCACAGCTCGTGATCCAAAAGGGGTTTATCATGCAATGACAGATGTAATTCACAAAGTACTTAACGATATTACAATTGATGAGTGGGCTATCATTATTGGTGGTGACTCTCATACAAGAATGTCAAAAGGTGTAGCTTTTGGTGCTGACTCAGGAACAGTTGCTCTTGCATTGGCTACTGGAGAAGCTTCAATGCCAATTCCGGAATCTGTAAAGGTGACGTTCAAAGGAGAGATGAAAGACTACATGGACTTCCGTGATGTGGTTCACGCTACACAAGCTCAGATGCTTAAAAAGTTTGGTGGTGAAAATGTTTTCCAGGGTAGAATTATCGAGGTTCATCTTGGAACTCTTACTGCTGACCAGGCATTTACATTTACTGACTGGACTGCAGAAATGAAAGCAAAAGCTTCTATCTGTATTTCTGAAGACGATACCTTAATTGAATCGCTGGAAATTGCAAAAGGCAGAATCCAGATCATGATTGACAAAGGAATGGACAATGAGAAACAAGTTCTTCAGGGATTGATCAATAAAGCAGATAAGAGAATTACAGAGATTAAATCAGCTGAAAAACCAGCCTTGACTCCAGATGCAAATGCGAAGTATTATGCTGAAGTTGTTGTTGATCTTGATCAGATTATCGAGCCAATGATTGCGGATCCGGACGTAAATAATGCGGATGTTTCTAAAAGATACACACACGATACCATCAGACCTTTATCTTTTTATGGTGGAGTAAAAAAAGTAGATCTTGGGTTTATCGGTTCTTGTATGGTTCACAAAGGAGACATGAAGATTTTGGCTCAGATGCTTAAAAACATTGAAGATATTCACGGTAAGGTTGAATTCAAGGCGCCGCTTGTAGTGGCTCCACCTACTTATAATATTGTAGATGAACTTAAAGTCGAAGGTGACTGGGAAGTTTTACAAAGATACTCTGGTTTCGAATTCAACGATAATGCACCTAAAGGAGCAGCACGTACTGAATATGAGAACATGTTGTACTTAGAGCGTCCGGGATGTAACCTTTGTATGGGGAACCAGGAAAAAGCAGCAAAAGGAGATACTGTAATGGCAACTTCAACACGTCTTTTCCAGGGAAGAGTAGTAGAAGATACTGAAGGTAAAAAAGGAGAGTCATTACTTTCTTCAACACCGGTAGTAGTTTTATCTACAATTCTTGGAAGAACTCCTACATTAGAGGAGTATACAGCAGCAGTAGAAGGTATTAACCTGACAAGGTTTGCTCCCTCTCATAAATTGTTAGTAATGTAATCCTGATTAGTTATAATCATTATATATAAAAAGCCTGAGTTGATAAACTCAGGCTTTTTCTTTTCCAGCTCCTCTATTTTTTGTAACTTGTGATGTTCAAAATAAAAAAACAAAAACAATTATACTTATGGCTTTTGATATTGAAATGATTAAAAAAGTGTATGAGAACATGCCAGGTCGTGTTGATAAAGCACGCGAGATTGTTGGTCGTCCACTTACGTTAACAGAGAAAATTTTATACAATCACCTTTGGGATGGAAATCCAACCAAGGCGTTTGGAAGAGGAGTAGATTATGTTGATTTTGCACCGGATCGTGTAGCATGTCAGGATGCAACTGCGCAAATGGCATTATTGCAATTTATGCACGCTGGAAAACCTAAGGTAGCAGTACCTACAACAGTGCACTGCGATCACTTGATTCAGGCAAAAGTTGATGCTGCAACAGATTTGGCCAGAGCAAAAACACAAAGTAATGAAGTTTTCGACTTCTTGTCGTCAGTTTCTAATAAATACGGAATTGGTTTTTGGAAACCGGGAGCAGGAATTATTCACCAGGTAGTACTTGAAAATTATGCTTTCCCGGGTGGAATGATGATTGGTACCGATTCGCACACTGTAAATGCAGGTGGTTTAGGAATGGTCGCCATTGGTGTTGGTGGAGCTGATGCCGTAGACGTTATGTCCGGTATGGCTTGGGAACTGAAATTCCCTAAATTAATTGGAGTAAAACTAACCGGTAAATTATCAGGCTGGACAGCTCCTAAAGATGTTATCCTTAAAGTTGCCGGTATTCTTACTGTAAAAGGAGGTACTGGTGCGATCGTTGAATATTTTGGTGAAGGTGCAACTTCTATGTCTTGTACCGGAAAAGGAACTATTTGTAACATGGGTGCTGAAATTGGGGCTACAACTTCAACTTTTGGTTATGATGATTCTATGAGTCGTTACCTGCGTTCTACAAACAGAGCTGATGTTGCTGATGCGGCAGATAAAGTAGCTTCTTACTTAACCGGAGATCCGGAAGTATATGCTGACCCTGAAAAATATTTTGACCAGGTTATCGAAATCAACTTAACGGAATTAGAACCACATTTAAACGGTCCTTTTACACCGGATTTAGCTACTCCAATTTCTAAAATGAAAGAAGCAGCCATCAAAAATAACTGGCCTTTACAAATTCAGGTAGGTCTGATTGGTTCTTGTACCAACTCTTCTTACGAAGATATCGCTCGTGCAGCTTCTTTGGCGAGACAAGTAAGTGCTAAAAACTTAAAAACTAAATCTCAATTTACTATTACTCCGGGTTCAGAGGTAGTTCGTTATACTATCGAAAGAGACGGATTTATAGATACATTCGAAAAAATTGGTGCTACCGTTTTTGCTAATGCCTGCGGACCATGTATTGGTATGTGGGATAGAGAAGGAGCAGAGAAAGAAGAAAGAAACACTATTGTTCACTCTTTCAATCGTAACTTCTCAAAACGTGCAGATGGTAACCCAAACACTTTAGCGTTCGTAGGTTCGCCAGAATTGGTTACCGCTATGGCTATTGCAGGTGACTTAGGTTTTAACCCCTTAACAGACACTCTAATCAACGAAGATGGCGAAGAAGTAATGCTTGAAGCACCAACCGGAGACGAATTGCCTCCAAGAGGATTTGATGTTAAAGATCCGGGATTTCAGGTTCCGGCAGAAGACGGTTCCGGAGTTCAGGTAGTGGTAAGTCCAACATCTGAGCGTTTGCAATTATTAGCTCCGTTTGATGCCTGGGATGGTAAAAACATTACAGGTGCTAAATTATTGATCAAAGCCTTCGGAAAATGTACTACCGATCATATTTCTATGGCCGGACCATGGTTGCGTTTCCGCGGACACTTGGATAATATTTCAAACAATATGTTAATTGGTGCAGTAAATGCATTCAACCAAAAAACAAACTCTGTCAAAAATCAATTAACCGGTACTTACGATGCAGTTCCTGCTGTAGCTCGTGCATACAAAGCCGCTGGAGTTCCGTCTATCGTGGTGGGAGATCACAATTATGGCGAAGGTTCATCTCGTGAGCATGCTGCAATGGAGCCACGTTTCTTAGGTGTTAAAGCGGTATTGGTAAAATCTTTTGCCCGTATTCACGAAACAAACCTTAAAAAACAAGGACTTTTAGGATTAACATTTGCAAACGAAGCGGATTATGATAAAATTCAGGAAGATGATACTATCAATTTTACTGATTTAACTGAGTTTGCTCCTGGAAAACCATTAACATTAGAATTCGTTCACGCCAATGGTACCAAAGACATCATTCTGGCAAACCATACTTACAACGCTGGTCAGATTGGCTGGTTTGTTGCAGGTTCAGCATTAAACTTAATCGCTGCCGGAAAAGCTTAATCTTTAAGATTCCATTTATAACAAGAACGCTCTGTGAAAACAGGGCGTTTTTTTATTTAGGAGCTATTTCCAGCTATCCGCTATATCTTTTTTTATGGCAGAAAAAGCCATAAAAAAAGGATGCCGCTTCTATCTGGGCTAGGACACTTGTTTTCATCAGAAGATTTGTGGTTTTTAAAATCTTTCAATAAATCCATCTTCAAAATAATGGGAATTATCAAATCAGCCATGAGCCTTAACTATGTTTGGTTTCTGTGACAAAATCTTAGTTCTGGTTGGTTTTGTATTTTTGAAATCTTCAACATCAATACTAAAAACATTAGAGGAAGGAGATTTAGTATGTCTGTTTTCATTACGTCCTCCCAAAAGGTATAATTTATTATCGTCATAATACATTGCCGAATACTTTAAAGCCAAATCCATTTCATATTCTTTAAGTTGTCTTGTCATTACATCATAAGTATATATTAATTGATCTTCGTAAGCATAAATCATATTTTCATGATACGCTATGGCTGGTTTGTCCAGTGCTGAAAATAGTTCGCCTTCTGTTTGCCAAACCTGCGTGTTTAAATCAAAAGTTTCTATTTGAGATAAAGGTTTGCCATCATTTCCGCCAATGAGATAAATTTTATCATCGACCAAAATTCCTGTCGTTTCTTTTGGGGTTGGCATATTAGTAAGTTCGTACCAATATCCCGAAGGAATGTTATATAAATGTACTTTGTTAGTGAATTTTTTTTCGCCGCTTTCAGTCGAACTTATAGATCCTCCTAGGACAACAATATTATCCTTATAAGTAAACGAAGCAAAATCAGCAGCCTGATGTGGATTTGTATTATCGATTTTAATGGTTTGTTTCTCCAGGTCCAAAACTTCAATTTGATCCTGCAGGTATTCCCAAATATTTCTATTATTAACGAATAATTTTTTCCCGCCTAATATATAGATCGAATTGTCGTAATAATGAATATTATGATAAGCTCTTTTATTTATTTTTAATTCTAATTTTGGATATTCCCAAGTGTCAGTTTTAATGTCATAAATAGAAAAATCTCGTCTATAATAAGAAAATAAAGAGATTTGTTTTGAAGCTTCCATATAGTTGTTTAAGTTGAAATCAGCTCTTTTTGACCGAATTAGTTGCAGTAGATCTGCTTCAACAGAGGTATCACCACCAATCACATAAATTTTTCCATCTTTCAAAAAAGAACCGAATGAAAAAACACCATGTTTTATAGGTGTTAATTTGTTATACGGAAGTTTTAACTTCAATTTGTGCGTGGCAGCAATGATTACGTTTGATAAATTTTGTACTTCCTCTTCCAGAAAAACTTTGTAGTTATTCTTTGCCAGATAACTTAAAGAAAACTGTGTGGTAATATATCCCACTTGAGAGAATTCTAATATTTCGTCGCCTTTAAATTTTGATAGAAGTTTTAAGGAAAACTGTCCATTTTCATCAGTTATTGTTCCAACCTTGCTTGATAGAGCAGAGACATTGGTGTTTTCAAGCGGAAGATTAGTGTTTTGAGAAACTATAGTTCCGTGTATGTTTTGTGCAATGGATAATAAAGGACAAAGGGCAAAAAAGAAAAGTAATTTTTTCAAGCTATTTTAGAGTTAAAGTTAGTTTAATAAAGTAAGGTTATTGGTTAATATGAAAAAATATTCGTACAAATTTTATGCCGAGAGTATTTTTTGAAAGAAAATTGATTTAAAATTTACATGTAGTATAGGGGAATAACCACCAGTTATCGAAATAGGAAAGTTTTTAAAATGTAGTAGTTCTTTATTCTATTATCAGATTTGAATTAGCTTTTATTAAAAAAAGGTCACTATTTATAAAAGACCTGATTTCAAAGTGTTGAGGAAACTTTTATCCTGCAATTGTTAATTTGAACAAAATTAGATGTTAAAAATAGTGTGTTTTTTACTTTAAAAAGTTAAATTCGCTTTTTGGGTAATATTTTCGCTTTTTTTGAGTTTAAAATATTGTCTTAACTTAAAAGAGTATTCATTAAACTTTAATAGGTATGGTTTTTAGATTAATTATAGTATTGTTTTTTTTTAGTGTTGGTGTTTTTTCTCAGGAGAAATTTATCAAGCACAAAATATCAAAAGGAGAAAACCTATCTGTAATTGCTAAAAAATATGGTGTAAAAACTAAAGAGATTGAAGATGCTAATCCCAATGCGCCTAAAGTTCTAAAACTAAATTCGGTACTCTTAATCCCAAATAACAATAAAAAAGCTAGTGCAAAAAAAACTGAAATTGCTGCCAATACAACTCCTGCAATAATTTCGAATTCAGGATTGCACGAAGTAAAGGAAAAAGAAAATCTTTGGGCAATTTCAAAAAAATACAATATCTCTGTTGATGATTTAAAAAAAGCAAATCCAGCATTTGAAAGTGAAGGTCTGCAAATAGGACAGAAGCTTAATATTCCGTCTAATGCTATTGTGTCAACTGAAAAAACAAAGAAAAATCAGAGCATAGAAAAACCGGAAATAATTCCTTTCACAGATGTTGAGGTTGCGGTTGTAGTAAAACCAAAAGAAACAAAATATCTTATTGCTAAAAAATACGGAATAACGGTTGCTGAACTGGAACGCCAAAATCCATCTATCAAAAAGAAACTGCCTGTAGGCTATGTTTTAAAAATCAGGACTTCAAAAGAAAAAACCAATCAGCAGACAGAAGATCTTTCTGTTGAATCCGGAACCCGGATTGCTGAAACATCGATTACACCATCAGAAAGTACCACTAAAAATGATGAAGTGAGACCGGAAATTATACCTGCAAAAAATGTAGATGTTGTTGTTGAGGTACAGCCAAGGGAAACTAAATATGCTATTGCTAAAAAATACGGAATAACGGTTGCAGAATTGGAACGCCAAAATCCATCTATCAAAGCAAAATTGCCAGTAGGTTATGTGTTAAAAATTAATACATCAAAAGAAAAAGCAGATGCTGCCGCAGGTTTGCAAACAACTCCGGAAATCAATGATAACTCAGCAGCGGCTGTACAGGTTGCTGATAATTCAGACATCAATAAGGATACAAGTTCAGTGTTTACAGTAAGTAATCATTCAGAGTTGGTTAATCAGTTGATTATGAATGCAACTGAGAACATAGGAACCCGTTATCGATCGGGCGGAACCACAAAAGCTGGTTTTGATTGTTCCGGATTAATGATTTGTACTTTTAATAATTTCGATATAAAATTGCCAAGAAGTTCTATCGAGCAATCCCGTGTTGGTACAAAAGTAGGTACTGAAGAGGCTAAAAAAGGAGATTTGATTTTCTTTAAGACAAACGGAAGGCGCCATATAAATCATGTTGGTATGGTCGTTGAAGTTGCTGACGGAGAAATTAAATTTGTTCACTCTTCAACTCATGGTGGCGTTATCATTTCTTCTACAAAAGAGCCTTACTACCAAAGAAGTTTTTCACAGGTAAATCGTGTTCTGCAATAGATCTTAACTCTCTAAGTTAACGATGTTTTTAAATTCCTGAATAGGAAACGGTTTGCTTAAAAAACCGCTCACATAATTGTTTTCCTTTATTCTCAGGATTTCATCAGAATCTAAAGTAGATGAAAGAACGTAGATGTGAGTTTCTTTCTTAATTTCCGTACTCAGTTTATCAAACTCGTCCAAAAATTCAAAGCCATTCATTATTGGCATTTGAATGTCTAGTAAAATGATTAAGGATTGTTGTTTTTTATTTCCATTAATCCATTGCAGGCCTTCTCTGCCGTTATTAGCAATTACAATTTGATCAATATTAAGTACTTTCCTGAATAATTGTTTTATGATTAGCTGATCAATCAAATTGTCTTCAATTAATAAGAATGTAGGTTTAGATTCCATTTGAGTTCGGTATTGTTACAGTAAACTTAGTTCCAATAGTACTTTCAGAGCATACTGATATGTTTCCTTTAATATGCTCTACAGCTTCTTTTACGATATAAAGGCCTAATCCGGAACCTTTGTTCTTATTAGTCCCAAAGTACATTTCAAAAATAAAATCTTTAAATTCATCGTTAATTCCAATTCCGTTGTCAGCAATTTCAATTTTATGGCAGCCATCAGCGATATACGTCTTTATGGCGATAAACATTTCCTCTTTGCTGTTGTCGGCATATTTTATGGCATTAGAGATTAGGTTACTAATAATTATTTTCAGGCGTAATCCGTCGCTTTGGATATGATCAACTTGTAATTCTTGTGTGAAAGTAATTTTGTTTGCATTTTCGATATGCATCAATTGAGCAATTGCTTCATCAAATAATTCCTTTAAACTAACAGGTTCAACGATTACTTGTTTACGCTTGTTTTTCGAATAGTCAATGATGTCATTGATAAACTGATCCTGTTTAGCAAGACTTTGATGCATTAAATGCAAATAATCTTTAATCTGGTCAATATCATCTTCCAGTTGCGTAATTTCAATTAAGCCTTTCAATGAAGTTATGGGCGATCTTAAATCGTGGGATGCGCTATAAACAAAGCGATCTAATTCGCGGTTCACGACTATTAAATCTTCATTTTTAATTTCAGTTTCTTTTTTAGAAGCAAGAAGTCTTCGTACCATTATGGAGTAGTAGGAGCAGACACTTAAAATGATAATTAAGATAAAAACAATATTAGTAATGATTAATAGACTCTTAATTTTTCTTGTTCCTTCTCCCAAAGTATTTGAGAAGTTACGTTCATTAATAGTGAGTTTATCGCTGATATCGCTAATTTGGGATAGATATTTTTGCTGATCAGCTGCTGTCAGTACACCGTGTTCTATTTTATAATTAATTTGTGTTGCAATAACAGAGAGCTCATCTATTAAATTATCACCCTGTTCCCATTCGTGAATCGCTTTTGCTAAAAATGATATATTCTTAAAATTGACAAACAACCAGACAAGATCGTCTAAGTCATCTTTGTGATTGCGCCCAGTGGTAAATCCTTGTCGTACCACTTGATTGTCTCCGGCGGCTAAAAGTGTTCTGCGTGCAATGCCATCGCCTTGCGGAACTTTTAGCTCTTCTGTGTACAATTTCCACTGATTAGGTTCTTTAGTATACAAATAAGTAATAAGATGGCGGGAAGCGTCTTTTTGACCTTTGGAGTAATGCGATTCGCCATTGACATAAGCTCTGTTGGCAGATAATATTTTAATGGTAAAAAAGTTGATACAAATTAGCAGGGCACAGGAAATAAAAACAATTATTAAAAGGGCAAAAACGTTGGGAAGACGAAAATTTTTTAAAAATAGATTTTTAGACATCATTTTCGGGATTGTAGGTTAACGTTTTAATTTTCTGCCTTATAAAGTCTTTTTTGTTTAACTCTTTAGTATTAATAATCCTTGAGGTACAGTTATTCTACAGATAAAAAATAAACAATTGTTAATGGAATATATGGTATTTATGACTATTGTCACTTCTCTCAAATTTAATAAAAAAAGAATCTCATTTTACAAATGATCTATTTTTTCCTGTTAAATTTTTATTTATTTAAATAAAAATATCCAAAAGCCTTATTTTTAGTGCTTTACTGGTTTTGTTTTGGTTTTTCAGAGAATGTTATTAATTTATGCTCTGCAGGAATAGGCAGTCGTTAAATTTTTTTGGTACTAAGATCTAAAAGTGTAGGATGACTTTAAATCTGTTGATGGTTATTCTAGTTCATGCCAGAAATGCCCGCAACCATTTTTACATTCTGTATTGCGTCTTTCAGTGTCTGTTACTTTAAAAATCCAGAGTAATGAAGTTAGAATTTTCTTATTTTCGTTTTCAGGAAGTTCTGCTAATTTATAAAAAGCAACTCGCGTAGGGAATATTTTTAGAAGTACAATTGGAGTATAGGTCGGTTTTAAAGGAATTGTACTAATAGCATTTTGATAAGTTTCAGTATTATAATTTGTTTTCTCTGGAATAGCATTGAATATGTAATTTGTTAAAGTTGTAAAAATACTTTTAAAATTATATTCCGGATCTTCTAATAATAGCTGTATCCCAAGGTCAAAGGCTATTTTGTCCTGTGCAATTTTGTTGATTATTTCTTCTTGTTGGGACATTATATACATAAAAAGATAATTCAATTTCTATAAATTGTTGTTTCTCCTTTACTGGATTCTAATCTTTGCTAAAGTATAAAATATCTACTTGCGTTGTTTAAAAGTTAGATTTTTATTGACCCTTTTTATATTCTTGAACATCTTTAGAGCCGTCACTAAAAATTTGAATTATAGAAAGTTTATTGTTTTTTTCGATAAAAGTAACTTTTTCATCATATTGAGAGTTTCTCCATCTTCCATCAATATTAGACCAAAGAATTTTATTGCCTTCAAACTTTATTTTATAATCGAATTTTATATTATCTGACTTTCTGATATATGAGACGTAGTATAAATCTCCTTTTTTGGTTGCAGTAATTATTTTAGGTTGCTGCCCCATAATAGATGCCATAGTATATCTGGCAATATCTTCATAAGTAAAAGTCTTTAAAGTGGCTTTCTTTACTGTATTTATATTTTGAGTTTTAATCGTTTCTTTTCTTTCAGTGTGTTTCGTACCAACGTTAAGAAGCACAATTATTAATGAGGTTATAAATAATTTCATGATGTTTTGGTTCGTTATTAAATTGTTAGTGATTATTTTCGTCTAGGAGCACTTCGAGTATGAGGAGCAACATATGTCCCGTTTTTTCTTGTGTAACCTTTTACCTGAACAGTTCCTCCTGATGAAGTTTTTGTTGGGGATTTAGTATAACTATCTTTAGTATAACTGTTGCTGTTTGAATTGCTGGAAAAGATTCTATTGCTATATGCAGGATTTACAGCCCAGCCTTTAAATTTTTTCCATTTTACTTTTCTTGCTGTTTTATCACTTCTATTAATGTATGCAGAGGATCCTTTAGGAATCGTAGTTACTGATTTTTTTCCATCTTTAGAAGTGAAAATAGTAGTGTCTTCATCAATGTTTACAAAATAATAATTGGTAGCACAGGAATTAAGAATAAGTAATAACAGGATCAGTGATAATTTTTTCATTGTGATTTAATATAGAATTGCAAGTGTTAGATACTCTTATTGTATGCCAAATGTAACCAGATAAAAAACTATTATTTTATGGAAATCCGTAAACGAGATTGTTAAGCTAAATTTCTAATGAAAACAGAATTTGCGTGAGGGATAGAGGCGGTATCTCCCGATTTAGAAAAACAAGGCTTTTTAACCGTAGTTTTTATTAATTGGGAATTTAGCCGAAAGCCCGACCCGAAGGGACACGCCCAATTTATTTTAGATTGTTAGATTTTGGAATTTAGATTTTAGAATTTGACAATTTTAGGTTTAAAAGCTGTTCTCATTTAGTAATATGATCGTTCAGAATGAGGCTTTTAATAAGAATCTAAAATCAACAATCTAAAATCTAAAATTTCAGAAAAAAGTATATCTTTAACCAACCCAAAAACCAAAACCATGCAGGAAAAAGACCAGGAACATTTTAAAAGAGAACTCGGATTATTAGACGGAACCATGCTTGTGGTAGGTTCTATGATCGGATCGGGGATATTTATCGTGAGTGCCGATATCGCCAGACAAGTGGGGTCAGCCGGATGGCTAACGCTTATTTGGCTCATCTCAGGATTGATTACTATTATTGCCGCTGTAAGTTACGGCGAGCTTAGTGCGATGTTCCCCAAAGCGGGAGGACAATATGTTTACCTGAAAGAAGCGTATAATAAACTTATTGCTTTTTTGTACGGCTGGAGTTTTTTTGCTGTCATTCAGACCGGAACAATTGCTGCCGTTGGTGTAGCTTTCTCAAAGTTTGCAGCTTATCTGTATGAACCGTTAAGCGATGAAAACATTCTTTATGAATTGGGTTCTTTTAAACTTAATGCAGCTCAGATTGTTTCGATCCTAACGATTGTTTTACTAACTTTTATTAACAGCCGTGGTGTCAAAAACGGAAAAATTCTACAAACGGTCCTTACGATTATTAAAATTTTATCCTTGCTGGGTTTAATTATTTTCGGGCTAACATTGGCTGCAAAAGCTTCGGTTTGGGATGCCAACTGGGCAGATGCCTGGACAACACGTTCGTTTAATAAAGATACCAGTTCGTGGCTGCCAATTAGCGGAACGGCTTTGATTAGCGGAATTTCGGCTGCAATGGTGGGATCTTTATTTTCCAGTGATGCCTGGAATGGTGTAACCTTTATTGCAGGAGAAATTAAAAACCCGAAGCGTAACGTTGGTTTCAGTTTGTTTTTAGGAACTTTTATTGTGACTATTATTTATGTTCTGACCAATTTGATGTATTTGGCAGTGATTCCGTTAGACGAAATTGCAACGGCAAAATCTGATAGGGTGGCAGTTGTGGCTTCACAATATATCTTTGGAAATATCGGAACACTGATTATCGCCATTATGATTATGATTTCGACTTTTGCGTGTAATAACGGATTAATCATGGCGGGAGCAAGAGTATATTATACAATGGCAACGGATGGTTTATTCTTTAAAAAAGCAGCTGTTCTAAATAAATTCAGTGTACCATCATGGGCTTTATGGGCGCAATGTATCTGGGCTTCGGCTTTGTGTCTGACAGGGAAATACGGAGATTTATTAGATTTCGTAATCATCATTGTTTTGATTTTTTACATCCTGACTATCTACGGAATTTTTATTTTACGCAAAAAAATGCCGCATGTAGAAAGACCTTATAAAGCTTTTGGATATCCGTTTTTGCCTTTGTTATATATCGTAATTGCAAGTGCAGTTTGTATTTCGTTATTAATCACAAAATTCTCGACTTGTGGTTGGGGAGTTTTGATAATGCTAACAGGAATTCCGGTATATTACTTGACGAAACCAAAAGAACAGTAAGAATGGACAAAGGTTCAGAGGAACAAAGGTTCAAAGTTTAATTTTGCCCACGGGTTTTACGGATTAAACAGATTTACGCAGGTTTTCTTTTTACTTTACTTAATTTGCTTCAAATATAAAATGCCTTGTTTATAGCAAGGTATTTTTTGTGCTCTATTTTTAGTAATAAAAAATCCGTGTAAATCCGTTTAATCCGCCAAATCTTTGGGCTAAAAAAAAAGACACTACCAATTGCCAAAGCAAAAAATGTAGTGTCTTAAATGTAAATAATCTAATGAATGTTAATGACAATTATGCCATTTCAGTTTCAAGAGAAGATTTTATAGATGAATTAATAATGGACAAAGTAAGCGGGTCTGATTCTCCGGAGAAAAAAGCTTCTAATACTTCCTGAAATACAGGATTTGTATTTTCTGTTAAAGAAAATAAAGTCATAGAAGAACGTAATTTACGCGCATCCAGATCTCCTAAAATTCCGTCTGCTGATTTTCTTTTAAAAGTCAAAAACAGTTCAGAAATCTCTATAAGATGTTTTCCTAAAATAGGATGTTCCAGGAATTCAGTTGCTTCTTTTAGATCGTTAATGGCGTAATAATTCGCAGTATCGCTCTTGCCTAATCCTTTAATCTGAGGAAAAATGAACCACATCCAGTGAGTCTCTTTTTTTCCTTTTTTGATTTCAGAAAGAGCAGTAAGATAAAGTTTGTTTTGCGCATCTAAGAAACGCAATAAATCATTGTTTGAGTGAGCCATTTTGGTAATGTATATATAAAAAAAGGTTGCAAAAGTAGTAAAAAAGATAGGTTCTGCCTAATAAAAGGTTCATGTACTGAGTATTTTAACTTTTAGAGGAGGAATTTTCCTCGTCGTTTTGTAATCAAAAAAAACTCATTTTGAGTGGTTTATAATCATTCACTTCGTTTAGTTCTTCTAAAGGTTAAATTGATTCTTGGCAATACATTTTTGGCTGTTTTAGGAACCTGATGCTGCCAGAAACTATTGGTTGTTCCTGCCATCAATAAAAAGGATCCGTGATGCAAAGGAATTTCTACCTGGGGAATCTCTTTACGGAATTTATGACGCAACCGAAACATTCTGGTTTCACCAAAAGTTACCGAAGCAATAATCGGGTTTGGGCCTGAATTATGTTCTTTATCGCTGTGCCACGAAACACCATCATTCCCGTCCCGATATAAATTGAGTAACAGACTATTAAAATCAAGCTGAGTTTCTCTTTCAACCCGGCCTCTGATAGTCAACAGTTCATACGTCCAGTTAGGGCCGTTCTGATCTGCCCCAACATTATCTTTGTCTTCGTACCAGGAAATCATTCGGGGAGCAGTAACAATTTTATCATACATTTCCATTTCATATTCTCTCCATTTGGTTTGATGAAGTAGTTTTTCATAAAAACGATCAGATTCTTCTTTGCTGAAGAAATTATCGATCAAAATAAGTTCTGCATCAGGCAGGTCAAATATTTTTTTTCCTGCTAAACCTGTGGCAAATAATTCGGTATCGCTAAATAGTGTCATTGTTCAGTTATTTTGTGTCAATTTCAATCCATACCGGAGCATGGTCGCTTGTTTTTTCCCATCCCCGTACATGGCGGTCAACTCCTCCGGAAATTAGTTTTTTTGCTAGTTGCGGACTTAGTAAAAAATGATCAATTCTAAGTCCTGCGTCCCGTTCGTAAGCCTTTCTGAAATAATCCCAAAAAGTGTAAATTTTCTCATTAGGATATAAAGTTCGAATCGCATCTGTCCATCCCTGAGAAACAATATCCTTGAAAGCTTTTCGTACTTGAGGCAAAAAAAGTGCATCATTTGCCCATTTCTCAGGTTTATAAACATCTAGTTCTGTTGGCATCACATTATAATCTCCAACCAATATTACCGGAATTTTTAAACTCAAAAGCGTTGCTGCACGATCAGCCAGACGATCAAACCATTTTAGTTTATATTCTAATTTTGGTCCTGGCGCAGGATTTCCGTTTGGGAGATAAAGACATGCAATTACAATTCCGTTTATCAAAGCTTCGATATACCGACTTTGAACATCTTCGTCGTCTCCCGGAAGAACGCGCGTTACTTCCTCAATCGCCATATTACGCGCCAGAATCGCAACGCCATTCCATTGTTTCTGTCCGTGCCAAATCGCATTGTAACCGGCATCATTAATTGCTTTAACAGGGAAATTATCCTGTGGCGCTTTTAATTCCTGAAGGCATACAATATCCGGATTAGTTTCTTCAAGCCATTTCAGTAATACGTTTAAGCGTCCGTTGACCCCGTTGACGTTATAAGTTGCTATTTTCATAGTAGATTTAATTAGGTTGTATTATTAAATTTACAGCTTTTTGCGCCTTTATAATTACATAAAATCATATCCTTATTTCATAAACTGTTTGTTAAAGAATACTTTACGCGGATTTTTTTCTGCGTAAGCAAAAATCAACTGCACAATGTATTGATTGCTTTTATAAGGCGTAGTATAATTTTTTACTTCTGACGGATCCGTAATTGCAACATCATATGGAATATATCCCATACCATAAAAATGACCATTTTCGATCCAGATACAACTGCGTTCGTGTGATGATCTTCCTTTTTCTATGATCGCAAATGTGGGTCTGTTGTTTAATAAAAATTCGATAGCATTGTCGACTTGCTCATTATGGATCGCGGCATCCGGCAAATCTGTTATATCATTATTTTGAAATATTTCACCGTCCTGAGGTCTTAAATATTTGCAAAACCTATAATCGATTTCAAATTGTTCTGCCAGGCTTCGCAGCATATTTGTTCCTTCGTGTATACTGCTAAAATGTTCAATACACGATTGAAATTTATTGAGTTTTCCAATTGCCAGATATTTGTATCCGTTGCGGGCTTCATATTGATAAAGTCCGTATTTAGGTTCAAAACGTTTTAAAGCCCTGTTATAAGTGGGCCAAAGGTGCTTGATTTCGGTACATTCTAAAAGTAGCGCCATTAATTCGTTGCCACAGACTTCAAAAGAAATAGAATGTATGTCCCTTAAAAAATGCTGTCTTTGCGGATTGATCTTATGACCGCTAAAATGAGAGGCAACGCGTTTTTTTAAGTTGATGGCTTTTCCAACATAAATTACCTTTTTGACCTCATTATAAAAATAATAGACACCGGGTTTCTCCGGTAAATTATTAAAATCGTCAGGCGGAAGATTAGGCGGTAATCGCTGATCTAGTGATGTTGCTTTGATCATTTTTTCGATATGACCTTCATCATCCCATTTGAGTAATCGTGAAAATAATATGGCGGTTGCATCTGCATCACCACCGGCACGATGCCTGTTTTCTAAAGAAATATCCAATGAATTACAAAGATTCCCTAAACTATAAGATCCTAAACCGGGTCTGATTTTTCGTGCCGCACGAACGGTACATAACTTTCTGGCTGTCCATTTAAAACCCGCTTGTTCGAGTTGATGGCGAACAAACGAATAATCAAAGTTGACATTATGGGCAACGAAAACACGATCAGTAAGCATTTCCAACACTTTATCTGAAATATCATCAAATATTGGTGCATTAGCTACCATTTCATTATTGATTCCTGTTAAGGCAAAAATCGAAATAGGTATTTCTTTTTCAGGATTCACAAGCGTTTCATAACGATCAATCACGTTTTCTCCGTCATGAATGATGATCGCAATTTCTGTAATGCGGCTGCCACTGGCGTTTCCACCAGTGGTTTCGATATCTACTATGGCATATTCTTGCTTTTTCATCTCTTTAATATAACGTAATTTCTTCTTGTGTCGTTTAAATGTTTAACACATAGAAACATAGATTTAATTTTTAAATATAAGATCCTTTTATAAAATCATGATTTTCTCACATAGTTATGTGTATTTAGACAAGTGAAACGTCTTTTTTATTATTTTAAAACTATGTTTCTATGTGTTTAAAAATTATGTTCAACGATTTTTAGTTTTGAAATTTCATTCGGTGTCTGGGTAAATTAATTTCATGTCCTTGCGGATAGGGTTCCCGATGCGTAGGACTCACATCCTCCTTGATCAAACGCTGTGTTTTATATTGATCTTTAGCATCCATATAACGCGGATCAGGAATAAAAGGCATCTTGGCCATTTTGGTAATCGTGATCGTTGGGAAATGATAATCGACCTCGACAGTTCCTAAAAGCAGGTAACAACCTCCGCCCTGAAAAGGAAATTGTGCCAGACAATCCGGAAAATGAGCTGTATCAAAATAAGTGCCTTCGTGATCGATCCAGGTTCCGAAATACATATTACCTTTTTTTGTGGGAACTTGTTTTCTGGAAATCAGATACGCCAGCATACGGACTTGTTTTTTATGATGAATCACTAAATCTTTGGCCATAATATCGCCACGATGTTTGGTTTGAAGCAAATCAAAAACGGTACAGGATACGGGGAAACTCAGTAATTCGATTTCATCAAAAGCATCTTCATATAAAGAACGTTCTAAAGTTGGGAGCTTGTACTCTTTTACAGGTTCCTGCAGCAGCATCAAACTTCTGTTTTCGGGTTTGAAATTGTTTAAAAGTAAACTGGCAACGACCAAAAGCTGATTTTTGGTTTTTCCTGTAAAACGAAAAGCATCTATAAAAATCAGGATTTTCATGCTCTCAATCCCAATTGGAATGCGATTGATGAAATCTTCCAAAGAAAGAAAATCTCCATTCTTATCCCGATCCGATTCGATTAAATGAGCCGTTTTAGATTCTAAACTCTGCAAATGCATAAAACCGAGATAAATATCAGTTCCGTACACCGTAGTTTGATATTCACTTTTATTCACACACGGATTAAGAACTGTTCCGCCAGACATTCGGGCTTCATGTATATACACTTCGGTTCTGTAAAAGCCACCCTGATTGTTGATTACCGCTGTCATAAATTCTACAGGATAATTGATCTTGAGATATAAACTCTGATAACTCTCAACAGCGTAAGAAGCTGAGTGCGCTTTGCAAAACGAAAACCCGGCAAAGGATTCAATTTGGCGGTAAATTTCCTGACTTAGTGCTTCAGGATGTCCTTTCTCTGCACAACAGGCAAAAAAGTTATCTTTTACTTTTTGTAAAGCCTCCATAGAACGGCCTTTTCCCGACATGGCGCGACGCAGGATATCACCATCAGGGGCGGGCAGTCCTCCGTAATGCTGAGCAATTTTAATCACATCTTCCTGATACACCATAATCCCGTAGGTTTCGCCAAGATGTTCCTTAAAAACCTCATGAAAATATTGAAACTGATCCGGATTATTATGACGAAAAATATACTCTTTCATCATTCCGGATTGTGCTACGCCGGGACGAATAATAGAAGAAGCAGCAACTAAGATCTTATAATTATCACAATTCAATCGACGTAATAATCCGCGCATAGCAGGGCTTTCGATATAAAAACAGCCAATAGTTTTGCCTTGTGCCAAATGAACATTACAAACTGCTTCATCTTTTGAGATCGAAGTATTGCGAATATCCACTTTAATCCCTCGGTTTTTCTCAATGAGTTTTACGCTGTCATCAATATGACCAATACCACGCTGACTCAGAATATCGAATTTATCAAAACCAATTTCTTCTGCAATGTGCATATCGAAAAGTACGATAGGAAATCCTTTCGGAGGCATTTCCAGCGGCGTATAATCCGTAATTGGTTCTTCAGAAATGATAATTCCGCAAGCGTGCATACTTCGCTGATTTGGATATTTATTCATCATCAGGCTGTATTCCTGAACTAGTTTTACAATAGAATTGGTTTCGTGTAAGGCCATAGGATTTTTGGCCAGCATATCCAGTTCTTCTTTCGGAAGACCAAAAACTTTTCCGACTTCCCTAAAAATTGAACGGTGTTTGAACTCGACATTGGTGCCACAAAAAGCAACATGGTCTTTTCCGTATTTATTGAAGATATATTCTAAAATGGTATTACGTTCTTTCCAGCTCCAGTCAATATCAAAATCAGGAGGGCTTTTTCGATTTAAATTTAAAAAACGCTCAAAATACAGATCAAGTTCAATTGGACAGATATCGGTAATTCCGAGACAATAGGCAATAATGCTGTTGGCACCGCTTCCACGCCCGATGTGCATGAATCCCTGACTGTTGCTGTATCTGACAATGTCCCAAGTGATTAAAAAATAACCACTGAATTGTAATTCGTCAATAACTTTTAGTTCTTTTTCTACACGTTTTCGAGCAATTGTGTTTTCTTTTTCATAACGCCATTCAAAACCTTTTTCGGCCAATTCTGTTAGTTTTTTGAGATCACTCTCGCGACTTCCGGTAAAGAATTTTTTATTTCTTTTAATTGAGAAATCATATTGAAAATTACAAGAATCGATTATTCTTTGCGTGTTGGCAATGATTTCAGGATAACTTTCATAAAATGGTAAAAGCGATTCTGGCGGGAGCATTTTCTCAGAAGTTTTACAATAATCAGTTTCTGTAAGTCTCGATAAAATGATATTCGTATCAATCGCTCGTAGAATTTTATGCAGATTAAATTCTCTTTTATTGCTAAAAGTCACTGATTGCAACACCACCATTTTGGCTATTTTGTTTTTATGTTCCGAAGTAAGAAGTCTTAAAACTTCATCCGGACGAATTCCGATAAATTCATTTTCGCGAAGAAATTCAGGAGCATTTTCTAAAGTATAAATCACAAAAACCGAATCAAATTCCGGAGCAATCAATGGCAAAGATTCTCCGCTGAAATTATGATCCGTCAAAAAACGATTCATTTCGCCAAGTCCGCTGGCATTTTTGGCTAAGCCGATATATCGAAATTCATGATTAAATCGAAATTCCATTCCCACAAGAGGTTTAATTCCTTTGGATTCGCAAGCTCTCATAAAATCGTAAATTCCGGTAACGGTATTAATATCAGTAAGTGCCATAGCTTTTACACCATACAAGACGGCTTGCTCAACGAGTTTGTCGAGAGGAATTGTGCCGTAACGCAGAGAATGAAAAGAATGACAATTGAGATACATGATTTATTTGATACGTTTTAAAATTTCATCTTTATTATTAGGTTTAAAAGAAGCTCCGGCGCAACGCATGACAGCATCAAAACCATAACGGCTTTTCATTTTATCCATCGCGGCATAAAGCGAAAGCATTTCCTCGGTATCTTCAAAAAGATCAATTTGATACGTTCCGCGAACCAATCCACTAAAGCGAATACCAATCAGGCGCAATCGCATTCGGCGCTGATATACTTTATCAAATAATTCCATCACATTTTTGGTCAGGATATGATCTGCTGAAGTATAAGCTATTTTACATTGTTTGGTTTCGGTATCAAAATTGGCGTAGCGTATTTTAACCGTAATGGTCGAGGTTAACCATTGCTCAGATCGCAATTGAAAAGCCAGTTTTTCGACCATGCCTATTAATATCGATTTTAGCATGATAATATCGATCGTGTCCTGAGAAAAAGTATGTTCGGTTGAAATTGATTTTCTTTCGGTATAAGGTTCTACAGGCGTATGATCTATTCCGTTGGCTTTTTTCCAGATGTCCAGACCGTTTTTACCAATCATTTGTTGTAAAACTTCGGGAGGCATTTCAGATAAAGTCTGAATTTTGCGAACGCCAATTCGGGATAAGAGCTGAAAAGTGACATTCCCCACCATAGGTATTTTCTGTATCGACAACGGATTCAAAAAAGACTGTACATTGCCTTCTGGAATTTCTAAATTTCCTTTTGGTTTGCCTTCGCCAGTGGCAATTTTAGAAACAGTTTTGTTAACAGATAACGAAAAACTAATAGGCAATCCGGTTTCTTTAATAACAGATTGTGCCAATTCATCTGTCCATTTGTAACTGCCGTGAAATTTGTCCATTCCGGTAATGTCAAGATAAAATTCATCGATACTGGCTTTTTCCATTATCGGTGCTTTTTCCTGAATCACTTGCGTAACATCATGTGACAATCGAGAATATAATTCCATATCGCCTTTGATAATTTTGGCTTGCGGACAAAGTTTCATCGCCATGTGAATAGGCATCGCAGAGCGTACTCCAAATTTTCTGGCTTCATACGAACATGAGGCTACAACACCACGATCGCCACCGCCAATAATAAGCGGAATACCACTTAATTCTGAGTTGGTTAGTCTCTCGCAGGATACAAAAAAGGTATCCAAATCCATGTGTACAATTGCCCTTGCCATTTCCTTGTTTTTGTATGAAACAAAATTAGTACAGATGATAACATTTTTTTGTATATTTGTTGTTCCAAATTATAACAAATTAATTATGTCCTTATTTTCAGATAACATCAGAGCATTGAGGGTTAAGCATAAAATATCTCAGGAGAAATTAGCTGAAAACCTTAGAATTACCCGAGGAAGATACGTTAAATACGAAGATGGAACCTCCGAAGCGCCATATGATATTTTAAAGCAGATTGCTTTGTATTTTCATATGAGTATTGATTTATTATTGTCTGTCGATATACGTAAAATCAATATAGAAAACCTGATAAAACTAGAAGGCAACCGACTTATTTTACCCATACAAGTAGATAGTTTTGGGGAGAATTATATCGAAATTGTATCTCAAAAAGCAAAAGCAGGATATCTAAACGGATATGCCGATCCCGAATATATCGAGAGTCTGCAGCAGGTTTCGCTTCCGTTTTTAGGACCGGGAAAACACCGCGGATTTCCTGTAGAAGGCGATTCGATGCCGCCACATGAAGACGGATCTATTATTATTGGCCGTTATGTCGAAAGGCTGGGAGAGGTGATGGATGGTAGAACCTATATCCTGATTACCAAAAATGAAGGAATGGTGTACAAACGTCTCAACAAAAACAAAAAGAATGCGTTGGTTTTGGAATCAGACAATCGTTTTTATCCGAATTACGAAGTAAAAGCCTCAGATATTTTAGAAATCTGGGAATACGAATGCAACATTGGCCGAAGCGATAAACGCCATGAACAGACAGAATCTCAAAGTATGAAAGATTTGCTTCTAGAAGTGAAAAGAGAGGTTATGGAGATTAAGAATAATACTTCGAATACTTAGAAAAGTTTTTTGTTGCAGATTTGAAGCATTTTTTTTCGCCGCGAATTCACGAATTATTTTAAATTAAAATTCGTGAATTCGTGGCTGAAAAATCTAGACAAAGTCATTAAAAATTTTTTTAATCTGTGAATCCCGATAGCTATCGGGAGTGGCTATAAATAAACTTTGAATCTTAGTGTCAAAAAAATCTAAAAAACCTTCACAAAACCCAACCCATATTGTTGTCCATTATAGAACGGCATTATCATAGAAGTTGAATTACTTTCAGACGATGATTTGAATAATTTTCGGGTAATATACGGATTCATCCAATAGGCCAGTTTAGTACTCAAAATCCCAATTCCGGCTCCGGCAGCAACATCTGTTAACCAATGGCGATTGTTGTAAATTCTAAATAATCCCGTTCCGGTTGCAACGGCATAACCTGCGATTCCGTACCAAATCGATTTGTCTTTGTATTCCTGCCATAAAAATTCAGCTCCGGCAAAAGCAGTTGCAGTATGTCCGGAAGGGAAAGAATTGTTCGAACTGCCGTCTGGCCTTTCTTCATGTACAATCGATTTTAAACCCAAAATCGTTGTCGCCATAATAGCGTATGAAGTCACAAATATCACAGATCGATCCCGCATATTATTCTTGCCTTTTACACCAAAAGCATTCAAAGCATAAACTGAAGCTGCAGGTGCGTATTGAGAGAAATCATCAATCGTAATCTTCTCGTCAATATCTTCTGTAACTTCTGATTTAATTTGATGATTAAAACTTAAGAGCTGATCATTTCCAATTCCAATAACGCCGTATCCAATTAATACTCCCGGAATAATTAATTGTTTGTAATTGAATTTCAGGTTATGTGAAGTACTGTCAATTTTGGTTATCGAATCATTTTGCTGTGCATTTGCAGAAAAAAATCCGAATAGAAATACCAGAGAAATCGTTTTGTAAAACATCTTTCGTTATTGTTATAAGTTGCAATAATAACGAATGTTCAATGCAGGTATTTTGGGCTTAATTGAACCTTAAGCGAATATTAATCAGTTGTCTTTGAATGAAGTAATTGGATTAAGATTGGCTAAATATTAGAGGATAAAATATTCAATATCAATGAAAATTTCAATAGTAAATAAAAATATTATTTTTCAATTAAAGGTGTAGTCCCTACGGGACAAACATTTCGCGTGTAAAATTTTTCTACCAATATATAATCTCTCCGAGATATTACTCCGTTAGAAGTTAAATGTTGGTAGAAAAAAAGAAATATTTATGTCATATAATCTCTTTGAGATATACTCCGTTAGGAGTTAAATGTTGGTAGAAAAAGATAATCACGACAAGTAAAAATGCCCCGTAGGGACTACATAAAATTCCGTAGGAATGATTTATATTGTAGCAACGGATTTTAATCCGTTGAAAATTAGATTTATAAATTTTTAAAATTCCGTAGGAACGACCTGTTTTATGCGGAACTGGATTAAAATCCAGCCCTACAATATTGGCCGAGCCTCCGGCTCTTTTTTACACTTTCAACGTAAACTAAAAAAAAATCCTTTTAATCTGTGAAATCTGTGGCGAAAAAACTGGATTAAAATCCAGCCCTACAATATTGGTCGAGCCTCCGGCTCTTTTTTATACTTTCAACGAAAACCAAAACGTACTTCCCAAACCTAAATTACTTTCGACACCAATAATTCCATTTTGCGCTTCGATAAATTCTTTGCTAATGGCTAAACCTAATCCGGTTCCTGATTTCTGACTGCCGGGAATCTGAAAATATTTATCAAAAACTTTGTCTTTGTATCGCGCATCGATTCCTTTTCCGGTATCGATCACCTGAAAAACAATCTGATCCTTTTCTTCTTTTAATTTGATAACAATCGTACTTTTTTCAGAAGAATACGTAATCGCATTTGAAAGATAATTAATCAAAACCCAGCCTGTTTTTTCGCTGTCGGCTTTTACGTTTTGAAGATTTTCATCGGCATCAATAACCAATTTAATTTGTTTTTGATCGGCCTGAACTTTTACCGCTTCAACAGCATAATTTACAATAGCATACGGATTACTTTTTTCAATATTCAGCTGAATATTTCCGGTTTCCAGTTGTGATAAATTCAGTAATTCTCCGGTAATTTTCAATAACCTTTGGCTATCATCTTTAATGCTTTCTACCAATTGTTTTTGATCGTCGTTCATATCGCCTGTTTTATTGTTTTGAAGCAATTGAAGACTCAGTTTTATAGAAGCAATAGGGGTTTTTAATTCGTGTGAAACGGTGGCAATAAAATTTGTTTTCGCAAAATCAAGTTCTTTAAATAAAGTAATATTTCGCAGAATAATGACATCACCAATATTGATTTCTTTTTCTTCACCTGTTGGAGTTATCGTGATGTTGATAGTTTCTTTATCAAAATAACTTTCTTTTCCGTGAGCGAAAATCTTCATTGGTTGTTTTTTCTGAGAATCAGTTGCTAATTCTTTCAAAATCAAAGAACGAATTAGGTCATTTGACAACGCTAGAGTAGAAGCCGATTTCCCGATAACATCTTCAGATTTCATTCCGATTATTTTTAGTGCTTCATCATTCACAAACAAAATAATGCCCTCATTATCCAATCCAATAATAGGATCGTGCATGTTATTGATAAGGGTTTCCAGTCGTTTTTTCTCAAAGAACAATTTATACAAATTACTATTGTTGTATTCCTGGAGTTTTTGCGCCATGGTATTAAACGATTTGGCGAGATCTCCATATTCGTTATGATTAGTAAAATGCACACGCTCCGAATAATTTTTATTTGCAATTTCCTTAATACTCTGAGTCAATTCCTTAATGGGGTTCGCAATGTTATTGGGTAAATTCACCAGTAGATTAAAGGCGATCAAAAAACACAAAGTCCCCACAATGGCAATCCATAAATTGGCAGTTTCAGCGGTATGTTTGGCGATATCACTTTTTTGCTTTATGGCATCGAGATTGAGTTTCATAATCGCAAAAATATCCTGTCTGATTTGTGTTTTTACAGCTTCGTCAGTACTGTTTTTTTCTAAAAGTGCAAAGCTTTTTTCAAGACTTGCTGTTGCTTCTTTTTCTCCGGGTTCAGTAACATTCTGAGTCTGTTTTGCAAGATATTCTTTAAATGTATGCAGTTTATTATCCGTACTCATTTTAGTTTCATCCAAAGACAAAATCATATTTCTGGAATATTCCAGCGTGTTGTAATTCGCTTTCAGAATATTCTCCGTGTCTGCTTTTATCAAAAAAACAGAATAGCCACTGACTAATGAAAGTATGATTATCATTAAAAATAACAATCCAACTCCCAGATTCAATTTAGTTTTAATTCTCATGATGTTTATTTTAAAAACATTTTATTTTTTTTTGAACCATATAAGTTATATAAGAGGATGCATAATTAAGGAAAGGTTAAAAACTTTAACGAACTTAGCGTAAACCTTTGCGTTCTTTGCGGTTAAATTTTTCAGATTTCCAATTTAAATGAACTTATATAACTTACATGGTTTAAAACGACTATTATGGTTAGAAAATTTACGATAAAATAACAAGGTCTACATTCGATAAAGACAAGCTATTTAATAAGCGTCTGAAAATCGTTGTAGACAAAATTACTTTAAATAAATTCAAATGCGGTTTTCCGATGCAAACAGTTGTAATATGTTTTTCTTCCACCGCAATCAAAATAGCATCTGCAATATTTTTGTTCTCTGTTTTAATCACTTCAGCACCCAATTGTACTGCCAGTTTAAAATTATTAATTAGATGGCGTTGTTTGTCTAATGCAATTTTTGTACTGCTTTCTTTAGGAGTTTCTACATACAAAACATACCAGGATCCGTTGTAATAACTTGCCAGACGAGCCGCTTTTCTAATCACGATTTTGGCTGTTTTATCATTACTGCTGATACATGCCAACAGTTTTTCATGTCTCAAAGCATGTAGTTGAGGTACTTCGCTTTCGACTTTTCTCACCACCTGACTCGCTACTTCTTTCAGGGCCAATTCACGTAATTGCAGAATTTGATCCGATTTAAAAAAATTTGTCAAAGCCGTCTGGATTTTATCGGCAGTATAAATTTTTCCTTCCTTCAAACGCGCAATCAAATCTTCAGAAGTCAAATCGATATTCACGACTTCATCTGCCAGTCGCAACACATTATCCGGAATACGTTCCTGAACATCAATTCCTGTAATCCGTTTTACATCTTCATTCAGACTTTCAATATGCTGAATATTCACTGCCGAAATCACATTGATTCCCGCTTCCAGAATCTCTAAAACATCCTGCCAGCGTTTTTCGTTTTTGCTTCCTTCAACATTTGTGTGTGCCAGTTCATCCACAATTACCACTTCAGGTCTCAGATTGATAATAGCCTGCACGTCAAGTTCTTCTAGCTCTTTTCCTTTATAGAAAATGGTTCGCCGTGGAATCACAGGCAAACCAGATAAAAGTTCATGCGTTTCTTTTCGCATATGTGTTTCGATGTAACCAATTTTTACATCAATTCCGTTTTTCAACAGCGAATGTGCTTCTTGTAACATCCGATAAGTTTTACCCACACCGGCGCTCATGCCAATGTAGACTTTAAACTTTCCTTTTCGTGATTTCTGAATTAAATCGAGAAAGTGCTGTGCGTTATTTTCTTTTTTCTGTTCCATATGGTTTTGCCACGAAGGCACTAAGTCGCAAAGTTTTTATTTTTTTAGCCACGAATTCACGAATTTTTATTTATAAATGGGATAAATTATAATTCGTGAATTCGTGGCGAATAAATCAACACAAAGAGATGTAAAATCCATTTAATCTGTGAAATCTGTGGCTGAATATTTTCTAGAAACTAATCGCCAACGAAGTCGTTACAAACGTATTGGTATCTGTTGGAAGATTGTCTTTTGTAAATATTTCATCTTTACTCGAAAGATTTCTTGCTTCTAATCTAAACATTACATTATCAGTAACTAAGTAATCAAAGTTAGCTGAAAATCCGTAAGTTTTAAAACCATTTGGTGTTTCTGTTGAAATGATCACACCTTTTTCATCACTATAATATTCACCACGTGCTGCTAACTGAATTTTAGCAGTTGGTTTGTATTGCAGAATCAAAACGGGTGAAAACCACGTATCATATTTATTGCTGTTTTTAGCCGTTTGTTGTGAACCAACATCAAAACCAGCTGTAATATTTGTTTTATCTGTTACCTTAAATTGCCCGTAAAAGTTATTAAAATAACGCCATTTTTTGTCGATATCCGGTTGCTCATTCCCAACATAAGTACTCCAGTTCAAAACCACTCTGTCTGATGGTTTATAGGTAACCTGCGTTCCAAAAGCAGGTGTTTGATTACCTTTTACTTTCTCAATACGCTGCCAGCCATTTAGATACATTCCGGCCAAATACCATTTTCCAGACTCAGAAGTGTAACCAATTTTAACTCCTGTTTCATAATACGGAGAGTTTTCAGCCAGAATGCTTCTTGTTAAAGTGGGGCAATCTTTTCCAATTGCGCTTTCAAAACCAATATGTGCCGGCATAATTCCAGCATCGACCCATAAATTATGGCTTTGCGAAATTTTAACACCCACATTCGCTTCATATACATTTTTCAATAAACCCTGTTCGGCCGCCATATTATATTCGGCGTAAGTTCCGGCCATTAGGGCAAAATTCCCACGAATATTATCTTTCGAATAATTCACTTTTGCCAATCCTAAATTGATATTTACTTCATTACTTTTATTGTAATTGTAAAAAAAGCCCGGGCGTGTATGATCTTCCGGTTTCCCAAAATCATAACTATAATAAGTTTCTACATATCCCGAAAACGTAAACGGACTTTTTGTTTCGTCCTGAGCGTGTAAATTGCTAAAACCAAATGCGATTAAAGCGGTAAGTATAATTTTTTTCATTTTGTTTGTCATTGTGAGGAAGACTTGTTCGCCGCGGCGAAAACAATCTCATCCTCATTAATTTATTATTTAGTAGGTTTTAAGGAGCTATTTCCTGCTATCCGTTTCAATCTTTTACTTTTTAAAGAAAAAAGTAAAAGGATTTCCACTACTATCAGGGCTAGGACATTTGGGGTAAAAAAGGGCGTGTATTATCCTAACAGGTTTCCAAAACCTGTTAGGATAAAAAACTTAGAATCTTAGCGACTCAGAACCTTAGAACCTTTTCCAGAAAGCTCATCCAAAGCCACATTCAATTCCAACACATTAACCGTTGGAGTTCCCATAACCTTAGGAGTATTGATATTCGCTTCAACCAAAGCCTTCACTTTATCTTCAGATAATTTTCTTTCTGTGGCAACACGTTTCACCTGAATCAAGGCACCTTGTGGAGAAATATTCGGATCTAAACCACTTCCTGAAGCTGTCACCATATCAGCAGGAATCTCAGATTTTCTCAAATAAGGATGAACGATTAAAAATGTATCAATTCTTTTTTGAACCAAAGCCAAATATTCAGCATTGCTTGGTCCTTTGTTACTACCGCCACTTCCGGCGGCATTATAATCAACCGCCGACGGGCGTCCCCAGAAATAATTCGATTTATCGAATTTCTGACCTATTTTTTGGTATCCAACCACTTTTCCGTTAACCGAAATAGTTTCTCCTTTTCCGTGATTAGGAGCAAATTGTGCAATTCCGTAAATCGCAAGAGGATAAATAACTGCCAGTAGAATTACGGTAAGCAGTGTTAATTTTAATAGTGAGAATATAGTTTTCATTGTGTTTATTTTAAAGGTTCTAAGGGACTAAGGAGCTAAGTTTCTGAGTTTTTTTTTTAGAAACTTAGTATCTCAGAACCTTACATAAAGAAGGTTACAAGTAAATCAATTAATTTAATTCCGATAAAAGGGATAATCAATCCGCCTAAACCATAAATCAACAGGTTTCTTTTTAGAATGGCACTTGCACCAATTGGTTTATAATCAACTCCTCTCAAAGCCAGCGGAATCAAGATAGGAATGATAATCGCATTAAAAATCACGGCTGATAAAATGGCACTTTCAGGACTGTGCAAATGCATGATGTTCAATCCTTCAAGCGCAGGAATTGCAGTGATAAAAAGAGCAGGGACAATAGCAAAATACTTCGCAACGTCATTTGCAATCGAGAACGTTGTTAAAGTTCCTCGGGTCATTAAAAGTTGTTTCCCAATTTCGATAATTTCGATTAATTTTGTTGGATCATTATCAAGATCGACCATGTTTCCGGCCTCTTTCGCAGCCTGAGTTCCGCTGTTCATGGCAACACCCACATTGGCTTGCGCAAGGGCAGGAGCATCATTCGTTCCGTCACCCATCATGGCAACCAGTTTACCCAGATTTTGCTCATTTTTGATGTAGTTCATTTTATCCTCAGGTTTTGCTTCGGCAATAAAATCATCAACACCGGCAGCTTCTGCAATAAATTTTGCTGTAAGCGGATTATCTCCGGTAACCATCACTGTTTTTACACCCATTTTTCTCAATCGGTCAAAACGTTCTTTCATTCCGGTTTTTATGATATCCTGCAATTCGATAACACCTTGAACCTGATCATTTTTAATCACAACTAATGGTGTTCCTCCTTTAGACGAGATATCAATTACTTTTTGAGCGGTATCTTCAGGGAAAGTATTTCCGGCTTGAAGCGTAATGTTTTTTGCTGCATCCTGAGCGCCTTTTCTAATATTGGTTCCGTCTTTTAAAATAACTCCGGAAGTTCTGGTTTCAGCGGTAAATTTTATAGTTTGTGAAATGTGATCTGTGAGTTGTGAAATGCTTGCTTTGATCTCACCTTTTACATCTAACATTTCACTTAATTCAATAATACTTTTCCCTTCCGGAGTGTCATCTGCTAATGAACTTAACACAGCAGATTTTATAAAATCTTCTTCAGAAACGCCTTTTGCAGGATAAAAATTCGTTGCTTTTCTATTTCCAATCGTGATCGTTCCGGTTTTATCCAAAAGCAAGACATCAATATCTCCGGCAGTCTCAACCGCTTTTCCGGATTTTGTAATCACATTAGCTCTTAATGCTCTGTCCATACCTGCAATACCAATTGCTGATAATAAACCACCAATTGTGGTTGGAATCAAACAAACAAATAGTGCAATAAAAGCCGCAATCGTGATGGGTGCATTTGCATAGTCGGCAAACGGTTTTAGCGTAACGCACACAATCACGAAGATTAAAGTAAATGCGGCTAATAAAATGGTTAAGGCAATTTCGTTTGGTGTTTTCTGACGGCTTGCACCTTCAACCAAAGCAATCATTTTATCCAAAAAGCTTTCGCCGGGTTCAGAGGTCACGATTACTTTAATTTTATCAGACAATACTTTTGTTCCTCCGGTTACAGATGATTTATCACCACCCGCTTCCCGAATTACAGGAGCACTTTCTCCAGTAATAGCGCTTTCGTCAATTGTAGCTAAACCTTCGATAATTTCCCCGTCGGTTGCAATTAAATCTCCGGCTTCACAAACGAAAACATCTCCTTTTTTCAATTCAGATGAACTGATGTTTTTGATTTCTCCGTTAGGCAAAATTTGTCTTGCAGGAGTTTCTTCCCGTGTTTTTCTTAAACTATCGGCTTGTGCTTTTCCTCTGGCTTCGGCAATAGCCTCAGCAAAATTGGCAAACAAAAGAGTAGCCAGTAAAATTAAAAATACAATTAAATTATAAGTAAAACTACCCTGATCTGTTGCTCCCATTAAAATGGAAATACAAACGGCAAACATTATGGCAGTTCCTATTTCTACGGTAAACATTACCGGATTTTTGATCATCAATTTTGGATTAAGCTTCACAAAAGATTGCACTAGGGCTTCTTTTACCTGTTTGCTTTCAAACAATGATGTGGATTTATTAGTTGTCATTTTTCTTTGTGTAAAATGTTAGATGTAAAATGTGAAATTTCCTACTTTTGTAAATAATTATTTTAAATATGAAACCACATAAAAAATTGAATTCATGGATTAAAAGTTTTGAATTCGTTAAAGAAATTTATTTAGTTACTAATCAATTCCCCTCTGATGAAAAATTTGGAATCACATCTCAAATTAGAAGAGCTTCAGTTTCTGTTCCGGTTAATATTGCGGAAGGAGCTGCAAGAAAAGGCTTGAAAGAATTTATCCATTTTTTACATATTTCATTAGGATCATTATCGGAACTTGATACTTTAATCTTACTCAGTAAAGAATTAAATTTCATTACGGAGAAGAATTGTGAGCAATTAATTGAAAAACTAGACATCATAGGGAAACTTATTTATGGGTTAATTAAAAACCTTGAAAATAGATTGGCAAACCAATGAGTGTGAGATAGTTTTGTTAGATGTGAAATACTGAATTAATCACAATTTATATTTCACATCTAACTTTTTCGCATCTAACGCATTTGGAAATATTCTGCCAATGGACCAAGTGCCAACGCTGGGAAGAATGATAAGGCAGCAATAATCGCGATTACAGCAAAAAACATTACTCCAAAAATAGAAGTGTCAGTTTTTAAAGTTCCGGCACTTTCCGGGATGTATTTTTTATTCGCCAATAATCCAGCAATGGCCAATGGGCCGATTATAGGAATAAAACGACTCAGCAGTAATACGATTCCCGTAGTGATATTCCAGAACGGATTGTTATCTCCTAAACCTTCAAAACCAGAACCGTTATTGGCAGCGCTAGAAGTATACTCATATAACATTTCAGAGAATCCATGATGTCCGGGATTGTTCAGCCAGCCAGTTGCATTTCCGTTAAACCAATATCCCATTGCAGTATCATGTGCGGCAAAATAAGAAGCCAAAGCAGTACCTGATAATATTAATAAAGGATGTAGGATTGCAATAAAAGCAGCAATTTTGACTTCCCGCGCTTCAATTTTCTTCCCTAAAAATTCAGGTGTTCGACCTACCATTAATCCGGAAATAAATACAGCCAGAATGATAAAAATATAGAAGTTCAGAATCCCAACACCGCAACCGCCATAAAACGCATTGACCATCATGGCAAGCAATTCCATCGCACCGGAAACAGGCATTGAACTATCGTGCATACTGTTTACAGAACCTGTAGAAATTACAGTGGTTGCAATACTCCAGAATCCTGAAATGGCAGGCCCAAACCGAACCTCTTTTCCTTCCATTGCTCCGGTTGTCTGGGCAATTCCCATTTTTTCGATAGCAGGATTTCCATTAATTTCACTCATAACTGTTGGAATGACCAGTAATAGAAATCCAAGCGTCATAACTCCGAAAATAACGTAGGATAATTTCTTTTTCTTTAAATAAAAACCTAAAGCAAAAATCATAGCAAACGGAATAATTAATTGCGCCCATAATTCAACAGCATTCGTAAAGTAAGTAGGGTTCTCTAACGGATGTGCCGAGTTGGCGCCAAAGAAACCACCACCATTTGTACCTATATGTTTTATGGCAATAAAGGCAGCAGCTGGCCCACGAGAAACTTCTACATGATCACCCTGTAAAGTAGTGATGGTATCTTTACCTTCAAAAGTCATTGGTGACCCGCTAAATACCAAAGCAGTAGCGACAATAGCCGAAAGTGGTAATAAAATACGGGTACAGCTTTTAATAAAATAATTATAAAAGTTCCCCAATTTATCAGTGGTTCTTTCTTTCATCGCAGTAAAAACCATTGCAGCAGCAGCCATTCCGACACCGGCAGAAACAAATTGCAGGAACATCAGGAATATCTGAGATAAGTAAGAAACACCGCTTTCACCTGAATAGTGCTGTAAATTACAATTTACTATAAATGAAATGGCAGTATTAAATGCCAAATCCGGGCTCATCGATGGGTTGTTATCAGGATTTAAGAATAATGATCCCTGAAACAATAAGATAAAAAAGCAAAGAAAGAACCAGACCATATTGATACTTAAAA
Source organism: Flavobacterium frigidimaris (assembly GCA_900129595.1). Lineage (GTDB taxonomy): Bacteria > Bacteroidota > Bacteroidia > Flavobacteriales > Flavobacteriaceae > Flavobacterium > Flavobacterium frigidimaris. Next base: position 4,614 of record FQWG01000029.1, on the reverse strand, counting down.
GTGCTTTTAAGTGCTGTTTCCAGTTCATTTCTTCGGTAGAATTGATGCCACTGATTTTAAAAATAAGTTTTTCAATTGGATTGAAAATCGGGTCAAGAAATGTTTTATCACCCAAATAAACTTTAGCTATATATTTCCCTATCGGAATGGCTAAAACTATCGAAATGATAAAAATACTGATGACGCCAAGTAATTCTGTGTTCATAATTTTGAGATTATTTTTGTTGTGAGATGTGATTTGTAAAATGAAAGATGTAAATGAAAGTTGTAACACAGCTGGCTTTTTACACATAACATTTAACTTCCTGCATCATTAAAATTTTTCGGGTTTGATTAATACATAAACCAAATAGCCAAAAACGGCAAGGGCGATAATAAATAGTGCAGTCATGATTTAGATTTTTTCAAAAAATTCAACTGATTTAAAACAAATGGCAAAAAGCAAAACAGCCAATGCGAGTAAAAGAAAAGTGATTAACATAGATTTTTATTTTAGATTTTAGATTTGTGAAATGTAAAATGTGATTTGTAAAAAGGAAGAGAAAACATCTAGACATTTCACAAAACACATTTCACTAATTACACACCGGACGTATTAACTTGTTTGATATATTCGGCTTTAAGCGTTTGGGGAAAAAGATGCGAAATGTTGCAGTGACGTACTTCCATAAAAGAAGAAACTGAGAAAACATACACATTAGAAATGGCATTTTTAGTTTCGATGCTTCCATTAATAAAAAGGCGTTCAGCAAGTGCCAGGCATTTTTTTGCACGAACGATATTACCTGAAATAATAGATTTTTTGGTGATATCGGCAAAACGTTCCGCTTGTTTGTAGATTGAGGTGACTTGATTTTTCATGATAATGAATTTTTGTGTTCTCTCCACTTATGCCAAAAGTCAGACCGAAAAAAGATATTATTAACTAAGGTGTTGCCAATAAAGGCGTTGAGGTTTCGTGCCAAAAATCAGGCATAAAAAAAGCTTATCAAAATGATAAGCTTTTATTGAAATGATAGGTATTAGGATTTGTATTTTGAATTTAAAAGTCCCGGCGGGGTGACATATTTATAGACTGTCTACGTGTCGCTCCGCTGGAGATTTTTATCATGGGGAATAAATGATCTCTCTATATATATGACGCTTCTCTGAAGCTTTAAAAATTGAATTTGGAATTTATCTTTTGAAATTTAAAACCTAATTATTGTATATTATATTCTTCCAGTTTTCGATACAAAGTAGCAATTCCAATTTCAAGAAGACGGGCAGTTTCTGCTTTATTGCCTTTCGTATAGTTTAGAACTTTCTGGATATGCAGTTTCTCAACACTTTGCATAGAAAAAGCCGACATTGATTTAGTAGCTTTTTCAGGCTGATGCTGCATTTCGTAAGGCAGTACATCTGAAGTTAAAATACTACCATTGCTTAAAATCACAGATCTTTCGATAATATTTTTAAGTTCGCGTATGTTTCCAGGCCAGGAATAATTTTCTAGTTTATGAAGAAAATCATCAGTAATATCTAAAGTCTTTTTATTCGTTTTCTCAGAAAATTGCTTCACAAAATATTGGGTAATAGGCGCAATATCTTTTATTCTTTCGCGCAAAGGCGGAAGTGTAATCTCAAAAATATTCAAACGAAAATACAAGTCAGAACGAAAACGGTGTTCTTCGCTTTCGGTTTTTAAATCCCTGTTTGTAGCGGCAATTAATCTGAAATTTGATTTTTTGGGAGTTGTATCTCCAATTGGGATATATTCGCTCGTTTCTAAAACGCGTAATAATTTGGCTTGTAGTTCAATTGGCATTTCTCCAATTTCGTCCAGGAATAAAGTTCCGCCATTCGCTTCTTCAATAAAGCCTTTTTTATCTTTTAGAGCCCCGGTAAAAGCACCTTGCTTGTGACCAAAAAGCTCGCTTTCCAGAATTTCCTTGCTGAAAGTACTGCAGTTTAAAGCGACAAAAGATTTTCCGACACGATTACTGTTTTCGTGAATCGCTTGAGCAAAAACTTCTTTTCCCGTTCCGGTTTCGCCGGCAAGTAAAACGGTCGAATCCGTTTTAGCCACTTTTTTAGCAAGATCAATAACTTGTTCGATCCCTTTTGATTTTCCTATAATGGTATTAAAAGAATATTTATCCCCAATACGTTTCTCGAGTTGTTTTACCTTTTTCTGCAAATGCGCTTTCTCAACCGCTTTATACAAAAGCGGAATAATTTTGTCGTTATCGTCACCTTTTACAATATAGTCAAAAGCACCGTTTTTCATGGCCTGAACACCATCCGGAATATTTCCGAAAGCCGTTAGTAAAATAACTTCAATCAAAGGAAAACTTCCTTTTATGTTTTGCAGAAAATCAACCCCGTTTCCGTCAGGTAGTTTTACATCACATAAAACGACATCAATATCAGTTTGCTCAAGCTTTTTGAAACCGGATTTTAAATCTTTAGCTTCAATAACTTCAAATCCTTCTGATTTAATAATGCGTGCCAATAGACTTCTGAGTTTTTCTTCATCGTCTATAATTAAAATTTTATGTGTCATTTGAGGAAAAGTCTAGGATCGAAATTTATTTTCAGATACAAATTTAGGTTTTAAATCATTCAACTTTTTGATCGATAGGAAATTCTTGCGAAAAAATAATTTTAAGATCATAAAGTGGTTGCTTCTGGTATAAAATTAACTTTCAAGCGATCTAATGGCAATATTTCAATTGTATATAACAGCATTAAAATATCTAACAGTGATAAATTTATAATTCTATTAACATGAAAAAATTTAAGCTTTGTAGCAAATGAAGTAATTTTGTATAAAAGTTACATCATATATGAAAGACTCAATTTCAATCTCAATATTAGAATTAGCTATCATTACACAAGATAGCAACGCAAGCGAAACATTTCAAAAAACAAAGGAAATAGCCCAGCTTGCAGACAATTTAGGTTACAAACGTTTTTGGTTGGCAGAACATCACAATATGGCGCATGTTGCCAGTTCAGCAACTGTAGTCTTAATTGGTTATATTGCCAGTCAGACTGAAAGCATCCGAGTAGGTTCTGGTGGAATTATGTTACCGAATCATTCTCCTTTAATAGTCGCTGAGCAATTCGGGACATTAGAAACCCTTTATCCTAACCGAATCGATTTAGGATTAGGAAGAGCACCGGGAACAGATCAGCCAACTGCCGAAGCCATCCGAAAAGACTTTTTTGAGCAGGCGCAGCGTTTCCCTCAAAACGTTACCAAGCTTCAGGACTACTTTTCTGCCGGAAATGCAATGGCAAAAGTGAGAGCTTTTCCGGCTGAAGGCACAAACGTTCCCATCTGGATTCTGGGTTCAAGTACAGAAAGTGCTGCGCTTGCCGCTGCTTACGGATTACCATATGCATTTGCCGGACATTTTGCACCACGCCAAATGATTCAGGCGTTCGAATTCTATCGTGAAAACTTCCAGCCTTCAGAATTTTTAGACAAACCCAAAACAATGGCGTGTGTTAATATCATTGCAGCCGACACAAACGAAGAAGCTGAAAGACTATCTACAAGTTTATATCAAATGTTTTTGAATTTAATTCGAGGTGATCGTAAAGGTTTGCAACCACCCGTAGATTCACTAGATGAGATTATGAGCGAAGAAGAGCGCTTCCATGTCAATCAAATGACCGCATGCACTTTCACAGGAAACAAAGAACAGTTAATAACGGATCTTAAAAAGTTTATCGATTACGCACGCGTAGATGAGCTCATGGCAACAGGTCCAATTTTCGATCATCAGGCCAAACTCAAAAGCATCCACATTACAAAAGAAGTAATCGATAGTATCAATACTATATAAGGACACTTTTATCTCTCCTATATATAAGGTACGATTTCAATCCTCTAACCCGACAGTTTTCAAAAGCTGTCGGGTTTGTTTTTGCTACCTATATATAAGAGTAATTTTTAGTCCATGAAACCTAACAGGTTTTTAAAACATGTCGGGTTTACTATTAAGTTGGTTTGGAATTTGAATCAGGAGCTATTTCCCGCTGTCCGTTCCAATCTTTTGTTTCTCCCGATAGCTATCGGGACCGGCACAAAAGGATTTTTACTACTATCGGGGCTAGGGCAGTAGTTTTCCAAAGAAACATTAGGAAAAGCAGAAACAAAAGGCAAAAAAAGAAGATCCAGCACCTTTTTGCAAACAATAAAAGCATCAAACCCCGGCTTTGTGTCTTAATAAGACTCAGGATAAAGCAGGAAAAGCAAGCAAAACAAAACCTTCGTGCCTTAGCGCCTTTGTGGCAAAAACACCCAAAACAGGCAAAAATCAAGAAAGTTACCCAAACCACAAAAAAACTTTGAATTGTAAAAACCACCCAACCAGCGACTTATGAAAAAGATTAAAAATAGTTGCGAAAAGCTATTGTTTAACTCAATAAACTAGCTACTTTTGCACCCGCAACAACGACAGACGTTCACTGAAATACTGGCAAGAGAGATTAATTAAACGGAAAATTTATTTTCTGAAAAAGATTTAAAAAAGCTTGCGAGATTTGAAAACAGATGTTACATTTGCACCCCGCAAAACAACGGAAGTTCATTGAGATATTGGTTAGGAAATGAGGAGAAAA
>FQWG01000023.1 GCA_900129595.1 Flavobacterium frigidimaris | reverse complement strand
ATTTTTTTCCTTCCCTTAAAATCAAAACATTAAAAGCCAAAATGGGCAACAAATAAAAAGCCGTCTCAATTTTTGTTTTGAGACGGCTCCTTTTTGTATTGTAGAAAAAGATATATTATGCTTCCTGCATCGTATGATAAACGTTCATAACGTCATCATCTTCTTCAATTTTTTCGATTAGTTTTTCAACATCAGCGATTTGAGCTTCAGTAAGTTCTTTGGTGATTTGCGGGATACGCTCAAAACCGGAAGATAAAATCTCAAGACCTCTGTTTTCTAATTCTTTTTGCAAAGCTCCAAAGCTTCCAAAAGGAGCATAGATTAAGATTCCGTCTTCGTCTTCGAAAACTTCTTCAGCACCAAAATCAATTAGTTCCAGTTCTAATTCTTCAGGATCAAGATCGCCTTTTGCAATTCTGAAATTACAAGTATGGTCAAACATAAACTCAACAGAACCCTGAGTTCCCATTGTACCGTTGCATTTATTAAAGTAGCTGCGAATGTTGGCTACCGTTCTGTTATTGTTGTCAGATGCTGTTTCGATCAAAATAGCAATTCCGTGAGGAGCATATCCTTCAAACAAAATCTCTTTATAGTTGGCAGTATCTTTATTACTTGCATTTTTTATCGCGCGCTCCACATTGTCCTTAGGCATGTTAGCGGCTTTTGCATTTTGTATTACAGCTCTTAATCTAGAATTGGCATCTGGGTTAGGACCACCTTCTTTAACGGCCATAACGATGTCTTTACCAATTCGGGTAAATGTTTTAGCCATTGCTGACCAACGTTTCATTTTTCTTCCTTTTCTAAATTCGAACGCTCTTCCCATTACTAATTTTTTATTTTGAGATGCAAAAATACGGTTATTCCTTTTTTTAGCAAAATCAATTGTATTCTTTTTTAGAGTTGGTTAAGAGTTAGATGTTAAAAAGTTTCAGGTTTCAGGTTTCAGGTTTTGAAATAAGATAAGTTAGTCTGCATTTTACCCCAATCCCAATTGCTATCGAGAACAAATTACAGATTAAATAAGGTTTGTAAAAAAAAACACTCAACACACACATAAAGCTTTGCGAACTCTGCGTTTATCAGCACAATCTATTTATAAAGAAACTTTGCGCGCTTAGCGAATTTATTCTCATTTCAAAACCTGAAACAAAACAACAACCTTATTTCGCTGCATTAAACTCATTGATAACATTCACCGCTTCATTCAGGTAGGGATTCGTTTTAAGATGATCAATCTGGTACTGGTTTATCGTTTTGTCATTTGGATAAACGCTCAATAAATATTGATTTACAGTCGAATTATAAACATCCAGCGGATTGTTCTCATCATTAAAAGTATTGATTTCTGTCCAAAGTGAATTTACTGTTTTTTTCTGTTTAAAAATAGCATCCAGTGTCATCGGAATTTCTGCTTTTGGTTTATTGACCAGCTCATCAATCTTTTTGTTTATTGTATTTATGTTATTAAAAAAGTAATCATCCGCCAGTCTCGTTGTACTGTTTTTAGCCAGTTTATCGATCAGCGCCCTTTTTACATAAGGTCTGAATTTTAGCGATGTCTGTATGCTATCATTTTTAATAGCAGTCGGAAAATCACTTTCTTTTTGGTACACCCCTTCGTAAAATTCAGGAAGAACCACATCAGGTTTTACTCCTATATATTGGTGGCTTTTACCGGTAACTCTGTAAAACTTATTAATAGTAATTTTTAGAAAATCCGTATTTTTATTTTCGTCAAGCGAAAGAATAGTCTGCATTGTTGCTTTGCCAAGTGTATTGCTTCCCAGTAATAAAGCACGGTTATAATCCTGTAATATAGAAGCAAAAAACTCACTTGCAGAAGCCGTGTTGCTATTTACCAAAATTACAATTGGACCTTTATAAATCAAACCTTTATAAGGATCATTAATCACTGATTTAACCTGGTTATTATCTACGACAATCGAAAGTGGTCCGTAATCAATAAACATTCCGGCCAGTTTTATCGCCTCTTCCATAGATCCTCCGCCATTATCCGTCAAATCAATAACAAGACCTTTTATATTGTCTCTTTGCAGTTTTATTACTTCACGCGCAACGTCATCGGCACAGCCTTTTCGGCTGTTTCCGTCTAAATCAGCATAGAAACTCGGAATTTTGATATATCCAATTTTACTATCCTTGCCAATAATGAAACTGAAAACCGAATTATCTTCATCTTTCATTACTTGTTTTTCGATATAAACATCGAAATTTTTACCCGAATTTCGTTTTAGTGTCAGTGTGATACTTTTATTTGATTCGGATAAAATCATCGTCGAAATAGATTCCAGTGAGGCACAGGAAACCTGCAACGTTTCTTTTTGATTGGATATCGAAACAATCTGATCTCCTTTTTTAATTTGCCCCGTTTGATATGCGGGACCATTAGGATCAAGTTCAGCTATGATAATCTCATTTTTTTCATTCAGGTTCACCGTCATTCCCAAAGACAAATGTTCTTTTGATAATGATGCTACGAAACTGGTTTTAGAATCATCACTAAAATAGGCCGTATGCGGATCAAAATATGTGCAAAAATAATTATAAAGCTTTTCTTCCTGTTTGATATTCGTTTCCAAAAGAGTATTAATACGGCAGATCTCGTTGGATATAATTAAGTTTTTTGCCTTTAATTCTATCGATTTAAAATTGGTTTTAATAGAATCTAAATTATCGCTCGTTTCCGCTATTTCATCTAAAATCTGATAACGGATTTTTTTAGACCAAACCTTTTCAAGATCTTCTTTTTTAAGATAAAACGGAAATGATTTTTTATAAAATCGAATCGTATCTTTTTTAGTATAATCGATCGGTTCTTTTTGTATTTTTTCGAGAACAGCCTTGGTTCTCAAAAGGCCATTTTTATATTTTTGGGTAATATCATCTAAAAAGTTGCAATGATCACTAAGAATGAGATCGTCTAAATTCGTACGATATTTATCCGACATTTCGGTGTATTCGCTCTTGAAGAATATATTTCTGGAAGGATCTAATTCGTTCATCAGGTTATCGAAAACAAAAACGGATAAACTATCATCTACAGGTTTTGGCCTGATATGTTCAGCCTGAATAAGTGCATTTATTTTGTTTAGTATTTCACAGGTGTTGTTGCTGTTTTGACTAAATAACATGGTGGAGGTCAGTAAAAATGCAAGGTAAAGCTTTTTCATAAATCGAAAATCATCGTTTAGATTTAAAATTACGCTTATTTTTTGATTAAGAGTTACAATTTTTTAAAAAATCTTACATCAAAACAATTTGTTTTTAATATACAAAATCCGGTTTTTAGAATATAAACAAGCAAAAATGAATCCTTCAATCTGAGACAAAAAAAAATGCACTACAACTTAATGTAATGCATTTTGAATGTATTGAGTAAAAAAATTATTTCTTATAAAAAGGTAATTTTACCACTTTTGCAGGAACATCATTTTTTCTGATTCTGATAAAAACAGCAGTGTCAACAGCAGTGTTGTCTATTGTAACATATCCCAAACCAATTCCTTTATTCATAGAAGGAGACATCGTTCCGGAAGTTACCACACCAATTACAGCACCAGAAGCATCAACGATTTCATAATCATGTCTTGGTACAGCACGTTCCAGCATTTCAAAAGCCACTAATTTTTTAGTAACACCTTCTTCTTTTTGTTTCTTCAGGTTTTCAGAATTTGTAAATTCTTTAGTGAATTTTGTGATCCATCCTAAACCGGCTTCAAAAGGAGAAGTAGTATCATTAATATCATTTCCGTACAAACAGAAACCCATTTCTAAGCGTAAAGTATCACGCGCAGCAAGACCAATTGGTTTAATTCCAAAAGCTGCACCAGCTTCGAAAACTTTGTTCCAGATGGTTTCAGCATCAGCATTTTTACAGTAGATTTCGAACCCGCCAGAACCTGTATAACCGGTTGCAGAGATAATTACATCATTAAATCCTGCAAAATCAGCCACTTCAAAATGGTAATAAGGAATTGCAGATAAGTCTATCGAAGACAAAGACTGCATCGCTTCAACCGCTTTTGGTCCCTGAATCGCCAATAAAGAGTAGTCATCAGAAAGGTTCTTCATTTCAACACCTAAATCATTATGCGATGAAATCCAGTTCCAGTCTTTCTCAATATTCGAAGCATTTACAACCAGCAAATACTCTTCCTCTTTCATTTTATATACAATCAAATCATCAACGATTCCGCCGTCATTGTTGGGTAAACAAGAATATTGCGCTCTGCCAATGGTCAAAGTCGATGCATCGTTCGAAGTCACCTTCTGAATCAAAGCCAAAGCATTTGGACCAGTTAACAGAAATTCACCCATATGCGAAACGTCAAAAACGCCCACACTATTACGAACAGTTTCGTGTTCAGCGTTAATTCCTTCATAAGTAATAGGCATATTATAGCCTGCAAAAGGTAGCATTTTCGCTCCCAAACTCTCATGTATGTGCGTAAGCGCAGTATTTTTCATTGTGTTGTTTTATAAAATTGTGTCGCAAATTTATTCAAAAAATATCTAAAAAGGATAGTATAAATTATAAATTTCGCAATGATTAGGAGCTATTTCCTGCTATCCGCTATATCTTTTGTTTTCTAAAAGAAAAAAACAAAAGGATACCGCTGCAAACGAAGTTCACTGAACTCCATTAAAATAAAATATAGTGAAGTAATCAGGGCTGGAGATTTTGGGAAATATCAAACACTTTCTTCATCATTTTTTATGTAACTTTAATTCATGAATCAACTCAAAATGAAAGATCCCTATTTGATCACGAAAGAAGAAATTTTAAAATTCTATAAACCTGTAAACCCGCATACACATAAAGGGCTTCAGGGTCATGCCGTGATAATTGCCGGAAGTTATGGCAAAATAGGAGCAGCCGTTTTAGCATCAAAATCCTGTTTGAAATCGGGATGCGGACTCGTAACTACTTTTACGCCAAAATGCGGATATCAGATTCTTCAGATCTCAATTCCTGAGGTTATGGTAGTCACTGATGAAAATTCTAATTTTATTACCAATATTCATCTGCCGCTACTGCCACAAGCCATCGGAATTGGTCCGGGAATAGGGAAGGAGTTAGGGACTCAAAAAGCCTTATTCGAATTTTTAAGGATCAATAAAACACCTTTGGTTCTTGATGCCGACGCATTAAATATCCTGGCCGAAAATCAATCCTGGTTAGAATTAGTTCCTGAAGATACCATTCTGACACCTCATCCAAAAGAACTCGAACGTTTGATAGGCAAATGGAATTCAGAGTCTGAAAAGTTTCAAAAAGCAGTCGCTTTCTCTGAAAAATATAAAGTAATCATTGTCATGAAAGGCGCACCAACTTACATTATCAACCGAACACAAGTCTACGAAAACACCACAGGAAATGCCGCTTTGGCCACTGCAGGAAGCGGTGACACTTTAACCGGAATCATTACTAGTTTTCTGGCACAGGGTTATGAACCTAAATACGCCGTAAAACTAGGTGTTTATCTTCATGGCTTAACAGCCGATATTGCATTGCCGGCAACAGGTTATCAGTCTTTTATAGCCTCAGATATTATCGAGAATCTTGGAAAGGCGTTTTTGAGTTTAGATCATTAGAAAATGTGCCATTGAGATAATTAGATAATTTAGATTGCGTGCAGTTTGTCAGGCTGAGCGAAGTCCAAGCCCACGTTCCAATTGGTACGCCTTCAACTCCGCTCAGGATGACAAAAATGCGACAACAAAAATGCGACAACAAAAATGCGACAACAAAAATGTGACAACAAAAAAAGGCGTTAAAAAACTAAACCTTGCGTCTTTGCATGCATATTTCACTCCAACAATAAAAGAACTTAGCGAACTTTGCGGCTAAATAAGCAAAATCTAAGAAGTCTAAGAAAGTCTAAAAATCTAACAATCTAAATTAGTAAGTTTGTACTTCAGTAAATACTGCTTATGAAAAACAATTTCGATCTCAGAACGGTAAATGTTACCCGTTACATCACGCCTTTGCGCGAGGGAGGTTCTTTACCTGCTTTGGCAGAAGCCGATGACGATTTTAAATATGTCTTAAAATTCAGAGGAGCCGGTCATGGCGTAAAAGCTTTGATAGCCGAATTAGTTGGAGGACAAATAGCAAAGGCCTTAAAATTGCAACTACCGGAATTGGTTTTCGCCAATCTTGATGAAGCTTTTGGAAGAAACGAAGGCGACGAAGAGATTCAGGATTTACTGCAGGGAAGTCAGGGATTAAATTTGGCGTTACATTTTTTATCGGGTGCCATTACTTTTGATCCCGTTGTCACGACGGTTGACGCTAAACTGGCTTCGCAGATTGTTTGGCTAGACGCTTATATCACCAATGTAGATCGTACGTTTAGAAACACCAATATGTTGATCTGGCATAAAGAATTATGGCTGATTGATCACGGTGCCTGTCTGTACTTTCATCATTCCTGGAACAATTGGGAGCAGCATGCCAAAAGTCCGTTTGCGTTGATAAAAGACCACGTTTTACTGCCACAAGCCTCACTCTTAAAAGAAGTCGACGTAGAATATAAAGCACTTTTAACACCTGAAATTCTGGTAGATATTGTAAATACAATTCCAGAAGAGTGGCTGCAATGGGAGGATACAGACGAAACTCCTGAAGCTTTGCGAAATGTTTATTTACAATTTTTGCAAACCAGATTAAACAATTCCGAAATCTTTGTAAATCAGGCTCAAAATGCAAGATAGTCACTTATATGAGTATGCCGTAATTCGCGTAGTGCCAAGAGTAGAACGCGAGGAATTCCTGAATATCGGGATCATTTTATTTTGCAAGAGAGCTAAATTTATAAAAGTATTGTATCACTTAAATGATGCTAAAATTGGAGCACTTTCAGACGATTTCGATATCGAACAATTGCATTGCAATATAACAGCATTAGAAAAAATAGTAAAAGGAGGCAAAGATGGCGGCCCAATTGGCGCAATGGATATTCCGGAACGTTTCCGCTGGTTAACGGCGATTCGTAGTTCGGCCATTCAAACTTCAAGACCCCATACCGGATTGTCTCAGGATTTAGAAAAAACGATTCAGAGATTGTTTGAAGAATTGGTTCTTTAAAAGAGGTTCAAAGGTTCAAAGCAACAAAGGGACAAAGGTTTTCTTTAGAAACGCACAGCGGTCTGTCTAACACATTTTAAAAATCGGGCAAAGACGCCAAGTCGCAAAGAATATGAAACTTAGCGACTTTGCGTCTTTGCGCGATTAAAGAACTTAGCAAATCTTTGTGATAAAATTGCTGGTAAAAAATGAACTAGAACGATCCGCAAACATTACCGCCCAAAGTGGCACCAGCTCCGGCTCCGCCAGTAATATCAGCTTTAACAGCAGAAGCGGCAAGTGTTACAATAGAATACGGAGGTGTAAAAGCCGTATTACTTCCGGCAGTATTTCCTGTGGTACTTGTAAATACGTTTCCAACTGCGGTAACAGCTGTATAACCCGTCATCAAATCGATTGGAGTTTTGACACCTTCAAAAACATTATTTTCTACACGAATATCAGCTTCAAAACCGGCAGCAATACATTTGTTGCTTACCGTACTGTTGAAATAACTGTTGATGATGTGTACTTTTCCAAAACGAACTCTTGGCATTCTTTCTCTACAGCCTGGAGCCCACCAGCAACGGGCAAAAGTAATTCTCAATTTGCCGCGATCTGCGGTTGCACCATCGCTTGAACCAATTAAGTTGGAGTATCTGTGGTCATCAGAACCGCCGGAACCTCCTGCTTTAGGTGGTTTCAGATAATGAAATTTAGAATAAGTAACCGAGATATAATCAGACTTATTTTTGATGTCAAAGTTTCCGTCAACACCATCTCTGAATTCGCAGTGATCTACCCATACATTTTGGCAATCGTCTAAAATAGCATTGTCCCAACCGTCAGTGTCATAAGCACCCGGGCCTTCAAAAATTAAATTTCGGATGATTAAATTCGTGCATCTTTTAATGTTGATGATACCGGAACCATCTTTGGTTTGATCAGTCGAAACCAATTTTGCACCGCTGGCACCATAAATCGTTTTACCACTCTGATCCTGTAACGACAATCTTGTAGTAATGGTAATAGTACCGCTCACTTTTACAACTTTAACCGTGCTGTTTTCAATAGCCGATTTTAATTGAGCGTAAGTAGTAACAACTGTCTCTGCAGAAGTTCCTCCTCCGGTCGTTCCTCCGTTTTGCGAAGCCCATCCGGGAACCTGAGCGCAGTTTCCGACTTTTGCAGTAAAATTATCAGAACTTGGTGTCAACGTTTCGATAATAGCATTTTCATTGCTTTGGTCAGAAGCAATTTCATCAGAGTTGCAGCTTGCAAATCCTAATACAAGTGTTAAGGCTAACACTGTCCATGTTGATTTGAATTTCATAATAATTAAGTTTGGTTAAATAGTTAATACTGCAAATCTGCTTATAATTAGTATGAAAAAAGTTGAACTTGTTCAATGTTTTGAAAATAATTTACTGTTAATTATGCATTTAACATCTTTTGATTTACAAAAAAGTATATTTTTACGTAATCGATTACATTATTTTTCATTCATTCACCTACTTACGCCCCTGAGTAAGAATAAAAGTAAAAACCACATGTATAAAAACCTACGATTAAGCATTGAACAAAAAACGCCATTAACAGATGAAGAATGGAAATTAGTTGTTGAAAAAGTCAAGTTTATTAAACTCAAAAAAAATGAATTCCTGCAGATTCAGGATTCAAACAGTTCTTACGAAGGATTCATCTTAAAAGGCGCCTTCAAAACTTACATTCTAAATGATAACGGCACCGAAAGTGTTATTTTTTTCTCTTTCGAAAACGAATGGATGTGTGACCTGGGAAGTTTTTACCATCAAAAGCTTACGACTTATAATATCAAGGCGATAGAAGAAAGCGAGATTTTGGTTATTAGTAAAACAAACAAAGCGATTTTATTTGAGCAAGTACCCAAACTGATACAGTTTCATATTATTATGGTCGAAAAGGCAAACATTGCCATTCAGCAAAGACTGATTGATGTTCTAAACAAAACCTCCAAGCAAAGGTATCTGGAGTTTATCGAAAAGTATTCACACAAAGCAGCAAAAATCAATAACAGAAATTTATCGTCTTATTTGGGTGTTTCGCACGAGTTTTTATCGAAGATTAAGAGAAGTTTCTAAGGTGCTGAGATTCTATGGTTCTAGGGTTTTAGAAAAAAGAATCGCGCAAAGTCACAGAGTCGCAAAGAAAATACACTTTGCGTCTTCGCGTCTTTGCGCGATTAAAAAAACTTTGCTCCGATAGCTATCGGGATTGCGTAACCTTTGCGAATTTTTGTGGAAGAACTTGAAACTTGAAACCTGAAACAAATAAAACTAAATTGTCAAATTAAAAATCCAATATTCCGTAGAGGCATTCAGTAGAGAAATGAAGCATTATATTTTCTTTTTCTAGATTTTCGATCACTAATAAATCATGAGGATTTAGATCGTAAGGCTTCTCATTAATTTTAATAACGGTTGTGTCTAAAGAAAACAAAATTATTATTTGAGCATTACAATTCTGATTACCATTCGTTATTTCTAATTTGTGATGGCCTGTTTTTTCAGAAACCATCCAATTAAAATCAATACCTTTTGTATAAGAAGTCACTTCATCATCTGAATTAAATTCCAGGATTTCATATTTCTCATATATTTTTTTCTCTTTGTTTACCTCAATATCAAGTGAGTTATCAAGCATAACCAGGTATCGGTGATAACCCTGAAATTTGGTAAACGCTGAAGGAACTTTCTCTATTGTAGCACTGCTTATTCTGAATGCAAAATCCCGATCAGAATAGTTAGCTGTTTTCGGATATATCATATATTCATAGGTCGATCCACCACTCCAAATAGAGGCTTTGCTATCTTTTTTAGGCAAAAGGCGTATGTTCATTTTTTATTTTTAAAAAGGTTCAAAGTTGCAAAGTTACAAAGAGGCAAAGGTTTTTCTGTAGAGAAGCACAGCAGTGCGTCTCAAGTTAGAATTTAAAAATTTCGCAAAGACGCAAAGTCGCAAAGAAATATAAAAAAGAAACTTTGCGACTTAGCGACTTCGTGGCAAGAAAAACTTAAATCCTTTTCTCTAAATAAATAAATTCCAAAGGCTGATCAGAAATATTAATATGAATATCACTTGAAGGAAAAGGTTCTCTTTCGCCAGTATCTTCATAACCGTGACGTTTGTACCAGGCAATAAGTTCAGCACGAACCGAAACGACTGTCATACTAAGTGTAGACAATCCTAAAGTTGCAGCATGATTTTCAGCTTCAGCCAATAACTGTTTTCCGATGCCGCTATTTTGCAATTCAGGAGAAACGGTTAACATTCCCACATACAATTGATGCTCTTTCTCAACCAACAAAACCGACCCAATAATCTTGTCATTCTCAGTAAATTTTAGAAATGTATTTTTAGAATCTAAAATAATTGCTTTTAATTCTTCTTCGGTGGTTCTTTTTCCTTCTAATAAATGAGCTTCTGTCGTCCAGCCTTTTTTAGAAGTTTCGCCTCTGTATGCGGAGTTGATTAATAGGTTTAATGATGGAATATCTTGTAATGTTGCTTTTGTAATCATGGTAATATTATGCAGTTTTTAATATTTGAATAGCCTCCTGCTTTAGCTGGAGGAACAAAATTATGATATTTAGGATTGGCTTTAGCCGAAATTTTACAGTTTAATTATTTGCTTCTTTGGGATTCAAACCAAATTAATTGATTTTTAATTCTTTCAATAATATCTAAATCATGGTCATTGTGGATATCTCTCAAATTGTAATTAGGATTTCGAGGATCAGTAGTTTCCTGAAATTGATTAACATCTAAATTAAAAAGAGCTTGCCCAAATCTTAAACTTGGATTTTTTTCTAAATATTCTTCTAATAAATCAAGTATGATCCTATGTTCTTTTTTCATTTAAAATTATTTCTTTTATTTTCTAAATTCTCAAAAAATTGTATTGGGTCAGCAATAAATTTCATTGCATTTGAATTTTTCAAACTCTCCATACTATATTGCATTTCTGGTTTAAAAATTTCTCCTTTTAAATCAATCAAAACAAATTGATTTTTTTTACAGAGATTTAAAATTGATTGAAGAACATTTGTAATATTCGATGCTTTTCTTAAATCAATTCGAAATTGAAATTCTTTAATTTTAGTTTTATCATCAGTTAAACAAATACAAGCATCATTATCTTCATCGTTATTTCCATCGCCTTTCCAATTTATAAAAGTATCATTGCCCCAATTCGCCTTTGGAATGATTTGATCCAGTTCAGAAATAATTGAAGGAATGTCGCCATCAAAATTTTCCCAGAAAGAATCAGTATCTGGTAAAAAATCAGTTTCATTATTTTCAAAAATATTGTAATTTTTATCAATAGAATTTTTAGGAACAACGATTAAAAGATATTGCCAGATTGCCATTTTACGATAAGATTAATAATTGGTAATTACTCTCGAGCTAGCTAATATAAAAATTATGAAAATAGTATCTTACAAAAATAGCTTTGTTTTTTACCGAAATTTATTTTCGTTTAAGATTTTTAAATATCTTTGAATTATGAGTACAGCAATAAAACCAAAACATATCGGCAGAAATATAAGCCGTATCAGAGAGCTTAAAGATATGAAACAGGAAGCACTGGCACAGGCTATAGGAACAAATCAGCAGGCAATTTCGGCTATTGAAAATAGCGAAACTGTAGACGAACAAAAACTAATGGAGATCGCAAAAGCTCTGGGAGTTTCTGTTGAAGCAATTAAAAACTTTTCGGAAGAAGCGGTTTTTAATATTATTGGAAATACTTTTCAAGACCACGGTGCTATTACTACAGGTAATAACAATTGCACTTTTAATCCTTTAGATAAAGTAGTTGAACTTTACGAACGTTTGGTGCAAGCTGAAAAAGATAAAGTTGAATATTTAGAGAAATTATTGAACGGGAAATAACCGTTTTTAAAGATATATTAAATTGAAAAAGAGATCTATAATGATCTCTTTTTTTATGTTCAATTGCTAGCGGGGGTAGAGACTTTCATTAGTGTAAAACTTACACAACACATAGATATTTAACTTATAAATAACTCATTCAAAAAAAAGAAAACCCCACATTACATCAAATGGATCAGTGTAATTTGGGGCTTATATTTTAGAAAGATATATGTGAACTTTTCAATTGATTTTTTATTATTTTTTATCTTCTAGTGCACTTTGGATACCTAAACGTATAATTAATTTTAAATCATCACTTGCATTTTTTATTTCTATTTTTTCAAAAAATAAATTTGAGCCTAATTCGAGATATAATTTGCCGAAAATCTGTTTAGCATTGAAAGTAGCCATTGATTTGACATCTTTAAAATCTATTATACAATTATTATTTTCGCTTATTATTTTTTTTATTTCTGTATAGATAATATTTCCGGAATCTTTATCCGAAATTATGAGACCATATTTTTTAAGTTCTATTTTCATGTGAAATTTATTTTTAAGTCATGTGTAATATCTAAAGATAATAAATCTGAAAGAGATTTTGGATTAGTTAAATCTAAACTTATATAAATTATTGTTCCTGGCCAGTATGAGCAAGGGCCAGTTTTTATTTTTCCATAATCATTATAGTAATAAAAACCTTCCGAGTATAGATGAAGTTTTCCATTATTTAATTTTACTAACTCATTTACTATCCATAAGCCAAATCCCATGTGATAAGTGTTTGGTTTAGAGGTTACTCCTTTTTGTACTGATTTTCCAAGTAGACTAGCTGTATCAACTGAATTGAAGAAAACTTTTTTAAGATTGGAAATAATTCCAATTCCTGTATCAGCGCATGCAATTTCTATTTTAGATTTATTTCCATCCGCTAGAATAACACTTTGAGTATCTTGTACAGCATGTTCCCAGAAATTTAGTAAAATTTCTGAAAAACAACTAAAAATTAGGTCAGTTACTTTTTGTTTATTATTATAATATTCACTAATTTTTGGAATAAACTCATTTTGTAAATATTCATTTGTATAATTTGAATTTCTTAATAAAGCTTGGGGGGCGATAATAAATTTGTCGTCAAGTTTAATTTTGAATTCTTTAAAAGCTCTATCTGGAATTTTTTTATCCGAGATAAAAGCTTGAATTAATGTATAAAATTCATATTTCGCCCAGCTTTCATTAATATAATCATCAATGAATAAATTTGGTCTTCTGAAGCAATGATGAGTAAAAGTATAATCAAGGTACTTATATATGATTAATAATCCTAAGATATCAATTTCTATGACTTGAGAAAGGTCTATTCGTACATTTGTAACAGCTCTGTTTTTCCAATTAAATGTATGTTCAACTTTTCGGAGGAATGCAGGTACAAAATTCTTTGTAAGATACTTGGGTGCTTGTAGTATTATCATTTATTAAATTCTTTTTCAATTGAATCTAAAAGTTTTTTTTCTAGGTCAAAATTTTTATGCCTAAAATCTGACAATAAACTTTTTAAATAGTCTAAATACTTTGTTATTTTAACATTCATTTTTGACTCAATATATAATCTATTTTGGGAGACTTTTTTCTCTAAAGATGATATTCTATTAATTGAATTGATCATCTCTTCCTTATCAAGAATATATGTAAAACTAACTAATTCGCTGTATATTTCTTCGATTACTGTTATTCTTCTATCTTCTCTAACCTTTTTTTTGTAAATTTTACTTTCTATATTTTTAATATTTCGTTGTATAAACCAATTTATAATAGCTACAATTATATTTATCAGAATAAAAACGATAATATATTTTAAGTTTAAAACATCAAATTCTTCTTTTATTAATCCTTGAAGTATTTTAAAATCAATTTCTTTCATATGATACAATGTTTTTATATGTTGCGGAATCTTTTGTAAGATTAATTCAGTTACCGAGCTTAATGAAGTAACCCTGATAAAAAACTAAATATAGTTAGAAATAAAAAAATATAAATAGTAATAATTAGGAATTAATAAAATCTGTAGCTTAAAATTTTAAAAATAAAAAACTATCCCAAAAATGCCTTCAATTCCTCATAAGTTTTAATCTTCACACTAACTTTATCCTCATTCAAAACACTTTCAATTTGTTCTGGAATCGGAAGCGTAATCCCTAAAGCAGGTTCAACAACATCCAGAAACTTAATAGGATGTGCAGTTTCTAAGAAAACACCAATCGCATTTTCGTGTTTTTGTAATTCTTTTTTCAAACCTAAATAACCAACAGCGCCGTGTGGTTCTGCGATGTAACCATCAACTTTATAAATGTTTTTTAGAGCTTCCAGCGTTTCTTCATCAGTATAACTATAAGATGAAAAGTCTTTTTCGAAAGCTTTTAAATCGTTGTTGTATAATTCCTGAATTCTAATAAAGTTACTTGGGTTTCCAACGTCCATAGCGTTAGAGATTGTCGCTTTAGAAGGTTTCGGGTCGTATTTTCCGCTTACTAAGAATCTTGGTACGGTATCGTTTACGTTGGTAGACGCTACAAAATGTTCGATTGGTAAACCTAATTTCTTCGCCATAATTCCGGCGCAGATATTTCCGAAGTTTCCGCTTGGGCAAGAAAAAATCAACGGTTTGTTTTGGCTTTTCAAGGCTTTATAAGCAAAGAAGAAATAAAACATTTGAGGCAACCAACGTGCAATATTGATAGAATTTGCCGAAGTCAGGTTTTTATGCGCTAAAGTTTCGTCTAAAAACGCTTTTTTTACCATATCCTGGCAATCATCAAAAACGCCATCAACCTCAAGTGCTTTAATGTTTTGACCTAAAGTAGTCAATTGTTTTTCCTGAATGTCGCTCACTTTTCCTGACGGATATAAAATGACAACATCAACACCGTCAACGCCAAGAAATCCGCTTGCAACAGCTCCGCCCGTATCTCCGGAAGTAGCTACCAAAACGGTATTTTTACTGTCTTTTTTGTCTTTATTAAAATACGCCAGACAACGTGACATAAATCGCGCTCCAACGTCTTTAAAAGCCATTGTTGGCCCGTGAAATAATTCTAAGGAATAAATGCCTTTTTCGACTTCTACAACCGGAAAATCAAAAACCAGAGTATCGGCTATGATTTCTCTTAGATTAGCTTCGGGAATTTCATCTCCAACAAATTGCTGGATCACATCAAAAGCAATATCGTTATGGCTCAAATTTTCGATTACATTAAAAAATGCAGGATTTAATGGCGTAATAGTTTGAGGAAAATATAATCCTTTATCACTCGCTAATCCTTGTATTACAGCTTCTTTAAAAGAAACTTCCGGTGCATTATGGTTTAAACTGTAGTATTTCATTTCTAAATTTTAGATTTTAGATTTTAGAAAATAGAGAATAGAGTATAGAGAATAGACTTTTCTGTAATCAAATTCCAATTTTTAAATTCTAATGGTTGTTTTTTATTTAACCGCAAAGAGCGCAAGGAAATGGTTTCTTTTGAAAACGCAGAGTTCGCAAAGCTTTGTGGTGATATTTTTTATTAAACGTTTTTTTGTCATTTCGACGTAAGGAGAAATCTTCGCAAGTAACTCCGTAACGTGAGTCCAATCTTTGTCGAGCTTCTAGCGAAAATTTCTCCTTACGTCGAAATGACAACTGTATGGCTACGCTTTGTTTTATACTTTGTCGACAAACTAGTGCGATTCCTCGTTCCTCGGAATGACAAACGTTATCTTAATTCTTCTTACTTAATACATTTCACATTTTACAAAATGCGAACACCATCTGGATTAATTTTCGAAACGTGAATTTCATACGGCAAATTCATGGCTTCGTAAACATCGCTCATCGCTTTGGCGATTTGGTCGGCGGTGTTTTTTCCTCTGCTTAAGGCAAAAATCGACGGACCAGAACCTGAAATTCCGGAACCTAAAGCGCCGTTTTCAAGAGCCGTTTGTTTGATCAGATCAAATCCCGGGATTAAAACGCTTCTTAAAGGTTCAACGATTTCGTCATGAAGCGATCTTCCAATCAAATCATAATCTTTAGTGTATAAACCGGCAATTAATCCGCCCACATTTCCCCATTGCATGATCGCACTTTTCAGGGAAACGGTTTGTTTTAATACCGAACGCGCATCAGATGTTTTCAACTCAATTTGAGGATGAACTACAGTTGCAAACAATTCTTCCGGACTATCGATTCTGATAATATCAAGCGGGGCGTAACTTCTTACCAAAGTAAAACCTCCCAAAAGGGCAGGAGCAACGTTGTCAGCATGGGCGTTTCCGCTGGCTAATTTCTCGCCTTGCATGGCAAATTGCACCAAATCTTTACGGGAATACGGTTTTCCTAATAATTCATTAATCCCAAAAACCGCTCCGGCAGAACTTGCAGCACTGCTTCCAATGCCGCTTCCGGCTTTGATGTGTTTGTAGATTTCAATTTCAAATCCAAAATCAATCGGATTAAAATGGCTTTCATAAGCTTCTAACATGGCGATAGCTGCAACTCCCGAAACATTTTTTTCGGTTTCCATAGGCAAATCGGCACCCACAATTTTTGTGATACGAATTCCTTTTTGATCTACTTTTCGAACAATCATTTCATCGCCCGCATTGTCTAAGCAAAGTCCAAGTACGTCAAATCCGCAGGAGAGATTTGCAATTGTAGCGGGACAGAATAATTTTATTTCCATTTTTTTAAAGGTTCAGAGGGGCAAAGGCTCAGAGGTTCAAAGGTTTTGCCAATCATTATTTTTATTTTAGGTTCAAAGGCTCATAGGTTCATAGGTTTTTAGCTTTGTCCCTTTGCATCTTTGAGCCTTTGTATCTTCTTTAGTTATTTCCTATTCTAATAACATCTGCAAAAATTCCTGATGCTGTTACCGCAGCTCCGGCTCCCGCGCCTTTGATCAATAAAGGCTGATCTACGTAACGATCTGTGTAGAACAATACGATATTGTCTTTTCCTTCTAAATTATAGAATGGATGATCTTTAGCGATGAATTGTAATCCTACGCTTGCTTTTCCGTTTTCGAATTGTGCAACGTATTTCAATCTTGAATCTTTGGCCAATGCTTCTTCATAGATTTTTTCGAAATGTGGAGCATGTTTGATTAAAGACGCAAAAAAATCTTCGTTGTTTGTTGTTGCTAAACATTCGGCAGGCAGGAACGATTCGTTGGCGATGGCGTCAATATCCATTTCGTAACCGCTTTCGCGAATTAAGATTAAGATTTTACGCGCAACATCGATTCCGCTCAAGTCTATTTTTGGATCCGGTTCTGTGAAACCCTGAACTCCGGCTTCTTTCACCACATCGTGAAAAGAATTGTTCTTGTCAAAATTGTTGAAAATAAAGTTCAGACTTCCGGATAAAACCGCCTGAATTTTATGCACTTTATCGCCAGATGCAATTAAGTTTTTTACTGTATCAATAATTGGTAATCCTGCACCCACATTCGTTTCAAACAAAAACGGAGCGTTGTATTGACGGGATAAACTTTTTAGTTTTTTATAATTATCGTAAGCAGATGAACAGGCAATTTTATTACAGGTTACAACGGCAATACTTTCTTTTAAGAATTTTTCGTAAGTTTCAGAAACGCTTGCATTTGCTGTAATATCCACAAAAATACTATTACGTAAATTCAGTTCTCTGGCACGTGCTATAAATTCTGTCGGAATAGCGTGTTCGCCTTTATCTAATGCCGATTTCCAGTCTTTTAGAGAAATTCCGTCCTCATCAAAAAGCATTTTTCTGGAGTTCGATAAAGCAATTACGCGAACATTAATCTTTAAATTTTCTTTTAAAAACTTTCTTTGATTGTGAATTTGCTCGATGAATTTCTCCCCTACATTTCCAACTCCCATTACAAATAAATTCAGCTGTTTGGTGTTTTCTTCAAAGAAGTTTTCGTGCAAAGTATTTAATGCTTTTTTAACGTCTCTTTCGTTGATTACAGTCGAAATATTACGTTCAGAAGCACCTTGCGCAATGGCACGAATGTTTACGTTGTTTTTACCTAAAGTACTAAACATTCTTCCGCTTAAACCCTGGTGGTTTTTCATGTTTTCGCCCACCAAAGCAATAATACAAAGATCTTTTTCTACAATGGCTGGATCGATTTTGTTTTGAAGAATTTCAACTTCAAAAGCTTTGTTAATCGCAGCTTCGGCATTTTCAGCGTCAGCGTTTAAAATTCCGATACAAATTGAATGTTCTGAAGAAGCCTGAGTGATAAAAATCACGTTGATTTTTTCCTGAGACAATACTTCGAACAAACGTTTTGATGAACCTGAAACGCCAATCATTCCCGGGCCTTCAAGAGTTACCAACGAAATATGATCGATATGGCTGATTCCTTTTACAACAGTATCTTTTGATGAAACCTGACTTGAAATTAGAGTTCCTACAGCTTCCGGCTCAAAAGTATTTTTGATTAAAATTGGGATGTTTTTTCTCAAAACAGGCTGAATCGTTGGCGGATACAGCACTTTGGCACCAAAATGCGATAATTCCATCGCTTCCTGATAAGAGATATTTGCTATTGGTTGTGCTTGTTTTACAATTTTTGGGTTGGCAGTAAACATTCCGTTTACGTCAGTCCAGATTTCTAATTGTGATGCATTAAGTGCTCCGGCAATAATGGCTGCAGTATAATCAGAACCTCCACGGCCTAAAGTAGTAGTGATTCCGTCTGAAGTCTGAGCAATAAATCCGGGTAAAATATTGATTTGAGATTGATTTCCTCCAAAATATTCCTGAATCAATTGGTTCGAAACTTCGAAGTTTACAACCGCTTTGCCAAAGTTATTATTCGTTTTGATTAATTCACGACTGTCTTTATACACTACATTTTTATCGATTTGCTGATACGCCTGTGCGATGATATATGACGAAAGCAATTCTCCAAAGCTTAAAATAGTATCAGAAGTTCTTGGAGACAGTTCGCCTAATAAAAAACAACCATCCAATAAAGTTTCTAAATGATTGATGATTCTTTTTACATGACTTAATAAGCTGCTTTGTTCGCTTACCGGAATAAGATCTTTTAATGTTTCAAGGTGTTTTTTCTCGATTTCGGCAACAATATCTCTAAAACTTTCGTCGTTTGACGCTGCTTTTGCTGCTGCCAATTGCAATAAATCGGTTACTTTGCTTAATGCAGAAACAACAACAACTAATTGATCCTGTTGAGAATTTTGGTTTATAATGTCGAGAACGAGTTTTATATTTTGAGCATTGGCAACCGAAGTTCCGCCAAATTTTAATACTTTCATTTTGATGTTTTTTTTCTTTTATGCAAATATTTTTATGTACCCATCGTCTTTCTTCTTTCAGGAAAAAAGTATAGATAACCAAGGATTATATGTAAAATGTATACCCCTAAGGGGTAGTTGTTGTAGTAGAAATTGTTGTAGCAGCAATTGCAACTCTAGTTTGAGTTGTCATTGTAGATTGATATTTTGCGCTGCTTCTTTTCATTTTTCGTTTTCCAAAAGTACAGTTTTTTATAAAAGTTAAAAAACCTAATTCCCTTTTTGCGAATATTTTAATATTTCAAATATAAGAATTTTAATATTGAGTAATTGTTAAAATTAGAACGCTAAAGTTGGCTTATTCATATATTTAGTGCTTTTTTCGGCTCTTCTTTAAAAATAAACAAGGCCGTTTTTGCTTAAAATCAATTCAAAAAATAGCGATTTTATTCTATATAGTAACTAGGGAATGTTTTTTTGAATTCATTTCATTGTAATAATAATGTATTTATCCTTAAAATAAAGAACTGATTTTTTGTGTGATAAGGATTATGAAATAAATAAAAGAGAGGAATTGAAATGGCGCAAATTTTAATTATTATGAACAAATGTTGCTTTTTAATATTGATTTGCTGAATTTTGATGTCTTAAAATACAAACAACATGAGAGAAATCCATTATATAAGTACTGAAATCCTAAGTTTAGAAGCTTTACAAGAGATCATAGTGAATCAAAAAACACTTGAATTGTCTGAGGAAGCAAAAGTAAATGTTCAGAAATGCCGTGATTATTTAGATAAAAAAATGGCTTCGCATTCAGAACCTATTTATGGTATCAATACAGGTTTTGGATCTTTATGTAATGTGAAAATCTCTAATGAAAATTTATCCAAACTTCAGGAGAATCTGGTAAAGTCCCATGCGTGCGGAACAGGGGAAGAAGTTCCTGCTGAAATTGTAAAGCTGATGTTGCTGCTTAAAATTCAATCTTTGAGTTACGGACATTCAGGAATTCAGCTGCAAACCGTAAATCGTCTGGTTGATTTTTATAATAATGATGTTTTACCTGTCATCTATACCCAGGGTTCTTTGGGAGCTTCGGGAGATTTAGCACCTTTGGCACATTTGTCATTGCCATTATTAGGAGAAGGAGAAGTTTTGTTTGAAGGAAAAAAAATGGCTTCGGCTGAAGTTTTGAAACATTTTAACTGGGAACCACTTGTTTTACAGTCAAAAGAAGGTTTAGCTTTATTAAACGGAACTCAGTTTATGAGTGCTTACGGAGCTCATATTTTAATAAAAGCCTACAAGTATTCTTATTTAGCTGATTTAATCGGAACAATTTCACTAGAAGGTTTTGACGGAAGAAGCGAGCCTTTCAACGAATTGATTCATTACATACGTCCACATAAAGGACAAATTATTACTGCGCAAAGAATTAATGAGTTTCTGGAAGGAAGTGAAATTATTGCTCAGGAGAAAAAACACGTTCAGGATCCGTATTCTTTCCGTTGTATGCCGCAAGTTCACGGTGCTTCAAAAGATGCAATCGATTATGTTCGCAAAGTTTTCAAGACCGAAATTAATTCGGTTACGGATAATCCAAATATATTTATTGAGGCAGATCAGATTATCTCCGGAGGAAATTTTCACGGACAGCCTTTGGCTTTGGCCTTAGATTTTATGGCAATTGCTTTGGCTGAATTAGGAAGTATTTCTGAAAGAAGAACCTATCAATTGATTTCAGGATTACGTAATCTTCCGGCATTTTTGGTAGACAATCCGGGATTGAATTCAGGATTTATGATTCCGCAATATACAGCAGCCAGTATCGCAAGTCAGAACAAGCAATTGGCAACTCCGTCAAGCGTTGATAGTATTGTATCGAGTAACGGACAGGAAGATCACGTAAGTATGGGAGCCAACGGAGCGACAAAAGCATTACGTGTTCTTGATAATTTAGAGCGTATTCTGGCCATCGAATTATTGAATGCTTCACAAGCAATTGCATATAGAGAACCTCTGAAATCAAGTGATTTTATCGAGATGTTTTTGAGCAGTTACAGAGAGGTAGTTCCTCTGGTCAGGGAGGATAGAATCCTGCATTATGACATCGAAAAAACAGTTGAATTTCTTGACAGTTTCCAAATTGAAAACGATTTGTTAACAATGGCTTAACATTGTAGAATATTAATGAAGTAATTTTGCACTATCAAAAATATAAAAATGTCAATAAACAGTATTTTCCAATTTTTAGTGCCGAAAGACAAGAAATTCTTTCCACTTTTTGAAGAGGCTTCAAGCAATTTAATTGAATTAGCTTCTAATTTACACGAAGCTGTAAATCTTCCATTAAAAGAAAGAGAAGTTCTTTTTCAGAGAATTGACGAATTAGAGCAAAAAGGAGAAGACATTACACGTCAGACCAATCTTGAATTGAGTAGAAACTTTATTACTCCGTTTGACAGAGAGGATATTCACACATTGATTACTTCTATCGACAACGTTGCAGATTATTTGCACGGAGCAGCGAGCAGAATGAGATTGTATCAGGTTGATAAGATTACAAAATCGATCAGAAAAATGACCGAAATCAATCTTGAAGCTTGCCAGAATATTGATAGTGCAGTAAAAGAATTGAGAAATTTAAAGAATTTCAAAGTCATAAAAGATGCTTGTGCCAGAATTAATAAACTGGAAAACAAGTCAGATAACGTTTATAACAAAGCAGTTTTTGAAATTTTTGAAAACGAAACAGACGCTAAAAATATTATTAAATATAAAGAAGTGTTATCTGTTTTAGAATCAGCAACAGATAAATGTAAGAGTGTTGCAAACATACTGGAATCTATTTCTGTAAAACATTCTTAAATTCAATTTATTTCATTCTGAAGTTATAATTTATGACGCTACTTATAATTATTATAGTATTAGCCTTAATTTTTGATTACATCAATGGTTTTCATGATGCGGCGAATGCTATTGCAACAGTTGTTGCTACAAAGGTTCTGACGCCTTTTCAGGCGGTTCTTTGGGCAGCATTTTTTAACTTTTTGGCCTACTGGGTTTTCGGATTTGGTGTTGCGGATACTGTTGCTAAAACAGCAGATACAATGCAAATTGACCTGGTGGTGATTTTGGCAGGGGTAATTGCGGCAATTTGCTGGAATTTATTGACCTGGTGGTTGGGGATTCCTTCTAGTTCTTCACATACCTTAATTGGTGGTTTTGCCGGGGCAGCGATTGCGCATGCCATTGCAGTTCATGGTTTTTCAGGTTATGTTGATGCAGACGGAGTGACACATCATTGGTATGATATAGTAAGTTGGTACAAGGCTGGAAAAGATGGCGGAATGCCTTCCGGAGTTCTTATTATCATTGCCTTTATTGTTTTAGCACCATTGTTGGGAGCATTGGCTTCTTACTTAATTTCGATTTGGCTTTTAAATGCATCTCGTAAGAGTATTGGACCAAAAATATTTACAGTGGCTTTAATGATTGCAACTATTTGGTTTGTTTACGCACAAATGATTCCTTATGAGGAAATTATAAAAGGGGGGCATAAACCTCGTTTTGCTTCTTCTGTTTTTTGGAGTGTTGCATTTGAACCACATAATATTAAATGGTTTTTAGTTGCGTTTATTGTCTTGACAGTGAGTGGTTTTTGTTTGATATTTAGTAGTTTGAATCTACATCAGGCAGATGCAGCTTTAAAGAAAATGCAATTATTATCTTCTGCGGCTTTTAGTTTAGGTCATGGAGGAAATGATTCGCAAAAAGTAATGGGTATTATTGCGGCAGCTGTTGTTGTTTATATTAATACAAATCCTGGTGTTCATATGGATTCCTGGTTAGATGTGGCTCTTCCTTCTGAGGATGGGGCTTTTAAAATGCCAAGCTGGATTCCTTTAGCGTGTTATTCTGCAATTGCTGCAGGAACTTTGAGTGGTGGCTGGAAAATTGTGAAAACAATGGGTTCTAAAATTACAAAAGTAACTTCATTCGAAGGTGTTGCTGCTGAAACTGCTGGAGCTTTAACGCTTTATTTTACGGAGCATTTAAAAATTCCGGTAAGTACAACGCATACGATTACAGGGTCTATCATTGGGGTTGGATTAACAAAACGTGTATCTGCCGTTCGTTGGGGAGTTACCGTAAGCTTAATTTGGGCATGGATATTAACGATTCCTATTTCGGCTATTTTAGCAGGTTTGATATATTACGTTTTAAGTGTATTTATATCCTAATAAAATGATTTTTGAAAAATGTGAGAAGTAAAATCACATTTTATAACATATAAAAAAAGTCGGTTTCTTTATTGAAGCCGGCTTTTTTGTTTGGTAGTATTGGTTGTTTTAAAGTGATAATGTATTTACATTTACTTTATAATAAAAGAAGAGATAAAGGTTGGGAATGGAAGAATTAAATCAAATAGAAAGGATTAAAAGCAAGCTGCTTATTGCGAAAAATGCAGATCAGGATTTAAAAGTGTTTGGTGCAGACAGTCATAAGTATTTTTTAGGTGAAACTGTAAATAACGACGAAATTTTAAAGTTTGAAAAAGAGTATAATCTGGAACTTCCTGAAGATTATAAAAACTTTTTGCTTCATATTGGTAATGGTGGAATTTCGTATGCAGATTCTTCGGCCGGTCCGGGTTACGGTATTTATCCTCTGGGAAAAAATACCAACGAATTGATATACGAGAATAACGAATTGTATTTAAAAGAAAATTGTAAAATTCATCCAAAAATGTCGGATCAGTTTTGGTCTGATTTAAACAAAAATATCGACGAGAATGATGCTATTTCTGATGAAGATTTTTATCTTGAATTAGGTAAGGTATTTTCGGGATTATTGCCTGTTGGTACTCAGGGCTGTACTTATTATTATGCACTTGTTCTCAATGGTGAATTTAAGGGAAGAGTTGTTAACGTCGATAGCGACAGGGAAAAACCATATTTTGTCTTTGAATCTAATTTTTTAGATTGGTATGAAAGATGGCTTGACGAAATAATACCTGAAAGTGTAATGATCGATGCTCCTGATTTGTTTAAATATACATTAGGAGGCAATGTCAATTATGTCCTCGAAGTTTATTTTTCGACTGATGATAATGAAACTAAAACCGAAGGCTTAAACGGGATCTTAAAAAAAGAAAAGATAGCTTCAGAATCGCTTGATATTTTGGAGGCTGAATATAAATTAAACTCAGGGAAAATTCAGAAAAAGATACTTCAGATCCTTACAAAGTTTGATTATCAAAGAGCTTATCCTTATTTGGTTGACTTTGCAAAAGAAAGTTTATTAGATGTTTTTCAGATTGTATTTTGGTATGCAAAAGATAAAAGTTCAGACTGGCTGGATGTTATAAAATCAAATGCTGAAACTATTAATGATGATGAAACTTTTAGTTTTTGTACTTATTTATTAAAAGAAATGGATATTGATTATGGAAATATTATTGTTCCTTTTACCTTTAATAAGAACGAAAAAATAAGAGTTAGTGCTTATTATGCGCTCGGACAATTGGAGAATAAAAGTGATTATATTGATGTTTTTATCTCTGGTCTAAATGATGATGCAAATAGGGTTATTCATACTGTATTGCAGGCATTAGATGGGGTAGAAGACAGGAAGCTTTTGAAACATTACAAATTGATCGCAGAAAAATTTCCCGTAGAAAAAGATTATATTTTAGTGAATCTGAATCATAGATTGAAACCGTTTGGTTTGACTAATAAGACGATTAAAAAGAGCAAGCTGGATTATTAAAAGTTCTGTAGATTTTTACGATTGTGTTTTCTTTTGTAGTGGGTTTGCTTGAGGTCTTTTTTATCTTGTGATATGATGCTTATAGTACCGTCTATTTCTAACATAGCAAGCTTTATATCGGTTAAATGTTCTAGACCATGCTCACGTGCCGCTTCTTTTAATTCTTCGTGGGAAATGTCTAATTTGCTCAAGGCTTTAAAATCTAATTTTCCGTTGTGAATCAGGATTTCTGGCTTGTCTAATAATAAGTTGTTAAGGCCTTTGTATTTGCGTGTCAGTTTTTTGATGATAAAATTGATTATAAATAAAGCCAAAGCGGCAATTAAACCTCCTGAAAGACTTGTGTCGGGGCCGACCATTGCATTTTGAACGGAGTTGCTAATTAGTAAAATCAGTATAATATCAGCAGTGTTTAACTGCGAAAGTTCTTTTTTTCCAAAGATTCGCAGTGCAATTGTCATAAAAAAATATACTGCTACACTTCTTAAAATAATATCGAAATACGGATATAGCGCCATCTTTTTAGTATTTAAATTTAAAAAAAGCTTTGCCAAAGTGGTGTACTTTGACAAAGCTGTTAAAATTACTTGTATTTTATTAAGTTCTAATGAACTTATTTATATTAGTTTGAAATTTTTTTCAATTGCTTTGATCATTTCTCCGGCAATATCTTTGTTTGTGGCGCCTTCAATTCCTTCAAGACCCGGAGAAGAGTTTACTTCAAGTAATAATGGCCCTTTTGAAGAACGAATAATATCGACTCCTGCTACTTTTAGGTCCATCGCTTTTGCGGCTTTTATGGCGATTTTTTTCTCTTCGGCAGTTACTTTGATAATAGATGCTGTTCCGCCAAGGTGAATGTTTGCTCTGAATTCTCCAGGCATAGCTTCACGCTGAATGGCTGCAACCACTTTTCCGTCGATTACAAAACAACGAATGTCTTTTCCGTTCGCTTCTTTAATAAATTCCTGAACAAGTATATTGGCATTTAAGCTTTTAAAAGCATTGATAACACTTTCTGCGGCTTTTTTGGTTTCTGCCAAAACAACCCCTTTTCCTTGAGTCCCTTCAAGTAATTTTACGATTAAAGGCGATCCTCCAACCATTTTGATCAAATTGTCAGTATCCAGAGGAGAGTTGGCAAAACCGGTTGTTGGTATGTCAATTCCATTATTCAGAAGTAATTGCAAGGAATATAGCTTATCTCGCGATTGTGTTATGGCTGTAGCCGAATTTAAAACGAAAACCTTCAAAGCTTCAAACTGACGTGTTAGTGCACAGCCATAAAAGGTAATACTTGGTCGGATTCTTGGAATAATAGCATCAAATTGATTTAGTATTTTTCCGCCACGATAATGAATTTCAGGCGTTTTCGCGTCGAGTTTCATATAGCATTCCTTGATATTCAAAAAATGCATTTCATGACCGCGCATTTCGCCTGCTTCCATGATTCGTTTATTGCTGTATAATTCAGGATTACTGGCTAAAAGTCCAATTCGTAAACCGGAAGTTGCTTTTTCTGAATTTTGGTATAATTCTTTTAATGCTTCAGGAGTTGGCTGCCCTAACATGTATTTTTCTTCTGGATCAACCAATACGCGTCCGCTCATGGCTTCACGGCCTAAAAGCATACGGAAACCCATCGAATCGCGATTCGTCAGCGTCATTTCGATTGGCCATTTTACATCGCCAAGTTTAATGTTCGTTTGAATAACATAACGATGTTCTCTGAAGCCGCTTGAACTTTTTACGATTCTTTTGTCTACCAACGGGGCTTCACAATGAATGATGGTTTTTATATTGTTCTGAATTGGATTAATATCGAATTTTACCCAATTGGCATCATTTTTTATAAAAGGAGCTATGTTTATAGCGTGCATTGCTGAAGTTTTAGCACCGGAATCGACACGAGCTTTGATTGTCGGGATTCCTAATTCTGGAAATGCGCACCATTCTTCGCTACCTAAAATGACTTTATTTTGAAGCATACGTTATTATTTATTTATAGAATATAATAGCCAAAAATAGCTATTTGCTTTTACTAAAGGTAGTAATTTATCTAAAAAAAATACCCGTTATGTTATGAAAACGTAACGGGTAAATTAAATTTGTTAGAAAATTAATCTATTTACTGATTTGTTGGTTCTTCAGCCTTGTGTATTTCAACAGAAAGTTCCTGAGAATCATCTTTTAAATCCATTAAGATTTCATCACCTGAATGTATTTTTGAAGTTATGATCTCTTCGGCCAATAAATCTTCAACATATTTCTGAATCGCTCTTTTTAGAGGTCTTGCCCCAAACTGTCTGTCAAAACCTTTTTCAGCAATAAATGCTTTTGCTTTGTCAGTAAGATTTAGCGTGTATCCTAATTCAGAAACGCGGGAATATAGTTTTTTAAGCTCGATTTCGATAATCAAATCAATATCGTGTTTCTCTAATGCGTTAAATACAATTACGTCATCAATTCTGTTTAAGAATTCAGGAGCAAAAGTTTTTTTCAATGCATTTTCGATAATGCTTTTTGAGTTTTCATCGGCCTGAGCTACTTTCGCAGCAGTTCCGAATCCTACGCCTTGCCCAAAATCTTTCAGCTGACGTGCACCAACGTTAGATGTCATGATAATGATCGTGTTTTTAAAGTCGATTTTGCGACCTAAACTATCTGTCAGATATCCGTCATCTAAAACCTGAAGCATCATATTAAATACATCCGGATGCGCTTTTTCGATCTCATCTAAAAGTACCACACAATATGGTTTTCTACGAACTTTTTCAGTCAATTGACCTCCTTCTTCGTAACCAACATATCCCGGAGGCGCTCCAACTAAACGAGAGATAGCAAATTTTTCCATGTATTCACTCATGTCGATACGTACTAATGCATCTTCAGAGTCAAACAATTCTTTTGCTAAAACTTTAGCTAATTGGGTTTTACCAACACCGGTCTGACCTAAGAAAATAAACGAACCAATTGGTTTGTTAGGATCTTTAAGTCCGGCTCTGTTGCGCTGAATCGAACGGGCAATTTTTAAAACGGCTTCGTTTTGACCAATTACTTTATTCTGAATCAATTCAGGCAATTTTGCCAGTTTATTACTTTCGGTTTGTGCAATTCTGTTTACAGGGATTCCGGTCATCATAGAAACAACATCGGCTACATTATCTTCTGTAACTTCAATTCTGTTGTTTTTAGAATCTTCTTCCCATTGTTCCTGTGCAACAGCAAGATCTTTTTCAATGCGTTTTTCGTCATCACGAAGTTTGGCAGCCTCTTCGTATTTTTGTTTTTTGACTACCATGTTTTTCATTTCGCGAACTTCTTCTAACTGACGTTCTAAATCAAGAATTTGTTTAGGAACATCAATGTTAGTAATGTGTACGCGAGATCCTGCTTCGTCAAGAGCATCAATAGCTTTGTCCGGCAAGAAACGCTCAGACATATATCTGTTTGTTAATTTCACACAAGCTTCAATAGCTTCCTGAGTGTAGGTTACGTTGTGGTGATCTTCGTATTTGTCTTTTACGTTGTTTAAGATTGCAATTGTTTCTTCAACAGAAGTTGGTTCAACAATTACTTTCTGGAAACGTCTTTCAAGAGCTCCGTCTTTCTCAATATATTGTCTGTATTCATCAAGAGTAGTAGCACCAATACATTGGATTTCTCCTCTTGCTAAAGCAGGTTTAAACATGTTTGAAGCATCAAGTGAGCCAGTTGCTCCACCAGCACCTACGATAGTATGAATTTCATCAATAAAAAGAATGATGTCGTCATTTTTCTCCAGCTCGTTCATTACTGCTTTCATTCTCTCTTCAAACTGACCGCGGTATTTTGTTCCTGCTACTAAACTGGCAAGATCAAGTGTAACCACACGTTTGTTAAAAAGAATACGGGATACTTTCTTCTGGATGATACGCAGTGCAAGTCCTTCTGCAATAGCAGACTTACCAACTCCTGGTTCTCCAATAAGAAGCGGGTTGTTCTTTTTTCTACGGCTTAAGATTTGAGAAACACGTTCGATTTCTTTCTCTCGTCCTACAACAGGATCCAGTTTTCCTTCTTCCGCCATTTCTGTTAAATCTCTCCCAAAATTATCTAATACCGGAGTCTTCGATTTTTTGTTTGACTTATTGGCGGGATTGTTAAAACTACTTTCTTTAAGACTGTCATCTTGTCCTGAATCGTCATTGTACGATTCGTTTCTTGGCAAGTTTTCTAAGAATTCTTCTTCGTTTGGAGTCATATTTAAATATTGTTCTTTAGCTATGTCATAATCTATTTTTAGCTTATTCAATAGCTTGGTTGTGGGATCGTTTTCGTTTCGTAAGATACACAAAAGCAGGTGCGCCGTGCTAATTGACGAGCTTTGAAATACTTTAGCTTCAAGGAATGTAGTCTTCAGGGCTCTTTCCGCCTGACGCGTAAGATGAAGATTCTTCTTTTCGGCATTTACTTCAACGCTTTGATTGGCCGGACTCAGTATTTCTACTTTCCTGCGTAAATGATCTAAATCGACTGCAAGGTTATTAAGTATATGAATAGCTTTTCCGTTTCCATCCCTTAAAATGCCTAGCATTAGATGTTCAGTACCAATAAAGTCGTGGCCCAAACGTAAGGCTTCCTCTTTACTGTAGGTAATAACATCTTTTACTCTTGGTGAAAAATTATCATCCATAATATATAATTGGTATTGTAAATTTAGTGAATTAGTGTTTGAAAAACAAAAACCATACCCTTCAGGAACTCCTGACAGCTAAGTGACAAAAAAAATAACAATAAAAGCGTTAAAATACGCTTAATTTATTAACTAAAACCTAAAATAAAGTTGTTAATAAATCATTGAAATAAGTGTAAGGAAATAGCTGAAAAAATTCCAAAAAAACGTATCTTGGCACGCTTTGAAACTAATATAATTATTTAAACATAACAACTTATGTCTGAAGGAGAAAAGTTAATTCCTATTAACATTGAAGATGAAATGAAATCTGCTTACATCGATTATTCGATGTCGGTAATTGTATCGAGAGCGCTTCCGGATGTTAGAGATGGCTTGAAACCAGTGCATCGAAGAGTTCTTTACGGAATGTATGATTTAGGTGTAACTTCAAGATCTGCCCACAAAAAATCTGCAAGAATCGTAGGAGAGGTTCTGGGTAAGTATCACCCACACGGAGATACTTCTGTTTATGATGCAATGGTTCGTATGGCCCAGGAATGGAGTATGCGTTATTTATTAGTGGACGGTCAGGGTAACTTTGGATCTGTAGATGGCGACAGCCCTGCAGCAATGCGTTATACTGAGGCGAGAATGCGTAAAATATCAGAAGATATTATGGCGGATATCGAAAAAGAAACAGTTGATTTTCAATTGAACTTTGATGATACTTTATATGAGCCAAAAGTAATGCCAACCAGAGTTCCTACTTTATTAATTAATGGAGCAACAGGAATCGCGGTAGGTATGGCAACCAATATGCCTCCACACAATTTAACTGAAGTTATCAACGGTACATTAGCATACCTTGATAATAACGATATCGAAATTGACGAATTAATGACGCATATTAAAGCCCCGGATTTTCCAACCGGAGGTATAATATATGGTTACGAGGGTGTTCGTGAGGCATTTAAAACCGGTAGAGGACGTATTGTAATGCGTGCTAAAGTTGGTTTTGAAGAAGTTGACGGAAGAGAATGTATCATCGTAACTGAGATTCCGTATCAGGTCAACAAAGCCGAAATGATCAAACGTACGGCTGATTTAGTAAATGATAAAAAAATTGAAGGTATTGCGAATATTCGTGACGAATCAGACAGAAACGGTATGCGTATCGTTTATATCCTGAAACGTGATGCGACACCAAACGTAGTTTTGAATACCTTATATAAGTTTACGTCATTACAATCTTCTTTTAGTGTAAACAATATTGCATTAGTAAAGGGGCGTCCTCAAATGTTGAATCTAAAAGATATGATTCACTATTTTATCGAGCACCGTCACGATGTAGTAGTAAGAAGAACTCGTTTTGAATTGCGTAAAGCAGAAGAAAGAGCGCATATTTTAGAAGGTTTAATTATCGCTTCTGATAATATTGATGAAGTAATTGCTTTGATCAGAGGATCTAAGAATACAGAAGAAGCTCGTGAGAAATTGATCGAAAGATTTAATTTGTCAGATATTCAGGCTCGTGCCATTGTAGAAATGCGTTTGCGTCAGTTAACAGGTCTGGAACAAGACAAGTTGAGAGCTGAGTATGAAGAATTGATGAAATTGATCGAGCATTTGAAAGCTTTATTAGAAGATGTAAATTTAAGAACCAACTTAATTAAAGAAGAACTTGAAGAAATTCGTGAGAAATACGGAGATGATCGTCGTTCTCAAATTGAATATTCCGGTGGAGATGTAAGTATCGAAGATTTAATAGCAGATGAAAAT
The DNA here is from genome assembly GCA_900129595.1 of Flavobacterium frigidimaris. Lineage (GTDB taxonomy): Bacteria > Bacteroidota > Bacteroidia > Flavobacteriales > Flavobacteriaceae > Flavobacterium > Flavobacterium frigidimaris. The sequence continues at coordinate 54,332 of FQWG01000023.1, read as the reverse complement.
GTAGTAATTACAATTTCTCATGCAGGTTATATTAAACGTACCAACTTAACAGAATACAAAACTCAGAATAGAGGAGGAGTTGGGCAAAAAAGTGCAGGAACAAGAGATCAGGATTTCCTTGAGCATATGTTCGTTGCGACCAACCACCAATATATGATGTTCTTTACGCAAAAAGGAAAATGTTTCTGGATGCGTGTTTATGAAATTCCTGAAGGAAGTAAAACGGCAAAAGGAAGAGCAATTCAGAACTTGGTAAATATTGAAAGCGACGATAAAGTAAAAGCTTTCATTTGTACTCAGGACTTAAAAGACAAAGATTATATCAACAGCCATAATCTTGTAATGGTAACGAAACAAGGTCAGGTTAAGAAAACTTCTTTAGAGAAATATTCTAAACCAAGGGTAAATGGTGTTGCTGCAATTACAATTAAAGAAGGTGACGAATTACTTGAAGCGAAATTAACCAACGGAGAAAGCCAAATTATCCTTGCTGTTAAGTCTGGTAAATTGGTTCGTTTTGAGGAAACTAAAACACGTCCGATGGGAAGAACAGCTTCCGGAGTTCGCGGAATTACCTTAAAAGACGATACGGATGAAGTAATTGGTATGGTTACCGTGGATAAAGAGGATGTAAACGATACGCAGATTTTGGTTGTAACTGAAAACGGATACGGTAAACGTACTAAATTAGTTGATGACGATGGCGAAGATGTTTACAGAATTACAAACCGTGGAGGTAAAGGTGTTAAAACGCTTAATATTACGGAGAAAACAGGAAAATTAATTTCTATTAGTAATGTAACGGATGCTGATGATTTGATGATTATTAATAAATCAGGATTAACAATCAGAATGGCTATTGAAGATTTACGTGTAATGGGTCGTGCAACACAAGGTGTTCGATTGATTAACCTAAAAGGTAAAGATTCTATTGCTGCTGTAACAAAAGTTATGAAAGATGATGTTGCGGAAGAAGTTGTTGATGAAGATGGAAATGTTATTGAATCTGTTATTGAAAGAGTAAAACCTGATTTAGAAGTTCTTGAAGATGAAGGTCCGGTAGAAGATGATGACGATGATGACGACTCTGACGAAGAATTAGAAGATGAAGATGATACGGAAGAAGAAGAGTCCGAAGAATAAAATTTAACCACTTATATTAAATATACAAATTGAATACTATGAAAAGTAAATATGTAATACTTGCATCAGCATTATTGATTTCAGTAGCTACTTTTGCTCAAAAAGATCAGATAAAGAATGCTGAAAAAGCACTAAAAGGAGGAGATGCTCAAGGAGCGATTGCTATCCTGAAAGATGCTGAAAATTTGGTTGTAAATGCCAAAGATGTCGAACAGGCTCAGTACTACTTTGTACAAGGTAATGCTTATGTAAGCTTAGCTGATAAAAAAGTAGAAGAAAGCAAAAACCTTTCTCTTGCTGCTGAAAGCTACAAAAAGTTAATTGATGTTGAAAAAGCTTCAGGAAAATTAAAATATTCTACTCAGGCTGCAGCTTCAATTACTGATATTAAAGGAAAGCTAATTAATGCTGCTATTGCAGATTCTCAGGCAAGCAAACATGCTGACGGTGCAAAAAAATTGTACGATGCTTATTTATTAGATAAAAAAGACACTATCAATTTGTATTATGCAGCTTCTACAGCAGTAAATGCTCAGGATTTTGATCTTGCTTTGCCAATGTACGAAGAATTAAAAAAGTTAAACTATTCCGGAAAAGGAACTAGTTATTTAGCTGTAAATAAAATCTCAGGTAATGAGGATAGTTTTAATAATGCTAAAGATAGAGATTTAGCTGTAAAATTAGGAACTCACGAAAAACCAAAAACAGAAGCTATTCCTTCTAAAAGAGGTGAGATATACAAAAACTTAGCGTTGATTTTAGTTCAAAAAGGACGTAGTGAAGATGCTAAAAAAGCAATCGCTGACGCAAGAAAAGCAAATCCTGAGGATACTTCTTTGATCCTTACAGAGGCTAACTTGTATTTAGAGTCTAAAGATTTTGATACATACAAAAAATTAGTTGGTGAAGCTTTGCAAAAAGAACCAAACAATGCTGATTTAGTATTTAACTTAGGAGTTCTAAGTGCTAATGCAAAAAACAATGCAGATGCTGAGAAATATTATTTGAAAGCGATCGAAATCAATCCAAACTATGCAAATGCTTATCTGAATTTAGCAGCTTTAAAATTAGAAGCTGAAAAGCCAATTATTGATGAGATGAATAAATTAGGTACTTCTGCAAAAGATATGAAACGTTACGATGTGTTGAAAGCACAAAGAGAGAATGTTTTTAAAGGAGTGATTCCTTACCTTAAAAAAGCAAATGAATTAGATCCTAAAAACGAAGATGTATCTAAAACATTATTAGGTGTTTACAAAGCGTTAGAAATGACTGCTGAAGCAAAAGCATTAAAAGCTACAATGTAATTCTAAACAGATTTAGAAAAATAATAAAAAACCATCCCGTTCTTTTGAATGGGATGGTTTTTTTTATGCTTACAAGTTTACGTATTAGCTAACTAAAGTAGCAGAAAGTGTAATTGTTGTGTTTAATAATTTTGAAATAGGGCAAATTTCTTTTGCTTTTGCTGCTGTTTTTTCAAATTCTTCAGCGTTAATATTAGGAACTTTACCTTTTAAATCCAAATGGATTAATGTTATAGTTCCGTCTTCAAAAGTAACTGTCGCTTCTGTATTTAAATCATCTGCTGTAAAACCACCTTCGTTAAGCAGGAAGCTTAATTGCATCGTAAAACAGCCGGAATGCGCTGCAGCAATCAATTCTTCAGGATTTGTTCCAACTCCGTCTGCAAATCTTGTTTTAAACGATAATTGAGCATTATCCAGAGTAGTACTTTGAGTACTGATTTTTCCGGTTCCTTCCATACCGGTTCCTTTCCAGTTGGCATTTGCTTTTCTTGTAAATTTCATTTTCGTCGTTATTAGGATTAATAATTGAATTTATTGATTATCAGGAGATAATGAGGTTGATCAAATATAATCAATATTTTACAGAATTTTTTTCATGAAATTATAATACATTGTTAAGTTTTAGGTCGAAATGAAATAAATATAGGAGTTAATTTTACCGCACACAAATTTTTTTAAAATATACTGGAATTTAATTTAATGCAAAGTTCGCAAAGATTTGTATTGATCCAGCTTTGCGAACTTTGTATTGTGTTGGAATATCAAAAAAACGAACCTTACCGAACCTTACCGAACTTTGCGTACTTTGCATGCTTTGTGGTAAAAAAAACTACTGCATAAAAAAAGGTGCAATGAAAAATCTTCATTACACCTTAAATATTAATTTATGTACTTAAAACTTATTCCTGGCCTAAATTGCGTAATTGTTTCAGTTTATCTTTCCAAAGTTCAAGACTTTCTTTATGAATAGCGATGTTTTTACGAACTTCAAGAACGATTGAATTCTCTTTTTTTGCATTTTTAGTATTAGCAAAAAACTGAATATTATTCTCTAACTGGAAAATTTCATTTTGAACTTCTTCAATTTTGCGCATTAAGAAAATCTTTTCGTTATCTAATTTACGAGTATCGTTACTGTCAGATAAAGAATCGATACGGTTAGAGAAACGCATCATTTCAGTTTCTTTTTTACTCAAACTTAGTTTTTCAAAAAGAGCATCGAGGATTTTGTTGAATTTCCCTTCGATATGACGTCTTGCAAAAGGTACTTTTCCGTAGCCTTTCCAGATTTCGATATGTGCTTTAATAGCATCCAAATCAGTTTTGTGGTCACCGGTTAATTGGTATGCGCGTAAAATATCCAGATACGCTTTTTTATTGTCAAAAGCAGCAACCTCATCAACGTTTTCCTCTGATTTATGTTCTTTTAATTTGTCAAAATAGTGATTGCAGGCATCTTTGAATTCTTTCCAGATTTTGTCTGAATATTTTTTAGGAACGTGACCAATTTGTTTCCACTCTTCCTGAATTTGCTTCATGATTGGAGTAGTAGCACCAAAATCAGTACTTTCCTGTAGTTCTTTAGCTTTTGCTACAAGAGCCATTTTTTTGTTTAAATTGTCGTTTTGATCTTTTTTAATGTCTTTGTAAAATGAATTTTTAAAAGAATTAAAGTTTCTAACGGCAGTTTTAAATGCGGCCCAGGTTTCTTCATTCACATCTGAAGGTACTTTTCCCGCAGCAAAAAATTCATTTCTAAGCGCTTCTACTTTCTGGATTTGTACGAGCCATTGTGAGTGGGAATTTACTTTTTCAGTTCCTAAAACCTCAATTTTGGCAATGATTTCTTTTTTGACTTCCAGATTGTTTTGTTCGTTTGCTCTTTGGCTTTCAAATAAAACTTCTCTTTTGTCATGGATTTTTTTAGTCAGTTCGCTAAATTTATTCCATATAGTATCACGGTGTTCTTTAGAAACTGGTCCGATGTCTTCTTTCCAGATTCTGTGTAAATCCTGTAATTCACGGAATGCTTTGCTAATGTCAGTTTCGTTTGCTAGCTCTTCAACACGTGCAATTATTTTTTGTTTTTGCTCCAGATTGTATTTAAAATCTAAATCTCTTGCTTCACGATCTAAATGCAGGTAATCATAAAAATTCTCTACGTGAAAGTGGTAATTATTCCAAACGTGATTGTATTTGTCTTTTGGGATTGCTCCGGCATTTTTCCATCTCTCTCTTAAATCATTAAAATGTTTAAGCGTGTCTTTGATGTTTTCCTGCGGGTTGATCAGTTCTTTAAGCTCTTCAACTATAGCAAGTCTGTTTTCTAAATTTGATTTTAGATTAGTTTGTAAATGCTTGAAATGAGCATTTCTTTTTTCTCTAAAAACATTATAGTATTCGTCAAATTTAGATTTTAACGGAGAATGGTATTCAAATTCCTCATTAGGATCTTGTTTAGAAGTATTGAACTCTTCTTTTTTCTCTTCTATAAGGTGATTGTATTGTAATAAAAATGATTTTTTAATTTCTTCGATATGATCTTTTACGGACATTACTTTGTCTGTACTGATCAATTTTTTAAGCTCATCAACAAGTGCATCCAAAGAGAAGGTATCATAATCCTGCATAGGGATTTCATGACGCTCTTTTAGTGTTTCATCTTCACTTTCTTCAGCATTGGAATTTGTAATGGCATCTAATGCAGTCTGATGATTGGTTTCTGTCGTAGCGACTGTATTTTCCGCTTCCGTTTCACTAACTGAAGCCGAAATTTCAGCAGCTGTTTCAGGCGCTGTTGTTTCGATTGCATTATCCTGTGTAGAATCGCTAATTTCGATTTCTAATTTTCCGTCTGCTTCATGCAGGTTATCATTCTTTTCTTCTAACATCTTAAATGTATAAGGTTTTTATTTTAAACAGAGCGAAAGATACTAAAGGTGTTTCTAAATACAAAATAAATCGTTTGTTTATACGCTATTTTAAGACGAAATTCCTATTTGTTCAAGGAATTTAGGAATATGATATCGTTTTTTTGGACGATTTTTTGAAGTAAATTAAAATTTTGAATTGTTATAATTTTTAGAAAAATGACATCAAAATAATATTTTAAGACTCAATTTATGGTTTTATTTCGATTTAAGGGAGCGTTGAAAAAAAAGAATTTCAAGTCGATAATCGTATGCAAAAAAAAAAATACACTAAATTTTAGTGTATTTTTTTCTCTTTATTTATTCCAGATTTTCCAGGCTTTCTCTGCCTGAAAAATAAGCATATCGTAACCGTTTTTTATTACTGCTCCTTTTTCTTTTGCATTTTTTAAGAACTGTGTTTCTGCCGGATTATAGATTAAATCATAAGCAATGTGTTTGTCTGTAAAAAACTCATAAGGAAGATCAGGGCAAGCTTCGGTATTTGGGCTTGTGCCAACAGGCGTACAGTTGATGATGATCTTGTAATTATCAAATGTAGTGGCGTTTATAAGATTGTAATCTATGATATTTTCCTTAGCTTCTCTTGATACAAATGTATAAGGAATACCAAGCTCGTCCAGTGCAAATGCAACTCCTTTTGAGGCGCCGCCTGTACCCAGGATAAGTGCTTTTTTGTGGTGTGGCTCTAATAATGGTTCTAATGATTTTTTGAAACCATAATAATCAGTGTTGTATCCTTTTAATTTTCCGCTTTTAGTAAATTTAATAGTATTTACAGCACCAATTAAGGCTGCTTTTTTTGAAAGTTTATCTAAGAAGGGTATCACTTGTTCTTTGTACGGAATCGTAACATTTAAACCTTTTAAATCAGGATTGTTTTTTACTAATTCAGTAAAATAATTAATTTCAGAAATATCGAAATTTTCGTAGCTGTTGCCGGCAAAAACTTCATCACTAAATTTTTCTGTAAAATATCCTTTTGAAAATGAGTAACTAATATTACGGCCTAACAAGCCAAAACGTCTTCTTAAAATATCAATCATTATTGTTTTCTATGTTTTTCTATATAATTTTTAACTGTTTTCTTTGACCATACTACCGGAAATAAATCTTCGATTAAGATGTAATTGTCAAAGTTCAGACGCAAACCATTGCTCAAATGAAATTTTGCTTTGGTGGCGTCCTGGATCATGAAATACAATCCCGCTAAACGATATTCGACCTCGTTTTCTTCCGGAAAATATTCGGAAGCTTGTAATAAAGTCTGAATAGCACTTTCGAATTCGCCTAAAAACTGAAGAATATCAACCCAAAACAACCAGGTATCTAAGGCGTGATCTCCAAATTCTACTGCTTTTCTATATCCAAATTCTGCTTCTTCAAAAAAGTTCATTTGTTTATTGATCGTCGCATAACGTTTCCAGTACAAACGATTTTGATTGTCGATAGCCAACGCTTTATTGACAAAAAATAAGGCTTTCTGAAAGTTTTTCTGGCGAACATAAAAATCAGTAATGGCGATCCATCCTTTGTCTAAAAGCGGATCTTCATGTACGGTTTGGTTGTAATATTGAAGTGCTTTTACAGCATTGCCGAGTTTTTCGTAGCATTTCCCAATACGCAATAGCGCATAAGAAGTCGCATCGTCTAACTCGATGGTACGGTTGTAGCTTTCAATTGCTTCACCATATTGTTTAAGACGTTCATACGCTTTTGCTTTTTCCATGAAAGCACCTAAAAACTCGTCGTCTATCAGGGTTGCATAGTCAAAAGCGCGAATGGCATTTTCATATTCTTTTACGCCATAATGCAAACGACCAAGCTGATGCCAGGCGATTTCGCTGTATGGGTTTTTGTTGATGTATTCGTTTAGATAAACAATGGCTTCCTGGTTTTGATCTAAAAACTCAAAACAATATACCACATTGTACAAGGCAGACTGATCTTCTAAATCTTCTTCAAGACATTTGATAAAACTGTCTTTTGCCATCTCGAGGTTATCCATAAAAAGATATTCCATTCCAATTAAGTTGTACACGTCAGCGTAGTCGTCAGTATATTGCAGGGCAATTTTAAGTAGTTCTACCGCTTTTTCGTGTTGGTCTCTTTTAGAACAGATATTGGCTTTCTGGATGTAAATTTCCTCGTTGTTAGGTTCAATTGCATATAACTCATTCAGGAGTTTCTCGGCGATTTCTAATTTGTCGTCGTAAACCAACATTTCTACTTGTACTAATTTTAAGCCCGTAGATTTTGGGTGTTGATCTAATGCAAGTTTCAAGGCCTTCTTTGCTAAATTAGCCTTGCCTATATCTAAATAATGAAGAATAATTTCTTCGAATTCTTCAGAATCAAAAAAGAGTACTTTGTTAGTTTTTAACATCGACTCAAATTTGGATAGGGATAGGTTATAATCTTCTTCTTCGTTGCTTAATTGCATACTGTCTTTATTTGAAATTAGCCTGTTATAAATTTAGGCAACCATATTATTGTTGTGAGGAATGAGAATTAATTGTTGTGAACAATTTAATTAACAATATGGACAGAATTTCTATTCTGTTTTAAGTTGTAATCTTTTGATTTGTAAAAGATTAATTTTATTAGTGTTTTGAATTTTATTTTTAACCCGAAGTCCTGGTCCTGATAGCAGCGGTATCCTTTTGTTCCGCAGCGGCGGATAAAAGATATAGCGGATAGCAGGAAATAGCTCCCGATTAAACTGCTTGTCCTTTTTTTATGATTTCATCCATAACGCTTAAAATTATGGCACAACCTTCTTTTATTTCTTCTTCAGAAATGGTCAATGGTGGTGTTATTCGTATTGCGCATCCTTCAAACAGCAACCAGAATAATATGAGCCCTTTGTCCTGACAGCTTAAAATAACGTCGTTTGTTATTTCGGCAGTTTCGGTCATTGCGGCAAGCATTAATCCTTTTCCTCTAACTTCCTTTATCAAAGGATGTACCAAAAGCGATCTGAAGAGTTTTTCTTTGTCTAAGGTCTCTTGCATTAAATTTGTTTCAGTTAATTCCTGCAAAGTAGCTAAGCAGGCTGACGCAATGACAGGATGACCTCCAAAAGTGGTGATATGTCCCAGTTTAGGATTTTCGGTAAGGAGATCCATTTTTTCTGCCGAAGCGGTAAAAGCACCAACAGGCATTCCGCCACCCATTCCTTTTCCCATAACGACAACATCCGGAACGACGTCATAGTTCTGAAAACCAAATAGTTTACCGGTTCTTCCAAATCCAGGCTGAATTTCGTCGACGATCATCATGGCGCCAACTTCATCGCAGCGTTTGCGCACTTTTTGCAGATAATTATTCTCCGGCTGAATAAATCCGGCACCTCCCTGAATCGTTTCTAGAAGTATTGCGGCTGTTCTGGTGGTGATTTTTTGCAGATCTTCTTCGTTATTGAAGGTAATAAAATCAACATCGGGAAGCAAAGGACGAAAGGCTTGTTTGCGTTCTTCGAATCCCATAACGCTCATCGATCCCATGGTGTTGCCGTGGTAAGCGTTATGACACGAAATAAGCTGACTTCTTCCAGTTGTTCGTTTGGCTAATTTTAGTGCGCCTTCGATAGCTTCTGTGCCTGAATTGACTAAATAGGTTTTATTTAAAGATTCTGGCAGGAGTGAAGCCAGTAATTTGCAATATTGAACGGCGGGACTTTGCGAATATTCGCCATACACCATAACGTGCGAATATTTGTCAAGCTGATCTTTGATGGCCTGATTGACTCTTGGGTGTTGATGACCAAGTGTACAAGCCGAAACGCCTGCAACAAAATCTAAATATTTTTTATCGTTTGTGTCGTAAATATAGGAGCCAATGGCATGAGAAACTTCCATTCCCAGCGGGTAAGGAGAAGTTTGTGCCTGGTATTTTATAAAATCTGGATTCACTTGTTGTTTGTTTAAAAGTTTCAGGTTTCAGTTTGACTGAAAACGGAGACTGTGACTGAATTTAACTGCAAAGATCGCAAAGTTTTATGCAAAGTTCACTAAGTTTTAAATCAAGTTAACATTATTAAAATACAATGCTGATAGTTGTCGTGAGCAAAGTTTTGCAGACTGAAAACCGCAACTGCGACTGGAAAACTACTTCGTGGCTTTCGCAGCAGCTTTAGGGACAGGCTTGACAGCTGGTTTCTTTTTGTCGTAATCTAAGGTTTCTTTCCTGACTTTCATCGGGGTGTCTTTGTCCTTGGCTTCCTGGTCTTTTCCTTCCTGTACTAATTTATCGTTGAGTTCGTTGTCCTCGGCAGTAAAAATATCGTCTTTAGATTTTATTCGTTCGTCTCCACGCCAGCGTAGTCCTTTTAGTTTACGTGCATTTTCAGGTAAATCGGCTTCAGGATAAATGTCACCATCGACTTTATTGAAAAAAGTAATGGTTTCGATGTCATTATTTTCTAAAATAAGATTGATTTTACTGCTTACATTCTTATTGATTCCGATAAGTTCGTTATTGTCATTCCGCATATAATAAACGACCTCGGTATTTTTGATGACATCAACATCGTGTAATTTACCGTCTCTGAATTTTCCGAATAAATTGAGTCCCTTGACCTGATTATAACCGGTGCCGAGCGTATCCCGCGAGACTATAAAAGTGTTGTTGAGGACTTTTAGGGAATCTAACTTTTTAGTGGTATTATCGCCAATTAGATGCATAATGTCTCCGGTAATCTGACTTTCGCCGTTCCAGAGAATTGGATTTCCGATCAGTTTTGTTAAAGCGGTTTTAGAGTTCGAATGTATCGAATCGCATTTTCCGCTCATGTCTATTTTGTAGAAACGAACATTTTTGAATGCTCTTAAAATTCGTTCGCCTTCTTTTCCTGTTACCATTAATTTTTGCCCGTGAATATAGACAGAATCTTTTTCGACAAGATTTATCGCTACAGCTCTTTTGGTGACAAACATCGAGTCTTTTAGTTTGTAAATTTCGGCGTAATGCCCTTTTACAATTCCGCGATTTATCGAGTCCGTAATTTTTACATTTCGGGTTGCAGAGGCAAATTCTACATTTCGATTGTAGTACAAACTGTCTCCTTCTATAAGGCGATCATCGTATTTGATGTAGGACCTTCGTAAAAAATGGGCGAGATTCTTTTTGGTATCGTAAAAACCTTTTTCGGTATAAATATAATTCGCCTGACTTGTTATTGTTGATGGGCCAAATAAATAAGTATGCCCGGAATTGCTGTAATAATCTAAATGATTTGATTTTATAACATATTTAGGATTAGTAATCGTAACGGCTGTCAGGAATTGAAATTTTTTCTCTTCAACAAAATACCTTCCTGATTTACTCACCAAAACATTGTCTTTATTAACGATGGTTCCTTTTGTATTGTAAAAAACCTGTTGAATATTTCGATCAAAATTTATTGTATCTGTTTTTAAAGTTGCATCAGGCGAACTCATAACAGCATCTCCGGTAGCGAAAGCTTTCTTTGAATTCCCGCTATATTCTGCATATTTACTGTTCAGGAATAAAGTATCACCCTGAACTAATTGTACGTTTCCAAAGGCTTTAAGATAGTTTTCTTTTTTAAAAACGTAAGCCTTATTACACGTTAATACAATCCCGTCATGATTTATTTTTACATTTCCAGTCAATAAAACTCCGTCAGGTACTAAGACTTCATTGACTTCTACCAAATCTGCATTTTCAATATTAATTGTCTTTGGCTTTGGCGCTTGTGCAAAAATGGTTTGTACGCTTAACAAAAGCAAACAAAATGATATGAAAAAGAGTGATTTCTTCAATTGATTAAATTTTTGTCAAATTTATGAAAAAGGTTACAACCTTTAGTGATATTAAGATTATTTTAATTTGTTTCTTTTTAGATGCAAAGGTTCAAAGAGACAAAGGTTCAGAGGTTTTATACTCTTTAAATTTATTTTAAAAATCTTTGTTCTTCTGAACTTTTGTCTCTGTGAACCTTTTTTTAATTATCAACAAAATGTGGTACTCTTTCGTTATAGTTCGGTTTTTTAAATTGAAATCAGAATAAAATTGATTTTAGATTCTTCTTCATTTAAAAATTAGCCTAAATTTAGAAATTGGTTTCTAAAATTATTGATTTGATTTTAAATTTAGAAAAGGTATTAGTTTATAAAATGAATATGATAAATAAAAAAGTTTTTGTTGCAGGAATGGCTGCAACCATGCTGTTTAGTGCATGTAAAACCAAAGATTTAAAAATGAATACAGCGAAAGAAGAAGTTGCTACTAATAAGAAAATTGTAGTGTATCAGGTTTTTACCAGATTGTTTGGGAATAAAGCTACAACCAATAAACCCTGGGGAACAATTGAAGAAAACGGTGTTGGAAAATTTAATGATTTTACGGATCAGGCACTTCACGAAATTAAAGATTTAGGAGTTACTTATATATGGTATACCGGAGTTCCTCATCATGCTTTGGTTGGGGATTATAAAGCTTACGGAATTTCTGATGATGATCCTGAAGTGGTCAAAGGCCGTGCTGGATCGCCCTATGCTGTAAAAGATTATTATAATGTAAATCCGGATTTGGCGGTAAATCCTGCGAACCGATTACAAGAATTTGAAGATTTGATTGTCCGTACGCACAAAGCGGGTTTAAAACTGATTATTGATATTGTTCCCAATCATATTGCCCGAAAATATGAAGGAAAAAACAATCCTGAAGGTGTTAAGGATTTTGGTGCCAATGACGATGTAAATGTTGAATACAAACGAGACAATAACTTTTATTATATCCCAAATAACCATTTTGAAATTCCTGACAATGATATTCCGTTAAATGGAGAAAAAAATCCGCTGGTTGATGGGATTTTTGATGAAAATCCTGCAAAATGGACAGGAAATGGTTCCCGAAAAGTAAAACCGGATCAAAATGACTGGTACGAAACAGTGAAAGTAAATTACGGAATTCGTCCTGACGGTTCTAAAGATTTTCCTGAGCTTCCTGTCGGGTTTGATCAAAAATCATATCCGGAACATTTTGCTTTTTGGCAGGATAAAGATGTGCCTGATTCCTGGAAGAAATTCAGATCAATCGCTTTGTATTGGATTGGTAAAGGTGTTGATGGTTTTCGTTATGATATGGCAGAAATGGTTCCGTATGAGTTTTGGAGTTATATGAATTCGGCTATCAAAATGAAAAATCCAAATGCTTTTTTATTGGCAGAAGTGTATAATCCGAATGAATACCGAAATTATATTCGTTTAGGAAAAATGGATTATTTATATGATAAGGTTGAAACGTATGATAAGCTGAAAGATATTATTCGCGGAAAATCTTCTCCGGACGGATTGTCGGATATTAAAAAAGGAATGTCGGATATTGAACATAATATGCTGCATTTTCTGGACAATCATGACGAACAACGTTTGGCTAGTGCTGAATTTGCCGGAACCCCGGAACGAGGAAAACCTTTGATGGTGGTTTCTACAACTATAAGCACATCGCCAACAATGGTTTATTTTGGACAGGAAGTAGGAGAGGCCGGAAATGAAGATGCCGGATTCGGAAAGCCTACAAGAACTTCTATTTTTGATTATATTGGTGTTCCTAATCATCAGCGCTGGATGAATGACGGAAAATTTGATGGAGGACAACTTTCTGATTCAGAGAAAAATCTTCGTGACTTTTATAAACGATTGCTAAATTTCTCTATTAATAGTCCTGCTTTAATGGGAAGTTTTCAGGAAATTCAAACTGCAAATCGTCAAGATAATGCCGGATATGATGAATTGCTTTATTCTTATGTACGCTGGTCAGCCAATCAAAAATTGGTTGTTGTGGCAAATTTTTCATCAGAAAAAACAAGCGAGTTTGATTTGAAAATCCCTGCTGATATTATCTCAAAATGGAATCTAAAAGATGGGGAATATGTCCTGACAGATCAATTGTATCAAAAGAATGCAGTTCGATTAAAAGTAAATAATGGAGAAGGAAGGGCAGGAGTTACAATTGCGCCATCTGAATCTTTTATTTATGAATTGAAATAGTTTTGATCAAAAAATATAAAAAGAACTTGTTTAGTAATAAATTATACTAAACAAGTTTTTTTATTATAATTTGTGTTTAGATGTTTTCCAGAAGTAAAAGAATTTCTTTAATTGAAAATTTGGCCCCACAAACAAATTCATCAGAAGCGCCATAATAAACGGTAAGTGTATCCCTGTCATTTTCTACAATATGGCCATTTGTAAAGACTACGTTGCCAAAAAAGCCACTTAATTCATAATTTGTAGCAGGAACCATAATTGGTTTTTTGGTTCTTGAAATCACTTTACTTGGATCTTCAAGATCCATTAAAAAAGCACCCAAACAATACTGGTGGCTTTCATTAGCTCCATGATAGATTTCCAGCCAGCCTTTTTCAGTTTTTATAGGTGCAGCTCCGGCTCCAACCCTTTTGCTGTCCCAATGGTCTTTTCTTGTTTTAAGAATACAATGGTGATTGCCCCAGTGAATGCCATCCGGAGACGAAGCTATCCAAATATAATTTCCTCCAATGTCTACACTACTTGGTCGATGCAATGCGTAAAATAAGCCATTTATTTTTTCTTCAAAAATGGCGCAATCTTTATTGTGTGGAGGTAATATCATGCCGTGTTTTTCAAAATTTTTCCAATCCTTAGTGGTGCGCAGGCCAACACCGACACCATTATCTGAAACAGAGGTGAAAGTTAGGTAATAACGTCCCTGTATAAGAGAAACACGACAATCCTCGATTCCGAAAGTTTCTAATGCGCCTTCGCCGGTTAAAATGGGATAATTTTCAGGTTCGTAAAACTCACGTCCGTTTTCGCTGCACAACAACCGAATGTGTGATAATGTGGTCAAATAATCAGTTCCTTTGTAATTGATTACGCGAGCGTCTGTTGCTATTAATTCCGGATCGTCTTTGGGAATCTCAATGATTTCAATCGTCCCTGTTTCTGTTAATATCGGAAAAGAAATTGTATCTTCTTTTTGTTTAGGTCTTTCGGCGACACGTACTGCCAGCCAGATTTTATTTTCAAATTGAAATACTCCCGGATTCAGAAGACAGGTAATTTCTAATCCTTCTCTGCTCGACGGGATGTCGGAAGGAGATATTAAGGGGTTTTCTATAAAACGAGTTGCTATATCTTTCATGTTTTTTGCATAAGTTTTGGATATAAAAAAAGCTGATACTCAATTGCATCAGCTTTTTATGTTTTATACTCTTTTAACTTTTTTCAAAGCCTCTATGTAATTTTCGTTTACTTTTTCCCAGTTTATGTGTTCGTAAAAAGCATCGATATAACTTCCTTTTCTATTTTGGTAATCCAGGTAATAAGCATGTTCCCATAAGTCGATTCCTAAAATTGGTGTTCCCGGAATCAGGGCATTTTTCATTAGCGGATTGTCTTGGTTTTCTGTAGTAGTCACTTGCAGTTTTCCTGCTTTATCGACTACCAGCCAAACCCAGCCAGAACCAAATTGTTTTATAGATTGACCTTTGAACTGATTGGTTAAATTAGCCAGAGAGCCAAATTCTTTATTAATAGAGCCTGCCAAAGTATCTTTGGGAGTTTGCTCTTTAGGTGTCAGGATATTAAAATACAACGTGTGATTGTAATAGCCACCTGCATTTTGGCGAAGTTTAGCATTGTTAAGATCCATTTTTTTCAGGATGTCTTCAATTGGTAAATTCTCAAACTCTGTATTTAGAATTGCTTTATTAAGATTATTCGTGTACGTTAAATAATGTTTGGAATAATGTGTTTCTAAAGTAAGGGTTCGTATTGCGGGAGCCAGAGCATCGTATGAAAATGGCAATTTTGTCAACTCAAAAGAACCGGGATCTGCTTTTATATCATTTGGTGATCCTATCGTTATTTTCTCCTCTTTACTTGGTAGTGGAACTTCTACAACTTCGGTCAGCTTGTCTTTATCATTACAAGAAAATAAGAGGAATAATGAAGTTAAAATGCTGAAATGAACAATGTTTTTCTTCATAATAATAGTTATTTTAATGTTAGTGAATTAATGATTTCAATATAACTTTCTTTAGCTTCATCGATCGATATATGACTAATCTGCATCCATGCGTTTGTTTTGAAAGCATCTCTTAAATCAAAATTTTCAGATTGATTATAGACTGCAGTTCCAAAAGTTGCCTGTTTGTAATAGGCATAAAGTCGCAGCTGCACATCTTGTGGCAGTGAGGCCTGAGTCATTTTGAGAGCGATTTCTACAGCCTCTGAAAAACGTGTATCTAAATCTTTTTCGGTCATTAAGCTTTTGTAGCAATAATAGTTTTTCCACCAATTGCTTTTTGGTTTAATACTACATTAATTGGAGTACCTAAAGGTAGAAATAAATCTACTCTTGAACCAAATTTTATAAAACCTGCATCTGTACCTTGTACGACTTGCATGCCTTCCTGAGCATAATTTACAATTCTTCTCGCTAAAGCGCCTGCAATTTGTCTGTAAAGTATTTGTCCGAAAGTTTCATTTTCAATTACAACTGTTGTTCTTTCATTTTCTTCACTCGCTTTAGGATGCCATGCAACCAAAAATTTTCCCGGGTGATATTTACTGAACTTTATGATCCCGTCCATTGCGTAACGTGTTACGTGTACGTTGATTGGTGACATAAAAATAGAAACCTGTAAACGTTTGTCTTTAAAAAATTCACCTTCGTAAACTTCTTCAATAACTACAACTTTACCATCTACCGGAGCAAGAATCTGATCGCTGTTTCTAATCGCAATTCTTTTAGGGTTTCTGAAAAATTGTAAAATGATGATCAAAATTAGCACGCCTGCAATTTGTACAAGCATTCTTAGCCAGATAATATCAATGAATTTCTCAGCAATTAAAAGTACAGCTACTGCAAATGCAGTACCTAATAAAATGGATGGGCCTCCCTCTTTATGAAACATAATATAAAATTTGATAAAATAAAAATATAATTGGTGCTACAAATATAACACTATCTAGTCGATCTAATACACCTCCGTGACCTGGCATTATGGTACCGCTGTCTTTTACGCCGGCGACTCTCTTAAACTTTGATTCGATCAAATCTCCGATAGTTCCAAAAACGCTTACAATTAAAGCGATTATTGTCCATATTAAGATCGATTTGCTGCTGAAATCCGGATTGGGCTGAATGTATAACTTCGAAATTAAGAAGCCTGCAAAAGCAGCAAAAACAACTCCGCCAAAAAATCCCTCTATGGTTTTTTTAGGAGAAATGCGTTCAAATAATTTATGTTTTCCAATTGATTTTCCAACTAAGTAAGCAAAAGTGTCATTGGTCCAGATTAAAACAAATAGTCCAATGATGATTTTTGCATTGTAATCTTTTACTCCAAACGAAATCTTGGTAATAAAAAGAAAAGGTAACATAATATATCCAATTAAATAAATGTATTTGGATGCTTTGCTTATGGTTTGTGTATCATCAAATAAAAAAACAATACATTTTACAGATACAATAAGGGTAATAATAAGTAATACAGTAAATAACCGATCTGTATCAATGGTAAATACTATATTCTCTTTTAAAAGCTTATTGATGTAATTTTCGGTTTCATTTCTGTAAAAACTAATTAAAGAAACAGTCGAATAAAAAAGAGAAACAAACAAAATCGAAAAGAATTTGTTGATGCCTACTAAGTTGCAGAACTCGTAAGTGGCAATGACAAGGAAGATACCAAAAAGAATAATAAAGCTTTCTGTAGAAAACAAAATCGAAGTTAGTAATAAAGCGATATAAACAGCACCAGAAATGGTTCTCTTGAGTGTTTCATTCATCTTAAAGGTCTTCTAAGAGCAATAAATATAAATTCTTGGCAACACTTCCGTATTGTGTAAAATCTTCTTCTTTTGCTTTTTCGAAATATTTTATGGTGGTGATGTTAGTAGGGTAATCCCTTTCGTATTTTCTCTTGATGGCGCTTAAACCATCGCTTTTTATTAATTGCAGTTGACTTGTTGTCGCAATAATGACAATGTTTGCCGGTAATTCGTTTGGTTTGTCTTGTCTGATTTGTTTTGATGAAAATAAGATTGATCCCTCTTCAGCAATTAAATTCTCACAGGTAGCCAATAAAAATTTAGGATTTTTAGGAGAAGTATAAATTAATTTATTTTCAGCTAGTAAATGAAAAAGCCCGGGCTCATAACATAATACTTCGCTTTCGAACCAATCATTTTCTTCCAGGATATTTTCAAACTGTTCAGCAACCTCTTGTTTGTTTTCACAGTACAAAAATTTACCTCCATTTTTTTTGAAATTAAAAATGAATCTTTCGTCGATAGATAAATGACTGTCAGGAGCATGGTTTCCTCCGTACTCGCTTTCATTTTCTTCATCTGAAGCAGAATCGCTTGATCCAAATATTTTTTTGAAAAAATTCATTTTATATGAAATACTTTACATGTTAATTGAAAACGTTCAAAGATAAAAAAATCTTAATTCAAAAGGCTATTTTGAATTAAGATTTTAAAAAATATTACATATTTACTGAATATTTACGAAACCACTTCTTCTAAATTTTTATCAAAAGTACGTTTTCCGAAAATAGTCTCTAAGTCATCTTTAAAAATAACTTCTTTTTCAATCAATATGTCAGCTAGTTGATTTAGCTTGTCTTTGTTTTCTTCCAGAATTTGAATGGCTCTTTGGTATTGACCTTCAATTAATTCTGAGATTTCTTTATCAATAACTTTTGCAGTTTCGTCAGAATATGGTTTAGAGAAATTGTATTCACTCTGACCAGTTGAGTCATAATAAGTAACATTTCCTATTTTATCATTCAAACCATAAATCGTTACCATGGCACGAGCCTGACGTGTAACTTTTTCTAAATCGCTTAATGCACCGGTTGAAATTCTGTCAAAAGTTACCTTTTCAGCAGCTCTTCCGCCCATAGTAGCACACATTTCGTCGAGCATTTGGTCTGTTCTCACGATTTGTCTTTCTTCAGGAAGGTACCATGCAGCTCCTAAACTCTGTCCGCGAGGAACAATAGTTACTTTAATAAGCGGTGCAGCATGCTCTAACATCCAGCTTACAGTTGCGTGACCGGCTTCGTGAATAGCGATTGCTCTTTTCTCGTCCGGAGTAATGATTTTGTTTTTCTTTTCAAGACCGCCAATGATTCTGTCAACAGCATCTAAGAAATCTTGTTTGTCAACTGCTGTTTTGTTGTAACGTGCAGCAATTAAGGCAGCTTCGTTACAAACATTAGCGATGTCAGCACCAGAGAATCCCGGAGTTTGTTTTGCTAAGAAGTCAAGATCAAGACCTTCTACTTTTTTGATAGGAGCTAAGTGAACTTTAAAGATTTCAGCTCTTTCGCGAATGTCCGGTAGGTCAACAAAAATTTGTCTGTCAAAACGCCCGGCACGCATTAAAGCCTTGTCAAGAACGTCAGCTCTGTTGGTTGCAGCAAGGACAATTACGTTAGAGTTTGTACCAAAACCATCCATTTCTGTTAGTAATTGGTTCAGTGTGTTTTCTCTTTCGTCATTTCCGCCTGACATATTGCTTTTTCCTCTTGCTCTACCTACAGCGTCAATCTCGTCAATGAAGATAATGGCAGGGGATTTTTCTTTTGCTTGTTTGAATAAGTCACGAACACGTGAAGCACCAACTCCTACGAACATTTCTACGAAATCAGAACCTGATAACGAGAAGAAAGGTACCTGAGCTTCTCCTGCAACTGCTTTTGCAAGTAATGTTTTACCAGTTCCCGGAGGACCTACAAGTAAAGCTCCTTTAGGAATTTTACCACCAAGATTCGTGTATTTTTCTGGATTCTTAAGGAATTCTACAATTTCTTGTATTTCTTCTTTAGCACCTTCTAAACCGGCAACATCCTTAAATGTGGTTTTGATATCTGTTTTTTCATCAAATAACTTAGCTTTTGACTTTCCAATGTTAAAAATTTGTCCGCCACCGCCACCTGCGCCACCTGACATTTTACGCATAATGAAAATCCAAACACCAATAATGATGATGATAGGAAGTAAACTGATTAAAATATCGCTCCAGTTGTTTTTCTGTAAAAAATTAAAATCTTTCAGTTTGCCTTCGCCAACTGCTTTTTCTAATTTAGTTTGAAAAATCTGGTCGTTACCAATTTCTAATGTATAGTGAGGACCTTTGTTGGGTCTTTCAAAAATATCATTAGCTACTTTTTTATTTGCCGGATCTTTTAGAGCGGCAGCGTTTAAGTATACTTCAGCTTCAGCTTTATTGTAAACGATTACTTTTTCAATTTGACCTTTTTCTAATAAAACATTGAATTTAGAAGAAGTTAATTGAGCAGGTTCGCTTAAGTTTGATCCTCCGGTTGCAAAACTTATAAATAAAAAAACTAGAAGTATTGCGGTATATATTAACCAAGGACTTATTTTAAATTTACTCGGATTTGGATTATTATCTTTAGCCATTAGAGAAAGTTTCTTTTAGTATTTGTTTTCGATTGTAGTTATTTTGGCGTCACCCCAAAGGCTTTCGATATTATAATATTCACGAATGTGTTTCTGGAAAACGTGTACAACTATGTGCACATAATCCATAAGAACCCACTCAGCATTATCGGTTCCTTCTACGTGCCACGGTTTATCTTTTAAGTCTTTAGATACTGTTTTTTGAATTGAGCCTACGATGGCGTTAACTTGGGTATTTGAATTTCCGTTGCAAATAACAAAATAGTCACAAACTGCCGTGTCTATATCTCTTAAGTCAAGAATACTGATGTCATTTCCTTTTACTTCTTCAATCCCTTTGATTATGTTCGCCAATAGAACATCATTATTAATAGTCTTTTTCGCCATGAATTATTTTATATGATTTTGTAAAGTTACCAAAATTTGTGATTATTTTTGAACCTTAACAAAATATTAAATTAAGTTAATTAAATTCTTTTGATGAAACTAATCAAACTCGATGCCATAGATTCTACAAATGATTTCCTGAAATCATTAGCAAGCCAGGATGAACCTGATAATTTTACCGTAGTAACTGCTGAAAATCAGACAAAAGGCAAAGGGCAGATGGGGTCTAAATGGCAGTCTGAGTCAGGTAAAAACTTAGTTATGAGTGTTTTGGTAAAGGATTTTCTGTATGATAATGAACAGGTTTTTAACTTAAGTGTTATTGTTTCGTTAGCCGTAATTAATGCTTTAAAATCATTGAATATTCCTAAATTAAGTATAAAATGGCCTAACGACATTATGTCATATAATAAAAAGGTTGGTGGCATACTTATCGAAAATACCCTAAAAAGCGATGGCAGGATCGTGTCAGTTGTTGGAATTGGACTCAATGTAAATCAGACAAATTTTGAGCATTTACCAAATGCATCTTCATTGGCCGTGATTTGTGAGACTCATTTTGACAAAAATGCACTACCCTTTTTGATAGTCGAAAAAATAAAAGAGAATATTGAATCCTGGGAGGATAATACTTCTGATTTCTGGAAAGAATATTTTAATTCGTTATTTAGAAAAGGAGTTCCAATGCCATTTAAAAACCTGAAAAACGAGAACTTTATGGGGATTATTCAGGGTGTTTCTTCTGTAGGGAAAATTCAGATTTTATTAGAAGATGATTCGGTTTCAGAATTTGATATCAAGGAGGTTCAGATGCTTTATTAGAGGTTCAGAGATGCAAAGCAGCAAAGGTTCAAAGATTTTGCGTAAAGTTGCTGTCGCAACGCTTTATTTTTTAATTTAAAAATTTCGCAGCTTTGTAAGCAATAAATTGGCCTAATCTGATTCAATGTGCAAGAAATAAGTTCACTACAAGTAAAAAAGCCCGATCGTGAGATCAGGCTTTGATTATATAGTTCAACAATTAACAATTAATAATTAACAATTGATAATTAAAATTACAGCTTCGTCATATTAGTAGCCAAAGTTTCAATGAATTTGCTAATTGGCCCTTTGATCATCATCGCCATCATAGGATTAAATTCGCCTTCGAATTGTAGTTGAACAGCACTTTCTGAAGCTGAAACACTTTCGATATTCGAAACTAAAGTAAAAGGAAGTTTATCACTTGCAGCCCCCAAAACAATTTTGTTTGGCGCTGTTTTTTCTTTCATTTTAAGTTTTATTTCCGGCATGCCTTTTAATCCAAAGATAAAAGCGTCTTCACCAATTACTTCGAATTTAGCGATGTTTTCCGGCATTAGTTTTTCAAAATTCTTAACATCAGTCAATAAATCAAATAAATCTTGAGCTGATTTCTGAACAGTAACTTTTGGACTTTCTAAGTTCATATTTTAATTTTTTACTAATTGTTTTTTTTAAGAATGGGCGGAAAAATAAATTCCAATACGATACTCATTTTTAATAATTTGAAATGCAATTTCAAATTATTAAAATCTAAAATCTAAAATCTAAAATCTAAAATCTAAAATCTAAAATCTAAAATCTAAAATCTAAAATCTAAAATCTAAAATCTATTCTTCTTCTTTCCCCCATGTAGATGGACTTTCGTTCCATTCCAGTAAAGTAGACTGTTGCTCTTCTGTAATGTATTGTTTCTGAACTGCTAAATCTAACAGGTTTTCGTAATTGCTTAACGTATACAAATCGATATTAGCCTTTTTAAAGTTCTCTTCGGCAACATTAAAACCATAAGTAAAGATCGCTGCCATCCCTTTTATGTTGGCACCTTCGTTACGTAAAGCTTCAACAGCCATCAAACTGCTGTTTCCTGTGCTGATTAAATCTTCTACAACAACAACATTTTGTCCTTTTTGTAAAAAACCTTCAACCTGGTTTTGTCTTCCGTGTTTTTTTGCTTCCGGACGCACATATACAAACGGTAATCCAAGGCTTTCAGCAACAAGAATTCCCACTCCAATGGCTCCAGTGGCAACACCGGCAATTACATCTGGTTTCCCAAATTGTTTTTCAATATTCTTCGCAAACTCATCACGAACGTAGTTTCGGATGCTCGGAAATGAAAGAATTAACCTATTATCACAGTAAATAGGAGATTTCCAACCTGAAGCCCATGTAAAAGGATTTTCGGGATTCAATTTAATTGCATTTATTTGCAAAAGCAATTCGGCTGTTTTTTCGGCAGTATCTTTATTAAAAATCATAGTACAAATGTATAAAGTTTTTGTGAACGACAAACCACTTTTTTTGACAAATGAAATCTCAAGAGAGACTGATTTTCAATTATTCTTGTTAGAGAGTATTGATATTGAGCAGCTTATAGTCAAAATGTTTCAAAATAAAATTCAAAAGGCGTATTTATATCATCCTGATGAAAAGGAAATTATGAAGACCCTTAAGGCTAAAATCCCTGTTAATAAAGCAGGTGGAGGTCTTGTGTACAATAAAAAAGGCGAGGTTTTATTTATTTTCAGAAATGGAAAATGGGACTTACCAAAGGGCGGAATCGAGAAAGGCGAGGAAATTGAGGCAACTGCCATGCGCGAAGTCGAAGAAGAAACCGGAGTAAACAAACTTCGAATTACTAATAAACTCGAAAAAACATACCACGTTTTTAAACGCAACGGAAAATACAAACTCAAAATCACACATTGGTTCGAAATGCAATCTGATTTTGAAGGAACGCCAAAAGGACAGCTTGAAGAAGGCATCGAAAAAGTAGCATGGCTAAATCCCGAGCAAATCAAAGAAGCGCTGAAAAACTCGTATGAGAATATTAAATTGTTATTTGAAGAAGAGAAACAGTTGAAATAACGTTATCAAATCTCAATACCAATATCAAATCTTAAATTTAAAACGATTAAGGGATTGTCATCCTGACATCAATCAAAGAAATACATTTAATGTTCGTTTAGATTGCGAATTACATTAAGTAATGTTATATTGCAGGAAAATACTGCAATACTAAAATCGGGTGCTTAAAATTTACTGGTTTTTAGGAGTTGTAGTTGCAAGACGTAACGTGATTTTATCTAATCAGAAAGACAGGCAATCCAATTAAATGGTTTTTAAATCCTTAAAAAAAAATATAGAAATAGAAGACAGCACGTTTAATATGTTGTATTCTACACGCATCAGAAGACTGGCAGAGCGACATTGGACTCCGGTTGCCATTGCCAGGATTGCGGCAGATTATCTGGTTGATAAACCCAATAAAAAGGTTTTGGACATTGGTGCAGGCGTTGGGAAATTCTGTTTAGTGGGCGCAGCTTCTACAAAAGGCCTTTTTTATGGAGTTGAACAAAGAGCATCTCTTATAAAACTATCCAAAAAAATAGCCGAAAAGCATCATGTCGAGAATGTCGAATTTATTCATTCTAATATCACCGATATTTCTTTTGCTGATTACGATGCATTTTATTTCTACAATTCTTTTTTCGAAAATATAGATACTTCCTGTCCAATCGATAAAATTATAGTGCCCAAAAACGAACTGTTCCTTTCTTATTCTAACTATGTCAGGGACCAACTTGCCAAAGCGCCTAAATATACCAGACTTGTAACTTACTGGAGTACATGGGAAGAAATTCCCGAAAGTTTTGATTTAGAATATTCTGCCTGCGACGGAGTATTAAACTTTTGGAGAAAAATGTCGTGATTTATTTCCGTCAAATTAGCGTTTCTTAAAATTTTAAGTTGGGCGTGCCACCATCCCGATAAGAGGGCAAATTTGGTTTACGTTTATACGCCCTCTTATCGGGATGCTGTCGGGCTATACGCTCCGCTGCGGCGGATTGCTTCTATCCCTCACGCGAGCAATGGGTTCTAAAAGGGCTTTCTGTTTTTTTAGTTGTTTTTAAGTCAGGCAGGAAAGCTTAAGCATTACTACCATTTAATTTTATCAAAAGATTATCTTCATTAAAAACAGCGTTAATTACATTCTCATTCTTTTCTGCTTTAATTTCGTTTCCGTTCGATGTCAGTTTATAGCCTTTCTGTGTTAGATAATTTGTAAAAGCATTTTTATGATTTTGAATTTCAAATGTTGAAATTAGTTCTGGAAAAACAGTTAAAATTCGAGAGAATTCTTCACTTTCAACTTTGTCTATTACATCAGATTTAATGGTAAGAACCATTGTTCCGTGTCCGTAATTTCCAAGATAATAACCACTTCCGTTGAACATTTCGACAGCAATCATTCCTATTAAATGTAAATCATTTTCTACGGCGTCAAATTTTCCAACAGTCAATAAATCAATATTATTTTGTTCTCCATATTGCTTTAGTAAAAGAGCTTGTTTCATTACAGATTCGGTATAACCAGCCGCTTTATTTTCCCAGATCCAAAGCCATGTTTCTGAAGAATGAGAAAACGAACCCAAAGCCTGCATCGGGAAAGTACGATTTTCTCCAAATGTTATTTCTTCTTTGTCCATGTCAACATTCCAGGAAAGATCGCCAGTTACATCATAAAGATTTCTTTGTTTTTCTAAAGCAGCAGCTCCAAATTTCTCTAAAAAATCATTTTCAGATGTAAAATGCTTGCTAATGTTGGGTTGAATGACAGTTGAAGTTGACTCCTTATTCTCTTCTTTCTTTTTAAAAAGTTTATTGAATAATCCCATTTCTTTATGGTTTTTAGTTAGTTTGTGTCTTGCCCTGAAATAAGTTTACAAATCGATTTGATAAATTCTGGATTCTTCTTCCCAAGGATGATATCCTTGCCCGATATAGCTAAAACCAGATTTTTCATAAAATCCTGTATGGTCCGTACAAAGGTATAAGTTTTTGAATCCCGCTTTTTTAGAGTCTTCTTTGGCTTTTTCGATAAGTAACTTACTGTAGTTATTTCCACGCTGTTTCTCGTCTATAAAAATGGCGCAAATCCAGGGATATAGATCCATCCGGCTAATAAAATCATTTGTAATAAGTCCGGCACAGCCAATAATTTCTTCGTTATGTTCTAAGAGATACCATTGTGGCAAAGAGTCTTTGGCATTTATACTATGCGTAATGCAGTCTTCATAAATAACGGGTGCTATTTCAGACCAGCTATTCTGAAAGTATTGAATCGTTTTATCTAGATATTCCGGGTTTTCTCTTACGGAGATTATTCTCATTTCTTCTATTTATTGTTGCTAAACGTTTAATTATTTTAGCGTTCCTTACTTACTATTTTCATCTTTTATGCCTTTGAGCAGCGCATAAATGGCCATCGAATGTCCTTGGCCTAAATCGAAATCATTTTTAAGCCAACTTACAATATCTCCTGCTTTTACCTCAGGTTTGAGTTTTCCATCTAATGTAAATCCCTTTTGTTCCGCCAGCATTCTAAACTCAGCCGGACCATTTCCTGTTTTCTCTTTAATAGTTTTTAAATATCCTTGAAATGACATAAAATAGGGGTTAGTGGGTTAGTTTTTTGGAGTACTAAAATACAAATTAAAATATAATTGGTTTTCAGGTTTTTATTTATTTGGTCCAACTTTGTCAAAGTTTTAAACTTTGACAAAGTTTAATGCAACAGATTGCAAATCCGCGCTATTGGGTTTTGCAATCATAAGTATTCGAAACTTTTAAAAATAGGCTGAAAGCCCTAAAAAGCAATAGCGTGGTGCAGCGCACTACGAATTTATCAAAAGAGGAAATTGCCCTGAAAGGGCAACAGAAAATAGAGAATAAAGTTATAAAGAAAAAGGCGTTTTTTAAGAGAACATCATGTAAAATAAGGTAAACATTTTTTTTGAAATTATGCTTCCGCCCTTACAGGGCTTAAAAATATAATCGTTTTTTATTCATAGTGCTTCGCACCATGCTATTGCTATGGCTCTTTCAGAGCAACAGGTTTTGAACACTTAATAATTACAAATCTGCGTAATCGGCTTCATGCTGGGTTTTACATAATTTTTCATTTTTAACTATTTCATGTCTCAAAAATCGTACTTTTGTTTAGATAACAAATCATTTAGATTGTATCGTACATAACAATATATGTTTTTTACATATTGGTTGTTGTGAACCTTAATATTATCTTTGAATTATGAGCACACTAACAAAATCAAACCATATAGGGCGAAAAATTAGCCGAATTCGTGAACTTAGAGACATGAAGCAAGAAGCTTTGGCACAAGCTTTAGGAACAAATCAACAAGCTATATCTACTCTTGAAAACAGCGAAACTATCAGCGATGAAAAACTTGTTGAAGTAGCAAAAGCTCTGGGAGTAAGTGTTGAAGCGCTTAAAAATTTTTCAGACGAAGCTGCAATTAATTATTTTAATAATTTTTATGATAATAGTGGAAGTAATGGCGCATTTTCGCATGGACCATTGTTCACTTTTAATCCTTTAGAAAAGTTAATTGAAGCTTACGAAGAAAATAAAAAATTGTACGAACGTTTAGTTCAGGCTGAAAAAGACAAAGTTGAGTTTTTAGAAAAAATATTAAAGGATAAATAATCTTTTATTCTTTCTATAATATACGAAAGCCTAATAAATTTATATTTATTAGGCTTTTATATTTTGGAGATTCCGATTACTATAATTTGCATAATCATAGTAATCGGGGCATTAGGGTTTTATTTAATATTTTCTTCTCCTATGAATTGAGTCTGACTTGAGTTAGTAAAGAAAAACTTTTCAAAAGTTTGTTTTGCATTATTCATTACGGGATTTAAAATTGTATAGTTTGCTTTATATTTTGAAGATAAAACAACTTCTGGATTTTTCTTATATTTATCATATTGTTCTTTCCAATTTTCAACATATACTTTTTCTTTTATAAACTTATTTCTGTTTTCTTTATCGTCATAATTCAAATAAGATTTTCCAGCTTTAGCTCTTAATAATATTAATTCTTGGTATGAATTGATAAGGGTGTCTAATTGACTTATTACGTATTCAAAACTAATTGCTTCTTTTTCTTTATCTGTAGTTTTATAATATTCAACAAGTTTGTTTTGGAAAAAAGCCATACTATCTTTTGCTTTTATGTCGTTTAGTTTATCTAATGATTTAATATTAAAATCCAAATCATCAATATTGAAATTAATACTTCTTGCTTTTGCTTTTTGATAATCATACAGCATTTTTTCTTCTTTACTTTTTCCACAAGAAGCTATTAATAAGATTCCTAATAATAACGTAATTTTCGTCATTTGATGGTAATATTTAATCATAATTTTATCGTTTTAGTTTTCAAATTTAAAGACATATTATAGGTTGATTTTATGGAAAACCATAAAGTGTTATAAATTAATGTAGAGTAAATTTTAAAATTTTGATAAAGATCCCCACGTAAAAATTTGCAATCTCTGCGTTTTTCAGCACAATCAAAAAAAAAACTGAGCGAACTACGCGGTTAAAAAACTTTACGGTTTTAAAAAATAAACTATAAAACCCGATAGACAGGATATTGCAAATGCGCCTTTTCATAATGCAAGGAATTTTTATAAATCCAGTTCAATTGCGCTTCAGCATTTTTAGCAAATTCGCGGTCGTTTTGTTTTTTGGTTTCTAATTCGGCTTTTAGTTGTGGATTCTCTTTTAGTAGTTTCGAAGCCGTATCTTCAAAAATATATTCTGAGTAATGTTCTTTTTGCTGTAAAATAGGATCGAAGAAATTCCAGTTAAAGAAAGAATCAGTGCCTTCTGGTTCAAAAGCTTCGACTAAATATTTGACACCTTTTTGCTTTGTTGGAACCAGGTAATCACCTTTGGCGAAAGCCATTTTTACAGTTTTAGAAGTTAAGGTTGTATTGTAGTGCAAATAATGTCCTTCATAAGCATTAGGAACCGTTTTAAAATCGGCAATTCTATAGCTTTCTACTTCGATAATCGTATCGTTTTTAAGTTGAGAATACGAGATATTGTTATTCTTCAAGAGATCAATAATGTTCCAATATCCACGCGGGATAATATAGGCAGACGGAATCACAATGTCTTTAACCGATTTGAATTCTTTGATGTACGGAACGTCTTTTTTGTACGGTTTGCTTCGGTCATAATACAAACGATTTCCCGTCGTGGCTTCGCTTTTTTTGTAACCAGCTTCATAACCTAAAAACGAAAATGTCGTGGCTTTGGTGCTGTCTAATTCCCATTTTAGCGTATATGGTTTTCGAGGCTCATATTGTTCTAAGTTCTTAACCCGTAGCCCTTTGATTTTTTGGTAATTCGCGTCGGTAAAATCCAAAGTAGATTTTGTGTATTCGTAGGTCATTTTGACACGTTCAGCATATTTTTTCAGCATGTGTGTTTCAACTACAAAACCTATCGTATTAAACAACGAAGTATAACCCGTTGTATATCTCGGACTGTCTACAAATTGACCAAAACCTTTGTCGGGAGTATCTTTAAATGAATCTACATAAGGCGTTGTTTCGATTTTCTTATTTTGTAAATCCTTTACCAGAGCCGGCATCATTTCATTATTCATAAAATCACCTAAAACAGTTCCTAACTTATTGTGCTGAGTCATAATATAAGTCAGTTTGTATTGGTAATCAGAACCGTTACTGACATGATTGTCGATAAAAACATCAGGATTTATTTTCTGAAAGATTTCGACAAAACTCTTGGTGTTTCGAGTGTCCGATTTCATTAAATCACGATTCAGATCATAGTTTCTCGCATTTCCCCTAAAACCATAAACTTCCGGACCATCCTGATTGGCTCTTGTGGTAGAATTTCTGTTTAAAGCGCCGCCAATATTATAAACCGGAATAGTAACCAAAACTGTATTTATCGGCGCTTTTATTTTACCAATGGCTAAATCTCTGTAGAACTGCATTGTGGCGTCGATGCCGTCAGGTTCTCCGGCGTGGATTCCGTTATTGATAAAAAGTACTGCTTTGTTTTTCTGGATTTTCTCGAAATCAAATTCTTTTTCAGGATTGTAAACCACCATGTGCAAAGATTCTCCGGAATCCGTCAGCCCCATTTCTTGTATTTGAATTGTTGGGAAATCATTCGCTAAAAGTTTAAAATAACGTATCGTTTCTTCATAAGAAGCGGATTGATTTCCATTTCCTTTTTCGAAAAAAGTATCGTATTTTTTATTGTTTTGAGCGAAAATGGTAAACGATACAAGCGAAATGATAATGGTTAAGAATTTCATGGTTTTGGTTTTAAAGCAAGAATCAAATATAGAAAATTTTATTTGCTTCGCCTGTTCGGCTTTCAGTCTCGGGTCAGGTTTTCTTTGTTGATGTTTCAGTTTAATGCTGTGTGTTTTTAAATTTAATTGTGAAGCGCACAAATTTTTTTTACACTAAAGGTGTTGATAAACGCAAAGCTTGCAAAGCTGTGTACATAAAAACTTAGCTACCTTTGCGTAAATATTTGCGCACCAGAAGTAAAATCAGCACAAGTTTATTCGGATTTCAACCTGAAACCTGAAACAACCAAAACCTGAAACATTTTATAGATACTTAGCAAGCTCGATTATTCCTTCTTCGAGTTGTTTCTCGGTAAGTGAAGCATAACCCAATCTGAATCCTGAAATGGGTTTACCAAAACTAAATTTCTCCGGCGTTATAATTTTTATGCCTTTTAGTAATAATTTGTCTGCAATTTCTAAGATGTTTATGTTTGGGTTTGGCACGATCCAAAAAGCCAGGCCTCCTTCAGGTTTTATAAAGGTGACTTTGTTTTTGAGATGTTTGTTGCAAATCATTTCAAAATAATCTCTTTTTGCTTTGTAAATAAGCGTGGTTCTTTTGAGGTGTCTTTTTATTTCGCCTTCATTGATAAGCTGCAGAACAGCTTCTTCCATGATATTATCGCCCTGAACGTCAATCATTTTTCGATGTTTGCCTACTTTTAGAATATTTTCGGCATTACTTACCAAATAACCAATTCGTAAAGCCGGCGCAACGATTTTGCTTAGTGTCCCGATATAAATGACATTTTTTGCATTGCTGTAACTCGAAATAGGTAAAATGGGACGCTGTCCAAAGTGGAATTCGTTGTCGTAATCATCTTCGATAATCGTAAAGTTGTATTGGTTCGATAATTCGACCAGTTTCAATCTCCTTTTCAGACTTAAAGTTACAGTTGTTGGATACTGATGGTGAGGCGTTACATAAATTGCCTTTATGTTTTGGTGGTTCTTCAAATGTTCCTCGACTTCTTCGATGAGCAAGCCCTCTTTATCAATATTTACTGGCAGCAATTGAGCTCCCGCATTTTCGAAGGTTTCCCAGGCAGGTTTATAACCGGGATTTTCGACCATCACATAATCACCTTGCGCCAATAAACAGTTTGCTGTTAGGTACATCGCCATTTGACTTCCGCGGGTAATGCATATCTCGTCCGGCGTAATGTTCATTCCTCTCTTGAAATTAAGCATCTGAACAATGGCTTTCCTGAATTCCAGATTTCCAAATTCAGTACTGTATCCCATAATTTGCCAACGTGATTTTCTGTTAAAAATCTGCCTGTACGCCCTTGCCAATTCGTTCATTGGCGCGATTCGGCTATCGGGAATCCCATCATCAAAAACGATAAGAGGTTGTATTTCTTCCTTTATCAAATCGGTTTTTTGTTGCTGATTGGTGTTTTCTGTAGATAAGGGGAGAATATCAGCGACAAAAGTTCCTTTTCTTTCTATTGTGATTAGCCATCCTTCGGCAATAAGAATGTCTAAGGCTTCGATTACGGTATTTCGGTTTACTTTTAACAGTCCTGCAAGCTGTCTGCTTCCGGGCAGGGCATTTCCGCTATTGAGAATTCCTGTTTTTATGGCTTCAATAATAGCATCGGCGATCTGCAGATATATTGCTTTATCTGTGTTCGTATTGAGTTGAATTTCTAATTTCCAAGGTCTTAACATCTGGACTATCTGTTTATGTTGAAACTGTATCAGTTGAATAGTCCAAAGTTAGGATAATTTTGAAAAGCAATAATGCAAAAAAAATAATAAGTATAAAATTATGGAAACTAAAAAACAATTTTCGTCAAAAGACTTTCATGAAACTTTTGCCAGACCCACTTTTGTGATGCTCGAAAAATTAATTCACAAAAATGTAGAACAAGCCGGAGTACACGATCAGTTTTCTACAGAACGTAAACACCCTGTATTCTTTGTTGATCTTCCGAGTAAAAATGTAAGCATGACAATTGGCGGTTTATTGCCGGATCAATTGACCAATAAACACCGTCATACTTATGAAACGGTTATTTATGTGGTGGAAGGGCATGGATATACAGAAGTAGAAGATGTAAAAGTGGAGTGGAAGGCCGGTGACGCGGTTTATATCCCGAGCTGGGCATGGCACAGACATCAGAATTTAAGCAGTGACAAACCAGCTAAATACATTGCCTGCGAAAATGCACCACAGCTTCAGAATTTAGGTGTTGCTTTGAGAGAAGAAGAGGGAAGAGATCTTTAATAAAAATAAAAGTAAATGAAAAATAATCCGTTTAGTGGCATTATTGCCTATCCGATTACTCCGTTTGACCAAGACGAAAAAGTAGATGTTATATTGTACAAAAAACTGTTAGAACGATTAATTGTTTCAGGTGCTCATGCTGTTGCTCCGTTAGGAAGCACAGGTGTCATGCCTTATCTGACAGATGAAGAAAAAGAAGACATTACAGTAGCAACCATTGAACAGGTAAAAGGCAGAGTGCCTGTTTTGGTTGGGGTTTCAAATTTAACGACTGAAAGAACCGTTTATCATGCGAAATTTGCTGAGAAAGCCGGAGCAAATGCCGTGATGATTATTCCCATGAGTTACTGGAAACTTACAGATGATGAAATTGTACAACATTATGATGCTGTTGCAAAGCAAATTTCGATTCCGATAATGGCGTACAATAATCCTGCAACCGGCGGGGTCGATATGTCACCTGTTTTACTCAAACGACTTTTGGAAATTCCGAATGTCACGATGATTAAAGAAAGTACGGGAGATGTTCAGAGAATGCATTATTTGAGAAGGGAACTGGGAGAAGAGGTAGCTTTTTTTAACGGTTCAAATCCTTTGGCCCTGGCTGCATTTGCTGCAGGTGCGGCCGGATGGTGTACTGCCGCGCCCAATTTGATCCCGAAACTGAATTTGGAGTTGTATAATGCCATTCAGAAAAATGATTTACAGGAAGCTCAGAAAGCATTTTATAAGCAATTGAATCTTTTAAAGTTCATTGTAAATAAAGGTTTACCAAGAGCTATCAAAGCAGGTTTAGAGATTCAGGGGTTAGAAGGAGGTTTCCTGAGAAGTCCCTTAAAACCATTAACAGCAAGCGAAGTGGCTGAGCTCACATTGATTTTAAAGGATTTAGAATAAGTTCCTTAACTGCAAAGTTCGCAAAGTTTTGTGCTCAATCAGCTTTGCGAGCTTTGCAATTTTAAAAAAATCCTAGTGATTAAAAAATCATTGAGCGCTTTGTGGTAAAATTTTAAGCAGTTTTATTTTCAGCTCAAACCTGAAACAAGTAAAACTTGAAACTTGGAACAACTTTTTTTGACTACTTTTGCAAAATGAATAAGAATCACCATTCGAACAATATACTTTCGAACTTAGGAATTGAGAGCCTAAACGAAATGCAGGAAGTAGCGCAAGATGCTATTTTAAATGATAATAATGTTTTACTGCTTTCTCCAACAGGATCAGGGAAAACACTGGCTTTTTTGTTACCCGTTTTAGAATTATTACAGCCTGAAATTCTTTCAGTTCAATGTTTAATTTTAGTGCCTTCGCGTGAATTAGGTTTGCAGATCGAGCAGGTTTGGAAAAAAATGGGAACGCCATATAAAGTTAATATTTGTTATGGAGGCCACTCTATTGATACTGAAATCAAGAATTTGAGTAATCCGCCGGCCGTTTTAATTGGAACTCCGGGAAGAATTGCAGATCATATCGACAGAGATACTTTTAGAACAGATAAAATTCAGACTTTAATTCTGGATGAATTTGATAAATCATTGCAACTGGGTTTTCATGAGCAAATGTCTTATATCATTGGTAAACTAACGAAGTTAAACAAACGGGTTTTGGTTTCTGCAACTTCAGATATTGAGATTCCACGATATACACGTGTAGTAAATCCAACGGTTTTAGATTTTATCCCTGAGGAAGAAGAAAAGACAAATCTTTCGATGAAAATGATCGTTTCGCCTGCCAAAGATAAATTGGGTAGTTTATTCAATTTGATTTGCTCTTTGAAATCGCAGTCGGCTATTATTTTTTGTAATCACCGTGATGCTGCTGAACGTATCAGTGACACGCTAAACGAAAAAGGAATTTATTCGACCTATTATCATGGAGGAATGGATCAGGACGAACGCGAGCGTGCTTTGATTCAGTTTAGAAACGGAAGCGTAAGTTATCTGATCACCACTGATCTGGCTGCACGTGGACTGGATATTCCTGAAATGAAACACGTAATTCATTATCATTTGCCTCTAAAAGAAGATGAATTTACACATCGTAACGGGCGTACCGCTCGTATGCAGGCTTCCGGAACTGCCTATATCCTTGTTCACGAAAGTGAAAAACAATTGGATTATATTGACTACGGAATGGAAGTTCTGAAGGTTGAAAACACAACTACTTTGCCTAAACCTCCGGAATATCAAACGATTTATATCAGTGGAGGAAAGAAGACAAAATTAAATAAAATTGATATTGTTGGTTTCTTCTCTCAGAAAGGGAAATTAGAAAAAGGTGATTTAGGGCTAATCGAAGTGAAAGATTTTATTTCGTTTGCTGCAGTAAAATTCAATAAGGTAAAAGACTTGCTGCATCATATTAAGGATGAGAAAATGAAAGGCAAGAAATTTAAAATTGAAGTTGCCCGAAAAGTGGTTAAAAAAGAAGAAGAGAAGTAAAAATAAGTTCGTTTTCGATTGTATGTGAAAGTTTTAGAACTGTAAATTTGGTTTTATTTTTTAGTGGTTTTTAGCGTAATGGGTTTGTTAATTTATTGAAATTCAGTATTTTAATTCAGTGTATTGATGAATTTGAATGGGTTTTAGACCCTAATCTTGACTGATTGTTAATAAATTAACGGTTAAGGTTTTAATTTATCATATTTTCTGCGTTTCTTGCGCCTTTAAATAATAAACCCCAAATTAATTATGAAAAAAATTATTACGATTGCCATTTTGATGTTTAGTTTTGTCTCTTTTGCACAAATTAAAGTTATTGAAACTGTACCAGTTGAGAGATTAGGAAAAGTAAATAACAATTATATTCAAAAAATTGGAGATGAATATACTGTTTATTATACAAGTATACAGAGTGATGACGAATCTTCAAGCCTGAGAAAGTTTACATTCAAAAATGTAAATAATGATTACAATAGTCTTTACAGTATTATTGTAAATGGTTTTACAGCAAACCCTTTGTATGATATCAAATTAGAATTACCTAATAACTATATTTGGCTGCATTACACAGGAAGTGTTCTTCCGGAGAAAGCGACAGTTCAGTTTATGGTATCTTCTAAAGACGCTTCTTCTGTTACAAGTAGTGTTTCAGAACCACTTTTAAAAGATCAGATTAATAAATTATTTCAAAAATAAATTTTTTGGTTTCAGGTTCTATTTGTTTCAAGTTAAAATCTGTGGTTAAGAAACTTTAAATATCTTAAAAAAGGCTATTCAAAATTTTGAATAGCCTTTTTTTAGTTTGTCTTGTTTTGAGTTTCAGGTTTGGTCTGCAAGATAAAACTTTGAACCTTTGCTACTCTGAGCCTTTGAACCTCAAAAAAAACTATATTTTCTTCACATACTGTGTGATAATAACAATTTGCTGACCGTCTACTTTTCCTTCAATGTATTCGGCATTTTCATGGTCTAAACGGATGTTTCTTACGGCAGTTCCTTGTTTGGCAACCATACTTGATCCTTTTACTTTTAGATCTTTGATTAAAACGACAGAATCTCCGTGTTCCAGGATTACTCCGTTACTGTCACGGTGAATGATTTTGTTTTCGTCGTCTTCGCCTTCGCCTGTTGCTTGCGCCCATGCGAGAGTATCTTCGTCTAAGTACATCATGTCAAGTAATTCCTGAGGCCATCCGGCAGCACGCATGCGGCTTAACATTCTCCAGGCTACTACTTGTACCGCAACGTTTTCATTCCACATGCTGTCGTTGAGGCATCTCCAGTGATTTAAATCGACATTGTCCGGGTTTTCAATTTGGTCAATACAAGTAGTACATGCTAAAATGCTTTCGTCAAGACCACCTTTTTTAGTGGGTAATACTTCATATACTTTTAGGTTTTCTTCGGCGCCACAAAGTTCACATTTTGATCCGCTACGTTTGTTTAATTCTCTTTCGATGCTCATTATTTGGTGTTTTATTTAAAAATGCGAAATTACTTATAATTTGCTTCGCTTGCAAGTTTATGATTTTATGATAGTTTTGGTCTACGGATTTGGCGGGTTAAACTGGTTGATGCTGATTTTTATTTCTTCACTCTTACTGCATCCGGAACCAGCATTTCGTATTCGCCGCCATTTCGCAATACATCACGAACAATACTTGAACTGATATAAGAAGTTTTTGCAGCGGTTAATAAAAATACGGTTTCGATTTTAGAAAGGCGTCTGTTGGTATGTGCAATGGCTTTTTCGAATTCGAAATCGGCAGGATTGCGTAAACCTCTTAAAATGAAATTGGCTTTTTGTTTTTTTGCTAAATCAATGGTTAAACCTTCGTAAGTGATAACTGAAATTTTTGGCTCGTTTTTGAAAGTTTCTTCGATAAAATGTTTTCTCTCTTCAAGTGAAAACATGTATTTTTTTTCGGCATTGACACCAATTGCAATTACAATTTCATCAAATAGAGAAATTCCTCTTTTGATAATGTCTTCGTGACCTAGCGTGATAGGATCAAATGATCCCGGGAATATGGCTTTTCTCATTTTTTTAGTTTCTAAGGTTCTAAGTTTAGAATTAAACGGATTGAACTTATTTGTTGGAATTTGGATTTTAAAAATTGGGATTTTCTATTACGTTATTCTGAGCGTTTTTAGCGCCGGAACCCATTCTTCTTTTGTACAGACTTTGCATTTTGCAGTACCAGCTTTTTGTTCTTCTATATGTCCGCAAAACGTGCAGGCATAAATAGCTTCAGTTGGTATTATTGTGCTTTTTTTATTGAATGTGGCAGGTAAAATAGGTAACCCGTATTGTACGTCTTTATCTTCATAAAAAAATACGCTGATTTCTCCACTTGTTTCTATAAAAGCATGTTTTACCTGTCCCAGATGTTCAATCGATTTTATGCGAAGCTCAGAGAAAAATTCGTCTTGTGCAAGACTTTCTTTTTTGAAAGTAGCAATTGAGAATTTGCCATTATTGATGAGACATTCGGTTTTTCCTTCTATAAATTCCTCGAATTTCTTGCTTTTTCCGGTAAGCCAGGTTACCGAACGATACAGGATAATAATAACTATAAAAACGATCGCGGCCGGAACAATACCAACATCTTCATAAAACATAGGATCGCCTGCAGCAGAACCAAGGGCAATAATAATAACGGTTTCGAAAATAGAGAGTTGTTTTACACCTCGTTTTCCTGCCAGTTTTAAGGTGAGCAGTAAAATGATAAACATTACTGTAGAACGAAATACAACTTCGAGTGCGAAATTCATGGGAAGATCGTTGTAAAATACGCGATTCCATTCAAAGATTTCTTTCATTTTTTTTCTTTAGAGGTTCAAAGACTCAGAGTAGCAAAGGTTCAAAGTTTTTTGTCCGTTCGACGTTTAGGCCATAAAAAAAGGTTCTGAGACCTTAGTAACTTAGCATCTCAGAACCTTAGTATCTTAAGCTAATGCCAGCTCAATTGCATTGGTAAATAAATCTTCCAGCGATATTCCGGCTGCCTGTGCTTGTTGCGGAATCAGGCTTTCTGTTGTTAAACCCGGAATGGTATTCATTTCGAGCATGTACGGTTCGTTGTCTACAATGATGAATTCGCTTCTCGAGAAACCTTTCATTTTTAAGACTTCGTAAGCACGTTTTGCTACTTCGCTTACTTTTTGTGTTAGTTCGTCTGAGATTCTTGCAGGCGTAATTTCCTGTGATTTTCCTTCGTATTTGGCTTCGTAATCAAAGAAATCATTGTCAGAAACAATTTCTGTGATGGGTAAAACTTTGATTTCGCCTTTGTAATTGATTACTCCAACAGAAACTTCAGTTCCGTCAAGGAAACTTTCTATGATGATTTCGTTATCTTCTTTATAGGCTACTTCGATCGCAATTGGCAATTCAGCTTCTGATTTTACTTTTGAGATACCAAAACTAGATCCTGCTTTATTTGGTTTTACGAAACATGGCAAACCTACTTTTTTAACGATTTCGGCTGTATTGATTACATCACCTTTGTTCAGGTAATACGAAATAGCTGTTTTGATTCCGTATGGTTTTAAAACTGATAATAAATCACGTTTGTTGAAGGTAAGGGCAGCCTGATAATAATCGCAGGACGATTGTTTAATTCCTAATAATTCGAAATAAGCCTGCATTAAACCATCTTCTCCCGGTGTTCCGTGAATAGCATTGAAAACACAATCGAAAGTAATCTTTTGATCGTTTACAGTTACGGAGAAATCGTTTTTATCGATTCTATATTCGGCGTTATTTTCGTCTACATAAACCCATTTTTCTTTGAAAATATGAATACGGAATCCGTTGTATTTTGTTTTGTCAAGGTATTGGTAAACTACGTTTCCGCTGATAAGTGAAATTTTGTATTCACTTGAATATCCGCCCATGATGATGGCTATGTTTTTCATTGATTTGATGTTTGATCGTTTATTTGTGTATTTGTTTAATCGTTTTTTGTTACTCCCGATAGCTATCGGGATGCGCTAATTTTTGCTAATTATTTTATTCGTTTGTCAGACTGAGCGGAGTCGAAGTCCCGTTTGCTGCATCACTTTGCAGAACTTTGAATACAATCAGTCTGACAATTGGGAGCATAAAATGCTCTTATGAATTCTAAAGCCCTAGCCCTGATGGGAGCGGCATCCTTTTATGGTGGGGTTCACCATAAAAGATACAGCGGACAGCAGGAAACAGCTCCTGAAAATTATCCTTCGGCTTGGCTCAGGATGACAATCGTGTGACTTTCTTGCTTAAAACAAAATTATCATTTTTTTTGAAACGAAATAGCTTTATCTTTGCCTCAAATAAAAATAAATTTATGAGTTTACGTAAGTATTTAACAAGCCGTGTATTTTTTCTGCAAGTATTAAGTGCGGTTGCTATTATTGCAGTTTTGGGTTATTTGTTTATGCATTGGTTGACTTTTACAACTGATCACGGTCACGAGATCGAAGTTCCGAATTTATCTAAATTGACTGAGGAGCAAGTGGAGGCAAAATTGAGTGATCTGGACCTGGATTATGTGCTTTTGGATAGTGTTGATTACCGAAGTGAATTCCCTAAATACAGTGTTGTTGAGCAAGATCCATTGCCGGGAACAAAGGTAAAAGTGGGAAGAAAAATATATATCAAAATTAATGCATCAGGATTTTCATCTGTTAAAATCCCTGATTTAATTGAAAAAACATATCGTGAAGCAGTGCCTACTTTGAAAGCTTTAGGGCTTCAGGAAGGAACAATTACTTATATTCCGAACCTTGGAAAAGACATGGTTCTGGAAATGCGTTACAAAGGTAGAAACTTAAAAGTAGGAGACCGCGTGCTGAAAGCCTCTAAAATCGACTTGGTTCTAGGAGACGGAAAAGCAAGTTATGTAGATGAGAGTCAGGCGACAGACAGTTTAGCTGCGCCAACTACTGAAACCCCAAAAGATGAACAATAATATTGAAAATTTAGATCTGGAAGACGAGTTATTCGAACATTTTAGATTTGAAGTCCCTAAAGGTCAGGCGCTTTTGCGTATTGACAAGTATTTAATGAACTTGATTCAGAATGCGACACGAAATAAAATTCAGAATGCCGCAACTGAAGGAAACATTTTTGTAAATGATAT
Source organism: Flavobacterium frigidimaris (assembly GCA_900129595.1). GTDB lineage: Bacteria > Bacteroidota > Bacteroidia > Flavobacteriales > Flavobacteriaceae > Flavobacterium > Flavobacterium frigidimaris. Next base: position 15,073 of record FQWG01000023.1, on the reverse strand, counting down.
TCCGGTAAAGTCAAATTATAAAGTAAAACCGCTTGATGTCGTAACGGTGATGTTAACACATCCGCCTTATGAAAATCATATTCTTCCGGAAGATCTTCCGTTGAATATTGTGTATGAAGATGACGCTTTGTTATTGATAAACAAAGAGCCGGGAATGGTGGTGCATCCGGGTCACGGTAATTATACCGGAACTTTGGTGAATGCTTTGGCACATCATTTTGATAATCTGCCAATGAACAGCAGCGAGCGCCCTGGTCTGGTACACCGAATTGATAAGGATACGTCCGGACTTTTGGTGGTGGCTAAAACAGAAGCGGCGATGACGCATCTGGCAAAACAATTTGAAGCAAAAACTTCTGAACGTGAGTATATTGCCCTGGTTTGGGGAAATGTTGCCGAAGAAGAAGGAACGATCGAAGGAAACCTTGCCAGACACTTAAAAGACCGCATGCAAATGGCCGTTTTTGCTGATCCTGAAATAGGAAAACCAGCGATTACGCATTATAAAGTGCTGGAACGTTTTGGTTATGTAACTTTGATTTCCTGCAGATTAGAAACAGGAAGAACACATCAGATTCGTGCACATTTGAAACATATCGGGCATCCGTTGTTTAATGACGAACGTTATGGCGGACATTTGATTTTGAAAGGAACTACGTTTACTAAATACAAACAGTTTATAGAGAATTGTTTTAAAGCTTTACCACGTCAGGCTCTGCATGCTAAAACACTTGGTTTTGTACATCCTACAACTGGAGAAATGATGCGCTTTGATACTGAATTACCGCAGGATTTTCAGGATTGTATTGAAAAATGGCGTAATTACGGAAAAACGCATAGTATGGAAGAGGAAGGATAATTGAATAATTTGTCAAGTAGAAAATTAGATAATTTCTTATAATTTAAAAAAGCTCCAAAATTTTGGAGCTTTTTTTGTTTTACTATTTAGCGGTTTGTTTTTACCATTAAGATAATAAAAAATCTATTCAATGTTTTTAACGGTAAGATCTATGATTTTGGCTTCACCGTTGGTCAAAAATCCTAGTTTTCCTTGTAGGCTTAAGTTGCTTTTCTCAAGGGAACACTCTAAGAAAGTTTCATTATTTACAGAGAAGAATAATTGATTGTGCTGTACTTTTATTTTTACATCATACCATTTATTGTTTTCCAGCTGCATTGTTTTTTTAGACAAAGTTGGACCTCCGCGTTTTTCATATTCATCGCTGCCTTTTTTGTAAACACCTCTGCCTATCACGATATTTTGATCGATTCGATACAAATACGTTCTAATGTATTGCTCTTTATCAATGTTGAGCATGATCTCAAAGAGAGATTCTTTGGTCATGTTTACTTTCAGGCCGATTTCATAATTTTCAGGAAGTTTCTTTTTTGATTCTATTACGCCCCAATGCATCGGGCCTCCTTTTCCTATTAGCGTATCTTTTTTCAGCAACCATTCTTTTGAATTAAAATTCCAATTGGATTTTAATGGCGTTGTTTCGGTTATTGTGTATGTTTTTTTTGCTGTCGAAATGGTTCCGCAACAAGAAGTGATTATCAGGGATAAAAGGAACAATGCAATATATTTAATTCTCATTTTGTTTTTTAATTTAACTCAGAATGGTATTTTATTTTTCCGACTGATCCTGCTGCACTTGGTATAAGTTCAAAAACAGAAGTAGGGGCAAGGCCGGTTTCGATGCGATGTGACACATACAAAATACTAACGTTTGTTTCTTGTTTTATGGTATTGATAAGCTGAATGACCAAATCGACATTTTCGTCGTCGAGACCTTCTACAGGTTCGTCCAGAATTAATAATGGCGGGTGTTTGAGAACAGCTCGAACAATCAATGCGACTCTTTGCTGGCCGATAGAAAGATCAATGAAGCGTTTTTTTCTTAAACTGCTCATCTCAATTACTTCGAGCCATTGCGCTACGGTTTGTTTTTGTAAAGTGGTAGGCTCAATATACAATCCGATGGAATCGAAAAATCCAGAAAGAATCATTTCTTCTAAAGTATGTCCCTTTTGAAATAAATCAGTCATGGAAGTGGTGAAGATGCCTATTTGTTTTTTGATGTCCCAAACGCTTTCTCCTGTTCCTTTTTTTCTCCCGAATAAATGCAGATTCTGGCCGAAGCCTTTTGGGTTATCGCCCGTAATCAAAGATAAAATGGTGCTTTTTCCGGATCCGTTAGGACCAATTAACTGCCAGAATTCACCTTGTTTGATCGTCCATGAAATATTGTCCAGAATTTTGCGATCATCATAACTCACAGAAACATTTTCCATTTTGATTAAAACACTTTCGTGAAAGGAATGCGGTTCAATCGCTTTTGGAATTGCCGATGTATTTAAGGTTTTAAAATGATTTTCGGTTTTTGAAATAGGATGCAATTCAAATGTATTGTCTTTAATCTGTGCTTTATTAGGAACAAAATATAATACATCTACCACTCTGTTTACCAATTGGATAATTGCAATATCTTTTGTCAAATCTTTTAAGGATTCAGCCAAAATCACACGAGAAGCCTGATCTAAGTGATCAAACGGATTGTCGAAAATGATAAAATCAGGTTTTTGATTGATACAATATTTTAAAAACTCTTTTTTGCGTTCGCCTGAAGAAAAAGTTCTCAATTGTCTGTGCGATTCTGGAGAAGCTTCAACGCTGTCGTACTGGTATTCTTTTTCGATGAATTTCTCGATCGCAATGTCTGAAAACAGAATTCCTTTTTGGTTGTTAAAAACGGCTAATTCTCCTTTGGCTTCGCCGGAAAGTAAAGTATCTATAAAAGCTTTTTTATTTACCTGATTCGATAAAAGTATGTCCCAATGTTGCATTTTGTATTGTATTTAAACTGTTGTCTCTATTCTTAACACATAGAAACATAGCTTTTGTAAATTTAAAAATAGGCGTTTCACTTATTTAAATACACATAGCTATGTGTGAGAAATATGTTTCTTTTTTGTATTCTTTTTTACACATTTGAAATCTATGTTTCTATGTGTTTAATTTTTATTGTATCCAAATGAGTTATTTGTTTCTTTGGTCGCCAATTCTCGATCGTTTCTCGACCATTCGCTCCAGGAGCCTACATATAATTTTGGAGTTGGAATTCCAGCATAATCCATTGCTAATAAAGTATGGCAGGCGGTAACTCCTGAACCGCAATGTACAATTACATTCTTAGGATTTTTATCGCCAATAATTTCTTTATATTTTTTTGCTAAATCTTCAACTGGTTTATAAAACCCATCTTCATCTAAATTTTCGCTAAACGGAATATTAATAGCGCCGGGAATATGTCCTGCGATTAAATCCAGCGGTTCTGTAAGACCATCAAAACGGTTTTTATCTCTTACATCAATTACAATGTTTTCTTCGTTATTTCGGGCTGTTTCGACTTCTTCAATATCGGCCTGAGCCAAATTCCATTTAGAAATTGGATAATTTTCAGTTGGTTCAGAAGTTTCAATTGCTGAACTTACCGGATATCCCGCTTTTATTGCTGCTTGTAGACCTCCGTTGAGAACCTGAACTTTTTCATGATCAACTGCACGTAACATCCACCAAAATCTTGCCGCTGCATTCGATCCGTTTTTATCATCGTAAATGATTACATGACTTTGAGGAGAAATTCCGAGTTTTGAAAGTACCTGAGAAAATTTCTCTAAAGAAGGTAAAGGATGTCTTCCTCCGTTTGCAGGATCTTCAACGGTTGCTAAATCTTGATTTAAATCGACAAAACGAGCGCCTTTTAGATGTTCGTTTTGATAATTTTCCATGGCATTGATTCCGGCTCTGGCATCGATTAAAATAACTTCAGACGAATTTTTTATGTTTAAAAATTCTTCTGGGTTTATAATGGGAGAAAGTTTTGACATTTTATTTTGTTTTTTTAGAATTGCCCAACCAAAGTAATCCATTTAAAATTAATTGGCTTTGTGGTTCGTTTTCAAAAGTATACGAAAGCGTTTTATTGGTTCCGTGTTCATAATCGATATCATTATGTCCCATGTTTACATAGAGCATTTTGTAATTTTTATTGGTCCAGACTACCGGATAATAGCCTTCATGCCAAATTTCGTTTGGTTTTGGGCCCGTTCCTAACGGAAAGCTGCTCTCGTCAATTGCTACAAGGATTTTTATATCCGGATTTTTTCTTAAATTATTGCTCCATCTGTACCATTCGTTTGGTTGAGATCGAAATATTTTAGGAATATCTTTGGTCACGGCATGCTGGTTTTCGATTCGTAAAACTGCCGATGTTGGCCGCCAGGTATTACTGCCATATTCTCCGGAACCTAAAAAAGTATTGTGATACCAATTCCAGTTTTGTGGATAATCAGAATCATTGAGTGCAAATGCCGAAAAGTGAAACCCGATAAAACCACCGCCATTTTCCATGTATTTCTGAAAAGCTTCTCGCTGGCCTGGCGTTTCCGGTCTTGTGTCTAAAAACAAAACCACCTGATATTTTGCTAAAAATTTGGTGTTTAAATTGTCCCAATTGCTGGTCGAATCGTATTGAAAATGGTTTTCTGCAGCGACTTTTGGAAACCATTTATTAGCTTCATGCACAAAACTAATGTGTGCCGGATCATTTTTTGCGGTATAAAAAGCGATGACTTTAAATGTTGAATTTGCTTTTTTATGTTGGGCAAATCCTAAAAAGCAAATAGATAACAACGCAATCAGAATAATTTTTTTAAACATGAAGTTTTGTTTAGCTTTTGATTAACCCGGAATTTTTTCGATTAATATTTCGTTATCATCTTTGTCATAATAAGTACAGGTCATTTCGATAATATCGACGCGCCATTTTGCGATTCCGGATTGAGCGGCATGATTGCAGAAAGTCAGATAATCAGTCTGACCGTCCTGATGCATTACTAAAAACTCAATAAAACGTTCTTTATTGGCGAAAGGTGCCACCTGAATTTCAGGATATTTTTCGTCTGCTGAAACTTTGTAATTATTTACGCCATAGTATTCAACATTGCCATTGTGCACAAAAGTGTCGTAACCTTTTACGCCCAAAATGATTAAGTCTTGTATATAATTAGGGAAATCTGCACCAGATTGTACCTTAGCATGTGCTTCTTTTATTTGTTCGATTGTAAACATGTGTTTTAGGTTTTAAGTTAGGGTTTGCCACGGATTTCACGAATTAATATTTTTAAGCAATACGAATAAAAATTAATGAAAATCCGTGAAATTCGTGGCAAACAAAAAAAGGATTATTGTTTCAAAAATACGATTAATGGTTTTATAAATTGATCAAAAGATTCAATATGGGGTAAATGTCCCGTATTGGGAATTTCTACTAATTCTGAATTTTGAATTGTCTTTTGAGTTTTTTTACCCAATTCGAGATAGTTACCCATTGTTTTTCTCACTTCTTCATTTACCAACGGTTTTCCTATGGCTGTTTTATCTCTCGTCCCGATGATTAAAAGTGTTGGACTTTTGATGTTTTTAAATTCATATAAAACTGGCTGCGTAAAAATCATGTCATACATCAAAGCGGAGTTCCATGCGACTCTTGCATAATCCGGAGCTGTGGTCCAGCCGGCGCCAAGTTCAGCCCACTTTTGAAAATCGGCATTCCATTTTCCATCATAATAATTCGCCATTTGATAGCTTTTTATATTTTGGTAATTTTGTTTTAATTCAGATTCGTACCACCAGTCAACAGGTTTATACGGAACTACTAATTTCCAGTCTTCTAAGCCAATTGGGTTTTCAAGCACTAGTTTTTCGGTAGTTTCAGGATACATCAAAGCAAATCTTGTGGCTAACATGCCGCCCATTGAATGCCCTAAAATGGTTGTTTTTTGAATGCCTAAATGATCCAGTAATTTTTTTGTATTCTCAGCCAGTTGCTGGAAAGTGTATTGAAAATTATCCGGTTTTGATGATTTTCCAAAACCTATCTGATCCGGAACGATTACTCTGAAACCTGCTTTTGTTAATGCTTTTATAGTAGTTTCCCAATACGCTCCGTTGAAATTTTTGCCATGTAGTAAAACAATATTTTTATTGTTATAGTTCTCCGGTTTAATATCCATGTACGCCATTTTAAGATTTTGACGCTGATTGCTTATTTCTAAAAATTGTACAGGAAAAGGATATTCATAATTGGTTAAATTAATATCGAGTGCCTTTATATTTTCCTGCTGCGAAAAGCAGAAAAAGGGAAGTAAAAGCAGTATAAGTTTTATATGTTTCATTTTCTGGATGTGTTTCGTTTAGGAGTAACTATAAAATTAGAGTTAACGATTTTAAAATCAAAGAATAAAATCTTAAAGTTCTCAGAAAATAATAAGAAGAGGTTATTGTTCGTTTTTATTGCTTTTTTAAGGTTACAACTTGCTGCGGATAAGGAATATCAATATTAGCCGCGTCAAAGCATTTTTTGATACTTTGCAGTAAATCGCAATACATTACGAATCCATCTGTAGAATTTTTTGCCCAGGCCCAGGCTTTTAGTGTGACGCTTGAATCTGCCAGGGCAACAACACGGGCGACAACCAAAGGCATTTTTTGCTTTTTATTTTCGGCAGTTCGGGTATCTATAAAAAGAGGATGTCTGGCGATTTCTTCCTGCATGATGGCCAGTGCCTCTTCAATATTAGATTCGTAGCCAATGCCAATTTCGATTATTTTACAGCATTTGGTGTCATGCATATTGGTGTTTACAATAATCTGATTGCTAATAACAGAATTTGGTATGATGATTCGGTTGTTTTCAGCGTCTTTAAGAACGACCTGTCTTAAGTTAATGTCTTCGACTGTGCCAACGAAATTATTGATCGTGATTTTATCGTTGATTCGGAAAGGTTTAAAAATGACCAGAAAAATTCCACTTACGATATTGCTCAGGGCTTGTTGAGAAGCTAAACCTGCAACTAGAGAAATTACTCCGGCACCGGCCAGAAAAGAATGACCAATGATTTTGAATTCAGGAATTTGTATTAAGGCAAAGGCGAATCCCAAGATATAAATTACGGTTATAATTAAATGTTTTAAAAATCTAAAACCTGTTGCATCATATTCTTTATCCGTTAATTTTCGATACAAAAAATAGCGAAGTACTTTGTCTGTAACCGCACCCAGAATAATGGTTACAAACCCAATTATAGCGATAATGATAATTATCCGGAAGTCTTTTGCGTAATCGATCATGAGTTTTGAATTTTAAAAAATCCAAAAAACAGATATTTAAAAATATCGTTTTTTGGATTTCATAAAGTTAAGTAAAATGTAGTTTATTTTATAAGCCAACGAAATCGTCACTTTTTGGAAAAATACTCAAGGCCTGAATAGCGATTTCAGGAGTTGGCGAAGCTAATTTACGAAGTTTGGTATCCATCCAGGCACCATCAACGGTAATGACAGCACAAAGAGTATCATCTTCTCTTCTGAACTCGTGAACGATGGACCAGCGCGAAGCATCGGCTTTCATTTTGGATGTTTTGGTGTGAAGGAATATTTTATCAGAAAGTTTTAGTTCTTTCCTAAATACACATTCTTCTCTAAATAAAACAGGTCCAAAACCCTGAGTTTGCATCACTCTTAGAGTTAGGCCCAGTTCTTCAAGAATTTCGATACGGTGTTGCGCACCAAAATCGTAATATGCACTATGACGAACGTGAAAATTAGGGTCAAGATCAGACCAGCGAAAAGATATTTCTTTGATAAATGAAGCCATTTGATATTTGCGTTTTAATGATATTGAGAATATTCTTTGAAGACTTATTTACTTCAAAAAATAGTCATTTATAGTAAATCGAAATTACAAATAAAATCACAAAAAGTATATTCGAAGGTGAAAGTATTAACAATTCCCTTTTTAATTCAGTTCTAGAGGCTTTCCAGATTATCCCATTCATATTCTATTTTATTGATTTTTATAAAATAGGGGATAAGGAGCAGAATTTCTAATCGCAAGGAAAAATGCCCGTTTTCTGTACTTGTCAGAGGAAGGATAAAAAATGAAGCAACACATATTACAATGCCGCAAATTGCATCTATTTTAGCTATTATTATGGCATTTGGTTTCTCGAACCAGAGCGAATAAGCGGCAAATCCCTTGTAAAGCATTACTGCAATTATAAAAAGCCCTGTTACGGAATAAGCGGTGTTACTCGAAAATCCGTAAAGAGATACGTTGACATTTGGAATAAAAAGATTCGTGATAAGTGCACCGACTGCACCAACGGCTAAAATCATAAAGATCCAGCAGAAAACTTTAATCCACCATGGTAAAAGTTTTCTTCTGATGATGGCGGGTTTATCAAATTCGTCAAAACGGCTTTCTAATTCTTGATTCATTGTGTTTATTTTACAAGTTCGGTTGTCATTATATTACCTGGAAAATAACCAGAATCATGATCGTTAATTCAATACCTAAAATAATCCAATAGAAGTTTCGGCTTGGTTTTGAAATACTTTTTAGGCCGGCTATGATTTTATTTTTTATAATCTCAGAAAAACTTACATTTTCATCCCTGAAATCAACATCATCGAGATTTACTTTTTTAAAGCCGTAGATGATGATTTTTTTCAGCCACTTGTTCTCTTTAGAATCTCTTATTTCCTGTATAAGTTTGAGTTTTAGTTTCGTTTTATCGGTTCCTTTTTTCAATAAATCAGGCTGGTTTGATTTGATTTTGTTGAGTACTTTATCGATAATCGGGAATAATAAAACTTCTCCTTTGTCAGATAATAATCGATGGATGGTTTTTGAGATGATATATTTATTTCCAAGGGTAAACAACAGAAAAGGAACTGCAAATATAGACAGTACGGTTAATGTGTATCCGATTGGTCGTAGGGCGAATAATAAAAGTACAATAGCAGAACCGTTTGCATGACCCATTCCTGTACCGGATTGATAAATTATAGTACAAAGGGAAATAATCGAAATAACGATTAAAAATAATTGCCCGATGATATTTATTTTAATAAAGCTAAAAGTGGCGCTTCCGAATAATTTAGTAGCATATTTTAAATTATCATTCATTGAAAATTGGTTTTTTTGGGTTGGTAGTTAATAAAGTAAAAATATAGAAAAAACATTACAAATGTTAAAATATATTCTTTATTAGATATTTATTCTTTAATGTATTTATTTCTAATTGTTTAATTACATGATTAAGATTGCGGCTCTTCTTCTTTTGTGGCATTTAATGTTTTGACAATAAAAGGCAGTGTGAGTCCCTGGCCAATCAGTGTTAACAATACAACGGCGACGGAAATAAAAATAATAACAGTTCGTTCCGGAAAAGGTGTTCCGTCTTCAAGTAATTTTGGTAATCCCAAAGCGATAGCTAATGATACGATACCGCGCATTCCTGACCAGCTGATAATAATACTGTTGTTAAAATCTAAAAGAGCATGTTCACTTACTTTTCGTTTTCGTTTAGTGTTTTGAAATGCTTTTTGCAGGTTGATTTTCTGAAGAAAGATCCTTGCCATTCTAATCAACAAGGCCACAATAGTGATAATAGCTGCGTAACCTATATAAGGCAAAATCATATCGTTAGGAATGTCTTTTAATATATAACGAAAGTTGAGACCTATTAGAATAAAGATCAATCCGTTTAATAGAAAAATAATGATATCCCAAAGACTTCTGGATTGGTTTTTTAAGCTTTCGGGAAATATTTTTTTACTGAAACGAGCAATTGTTAATCCTAAAATAACTACTGCTATTACTCCGGAAACATGTAAATGTTCTGCAATAAGATAGGTAACAAAAGGCATTAGGAGCATGAAACTGATGGTAACTTCGACATTCTTTTTATGTACTTTACTCAGTATGAAAGCCAGGATTTTTGCCATTACAAAACCTACCAGAAAGCCGCCTCCCAGCAATAATATAAATTGTAAAGTTGCTTTCCAGATTATAAATGCAGATCCCATTACAGACGCGACTGCAAAGCGATAGGCAACAAGGGCAGAGGCATCGTTTATGAGGCTTTCGCCTTCAAGAATGGTTAAGGTTTTATGAGATAAATTTAATCCTTTTGTAATGCTTATAGCGGCTACTGCGTCAGTAGCTGACAGAATAGAACCCAATACAAATGCCAAAGGCCACGTCATTCCGGGAATAGTGTAGCGCGCTACAACTGCAATCCCAAGTGTCGTCAGGAAAACCAATGAGATGGCTAAAGTACCAATGGTATTAATATTAGTTTTGAAGTCTTTGGGCGAAATATTAAAAGAGGCATCATACAATAATGGGGGAAGAAAGAGTAGAAAGATAATTTCCGGATTTATCTCTATTTCACCCATCGACGGAATAAAACCAATGGCAATTCCGGCAATAACAAGTAATATTGGGTAGGGTAGTTTTATTTTGTGAGCAAAAGCAGAAAGTCCGATGACAATAGCCAGAATGAAAATGATTATGCTGTAGTTTTCCATTTTTAGAATTTAGAAAAATGCGAATGTAATTAATATGGATTTGACAAAGCTAAATTATTTAGGGGACGCAAAACGAAGTTATGAAAAAAAAGCAGTTTTGATTTTGAAAAATAGTGCAGCCATTTTAAACATTATTGTTATGTTGATTTTCTGATTGTCCTAACTTGTTGGGAAATAATCTATTAATAAATTATTACCATCTTTCCATTTTATCCATCCAGATTTTAATTGACTTTTTACGTCGTCGCATTCAGATGTGAAAACCTCAATCCAATCGCCTTTCATCGATCTGACCTGAAAACAATCTTCGCCTGAATATCGAATTGCTCCTGAATTTTTATTGGGTAACTTATAAATTTTGTCCATTTTCGATTTTCTTTGAACACTAAACATATCCTGGAGAAATTTTTCCCAATTTCTAAATAGGGTGCTTTTGCTTTTCTTAATCCAGAGTGATTTTCCGGATTCGTTGTCTACAATTATTTTAAACCAGTTGTTTTCTTTTTCTTCGCATCGAAAAACGAAGTAATTATAATCTAGCCAAAGTATTTCCGGTTTTAACCATTTTTGCTGATTCTTAAGATCTTTAATGTTCCAGCTGTTGATCGATTTATCATTAAAAAACCGAATTGTTTTTACCGGTTCTTTATCATTAATAGAAGTGTAAAAAGGTAAAACTGTTTTGTCATCAAATTTAATGGTAACCAAACCAATTCCTAAATTGGTCTGTGCAAATAGCGAAATCGACAAAATCGAAAAGAGTAAAGTTAATTTTAGTTTCATTTTTTATTTTGTGTTACCCTCTTCATTAAAAAATTCTGTAATCGAAGTATTTTCAAATAAGTAACGTTTGACTTTTGCCTTTGTAGTTTTTGATGTTACGGGCTGATCTTCTTCCATGGTGTTGGTTTGATTTATTGTTATGTCTCCACCTTCATAATTGTAAAAAAGTCCTGAATGGCCGCCCGCGCCCCGATACTCTGCTTCGATCATATCAAGAATAAAATCGTTTCCGATATATTTAAATGAACCGAAAATAGTACCACTTGGGCCAATACTGTAGAGGTTGATATTCAATCCTCCATTTTCTATAGTAATATCTTCGGTGTCGTATAATTTATAATCGGCTTCGTTGTATTCAACCGGCATCGTTATATTTGAAACTTTGTCTAAACGATATGATTTATCTCCGTTTTGCAAAAGGATGAGCATTGGTCTTTTAGAAACATTATTTTCCCTGTATTTCAGGACAATGGCAATATCAGCTAAGCCGTCATTGTTCAGATCTCCTTCTGTTTCATATTGAACTTCATAAATGCCGGTTTTGGGAAGGAAGTCTGCAATTTTCTTTCCTGTTTTCGGATAAGTGACCTCAGGTTCATAAGCAATGTTTTGATCTGGTTCGCCGTTTACTTCTTCAAATTCACGATAGGGAAGGCTATCTGTTACTTCAGTGCTTTTTGCGGGGTTTTTATCGTCTGTTTTCTTTGTGTTCTTGCAGGATTGAACAGCAATCGCGAGCAGAATTAAGAGGTTTAGGGTAATTCGTTTTTTCATTTATAAGGTTTCGGTCAGAAAATTCGATTGTCTTAGATGTTTTAATTCAGTTTACTGTCAAAAGCCCTAAAATCATTGATTTTTGGCAGTGGTTTTACTATGATTTTTTTAGTGGTCTGTTTCAGGATTTTTTCAGAGCTTAATGGTTTAGTTATCTCAGTTCTTTTTCCTGTCAAAAGATTGAATTCGGTTTCGGTCGTATTCTTGCCATCCCAAACTACATTAGTTATTTCGTGTAATTCAAAATATCCATTGTTGAATTTGAATTTATGCCAAAAATGATTTTTACCAATTTCAGATCCAATGAATAAATAACCTTCCTCAATAAGAACATCAGGAATTTGATCGCCACCGTATTTCCCATTTGGATATTGAGGTCGCATTAATTTTTCTGTAGAGACGTTCAATTTATACTTTTTGTCTTTTTGTAAAAAATAGATTTCTAGTTTTAATGGCTGTGTCTCGTTTATCGTATCCATTTTTAGCAATACTTTATCAATTAACCCGTCATTATTTAGATCGCCTTCTTCGTTTCTGATTGTTATGGTAAAAGTGTCTTTTAATTTTTGTGTTTGTCCGTAAATGGTAATTTGAGTGAGAACAAAGAATAGTAAGAATGTCTTTTTCATTTTAGATCTGATTTTGCGTTTTTGTGAGATTTGATGATTTTTGTTCTTATCAAAAATAGAAACTTCCGTTATCTTATCTTAGTTTTATTATGCTGTCATCTGTTTGAATTTTATTGCTTCTGATTTCAGGTCTTAATCCAGACAATGCTTTATCTTTATAACTATCATATTTTATAAAATAATATTTTTTATTATTAATATGTCCTAAACCATTAACATAGATGTTTTCACCAGAATATGAGCTTGTAGGTAATTGATAACGTGTGTTTCTTTTACTATACTTGAATTTATATGTCTTTAATGTTGAGATAAAATTTTTATAAGTAAATTCATTTGGCAAAAAATAAAGTATGCTTAAATATTCTCCGCCTTCTCCATTTTCTTTAAAAATTATCTCAATTATTTCATTTGTATTTTGTTTATAAAACTCAAATTTCTTTTTGTTTGTTGAAATTGTATCGCTCAATAACTTAAAACCTTTTAATGATAATTGTTTATGTTCTGTAGGGTTGTAATAATTAAATGCTTTTCTAAAGTCAGTCACTTTTAAAGTCTGCCCAAATGATGAGTTTATAAAAAGAATTACTATTAAAACAAGAACAATTTGCTTTACTATTTTCATTTCTCGTTGTCATTAGATTTATATGAAATTAAAGAAAATATGTTCATTGTTGATAAAATTAAATGGACTCCTGTTTTTTTGAATTTTAGACTTCATTCTTGGTAGTGTAAAGGTTGTAATTAGTGAATATTTGTCATTTTATTTGTATGTTAACAGGAACTCGAATTGTTTTTTTTACCAATTTTGAATTTACAGGACAATAGAAAAAGACTTTTTCAAGTTGGCAGTCATCTGATTTTAATATTGAAACATAATCTCCTTGATTTGTATTTTCTATTTTATCCAAGTCAAATTCTTTATATTTTTTCAAAAAAGAATTATAATCTAGTCCTTGATTGTTTCTGAATTTGTTGTAAACATTTTCCGGAATCTCTACTCTTCCGTAATTTCCGTTGCAATTGTCAATATAAATGCTGATTTTTTTAGAATTGTTATCGGATAATTTATAGTGAATTACGTTGGCATCAAATTCCAGAATCTGTATTTTTTGTCCTCCAATACTAATTTTATCTCCAATATTTTGATTAGTAATTTCTACTTTTCCATATTCAACAGGAATTTCTATTTCAATATTTACATAGCCCTTTAGTGTTAAATATTCTAGATTTCCCATTCCCATTGTGCTAAATGCAATTCGTTCGAGTAACTTTTCGTTTTTTTCCTCAAAACCTCCAATATTTAAACCTAGCTCATTTTGATTTAATTGTACTTTTTCATTTTTTTCGTTGGTTAAATCATATGTTTTTACTGTGGCTTTTATATAATCTAAAATAGATCTTTGGCTGGTTATACTTTCTGTTTTTTCATATTGTGATAATTGTTCCTTTGTGTAAAAATTATCTACCAAAGATGAAAAATAAATGGAACTTGATGGGGCTTTATTGTAATCAGATGCACCGTCAGTTACCGCCGTTATTGATTTTTCTATTTGGTGCATCGTTTGCTCTGCACGTTTTTGAGAAATAGATATTTCCCAGGGATATTGCTTTTTTGCAACTATTTTGGCTTTTGGTGTTTTATTGTCTTTAGTGGTAACATCTTCATAAACCGAGAAGTCCTGAAAATGTTTTTTGTCGTAATCTTTGTCTGAATATTTTAATTGTTTGTTTATTAAATCTGGATATTCTTTATTGTGGCAAGCAATTACTGATGATAAAATGAATAGTAATAGAATTTGTTTCATAGTTAAATAATAGGTATTTGTTTATTGGTTTTGGCTGAAAAATCTAATTATAGTAATACAAAAGGTTCAAACTTAAAAAGCATATAATTTCAAATTTTTAATCATAATTAAATTCAATCTGGAAATTCAGCCTCACTTGCATATGCTAAAAATAAAAGAATCCAGGGTAAAATTAAGAGTAGTAAGATAAGTAGTAAAAATAGTACAACCATTTTTTTTCGTTTTGAAATAGACCAAATTAATATTCCTCCCATAATTCCAATTATTAGTAGTCCTTCAAGATAAAGCATCTTTTATTGTTGTTTTAATGTTTTTTTTCAAATATAAACTTTTTCTTATAAATATTTGAATGGGGTGAAAATTGCAAATTTTGCAATCCTGATGTAGGAGTTACGGTATAAATGAAAGCAGAGCATTTTTTTTTATTGATACTATGATAAAGGTAATCATGAAAACAATTGCCCTAGCCCCGATGGGAACCTACCGTCTGGACACAAATATTTATATTTGGCAAAAAATAAATTTTGAGAGAAAGACAATTAAGGAATATAAAAGATCAGCGTTTATTGAAGAGAGGTAATATAATTTTAGATAAGTTATTTAAGAATAGCGTTCATTCGATTCGTCAAATTACCCAGAGT
>FQWG01000010.1 GCA_900129595.1 Flavobacterium frigidimaris | reverse complement strand
AATACCCCGGCAGGTAATTATGACCTTACTTATAGTATTTGTGAGATCACCAATCCAACAAACTGTAATGAGACTACTTCTGTAATTGTAGTAGGCAAACCAAGTATTATCGCCAATCCAGAGACAACAGTTTCGATCAATGGTAATACAGGCGGAACCACCCCGGCTTTAACATTAAATGATAAATTAAACAATGTTGATGTAGTGGTAGGTACTAATGCAGGAGAGGTAAAAGTAACTCCGGTAACTGTACCAGCAGGTTTAACCCTTAATGCAGACGGAACGGTAACGATAGCTCCCAATACCCCGGCAGGTAATTATGACCTTACTTATAGTATTTGTGAGATCACCAATCCAACAAACTGTAATGAGACTACTTCTGTAATTGTAGTAGGCAAACCAAGTATTATCGCCAATCCAGAGACAACAGTTTCGATCAATGGTAATACAGGCGGAACCACCCCGGCTTTAACATTAAATGATAAATTAAACAATGTTGATGTAGTGGTAGGTACTAATGCAGGAGAGGTAAAAATAACTCCGGTAACTGTACCAGCAGGTTTAACCCTTAGTGCAGACGGAACGGTAACGATAGCTCCAAATACCCCGGCAGGTAATTATGACCTTACTTATAGTATTTGTGAGATCACCAATCCAACGAACTGTAATGAGACTACTTCTGTAATTGTAGTAGGCAAACCAAGTATTATCGCCAATCCAGAGACAACAGTTTCAATCAATGGTAATACAGGCGGAACCACCCCGGCTTTAACATTAAATGATAAATTAAACAATGTTGATGTAGTGGTAGGTACTAATGCGGGAGAGGTAAAAGTAACTCCGGTAACTGTACCAGCAGGTTTAACCCTTAATGCAGACGGAACGGTAACAATAGCTCCCAATACCCCGGCAGGTAATTATGACCTTACTTATAGTATTTGTGAGATCACCAATCCAACAAACTGTAATGAGACTACTTCTGTAATTGTAGTAGGCAAACCAAGTATTATCGCCAATCCAGAGACAACAGTTTCAATCAATGGTAATACAGGCGGAACCACCCCGGCTTTAACATTAAATGATAAATTCAACAATGTTGATGTAGTGGTAGGTACTAATGCGGGAGAGGTAAAAGTAACTCCGGTAACTGTACCAGCAGGTTTAATCCTTAGTGCAGACGGAACGGTAACGATAGCTCCAAATACCCCGGCAGGTAATTATGACCTTACTTATAGTATTTGTGAGATTACCAATCCAACGAACTGTAATGAGACTACTTCTGTAATTGTCGTGGGCAAGTCAGTAATCAAAGCCCTAACAGAAAACACTCTTCCTGTTAACGGAAGCACTGGAGGAAAAACAGTATCATTAATAGATAATGTTACCTTAAACGGAAATTCAGCTATTATCAAAAATAGTAACGGAGGAATAATCCTGACAGTTGTAAAAGTTCCAACAGGATTAACGTTAAATTCGGACGGAACGGTAACAGTAAAACCAGGAACTCCAGTTGGAAATTATGAAATTGAATATACTATTTGCGAATATCTGAATCCTGACAATTGTGTTACTGTAAAAAGCTATGTTCCTGTGATAAGTGGATCTTTACAAGCCAATAATGATAATGCAGGAACTATAGATACTAGTAAAGGACAAAGTTCAACAACAAGTATATTTGATAATGATACCTTAAACGGATCAGCGGTTAAGCCTGCAGATGTTATTTTGACTACTATTGTTTCAAATCCTAATTTGATTTTAAAAGCAGATGGAACAATCGAAATAAAACCGGGAACACCAACTGGGAATTATGAATTGACGTATAGAATTTGTGAAGCCTTAAACGCATCTAATTGCAGTCAGGCAGTTGCTAAGATTTCGGTAGTAAATAATCCGCCGGTAACACCATTAATACAGCTTATTATTAACAATGATGGGCCAGTAAATGTTGACGGAATAAATGGATCTCTTGAGTTTATCAATGTTTTCGACAATGATTTATTAAAAGGTTTACCAGTAAACCCTATAGATGTGATTTTGAATGCGCCGCAAAATGCGTATTTCGAATTCAATCCGGACGGAACTGTAAATGTGAAACCAAATACTCCGGGAGGAAATTATACGATGACCTATCAGGTTTGCGAAAAAGCAAATCCAACCAATTGCGCATCGGCAACGTTAAGTGTTTTTGTAGAAGCTCCGGCTATTGCGATTATCAAAACAGCAGTGTTTAATGATGAAAACAATAACAAAGTTGCAGATGCAGGTGAAACCATTACCTATAAATTTAAAGTAACAAACACAGGTAACGTTCCTTTGGTTGGAGTTACGGTCTTAGATCCTTTACCGGGTGTTGCAGTTTCCGGACAAGCGATAAATTTAGGTGTAAACGAATCTGATGAGTATAATTTTACGGCTACCTATAAGATCACACAAAGTGATATCAATAAAGGAAGCGTAAGCAACCAGGCAAGTGTTCAGGCGAGAAGCAATAAAGGAGTTCTTGTAGATGACTTGTCAGATGATGAAAATAATACTGGAGATCAACCTACAGTCTTAGACTTAACTAGTTGTGTGATAAAAGTCTTTAATGCATTCTCTCCAAACGGAGACGAAAAAAATAAGAGATTCTATATTCAGGGATTAGAATGTTATCCGGATAATACGGTAGAAATTTATAACCGTTGGGGTGTTTTAGTTTATGATGTAGACAATTATAACAACGAAGACCGTGCTTTTGTAGGTTACTCTCAAGGACGTACAACAGTAAAACAATCTGAAGGATTGCCGGAAGGAACTTATTTCTATATTCTGAAATACAAAGACAGCGGTTCAAACTCGCACCAACTTTCAGGTTATTTATATATCAACAAGTAAAAAAACACAAGCGGCTTAGCTATTTGCCAAGCCGCTTTTAAAAGCCTTTTAAATGAAAAAGTTAGTTTTAATTTTCATGTTTTTCACCGTTGTGTGTTCAGCGCAGCAAGATTCTCAATACACACAATATATGTATAATACCATTACGATCAATCCGGCTTATGCGGGGTCTCGAGGTGTATTGAGTGTTTTTGGGTTATATCGTACACAATGGGTTGGGCTTGATGGCGCGCCGGAGACCAGTACGTTTTCGGTAAATACGCCTTTAAATAATAGCGATTTAGGACTTGGAGTTTCTTTAGTAAACGATAAAATTGGACCAATAAACGAAAACACGCTATCTGCCGATTTATCCTATACCGTTCCAACTTCTGAAACCTTCAAACTTTCCTTTGGAATAAAAGGGACAGCGAATCTTTTTAATTTAGATGTAAATAAATTAAGTTTTGAAGACCAGGGCGATCCTCAATTTCAGGATTTAAGGAATAAAATTTCGCCCAATATCGGGGCCGGTGTTTACTGGCATTCAGATAAAGCCTACGTAGGGGTATCTATTCCTAATTTTATCGAAACCAACAGATACAGTAATAATGATAATGCTATTTTCAAAGACAAAATAAATTACTATTTCATGGCAGGTTATGTTTTTGATATCGATTATTACGTCAAATTCAAACCGGCAGTGTTGACAAAAATGGTACAGGGAGCTCCTTTACAAGTCGATCTTTCGGGTAATTTTATGTTCAATGACAAATTTGTAGTAGGGCTTGCCTATCGCTGGAGTGCATCAGTAAGTGCATTGGCAGGTTTTCAGGTATCAGACGGTTTATATATAGGATATGGTTATGATCATGAAACAACCAATTTAAGAAAGTACAATTCCGGATCGCATGAAATTTTCCTGCGCTTTGAGTTTTTTAATAATTATAACAGAATTACATCTCCAAGATTCTTCTAAAAAGTAATACATGAAAATCAAAAACCTGAATTATACCGCTTTATTTTTACTCTTTTTTCTCAACACAATTGCACAAACATCAAGTATCAATTATGCCAATGATCAATACGAGAAGTATGCTTATGTAGATGCCATAAAAGTTTACGAAAGTGTTGCTGATAAAGGATATAAAGACGAAAAAATGTTTCAGCGTCTTGGTAATTCCTATTATTTTAACGGAGAATTGGTAAAAGCCCTAAAATGGTACCACGAATTGTTTGCCATGAACGAGCAGCAGGATCCTGAATATTTGTACCGATATGCACAATGTCTGAAATCTGACGGAAATTATGCAAAAGCAGATACGATTTTAGAAAAATTCAATCAAAAAATAACCACTGATAAAAGAGGTCTTTTGTTTGAGGCCAATAAAAATTACTTAGAAGAGATAAAATCCAATTCAGGAAGATTTGAAATTGCCGATGCAGGAATTAATTCTAAATTTTCGGATTACGGAAGCACTATTTATGATAATAAATTAGTCTTTACTTCGGCACGTGATACGGGCGGAATCGTAAAGAAAAATTTTAAATGGACAAACAGATCTTTTACTAATTTATATACTGCCGAATTAACTTCTGACGGAAGTATTGGTATTCCGCAGCGTTTTCAGAAAAAAGTAAATACAAAGTTCAATGAGTCAACGCCTGTTTTTACAAAAGACGGACGAACCATCTATTTTACCCGAAATAACTTTTTAGGAGGAAAAAGAGGAAGAGACCAGAATAAAGTTACTTTACTAAAATTATACAAAGCTAGTTTGGTTAACGGCGAATGGAAAAATATTGAAGAACTTCCGTTCAATAGTGATCAATATAGTGTAGCGCATCCTACTTTGAGCATCGATGAAAAAACACTGTATTTTGCATCAGATATGCCAGGAACGTTAGGACAATCAGATTTGTTTAAAGTGAAAATAAATGAGGACGGAACCTTTGGAAAACCCGAAAATTTAGGAGCAACTATAAATACCGAAGGAAGAGAAACCTTTCCTTTTATTTCCGAAGACAACGAACTTTATTTTGCAACTGACGGAAGACCCGGATTAGGCGGACTTGATATTTTTGTTTCTAAGATAAATAATGAAGGTTCTTTCGAACAAATTCAAAATGTTGGAGAACCAATAAATAGCAAACAAGACGATTTTGCTTTTATAATCGACAGTAAAAAAAGAAACGGATTTTTCTCTTCCAACAGAGAAAACGGCGTAGGATTCGATGATATTTATCGCTTTACTGAAAAACGGAAACTCAATTGCGAACAAGAACTAACGGGAACAATTACAGATGTAGAAACAAACGTAAGTCTTGCAGATACCAAAGTAACTTTGTTAGACGATAATTTTAATGCTGTAGCAGAAGTGGTTTCAGATGCAAAAGGGAATTATCTTTTTGCGAATGTAAATTGTGGTAAAAACTATTTTGTCAGAACAGCAAAAGCAGATTATGAAAGTAAAGAAACTCCAATAACAATTAAAAAATTATCTGGAAAAACAACTTTACTAATTCAGTTAGAAAAAAGGGTGAAATCAATAACGATAGGAACAGATTTGGCGAAAACACTCGATATTCCTATTATTTATTTCGATTTAGACAAAGCTGTTATTAAGAATAAATCTGCTTTTCAATTAGAAAAAATCATCGAAATATTAAAACAATATCCCGATCTGAAACTTGATATTCGTTCGCATACAGATAGCCGACAAACAGCAAAATACAATCAGATTCTATCTGAGAAAAGAGCAAAGGCAACGATGAAATGGTTAGTTGACAGAGGAATAAAACCTAACAGATTAACATCAAAAGGCTACGGAGAATCGCAACTGGTAAACCAATGTTCTGATGGCGTAAAATGCTCAGAAGAAGAACATCAGCAAAACAGACGAAGTGAGTTTGTGATTACCAATTTGTAAACAAACACAATAATAAAAAAATGACTTTTCTAGATTTAGAAAAGTCATTTTTATTTAGGGTAAATCTGCAAAGTACATATGTTAGCTTTTCTAAACTAATAGTTTTTATGATTTAAGAATCTTCAACAAGGATCTTATTAATTTCATCTAACAATTCAAATTCATCTAAAGGAAACATTTTCAATACAGTTTCTAAAATGAGAGAAACATTTATAGGAGTTTTGTTTGTTTCTGAAATTTTATGTTCCTCTTGATCCAATGTCAAAACGCACATTTTTAGCAGATTGGTAATGACGCAACCAAGTTCATAATAATGAGTTTGCGCTTTTTGAACTTCTGATTGATCGTCATCCGATTTTGCAGTATTGAAATACGGAGCAATTAATTTTCTGAGATTCTCTAATTTTTTAGTGTTGATTGTTTCCATCCTAGTGTATTTTTAGTTTGGTTGTTTTACATTTTTAATTTTCAAATTGGTATCAGAATTAATTACAATACTATTTCTAATCCATGATCTGTTTTTCATTTGTCAAATCTATTAAACTATAAAAAAAGATACTACGACATATATGTCATGTCTTAGATAATAGTGTGTTTTTATTTTTAAGTTACTGTTGGTTAATGGTTTATTTTTGTGAAAATGTCAAGATCGAGAAAAATTTTATGATAATATATTCTTACTTAAAGACATGTTTTTTAATTCATGCAATTACTGTTTTTTATTTATTATTTCTCACATACTATAGTATGTTAATGAAAGTTTTTTGTAAAAATCCGGTCAATAATTTATTTTTTGAAATTAAAAGAAGTCCCAGCGGGACGACATATTTATAGAAAATAATTATTTGCGCAATTGAACCCCATCGGGGTGAAATATTTATCGATTAAGAAATTCTATTTCGCTCCGCTGGAGCTTTATGTTAGGTCGTACTAAATGGCTATAAATATATTGCTCCGCTGGAGCATTCTAAATGTTGAGGAAAAAAAATATTTTTCTACCAAATATTTAATTTCTGCGAAATATTCCGCTAGGAATTCAATATTGGTAGATATCAAAATTACCCTGATAAAATATCCCATCGGGATTATACCACACAAAAAGCATCAATATTATCATTCCATCAATTTGTTCAAAATCTTTGTTTTATTTAGAATAAATCTGTAGATGGCTAAATTTCTGCGTTTTTCGTAATATAACCGTAAAATCCATTCATTTGTTTGAACTAATATTTCGGAAATACAAAATATTAGTTATTATGTTTAAAATGAATTAATTAAGTTTTAAAAAATCGATTTCGTTGTGCTGTGTATTCATTTTTTTCTAACTTTATAGATCTAAATTTTTTCAGATATGACTGTAAATCAAATACTAAACGCAAAAGGAAAAAATGTTTATTCAGTTCTTTCAACAACAACGGTTTATGAAGCCTTAAAAGTGATGGGAGAGAAAAACATAGGAGCTATTCTTGTCATTGACAATAATGATCTTAAAGGAATATTATCTGAAAGGGATTATGCCAGAAAAATTGTTTTAAAAGACAAATCTTCAAAAGAAACCCTTGTTCATGAAATTATGGAAAGCAATGTTTTTTCAGTAAACCTTTCAAATAATATCGAGGATTGTATGGAACTCATGAGTACCAAAAGAATCAGACATCTGCCGGTTCTGGAAGACGGAATTGTAGTAGGAATAATATCTATAAGCGATGTAGTAAAAGCGATTATAGAAATTCAGAAAGACACAATAAATCATTTAAACTCTTATATTTCTCAATAAAAGAAAATAATAAAAATATGCCTGATAAAATAGTCCAAATAATAAAGGACTATTTTTTTTGGAGGTAATAAATGTTATTTTGATAAAAGAAAATAATAAAAATACCCCAATTTAAGCCAAGACTTATATCTTTGTAAGCTAGAATAAAAGCTAAAATAAATGAACAAAGAGAGTAAAAGAAGAGAAGCGTTACTGTATCACTCAGAACCAACTCCAGGAAAAATTCAGGTAGTTCCAACAAAAAAATATGCAACCCAAAGAGACTTGTCTTTGGCTTATTCGCCGGGAGTTGCAGAACCATGTTTAGAAATTGCAGCAAACGTAGATGACGTTTACAAATATACAGCAAAAGGAAATTTAGTTGCCGTTATATCAAACGGTACAGCTGTTTTAGGGCTTGGGGATATTGGCCCGGAAGCTTCTAAACCAGTAATGGAAGGAAAAGGTTTATTGTTTAAAATATTCTCTGATATTGATGTTTTTGATATCGAAATTGGAACTAAGGATATTGAAGAATTTATTCAGACCGTAAAAAATATTGCTCCAACTTTTGGAGGAATTAATCTTGAAGACATCAAAGCACCTGAATCTTTCGAAATCGAAAGAAGACTGGTAGAAGAATTAGATATTCCGGTAATGCACGACGATCAGCACGGTACGGCAATTATCTCTTCGGCAGCTTTGATCAATGCACTTGAATTAGCAGGAAAAAAAGCAGAAGATGTAAAAGTAGTAGTTTCCGGTGCAGGATCTGCAGCAATCGCTTGTACAGATTTATATGTTTTGTTAGGCGTTAAAGTAGAAAATATTTTAATGTTTAATAGTAAAGGACTTTTAACAAAAGACAATCCTTCATTATCAGAATTGCAGTTGAAATATGCTGTAAACGGTCCAAAAATTGAATTGGCTGAAGCCGTAAAAGGGGCAGATGTTTTCATAGGATTATCATCAGGAGATATTCTTTCTGCAGAAATGTTATTAACAATGAAAGAGAATCCGATTGTTTTTGCAATGGCAAATCCAAATCCGGAAATCGATTATAACTTAGCTACAGAAACCCGTAAAGATGTCATTATGGCTACAGGGCGTTCAGATTTTCCTAATCAGGTAAACAACGTTCTTGGTTTTCCTTATATTTTTAGAGGAGCATTAGACGTTAGAGCGACAAAAATTAACGAAGCAATGAAAATGGCTGCCGTAAAAGCTTTGGCTATTTTGGCAAAAGAGCCAGTGCCGGAGCAGGTAAACGTTGCTTATGGAGCTATGAAGTTAGGTTTTGGTCAGGAATATATCATTCCTAAACCATTTGATCCAAGATTGATTACAGTTGTAGCGCCTGCAGTTGCAAAAGCAGCTATGGAATCCGGTGTTGCAAAAAATCCTATTACAGACTGGGCAGCTTATGAAGATGCACTTCGCGAACGTATGGGTAACGATAATAAAATGGTACGTTTGATCACGAATCGTGCTAAAATGGATCCAAAAAGAATCGTTTTTGCTGAAGCAGATCAGATAAATGTATTAAAAGCAGCACAAATTGTTCATGAAGACGGAATTGGTGTGCCAATTTTATTAGGAAATAAAGAAGTAATTTTAGAATTAAAAGCGGAATTAGGTTTTGATGCTGAACTACAAATCATTGATCCTAAAACGAATGAAGAAGAAGCAAGACGTAATAAATTTGCTACTTCATACTGGGAAACAAGAGAACGCAGAGGCGTATCATTACTTGATGCTCAGAAATACATGCGCGAAAGAAACTATTTCGCAGCCATGATGGTCAACGAAGGCGAAGCAGATGCTTTAGTTACAGGACATACAAGAAGTTATCCAACAGTTGTAAAACCAATGTTGCAATTGATCGAAAAAGCTCCGGGAGCTTCACTTGTTGCAACAGCAAACATGATGATGACTTCTCGTGGACCAATGTTCTTGTCAGATACGGCAATTAATATCAATCCATCAGCAGAAGATCTTATCAATATTGCAATCATGACTGCAAAAACAGCAAAAATGTTTGGTGTTGAGCCGGTTATTGCAATGGTTTCATTCTCGAATTTTGGTTCATCTACAAGTCAGAGTGCTTCAAAAGTAAGAGAAGCAGTGGCTTATTTGCATAAAAATCACCCGGAATTAATTGTTGACGGAGAAATCCAGGCAGATTTTGCTTTAAACCAGGAGATGCTCGCAGAGAAATTTCCTTTCTCTAAATTAGCCGGTAAAAAGGTAAATACCCTGATATTCCCTAATTTAGAATCAGCTAATATTACTTATAAACTATTAAAAGAGTTGTATAAAGTAAATTCTATTGGTCCAATTATGATGGGAATGGGTAAACCGGTTCACATTTTTCAATTAGGAGCAAGTGTTGAAGAAATGGTAAATATGGCAGCAATTGCAGTAATTGACGCTCAGGCGAAAGAAAATAAAAAAAATAAACTAGCGAAATAGTATAAAAGATAAGAGGCAAAGAATAATGTCGTATTTTTATTGCATTTTTGTTATATTTGGCCTTTATAAAAAATACTATGATAGCACAATTGCAAGGGAAATTAGTCGAAAAAAATCCTACTGACGTCATAATTGACTGTGGAGGTGTTGGGTATCAGGTAAATATATCTTTACATACCTTTTCGTTAATTCCCAATGCCGAAAATATAAAACTGTATACGCATCTTCTGATCAAGGAAGATGCGCATACTTTATTTGGTTTTGCTGAGAAATCAGAACGCGAAATATTCAGAATGTTATTATCTGTTTCGGGAATTGGAGCCAATATTGCCAGAACAATGTTATCTTCAATAGAACCCAGACAAATTATCAATGCGATTGCATCCGGAGATGTTGGTGTTATACAGTCGATTAAGGGTATTGGAAACAAAACCGCCCAAAGAGTTATACTAGATTTGAAGGAAAAAGTGTTAAAGTTGTACGATTTAGACGAAGTTTCAGTAGTTCAAAACAATACAAATCGAGATGAAGCGTTATCTGCTTTGGAAGTTTTAGGTTTTGTTAGAAAAACTTCAGAAAAAGTAGTGGAAAAAATAGTAAAAGAAGATCCCGAAGCTACTGTAGAAACAATCATTAAAAAAGCGTTAAAAAGCCTATAAACTCAATTTTATATCAAGAATTGTATGCGTAAAATTTGTATTTTTTTACTGTTTTTGTTTTGCGGTAATGTTTTGCGTGCGCAAGTAAATCCGGTAGTTAAAGATACAACCAAGACCGAATTCTCAGTTGGTAAAGTAGAGATCGACAATCCGCCAAGTATACTTTCTGCTTATCGATACGATCCCATTACAGATCGCTATATTTATACCAGCTCCGTTGATGGCTTTTCAATCAATTATCCTATTATATTAACCCCCAAAGAATACGAAGATTTAGTCTTGAAAGAATCCAGAAGAGATTACTTCAGGAAAAAATCAGACGCTATCGATGGTAAAAAAATAGGAAGCGATGCTGCAAAAAAAGATTTATTACCACGATACTATATTAATTCAAGTCTGTTTGAAAGTATTTTTGGGAGCAATACAATTGATGTAAAACCCACAGGATCAGTAGAGATGGACTTGGGTGTTCGATACACCAAACAAGATAATCCTTCTTTTTCTCCAAGAAACAGATCAAGCACAACTTTCGATTTTGATCAGCGAATCAGCATGAGTCTGATGGGAAAAGTAGGAACCAGATTAGAGGTAAATGCTAATTATGATACCCAGTCAACGTTTGCTTTTCAGAACTTGTTTAAACTGGCGTATACACCTTCTGAAGACGATATTATTCAGAAAGTAGAAGTGGGTAACGTGAGTATGCCATTAAACAGTACCCTTATTCGAGGTGCTCAAAGTTTATTTGGAGTCAAAACACAACTGCAATTTGGTAAGACCACAGTTACCGGAGTTTTCTCAGAACAGAAGTCACAAACAAAGAGTATAGTTGCAGAAGGTGGAGGAACGGTTCAGAACTTTGATTTGTATGCACTGGACTATGATAATGACAGGCACTTTTTCTTATCCCAATACTTTAGAAATAAATACGATGCTTCGTTAATTAAGTATCCATTTATCGACAGCCGTGTTCAGATCACAAGAATAGAAGTTTGGGTAACCAATAAACAAAATAGAGTAAGTACAAACAATAACAATTTACGTAATATTATTGCACTTCAGGATTTAGGTGAGGGGCAAGTTACAGGTATTCCCGATAATCAGGTTGTGGTTATTAGTTCTACAGCAGGTTTTTTTAATAACCCTATTGATTCGCCAACAGATAACAAAAACAATAAATACGATCCCGCTACAATTGGCCAGGCAGGAGCGTTCTTAAATTCGAATATTAGAGAAATTGTAACGGCAAAATCAGGATTTAATAATGCCAATACAAGCGAAGCCACGGATTATTCTGTTCTTGAAAATGCCAGAAAATTAACAACGAACGAATT
Organism: Flavobacterium frigidimaris; assembly: GCA_900129595.1. Classification (GTDB taxonomy): domain Bacteria; phylum Bacteroidota; class Bacteroidia; order Flavobacteriales; family Flavobacteriaceae; genus Flavobacterium; species Flavobacterium frigidimaris. The sequence continues at coordinate 176,547 of FQWG01000010.1, read as the reverse complement.
TACTTTTAATGCACAATTAGGATACATCTCGTTGCAGCAGCGTTTGGCAAACGATGAGATTTTGGCAGTAGCCTTTGAATATACTGTAGGAGGTAAAGTGTATCAGGTTGGGGAATTTGGTAGTGATGGTGTTGATGGCACCGTAGTGACAGGGAATAATAATGCAAATCAGGCCATTATCACACAGAGTTTGGTTTTGAAAATGCTGAAAAGTAATTTGACAAATGTTCAGAATCCGGTTTGGAATCTGATGATGAAAAACGTTTATCAAATTCCTCAGGCGTATCAAATTAAACAAGATGACTTTAGATTAAACATACTTTATACAGACCCTTCGCCAATCAATTATATTAGTCCGGTTCAGGGAACTACATTTCCCACGAACCCAACACCTGACAATAAAGTCGATCAGACACCATTATTAAACGTGTTTAACTTAGACCGACTCAACTATAATAATGATCCGCAAACAGGCGGTGATGGTTTCTTCGATTATATTCCGGGTATAACAGTAGATGTTCAGAACGGGCGAATTATTTTTACGACCAAAGAACCTTTTGGAGAGCTTTTATTTAAAAAATTACAAAATGCAGGTTCAGGCGAAAACTACGATGATGCCAATTCATACAATGCCAATCAGCAGAAATATGTTTTTAGAAACATGTATAGAAACACACAATCCGGAGCTTTACAGGATAGTGACAAAAATAAATTCTTATTAAGAGGTAAGTATAAATCATCAGGAAGCAACGGTATTCCAATTGGGGCCTTCAATGTACCGCAGGGTTCTGTTGTGGTTATGGCTGCCGGAAGAAGATTGGTAGAAGGAATTGATTATAGTGTCGATTATCAATTAGGACGTGTTCAGATTTTAGATCCTTCGCTTCAGGCTTCGAATACACCAATTGAAGTTTCGTTAGAAAACAACTCCATTTTTGGTCAGCAAACCCGTAGGTTCATAGGTTTCAATATCGAGCATAAAATTTCGGATAATTTTGTTATTGGAGGTACTTATCTAAAAATGACAGAAAAACCATTTACTCAAAAATCGAGTTACGGGCAGGAATCTGTAAACAATACCATCTTTGGTTTCAATGGAAATTACTCTACAGAAGTGCCATTCTTTACCAGATTAGTAAATAAATTACCCAATATAGATACAGATGTTCCGTCGAACCTTTCGATCCGCGGAGAGGTGGCGTTTTTGAGACCGGATGCACCAAAAGCAAGTGATTTTGAAGGAGAAGCAACCATATATGTAGATGATTTCGAAGGTTCACAATCTACAATCGATATGCGCTCTGCCTATGCGTGGAGTTTAGCTTCGACACCATTTGTGAATTCTATCAATGACAATACTTTTAATGCCAATTCAAACACGTTAGAATACGGATATAAAAGAGCAAAATTATCCTGGTACACGATCGATCCAATATTTTATTCTTCAAAACCTTCTGGTATCTCCAATGATGATTTGTCATTAAATACGACAAGAAGAATTTACAGCAGAGAATTGTATCCTAACACAGATATTGCTCAGGGGCAGATTCAGGTAATCAATACATTGGATTTAACGTATTATCCATCTGACAGAGGACCATATAATAATAATCCAAATTTTAGCACGAACCCTGCAAATTCTAATTTTGGTGGAATCATGCGTGCTTTAAATTCAACTAATTTCGAGCAGGGAAATGTCGAATACATTCAGTTTTGGGTTTTAGATCCATACGTTGGTAATTCGCAGGCACCAACCGCTAATACAGGAAAAATATATTTTAACCTGGGTGAAATTTCCGAAGATGTATTAAAAGACGGAAGGAAACAATACGAAAACGGACTGGGACCAGGACAGATAATGGTAAATCCGCAACCGCTTTGGGGAGATGTTCCTGCATCGCAATCACTAATTTATGCGTTTGATACGAACGCCGAAAATCGTAGAAACCAAGATGTTGGTTTAGATGGTTTGCCAAGTTCAAAAGAAGGTACGATTTATACCAATTATGCCGGAGACAAAGATCCTGCGGCAGATGATTATACGTATTATTTAAATACGACCGGAGGAGTTCTGGATCGCTATAAAAATTATAACGGTACAGAAAATAACTCTGCGGTAAGTGTAGATGATCCTAATCGTGGTTCGACAACTTTGCCGGATGTAGAGGATATTAACCGTGACAATACAATGAGCACGATAAATGCTTATTATGAATACAGTATCGATGTAAAACCGGGAATGCAGGTAGGGCAAAATTTTATTACAGATATTCGTGAGGTGACTAATGTCGAATTGCCTAACGGATCGACTACAACAGCAAGATGGATTCAGTTTAAAATTCCGGTTTCACAGCCTCAAAATACAATTGGTAATATTACAGATTTCAGGTCTATCCGATTCATGCGTATGTTTATGACTGGTTTTAATGATCAAATGACAGTTCGTTTTGGAGCTTTAGATTTAGTAAGAGGAGAATGGAGAAGATACACAGGTTCATTAGACGCAAGTGATGTCAATCCGGATGACGATGGTACTGAATTTGATGTTTCAGCGGTTAATATTCAGGAAAACAGTACAAAATGTCCCGTAAATTATGTAATGCCGCCCGGAGTTCAAAGAGAGCAATTGTATAATAACAATACTATCATCAATCAGAATGAGCAGGCATTGGCAGTGCGTATTGGCGGGGCAGGTTTACAGTTTCAGGATTCAAGAGCTGTTTTCAAAAATGTAAGCGTTGACATGCGTCAGTACAAAAAATTAAAAATGTACCTGCACGCAGAATCTTTGCCTAATGAAAATAATTTGCAGGATGATGAAATGATTGGTTTTATTCGTTTTGGAAATGACTTTACACAAAACTTTTATCAGGTCGAAATTCCGTTAAAAGTAACCAGAACAGGAGGGTCTTGTGCGATAAGTGCAGATCAGGTCTGGATGGAAGATAATAATATTGATTTGGTTCTGGAATTACTGACCAGAATGAAAATTAAGGCCATGAGTATTGATATTAACTCTAATAAGCGAGACATCAACGGAATTTATTATCCGGATGATGATTTGAGTATAGGCGGAGGCGATGGCGATAGTAAGTTAAGATTAGGGATAAAAGGAAACCCTAACTTTGGTTTGGTTCGAAATTTAATGGTCGGTGTAAAAAGCAGGGCAGATCATAAAAGCATAAAAGGAGAGGTTTGGTTTAATGAGCTTCGTCTGGCAGACTTGGAAAATAAAGGAGGAATGGCAGCAATATTGAATGTTGATACCAATATGGCCGATTTTGCTACAGTTTCTGCTACAGGTAGAAAAAGTACGATAGGTTTTGGATCTTTAGAGCAAGGAGCCAACGAAAGAGACCGTGAAGATATTCAGCAGTATAACATTGTGACCAACCTTAATTTAGGTAAATTATTGCCTCCAAAGTGGGGTATCAACCTGCCTTTTAATTATGCAATTGGCGAAGAAGTAATTACACCTGAATACGATCCTTTTAATCAGGATATAAAACTGGATCAGTTATTAAGAGAAACTACAGATCCGGCAGAAAAAGAAAACATCAGAACACGTGCCGTTGATTATACAAAACGAAGAAGTATCAACTTTATCGGAGTAAGAAAAGACAGGGCGCCTGAGCAAAAACCACATGTTTACGATGTCGAAAACTTAACATTCTCACAATCGTATAATCAGGTAGAGCGACATGATTATGAAGTAGAAAGTTATCTGGACGAACAATCGAATACCGCTGTAAACTATGCGTATACTTTTCAGCCAAAAGAAGTAGTTCCTTTCAAACAAACCAAATTCATGAAAAAAAGTGATTATTGGAAATTGTTGAGTGATTTTAATTTTAATTACCTGCCGTCTAATATCTCTTTTAATACGAATATTTTAAGACAAAGTAACCGTCAGCAGTTTAGAGAAGTTGAAGTGCAGGGAATTGGTCTGGATCCTTTATACAGAAGAAATTTTGCTTTTAATTATCAATATGGTTTTGGTTATAATTTGACAAAATCATTAAAATTGAATTACACGGCAGCGTCAAATAATATTGTTCGAAACTTTTTGAATGATGATAATTCACCAAAAGAAGATTTTAATATCTGGGATGATTATTTAGATATCGGAACACCAAATCAGCACTTGCAGCAATTGGTGGTGAATTATGATATTCCAATTAATAAAATTCCGGTTTTTGGTTTTGTGAAAGCGTCTTATTCGTATACGGCTGATTATAGCTGGCAGCGTTCTTCGACCGCGTTCTCTGAATATGTAGATCCTAGCGGAAATCAGTTTGATTTAGGAAATACCATTCAGAATGCAAATTCGAATACGCTAACGACAACTTTTAGCATGAATACGCTGTATAAATATTTAGGACTGACACCTGGTGCAAAATCGGGAGCTAAACCTAAAGCAACAGCGCCACCTAAACCCGGAGAGAAAATTGTAAATACAGCAAAACCCGTTACAAGCAGTAGTCCGTTTTATGATGGCATGATCGGTATTCTGACCAGTATAAAAAACATTCAGGTAAATTATACTAAAAATAGCGGAACTGTTTTACCAGGTTATACACCAAGCGTTGGTTTCTTTGGAACATCAAGGCCAACATTAGGATTTATTTTTGGAAGTCAGGACGATGTACGTTACGAAGCTGCTAAAAGAGGATGGCTGACAGACTATCAGGATTTTAATCAAAGCTTTACTCAGGTGACCAACAAGCTTTTGAAAGTGACGGCGAACATTGATTTATTGCCTGATCTAAAGGTTGATTTGGCGATGGATCGTGCTTATTCTGAAAATTCATCAGAGCAGTTTAGTGTTGTCAATGGAGAATATATGCCTTTGTCTCCCTATACTTACGGAATGTTCTCGATTTCGACAGTTTTAATTAAAACGGCATTTTCTACCAGCAGTGCAACTGAGTCAGCAGCGTTTGATGATTTTAGAAACAATCGTTTGATTATTGCAGATCGTCTGGCTGCAGAGCATTATGGAGGAGCCGAGATTCCGAGATACGGAGATGTAAATAACCCGATTCCGGCAGAAACAGATCCTAATTATAAAATATATGTTGCGAATCAGGGATATCCAATAGGATTTACAAAAAGTAATCAGGCTGTTTTATTGCCTGCATTTTTGGCCGCTTATTCAGGAGGAAATGCATCAAGCAGTTCGACAGATATTTTTAAAAGCTTTCCTATTCCAAACTGGAGTGTAAAGTATAATGGTTTAATGCGCTATAAGTTTTTCAAAGATAAATTCAAGCGTTTTTCATTACAGCATAATTACAGGGCATCCTATACGATAAATCAATTCAGGTCTAATTTTGATTTTACTGAAAAACCGAACGGACAAGATGTAAATACCAATTTCTTTAATAAAACCATCATGTCGAATGTCAACCTGGTAGAGCAGTTCAGTCCGCTTATCAGAGTAGATTTTGAATTGAAAGGTTCTTTGAGGATCCTTACAGAGATCAAAAAAGACAGGGCCTTATCAATGAGTTTTGATAATAACCTGTTGACAGAAGTAAAAGGAATGGAGTATATAGTAGGAATGGGATATCGTTTCAAAGATGTTATTTTCTCGTCCAGATTAGCGGATAGTCCAACCGGAATTATAAAAAGTGATATCAATATCAAGGCTGATTTTTCGCTTAGAAAGAATGAAACCCTGGTGCGTTATTTAGATTATGATAACAATCAATTGGCAGCAGGGCAGAATATATGGGCGTTAAAGCTAACTGCGGATTATTCGTTTAGTAAAAATCTTACCGCAATATTTTATTACGATCATTCGTTCTCAAAAGCAGTAATTTCGACATCATTTCCGTTAACGAACATCAGGTCAGGATTTACACTTCGATATAATTTCGGAAATTAATTTTTTTAGTTTCTAAACGGGATTTCATTAGAAGATTGTTACATTTGTGGCTTAATTATTAAATTATCAATTTACAAATATAGTATTATGAGCATACCAGCAAATTTAAAGTACACAAAAGATCACGAATGGGTTAGCATCGAAGGAGATGTTGCAACTGTAGGAATTACTCATTTTGCACAAAAAGAGTTAGGAGATATCGTGTATGTTGAAGTAGAAACTTTAGATCAGACACTTGATAAAGATGAAGTTTTTGGAACAGTTGAAGCTGTAAAAACAGTATCTGATTTATTTTTGCCTTTAACAGGGGAAATTATTGCTTTTAATGAAAGCTTGGAAAGTGCACCTGAAACAGTAAATTCTGATCCTTACGGAGCTGGATGGATGATCAAAATAAAAATTGCAGATGCATCAGAAGTAGATGGTTTATTGTCTGATGAAGCTTACAAACAACTTATCGGTGCCTAAACAATTGTTATTACTCTGGGCTCTGATTTGTTCAGGAGTTATTACTTATTTTTGTCTAACAGATTCGAGTAATATCCCTACTGTAAGTTTTCCGAGCATAGATAAAATTGTACATTTTTGTTTCCATTTTGGATTTACAATTTCCTGGATTGTATTCTTTAAAAAAGAACTTAAAGGCAAAGCACCTGATGATTATAAAGCTTATTTGATTTCGTTTATATTTTCTGTTTTTTTTGGAATCACAATCGAAATTTTGCAAAGCGTTTTTACAATTTCAAGAGCTGCTGAAGTGACGGATATTTTAGCAAATGCACTGGGAGCTTTAGTTGGTGTTTTTACAGCAATAGCTTTTAAGAAGCAAATCGATAAAATATAAAAAAATAATTACCCACTTCGGTGGGTTTTTTATTGCTCTAAAATCAGGTTTTTGAAAGCCTGTTTTTTTTCTGAATTTAAAACGTATTTTTGTTACAATACTTAAAATTATGAATGTTAAGCAATATTTAGATTCCACCTACTTAAAAACTGCCTCGCAAGCCGGACTTTCGGAAGGAGAGAATAATACTGTAGTCAAAAATGCCATTGAAGAAGCGATCCGTGAAGGTTTTAAGCTAATTATGATCCGGCCTGAGTATGTAGCTTTAGCCAAAGAAATGATTGCTAAGGCAAAATCAACTTTGCTTATTGGTACCGTAATAGATTTTCCGGAAGGTAAGTCAAGTTTAGAAAGTAAAATCAAAGAAGCAAATCAAGCAATAGAAGATGGTGCAGACGATCTGGATTTTGTGTGCAATTATGAAGCTTTTAGAAATGGAGATATTGCTGTAGTAAAAGAGGAAATTTTAATTGGAACCCAAATTGGTCTGGCAAATAATAAAACTGTAAAATGGATTATTGAAGTAGCTGCTTTAGGTGATAAAGAAATTATTCAGCTTTCGGCATTGATAAAAAATGTTGTGATATCCAATTTTAAAGAAGAAGATTATGCTTCTGTTTTTGTAAAGTCATCGACCGGTTTTTATAAAACTGAAAACAATTTACCTAACGGAGCTACTTTATCAACTATAATAATGATGTTAGAAAATGCATCGCCTTTGCCGGTAAAAGCGGCCGGAGGAGTTCGCTCTTATGAAGATGCGGTAGAGATGATTCGTTTAGGTGTTAAACGCATCGGCACTTCTGCTGCCAAAGCCATTGCAAAAGGAGAAAATACCGCAAATGAATATTAAATAAAAACCTGTGTTTAGGTGATTAGGATTGTTGTTATAGATTTTGAAATTAATTTCTCACTGGATTAACGTAATTAAAATTTGTGGAAATTCGTGCAATTCGTGTTTATAATTGATTTGTAATATTTGTGTTTACACGTTAGCTTCCGGAAATGTTTTTTGAATAGTTGTTTTAATAAGATTTTTCGAAATAATTGTGTTAAAGATTTGCAAGACCTCATTTTATAAAGGTTTTATTGAAAAAAATCTAATTTTATAGGTCCGTATTCTACAATCTAATTTGTACATTTGCACCACTTAAAAAAAACATACAAACAAATACCGTATTGAACGCTACTAAAAATACATTTTCAATAAAATCAATTTTCAACGATTTCAAAGAGATTACAAAGGCTGGTTTAGCGATCAGTGTGTTGTTTTCTTCAATTGCGGGTTATTTGTTAGGTGTAAATGCTGAAAATCCTTTTAAATGGAGTGTTTTAGTGATTTTAATGATTGGTGGTTATTGTATGGTTGGTGCTTCGAATGCTTTTAATCAGGTAATCGAAAAAGATATCGATTTATTGATGGATCGTACCAAAAACCGTCCAGTTCCTTCCGGGCGTATGTCTCCAAAAGTTGCTTTGTTTGTAGCCAGTTTGCTTACGATTATCGGTATTGCATTGTTGTATACCATCAATGCAAAATCAGCAATGTTTGCAGCGATTTCAATATTTTTATATACAAGTATTTATACGCCTTTAAAAACAGTAACTTCGTTATCGGTTTTTGTAGGTGCTTTTCCGGGAGCAATTCCGTTTATGTTGGGCTGGGTTGCGGCAACCGGAGAATTTGGTATCGAGGCAGGAACGCTTTTTCTGATTCAGTTTTTCTGGCAGTTCCCGCATTTTTGGGCAATAGGCTGGTTTTTGTATGATGATTATGCAAAAGCAGGAATCTTTATGCTGCCAACAGGAAAAAAAGACAGAAAGACAGCTTTGCAGATTATTTTATATACGGTTTGGCTTATCATAGCTTCATTATTGCCTTCTTTAGGATTTACAGGGCAGTTGTTTATTACGCCAATTGCAGCTATTATAGTGTTTTTGTTAGGATTGTGGATGTTGTTTTATGCAGTACGTTTGTATCAGTTAAGAACAGCAAAAGCAGCGAGAACATTAATGCTGGTAAGCGTTTCGTATATTTCGTTACTGCAAATAGTATTTATAGTGGATAAATTTTTAAGATAGTTATGGAAATGACAATGACAATGACACAAGGAGAAGAGCAATTAAGGAAAGCAAAATCAGCTAAATTGATTTTGTTGTTTGCAATGGTAAGCATGACAATGATGTTTGCCGGACTTACAAGCGCATTTGTAGTAAGTAAATCCAGAGCCGACTGGTTGAAGAATTTTGAATTACCAACTGCTTTTTATTATAGTACAGCAGTAATTATAGGTTGCAGTGTGACTTTTTATCTGGCAAAAAAAGCCATTCAAAAAGACAATAGAGCGGCAACAACAGCGTTCCTTTTAGGAACGTTAGCTTTAGGTGTTTTATTTATAGTTTTACAGTTTGCAGGTTTTGGGCAAATCGTAAAAAGCGGTTATTATTTTACAGGAGAAGGTAGTTCAATTACTACAACTTTTCTTTACGTAGTTACCGTAACTCACTTATTACACTTGGCCGGAGGGTTAATTTCACTTTTAATTATAATTTATAATCATTTTAAACAAAAATACGATTCGACTCAAACTCTTGGTATAGAACTAGGTGCGATGTATTGGCACTTTTTGGATTTATTATGGGTATATTTATTTTTATTTTTATATTTCTTTAAATAAGAAAAAAACGTAAATTTGGGAACTTTTTAACGAATATCTTTTATGGAAGCGACAGTTACTACTGCAAACAACGAAAAAACTTGGGGAGGCGGACATGATGTCCAGCCATTAGGAGCAAGTTATGGTAAAATGATGATGTGGTTTTTTATCGTATCGGATGCCTTGACATTCTCTGGATTTTTAGCGGCATATGGTTTTTCAAGATTTAAATTTATTGAAACCTGGCCTTTGGCTGATGAAGTGTTTACTCACTTCCCATTTATGCACGGTGTTTCGGCTCCGATGTACTATGTAGCCTTAATGACTTTTATTTTGATTTTTTCATCTGTAACAATGGTTTTAGCTGTTGATGCCGGTCATCAATTAAAGAAAACAAAGGTGGCAATCTATATGTTCTTGACTATTATTGGAGGTATTATTTTCGTTGGTTCTCAAGCATGGGAATGGAAAAACTTCATTAAAGGAGAATATGGAGCAGTTGAGACAGTAGGAGGAAGCTTATTGCAGTTTGTTGATAAAGATGGTAAAAGAGTAGCTCTTGCAGATTTTGCTGTAAGATTGCCAAACCAACCGGAAGAACTTACAAGAGCAAAAGCAAAATGGTTTATGGAAAGTGCTGAAACAGTACCAACATATTCAGTTGCTGATATTCAGGCTGGTTTTAAAGCACATCCTGAATTATTAATAAGAACTGAGCACCTTACAGCTGAAAAGAAAAAAACAGTTTTATCTAGAGAAGAATCTGAAGCGCGTTTAAATACTGCAAAATATGTGGTAGAAGGAGCGAACTTAACAAGAAACGAATACGGAAGTAAATTGTTTGCTGATTTCTTTTTCTTTATTACAGGATTCCACGGTTTTCACGTAATTTCAGGAATTATCATTAACATCATTATTTTCTTTAATGTGTTATTAGGTACTTATGAGAAAAGAAGAAGCTACGAAATGGTAGAGAAAGTTGGTTTATACTGGCACTTTGTCGATTTAGTTTGGGTATTTGTATTTACAGTTTTCTACTTAGTTTAATTTTAGATTTTAATTATTATGTCACACGAACACGTATCAAATACAAAAAGAATCTGGTTTGTTTTTGGATTGCTATCAGCAGTAACTACAGTAGAAGTTATCCTTGGTATTATAAAACCAGCATCATTAGAATTTACTCATTTTATAGGTTTGAATTTGTTGAACTGGATATTTTATATCCTGACAATATTCAAAGCTTATTATATAGTATGGGCATTTATGCACATGGAAGGTGAAAAAAGCAGTCTTAGATGGTCAGTTGTTTCACCAGTTATTTTCCTAGTTTTATATTTATTGTTTATTCTGTTGACAGAAGGACATTATATTTATGGGGTTTTTAAAGATTCTACTATTAAATGGAATTTTTAACATGATATTAATTCGAAAAGAGGCTCCGTTTAACGGAGCTTTTTTTATTTTTGTACCTCAATAATTTCCGTTAATACAATGAAAAAAAATATAGTTCTCTTTGTACTTTTTGTTTTGCCAATTGTAGCTTATTTGTTTTTTGCTTCAGGTGTAAATAGTTTTACTAAACTTCCAACAATCACTCCTAAAATTGCCGACCTTGGCGATTGGAAATCCCTTAAAGGAGAAAAAGTAACTTTAAATAATAAAATTACAATTCTTGGTTTTTCAGGAAGTGAGATTTTAAAAAACAGAGGAAATTTTTTCAATCTAAACGAGAAAATCTATCAGCGTTATAATGGTTTTACAGATTTGCAATTTGTAGTAGTGTGCCCTTTAGGAACTGAAAAAGATGCAGAGAAAATTGTAGAATCATTGGGTGCTTTTACAGATGTTTCAGGCTGGCATTTTGTTTTTGCCTCTCCTGAAGAAATTAAGGTATTTTACGATCAATTGCATTTAAAAGGCAAGTTAGACCAGAACCTTGGCACTTCGAATGTTTACATCGTAGATAAAGAGCGAAATTTAAGAGGGAGAAAAGATAAGGACGAATACAAGGAAGGATATAATACTTTTCATCCGTCTGAGTTGAGCAACGAAATGCTGGATGATTTTAAGATCATTCTATACGAATATCGTGCAGCCCTGAAAAAGAATCACAACGCAACAAAAGAACTTTAATCTTCATATATTATGTTTAAAAATAAATCATATATCGGAATTTCGTTTATTATTTTAATCTTCGGAATTTATGCAGTGCCTAAAATTGTAGACAGAATAAAAAATGGTGAAGTTGTTAAAGGAAATCGTCTGGATAATGTAGGATTGAAAGATTCGAAAGCAGATGCAAAACTAATAACAATTGGTCCGGCTCCTAAATTTGATTTGACAAATCAGGATAATATCAAAGTTTCGAATGATACGTATAAAGGTAAAGTGTATGTTTTGGAGTTCTTCTTTACAACATGCCCGTCAATTTGCCCCAAGATGAATTTGAGCATGCTGGAGATTGAGAAAACTTTTTTCGGTAATCCAAATTTCGGAATTGTATCAATTACGATCGATCCTAAACATGATACTCCCCAGGTTTTAAAAGATCACGCTAAATTATTAGGCGTAAAATCGTCTAACTGGAATTTTCTAACAGGTGATAAAGCGACTATTATGGATTTATCAAACAAAGGTTTTAATCTTTATGCCGGCGAAAATGAAAAAGTAAGCGGTGGTTTTGAGCATTCAGGTTTGTTTGCTCTGATTGATAAAGATGGAAATATTCGTTGTAGAAAAGATGAATTCGGAAATCCGAACATCTACTATGACGGACTGGACAAAAAAGGAGTTAGAGATATTCAGGAAGATATTAAAATATTATTAGCAGAATAGAAATGGAAGATCATTCATTAGAAAAAAAATACAGCAAACTTATTGTTGCAGTTTCAATTATAATTCCGGTGGTTGTAGCAATCTTATTCGGAATTAAATTAAAAGATTTTGGGATTAATGTAGAGCCGCTTTCGTTCTTGCCGCCAATTTATGCTACAACAAATGGTATTACCGCTATAGTTTTAGTTGGGGCTGTAATTGCTGTTAAAAACGGGAAACTAAAGCTTCACGAGCGTTTAATGACTTTTGCTATTGCATTGTCAGTTGCGTTCTTAGTAATGTATGTGGCGTATCATATGACTGCAGATTCTACTAAATTTGGTGGAGAAGGCGTAATACGATATGTTTATTTCTTCATTTTAGTAACTCATATTTTATTGTCTATTGCTATTATCCCATTGGTACTAATAACATATGTAAGAGCACTTGCAAAACGTTTTGACAGACATAAAAAAATTGCTAAAATAACTTTTCCGCTTTGGTTGTATGTCGCGGTTACAGGTGTTGTAGTGTACTTAATGATTTCTCCTTATTATGTTTAAAATGGAAAATAGAATAAAGAATAAAGAAAATAGAAATGCAAATGGAAGTGGACTTGTGAATTTTTTCTCAACGAAATGCTTCTATGTTGTTTTCTCTATTTTCTTTTCTCTGAGTGCAAACGCTCAGTGTGCCATGTGTCGTGCGGCGCTTGGAGGAGATTCGAATGTAAAAAAAGCAGAAGCAGTAAATAATGGAATCGTTTATTTGATGGTAATTCCTTATTTGCTTGTTGCCGTGATAGGATATTTGATTTATAGAATGTATCAGTCAAAAAAGAAAAAAGCAGAATAATTTTATTCTGCTTTTTTTTTTTTGTTCTATTTCAATCCGTCAACAGAAACATTCACAGTTCCGTTTATTTTTATAAAGGCGATAATCGCCTGATTGGTCAATTGAATTTTATCAAACTGAATGTCTTCCATTTTTCCATTAACAAAAACACCGGGCATTGGAGAATAGTTTTTAAGATAAGCAGCCATACTTTTTTTGCCTTCCTCTAAATTGGCTTGTATTGAGTAACGACAGCTTTCTTCCATTTTTCTTAAGATGTAACCTTGGCCAAGCCAGCTTGCAGTTCTCATTAATTTGCTTTTTGTATCTAGAACATAATCCAGTTTTTCAAAATAAATTTCTTTCGTCTGAGGATTGTATTGCGGAAAACCGTTCAGATAAAGTGTTCCGTTGATAGATCCCAAAACGTCAAGTGCAATTACCATTTTGCCGTTTTTATGCCAGATCGATACGTTTTTTACTGTTACTTTTTTACTTCCTGATCCAAATTCCTGTCCGGCAAAATTTTTGGTCATAATTTTCGAAGCCTCCATATAAGTTGAGATTGCTGCAATATTAGCTGAAATCTGATTTGGAATTTTCGTGACAGGTTTCAATACAATTTTGCTGGCATTAAATTTAGATTCCGGTTGTTTGCCTATGATCGTTTCCATATTGCATTTCATCCCCATATCCAATAAAAACAAATCGTTTTTAAGCTTCGCATTTGTAGAATAAATTTCAACAGGTACAATTCTTAACCAGCTTTCATATGTATCACTCATCTGGAAAGGCGTACAGATTTTTTCTAAAGCGGATAAAACATTCGGTTTAAAATCCATAGATTTCTCGATCGCTTCATCTATTTTTTTTTCAATTTTAGATTTAAAAATAGAAATCGCCGGATTTACAAGATAAGTTATTGGTAGATTTTTTCCAAGAACAAGCATAGTTGGGCTTTCACTCCAGTCTAATGACTTAAAAGCGGTTTTAGTGTTTAATTTCCAGTTTGTTAGTGCTATTTCACTTGATAGCGTAATTACACCGTTCAGGTTAAACTCTCTTACATTATAAAGTTCAACACCCAATTGTTTGGTACCAATTCGATATTTGATTGTTGCTTTTAATGGTAAAATTGTTTTTATTTTTTTATCCGGACTGGCTGGGTCATTTTGAATTTTTATAGGCGCCTGTTTCCAGATTTTCATTTCGATGTCATCATCCTCAATGTTATTATCCTCATAAATCAAACCATTCAATAAAGAATTAGTCTGGTATTCGATATCGCTAAGTTTTACCGTTATGGGTAAGTTGATAAATGAAGGATTTGCTTCGTAGACTAATGGACTTGCATCGTCCGGTTCCGGTTTTAAGGTTTCTAATTTTTGTGATGTAGAACAACTGGTTACTGCTGTAAGTACCGTAAATAAAGAGATAATTGAAAAAAACTTCATTGTTAAGATTGTTTTAGTGCTGTAAAATTAAGAAAACAATTATATTATCTTAAAAAAGTGTAACATTTGATAAGGAAACGAGTCTTATTGTAATAACTAAACGAAATTATTAACGTTTTCTTATCATAATTTACTTAATAAAAATGTTATTATTGTTTTAAAATTTAACAATACCATGATCGAAATCAAAGATTTACATAAGTCCTATAAAATGGGGAATTCACAGTTACATGTGTTAAAAGGAATTAATTTTAATATCGAAGAAGGTGAATTAGTTGCGATTATGGGATCGTCAGGATCAGGGAAGTCAACGCTTTTGAATATTTTAGGAATTCTCGATGAAGCAGATTCCGGTAGTTATATTTTAGATAAAACACCAATTAAAAATCTAAACGAAACGATAGCTTCAAGATATCGCAATAAATTTTTGGGATTTGTATTTCAGTCTTTCAACTTAATAAATTATAAAACCGCTCTTGATAATGTTGCCATGCCTTTGTATTATCAGGGCATAAAACGAAAAGAACGTTATGATATTGCCATGAAATACTTAGAGAAAGTAGGTCTTGGAACGCATTCTCATCATTTACCTAATGAACTTTCCGGAGGGCAAAAACAGCGTGTTGCAATTGCAAGGGCTTTAGCTTCGAACCCAAAAGTTTTATTGGCAGATGAGCCAACAGGAGCTTTGGATACCAAAACTTCGTATGAGGTTATGGAACTTATTCAGGGAATAAACGATGAGGGCAAAACTATTCTAATTGTGACGCACGAACCGGATATCGCAGCAATGTGCAAAAGAAATGTGGTCCTGAAAGACGGATTGATTATCGATGATAAAATGGTAGAACAAGTTAGAGCTTCATCTTATGTTTAATATTGAGCGTTGGCAGGAAATATTTGAGGCAATCTCGAAAAACAGGTTAAGAACATTTCTTACCGGAGTTTCTGTAGCTTCGGGTATTTTTATTTTGGTGATTTTGCTTGGTGCCGGTCAGGGACTTCAAAACGGAATTCAAAAACAATTCGAGCAGGATGCTGTCGGAATTATTATAGTTTGGTCCGGTACTACAACAAAAGCATACAAAGGATTAAATCCGGGTAGACAAGTTCAGTTCAGGGATGGTGATTATAAAGAATCTGTACAGAAATTTGAAGATAAATTAGACTTGAGAGCTGCGAGCTATAACTTTTGGGGAGGCGCTTTTTCTTATGGTAAAGAATCAGGAAGTTATCAGTTCAAAGGAGTTGACCCTGATTTTGCAGGTGTAGAAAATATTACTATTGTTCAGGGGCGATTTGTAAATAGTAGTGATATTGCTAATAATGAGAAAGTAGCTGCTATTGGAATGAAAGTGAAAACAGATTTGTTTAAAGACGCTGATCCTTTAGGCAAGGAAATTTTAATTAATAATGTCAATTTCAAAGTAGTAGGCGTTTTTACAGATCCGGGAGGAGAAAGAGAAGAAGCCAGAGCTTATCTGCCCAAGACCACTGTGCAAAGAGCCTTTGGGGTAGGAGATAAAATTAGTAATTTGTTTTTTACCTTAAAAAAGACAGAGAACTATGATGAAGCATTAGCACGATCCCAAAAATTTACTCAGGATTTAAAGGACTTGTTGAAGAGTAGAAACACAGTGGCTCCCACTGATGATAGTGGAGTTGGTGTTTATAATTCTGTAGAAGAAGGAAAAAAGTTTTATGATCTGAATCTTTATATCAGATTGTTTTTCTGGTGGGTTGGTATTTGTACGATCATTGCCGGAGTTGTGGGAGTAAGTAATATCATGCTTATTATAGTAAAGGAAAGAACCAAAGAAATCGGGATCAGAAAAGCTTTGGGAGCATCCCCGATTTCTATTATTTCGATGATACTTCACGAATCTATTTTTATTACTACTATTGCTGGTTTTGTGGGATTGTTGGCGAGTTTATTATTATTAGAATTTGTAGGTCCAATGATTCAAAGTGAATATTTCCGAAATCCTTCAGTGGATTTCGGTGTCGCATTAACCACATTGGCATTGCTTGTCTTTGCAGGTGCATTGGCTGGATTTTTTCCGGCATACAGAGCGGCCAAAATAAAACCTATTGTAGCACTTAGAGACGAATAATTATGTTTAAGAAAGATAATTGGGACGAGATTTTAGAGGCTTTAACAGCCAATGTTTTCAGAACGGTCCTAACTGCATTTGGAGTGTTTTGGGGAATTTTTATTCTGGTAATATTACTTGCAGTAGGAAAGGGACTTGAAAATGGAGTAAAAAAAGATTTTGACGGAATAGCAACTAATACGATGTTTATGTGGAGTCAAACGACTTCAAAAGCATATAAAGGATTGCCTAAAACACGCCGTTTTGATTTTAGAAATAGTGATGTCGCCGCCTTAAAAGCTGCTTTTCCGGATTTGTTATACGTTTCGCCAAGAAATCAATTGGGAAATTCTAACAACGGGACAAATAACGTGGTACGTGGTACTAAAACATCTGCTTTTGCGGTTTACGGAGATTATCCTGAACTCATCAAGCAACAGCCAATGGATATCATAAAAGGACGTTTTGTAAATCAACAGGATATTCTGGAAAGACGAAAAGTCGCGGTGATTGGAAAAGGAGTTATTAGTGAACTTTACGGAAAAGAAGAAGAAGCTGTTGGTACCTATGTAAAAATCAACGGAATCAATTTTATGGTTGTGGGAATTTATAATTCTAAGCAAACCGGTGGGAATGCAGAGGAAGAGCAAAAGAATATATTTGTACCCTTTACAACCTTTCAGCAAGCTTTTAATTATGGCGATAAAGTAGGCTGGATGGCTCTTACAGCCAGAGATGAAGTTTCGATTACCGATCTGAAACCAAAAATTTTAGATCAGATGAAGGTGCTTCATTACATACATCCAAAGGACGATCGTGCTATTGGAAATTTCGATATGTATGAACAATTTGGAAAAGTGCAAAGTTTGTTTGATATCTTAAATTTCATTGCTTATTTTGTAGGATCTTTAGTGCTGATCTCCGGAGTAATCGGAATCTCCAATATTATGCTCATTGTAGTTAAGGAACGTACTAAAGAAATCGGAATCCGTAGGGCTTTAGGTGCTACACCGGGCGCGATTCGGGGTCAGATTTTATCTGAATCTATATTTTTGACTATTATCTCAGGAATGTTTGGTGTTGCTGTGGCAACCGGAGTTGTTGCCGTCCTGAATATGTTCTTAGATTCAATGCCAGCAGGAAACAATACTATGTTTGCTAACCCAAGCGTAGATTTAAGAGTAGTATTTGTTGCATTATTAATATTAATAGGATCGGGTTTGCTGGCAGGATTTATTCCGGCACAGACCGCAATTAGTGTAAAGCCCGTAGACGCTTTACGAACAGAATAAATTATCAATCAAAATATAATCGATTAAACCAAAAACAAAATGAAAAAAGGAGTAACCGTTACCATTTTAATCTTAATTGCTATAGTTTTCTTTGGCGCACTATATTATCTGTATGCTAAAAATCAACAATCTCCAATTGTTTTTCAAACTGAAAAAGCAGAGGTTAAAACGATTGTGAAAACGGCAATTGCCACCGGTAACATTCAGCCTGATGAAGAAGTTCTCATCAAACCAAATATCTCAGGTATTATCGAAGAAGTGTATATCAAAGCGGGAGAGAAAATCAAAGCTGGTGATATGATTGCCAAAATTAGAGTTGTAGCGAATGTGTCTAATGTAAGCAGTACCCAAAATCAGGTACAAACGGCAAAAATTGCCTTAGACAATCAGGAAAAAATCTACAAAAGACAAAAAACCTTGTTTGAGAAAGATGTAATTTCAGCAAATGATTTTGATGCAGCGCAATTATCATATACACAAGCAAAACAAAACTATCTGGCAGCGAAACAAAGTTTAGATATCGTAAAAACAGGTACAACGACTTCACTTGGAAGTTATGCCAATACCTTAATTCGTTCAACAGTAACAGGAATGGTTTTAGCAGTTCCGGTAAAAGTAGGAAATCAGGTTATTGAAAGTAATAATTTTAATGAAGGAACTACAATTGCTAGTGTTGCAGATGTTGGAAGAATGATTTTTATTGGAAAAATTGATGAATCTGAAGTAGGTAAAATCAAAGAAAAAATGCCTATTGAAATTACAGTTGGAGCAATCGAAAACAAAAAATTCGAAGCTGTTTTGACTGATATTGCTCCCAAAGGAGTGGTAGAAAATGGTGCTATTCAGTTTGAAATAAAAGCGAGATTAGAAAACAGGGATGCAACTTTTATCAGAGCAGGCCTTAGTGCAAACGCTTCAATCATTTTAGAGAAAGCGGATAAAGTTTTGGCTATAAAAGAATCATTAGTTCAATTTGACAAAAAAACTCAAAAACCGTATGTTGAAATTGAAACTGCTTCGCAAAAATTTCAAAGAAGAGATTTAGTTTTAGGAGTTAGCGACGGAATTTATGTTCAGGTTAAAAGCGGACTTGCAGCTTCGGATAAAATTAAAATCTGGAATCAGGGATTGATCAATGAAGGAGAGAAAAAATAATTTGAAAGGATAAAAGAGTTTTTGGGGTTTAAAATGTTAAATTTGCGTAGCATCTTCTGCTATGCTTTCATTCAAAATATATGAAAATAAATAAATATAATAGTCTTGTTTTAGCCCTGTTGCTGGGGCTTGGTTTATCGGCTCAGACACAATCAAAAAAATGGACATTAGAAGAATGCGTGCGTTATGCACTGGATAATAATATCACAATAAAATTATCAGAGCTGGATGTAAAAAATGCTGCAATTGATAAAAAAGGAGCATTAGGAAGTTTTCTTCCATCAGTAAGCGGAAGTGCTTCTCATTCCTGGAATATTGGTTTGAACGTTAACCCGGTGACCAATATTGCTACCACTCAAACGACACAGTATTCTTCATTAGGAGCTAGTGCGGGTGTTGATATCTACAAAGGTTTACAAAATCAGAATAGTTACAGAAGAGCGAAACTTTCGATTATAGCATCACAATATCAATTATTGAAAATGCAGGAAGATATTTCTCTGAATGTAGCGAATGCATTTTTGGAAATCCTTTTTAATAAAGAAAATTTAAAAGTAAAAAAAGAACAATTACTAATCGATCAGAAGCGTTTAGCGCGTTCTCAGGAAATGGTCAATGCAGGAACAATTCCACGTGGCGATTTGTATGATTTAAAAGCTACTGAAGCAACTGATCAACAAGCTATAATTATTGCTGAAAATAGTTTATTAATTTCTAAATTGAGTTTAGCACAGCTTTTACAATTAAAAGAATTTACTGATTTTGATGTTGTAGATGATACAAGTGTAAAGGATGAAAATAATATTCTGGCACAAACTCCAACGGATATTTATAATAAGGCAAAAGAAATAAGAACAGAATTGAAGCTGGCGCAAACAAATCTTGAAATTGCAGAGAAAAGTGTTGCCATAGCAAGAGGTGCTTTTCAGCCTACGCTTAGAGGTTTTTATCAGTTCAGTACGAGTGCAAGTTACAGTGACAGACTTATTGGAACAGATGGTAGCGGAAACCCGGTTTATGCAGGACCACATTCTGTTTTAGATCAGTTTAGTGATAACAAAGGACACAATTTTGGTTTTCAGTTGAATGTTCCTATTTTTAATGGTTTTTCAGTTAGAAATAATGTAGAAAGAAGTAAGGTAAGTTTAGATAAATCTAAAATAGATTTAGAGCAAAAAAGTTTAGATTTGCAACGTAACGTTTACACTGCTTTTACAGATGCAAAAGGTGCTTTGAATACGTATGAATCATCAACGGTAACTTTAGAGGCAAGACAGCAGGCTTACAATTATGCTAAAGAAAAGTACGATGTAGGTTTGATGAATTCATTTGACTTTACTCAGGCGCAAACATTGTTAACCAATGCACAGTCAGATGTTATCAGAACAAAATACGATTACATGTTTAAAATAAAAATACTTGAATTCTACTTTGGAATTCCAATTGTCCCAATTATCACAAAATAATTTATTATGTCAAAAAAAACAATTTATTTCTTACTTGGTGGTGCTTTAGTTCTTGTTATAGCATTGATAAGTCTTTCAAAAGCTGGTGTGATAGGAAATAAGGATGAAGGGAAAGAAGTAGAAGTTTCAAAAGTAGTAGCTTCAACTATTGTGGAGACGGTTTCTGCAACAGGAAAAATTCAGCCGGAAATAGAGGTGAAACTTTCATCAATGGTTTCAGGTGAAATTATTGCCCTGAATGTAAAAGAAGGACAAGTCGTTAAAAAAGGGGATCTATTGGTAAAAATAAACCCGGATTTGTATACTTCAGGTTTAGACCGGTCTCTGGCTAATTTATCCGGTACGAAAGCTGGTTTGACACAGTCTGAGGCCAGTTATAAAGAAGCAAAAGCAAGTTATGAGCGTAATAAAACATTATACGATAAAGGCGTAATCTCAAAATCAGATTGGGATAAAGCAATTTCTACTTATGAAGTAGCAAAAGCAACCAAACAAAATGCCTATTATAATGTTCAAAGTGCCTCTGCCTCTGTTACTGAAGCAAAAGATAATTTAGGACGTACCTTAATTTATGCGCCTGCTGACGGAACAATTTCAGTATTAAATGTTGAATTGGGAGAGCGCGTTTTGGGAACGCAACAAATGGCAGGAACAGAACTTTTGAGAGTAGCAAACCTGAACAATATGGAAGTTGAAGTTGATGTAAACGAAAATGATATTGTAAAAGTTAAGATTGGTGATGAAGCAAACGTTGAAGTGGATGCCTACTTAAAAAAGAAATTCAAAGGTACTGTAACGAGTATTTCGAATTCAGCAAGTACAACTTTGACATCAGATCAGGTAACCAATTTTAAAGTGAAAGTTCGTATTCTAAAAGACTCGTATCAGGATTTATTAGAAGGCAAACCCAATACATATTCGCCTTTTAGACCAGGAATGACAGCGACGGTTGATATTATTACAAAAACAAAAAATAATGTTCTGGCAGTGCCAATTAGCGCTGTCGTGGTAAAAGCAGATACGACAGCTGTAAAAAATATTAAAATTGAAGAGCCAGCTGACGATAAAAAAACAACACCAAAAAACGATAAAAAATTCGAATGTGTTTTTGTGAAAGAAGGTGATAAAGCTAAAATCAGAATCATTAAGACAGGTATTCAGGATGATACCAATATCGAAGTAATGTCAGGATTAAAACCTGGAGATGTTGTGATTACCGGACCTTATACTACCGTTTCTAAGGAACTGAATTCCGGTGATAAAGTCAAGCTTAAAAGTGCCGATTTGCCTAAGAAATAAACGAAATACATCTTTAAGATTGTCGAACTGAACGAAGTCGAAGGTTTGCGAAAAAAGAACTTTGACTTCGATCAGCCTGACAGTAATAATTAATTAAAAAATAAACATTTTGTCTTTTATTCTCAATATAGAAACTGCTACTAAAAATTGCTCCGTGTCCATTGCTAAAAATGGAGAAACAATTGTGTGTAAAGAAATTGCTGAAGAAGGATATTCTCATGCTGAAAAATTACATGTTTTTATTGAAGAAGTAATTGCAGAGGCAGGAATTACAGTTCAGGATCTAATTGCTGTTGCAGTAAGCCAGGGACCAGGTTCTTATACCGGTTTGCGTATTGGAGTATCTGCGGCAAAAGGATTGTGTTATGCGTTAAATATCCCTTTAATTGCTGTTGATACATTACAGACATTAGCTTCTCAGGCAAATGTTTCAGACGGTAAGATTATCCCGATGATCGATGCCAGAAGAATGGAAGTTTATAGTGAAATTTTTACTGCAGATTTAGAAATTGAAAGACCAATTGAAGCGGAGGTTATAACAGAAGATTCTTTTAAGGATTATACTGAAACACTCTATTTTGTTGGTGATTGTGCAGAGAAATGCAAAACTGTTTTAACAAAAGAAAACTTTGTGTTTTTAGAGGAAATCAAATATCCTTCTGCCGCTGCGATGAGTAAAATCAGTTATAATAAATACCAAAAAAGCGACACTGTTGATGTCGCTTATTTTGAACCTTATTATTTAAAAGATTTTATGATGGCACCTCCATCAAAAAAGGAATAATTTTATTTTTCAATCGTAAAGGGCTGAAATGAAATTCCGGCCTCGTCTAAAGCTATTTTGCAATCTTCTAAAGTATCTGAAAAAACAGATCCATAATCTGCTTTTTTTGCCCACGGACGTACTGCAAAATCAACAGAGTTTGCCGTTAGGTTTTTTACAAAAACTTCTGGTGCAGGAGTTTTAAGTACCTTAGGATTGTTGTTTAAAACACCCAAAAGAATTTCTTTTGCTTTTTTGATATCAGATTCGTACGAGACTGAAAATGTAAAATCTGCTCTTCGTTCTCCCTGCATAGAGTAGTTGATGATTGTTCCGTTTGATAAAGCGCCATTGGGCACAAATACGGTTTGATTGTTGCCCATAAGCATCTTGGTAACAAATATTTGAATCTCTACTACCGTACCGGCAATACCTTGTGCTTCGATCGTATCACCCACTTTAAAAGGTTTGAAAACGATAATTAACATTCCTCCGGCAAAATTAGAAAGAGAACCTTGCAATGATAAACCTACTGCAAGTCCCATTGCTCCTAAAATGGCAACAAACGAAGATGTTTCTATTCCAAGTTTTGAAATAAAAGTGACAAACAGCAAAATTCGGAGCGCCCATATTAAGATATCAGAAAGAAATTTGGTTAGTGTGGGATCCAGATTTCTTTGAACCATTACTTTCGTGATAATTCTATTTATCAGTCTGATAGCATAGATACCAACAAATAAAATAATAAAGGCCGAAATTAATTTAGGCGAATAGTCAACCAGTACGTCAATAAATTTAGTGAGGTAATTGCTGACCTGATCAGGATTCATGTTCATGTTTTTCGAATAAAAAAACCTTCTCAAAGGAGAAGGTATATTAGTACTGCAAATATAGAAATATTTATTTTTATAAGAAAAAAGAGTTTCTATTCCTTTGGAGGGATGGTGTCAATAATTTTATCCGCTGTAACTTCCGTTTTTGCGTTAATATCAGTTGCTGTTTCTAAAGCAACTGTTTTAGTATCAGTTGTTAATTCGCTTGCTTTTTCTTTTACAGAATCGATTACCTCGCCTAATGAATCTGAAGCCTTCTCAACATATTCGCTTACGATTTCTTTCGCCTGATGTGCGTATTCTGATGCACTGTCAAGGATTGGTTCAGAAGCTTCTTTTGCTTTTGCTATTGTTTCTTCTGCAAAAGTTTCCGCTTTCTCGATGTAAGGTGTCGCAGCTTCTTTAACCTGTTCAAATGTAGTTTCGGCCTGTGTTGCCAGATCAGAAGCAGAATCTTTGGCTGTGCCAAATAAATTCCTGAAAAATGAAGATAATCCCATAGTTGTATATTGATTAGTTTAAAATACAATATTAACTATTTTTATCCTATAATTAAGATAATAATTTATTGATAATTAAGTAGATATGTATATAATGAAAAAGCGCCCGCCAATGGCGGACGCTTTTCATATTTTACTGAAATAAATAGTTATGCATTTACAGCTTCCACTTTAATACCTTCATCGTTCAACATGCTTTTTAGCATATTTTCGATTCCGCTTTTTAAAGTAAAAGTGGAGGACGGACAACCGCTGCAGGCACCTTGTAAAATTACTTTTACTGTTTTGTCATCTTCATTATAAGAATCAAAAGCAATGTTTCCGCCATCAGCCGCAACCGCCGGTTTTACATATTCTTCTAGAATATTGATGATCTGTTGTGATGTAACATCTAGTTTGTCAAATGCTTCATCTTTGGTAATATCGTTTTTAGTGGCCACTTCGATTAAGCTTTCATCTAAAACAGTTCCTCCATTTTCTATAAATTGTTTAATAAAAGTTCTTACTTCCAGGGTAATTTCATCCCAGTCGTTGATATCATATTTAGTTACCGAAATGTAATTTTCGTCAATGAAAACTTCTTTTACATAGGGAAATTTGAACAATTCTTTTGCCAATGGCGAAGATGCAGTCTGATCTATGTTTTTATATTCAACAGCATTTTTAGTCAACATTCTGCTTACTACAAATTTTAGTGCAGCAGGATTAGGTGTTGTTTCCCCGTAAACTGTAATAGGTTGTTTTTTAGGCTGATTTTCATCAAGTTTTATAATAACACCGCCTTTGTCTACAAAAGCTGTAATTTGTTCAGCAACAGCATCTTTTACATCATCCCATTCTACAATACTGTATCTTTCGATAGCGATAAAATTTCCTGAGATATAAACTGTTTTTACAAACGGAAGATAAAATAATTGTTGTGCTAACGGTGATGCCTGGGCTTCATCAATATTTTTAAATTCGAAGTTTTGATTTTTTGTAATGAAATCTTCAAATTCGAACTTTAGTATAGTTGGATTTTGAGTTTCTTTTATGGTGATTTTTGTCATGATTTGTAATTTTTTACAAATTTAGTAAAGTTATTTTCTACTAATACCTATATTTGATTTTTTAATAAAATAATTAAGACTCTTTTCAAATAAATCGTATTAAATTAGTAGAGTCTAAAAAATATTTAAACAAAATTGCCTTTATGGAATTTAAAATCAGGGTTTTATTTATTTTTTTGATCACTACATTTTATTCGTATTCGCAAGAAGGAATTCCTGTTTACTCTGATTATTTATCAGATAATTATTACCTGATTCATCCCTCAATGGCAGGTGCTGCCAATTGTGCAAAAATAAGATTGACAGCCAGAAAACAATGGTTTGGTCAGGATGATGCACCGGCACTTCAAACTTTAACTTTCAATGGAAGGGTAGGAGAGCGTTCAGGAGCCGGGATTATTGTTTTTAATGATAAAAATGGCTACCATTCACAAAAAGGAGTAAAGCTTACCTACGCTCATCATATCATGTTTTCGAGAGACGAGATTGATTTGAATCAGCTTTCTTTTGGTATTAGCGGAGGTTTGATTCAGAGTCAGTTAGACGAAACCAAATTTGGAGGAACTTTTGATCCAATTGTTTTCGGTTCTATTCAGAAAGATTCCTATTTCAACGTTGATCTTGGAGCATCGTATAACTACCTTGATTTTTATGCCCATGCAACAGTGCAGGGATTACTGGAAACCAGAAGAGAATTGTATACAGATTATGAAAGTGATAATCTTAGAAAGTTTCTTTTAAGTGCCGGATATGTTTTTGGTAAAAGAGACAAGATTACCTGGGAACCGTCAGTTTTACTTCAGGTATTTGATAAAACCAAACAGAAATCAATTGACTTAAACCTGAAAGCCTACAAGAATATGGATTTTGGAAGTTTGTGGGCAGCATTGTCTTACCGAAGAAGTTTTGATGGTGCACAATACAGTACAGCAAGCGGGGTTTCGGGTCAGAAATTGCAATATATTACACCTATCATAGGTCTGAACTATAATAATTTTATGTTTGCATACACGTATTCTCAAGTTACAGGCAACGTAAAATTTGATACCGGAGGATACCATCAAATTACTTTGGGAATCAATTTATTTTGTAAAAAGGAACGTTACGATTGTAATTGTCCGGCCATTAATTAAATTTTTTATTATGCTGATTAAATCTGTAAACGGAAAAACGCCTTCTATTCCTGAGGATTGTTATGTTGCTGAAAATGCTACAATTGTTGGCGATGTTGTATTTGGAGATTCCTGCAGCGTGTGGTTCAATGCGGTTATTCGAGGTGATGTTAATTTTATTTCGATAGGCAATAAAGTGAATATTCAGGATGGGGCCGTCATTCATTGTACGTATCAAAAACATCCAACGATTATTGGTAATAATGTTTCGATAGGACATAATGCTATAGTGCACGGATGTACGATTCATGACAATGTGCTGATTGGAATGGGCGCTATCGTAATGGACAATTGTGTGGTCGAAAGTAATTCGATTATAGCCGCCGGTGCCGTTGTAACACAAAATACAGTTGTAGCTTCGGGGACTATTTATGCAGGTGTTCCGGCAAAGAAAGTAAAAGACATTGACCAATCTGATTTTGCTGGCGAAATAGAGCGTATTTCGAACAATTATGTCATGTATTCAGGCTGGTTTAAAAACGAAGAATAAAATTCTAAAATCCAAAAAAAAATCCAAATTCCAATAAAGGATCAGCCCGCTTTGGAATTTGGAATTTTATTTTTTGGAATTTAAAGACCTACAAATTGATTTTCTCAAAAAAAGTATTTTTATAACTTTCGCTTATCGGAATTCGTTTGTCGCTAATCAAAACTTTATTTTTTTGTATTGATTTTACATGTTTTATATTAATGATATACGACCTGTGAATTCTGGAGAATCCTTTGCTTGAAAGTAAATTTTCGAGTTTTATTAAACTGATTAAAGTCAGTGTAAATTTATTATCAGTAGTGTAAATTTTGACGTAGTCTTTTAGGCCTTCGATAAATAAAATATCCGCAAAATTCATTTTTACATTTTCGTATTCTGCCCTCACAAACATAAAATCCTGCTCTAATTCAGGTGCAGTTGTACTTTCAGAAATGGCCTGAATATTGGTTGACGGATTTAAAACCTGCTGTGCTCTTACAACTGATTTTAAGAAGCGGTGAAACGGAATTGGTTTTACCAAATAATCGACAGCTCCAAGATTAAAACCTTCAACGGCATAATCAGAATAAGCTGTGGTAAAAATAACCAAGGGCTTTTTCTCGATCGTATTTAAGAAATCAATTCCTGAAAAATGAGGCATCTGAATGTCAAGAAAAATCAAATCGATACTGTTTTGATTAATAAACGAAACGGCATCAATAGCATTATTAAATGTATTTATTAGCTCAAGTGAATCTACCTTTCGAACAAAATCTTCTAATAATTCAACCGCTAAAGGTTCATCGTCTATAATTACACATTTCATTTGCTGAGGTTTTAAATTTAAATTTTGCTTTGGCAGTCAAAAGTAGTTTTAAACCAGTAAATTAAGTTTTAAAATTATCATAAAATACTGACTGAACCTGAATTATGTATTTACAGTGATGGTTTTGCTTAATGTATAACCATCTGTAAGATTGCCTGTTAGTGTTGCCAATTCATCGGCTAAACTGTCTGAAAAAACATTGTCTTTTGTATTCGAAGTGTCGGCCTGACCGTGGCTCACATAGTTTTCGCTTGAATAAACGGTACTTGAAACGGTTTCAGGAAAAGCAATTTGTGTTACTAATAATGATGCGCCGTTAGTGCTTAAAACTTCTACATGTACATGAGGTGCCCTGCCTTGGTACCAGCCCGGGAAAATCGAAATAAACGAAACTTCTCCTTTTGAATTGGTGGTTTGTCTTCCTCTTAAAAAATGAACCGAAGAATAATCTTTTGGCTGCATTGAAGTTCCGCCATATTCGGAGTAATTTCCGTCTTTGTCACAATGCCAGACATCAACTAAAACTCCGGCGAGTGGCGAACAGTTGTTAGTTTTATTTTCGATCACTAAATTAATCAGTAAAGCGATGCCAACCCGGTCTGATTTTATATTTTCTAAAACCAGCTGACTAGGCGTTTTGATGGGGAAAGGCCCTTTTGTTTCTGATGGGGAAACAGTGCAGCTTCCGTCTTCCTGAGAACCGGAGCCACTATCATCATGATCATTTTTAGAACAGGATTCTAATAGTTTAGAAGCTGTTGCTAACGAAGCAATTCCTAAAAGACCATTTCGGATGAATTTCTTTCTGTCCATAATCGAATGTGTTAATTTATTGCAGTCTGAATTTTATCTAGTTTTAAATTCAGATGCACACGATAGTATTCATTGTCCTGCGTTATAGTAAGTTCGTGTGCGTTAGGATAAAGCAAATCAAGTCGGTTTTGAATGTTTACCAATCCAATTCCCGAGTTGTCAGGATCTTTTACATAATTTTCAATCGTGTTTTCGATCCAGAAATCTAGACTGTTTTCCAGAATAAAAATTTTGATTTTTACATGAGCGGCACCTTTGTAATCCGTTCCGTATTTAAAAGCATTTTCAACAAAAGAAATCAATAATAAAGGTTCGATAAACTTGTTTTTCGTATCACCGTGAACATTGATAAAAATATCTTCGATATTGTTAAGTCTCAGTTTTTGTAACTCGATATAATTCTGGATATAATTGACTTCTTTTTCTAAAGCCACCGTTTTATTGTCAGTTTCATACAGCATATAGCGCATTAATTCTGATAATGTTACGATGGCATCAGGGACCAAATCAGATTTTTTGTGTGCCAGTGAATAGATGCTGTTTAGCGAATTGAATAAAAAATGCGGATTGGTTTGTTTGCGTAAATAAATCAATTCGGTATTTGTTCGATGCGTTTCGGCAATTAACTTATTCTGCTGATTGTTATAAAATTCGGTAAGTGTTCTGATAATGGCACTTATGGTAATAATTAAAATATAGAAAAAAGAAGGACCAATTTTAAAGAACAATGGCTGTCTTGTGACCAACGACATTGGTTTGAATCTCCGGTCTTTAAACATGTATTTAAGATCTTCAGGCGGCGGCATTATTCGTGTCCTTGCAAATTTAAATTCAGGAATAAAATAATTAATTCTGATAATCATAAACAATAGAATGACAGCAAAAACAAAGGCAAAATAAAGCCAGTATTTTTTCTCTAAAAGCAAGACAGGCACCAAATAAAAATAGTTCAGATAAAATAAAACAATTCCCGTTGTCCACTGTACATAGAAATCATTGTTGATTGCAAACGGACTTTCATAAAATTCAATTAATGAAGTCAGGATAAAGAATATCCAGATGATGCTATGGAACAGAATTTTATTTGAGTTTGTATTTTTGATAATGTCTAGTGTCATTTATAATTTAATTTTTAATAAAATTAAATCATTTTTGGTTACAGTTGGTGATATGTTGTTGCTGAGTTTCTCTACGACCAAATTTGCGATTTTTAGCGCGTCGGCTTCTGTCGAGAAGCTTTTGTTATCGTTTATGACTGGAATAATAGCCTGCTTGATGATGATTTTGTTCTTTGTAGCAATCGAATAACCCCAACCTGACGTAGTTTTGAAGGCTTCGATTTTAAAAGTTTCATTTTTCGCACAGGCTAAAAATTGTAAAGCCACTAAAATCAACAATAAATTCTTCCGGCTTTTATACCAGAAGAATTGTTTTTGCATTTTAATTGTCATTGTCGTTTTGTTCTTCTAGAGGTTTAAATTCCCAGGTATCATCAAAGTAAGTAGAGCCCACTCTGCCCAACATATAAAAACCACGATTATTGATTGCAAACCCAACAGCATCCGTTCTTGTAGCACCTTCCATAGGAGTTCTTTCTACCCATAAATCCGTTGTTGGATTATATTCCCAGATTGTTTTTATACTTTCTCCACCTACAACATATCCCAGTCCGCTCATTGAAAAACTGGAAGCATTCGAACGTACGATTGCATAGTCGTCATTATAAGTGTAGTCGTCATCAGTATTTTTATTGATGTCGCGTTTTCTGGTCCATACTTCTGTAGCAGGATCAAATTCCCAAAAATCTTCCTGATAAACGGCGTTATTACTTCCCGTTACCAGATAAGCTTTATCTCCAATTACAAAAGCCGTAGCGTTACGTCTTTTATTACCGCCAAATCCATTTACCAGTGTCCACGAATTTGTCTGATCGTTGTATTGGTAGAAATCTTTCAGGTAATTTCCGTCATAACCAGTTCCAAAATAAGCCTTTCCTCCAGCCTGAAAACCTACAGCACCAAAGCGGCCTGTTCCTGCAAAATCAGTTTTTTGAATCCAGCTATTGCTCGCAGGATCATATTGATAAAAATCTTTTAATCTATTTGTTCCGTCATACCCAAGACCAACATAGCCTTTTCCGTTTAATGTAAAACTAGAAGCAGAACTTCTTCCCACTCCTGAAAAATCTGCCTTTTGTTCCCAATAGTCTCCTGTAGAATTATATGACCATAAATCTTTTAAATATTCATCTCCCGTATAGCCTGTTGCTACATAAGCATAATCTCCAATAACAAAACTGGTCGCACTAGATCTGGCAGGTCCGTCGAATGCTGATTTTTTTATCCAGTTTCCCATTAAATCATCATCGTTATTGTCGTTGCTGCAGCCTATAAAAATAAGGCCGGAAAACAATGCCGAGAATAATATTCCTTTTTTAAAATTATTCATAGTGTATTAAATTTATTTATTGTTTGTATTTGATACCAATTCCTAAAATGTAACCATTGCCTGTATTAAAATCATATACTTTATGATTGTCATTATCGATCAGATCGTATTTTTTGTTAAAATCATATCCGGCTTTAAAATTCAGAAACCAGTTTGTATCTACATTTCTTTCATATTCAAGTGCCGAGGTCATTTGTGACAGGCTAACTTTTGTGGCATTGGTATTTAGATTGTTTTGAGAATCTAAATGATAAAAAGTACCGTTGAAGCTATTGCTCAGGCTGAACATGTTTCGAATGTTATTTGCGTATGAAATCTTTGAGTCCGGAAACCCGATCATCAAAGAACCTGTATTGTTTATTTGATAGTGTAATGATACAACTGGCATGAATTTAGGAGCCCCAAAAACAGTTGTTCTCGCTACGCCAATGCTGATATTGGTAGTGGAACTTAATTGCTGTCTGATCTCAAAATTTCCTAAAACTGAAAATGCATCTGCGTCTAAATTACTTTGAAAATTGACGGTTGGCGTAATTGAAAAATTCAGCTTTGTTGCATTTGAAATTTCATGCGAAAATTCAAATTTGTTGCTGATCTGATTAAACCGATCGAGATTCTCATACGGATTATTGTAACTGTCTGTTTCATAATTCACTTTCAGATTCGAATATTCTAATGTGTTTGTTATGTTGTTTTTGGCGCTTATTTTTTTGTTAAACGATATGCCGATATTGGTTTCGTTAAAATCAATTTTGTCAGTTGGTTCTGTTTTTACATTCATGCTGACTGAAAAGTTTTCCTGAGCTTTCATGCTAAAAATGGAGAGTAAAAAAATCGACCAAATTAAAAACCTTGTTTTCATTACTTATTTATTGGTTCAAAAGTAGGAGGGTAATGGTTTTAAAAAAAAGAAGATATATGTATGGCACTTTTTGATAGACTAAACAGCCTTTTTTAAGGTTGAATGAATTATTAGCGGTCATTTATGTGTTGTAGATCATTTTTTGCTGTTTATAGGGCAAAAAGGCACGACTGTATATGTTATAGTGTAGTGCAGAAGAGTGCAATTTATATTTGTTGAAAAAATTGATTATGCACAAGTTTATATTGATGTTGTTTTTGGGTATGGCTGTAATTTCCTGTGGAACAGATGCCGATGCTGGCGAATTTGTTGTTGGATCAGATTACCTGGCTGTTGGCAATAAAGTTATTTTAATCGATACTGTGACAGTAGAAATGTCGACTATTAATTTTGATTCTCTTGTTACTTCCAATCAAAACCGAATTTTAGTGGGGAACTATGAAGATCCGATTTTTGGAAAGGTAAAATCGAACAGCTATTTTCAATTATCAGGAGAATCATATATATTAAAAACCAGTGGCTCTGATACAGAAACCACGAATTATGTTTTTGACTCCATTGCAATGATTTTAAAATATGACAACTATTATTATGGTGACACTACAAAAGTGCAGACGTTCGATATTCATCGATTGACCCAGAGAGTAAAACCCAATACTGATGATTATAGTTTTTATAATAATTCAACTTTGACTTATAGTGATGAAAGTATCGGAACCATTGCGTATAAACCAAGGCCAACAGAAAAAGATTCTATTAGTGTTAAAATGAGCGATGCGTTTGGTGCAGCTCTTTTTCAGAAATTAAAGAAAAAAGAAATTACAGACTTTGATACTTTTACAGAGTATCTGAAAGGTTTGGTTCTTGTACCGTCAACATCTAATTCGTCCAGTGTTACCGGTTTTCATGTCGCAACAAGTAAAATACGGATGTACTACTCAAAGTATCAGGCAGGAGCTGAAGAAGTCCCGTTTACAATAGAATTTTCGATTTTGGACGCCGGAAAACAATTCAATTCGATTTCATCAGATAAAACCGGGACTTTACTTGAAAATTTACCCGTCTCCAGTAGCAAGCTGTCAAGTACATTAACCAATAGGCAGGGGTTTATTCAGTCCGGTACTGGAGTAGCCTGCAGAATTGATTTCCCAAACATTAAACAGCTCAGACATATTGCAGCAAACGGAGCAATTGTAGATGCTCAGATATTTCTAAAAGCGGTTAATAATACGTATTCGCAAAAATATCCGCTGGCTGATTCTTTACAGGTTTATGTAGGTGATAATTTAAACAGAATTAGTGCCTCATTGGTAAATTCTGCAGGGAAAACGGTTTTTGGAACTCTGAATAAAAAAAGTGATGAATTTAATGAGAATGTTGGATACACGATACCTATAGGTAGTTTTTTACAGAAAGAAATGTTGAAACAATCTGATTCAAGATCTTCTCTTATTCTAACATTGCCTGGACTTTCTAAATCTGTAAACCGGGTTGTTTTAGGAGATCAAAAGCATGAGAACAATAAAATCCAAATTAAAATTTATTACATCTCCTATTAAATGAAAAGTAAAATAGCATATTTGAGCGGCTTCATTTTGATGTCACTCACTTCATTTTCTCAAAGTATTTCAAGTTCTCCCTATTCATTATACGGAGTTGGCAGCGTCTACGATGCTGATTTTGGAGTAATTCCGTCAATAGGTTCCTCAGGAATGGCTTTGCCGTCAGATACTTTTATAAATAATCTAAATCCGGCTTCCCTGGGATATTTGCCTCAGAATCACTTTATGTTTGATATTGGAGGAAAAGCCATTTCAACCACTTACGAAAGTGGTTCAAAAAGCGAAAGCCGTAATAACTTTCAATTCTCGCATATTGCCCTTGCATTTCCGGTTACTAAAAATTCCGGATTTAGTGTGTCGCTTCGACCGTATTCAAGTGCTGCATTTAAAATTTCTAATTTAAAATTACCAATAGAAAACAGTCAGGATTTTTATTACTTAACGGCTGTAGGTTCGGGCGGATTAAATAATTTTGATTTTTCATACGGGTATCGATTCGGGAAAAAACTAGCCGTGGGAGCATCAGCAGCAGTGTTGTTTGGGAATACCACTGACAACAGAAGTTTTTTGATCATGAATTCGATTACCAGTATTCAAAAAAAGACAACTTATAATGGTATACGAGCAAGTTTGGGTGCACAATATAAAATTGATTCTACATTTACTGTTGCTACAACATTTAAACTGCCAACCCAAATCAAAGCAACTAAAGTTCAAACGGTTCAGACTATTACTGATGAGGTTGTTACGACTGTAGAGTCTAATGTAGCTTCTGATGCGGATGATTATTATATGCCATTAGAAATGGGTATCGGAATTAGTAAACGCTTTAAAAATAATCTGAATATGACGTTAGATTATGAGAAGAGTTTGTGGAGTGACAGCAATCAGTCTGAATTGTACGGAAATTTTGTAAACCAGGACCGATTTGCACTTGGATTTACCTATAGCACTAAAAAGAATATCCGAAAATATTGGGATAGGGTGCAGTATGCCACAGGTGTAAATTTTGACACCGGCTATCTTGAGGTCGATGGGAAAAGAGTAAATAATGCAGCGATTTCGGTTGGACTTACCTTGCCAATAGATAATACATATTCGGCTTTGCATATTTCGTATTCATACGGACAAAAGGGAAGGGTCTCTGATAATCTGATTAAAGAAAATTACCATAAAATATCCCTTAATTTATCGCTGGACGGAATTTGGTTCATCAAACGAAAAATAGACTAGACTACCGTCTAAAAGTCTTTTTCGGTTACAGGATATTTATAGTCTAAAATCGATTTTAAAACTTCAGGATTTGAATTGACATAAAATACAGGATCGCTTTTTTCAAGGTCTGTAAAACCAACTTTTTCGCGCAGAATATTTTGAGTCTGTCTTGCTACAGCTTCTCCGGAATCAATAATATGAATGTGTTTCGGCAGTATTTTTTTTATCTGAGGTATTAGATAGGGGTAATGACTGCATCCTAAAACCAGATAATCAATATTAGCATCGATCATAGGTTGTAAATAAGATTCTAGTAATTGAGTCATTTCAGGCGAATTCAGATTTCCGTCTTCAATAAGCTGAACAAGTCCGTAGCCAACTTGTTCAATTATTTTGGTGTTTTGAAACATTTCTGCTGTCTTGTTAAACAGTTCACTATTTAATGTCCCTTTTGTGGCTAAAATACCAATCACTTGTGTTTTCGAATTATTAGCAGCCGGTTTTATTGCAGGTTCAATTCCTATAAACGGGATGTCATAATCAGCACGAAGTTCGAGAATGGCATTTGTTGTAGCAGTATTACACGCTACAACGATAAGTTTGCAATTCATTTCGAGTAAAAAATCAACATTCTTTTTGCTTAACGCGACGATTTCTTCTTTGGTTCTCTGACCGTAAGGAGCATTTTTGCTATCTGCCAGATAAATGGTTTTTTCGTTTGGTAGTAAATTGTGAATGGCCTTCCAGATGGAAGTTCCTCCAATACCGGAATCAAAAACGCCTATAGGATTGTTATTCGTCATAATACAAATTTAGTGTTTTTTGAAATAAATTGATATTCCAATTTACATGAAATGTGCGAATTTTTCAGTTTTTCAGCTTTAATTTAATGTAAAAAAAAACTGCTTAAAACTTTTGAAAGCTTAAGCAGTTTTTTTGTTTTAAGAATTTTGTTTCTTAGAATCCTAAATCTTTTTTTACATCAGCAGTAATGTTTGGACCATCAGCTAATAAAAGAGTAGAACCATCTAATACATATTGGAAACCTTTAGCTTTTCCAACTTTTTGGATAGAAGCTCTTACTTTTTCCATTAATGGTTTTACGATGTCAGTTTCTTTTTGTTGTAATTCTTTTTGAGCGTTGTCTCTGTAGTCAACGATTCTTTTTTGCATGTCCTGAACTTCTTTAGAACGGTCTCCGTTTACAGCATCAGTTACAGTTGCAGCTTCACCTTCATACTTTTTGATTTTTACTTGGTATTCGTCAACCATTTTTTTGTATTCAGCATCGTATGTACCACTTAATTTTTGTAGTTGATTTTGTGCATCCAGCATTGCAGGCATTTTCGACATGATCTCGCTAACATCAACATGAGCTACCTTAGCCTGTGCGTTCATTGTGTTACTTGCTCCTAAAAATAATAGTGCAGCAATTAGTAAAGTTTTGATTTGTTTCATCATTTTTAAAATATTAATTAATTATTGGTCGTATTTGCTTTTTGTGTTTCGGCTTCTTTTGCTTTTTTAGCCGCTTCACGTTCTTCTAAAATTTTCTTTCTTCTCTCTTCTAATTCTTTTTTACGCTGTTCGTAAAGTTTCTGTCTTTCCTCGGCTTTGTTTACTGCCGGCTCAGTCGTTGTTGTTTCAGTAGCTGTGGCAGCAGGTTTTGCTGTTGCGTCAGTTTTATTTGCATCTGTCTTGGCTGGTTCAGAAACCGTGCCATTTTTTCTGGCTTCTCTTTCTGCTGCAATTGCTTTTCTTCTGTCGTCGTATTCTTTTTTCTTAGCTTCCTGTTCTAATCTTCGGTCTTCGATTAATTTCTCTCTGGCTGTTCTTTTCTCTTCTAATGCTTTTTGTCTGTCCTGCAATGCCGGATTCTCGTCAATGGCATTTTCAAGACTTTCTTTAGCTTCCTGATCTTTTAATTGTTTTTTAGTCAGCTGTTCTCTTTTATCAGTTCGGTTTAAAACACGTATCACCTGATCGCTTATATCAAATCTTTTGTTGCTGAAAAGCATTGTCAGATCAGATGATTTATCAAAAATAAAATCATAATTCTTGGCTTCTGCAATATCCTGAACAGCAGTAAAAACCTGATCTTGTATTGGTTTTGCCAGAGAAGCTTTCTGGTGCATTAAATTTCCATTAGCTCCAAATTGCTTTTCCTGATAACTCAGCATTTCATCTTCAAGAAATTTGATTTCTGTTTCCCTTTCATCGATAAGCTCTTTAGTAAGTAAAGCTCTTTCAGCTTTAAGTCCTTCTTTAAGAGTTGTAATGTCTAGTTTTTTAGCTTCTATTTCCTGTTTCCACTTTTGCGCTTTTAGCTCTAATTGCGCTTTTGCCTCTTTATAATCAGACACATTTTCTAAAATATACTCCATGTCAATGTAACCAATCCTTGTCGTTCTAGTCTGAGCGTTACTTGTATTTACTACAATTAAGGCTAAAAACATAAATAGAAATTGTTTTCTCATAACATTAGTATATTTTAAATTTTTAAACAAATGTATTAAAAATTCTACTAAAATTGTTGTCCAATGATAAAGTGAATTTCTTTACCGTGTGCTTTTGTCTCTCCTGGTTGAGGATCGAAACCGTAACCCCAGTCAATACCTAATAATCCAAATGCAGGCATGAATACACGTAAACCAACACCCGCAGAACGATAAAGATCAAATGGGTTATAATCTTTAAAAGTTGGGTATGATGATCCAGCTTCTAAGAAAGCCAACGCATAAATAGATGCAGATGATTTTAATGTAATTGGGTAACGTAACTCCATAGAGAACTTGTTATAGATAGTTGCTCCAATTTGTTCGTTTCTTGAATTTACAGGAGTCAGGGAATTATTTTCATAACCTCTTAATCCAATAGTTTCTCTACCATCCATTGAGTACATCGCCATTCCGTCTCCTCCTAAGTAAAAACGCTCAAATGGGACATCACCTCTTGCCTGATCATAAGCACCTAAGAAACCAAATTCAGTTAATGTTCTTAAAACTAATTTACCATAAAGTTTAGTATACCAGTCTGCTTTAAATTTAATTTTATAGTACTCTAACCAGTTGTACTTCTTTTGATCGACTTTTCCCTGATCTGTATCTGCACTTGCATAATCAGATCCAACACTTACAATACCTGATTGACCGTTGATAGTTTCGGTCTTGACGTAGTCTCCAGTGTTAAGTGGTTTACCATCTACACCTGACATTGGTGCTCCTGTATATTGTGATTTGTATTCTTTTTGATTTTGTAGGTCGCCGTAATTAACTCCATTAAATAATGAATAAGGAGGTGTAAGTTTAGCAGAAACACTAAAATCAGAACCGTACGTCGGGAAGATTGGGTTAACCCCTTTATTACTTCTTGAAAGTCCAATTGTATACGCTAAGTTTCTTGACGCTCCGTTACCAAAGGTAAATAAACCTGTATTATAATTATTCAAATCATAATGTTGGTAACTTATAGATTGTGATAATACAAAATAATCATCCGGCACAGTAAGACGTTTTGCTAAACCAACTTGTAATGTCAGGATATTAAAACTCTTGCTTTTGTCTACCGTTCTTGTAGCGTAGTTATTTAAGAACTGCTTACTGTAAGAGATAGAAGAACTAAATTGTACTGGTTTTTTTCCTCCAAACCATGGTTCTGAGAATGACAAACTATAGGTTTGAAAGTAAGTACTTCCTTGTAAACGAAGTGCTACTTTTTGCCCATCTCCCATTGGTAACGGTTTATAAGATTCTTTGTTGAATATATTTCTGGCTGAGAAATTGTTGAATGATAATCCTAAGGTTCCAATGAAACCTCCACCACCGTAACCTCCTTGAAGCTCAACCTGGCTGGATCCTTTTTCTACAACGTGGTATTCGATATCAACAGTTCCTGCTGCTGCATCAACATTTTTGAATTTTGGATCGATAGCTTCAGGATCAAAGAATCCTAATTGTCCAATTTCACGAATAGTTCTGACCAATTGTTCTTTACTGTATTTTTCTCCCGGTTTGGTTCTAAGTTCACGGTAAATAACATGGTCATTTGTTTTGTCGTTTCCTACTACAGATATTTTGTTGAAGTACGCAATTGGTCCTTCTGTAACTCTAATTTCAAAATCGATAGTATCGTTTACTGTTTTTACCTCTACTGCATTGATGTTAGAGAACAAATAACCATTGTTTTGGTATAAGTTGGTAATATCTTCCGCGTCAGGTTTTGTTTTATCAGCAATACGTTTTTCAAGTAAAACACCATTATAGGTTTCCCCTTTTTTGATTCCTAAATAGCGATTCAAAAGCTGATCAGAATAAACAGTATTTCCTAAGAATTTAATATTACCAAAGTAGTATTTATTTCCTTCTTCCATTTTAATTTTGATGGCAAGCATATTTTTCTTCTTGTTATAACTAACAGAATCATAAATAATACGTGCATCACGATATCCTTTTTCCTTATAAGTAGCCACAACTTTCTCTAAGTCAGTTTTGTATTTTTCAGGAATAAATTTTGAAGATTTTAAAACGCGTAATACATTTTTTTGCTTTGTATCTTTCATGGCAGATCGTAACTGGTTGCCTGTAAGCTGCTTGTTGCCTATAAATTCGATACTGCTAATTTTTACTTTATCGCCTTTGTCTACCCGAACAAGCATGTTTACGTGATGCCCGTTTATGGTGTCAGGAGTATTGGTAATGGTGACTTTGGTGTTATAAAACCCGTCTTTTTTGTATTTGTTTTCGATGTAATTTTTGGTCGTAGTAATTAAGTTTTCGTTTACAATTTTGTTTTTGGTCAAATTGTTGTCCTTAATTAATCCCTCGACTTTGCTTTTCTTTATACCAACAAATTTTACTTCATTTAGTTTAGGAAGTTCAATAATGTTTAGGTCCAGATAGATACTGTCATTGTCTATTTTATTTACATAAAAAGCAATTTCATCAAATAGGCCAAGTTTACCTAACTTTTTGATAGCACCACTAATTTCTTCACCGGGTACAGTTATTTCCTGTCCTTTTTGAAGGCCGGAGAAAGTAACTACGGTTTGTTCATTGAAGCTTATTTTACCAACAACAGAAACTTTTGCAAGAATATATTTTTTTCCCTGATCAAAAGGAACTCTTTCTTGTGCTTTTATTTGTGAAAAACTACCCAGAAGAAGTAGGGTAAAGACTATTTGTATTCTTTTTTGTAACACTAAAATATTATTTAATTTGTTCACTGGTTTTTCCAAATCTACGTTCTCTTTTTTGATAACTAATAATAGCCTCATATAAATCTTGGTCTTTAAAGTCAGGCCACAAGACATTAGTAAAATATAATTCTGCATAGGCGATTTGCCACAGCAAAAAATTACTTATTCTATGTTCTCCACTTGTTCGTATTAATAAATCTACGTCAGGTAAATTTTGCGTGTAAAGATGCTCATTTATAATTGAATCGTCAATACCGTCTATTGAAATTATATTATTTTTAACTTTATCACTGATGATTCTCACGGCATTTACCAATTCTTCTCTTGATCCGTAACTTAAAGCAAGAGTTAGCGTAAGACGTGAGTTATTTTTTGTTTTATCAATCACGTCCAATAGCTCTTTTTGAGCTGATTTTGGTAATTTTTCAAGGTTTCCAATTGCATTAAGTTTGATATTGTTTTCCTGCAAAGTACCAAGCTCTTTTTTTAATGAATTGATTAAAATTCTCATTAATGCTTCTACTTCAAGTTTTGGACGATTCCAATTTTCTGTAGAAAAAGCATATAACGTTAAATACTCAATGCCAAGTTTGGCACAAGTTGTAATTGTTTTTTTGACAGATTTTGTTCCGTTTTCGTGACCAAATGCTCTTAAAAAACCTTGTTGTTTTGCCCAACGTCCATTTCCGTCCATAATAATGGCCAAATGTTTGGGTAAGTTTGTTTGATCTATAGAGTCTAGTAAATTCATTTTATTAATATGCGCAATAGCAAGGTTTTTGTCCAAAGGTATAGGTTAGAGTGATACCTGAGAACACATACCAGTCATTATTATTTAAATTTCCAAAATGCAAAGACTTATAATTGCCGTTGCTCGGATTGCTTCCGTCTATATCGTCTGTAAAGGTGTAACGAACACCAACTTCTGCACCTAAAACCCAATTAGGTGCTATGTTCGATTTGATTCCCAATATTATTGGTATGGCAAATGATCCTGAATTTTTATCTTTTTTTGTTTGTCCTCCCGTAACATATAATTCGTCGTACATAAAGTAGCTCAGACCTGAATATATATAAGGAGTAATTTTTGGCTGATAATCATGAAGATTAAAATCGAAGAAATTAAACTCTAAACCGGCAGAAAGCTCCTTTACGGTGTTTTTAAAGCTGTAGCCTCGTTGGTTTCTCCCTGATTCCTCTGAATCCCGATCGTTTCCTGTAATAGTGGATTGTGTATAGGAAAAACGGTACGCATGACGCGGACTTTTATTCCATTTATACAAAACACCAAAAGCCAGTTTTTCAGGAGCAATATATGCTGTGTTTCCTACGTCACCAACAAAGTTACTTCCGCCCAGAAATACACCAATCTCATTGATCTGAGCGTTTAGTGTAATAAAGGGAAAAAAACATAACAATAAATTAAAAATTTTCTTCATTTAATTCAAAATTGCGTGCAAATATAATAATTATCAATACGAATCAACGTTCCTTTAGTTAAATGTGCTTTTTTTTC
Organism: Flavobacterium frigidimaris; assembly: GCA_900129595.1. Taxonomy (GTDB): domain Bacteria; phylum Bacteroidota; class Bacteroidia; order Flavobacteriales; family Flavobacteriaceae; genus Flavobacterium; species Flavobacterium frigidimaris. The sequence goes on along the minus strand of FQWG01000010.1, from coordinate 135,524 downwards.
AATTTGTAATATGATTTTGAGACATTTAATGATGATTCGATACATGCAGAACGGGAAAAAGTAGTATTATCGTATAGTTGTGAATCAGAAAAAGGCTTAATTTCTCTTGTCTTCTCCCCAAAGTAATTTATTTCGTAACGTTTTTAAGAAAGTTTCACCTGGGATTTCTATCATTTTTATTTTAAAATTTGTTTTTGTAATCGTCAACACAGATTCATTCCTTACCGAAGCAATTCTGGAATCCAGCGAAACTAGGTATTGATCCTCTCTTCCTGAAACACGCAGTTTTATCTCCGTATTATCCGGTATAACAAGAGGACGGGCATTTAAATTATGCGGTGCAATGGGCGTGATTACCAAACTTTCTACATTTGGGGTTAATATTGGTCCGCCACAGCTTAGGGAATATCCTGTAGATCCTGTTGGTGTCGAAATGATTAAGCCATCTGCCCAGTACGAATTTAAATATTCATTATTCAAATAAGTATCAACTGTAATCATCGACGTGGTGTCTTTTCTGCTCACGGTAACCTCATTCATGGCAAAATTGAGATCTTCTTCGATAGCGTCATTTTTAGGGTCGCACGTCAGGCTTAGTAATGTTCTTTCAGAAATAGTGTAATTTTTATCAATAACAAACTGTAAAAAATTATCGATACTTTCTTTAGGTACAGTAGCTAGGAAACCTAATCTTCCTGCATTGATGCCTAATATAGGTACACCGGAATTGCGAACTAAAGTAGCGGCTCTCAAAATAGTTCCGTCGCCGCCAATACTAATCAACATCTCAAAACTATTATCTAATGAAGTACTTGCTGAAAAGGTTTTGTATTCCTTTTTTATAAGTTCTTTTTCGTAAAGCATTTTTAAAAAATTCTCTTCAATAACCATTTCGACATTATTTGAATTGAAAAATATAAAAATATCTTTAATAATAGGTTCTGTACTATTTTGATAGTATTGTCCGTAAATGGCTACTTTCATTTTTTGTAATTAGATAATGAGTCAATGAGGTAATGTGTCAATTGGGCAATGTGTCAATTAGATAATTATTTAATGTAAGCCAAAGAAATTTTCTAATTGACACATTGTCTAATTTTCTCTTATATATTAAGGTATTTGTCTAAGTAATCTGAACGCTCTTTCAGGCTGTTGATGTATGCATCTTCCTGATGTTCTGAAATGATTTCGTAGCCATATCTTCTATAGGTCTGGATAATTTCGTTCATTGGTCCAACACCAATTTTTATTGTAATCTGAACATTTTCTAAATCGGCTTCAGATACGAAACAGCCTAAGATTTTGCCATTGTTGCTTTCTACAATCTGCGTTACCTGACCCATTGAGTAATCTAAAAGACCTTTTTGAACGATAATAATACCTCCTTGTTCTTTTAAGAATGGAGTTTCCTGAAAAAATTTCATGATAACCTCCATTTCATAATACCCAATATAGGCGTTATTTTCGTCAAGAACAGATACTACATTCGTATGGTTCTTTGCAAAAACTTCGAGAACATCAAGCCATAGCATTGATTTTCGGGCAAAAAAGCGTTCCAGAGTGTATTTGTAATCAATGACTTTTTTATCAGTGTCAAAAGTTTCAACATCATCAGCAGCGATACTTCCAATGAAAATTCCATCCTCTGTAACAGGAAAATGCGAAAAATTCAAATCGGCAAAAAAGTCCTGAACCGAGGCTATCGTCTCCTGACTATCTATCGCTCTGAAATCATTGGTGATATAGTTTGTAATTTCTGTCATAAATCTGTTAAGAATATTTCATGCAAAATAATCAAAAAATAGCAAAAACTGCTACGTTTTACTTTGTATTTTTGTCGTAACAAATATAGTGTTACTAGAATTAATTATCTATTTATATGACAAAGTTAAGTGTAAATATCAATAAAATAGCAACCCTTCGCAATGCCCGTGGAGGAAATGTTCCGGATTTGCTAAAAGTGGCCGCCGATATTCAGAAATTTGGAGGACAGGGAATCACAATTCATCCACGTCCGGATGAGCGTCATATTCGTTATCAGGACGCACGAGATCTGAAAGCAATCGTTTATACTGAATATAATATCGAAGGAAATCCGCAGCATAATTTTATCGATTTAGTTTTAGAATGCAAACCAACCCAGGTTACATTGGTTCCGGATGCAATTGGAGCCATCACATCTTCTGCAGGTTGGGATACGATAAAAAATCAAGCATATCTGACTGAAGTGATTCAGGAATTTCAGCGTAACGGAATCAGAACTTCGATTTTTGTTGATCCGGTCCTTGAAATTATCGAAGGAGCAAAAAAAACAGGAACAGAACGTATCGAACTTTACACAGAAGCTTTTGCGCATCAATATGATTTAGGAAACAAAAACGGAATCGATCCTTATGTAAAAGCTGCAGAATTAGCCAACGAATTAGGTTTGGGAATTAATGCGGGACACGATTTAAGTTTAGATAATATTCAGTTTTTTAAACAAAATATTCCCGGTTTATTAGAGGTTTCTATTGGTCATGCTTTGATTTCAGAGGCGCTTTATCTTGGTTTGGATAATGTGGTGAATATGTATTTGAACAAATTGAAGTAATATTTGTAAAAATTTGTTTATCAGTTTAAAAAAAGGACGAAGAGATTGCTAAGGAAAATTTTGTGCTTCTTTGCGTAAAAGCTTTGTGGGTCTCTGTGCAATAAATTTTTCAATAAAAAAATAATATAAATGTTATACTCAAAAATAGAAGGTGAAGGAAAACCTTTCATCATCATGCACGGATTTCTTGGGATGTCTGATAACTGGAAAACTCTTGCCGGACAATATGTAGATGCCGGATTTCAGGTTCATATTTTAGATTTACGAAATCACGGACGCAGTTTTCATTCAGAGGAATGGACATATGAAGCCATGGTAAAAGATGTGTTTGAATATTGTCAGGTAAATCAATTGTCACGAATAGATATTTTAGGACATTCGATGGGGGGGAAAGTAGCGATGCTTTTTGCCACCACACATCCTGAAATCGTAGATAAACTAATTGTGGCTGACATTGGACCAAGATTTTACAAACAACACCATCAGGATATTTTGGCAGGATTAAATGCAGTTGATTTTTCGGTGAAACCAAGCCGTAATGATGTCGAAGAAATTTTGTCACAATATGTTCCTGATTTTGGAACGCGACAATTTTTATTGAAAAATCTATATTGGCAGGAACCGGGACAATTGGCTTTTAGATTCAATCTTGCCGCTTTCAATAATAATCTGGATGCGATTGGGAAAGCTTTAGATGAGAATTTGATTTTCGATAAACCAACCTTATTTATTCGCGGAGGAAATTCAGGATATATCCAGGATTCAGATTTTGATGCCATACGCGAGCAATTTCCAAATGCTGTTTTTGAGACAATTCCAGATGCAGGACATTGGCTTCATGCCGAAAATCCTAAATTATTTTTTGAATTAACGACTGAGTTTCTGAAGCAATAAATAAATTCAGTTTTTTATAGCCACAGATTATAGGATTTTCACTGATTTGAAAATTAGAAATTTAAAAATCCTTTCTAATCTTTTAATCTGTGGCAAAAAAAACAGTTTAAAATTCACTACTTTTAATCTAAACTTTAAAATCAAAAAATATGAAAATATTACTTAGACTCCTTGTTACTGCGGCCTTGGTGTTGTTAATTGCGAATTTTTTAACCGGGGTACATGTTGCGAGTTTTGGCACGGCAGTAATTGTGGCGATTGTTTTAGGATTATTAAATCTTTTTATAAAACCAATACTGGTTATCCTGACATTACCCGTAACATTTATTACTTTAGGTTTGTTTTTACTGGTGATTAATGCCATCATTATTTTGTTGTGTACCAACATTGTCGGAGGTTTTGCAGTTGACTCATTCTGGACAGCATTGTTGTTTAGTGTCATATTGTCTATCCTTCAGTCGATTACTTATAAAATACTTGGAGACGATAAATAAAATTAATATCGAAAGCGTATTTAAAAGGTCTTTAAATACAATAGATTAAAAACTTGGTTGGGTTGCAAAAATTTTATAATTTTGCAACCCAATTTTATTATGTAAATTAAAGAAGAAGATGGATATTAAAAGAGTAGCAATAAACGCTGTGAATGAAACAATTGTAATGACAGTTGTTCACATGGATTATAAAGGTCAAGTAGCAAAAAGAATAAACGAAAAAATGCCTTTGGCTACCGTTAAAGGTTTTAGAAAAGGGCAAGTACCTAAAGACCTTGTTGAAAAACAATACGGAAAAGCAATTAAGCAAGAAGAAGTTCAAAAAGTTGTTGATTTGGCTTTAGAGCGTTTTGTTCAATCTGAAAGATTAAATCTTTTAGGAACTCCTCTTGCAAAAGAAAACGAAAACTTTGATTGGGATGCTGAAGAACTAACTTTCGAATACGAAATTGGTTTGGTTCCTAACTTCGAAATTGACTTAGAAGCGAAAAACAATATCGTAAAATATATCGTTACTGCTGATGATAAATTAATCGACGGACAAGTAGAGCGTATCCAAAAACAATTCGGAAAAGCAATTCCACAAGATAAAGTAGAAGCTGATTCAGATTTAACCGGAACTTTCTCAAACGAAGAAAAAGGTATCAACAATACAACTACAATTGCTGTATCTACTTTCAACAAAGCTGCTGCTGATAAATTCATCGGTAAAAAAGTTGGAGATGTTGTTACAGTAAGTACAAAAGGTTTATTTGCTGACGATCACCAATTAATGGATTACTTAAAAGTAGGACATGATGACGTTCACGGTTTAGATATCGAAGTAAACTTTACTATCGAAGCAATCAACGGAGCTGAATTAGCTGAATTAAACCAAGAGTTATTTGATAAACTTTTTGGAGAAGGAAAAGTAGCTTCTCTTGAAGATTTGAAAGCTAAAATTAAAGAAGATGCTGAAGCTCAATTCGCGCAACAGGCAGATCAAAAATTATTATTAGACGTTCAGGATTTCCTTATCGAAAATACTAAATTTGATTTACCTGCTGAATTCCTTAAAAAATGGTTGCAAACTGTTGGAGAGAAAAAACTTTCTGCAGAAGAAGCTGAAGTTGAATACGCAAGATCTGAAAAAGGATTGCGTTTTCAATTAATCGAAGGAAAAGCAATGGCACAAAGTAATATCCAGATTACATTTGAAGACTTGAAAGCTTTTACAACAAACGCTATCAAACAACAAATGGCTCAATTTGGGCAAACAAATCCAACTGACGAAGAAGTACAAGGAATCGTGGCTAGAGTTTTATCTAACCAGGAAGAAGTAAAAAGACTTTCTGAGCAAGTTGTAGCTGAAAAATTGTTAGAGGTGTTTAAAGAAAAAGCAAATCCGGCAACTAAAGAAGTAACTTACGAAGAATTTATTGCTGCGTCTTACGGAGAATAATTTCTAAAAAAATAAGTATATTTGAGCGTCAGAGAAGTTATTCTTTGGCGCTCTTTTGTTTTAATTTATTTTTGATTACTTTTCAGAAGCTAATCCAGCTATTCGTTACAAGTTTTTTCTTCCGTTTAAGTTTTTTAAATTCTTGCAAGAGCTTCTTTCAGTCGCTTTCCAAGAATAAAAAAACTAAAAAACGGAATTCAAAAAGCTTTTCACTGCTATCTGGGCTATTTAAGAAGCAAGTTCAAAAACTTCAAACCTGAAACAAATTAAACCTGAAACAAAAAATAAGACAAATTGACATTCTTTAGAAAGAGGTACAACCTTTGATGAAGAATAGATACAGATATAACGTAAAACTTAGAACACTTAAAATATGAACTACGGTAAAGAATTCAAAAAATTTGCTACAAAGCACCAGGGAGTAAACGCAATGTACTACGACAAAATCGTAGCGGCGATGAATCCAACTAATATGACTCCATATATTATTGAAGAGCGTCAGTTGAATATTTCTCAATTAGATGTGTTTTCAAGATTAATGATGGACAGGATTATCTTTTTAGGAACAGGTATAGACGACCAGATCGCCAATATCGTTCAGGCTCAGTTATTATTTTTAGAAAGTGCTGATGCATCAAAAGACATTCAAATTTATCTAAATTCTCCTGGAGGAAGCGTTTACGCAGGATTAGGGATTTATGATACCATGCAATACATCAAACCAGACGTAGCGACAATTTGTACAGGTATGGCGGCCTCTATGGGAGCTGTATTATTATGTGCAGGAGCAGCAGGAAAACGTTCGGCATTGCCACATTCAAGAGTTATGATTCACCAGCCATCAGGAGGAGCACAAGGTGTTGCAACAGATATGGAAATCAACTTGCGTGAAATGTTGAAACTTAAGGATGAGTTGTACAATATTATCTCTCAACATTCAGGACAAACTTTTGACAAAGTGCACAAAGACAGTGAGCGTGATTACTGGATGAAAGCTGACGAAGCAAAAGAATACGGAATGATTGATGAAGTATTAAGAAGAAGCTAAAAAAGTTTATATGTTTCAGGTTGCTATTGTGAACCTCAAACCTGAAACCATTTTTTTAAACTTGAAACAAAAATAAAAAGTTAATAGGTTGCTAAGTTTTTGAGGATTTATTGGTAAATATCAGAAACTTAGTAACTTTGCGACTTATGTAACTAAAAAAGAATGGCTAAAGTAGTATTAGAATGTTCGTTTTGTGGAAGAAAGAAGCCAGAAACCAATTTATTGATTGCAGGTATTAATGCACATATCTGTGATAAGTGTATTGAACAAGCACACGGAATTGTATTAGAAGAATTAAAATCAAGTGGAAGTGCAAAACTTGTTGGGGATTTAATTTTAAAGAAACCAAAAGAAATCAGAGCTTTCTTAGATCAATACGTTATTGGTCAGGATCAGACTAAAAAAGTAATGTCAGTGGCAGTTTACAATCACTACAAACGTTTGATGCAACAGCAATTAGACGATGAAGTAGAGATTGAAAAAAGTAACATTATTATGGTAGGACAAACCGGAACCGGAAAAACATTGGTAGCAAAAACTATCGCAAAAATGTTAGACGTTCCTTTGGCTATCGTTGATGCAACTGTGCTTACAGAAGCCGGTTATGTGGGAGAAGATGTCGAAAGTATTTTGACACGTTTACTGCAGGCTGCAGATTATGATGTAACCAAAGCCGAAAGAGGTATCGTATTTATTGATGAGATTGATAAAATTGCCCGTAAGAGTGATAATCCATCGATAACACGTGATGTTTCTGGTGAAGGTGTGCAGCAGGCATTATTGAAATTGTTAGAAGGAACAATTGTAAACGTACCGCCAAAAGGAGGACGTAAACATCCGGACCAGAAATTTGTTGAGGTAAATACTCAAAACATCCTGTTTATTGCAGGTGGGGCTTTTGATGGTGTAGAACGTATCATTTCTAAACGTTTGAACCGTCAGGCAGTTGGATATTCAACTTCTAAAAATGTTGATAATATCGATAAAGACAATTTATTACAATATATCATTCCAAAAGATATTAAAGACTTTGGATTGATTCCTGAGATTATTGGTCGTTTACCGGTGTTAACGCATATGGATCCTCTTGACAGAGAGACTTTACGCGCAATTTTGACACAACCTAAAAATGCCTTGATCAAACAATATCAAAAATTATTCTTAATGGATGATGTTGAGTTTAATATTACAGATGAAGCATTAGATTTTATTGTTGATAAAGCTTTAGAATACAAATTAGGAGCTCGTGGATTACGCTCTTTATGCGAGGCCATCTTAACAGATGCAATGTACGAATTACCAAGTTCAGATGATAAAGTTTTGACAATCGATCAGGACTATGCAAAACATACATTGGATAAAAATTTATTGAAGCGTATGGAAATTGCTTCATAAATCTTGATATACCTTGTCAAAGTTTTTAAATTTTGACAAAGTTTACCTAAAAACCTGCTCATTTCTTTGAGCAGGTTTTTTTATGCTTTTTCCATTCTTCTGTTTTAGAATTGATTCTCTATTTTTATGTAAATTGTCAGCATGAAAAAAATATTCATCATCATAAGTTTTATAATGATGTTATCCTGTAGGGATAACAAAGAACTTCGGGTAGCAAGTGTTTTTAAGCCGGAAAAAACAGTAGAAATTATTCCTGAAGAAAAACCTCGAAGTGAAATCAAAGACATTGATTATAGTGTTTATTACAAAGAAGCACAGCAATATTGTAAACGCAATAACCTTAATCAGAACATATTTATTCTGATCGATTTAGGAATGCATTCCGGATTAAAGAGGTTTTTTGTGTGTGATTTTAAAGAGAATAAAATAGTAAAATCATATGTGGTAAGTCACGGCTGCGGTGATAATAACTGGGGGGCAACGATGTCTAAAGAGAATGCGCCAATAAGCAATGAGTTTGATTCGCATTGTTCCTCGATAGGTAAATTTATTATTCTGGATCGGGGCGTAAGTCAGTGGGGGATAAAAGTGAATTATGTTTTGCAGGGAAAAGAAAAAACAAATTCGCATGCCAGAAGCCGCGCTATAGTGTTGCATTCCTGGGAAGCCATTTCAAGCGAAGAAGTCTATCCTAAAGGAACTCCGGAAGGTTGGGGATGTCCGGCAGTTTCTAATGAAAGCATGAAAGAAATTGATAAACTTCTGAAGGAAAATAAAAAAGTCCTGATGTGGATTATTAAGTCTTGAGATAGTTTTAACTTCCCAACCTGATTATCTTCTAAAAATAAAAAGTTCTCGTATAGCCCTGATCGAAACGGCATCCTTTTGCTGTGGGGTTCACAGCAAAAGATATAATGGAGAGCAGGACAAAATGTCTTTCAGGACGAAACTTCTGCTCCTAAAAAAAATTACTGTACTCTAAATTTCTCCCGATATTCTATTGGTTTCATTCCAACCATTTTAAAAAATACTTTTCTGAATGCTTTTGGATCATTATAACCCGTTTTTTCGATAATTTCAGAAATCGAAAGTTGGGTTTGTTCCAGGTACTTTTTAGAACTTTCGACCCTTATATTTTGCAAATATTCAATTGGCGGAATTCCCGTAACTTGTTTGAATCGTCGTGTCATGTTGCGGGCACTTGTGGGGATATCTTTGGTGATTTCTTCTAATTTTTCGATCGTACTATATTGATTCTCTATTTTTTGCTGTAACATGGCGACCAAAGTGTCATTGTGCAAATGATTTGGTCTAAAAGTACTGAAATAGCTCTGTTTGTAGCGATTTAGATCGATAGAGAAAATTTTGGCAATCTGAACGGCAATCTCGTTTCCGCAATATTTTTGAATTAAAAGAATCAATAAGTGAAATGTTGAGGTCGAACCGCCGCTGGTATATAAACTGCCATCTGCCGTTAAGGTTTCTTCGGCTTTAAGTTTTACTAATGGGAATGCTTTTGTAAAAGCACTGCAGGCATCGACATGAGTTGTAGCCAGTTTTTCGTTTAATAATCCTGATGCTGCAAACAAAAAAGCACCGGTGCAAAAACTGGCCAATTCGGCTCCGGACTGATGTTGTTTTTGCAGCCAGGGAATAAAATTCTTGTTCTTTGCAATCATCTCAGTCATATTATCAGTCGTAAAAGCAGGAATCAGAATTATGTCAAGTACTTCATCGGAAATTTCAATAGAATTCACTTCATATCCAAACAACCTCTTTTCATTGATTTGTTCTGAAGATTGAAAAACCATGATTTCAAAAGATTTATCTCCTTTGGAAAGTTTATTGGCTGTTTCAAATACTTCTAAAATGGCAGCAATACTTAATAATTTATAGTCGTGTGGTACAATTAAACCTACTTTCTTACTCATGATTTTGTGGTTTTTGTAAAGTTAACTTCTACACAAAAGTAATTATTTTGTCTTAAATGACCCTAAAGTTGACTTTTAATGTATGTTAAAGCTTTCTGTAATGTTTTAAATTTGCTTAATAAATTTGTAAGTTTATATATAAAATGAGTATAAATTTAAGAAAAACACAATGATAACAGTACAAAATACGATTGACGCAACAATAGATAAAGTTTGGGAATTCTGGACACAACCGGAACACATTAAAAACTGGAGTTTTGCTTCGGCAGAATGGCATACGCCTTATGCTGAAAATGATTTAAGAGAAGGCGGAAAATTCAAATCGACTATGGCGGCAAAAGATGGCAGCATGAGTTTTGATTTTGGAGGAGAATATACTTTGGTCGAAAAAAATAAAGCGATTGAATATGTAATGGAAGATGGCAGAAAAGTTGAAATTACTTTTACAGAAACCCCGGACGGAGTAGAAATTATCCAAAGCTTTGATCCCGAAACGGAAAATTCAGATGAAATGCAAAAAGGAGGCTGGAATTCAATCCTGGATAATTTTAAAAGTTATGTAGAGCAAAATTGATTTTTTAAGGTTCAAAGGTTCAAAGTGGCAAAGGTTCAAAGTTTTGTAAGGAACTAAAAAAAAATTGCGACTCTGCGAGAGAATAAAAGCAGCTTCTTAAATTATCTTATATAACTTATATGGTTTAAAATAAAAAAAAAAAAAAAACTATGACAAAACAAATATGGCTGAATTTGCCAGTCAAGGATGTGGCAAAAGCAAAAGATTTTTTCTGGAAAATAGGTTTTTCTTTTAATGAGCAGCATGATACACCCAGCTCGACATGTATGGTCGTGGGTGAATCACATTTTGTTGTGATGCTTTTTGAGGAATCGTTATTTGCCAGTTTCTCTCAAAACAAACTGACAGATACGCAGTCAAGTTCAGAAGTTTTAATTTCGATTGATGCAGAAAGTGTTGCAGAAGTTGATGAATTGGCAAAAAAAGTAGAAGAAGCCGGCGGAACTGTTTTTTCACCTCCAACAGAAAGTCAGGGCTGGATGTATGGCTTTGGTTTTGCAGATTTAGACGGTCATCGCTGGAATGTTTTATTTATGGATTTTACTAAATTATCATAATCATGGAAACGTTAGAATTTAAAATCAGAATCAAAGCTCCGGCCGAAAAAGTCTGGTCGGTTTTATGGAACGATGAAACTTATAAAAAATGGACAGGAGTTTTTTGTGAAGGATCATATACCATAACGGATTGGAATCAAGGTGATAAAGTGCATTTCATGTCTCCCAATGGAGAAGGAATGTATAGTATTATTGAAACTAAAATTCTAAATGAATATATGGCTTTTAAACATTTAGGTGAAATAAAAGACTTTAAAGAGTTGCCTATTACCGAAGAAACAAAAAAGTGGAGCGGGGCAATGGAAACCTATCGACTGACTCCGGATGACGAATTTATAGATTTAGTCGCTCAGATTGATACAGTCGAAAAGTATATCGATTATTATAAAGAGGTTTTTCCAAAAGGATTAGAGGTTGTAAAAGAATTATCGGAGGAAAGAGAATAGAGTATAGAAGAAAGAGTATAGAAGAAAGAGTATAGAAGAAAGAGTATAGGGGAAAGAGTATAGGGGAAAGAGGATAGAAGAAAGGGAATAAAAAAAGAGAAGATTGCAACAAACAACAAACAAAAAAACAACAAACAATAAGTAATCATGGCAACATCAGTAAACCCTTATTTAATATTTAACGGAAATTGCGAAGAAGCATTTCTGTTTTACAAATCAGTTTTTGGAGGCGAATTTCCGTATATCGGAAAATTCAAAGACATGCCTGCAGGAGAAGATGGCGGTTGTGCCGAAATATCAGAGAAAGACGCCAATAGAGTAATGCATGTTTCATTGCCAATTGGAAATACTATTTTGATGGGAAGCGATAGCAACGATCAATCTGGAGACGTAGCTTTTGGCGGAAATTTTTCAGTATCAATAAATGTTGAAACTACAGAAGAAGCAGATAGGATCTTCAACGGACTTTCAGCCGGTGGAACGATTTATATGGCAATGAACAAAACCTTTTGGGGAGCTTATTTCGGAATGTTCAAAGATAAATTCGGCGTAAGCTGGATGGTGAACTTTGATGAAAATCAAAAATAATTTTTTTGTCGCCACGAATTAACGAATTTTAATGCTTAATTCGTGAATTCGTGGCGGAAAAAATAACCTAACTTGTTACGTTATTTCGATAGTAAAGTATTATTGTTAAATTACTCAATAAAGCACATTCTTATGTGCTTTTTCTTTTCAAAAAAACAAACAATATACTTTTTTATCAAAATTAGATTGCCGATTTTTGTCGCTTCTTAAAATCAATACATAAAAATGGCAATAGAAGGTAAAGAGATTATTTTATTAAAAGTCTCAGGACATGATAAAATAGGAGTAACAGCAGGTTTAACAGCCGTATTGGCAACATACGACGCCAATATTCTGGATATCGGTCAGGCTGATATTCATGATACACTTTCTCTGGGGATTTTGTTCGAGATCGAAGCAGGTTCAAGTTCAGGACCAGTTTTAAAGGACTTGTTGTTTAAAGCGTATGAATTAGGAGTTAAGGTAAAATTTATTCCAATTTCTGTAGAAGATTACGAAACGTGGGTAAAATCACAATCAAAACAACGTTATATCATCAATATTTTGGGCGAAAAACTGGCAGCTTCACAATTGGCGGCAGTAACCAAAATAATGTCAGATCAAAACCTGAATATCGATTCTATCATTCGATTAACAGGCAGGACTTCTATTGTCGAAAAAGAAGAATATCCGCGTTCTTGCATTCAATTATCCGTTACAGGCGAAATTGTAAACAAGATCATCATGACTGCAAGTTTCATGGAGATTTCAAGAACTTTAAACGTTGATATTTCGTTTCAGGAAGATAATATTTACAGACGAAACCGTCGTTTGGTGTGTTTCGATATGGATTCAACTTTAATTCAAACTGAAGTTATCGACGAACTTGCAGAACTAAATGGAGTAGGAGATCAGGTTCGTGCGATTACAGAATCTGCAATGAATGGTGAAATAGATTTCAACGAAAGTTTCAAACAACGTATGGCTTTGTTGGAAGGTTTAAGCGAAGATGTTTTGCAAAATGTTGCCATCAATTTACCTATTACAAAAGGTGCGCATCGTTTGATGAAAGCCCTGAAATATTACGGCTATAAAACCGCAATTTTGTCCGGAGGATTCACTTATTTTGGAGAATACTTGCAAAAAGAACTGGGTATCGATTATGTTCATGCCAATCAGTTAGAAATAAAAGATGGTAAATTAACCGGTAAATATTTAGGTGAAATCGTAGACGGACAAAAGAAAGCCGAATACCTAAAAGCCATCGCCGAAAAAGAAGGAATCCACATCAATCAAACCATTGCAGTAGGAGACGGAGCCAATGATTTACCAATGCTAAACCTAGCTGGATTAGGAATTGCTTTTCACGCGAAACCAAAAGTAAAAGAAAGTGCATCAACTTCAATTTCAAGTCTTGGACTTGACGGCGTTTTATACTTATTGGGTTATCACGACCGATATATTGATATGATGTAGTAAACGAATGTCAAGTCTTTTGTGCCTCCCGATAGCTATCGCGACGGGCCAAAAGGATTTTTATTTTTATTAAGACAAATAGAATTACATATTATGCTAGTGCGAGTGTCTCGCTCGTACCCGTATAGTTAAGAAAAACAGCCGCAATACTGTACCGAATAAATCTCACGCAAAGTCGCCAAGCCGCCAAGTTTACGCGTAAAACCTTTGCGCTTTTGCGTCTTTGCGCGAAAAAGAATTAACCATTAATTAGATCAAAAGTGCTTAACTTAATGACATTGCGCTCGCGCCAGTAAGGGGCTCGCGTCAGCGACATAATTGGTGAAAATTCGTGAAATTAGTGTTTAAGTATGCACATTTCCTTCAACTGCTCCAGATAATCCCTTTGATTCGAAAGTCTCGGAATTTTATGTTGTCCGCCTAGTTTATCACGTTCTTTCAACCAATCATAAAACAAATTTTCACGAGCCACATTAATCACCAGAGGATTCAGTGTCATATTATTATGGCGTTTGGCTTCGTAATCAGAATTTAAAGTTTGTAAAGTTTCATCCAGCACTTTTTGGAAAAGGCCAACATCAGCCGGTTTTTTCTTGAACTCGATCATCCATTCGTGCGCGCCTTTTTCTTTATCCTGCATAAAAATAGGAGCAACCGTATAATCGATCACCTCGGTTTGGGTAATTTGGCATGCTTTGGCAATGGCCTGATCGGTATTTTCGACCATTAATTCTTCACCAAAAACGTTAATATGATGTTTGGTTCTTCCTGTAACTCTAATTCTGTACGGATTTAAAGAAGTAAAACGAACCGTATCGCCAATCAAATAACGCCATAAACCCGAATTGGTTGTAATAACAATCGCGTAGTTTTTATTGAGTTCAACATCAGCCAGACGAACTACTTTTTGATCAGGAGTTCCAAAAGTATCCATTGATATAAATTCGTAGAAAATGCCATAATCCAGCATTAGTAATAAATCGCTGGAATTATTCAAATCCTGAATGGCAAAGAAGCCTTCGGAAGCATTGTATATTTCGTAATATTTGAAATCTTTACTTGGTAAAATTTTCTTGTATTGTTCTTTATAAGGAGAGAAGCTTACGCCTCCATGAAAATAAACTTCCAGATTAGGCCAGAGTTCTAATAAACTTTGTTTTCCTGTATTTTCTAAAACCTTATTCATTAAAACCAACATCCAGGAAGGAACTCCTGCAAAACTGGTTACGTTTTCATTTTTGGTTTCATTTATAATAGCAGCAATCTTAGCTTCCCATTCACTCATCAATGAAGTTTTGTTGCTTGGCGTGCTGCTAAATTCGGCCCAGATAGGCATGTTCTCAATCAGGATAGCTGAAAGATCTCCAAAGAAAGTATTGTTGTTTTCGTAGATCTGAGAACTTCCGCCCAAGCGAAGACTTTTTCCTAAGAACAATTCAGAATCTTCATTATTGTTCAAATACAAACAAAGTAAATCTTTACTTCCTTTATAGTGGCAATCCTCTAAAGCTTCGTTGCTTACCGGAATAAATTTGCTTTTGGCATTTGTAGTGCCGCTCGATTTGGCAAACCATTTTATGGGAGTTTCCCAAAAAACACCCTGTTCACCCTGACGTGTACGTTCGATCAGAGGCTGCAATTCCTCATAAGTTGCAATAGGCACCCTTTCTGCAAAAGTAGCATACGATGTAATCGATTCAAAATCATATTTTTTTCCAACAATCGTGTTTTCCGAAGCCGTCAATAAATTATGCAAGAGTTCTTCCTGAACCTCGTTGGGATATTTTAGAAAAAGTTCTATTTGGTGTATCCTTTGTTTCAGGACCCAGGAGGCAAACGAATTGATAATTGATAAGGGCATGAGTCAATTTTAGATTTTAGTCCCGATAATTATCGGGAGGTTTTATATTTTAGTTTTTCTCTTGACGCGAAAATCAAAAATATAAAATTTGAATATCGATCGACAAATACTAACTTTGCCGTTGTATCAAAAATAGTGTTTTTTTGTAAAAAACAGTTCTATAAAAGTAAAGATTCCAATTGATAATTGGAATTTTTAATAAATAAAAGTTCACAATCCGGTGCAGATCTAATATCTGAAATCTACAATCTACAATTCTTATGACATATCAAGGCGTACTTACAAAAATGCAAACTGAATTAGGAAACCCAATTCAATATTATTTGGTTTTCGAAGATAGTTTTTTAAATATGAATCAGCTTTTGAATAAAGAGATTGAAATTAATTTTGCAGGTTACGAATGTCTGAATTGTCATAAAAAGAAAAAAATATTCCGCCAGGGATTTTGTTATGATTGTTTTTACTCCAGTCCGGCTGTTGGTGACTGGATCATGAGACCGGAATTGAGTACTGCTCATTTAGGAATTGCAGACCGTGATCTTGAATATGAGCAAAAAGTGCAATTGCAGCCGCATGTTGTATATCTGGCTTTGGCTAGTGAAGTAAAGGTTGGTGTGACGCGTAAAACCCAGGTTCCGACGCGTTGGATCGATCAGGGCGCGACACAGGCAATTGCTATTGTTGAGGTTCCTAACAGATATTTAGCCGGAATTACTGAGGTAGCTCTAAAAGATCATTATACAGATAAAACCAATTGGAGAAAGATGCTCCAGAAGACAAGTGGCAGTTTTGATCTGATTGCGGAGAAAGTAAAAGTAGAAAGCCTGATTCCGGATGAGGCCAAAGAATATTTCTATTCGCAAAAAAATGATTTGTATGAATTGAATTATCCGGTTCTGAATTATCCGGCAAAAGTAGCAAGTTTAAATCTTGATAAGACTCCATCCTTCAATGGAAAATTAACAGGAATCAAAGGCCAGTATTTAATTTTTGAAGACGGTACCGTTTTTAATGTTAGGAGTTCAGAAGGGTATGTTGTCACAATTAACGTCTAGGTTTATGGGGCATTCATCTGTTGTTATTGCCTAACTGTCTAATATTCTTTTGTTTATAAAATAGTTTTTGTATTTTTAAGTCTCCTTTAAGTAGTTGAAGATGTGAATGTTGATACATTTGGTTACAATTTTGTAATAATTGCTTATTGAAAGAATTTAATTTTAGAAAAAAAAAGAGGCTAGTTTTGAACTAGTTGAAACTTTGATTTTTTTTTAATTTAAAATGAAGATTTACTAATCAATAAACGATTTAATAAGATGGGGCTTTTAAAAAAAATAAATGTTTTTAGGCGCAGTTTAATGCGTAATCTCACTAAGAATATTGGAAAAGCAAGTTCACAAGAAGATATCATTTTAGTAGATAAAAATGATATAAAAAGAATTTTGATCTGCAGGCCAAACGGACGATTAGGAAACTTATTATTGATTACGCCTCTCGTTCAGGAAGTCACGGAAATATTTCCAAATTGTAAAGTCGATTTGTTTGTTAAGGGAACATTAGCTCCCATCATTTTTGAGAATTATGATAATATTGATAAAATAATTGACCTCCCCAAAAAGCCCTTCAAAAGTTTATTGAAATATCTGAATGTCTGGATTTCGATAAAACGACAAAAGTATGATGTCGCGATCAACGTAGATCAAAACTCTTCTTCAGGACGTTTAGCAGTCCAGTTTTCTAATGCTAAATACAAATTTTTTGGAGATTCAAGCGAAGAATCCCAACATGTGAAAAATGATTACGATCATATTGCAAAGTACCCTGTTTACAACTTCCGATACTATTTGACCAAACTCCGATTCCCAAAAAGCAATAAAATAATTGCTCCTTTAAATCTCAAATTATCCTCTTCTGAGATTGCGGACGGAAAGAAAATCTTAAATGATTTGATTCATAATGACAAAAAGACCATCTGTATATTTACCTATGCAACAGGAGAAAAATGTTTGTCAGAAGATTGGTGGGAAAGTTTTTATACACAACTCAAAAGAGAATATTCAAATTACAATATTATCGAAATCCTGCCTGTAGAAAACGTTTCGCAAATTGCTTTTAAGGCACCTACATTTTATAGTAAAGACATTCGTGAAATAGGAGCAGTAATTGCCAACACTGATTTATTCATAGGAGCTGATAGTGGAATAATGCATTTAGCAAGTGCGGTACAGACCCCAACAATAGGATTGTTTTCTGTTTCGAACATCAAAAAATACGAACCTTATGACAATTGCAGTATTGGTGTAGATGTTAATTTGTACACCAGAAAAGATTATCTGAAAACAATAAATTCAATTTTAAATAACGGAAAATTAAGTATCTATTCAGATGCTATTTAATTATAAAACACAAACGAAAGAAAAAGGCGCTTACTGAATAGTAGGCGCCTTTCTTTTTATTCTAGTTCTTCTTTTTGAACAAACCATTAATCAGGTCACTGGCTTTTTTTGTAGCTTCCTGTGTTTTCTGTTCTTTTTCTGTTTTTGCAGCTTGTGTGGTGTCTTTTGCTTTCGTATTCTTATTGATCAGATCAGTAAGCGCCGAAGTCCCTTTTTGAGTTAGCTTCTCTTTCTGCTGATTTACCAATTGAGTCGTTAAACTCGTGACAGCAGTTTTCATATCTGTAGAAACCTTCGGGTTAGAAAAATTACCTGTAATCATTGCATTTATAGGAATGTTTTGCAGTTTTGCAGCATCTGCCGGAGACATTTTTGCAATAAAGGCATTCGCTTCACTTCCTAAATATTTTGCAGGAACATCTAATTTTAAATTGTAATTCATCGTTTGGTCAAAACCATGAGTTCCGCCCACTGTAATTTTGATATCCTGATATTTGATGTCAAATGGTTTTACATTTACTTTTCCGTTTTCAAAAGTTAAGGCAGCTTTGATATCGTTCAAATTCACTTTGTTCATATCAATGAACTTGATGTTTGACGTTAAGGCATTCAATACAGTCGAATTTTTAGGATTTACAGTTGTAGAAAGTAACTGTCCTATCAAGTCCCCGGAAATCGATTTCAAATCCGGAGTTAATTCGTCAGCATCAAGATTACCATTTAATTTTATTGTAGAGTTCAGCTTTCCATTGATGATCCCTGCAATTGGCGCAATTTTTTTCATCATGTCCAATTGCGTAAAAGTTTGTGCAATATCCACCTGATTGAATCCTAAATTCATGTCAAAAGTAGGCACTTTCGCTTTTGTAGAAACGGTGCCTGTAAGACCAATTGTTCCTCCAAAAATAGACGTTTTAAAGTTCTCTAAAGTTGCTTTTTCATCCTTTACGATCAATTTCCCGGAAACAGCTGTTAGTTTCAAATTGTCATATAAAACCGTATTTGCTTTTGCATTTATAGTACAATTTAAAAAAGCAGGAATCTTCATTGCTTCAGCCTGTTTTGCAGGTGTCGCTTTTGTTTCTCCTTCTTTTCCGGTTGCAGTTCCTGTTTTGGCTGGTTCTCCGGCTGTCATAAAATCATCTACTGCCAATTGGTTTGAACTCATGTTAAAGTTTCCTCTTAGTTCTTGTTTCTTAAACATAAAACCATAGAAATTTTCTAAAACCCCATTGATACTTAAGTCACTTTTTCCGGTAGTAGCATCAAATTTTTTCAGGTTGATGGTACTTGGGTTAAATTCAACCAAAGCCGTGCTGATATTCATCGACTTGTTGTTTTCATCCGTATATTTAAATCCTGACAAGCTCATCGTTCCCGCATTTTTAATATTTTGATATTGGCTTTTTTCTACAGATGCCATATCAAATTGTGTCGTTACATCGGCTTTTAGAATTCCGGCAAGAGGTTTGTCCAGTTTAATAGGATACGCTTTTGAAAGATTAGCCAGATTAATGGTTCCTTTTAAAGCAGCATTTACAAACGGATTGACGGTTATGTTTTTAATATTTGCTTTGGCGTTAAAAACATCCTGATCAATTCTAAAAGATAGTTTGTCTAAATTAACGTAAGTATCATTTAAGATTCCTGTTTCATTGATGATTTTCGTATCGATTACAATATTCTGAACTGATTTTGGTAAATTAGGATATTGAAAAGAAGCATTGTTCGATGCAATTGCAATATTGAATTTTGGAACTGTTGTCTCTGTTAATTGTCCTTTAGCAAAACCAACAACGGTAAAGTCTCCCGTAGTTTTTACACCGTCTAAGCTTGAAGCATAAGCCGAAGGGATTAAGCCTAAGAAATTGGTAAATGATGAAGTAGGTGTTTTAAATTTTAAGTCATAATTCTGACCGGCATCCGTCATCTGAATAAATCCGTCAAATTCTAAAGGCAATTGGTTGATTAAAGCCTTGTTTTCTTTAAACGTATATTTGCTTTGTTCTAAATCTATTCCTAAAACAGCGTCTAAAGTCAGTTTCACATTTTTCATGTAATTGATTTTATCCATATCCAAAGAAACCTTAGCAGTAGATTTAGTATTCAGATCTAATTTTGAATTGGTAAAGTCTCCGGTTCCTTCATGGTTTAAACTGTCAATAACCATTTTTATTTTAGATCCCTGATCGATATATCTAAAAGTGAAATTCTCGATTTTATAGTTCTGAATTTTTAAAGACAGCGGTTTACTTGCCTCATCTTTTGTTGTCTCTTTTTTGTTTTTTAATGCAATATCAAAATTGCCAACACCATCTTTATTAAAAATAATATTGACCAAACCATTGGCAGAGCTTATTCCCTGAATGTTTAACGGTTCCTCTTTTCCTTTGAAAAGTTCTTTGATGCTCATTTTCAAATTCAATTCGCCTAACGAAACCAGGGTATCGCCTTCAAAAGGAGCTTTGTTGATAATTACCAGTTTATTGATTCCCACTGTTGCATTTGGGAAGTTTTTGAATAAACTTAAATCGGCATCTGCAAAACTCACTTTAGCATCAACACTTTCATTGATAGCATCTGCAATTTTTGCTTTTATTTGATCTTTAAAGAAATACGGAATGGCGAATAGTGCGGCTACAATCACCACAAGAATAATGGCTGTAATTTTTAAAATTTTCTTTAACATATAAATAAATATTTGAGTGTTTAAAATGGCTAATTGAACCGTGTAAAAATAGTTTTTTTTGATGGAGTTCGTTAATAAAGTTTTTATAAAATATAAGAATAAACTTTAATTTGTTAAAAGTAAAAAATCCGTCTGAATATAGATTCAAACGGATTTTTAATGATTTTATGATTTTCATTATTTTTTAATGAAAGAAATAATCTTATTTGTCATGATTTCTGAGAGAGGCAAACTCTCATTGTTATAGCTTTCCATATTCGCCTGATTGTCAACTGTGATTGTTTTCATGACATGATTCATATTGTCGACGATCAAAAGTTCCGCATTTTTATTGGCCTGGGATAAAAGTTCCGCGTCTTTTACCGTTACTTGTAAATCTTTGTTTCCTTGTAAAATCAAAATCGGAACAGTTAGTTTTTTAATTTCTGTCTGAGGATCGTATTTAAACCAGGAAATTAAGTACGGTTGAATGCTTGGTCTAAAGAGAGAATTAAGCATTGGGTCAACTTTTTGCGCATAGTGCCCGCTTTTTAAACTGTCGATAATTGGAAAAGTCATTTCCTCGATTTGTTTATTCGATTTAGAAGCGATTTGTGCTTTGATCAGTTTATCAGCTGATTCTCCCGGACCGGCAATAGAGATGAATTTGTTTGCTTTTGCGCCCGCAATCATTCCTATTAAAGAACCTTCACTATGACCAATAACAATTACTTCAGAAAAACGCTTGTCCTGTTTTAATAGATTAATCCAGCTTTTGGCATCTTCAGTATAATTTTCGAATACTAAAGTTTGTTCATTCGCCGCGGCCGCTTTACTTTCGCCAATACCTCTTTTGTCGTATCGTAATGATGCAATTCCGTTTTTTGCCAGAGCTTCAGCCAGCATTTTCAGTGAATTGTTTTTCATCATCGGATTGTTTCCGTTTCGATCCGTTGGTCCGGAACCTGAAATGATCAATGCTACCGGATATTTTGTTTTTAAATCAGGAGTAGTTAATGTACCAAAAAGCTGATCGATATTAATTTTCAAAATCAAAGGAGATTCCTTAAATGTGATTTCGTTTTTGTTCTGAGCATTTACAAAACCCAAAAATAAAAGAGCAGCAAGAGCAAATATTTTTTTCATTGTTGAAATGGAATTATTTAATATTTAATCCGAAAGGAAGCATCGCCTGAACTCCTTTTTGTTTTTGAAGTCTTTTTACCTGTTCGATAAGCATATAATTCTCTTCGCCAATTTCTTCTCTTATAAAAGCTTCTTTCGATTGTGCAAAAGGCAGACCGGAAAGGATATCGTTGAATGTTTTTTCGTATTCCGGATAATTTTGCGTGCTGTATGTTTTTACTTTAGCAATTCTTGCTGCCTCTGCAATAGCATCATTAAGTCCTCCGATTTTATCAACCAGACCAATTTTCAGAGCTTCAGTTCCTGACCAGACGCGTCCTTGTGCGATTGCATCTACCTGAGCAAAAGTCATTTTTCTGCCTTCTGCTACATGTGTTACAAAAGTGTTGTAAATATGTTCAACTCCTTCAAGTGTAAAAGCTTTAAACTTTTCGTCAACAGGCACAAACGGACTGTAATTCGCAGAGTTTTCGTGTGTTTTTACCTGTTCAGTATTAATTCCTAATTTATTCGCTAACGGACTAAAATTAGGCAAGATTCCAAAAACGCCAATAGAACCTGTAATGGTATTGCTTTCAGCAAAAATTGTATTGGCATTGCACGCAATATAATAACCGCCTGAAGCTGCATAATTACCCATAGAAACTACAACTGGTTTTACTTTTTTGGTAATTTCGATTTCTCTCCAGATCAAGTCAGATGTCAGAGCACTTCCGCCCGGACTGTCGATTCTAAGTACAATTGCTTTTACATCTTCATTTTTGCGGGCTTCCTGCAGAGAGCGGCGCATAGATCCTTCTCCAATTACAGTAACATCTCCTTCGCCGCTTTGTATTTCGCCCTGAGCGTAAATAATTGCAATTTGATCAGTCGCTGAGTTGGTCAAAGCCGTTGTAATATTATTTTGGGTATAATCTGAAATTGAAATCTTGTTGTAATCATCATCTCCGGTAACTTTCAATGCTTTTTTGATCGCATTGTGATACACATCTTCGTAGGCGATAATATCTACTAAATGCTGTGCTTTTGCCATTTCCGGAGTTCGGGCCAATAAGCCGTTGGCGATTTCATTTAATTTATCAAGAGGAATATTTCTGCTTTTGGCAATATCAGTAGATACCGTCGTCCAGAGTGAGTTCAAAAGAGCTGTTACTTGTTCCCTGTTGGCATCACTCATTTTATTTTCTAAAAAGGGTTCAACAGCACTTTTATATTTTCCGTGACGAATCACTTCCATGTGAATGCCTGATTTATCCTGGAAATCTTTAAAGAACATTACTTCAGACGAAAGTCCTTTAAAATCTAAATCACCTGCCGGATTGATATAAACCGTATTGGCAACAGAGTTTAAGTAATATTCTTTTTGAGAATAAGTATTGGCATAGGCCCAGACAAATTTGCCAGATTTTTTGAAACTTTCCAGTGCGTTTCTCAGATCTTTATATTGTGCAAGTCCCAAAGACGATTCATCATTTAGAATCGAAATCCCCTTAATGTTATCATCTGTTTTTGCAGCTTCGATCGCATTGATCACATCCGTTAAACCGATACCTTTTTTATCTGAAAAAACAGTTACCCAGGGATCCTTGTATTTTCCGGCATAATCATTTTGAATTTGTTTTAAATTTAATTCTATAACAGAATCGCTTTTGACTGAAACAGCACTGTCTCCTCCAAAAATAGCTCCAATGAGAATTATTCCAAAAAAGAAGAACATAATAAATACAAAAATACCAACAACTGTGGCAATTACATTTCCTAAAAACTTCATAAGTGTATTTTTTTTAATAAGTAGCGAAGAAGGCTGGTTTGTTACAAATGTACTCTAAAAACAAATTATTTCGAATATACGATTTGATCAAATAGTTGTACTTTTTACATTTTTAACTATCTCAATTAAAGATAGGATATTTTGTATCATATCAGCAATTTTTTAGGAAGTTATAAGAAATAAAAAATCAGAAACAGTTCGAAACTTCTAATTCTTGATTTAAATAATATGGGTAATTCTAAAATAGTTTTAGTTAATTTGCATTTATTATGAAGTCACAGCATCAAGTCGTTTTATCTATAGGGAGTAATCAGGGAAACAGGTTAGCAAACATCGAAAGTTGTATCGATTTGATACATCAGGAAGTAGGAACTGTAATCAGGGTTTCAAAACTATACGAAACTCCCGCCTGGGGTTTTGAAAGCGATGCTTTTTATAACTGTGCTCTCCTTTTACATACTACTTCATCAGCACAAAAAATACTAAATCAGGTTTTAAAAGTCGAAAAACATTTAGGCAGGATCCGTTCGAATCAGGAACGTTATCAGGCCCGAATTATCGATATTGATTTGATTGTTTTTGATGATGAAATTATTGATTCTGAAAAATTGAAAATTCCGCATCCTTTAATGCAAAACAGAAATTTTGTTTTGCTGCCTCTGCAGGATTTAAAATTGGACTGGAAACATCCTGTTTTTCATAAATCTATTTCAGAATTGCTTGCGATTTCGCCAGACGATAGTGTTTACACAGTGGTTCAGGATTTAAAGAATCCTTTAGGTGAAATTGTCTTGGAAAACTTTAATTATATTGCTTTTGAAGGGAATATTGGAGCAGGGAAAACTACTTTGGTGCAAAAGATTGCTGAAGATTTTAATGCAAAAATGGTATTAGAGCGTTTTGCTGACAATCCTTTTTTACCCAAGTTTTATAAAGATCAAAATCGATATGCTTTTCCGTTAGAAATGTCTTTTCTTGCAGATCGTTATCAGCAATTATCAGATGATCTCGCACAATTTGATTTGTTTAAGGATTTTATTGTAGCCGATTACCATATTTTTAAATCCTTGATTTTTGCTAAAATTACACTGGCAGAAGACGAATACCGTTTGTATCGAAACTTATTCGATATTATTTATAAAGAAATGCCAAAGCCTGATTTATACGTTTATTTGTACCAGAATTCAGAGCGTTTGCTTCAGAATATCAAGAAACGCGGACGTAATTATGAGCAAAATATTGAAGCGGAGTATTTGGATAAAATCAATAATGGCTACCTCGAATATATAAAATCCCAAAAAGACCTGAATGTTTTGATAATCGATGTCTCAGATCGTGATTTTGTAAAAAAACATGGAGATTATCTTTTTATTTTAAATGAAGTTCAGAAAAAGCTGGGCTAATGTGTCAATGAGAGAATTAGAAAATTTTCTAATTAACAAAATTATCTCTTCAAAGAAAAATGTCCTCTTAAAACGGGTTTGGTGTCATCAATCTTCAAGGCGTACCAATAATCAGAAGCCGGTAGAGGTGTTTTATTGAGAGTTCCGTCCCAACTCATTTTAGAAGAAGTCAATTGTGCGATTAATTTTCCGTAACGATCAAAAATAGTTACCTGTGCCTGCGGATAATTTTCCATTCCGGTTACTTCCCATAAATCATTATAAGAGTCGTTGTTTGGAGTGAAAAATGCTGGAAATACAAGCACTATAAAGTTTTGTGTTGTTTGCCCGCAACCTGTTTTTTCTCTGATGTAAGCTGTTTGCAATCCTCCCGGAACTTCAAAGAAAGTATTAGAATTCTGAAAATTTGTTCCGTCTACAGAATATTCAAAATAATCAGCTTCATTTTTAAGGTAGATTACTGCTGTGGTTCCGTTTACGTCAATTCGGTCTATTTGTGGAACCTGATGTTCGTTGACTATAATTGTTTTTCGGCTAGTACAGTTTTCGGGAGCAGGACTTGTCACATCTACAGTATAAGTTCCACCTGAAGTAGCATCAGTAGTCTGGCTGGTAGCGCCAGTATTCCAGAGATAAGTCATTCCGGAAATTCCGGTATCAAGTGTGATTTTTTGAAATTGACACAAAGACAAAGTTTCATCTGTTACTACAGGAGGTGTGTATATTATGATGTTTACAGGTGTGCGATCTGTGTTGATACAAGTGCTATAGGAAGCTTGAGCATAATAGGTGGTATTTGTTGAAAGGGCCGGTGTAGTAAAACTATTTCCCATGTGTACACTTGTTCCGCCAGTAGAAGTAGTAAACCAATTTATGACACTAATATCCGAATTTGCTTCAATAATTACACTTCCGGGCCCGCAGTTATAAACAGTTGAAGCAGCAGCAACAGGTTTTGCAGGTGTTGGGTTTACAGTAGCGATAACTGCTTTACGGTTCGATTCGCAACCAGGATCAGCATAAAAAGTAGTTGTAGTATTTATAATAGGAGTTGTGTAGGAGTTTCCTGTTCCTAGTAAATTTCCTCCAATAGCAGCATCGTACCAATTAATTGTTGCTCCGGTCGTTGCAGTGGCATTGAGTGTAAAACTGCCGGAATCGCAAATTGAATTTGGAGTAGTTGCTGTGGCAACCGGAATCGTAATTTTAGTGCTTGCGGCAATTTCGAGAGGTAATTCGCCAGGCATTCCGCCATATTCTACCGCATAACCTTTGGGCTGGTAATTGCCACTTGAGTCTCCTGTGTTTGCCAGATCATTCCACGATCCTCTTATTCCAACTCCCGGTTGGGTAATGTGCGCATAATCTTCGTCTCCCTGATTATTGGGTTCTCCGGTGTTCCAGAAAGCAAAATTTGGGGTTGAGCCATTAGCAGCTCCATTCCAGAAAATTGTTCCGGCTTCCGGTCCTGTAACCCATTTCCAGACACCTTCGGTTTCGGCATCGCTGCCGCCTATCCAGCCCGTTCCGGAGGCTTGTTCTCCAATTAGTTTGGCTTCATCAGCAGATAAGATTGTCGCAAGATATCCTTTAAGTCCGTAATAGGTGCTTGCTTCTGCGGCTGCTTTTGCAGCGGTCCAGCTAATACCGATACTAGGGATAAATAAGTAATAATGTTGTGTAGAAGGTAAATAATTGGCCTGGCCAATTGTGATCGAAAAAGTTCTCGTGCCAGAAGCTGCAACAGATGAATTTGTAAAAACAACATCTTTAATAGCGGCTTCTAAATCAGAATACAAAACATTTGCTCCGGTTGGATTTGACAATTTTAGTTTTCCTGCCGTTGCATCCCAACTGGTTGTAATCGAAGGATGTGCCGCAGGATTTGAAAGTGTCAGTTGGTCTAAACCGCCAGAATAACCCGAAGAAATCTGAATATAACCTGCTATAGTTCCCAATTCCAGCGGATCATGGGTAATTGTGATAGCAGTTACAATATTAATAGTGTTTTGCGGGCAATAAAATTGATCTCCGGTTGCTTTAATGACCGGAGGAGTGATAGCAAAAGTAAGCTTTGGGTTGTTGTTTTTATTTAATTTAATGGTGTCTTTTGAAGCTGTCATTAAATTTTTATCAATGGCACTAATTTTCTCATTTGCACGAGATTGGC
Organism: Flavobacterium frigidimaris; assembly: GCA_900129595.1. Taxonomy (GTDB): domain Bacteria; phylum Bacteroidota; class Bacteroidia; order Flavobacteriales; family Flavobacteriaceae; genus Flavobacterium; species Flavobacterium frigidimaris. Next base: position 108,696 of record FQWG01000010.1, on the reverse strand, counting down.
TGAAGATAAAAATAAAAAATAAAAGGATTGTTTTTAAAAAATTGATATTTTTCATTTTATAAAAGTATCAATTTTATAATCACAAAAAAATATATTTCAATTTCTAACATTTAAAGCTGAAATCTGCTGTAAAATAACATTTTAGATCAGTAGATTCTTTCTTATATTTTATTGGGCCAGTTTAATTTCTGAAACAAATCCCAAACCACAATTCCTGCGCTTACAGCAATATTTAGAGAGTGTTTGGTTCCTAGCTGAGGAATCTCGATACATCCATCACAAATTGCAACCGCTTCCTGTGAGACACCGTGAACTTCATTGCCAAAAACAAGAGCGTATTTTTGATTTTTCTCTACTTTAAAATCCTGAAGAAATACAGCGCTTTCTACTTGTTCAATAGCCATTGTTATTACATTTTCCTTTTTAAGGTTTTCAATCACTTCCAGTACATTTTCATGATGTTCCCATGCTACAGTTTCAGTCGCGCCAAGTGCCGTTTTATGAATTTCTTTGTTTGGAGGAGTTGCCGTAATACCGCACAGGATTATTTTTTCGACCAAAAAAGCATCAGAAGTTCTGAACACAGAGCCAATATTGTGTAAACTACGGATGTCGTCTAATACTAATATAAGTGGTGTTTTGTCTGATTTTTTAAAATCTTCAATAGATTTTCGATCTAGCTCACTGTTTTCGAGTTTTCTCATTGGTGTTGTATTCAGGTCATAAAAAAAGCTTCCAAAGATAAGGAAGCTTTTTCGATTATTTTATTTGTTTTTCAGATTAGCTTTTAACAGGATCTGGTAAAACTGTACCTTTAATAGTAAGTACTTTTGTTGGTTGTCCTTCAGCATTAGAAGTTACAGTAACCGTTTTTGTAAAAGCACCAACTCTGTCAGTAGCGTATTTTACACCAATAATACCTTTAGCACCCGGAGCGATTGGCTCTTTTGGAGTTGTTGGTACAGTACAACCACAAGATCCTTGTGTATTTGTAATGATTAATGGTTTAGTCCCGTTGTTTACAAAAACAAACTCACGTTTTCCATCAGCATTGTGAGCGATAGTTCCGTAATCGATAGTTTCTGTTTCAAAAGCCATTCCGGCTCCTTCAACCTTAGCAACCTTGGCTGCTTTAGCTGTTGTTTTTTTAGCCTGAGCGTTAGAAGCAGTAATTCCAACTACAGCTAACATAGCGAATAAAATTATTTTTTTCATCTTTTTAGAATCTTTGTTTTAATTATGAACAAATCTATAGAAAAATCTAATATGTTAATATAAAAAAAACTTAAAATATTTTAATTTTTGAAGCCCTTCGATATGCCGCTAAAATATTATAAATTCGCTGTCTTATATTTTTCATTTAAAAACACAATAATTTGGCAGCGAAAGAGAAAGTGGTGAAAGAAACACCGTTAATGAAACAGTACAACGAGATCAAGAGAAAATACCCTGACGCATGTCTGCTTTTTAGAGTAGGGGATTTTTACGAAACCTTTGGAGAAGACGCTATTAGAGCTTCAAAAATCCTTGGGATAACATTGACAAAAAGAGGTGCTGGTTCTGAAACTGAAACAGCTTTGGCTGGTTTTCCGCATCATTCTATTAATACGTACTTGCCAAAATTAGTAAAAGCCGGACTTCGTGTAGCGATTTGTGATCAGCTTGAAGATCCAAAAATGACCAAAACAATCGTAAAACGTGGCGTTACTGAACTGGTAACTCCGGGAGTTTCTTTAAACGATGAGGTTTTACAATCAAAAACAAATAACTTTTTAGCATCAGTTTATTTTGCTAATAAAAATATAGGAGTTTCTTTTTTAGATGTTTCGACCGGGGAGTTTTTAACAGCTCAGGGAAATGCGGAATACATCGATAAATTATTACAGAATTTTAATCCAAGTGAAATTCTGGTTCCTAAAAATAATAAAGGAGATTTTAAAGCTGCTTTTGGAGAAGACTTTCATACTTTTTATCTGGAAGACTGGATCTATAAAGAAGACTATGCCTTAGAAACTTTGACAAAACATTTTCAGACCGTTTCATTGAAAGGTTTTGGTATTGAGGAATTAAAAGACGGAATTGTAGCGTCAGGAGCAATTTTGTATTATTTGTCTGAAACACAGCATAATCGTGTTCAGCATATTACGGCAATTCAGCGTATTGCAGAAGATGCCTATGTCTGGATGGATCGTTTTACCATTAGAAATTTAGAATTATACCATAGTTATAACCCAAATGCGGTAACCCTTTTAGATGTTATCGACAGAACGCTTTCGCCAATGGGCGGGCGTTTGCTGAAACGTTGGCTCGCATTACCATTAAAAGACAGTAATAAAATAAAAGGACGTCATGATGTGGTTTCGTACCTGAAATCAAATCCTGAAGTTTTATATAATATTCAATATCAAATTAAACAAATCTCAGATTTAGAACGTCTGATTTCTAAAATTGCTGCCGGAAAGGTTTCACCACGTGAAATTGTTTATCTGAAAGAATCCCTGGATGCTATTATTCCAATTAAAACTCTGGCACTGCAAAGTCCGCAGGAAGCAGTAAAGATTATTGGAGACAGTTTGCATTCCTGTGATTTGTTGCGAGAGAAGATTAAGACGACTTTGAATCAGGATGCACCTGTAGCCATTGCAAAAGGAAATGCAATTGCAAAAGGTATTAGTGAAGAGCTGGATGATTTGCGTGCTATTTCTACCTCCGGAAAAGAATATCTGGAAGGAATTGAGAAAAGAGAGTCAGAGAGAACAGGAATTTCTTCTTTGAAAATATCGTTCAATAATGTTTTTGGATATTATATTGAAGTAAGAAATACGCATAAAGATAAAGTGCCGACAGAGTGGATTCGTAAGCAAACTCTTGTAAATGCGGAACGATATATTACAGAGGAGTTAAAAGAATACGAAACGAAAATTTTAGGAGCTGAAGAAAAAATTCATAAAATCGAATCGGAACTTTTTGAACAGTTAATTACCTGGATTGCAACTTATATCAAACCGGTTCAGATGAATGCTAATTTGGTGGCGCAATTAGATTGTTTGTGTTCATTTACGCAATTGGCTGTAGAGAATAAATACGTTTGTCCTGAAATTGATGAAACATTCGAACTTGAAATCAAGAACGGGAGACATCCTGTTATCGAAAAACAATTACCTGTAGGAACTCCTTATATTGCTAATGATGTTTATTTAGACAGAGATACACAACAGATTATAATGATTACCGGACCCAATATGTCGGGTAAGTCGGCTATTTTGAGACAAACCGCTTTAATTGTACTGTTGGCTCAAATGGGAAGTTTTGTTCCTGCTGATAGTGTGAGAATGGGGATTGTTGATAAAATCTTTACCAGAGTAGGAGCGTCGGATAATATTTCGATGGGAGAATCTACTTTTATGGTAGAAATGAACGAAACGGCTTCCATCCTGAATAATATCTCCGATCGTAGTTTGGTTTTATTGGATGAAATTGGAAGAGGAACAAGTACCTATGACGGGATCTCGATTGCCTGGGCTATTGCCGAGTTTTTACACGAGCATCCGGGCAGACCAAAAACGTTGTTTGCAACACATTATCATGAGTTGAATGAAATGACGGAATCATTGCCCAGAATTCAGAATTATAATGTTGCGGTTAAAGAATTAAAAGATACGGTGCTTTTTATCAGAAAGCTGGTAAAAGGAGGAAGTGCGCATAGTTTTGGAATTCACGTTGCAAAAATGGCGGGAATGCCTCAGATCGTAATTTTGAAAGCGCAAAAGCTGTTGAAGAAACTAGAAAAAAATCATTCAAGCGAAGCGTTAAACGGAATTAAAGAAGCTGCTGACGAAATGCAGATGAGTTTCTTTAATCTGGATGATCCTTTGTTGGAAGAAATAAAAGAAGAGATCATGAGTCTTGACATCAATGCCATAACGCCCGTTGAAGCATTAATGAAGCTTAACGAGATTAAAAGGATGTTGGTTAAAAAATAATTTCAGATTTAAAGTTTAGGTTATCAGAAAGTTATAAAATAAGCGAAATATTTTTTCAAAAAACGCTTGTGTAATTGAATAAATGTCCTAAATTTGCACTCGCAATACAGAACAAGTGAAGTATTGTAGTTCTTACAAGAATTTGAAACGCGAAAATAGCTCAGTTGGTAGAGCGCGACCTTGCCAAGGTCGAGGTCGCGGGTTCGAGCCCCGTTTTTCGCTCAATGCTACATAATGCTCGGATGGTGAAATTGGTAGACACGCTGGACTTAAAATCCAGTGAACAGCAATGTTCGTGCGGGTTCAAGTCCCGCTCTGAGTACTAAAGCCTCTTCTTTTGAAGAGGCTTTTTTTATTGTGTAAACTCACATGGCATAAAATAAATTTAAGAAGTAAATTTATTTTATAGAATCTAAGAATCTAAGAATCTAAGAATCTAAGAATCTAAGAATCTAAGAATCTAAGAATCTAAGAATCTATCCCGATGGCTATTGGGACTAAGAAACTAAAATCAACAATCTAAAATATAAAATAATAAATGGGTGCTTTTGTAATAAGTAAACGATTTAATGATGAGTATAAGTTCGTGTTTACTTCCAGGAAAGGTAAAGTGATATTTACAAGTTTGAGTTATGAACTGAAGTTTGAGGGTGAGGAGGATATTGAAAAGTTTAAGGCGAATATAGATCAGGCCAGGTTTTTGAAATTTAAAGGTTCTGGAGGGAAGTATTTCTTTAAATTGATGTTAGGTGAGGTTCATTTCGCAACAAGCCGTAAATACACTACAGAGTTGCTTTTGCAAAAGGGAATAAAGGAGATTGTGACGTATGGCGCGAGATCTGAAATTTTGGACTTCTCGTCAAGTGAATCGATTTTTGAAGATGAGGTTGTTGAGGAAGAAGTTGGGGAGGAAATTTAGAAATAAAAAAAGCGATCACAAAAGTGGTCGCTTTTTTTTATGGTTAAATGGTTAATTGGAAAATTAACCATAAAAAAAAACCATCTCAAGGATGGTTTTAAAATTTTTAGAACTTAGGTCCTAATTATTTTTTTACTTCTTCTACTTTAGCAGCAGCAGAGTCAACTTTAGCAGCAGCAGAATCAACAGTTGCAGCAGCAGAATCAACTACAGCAGCAGCAGAATCAACAGCAACAGCAGTAGAATCTACAGACTCAGTAGCTGCGGCGTCAGCTTTTTTACAAGATACAACAGTTAAAACAGCAACAACAGCTAAACTTAAAAATACTTTTTTCATCTTACTTTATTATAAAAGGTTAATTATTAATTCGTGGCAAAGATATAAATTTTTTAATATGTAAAATATTTTTTTATTTTTTTTTTAAAATATTTTCAATTGCTCACGTTTATCTTAGTTATCAAATAATATGCCACAATCATAAAGTTGTGTTATATTATTGTATTTTTTAAATAAATTATTTTTGGATGAATATTCAATAAGAGAATTGGCTCTTTTGTTCTTCTGGTTGCGATTTGTTGTAACTTTTATTCATTATTTGGTAAGCAGCAAAAAACAAAAAAAGAGTTTTTTTGAGCTCTTTTGTGTAGAATAAGGATGATAATGCGGTAATGTTTGAATAAATCGCTTAAGAAACGATATTCATAATCGTATTGGTTGCTCCTTTGTTGTCCTGAATATATGTTTTGCAGATTCGGCTTTTTTCTTCTAAAAAAGCTTTATCAGCAAGCAAACGATCTAAGTTTTGTTTTAATTCCTCTTTATTAGAAATCACGATACATCCTCCAAGTGAAACAAGTTGAGTGGCTTCTGCAAAATTAGAGTAATTTGGGCCTATCACAATCGGAATTCCAAATGTTGCGGGCTCGAGTATGTTATGAATTCCGGGATTTCCAAAGCCTCCGCCCACATAAGCAATAGTTCCGTAGCTGTAAATTTTAGTCAGCAATCCTACTGTATCTATAATAAAGACATTAAAATCAGACAAGTCAAGGTCTTTTTTTTCTGAGAATAAAACCGTTGATTTTGTAATTTGAGATTTAAGGCTGGCTATCTGTTCTGCTTTGATGTTGTGCGGTGCGATAATAAATTTTACATCTTCAGGTGCCTGATTAATGTACTCGGCTATTAAAGCTTCGTCTTTTGGCCATGAGCTGCCTATTACTATAGCAGGAGCGTTGTTTTTGAAGCTTTCGATAAAATCAAGTGTATTGTCTCGTTCCAGAATGGCATTTACGCGGTCAAAACGAGTATCTCCCGAAACAATAACATTGTGAAATCCGATGGCTTCAATTTTTTCTTTAGAGCTTTCGTTCTGAACAAAAAAGTAAGTGAATGCTTTTAGCGCTTTTCTGTAAAAGCCACCGTACCATTTAAAGAACATCTGATTGTCCCTGAAAATTCCGGAAACCAAATAAGTAGGCGTTTGGCTTGTTTCCAGTTCTTTTAGGTAATTCAGCCAAAATTCATATTTAATAAAAAAAGCCAATTCAGGGTGTACCAGTTTTAAAAATTTCTTCGCATTGCTTTTAGTGTCCAAAGGCAGGTATACAGTTGTGTCGGCAACTGTGTTATTTTTACGCACTTCGTATCCTGAAGGAGAGAAAAAAGTAACAATGATTTTGTGGGAGGGATATTTTTCCTTGATTTTTTCGATTACCGGTAAACCTTGTTCGTATTCACCCAGTGAAGCAGAATGAAACCAAATCGTTTTGTCTGAAGGTTTTATCTTTTCTTCGAGAATAGCGAAAACATTTTTTCGTCCTTCTGTAAAAAGCTTAATTTTCGGACTAAAAAGAGCCACGATTTTCAGAAAAAACCCCGCAATAGAAATAACTAAATTATATAGAAAAAGCATCTGTTTGTTTTTGTGGCTAAATTACGGTTCTTTCGATTATTTTCATTGGTTTGAAGGTATTAAATAACTATTTTTGTTCCTCCTTTTAGAGACTCTGACTTCAAAGCAGATCTTTAATTTTAAAAATATATTGAAAATGAAAAAAATTCAAATGGTTGACCTAAAAAGTCAATACGAGAAAATAAAAACTACCGTTGATGCTTCTATTCAGGAGGTTTTAGACACCAATACTTATATAAACGGACCTTTGGTTCACCAATTTCAAAAAAATCTCGAAGATTATTTGGGAGCAAAACATGTGATTCCGTGTGCAAACGGAACAGATGCCTTGCAGATTGCCATGATGGGATTAGATTTAAAACCGGGCGATGAGGTGATTACTGCTGATTTTACTTTTGCAGCTACTGTTGAGGTTATTGCTTTGCTGCAGTTGACTCCGGTTTTAGTAGATGTTGATATGGTAAATATGAATATCGATATTGATGCGATAAAAAAAGCAATTACACCAAAAACAAAAGCAATTGTTCCGGTACATTTATTTGGTCGCGCAGCCAATATGGATGCAATTATGGAAATTGCTGCCGAACATAATTTGTATGTAATCGAAGATAATGCACAAGCCATTGGAGCCGATTATATTTCAAAATCAGGAACCAAAAGCAAAGTAGGAGTAATTGGTCATGTTGCTGCAACTTCATTCTTCCCTTCTAAAAACTTGGGTTGTTATGGTGATGGCGGAGCTATTTTTACTAACGATGATAAATTAGCGCATATTATACGTGGAATTGTAAATCATGGAATGTACGAGCGTTACCACCATGATGTTGTTGGAGTAAATTCTCGTTTAGACAGTATTCAGGCAGGAGTTTTGAATGCAAAATTACCTTTATTAAACAAATATAATGCAGCACGTCGTTTGGCGGCTTCAAAATACAATGCAGCTTTTGCGGGTAATGCTCACATTATTACGCCGGAATTTGATGCAAACGAAAATGATCACGTTTTTCATCAATATGTATTGAGAATTATTGATGCGGACAGAAATGCTTTATTACAGCATTTGCAGGATAAGCAAATTCCTTGTGCGATTTATTACCCGATTCCGTTGCATTCTCAAAAAGCTTATGTTGATTCCCGTTATAAAGAAGAGCAGTTTCCGGTTACCAATCAATTGGTGCAAGAGGTTATTGCTTTGCCCATGCATACAGAATTAGATGCTGAGCAGATTAAATTCATTACAGATACTGTTTTAGAATTTTTAAACAAATAATAATGAGAAGTCTTAGTGTTTTAATTTTGATGATTCTTGTTCCGTTTTCGGTTTTTGCTCAAAAATCGAATGCTAAGGAAGAAGTTATCGTTGGGAATCAGGTTGAGATTTTGCGTCAGGCAATGATTGATGCTGATGGAAATAAATTAAAAGCATTAACTTCTGGAAAATTGACCTACGTTCATTCGAATGGTAATTTTCAAAATCAGGCAGAATTCATAGACGGAATCGTGAGTGGAAAATCTGATTTCGTCACTATAGATTTTCAAAACCAAACAATATCGATTCAAAATGATGTTGCGATAGTGAGACATATTTTAGCAGCGCATACCAAAGATGATGGAATTGACAGGGATATTAAAATAGGAATAATGCTGGTTTGGCAAAAACAAAAGAATACTTGGATTCTTATTGCAAGGCAGGCATACAAATTAACTACATAAAAAAAACAACCACAAAATGAAAGTATTAGTAACAGGAGGATTGGGATTTATTGGTTCTCACACCGTAGTCGAATTGCAAAATGAAGGCTTTGAAGTAGTGATAATTGATAATCTTTCGAATTCATCAGAAGATGTTTTAAAAGGAATTACAGCCATTACAGGAAAAACGCCTTTATTCGAAAAGCTAGATTTAAGAGAGAAAGCGTCAGTTCAGGATTTCTTTAAAAAACACAATGATGTTACTGGGGTAATTCATTTTGCAGCTTCAAAAGCAGTTGGTGAAAGTGTTGAGCAGCCTTTGTTGTATTATGAAAACAATATTGCTTCATTGGTTTATTTGCTACAGGAATTACAGCAAAAACCAGAGGCCAGTTTTATTTTTAGTTCTTCTTGTACGGTTTACGGTCAGGCCGAAAAAATGCCAATTACAGAAGATGCTCCGGTGCAGACAGCAATGTCTCCCTACGGAAATACCAAGCAAATTGGAGAAGAAATTATTACAGATACCGCTAAAGTTACTAATATCAGCGCGATTTTATTGCGTTATTTTAATCCTGTTGGAGCGCATTCAAGTACGGAAATTGGAGAATTACCATTGGGAGTTCCTCAGAATTTAGTTCCTTTTATTACGCAAACCGGAGCAGGATTACGTAAAGAATTATCTGTTTTTGGAGATGATTATCCAACGCCGGACGGAACTGCGGTTCGTGATTATATTCATGTTGTTGATTTAGCAAAAGCACACGTTATTGCGTTACAGCGTTTATTCAATAAAAAGAATTTACAAAAAGTAGAAACCTTTAATCTGGGAACCGGAAAAGGAAGTTCAGTTTTGGAAGTGATTCAGAGTTTTGAAAAAGTAAGCAATAAAAAATTACCGTATAAAATTATGCCGCGTCGTGAAGGTGATATTACCGAAGCGTATGCAAATACAGATAAAGCAAACAATGTTCTGGGCTGGAAAGCAGAACTAAGTTTAAACGAAGCAATGGCAAGCGCCTGGAAGTGGGAGCAAAAGATTCGTTCTTAGTTAGTTTTCAGTCACGGTCACAGTTTTTTAGTAGAGATGCACAGCAGTGTGCCTAATTAAAGCATATTAAAATCCCTGATAATCAGTTTAGATTATTTGGGATTTTTTCATTTTGATTAGAATTTATTGTGTAAATTTGTAAGATTAAAATATAGGAATTGTGAATAATGAAAAAGAAGATCCGAAAAATAGAAAGGTTGAAGAGCCTGCTGTCGAATATGGAGTTCAAAAACCTAAATTTAAAGGAATAGATCGGGAGACTTTTGATTTTGATGCTGAGTTTGCAAAAGGATTAACACCGGAGGAATTTAAAGCTGAAATGTCTAAAAGAATAAAAGCCTATCCTTGGAAAAAGTAATTTTCAAAAATGCTGTTCTGCAATATTTTGATGATTTAGTTTATATTCTTTTTAAGGAAGAGTATTTTGGGTTTTCGGAATCGGCTCAGAGTTATATAGACAAAATTGTAAATTTTATAATTTCAAATATTTCAAGTTTTCCACATAAGAAAACACCAAAATCGTTACAATACTTAGGTTCAAATTATATTTTTTAAATTAAATACGAGAACAACTTGGTATATCTTTTTTGAAAAAAGAGATCAAAATTATTTAATAACAGCAATTATAAATAATAATAGTTCAGAAGCAAAAGAACTGTAAAAATAAAAATCCTCATAAACATTTAGTTATGAGGATTTTTTATAGTTATATTTTTAACTGAAACTGCGACTGATTACTAAAAATTAAGCATTCGCTGTAACCGCTTCTTTGTCAATTTTATTGATCAAGCCAGCTAATACCTTTCCTGGGCCAACTTCAGTAAACAAAGTAGCACCATCGGCGATCATTTGCTGTACAGATTGAGTCCATTTCACAGGAGCAGTCAATTGTATGATTAAATTCTTTTTGATTTCGTTTGCATCAGATACTGCATTTGCAGTAACGTTTTGGTACACCGGGCAAATAGGAGCAGAGAAAGTAGTTGCTTCAATAGCAGCTGCTAATTCTTCTCTTGCAGGTTCCATCATTGGCGAGTGAAAAGCTCCTCCAACAGGTAAGATTAAAGCACGTTTTGCTCCGGCAGCTTTCATTGCTTCACAAGCTTTTTCTACTGCTGTAGTTTCTCCTGAAATTACCAATTGCCCCGGGCAGTTATAGTTTGCTGCAACCACAACCCCATCGATAGAAGCGCAAACTTCTTCAACAATATTATCGGCTAAACCTAAAACTGCGGCCATTGTAGACGGAGTAATTTCACAGGCTTTTTGCATAGCAAGAGCACGTTGCGAAACTAATTTAAGACCATCTTCAAAAGATAAAGTTCCATTGGCTACTAATGCTGAAAATTCTCCTAAAGAATGCCCTGCAACCATTTCTGGTTTGAAATCTTCCCCTAAAGTTTTGGCTAAAATAACCGAGTGTAAAAAAACAGCAGGTTGAGTTACTTTAGTTTCTTTTAGTTCTTCGGCAGTACCTTCAAACATAATATCTGTAATTCTAAAACCTAAAATTTCGTTAGCTTTTTCGAATAATGCTGCGGCTAAAGCCGATGTTTCATATAAGTCTTTGCCCATTCCTGTAAACTGTGCGCCCTGACCCGGAAATACGTATGCTTTCATTTCTCTAATTTAAAGTTGAATTTTTTTGAATTGAAAATTAGTTTCAATTGAAAGGCAAAAATACTACTTTTTTATTTCGAATAATCCTTAAACATGTAAATCCATGCTAATCTTGAAAATCGGAGATTGAAAGAAGTGAGTAAGATAATTACAACGGCAATAATCGGGATGATTCTTAAGTCGAAATTCTTCTCAAAGAAAAACTGGGCAACGCAATAAGTAGCAATACCTTGCGCCACTGTTAATCCGTAGTTTACATACATTGCACCAAAGAAATAACCAGGTTCTTTCTGGAACTTGTAATTGCAATGACTGCAGTGTTCATTCATTTTTGGCAAACTAAAATTCAGGAAAATATTTTTGTCTTTAAAAACTTTTCCTTTATGACAAATAGGACATTCGTTACTTAAAATATGAGTTAATGCACTTGACATGATTTTGTTGTTTTTTATTTATACAAAGGTAATCCAGAGTAGGATAAAAGTCTTTTTTGTATCTTCGCCACTTATAGCACAATAAAGACATTTTTCTTAAATTACAATAAGAAAAATCCAAAATCTAAAGTCTACAATCTACAATCTAAAATCTCCAATCTAATTGCGTATGAAAAAATATCCCATTTATAGTGTTCAGAATTTTAGCTGTAATGATATTCACCGTGATTTTTACGTGAACACTTTTACGGAACATCTAAAAAGTCACAGTTTTGTCGAAGAGCCACACCGACACGATTCTTACCTAATGGTTTTTTTTACCAAAGGCTCGGGACAGCATGAAGTTGATTTTGATCAGTTTGAAATAAAAAAAGGAAGTTTGTTCGTTTTACAGCCCGGGCAAATGCATCATTGGAGTTTGTCTGAGGATATTGAAGGTTTTGTAATTATTTTTTCGCAGGAAATTTATAATTTGTATTTCGGACAGAAAAACATCAACGAGTATAATTTTTACCATTCGATTCACAATCGGCCGGAAATGGTTTTCGAGGAAAATCAAATACCAAAAATCTTGCCCTATTTTAATTTACTGATTCAGGAAAGCAATCGGGAAAATAAGTACCAGCTCGATAAAATGCTGAATTTATTAGATTGTATTCATATTGAAATTTCACGTAAATACAATGAAACCTATTCGCATCAGACTCATTCATACAATATAAAAATCAATAAATTCGAAATGCTTTTAGAACAGTATTTCAAAGAAGAAAAATCGCCATCTTTTTATGCTGATAAATTGCATATTACCCTAAAACATCTCAACAGAATCTGCAATGAAATTTTACAAAAAACAGCAACAGAAGTGATTACCGATCGTGTTGTTTTAGAAATCAAGCGAATGCTGATTGACAAACAATTAGCAGTAAACGAAGTGGCGTTTAAAGTAGGTTATGAAGATTATTCGTATTTCTCCAGATTCTTCAAAAAACAAACAGGAATGTCGCCAACAGAATTTCGAAATACTGAGAGATGATTTTGTTACCACGAATTTTTACTAAATTTTTTTCTCAAAAAGTATAAATATTTTTTGCCACAGATTAAAAGATTTTCACAGATTAAATCCATAGAATCCTTTAATCTGTGGCAAAATTTTTTCGTAGCAAACAAAAAAAATCCTGCACTTCCTAAAAAGTACAGGATTTTAAACCAACCAAATTAAATTCTGTTAATGTCGGATTAAGCTTGTTTTGCAAATTGTAATTCGATGTTTAAACGAACTTCTTCGCCTACTAAAACACCACCGGTTTCAAGTGCTGAGTTCCAGTTTAGTCCCCAATCTTTACGATTGATTTTTCCTTCTATGTTTAAACCTACTTTTGTATTTCCCCAAGGATCAGTCATGATTCCGCTAAATTCTACCGGAAAAGTAACTGTTTTAGAAATGCCTTTAATCTCTAAATCTCCGGTTAATTGATACTCTCCGTTATTAACTTTTTTGAAAGATGAACCTTTGAAAGATGAACCTTTGAAAGTTAATTTTGGATGATTCTCAGCATCAAAGAAATCGCCGCTTCTTAAGTGAGCGTCTCTGTCTGCATTTGCAGTATCAATAGAAGCGATATCGCCTGAAAATTCGATTTGAGCATTTTCGAAGTTATCTCCTTCAGTAGTAATTGTTGCATCGTAAGTTCCAAATTTTCCTGAAACATTTGTAAACATCATGTGTTTAACTTTAAAACCAATTTCTGAATGTGTTGGGTCAATTGACCATTTTGTAGTTGCCATAATTTTTATTTTTTAAATAATTAATTTCATTTTGATAGGACAAAGTTACGTTCGTAGTACTCGAAACACACTTAACCTAGATTAAGAAATAATAAATGAATCGTCAAATGTGTTTTATAAAATTAATCTTTCTTTTGTTATTCTGTATAAAAAAGAAACGATAATAAGTTGGTTTTTAACTTATTATCGTTTCTCGGAAAAAAAAATTAATTGTAATCTTTGAATTAATAATTCATAGGAATATCCATTAAAAGAAATTCAGCATCTGTATTTGCTTTTATGCTTAAAATATCAGTTCCTGAAATTCCAACAGCATCACGAGTATTTAATTCCTGACCGTTGATCGTAACATTTCCTTTTAAGATGAAAGCATAAACTCCGTTTCCTTCTTTTTTGATTTTGTATTCTGTAGCAACTCCAGCATCAAAATTACCCATATTAAACCAGGCATCCTGATGAATCCAAACTCCTTCATCATCAGCATTTGGAGATAAAATTTGCGCTAATTTATTATGTCGGTCAGCAACATCCAAAGTAATTTGTTGGTAACGAGGATCTACATTTCTTTTGTTCGGAAACAGCCAGATTTGCAATAATTTAGTTTGCTGATCTGCATTTGGGTTAAACTCACTGTGCTGCACTCCGGTTCCGGCACTCATTACCTGAATATCTCCATTTTTGATGATTTCAGTATTTCCCATGCTGTCTTTGTGTGCCAAATCTCCTTCTAACGGAATGGTTATGATTTCCATATTATCATGAGGATGTGTTCCAAAACCCATTCCGCCAGCGATTGTGTCATCGTTTAGAACACGAAGAGCTCCAAACTGAATTCTTTCAGGGTTGTACCAGCTTGCAAAACTAAAGCTATGATAAGCATTAAGCCATCCGTGATTTGCGTTTCCTCTTGTTTCTGCTTTGTGTAATACTATATTTTCCATGATCTGTGTGTTTTGTTATTTTTATAGTACAAATTTACGATCATCATGGAAGAAAAGCACTTAATGTAGATTAAGAAAAGATTTTTGAAGGTTCTGAGGACCTAAGGAACTAAGGTTTTTTTGAAGCAGAAATTTTGGCTTTCAAAAGACGTATAGTCCCGCTATCCCTTCCAATCTTTTATGCTGAACCCCAGCATAAAAGGATTTCCAGTTCTATCGGGGCTAAATGAGAAATTTTGTTTTCAGAATTTGACAATCTTTGTCGAGCTGATTGTGCGATCTCTCCTTCGAGATGACAAGATTGTATTTAGAGAATTACATTCAAAGGGAAATAAAACTTTGCGACTTCGCTCCCGATAAATATCGGGATTGCGAGATTAAAAAACTGAATTATTTAATTTTAATCAATTTCCCTTTCCCAACGACTTCATCAAGGTAATTCGCTGCAGAACTTTGTCTGTCATGCATGTAAAATAGAATAGTGTCTTTTTTGATTTGATCTTTTGGGATGCTTATTATTAAATCCGTATTGATGAAATTATCCAATAATATTGTATTGCCGTATGAGATTTTTCCTTTTGGCAGATATTTGTTATCAAACACAAAAACACTATCATTAAAAGTAATTTTATCTTTTTGAACGTAGACATTGTCGTCTTCTATTAAATAATTATAACGGCCGGTAAGTTTGTCTGTTTGCTGGTTTGGAGTAATAAAAAACAGCGTTATTATTAAAGTCAAGTATTTCATAGTATTTTAGCTAAATTGAGTTATAAACTGCTGAACCACTGCATCAGTGTTCTCATGACGCCTCTTTTTCTCTAATGCAATTGGTGGCGCAGCTCTTTCCAGGCAATCTTTTACATCGCAGGTTTCGCAGGTAACACCAACGATTCTTTTAACGAGTGGTTTCCCTTCGATAAATTTGAATTTCTTTTTCATTGCTGGCGTAATCAAAATACCAACAGAAATACTTCTGATGCAGTTTTCTACAAAAGGATCTTTGGTAGCCGATGAAAAAACTAAATACTCATTGCCGCTATGTGCATAACTGGAAATTTGTGCATCGAAAAAATGAGATTTATTCTGATTGATTGCTTCGTCTATGGTTTTAACGGAAACCCATCTTCTGCAATAATGTTCGTTAGTTTCGTTAGCGTGCGGTTCCTGCTGATTGGTAATGTGTAATTCTTTTTTGATTAAATATTTATCAGAACCAATTTTATGGGACATTCTTAAAAAGAATAAATTCTTCAAGTGAAAATCTTTTGGCAGTAAATTCGTTAATCTCTGGTAAAATGATTCCGGAGAAACCTCGAAGCTTTCTATGAGAGCTACAAATTCTTCAGGATTTGGTTTTTCGTTATTCAGGAAATTATTGATTTTGTTTACAATCAATTGTCTAGGCAATAATAAGGCGCCTGCAAAATAGGATGCATAAAAATTGTGCAGGACCTGATCGAAATTTTCAAATTTAATCCAGCTGAAAGTCAGTAATCGATCAGAGATTTCCAGATAATTATAGGCGATTTCTTTCGCCAGAATAAAAGCTTTCTGCGGATGGTCTAATTCTGTAGAAAGCAGTAATGTCTTGCTTTTTGGAACATAAATCGAACGTAAATCGCCCAAAGCTTCCTGTTCTGAAAAAGCGATTTCTTTTATCTTATAGTCATATTCTTCTTTTAGAATAGCTTCTAATTCTTCGATACTTACTTTAGAATCTAAAGAAATCTGAAATGATTTCGAAAAAGAAATTACCTTGTCTTCCAGGTCTTCAAAATAATTATTGTGTGCTTCCTGATAAGAGCGCAAGGCGGCAAGGAAGAAACTTTCCCTGCTTAAATTATAATGCTGCGCGATTTCGATAATCGTACTAATAAAGGCATTGACTTTGGCCGGTGCATTGGCAATAATATCAATTAAATCAGCTTCCTGAATCCCAAAAAGTTCAAGAGGAATCTCTTTTAAAATACCCGATTTTAAAATTTCACCAATCGGAGCGAGATTGTTATCCAGTTTTAAAGAAACCATTTGGTCGTACGGAACATCTAAATGCTCGCATAAAAGCAAAATTTTATCTGTTTTTGGATATTTTTTTCCCTTTTCAATCTCGTTTAAATACGATTTTGAAAGATTGGTCAATTTGGCTAAGCCAAAAAGTGAAAGATTTTTTTGGGTGCGGACCTGCTTAAGTTTGAGCCCAAATACCAGCTTTATATAGTCTTTTTCGATATCCATAAATCAAATATAGCCATTTAAAAAATAATCGCCAAAAAATTATTTTTAATATTTAGCGAACGTTCGCTTGTTTTGTAAAAAACTTTTTTCTAATATTGTGGTGTAGAAAATATTAGATATCAGGTTGTTATGGCTTTTATGTTTTTAAAAGGCATAAATTATCCGATTATTGCTAATGAAAATAAATTTACAGCTATGAAAAACCAATTAGAGATTACCGAAACGGCAATGGAATTTTTAGCCGAAAAGAAACTTTCTTATCCAAAGATCTGGACAGAAGAAGCAATCGTTTTTATAACCGAATTGCATCGAAAATTCGAATCGCAACGCAAACTGTTATTGTTACAAAGAGAACAAAAACAAACTGCTTTTGATCAGGGCGTCATGCCGGTTTTTACACCCGAAACTAAAAGTGTCAGAGAAGGTAATTGGACAGCTGGCGAAATCCCCAAAGATTTATTAGATCGCAGAGTAGAAATTACCGGTCCGGTTGATCGTAAGATGATTATCAATGCATTGAATTCAGGAGCGAAAACTTTTATGGCAGATTTTGAAGACAGTACTTCGCCAACCTGGCAAAATTTGATGGACGGTCAAATGAATTTAATCGATGCGGTAAACAAAACCATTACATACACTGATTTGGTAAAGCAAAAGTCTTATCATTTGAATGAAAAAATAGCCACGCTAATTGTACGTCCGAGAGGTTTGCATTTGCCGGAAAAACATCTTTTGATTGAAGGAAAAGAGGTTTCTGGTTCTTTGGTAGATTTTGGATTGTATGTTTTTCATAATCACAAAAGGCTTTTGGAAAACAATTCAGGACCGTACTTCTACATTCCGAAATTAGAACATTATCTTGAAGCTCGTTGGTGGAACAATGTAATTGACTTTACTGAGGATTATTTGAAACTGGAAAGAGGAACTATAAAAGTGACGGTTCTTATTGAAACGATAACGGCGAGTTTTCAGTTGGATGAAATTATTTATGAATTAAAAGAACATATCGTTGGTCTAAACTGCGGGCGCTGGGATTATATTTTCTCTTATATCAAAAAGTTCAGAAAGAATCCAAAATTCATTGTTCCGGATCGCGATCAGGTAAATATGACTTCGCCTTTTATGAATGCCTATTCAAATTTGGTAATTCAAAGATGTCATAAAAGGGGTATTCATGCGATTGGCGGAATGGCAGCTCAGATTCCGATTAAAAATAATGAAGAAGCCAATACTGCCGCTTTTGCAAAAGTAAAAGCTGATAAAGAACGCGAAGTTCAAAATGGTCACGATGGAACCTGGGTTGCTCATCCGGATTTGGTTGCAATAGCAAAAGAAATCTTTGATAAAGGAATGCCAACTCCCAATCAGATTCATATAAAAAGAGAACATCGCAAAATTACAGAAACAGATTTAATTGAACCACCAATTGGAATCATTACTGAAAACGGCGTTCGAAAAAATATCAATGTAGGAGTTTTGTATCTGGCTTCATGGCTCAACGGACAAGGCGCAGCGGCTTTGCACAATTTGATGGAGGATGCCGCAACTGCTGAAATTTCGAGATCGCAATTGTGGCAATGGCTTCAGAATAAAGTGGTTTTAGATAATGGCAAAAAGTTAGATCTGGCGTATTATCACGAACTGGCTTTAGATGAATTCAAAAAAATTAAAGACGAATTAGGAGAAGAACTTCATGAAAAAAGACAATTTCCTTTGGCTGAAAAGGTTTTGGAAAGATTGGTTGTAAATCCTGATTTCGTTGACTTTTTGACTATTCCGTGTTACAAATACCTATAAATAATTAAAAATTAAAAATCTGCGAATGATTTTAAACACATGGAAAGGTAGATTAAAATGTGAATAAAAAGAGTTTAAAAAAAAACTGGATTTTCACACATAGCTATGTTTGTTTAGACAAATGAAATGCCTTTAACCGCAAAGAAAATCTATGTTTCTATGTGTTTAAAAAAAATAAGTCCAGTTAAAACTGAATACTGATAAGCTGAGACTGAACACTATTTACTTACTAACCACTTTAACTATACTATTTATGAAAACAACAGAAGACAGAATTCAGGAATTGATTAACGATTGGATTACGAACCCAAGATGGAAAGGTGTTGAGCGTCCTTATACCGCTACAGAAGTAGTTACGCTTCAGGGGTCGTATCAAATTGAGCATTCTATTGCCAAAATGGGAGCGCAAAAATTGTGGAGAAAGTTAAAAAGTCAGGATTATGTTGCTGGTTTGGGCGCTTTAACCGGAAATCAGGCGATTCAGGAAGTCGATGCTGGTCTGGAGGCGATTTATTTGAGTGGCTGGCAAGTGGCGGCAGATGCAAATCTGGCGGGAGAAATGTATCCGGACCAATCACTGTATCCGGTAAATAGTGTACCGATGGTAGTAAAAAAAATAAACAATGCTTTGTTACGTGCTGATCAGATTCAGACCGTTAATGGAGTTGAAGATAAAAAAGATTACCTGGTTCCGATTGTGGCTGACGCTGAAGCTGGTTTTGGGGGAAACCTTAATGCTTTCGAACTAATGAAGTCTATGATTGAAGCCGGAGCTTCAGGAGTTCATTTTGAAGATCAATTGAGTTCAGCTAAAAAATGCGGGCATTTGGGTGGTAAAGTTTTGGTACCAACACAAGAAGCGATTAATAAACTGATTGCAGCGCGTCTGGCTTCAGATGTTATGGGAGTTTCTACTCTTATCGTAGCAAGAACAGATGCTGATGCTGCTAATTTATTAACGAGTGACGCTGATCCAAGAGATGCAAAATTTATTACGGGCGAAAAAACCAACGAAGGTTTCTTCTATGTAAACAGCGGAATCGATCAGGGAATTGCAAGAGGTTTGAGTTATGCACCTTATGCTGATTTGATTTGGATGGAAACCAGTAATCCGGATTTGGTTTATGCCAAAAAGTTTGCTGATGCCATGAAAAAAGAATTCCCGGATAAAATGCTGGCGTACAATTGTTCACCATCTTTCAATTGGGCTGCAAAATTATCAGTTGCAGAAATGGAAACGTTCAGGGAAGATTTGGCTGCAATGGGCTATAAATTCCAATTTATTACTTTGGCAGGTTTCCATGCTTTGAATACGAGTATGTTCGAATTGTCTAAAGCTTATAAAGAGCGCGGAATGGCAGGATATTCTGAATTGCAGGAAAGAGAATTTGCTCTTCAGAAAAACGGATTCCGAGCGGTAAAACATCAGGCTTTTGTGGGGACTTCTTATTTTGATGCCGTTCAAAATACCGTAACAATAGGAAAATCAACCACAACCGCAATGAAACATTCAACGGAGGTTGAGCAATTTTAGTTCAATAAAAAACACGGCTGTTTAGCCGTGTTTTTGTTTTTTTTGCCACAGATTAAAAAGATTAAAAGAATGTTGCCATGAATTTCGTGAATTCATGCGAATTTTAATTAGTGAAAATTTGTGAAATTTGTGGCGAACAAAAAATCATTTTAATCTGTGGCTATAAAAACTATTTTTTCAAAAGCCTTGCTTTCATTTTACTGAAAAATTCAGGTGTTACGCCAATGAAAGAAGCAATTTGCTTTTGAGGAACTTTGTGAACTAATGTTCCGTATTTTGCGCAAAATTTTTCAAATCGTTCTTCGGCAGGTAAACTTAGATTATCCATTAAACGCTGTTGATTGGCGACCAATGAATTTTCGATTAGAATTCTGAAAAAGCGCTCTAATTTTGGAATGTCGTGAAACAATTGTTCCTGATTTTCTTTGGACAAGGAAACTAATTCTGCATCTTCTAAAACTTCAATAAAAAGCTGTCCCGGTTTTTGCGAAAAATAACTGTACATATCACTCATCCACCAACCTGCGCAGGCAAATGAAAGGACATGTTCGACAATATTATCGTTGATATTGAAGCTTCTTAAAATTCCGGAATTTACAAAATAGGAATGTTTGCACACTTCTCCCGCGCTTAATAAAATAGTTTTGGCTTTGTAAGTATGTGTTTCCGTTTTAGATAAAAAATGAGCTTGTTCTTCTGGGGTCAGCGAAACGTGTTTGGCGATATTTTCAAGGATCAGCTCCATTATTTTTCTTTTATCAAAGTGAATGAAGTCGCCTTAAAACGACCATTTTCTACTTTTCCGGTAACAGTAGCTTTGCGGATTTTATTACAGAAACCATCTTCGGCATGTGCATCGCCATGTTCGTCAATAGTTGTTCCGTCAACAAAATAAGGTTTTCCGTCAATGCGAACGGCTAAATCACAGCTTTTTCCTTTCATTCCAAATTGACATTCGCCACAAGCTGTTTCTATAATTTGAGGTTTTTCGGTTGTTTTTTTATCCTGAGCCTGAGTTGCGATTCCAACAAATAGGAATACTATAAAGAGTGCTTTTTTCATTTTTAAGAGTTTACGGTTATTAATTTAGAAGTTGCTTTAGCGCGTTCGACAAGTTCTTCGATTGGAGTTGCCAATGAATCATAGCTTAATACAACTCCCATTCGGCGATAGGGTCTTGAAGTTGGTTTTCCAAAAATTCTAAAATCGGTTTTGGGTAAAGCGGCTACTTTTTCGATTCCGCTAAAAGTAGGATTTGTTGAATCTTCAGACGCTAAAATTACGGCACTTGCTCCGGCTTTTTCAAGTGTGATTTCGAAAATAGGAAGGCTTAAAATCGCACGTAAATGCAATTCGAATTCGTTAAAATTTTGCGTTCCGGCTAAAGTTACCATTCCGGTATCGTGTGGGCGAGGAGAAAGTTCAGAGAAATAAACGCCGTCATTCGTTAAAAAGAATTCAACACCAAAAAGTCCTGCTCCGCCAAGGGCTTCGGTGATTTTTTCGGCCATATCCTGTGCTTCGTATAAATCTTTTTCTGAAACTAAAGCGGGTTGCCAGCTTTCCTGATAATCGCCGCGTTCTTGTCGGTGTCCAATTGGTGCACAAAATAGAGTTGGATTATTATTTTGTGCAATCGTCAGAAGTGTAATTTCTGAATGAAAATCAACAAATGCTTCTACAATCACTTCGATAACATCGCCACGCGAACCTGCAACGGCATATTGCCATGCTTTTTCGATATCACTTTCGGTTTTTATAGTCGATTGTCCTTTTCCCGAAGATGACATTAATGGTTTTACCACGCATGGAATTCCAACTTCCTGAACGGCTTTTTTCAATTCTTCGGCAGAAGTTGCGTATTGGTATTTCGCTGTTTTTAATCCTAATTCTTTTGAAGCTAAATCACGAATGGCTTTACGATTCATGGTAAAGTTGGCTGCTTTCGCCGAAGGAACTACCGTAATGCCTTGTTTTTCGTAATCGTAAAAACGTTCGGTACGAATGGCTTCTATTTCAGGAACTATAAAATCGGGTTGGTGTTTGGCTACAATTCGGTCAAGCGCTTCACCGTCGAGCATATTGATGACTTCAAATCCGTGTGCGACTTGCATGGCCGGGGCATCTTCGTAACTATCAACAGCAATTATGGTTTGTCCGATTCTTTGTGCAGCTATGACAAATTCTTTGCCTAATTCGCCAGAACCCAGGAGTAGTATTTTCATTTTGGAGTGTTGTATTGTTTGAGTAGTAAAAGTACAGAAAAATGGTTTTAACCGCAAAGAATGCAAAGATTTACGCGAAGAATGCAAAGCTTTTGTTTTAAGTTCAAAAAAAGGTACAAAGTGTCTCACGCAGATTGTGCAGATTTATCTTGAATTGTCTCGAACTTTAGCTGGAGGCAATTCAAGACAGCGGTTTTTTGTGAGGGAAATTTTTGTTAATAATTAAAGCATAACTTCAGAGTTGACTTATTCAAAACTTCTTTTAAAGCCATTCTATATTTATATATTTGCTGGCTTACAAATAAAACCCCAAAAGAATGAAATTAAAATTTTTTTTAGTGATGAGTGTCTTGTTCATTACATCAGTAGCAAATTCTCAGATCGTTATATACAGATTTGGATTAGGCCAGCAGAAAGCAGATGCTTTAATTTTTAAAAAAGATAAACAAACAGTTAGCGGTATACTTCATTTCCCGGATTTTGCTGACAAAAAAGTGAAAATTAAAGTAGGAGAGAAGAATGAAAAATATGCTGCCAGCGAGATCGATTCAATTCAGATTTTTGACGCAGAAAAAAAGTTGTCGTATACTTTTTTATGGACGAAAACGAAAGTATACAAGAAGAAAGGTGCAGATTTTAAGGTTATTAAGGAAAACTGGCTATGTAAAACGATTAGTGGAAAATTGTCTTTGTATTTAGGCGGTCTGGAATACGGAATAAAAAATGTTAAGGTAAAAGATGAAGAGACAAATGAAAAGATAAAAGAAGCCAAGATGCAAGTGGTGAGTAAAGAAGTGAATCATTATCTGAAAAGAAGTAATGAAGATTATCCTACATTGGTCTCTGTGAGTTCAAATGGTTTATCTGCCGGGTTTAATGTTTTTTTTAGAAATTTTGGCGTTTATTATTTTAGTGACAGCCCTGATATCGCTAAAAAAATAGAGGATAAAGAATATAAATATGATGACATCGAATTGGTTGTGAACTTTTATAACGAAAGGGAAAGACAAAAAGAAAGAGAAAGACTAGAACAGGAGGAAAAGCAAAGAAAAAAAATAGAACAAAAGGCGGGACAAAAAGATACGAAACCCAAAACCGCTGCAAAACCTAAAGCTGCAGTAAAAAACAAAAGTTCAAAGAAAAAATAAATAAAAAAAGCGATACTTTCCTTAAAAAAGTATCGCTTTTGTATTTTTAATGAAACTGATCTTCTTCGATTTCGAATTCAGCATCTTTTTCCCAGATTTCCATTTCGCAAGGTTTGCAGTTGAATTTTAGTTTGTATTCGAGCTCACCTTGTTTTAAAACCAAAGGTTCTTTTACTTTGACACCCATGATGTCTTTTTGGTGTATCGGGCATTTTTTTAATTCGTATTTGATGCAATATTTAGTGGTCATCACGCGTGATTTACCCGGATCCCATTGCAATTCGAAAGCTTTTTCGATTTCGGTTACGCCATGACGCTCGTAGAATTTACGTGCCGTCTTGTTCGAAACGTTGTACATGAAATCTAGTTTCGTTTCAGGATAAGGATGCGATGTTTTTACCAATTGGTGTTCTTCGCGTTTGTAATTTTTTAAACGAATTTCAGTTAATTGATCGTAAACAGTTCTCCTCATTTCATTGATTTTTGAAATAGGAAGGAACCAGTTTTGGGTAAACATCACATTTATCTCATCAGCATTGTAAGGGGTAAAACCTGTTTTTGCTAATTGTGTTTTGATGTTTTCTTCAATCGATTCGTTATTTTTAGTTGTTTCTTTTGAATGCTCTAAAGTAACAATGCTTACATTTCCGTCCTCGTCGGTTACGATTAATTCAAAACCAATTTCGGTTTCTGTAAGCAATAAAGTGGTGCTGATTTTTCGAACAGCACTATGTTCTTTTTCTACAATTTTGATAAAAGCAGCGTCATTGTTTCTGTAAATAAAAGTTCCGTCTTTTACTTCTTTTAGAACGTTTGGATATATTTTACCGTTTTCGGCTTTGTTGACGTAGATTCCGTCGGCTTCGTTGTTTTCATTGATGAAACAAAGTCCGTCGCCGTTGTTTAGTAATTCACCGTTTTCGATTTCGTATGCATTTCCAACAGTTCGGATAAGTTTACCAATATATTGTCCTTTTGATTTAGGACTTTCCCAGGAACCAATACTGTGATTTCTATCGTTTACAAAATAATCGGTATAACCACGGTTGAAAGTTCTGTTTAAAGAAGAATCGAAAGTATAAGTACAAGTTCCAGATGAAGCTTTCATGTATTTTTCGCTTCCGGCTCCTTCTAAATAACTGTCTAGTTTTTGACGTAAAAAAGATACGTTGTTTTTAACGTAAACTACATCTTTTAATCTTCCTTCGATTTTAAAAGAAACAATTCCGGCTTCGATAAGATTTGGGATCTGATCTGAAATATCTAAATCTTTGATAGAAAGTAAGTGACTGTTTTTGATTAAGGTTTCTCCGTTTCCGTCGATTAAGTTATAAGGCAAACGACAGTTTTGAGCACAGGAACCACGATTGGCGCTGCGTTCTCCGTTGGCTACACTCATGTAACAGTTTCCGCTGAAAGAAACACACAAAGCTCCGGTCACGAAAAATTCTAATTCAACATCCGCCTCGTCATAAATCGTTTTAATTTGATGCAGGTTCAATTCGCGTGCCAAAACCACACGTTTGATTCCGGCATCTTTCAGGAATTTAATTTTATCTGCGTCGCGATTGTTGGCTTGTGTACTGGCGTGAAGTACGATAGGAGGTAAGTCCATTTCCATGATTGCCATATCCTGAATAATCAGGGCATCAACACCAATGTCGTATAATTCCCAGATCATTTTACGGCACGTTTCCAGTTCATTGTCGTACAAAATGGTATTCATTACCACAAAAACCTGAGCATTAAATAAATGTGCATATTGTACCAATGCTGCGACATCTTCGATTGAATTGTTGGCATTAGAACGCGCACCAAATTGTGGAGCACCAATATAAACAGCATCGGCACCACTATTTATGGCAGCCATTCCTCCAATTAAATCTTTAGCTGGAGCTAATATTTCGATCTTTTTCTTCATCGACTTGATGATAAATTATTTATTTCTAAAACTTTATGCTTTTGAGTTCTCGCCCAAAAAAGTTTGCAAAGTTCTTATAAATAATTCGAGTTTGCTAATGCTGAAGTGACTTTTTTTGAAATAGTTAACTTATATAGAATGATGCTGTCTAAGGTTTTGAATTTATTTTGCAGGTTCATAAATAAGCTGTACAACTCCTGATTTGAAAATATTTGTTTTAAGTAACCTTAAATCTATTCGTTCTTTTAAATTTTCAAATAGTGGTTTGCCATTTCCTAAAGCAATTGGATGAACTGATATTCGATAGGTATCAATAAGGTTTAGTTGAATAAATGTTTTGATGAGGCTCGCTCCGCCATATAACCAAATATCTTTTCCGGGCTGTTTTTTGATTTCATGTATCTTCGCAGCAATGTCAGAACTTATAAAAATGGCATTGTCATCTTTTTTGTTTTGCTTTGAAAAAACGTATTTTTTCTTTGAGTGTACATTTTTCCAAAGTGATTTTTCATCTGGACTTGCAGTTTCGTCCGGTTGATAATTTCCCCACATATCATAACTGACTCTGCCGTAAAAAATAGTATCTATACTGGATATGAAACCATCAAAATCCATATCATCATCCATAATGCACCAATCAGTTTCTCCGTTAACGCCTTCAATAAAACCGTCTAATGTTACTGCCAGATCTAAAATTACTTTTTTCATTTTTTGATAAATTTTTGTTTTATGTATTGGAGATAAAAATATAGAATTTGAGATTTACTAAAAACAAAAAACTACTTAGTTTATTAACCAAGTAGTTTTCCTTCTCAAAAATATAGTGCCAAATATTATGACAATTTTTTTGCTTTAATTTTAGCCAGCGTATTTTCGATACTGTTCAATTGTTTTGAAACAACTGCAATCTGGTTACTGTCAAGGTGGTTGTGTTCTAAAGCCATTTTATATTTTTCAATAGCAGCTTCTTCTCCTGAAATACAAGCATTAATGATGGCTTCAGTATCGCCACTTGTAAAAGAGGATTTGATATCGATCCAGGCACGGTGTATTGCTCCTAACGGACCTCCGCCTGCAGTATCGGTTGATTTACCGAGTTTATTGATTTGGTCTTGTATTTCTACAATAAAAAGTGCGCGCTCACGGGCATAATCTAAAAAGTCAGTTTTAATAGCCGGGCTGCTTACGTGCTCAGCAGCATTTGTATATCCTAATTTTCCATCTTCCAAAATTGAGATTAATCCGTTTAATGTGCTTACTGCTTTTTCTGTGGTTTCATCTGTATGTATCATAATAAATAATTTTTATAATTAAAGTATAATACAAAGTTGAGATTTTATAAAACTTTATGTCTTATAGAATTACAACGGGTGTTTTATAAAATTGTGGAATGGGAATTTTGAAAGTTTCTTTCTTTTCGCCACGAATTGCACGAATTATATAAATTTATTGGAAGGAAAATTTTTGAGGCAAGTTTTTTTAAACCACAAATTACACAAATTGTTAGAATGGGAATCTTGAAAGTTCTTTTTTCTACATATCAAGCGAATTGAAATTGAATGCTTTTTTATTTTGATTTTTTTTGAAATGATAAACCTCTCGTTTGCTTTTTTGCGTGAGGGATAGCGGGTAGCCCACAGCCTGACAAAGGAAGTGCGAGGACTTGGAGCGAATAGCCTGTCCGCCGTGGCGGAAATCCCATAAATAACCGCATAAAAAAAACAGCTCAAAGTATAAAGTGATGAAACTTTAAACCTTAAGCCGTTTTAATAAAAATTGTTTATGTTATACTGTCAAAGCTTCTTTGATTCTGCGTAAAGCTTCTTTTAGGATATCGTCGCTTGTTGCGTAAGAGAAACGGATACAATTTGGATTTCCGAAAGCGTCTCCCGTTACAGTTGCTACGTTTGCTTCGCCTAAAAGGTACATTGACAAGTCATTTGCATCTTTGATTTCAGTTCCTTTCAGTGTTTTTCCGAAAAAAGAAGAAACGTCCGGGAAAACATAAAATGCTCCTTCAGGAACGTTGATTTTTACACCTGGAATCTCTTTTAATAATCCAACTACTAAGTCTCTACGGCTATGGAAAGCCTGAACCATGTGGTTTAATACGCTTGGGTCAGCTTCTACAGCAGTAATTGTAGCACGTTGCGCTACAGAATTTGCTCCTGAAGTTACTTGTCCCTGAATTTTTGTACACGCTTTTGCGATAAATTCCGGAGCTCCAATGTATCCAATTCTGTATCCTGTCATAGCAAATGCTTTTGCAACTCCGTTTACAGTGATTGTTTTTTCTAGCATTCCCGGGATTGAACCGATGCTGCAAAAAGTTCCTGAGAAATTGATGTGCTCGTAGATCTCGTCAGCAACTACATATATATTTGGATGTTTTTCTAACACTTTTGCAAGAGCTGTAAGCTCTTCTCTACTGTAAACAGATCCTGATGGGTTACAAGGAGAACTGAACCACATCATTTTTGTTTTTGGTGTGATGGCAGCTTCTAATTGTTCCGGTGTAATTTTGAAATCAGTATCTACAGATGTTGGAACTTCAACTGGAACTCCACCTGAAAGTTTAACGATTTCGAAATAAGAAACCCAGTAAGGGGCAGGTAAAATAACCTCGTCACCATCATTTAACATTACTTGTGCAATGTTGTATAAAGATTGTTTTGCTCCTGTAGAAACTACAATTTGTGATGGTTTGTATTCTAAATTATTGTCTCTTTTGAATTTTTTACAAATTGCTTCTCTCAATTCTAAATAACCTTCTACCGGAGAATAAGTGCTGTAATTCTCGTCTACTGCTTTTTTAACAGCTTCTTTAATAAAGTCCGGTGTATTAAAATCTGGTTCACCTAAACTTAAACTGATGATGTCTTTTCCCTGTGCTTTTAATTCACGTGCTAAAGCAGCCATTGCCAAGGTTTGTGATGTCGCTAAGTTGTTGATTCTGTCTGAAAGAATGTGATTCATTATAAAAATTTTGAATGTCCTTAATTTCAACTTCAATTAAGGAAGGTTAATTATTAATAGATTTTTTTCTGTTATGCTAGTTCTGGTTTCATTCCAAGATCTTTCAAATGCTTGTAATGTGCAATAATGGCTCCTCTCATAGTTCTGAATTCATGATAAGGCAAGTTGCATTCGATTGCGGTCTGTTTTACAATTTCGGCAATTTTTCCGTAGTGAATATGACTGATATTTGGAAAAATATGGTGCTCGATCTGGTGATTTAATCCTCCGGTAAACCAGTTGACTACTTTATTTTTTGGAGCAAAATTAGCGGTTGTGTATAATTGGTGAATCGCCCAGGTATTTTCCATTTCTCCTTCTTCATTAGGAACCGGATTTGAAGTTTCCTCCACTACGTGTGCCAATTGAAAAACAATACTCAGGATTAATCCCGCTGTGTAGTGCATTACAAAAAAGCCAATAACAACTTTCCACCATGCAACGCCTAAAATCATTGGCAAAGCCATCCAGATTAAAACGTAGATTATTTTTGTGATGACCAAAACCGTCCAAAGTTTAGTTGGACTTTGAGGCGCTCCGTAAGATAATTTTCTTTTCAGGTAATTTTTCATTTGCTTAAAATCAGTTGTCAAAGCCCAATTGAAAGTCAACAATCCATATAAAAAGAAAGAATAATAATGTTGAAATTTATGAAAACGATGCCATTCCGCATTTTGTGTAAAACGAATAATTCTTCCGGCATCTAGATCTTCATCGTGACCGTGAATATTAGTATAGGTATGGTGAAGTACATTGTGCTGTACTTGCCAGTTGTGTACGTTTCCGGCTAAAACATAAATACTTCCGCCCATGATTTTATTAATCCATGATTTAGAAGAATAAGATCCGTGGTTTCCGTCGTGCATCACGTTCATTCCAATTCCGGCCATTCCAACTCCCATAAGAATGTTGAGTAACAATTGTGCCCAAAATGGCATTTCAAGAGTTAGTATCAAAAAGTAAGGTGTAAGGAAAACGGCGAAAAGAATAACGGCTTTTAAATGCAGCTTCCAGTTTCCAGTTTTCTGAATGTTGTTCTCTTTGAAGTAATTGTTTACTCGAGAGTTAAGAGTTCTGAAGAACTTCAGATTATCTTGCTTAGCAAAAGTAGGCGCAGTGTTATTCATAATTAATTTAAATAGTTTTCAAAGGTAATTATTATAAATTTTCAATTTGCAAAATTGAGTTAAATATTTCAACTCTAAAGTAGTACTTTTGTTAAAAAATTAGAGCAATGGATGAGATATTGAAATATTTTCCTGATTTGACTGACATTCAGATCGAACAATTTCAAAAATTAGACTTTTTATACCACGATTGGAATGAAAAAATCAATGTGATTTCCCGTAAGGACATTGATGCGTTATATACAAAACACATTTTGCATTCGCTTGGAATTGCAAAAATCATGAAGTTTGAGCCCGGAGCGACTGTTCTGGATGTTGGAACCGGTGGCGGATTTCCCGGAATTCCTTTGGCAATTCTTTTTCCGGAAACACGTTTTTACCTGATTGATGTTATTGCAAAAAAAATAAAAGTGGTTCAGGGTGTTGTAGATGCATTAGAATTAAAGAATGTAAAAGCGGAACAAAAACGTGCTGAATTGGTAAAAGGTGATTTCGATTTTATCGTGAGCCGTGCTGTGACGAATATGCCTGATTTTGTTTCCTGGATTAGCAATAAAATCAAAAAGCAACACAAGCATACATTGAAAAATGGAATTTTATACCTAAAAGGTGGAGATTTGGCCGAAGAATTAAAAGATTTTCCAAAAGCAACTTTATATGATTTGTCTACGATTTTTGAAGACGAATTTTTTGAAACTAAAAAAGTAGTGCATTTGCCTCTGAAGTTTGTGGTTTAATTTACCGACTGCTAATAAATAAACGACCTGACAATAATTACTTTGTGAATTATTGTTGGGTTTTTGCTTTTTTAGTGCCCTCTGATCCGGGTGAATTATCATAACATAATGATAATTTTGTGGTTGGCTGTATTTCTTTATCTTTGAAAATACTAATAAAAAGTAATAATGGATAGAAGGAAGTTCTTTAGAAATGGCTCTTTGTTTACAATTGGAGCCGCAGTTATGAATCCGTTTCAGAGTGCTGCAAATATTTTAGATTTAGAAAGTGTAAATAAAAATAAGAAAGCCAAAAATATTATTCTGTTAGTGAGTGACGGAATGAGTACCGGAACTCTAAATATGACTGATTTGTTCCTGAACAGAAAAACAGGAAGAGGTTCTAATTGGATACAACTATACAAAGACAACAGAGTTTCAAGAGCTTTAATGGATACAGCTTCTGCCAGTTCTATTGTTACGGATTCTTCGGCAGCAAGTTCTTCTTGGGGTGGGGGATTTCGTGTCAATAATGGTGCTTTGAATGTGAGTCCGCAAGGTGAACCTCATTTGCCTATTTGGCAAAAGTTCAAAAAATCAGGAAAAATGGCGGGCTGTGTTACGACCGTTCCTATTACGCATGCAACTCCGGCCGGTTTTTGCGTAAACAGTAAAAGCAGAAATGCGCAGGATGATATTGCTGAACAATATTTAGATCTTGGTTTTGATGTGATGATGGGCGGAGGTTCAAACTATTTTAGTCCTGAATCCAGAAAAGACAAAAAAGATATGTTTGCTGCTTTTAAAGCAAAAGGATATCAGGTTGTAAAAACGCGATCTGATATGGATGCCGCTTCTGACTCTAAGCCTATTTTGGGTGTGTTTGCAGATGATGCTGTTCCGTATTATGTAGACAGAAATAGTGATGAGAACCTGAAGAAAACAATTCCGAGTTTGGCAGAAATGGCACAGAAAGCCATTGACCGAATGAAGAATCATAAAAATGGGTTTGTCTTGCAAATAGAAAGTGGTAAAGTCGACTGGGCTGCACACGGAAATGATATTGCAGGTTTGATCAATGATCAGATTGAATTTGATGAAGCGGTAAAAATTGCAATAGATTTTGCAGAAAAAGACAAAGAAACACTGGTCATTATTACTACAGATCACGGAAATGCCAATCCGGGGATTATTTATGGTAAAAATGCCAATGACAATTTTGATAGCATCCAGAAATATACGCAGACCAATGAGTGGATTTTGAATCAGATAAAACCTGAATCTTCTGTTTCGCAAGTAAAGGAAATCATAGAAAAGGCAAATGGACATTCAGTTTCCGATGAAGATGCAAAAATGGTACTGAGTTATTATGACGGATTGCACAAGGAAGACGGACTATACAACTATAAAAAATTACCTTATAAAGCTTTCGCTGAAATGCAGGGAAAAATAAATTCTGTAGGCTGGATCAGTATGGATCATTCTGCAGATTATGTTGAGTTGGCCATGTTTGGTCCCGGAAGTGAACTTTTGAAACCTTTTGTAAAAAATACTGACTTGCATTATCTGATGCTGCAAGCCGCAGAAGTAGAAAATAAATTTTAATTATTCTCTTTTTGTCACATAACAAACCCCACAAATTTCAAAAATAGCTGAAGTTTGTGGGGTGATTTTTTTTAAGTAAACTATAATTACGATGCTTTTCGGGATATATCCAAAAACGGATTAGACTTAGAATCTATATTTTCGACAAAATCGGCAAGGGCTTTTTCTGAGGCTTCTTTCGTGCATTCGAATTCCGCATCAAAGAAAAAATCACGGCAAATTACAGGCTCATTTGATGAGTCGTAAACTGCTTCATCTGTTTCGTCTAAGCTATCATTAGTGTATTGACATGGATACTCTCGTTTTAAGGCTGTTATTGTTCTATTAAACCATTTATCAAAAACTTTTTTTCGGGGTGTGATATGGCGTGTCAATAATATCAGCCCGATAAGTTCACTTTGAAGAAAATAAGAACCTTTTCTATACATAACATCAGCCATTCTTACATTCATAAGTGTGATCCATAAAGGTCCGTCTATATTACCAGATGCAGGTATGTCAAAATTGGTATCAAAAAGCAGCGGTTTTGTGTTTTCTATATTCTCAATCGAACACCAAAGTGCTTCGATTCGTTTTTGTACGTCATTGTGCATTTTGCTGTATCCCGTGTAACGCCAATATACCCATTCCAGTAAGGCAGCTGTCAGGCCTATTGAAGCTTTATGATTAATATGTATTAAAGCATTTTCAATCTCATCATTTCCTTCAGCCGGATCTAAAAAATGTTCTGTCTTTTTTTTATTCCATTTAAAATTTATCGGATGTCCAATACTTTTAGCTTCTACGATTATTGCAGGTGTGTTTTGTAAATTTTTCATGTTCTTTTCTTTAAATAGGTGATTTAGGGTTTTGTTTCTTAATTCAGTATTATGTATTCTTTTATACAATTAATCAGGATGTAAATTTAAGAGGACACGAAATTTTATAAGGGTACAATAAGTTTTTAAAGTAACAGAATAGGATTTTTTAAATACCTATAGTGTTGATAATCAACACAGCGAGAAAAGTATTACAAAAGTGTGGTTTTGCAAAAATCAGATGTCATATCAAAGAAGGCTCTGTTTTTAGGGTTGAATGTGTAAAAGATTGTTTTTGAGTGATTTATTTTTAATTGAAAAAAAGCAATTCGCGAATAAACTTCATTCGATCTCTGTTATTTTGCGTTCCTGTACTTTTATTTGCTCATTCTTTATTAGAGGAATACCTTTACTCAAGCACTAATACTTTATATTTATTGAAAATAGCTACAAGAATATCGACCTATTGGAAAATTCAGCTTATCGGATGGATTACCACTTCTTTATATTGGGGATTTTCGGCTTTCTTGGCTGGAAATTTTATCTGGAAACTTGGTGTAGTAGATTTAATACTCGATGTATCGATTGGTATTACAATGACGAATATTTATAGAAAATTTGCTTTAAAAAGGGGATGGAATAAATTAAATTTAAAAATATTGGTTCCGAAAATTGCAATAAGCATTTTGGTGCTTTCCCTCCTGTATATGTTTTTGATTGTTGGTAAACTTTATCTGGTGCGTTTGTTTATTCTAAAAAGTAATCCAATTTCATTTATAGCATTTTTCAAATCAACACAATTGCAGATTTTTATAACAGGCACCCGATTAATGTCGATTTGGGTATTGGCATATCATCTTTATCATTATTCAAGACTTGAAATAGAAACGGTGAAGGAAAACGCCCGATTGTTGATGATGATAAAAGAGGCACAACTTAATAACCTGAGCGCACAGCTTAATCCGCATTTCTTTTTTAACTCACTGAATAATATAAAATTTCTAGTGTTAGAAAATCCGTCTTCGGCCAGGAGAGCAATTGATCTTTTATCTGAGTTACTAAGAAATTCGTTAAACAGTAATGTTGGACGATTAATCTCTCTGAATGATGAAATTGATCTTGTCAGGGATTATCTGGAATTAGAGAAAATACGATTTGAGGAACGTCTGCAAATACAAATTGAGATTAATGCAGCTGCATCGCAATATTCGATTTTGCCTTTAAGTATTCAGACGCTGGTTGAAAATGCGATAAAACACGGAATCGAGAGAAGAAAAACCGGAGGTTTTATTCGTGTAAAAGTAGAGGAGGAAAATAATTTTATAAAAATTAGTGTTCAAAACTCAGGTAAGCTAAGCAAAGAAATTAAAGATGCCGGTATAGGTTTAAAAAATCTGAAAGAAAGGCTGTTACTGCACTATAACGGAAAGGCTTCTTTTGAAATTAAAGAAATGAAAGACGAAACTGTTTTGGCAACTATTTTAATTCCGTCGAAATGAAAAAGATAAAAGTTATTATAGTAGACGATGAACGTCTGTCGCGGGAAGAACTAAAGAGAACATTACAATTATACGATGATTTTGTTCTTATAGGTGAGGCCGAAAATGCTGACGAAGCAAAGGGTTTAATAGAGTCAGAAATGCCTGATCTAATTTTTCTCGATATTCAGATGCCTGAAAAATCGGGTTTCGATTTATTGGAGTCTTTAGATCATGTTCCGGCAGTTTTATTTGTTACAGCCTACGATCAATATGCCGTGCAGGCATTTGAAGTAAATGCTTTAGATTATTTAATGAAGCCAATAAGAGAGGAACGTTTTGCAAAAGCAATCGAAAAAATAAGAGCTGCTTTAAGATCAAAATCCTCAGATAATGCTGCTGCAGAAGACAGAAAAATTTTTATTAAAGATGGAGAAAAACGATTCTTTATTCGGCTGGATGAAATTTATTTAATTGAATCACTGGAGAATTACACCAGGCTTTTTTTTCAGGATAAAAAAGCGCTTCAAAGACGTTCACTCCGACAATGGGAAGAAATGCTGGATGAAAAGATTTTCTTCAGAATCAACAGAACAGAAATTATAAATATAAAATACATTCAGGCAATCAATACAACAGATAGCGGCAGATTAGAAGTAAAACTAAAAACCGGAGAACTATTAGAAGTATCAAACCGCCAATCCGTCAAGTTCAAAAACAGGAACGGGATCTAATAATTCATCTATTTAAATAGTATTCTTAATACTTATAACTAATTCTATTAGTTGTAGAGAGGCCATATGCTTTGTTCAGATCGAATGAATTCCCGTTAAAATGACCAGGCTTTAAATAAAACCACCTTTAAAAACCATTCAATGAAACCAATTTTAAGTTTTATATTTCTTATTTTCATAGTATTAAATACATTTTCACAAGAGACCAGTATAACTACATCAGAAGATTTAAAAAGTGCTTATGCTATTCAGGACAGCGTGATGATAGAAACACGGGACGGTGCATTTATCTCTACAATCGTGGTGCGAAAAAAAGGAGTTTCCGGCCCGGAACCTGTATTGCTTCAATATACTATTTATGTTAGGGACAAAGGAAGAGACCTCAAGTCCTTAAAAGAAGCGGCAGATCATGGTTACGTTGGTGTTATGGCCTATTCACGGGGTAAGCGATTTAGTCCGGGTGAAATATTTCCTTATGAAAATGATGGCAGCGATGCATATGATGTTATTGATTGGATCAGTAAACAAGAGTGGTGTAACGGAAGTGTAGGAATGTATGGTGGCAGCTACAACGGATTTACACAATGGGCGGCCTGCAAAAAAATGCATCCGGCGCTTAAAACTATTGTTCCTTACGTTGCCAACAGGCCGGGAATGGGTTTGCCAATGGAAAATAACGTATTTGTAAACCCTAATTATGAATGGTCTTTTTATGTTGGCAACAATAAGTCTCTGGATACTGTGACCGGAAATGACAGACCGCGATTTAGAAAAATGATGTTTAAATGTTGGGAAACCGGAGTTGCCTATAAAAAAATGGATAGTATAGACGGAAGCCCCAACAGGTTGTTTCAACGATGGATAAAGCATCCGTCATTTGATGAATACTGGCAGAAAATGGCACCTTACGGAAAACAATTTGAACAAATTAATATTCCTGTATTGGCTTTTGACGGATATTACAACGATTCTCAAAATTCAAGTTTGTATTATGTTCGGGAACTTCAGAAATACAATCCGCAAAATCCGGTGTATGTTATTATTGGCCCATATGGCCATTTTGGGGCACAGGTTGGCGGAGAAACGGTTCTGTATGACTACAAGGTTGATGCAACGGCATTAATAAATATTAAAAATATAACATACCAGTGGTTTGATTATATTTTAAAAAACGGAACTAAACCAGAGCTACTCAAAGACAAAATTAACTATGAGGTAATGGGGGCCAATGAATGGAGAAGTGCTCCGTCTCTTGATAAAATGAGCAATAGTTTCCTCAAGATGTATTTGACGGCTAAAAAATCAGGGAAATTTTATGCATTAACAGATAAGAAACCAATACAGAAAAAGTACCTGTATCAGGAAGTTGATTTTGCTGACAGGCAAATTCAAAATAACGATTACTATCCTGATCCCATTATCAGAAAAGAAATTGATACCAGTAACGGATTTGTTTTTATAAGTGATCCGCTTGAAGAGCCAATTTTGATTAACGGATCATTCGTAGGCGAGATAAAAGCGAGTATCAACAAAAATGATATGGACATAGGAGTTACTTTATATGAAGTAATGCCAAACGGAGAATATTTTCATTTGTCTTATTTCTTAGGGCGCGCCAGTTATGCAAAAGACATCACGAAAAGAAACCTTTTAAAACCCAATAAAATAGTAACAATTCCTTTTTCGAATACACATTTGGTAAGCAAACAATTAAATAAAGGAAGTCGTTTGCTGGTGGTTTTAAATGTCAATAAAAATCCTTTTTCAGAGCTTAATTACGGAACCGGAAAAGTAGTTGCCGAAGAAACGATCAAAGATGCAAAAGAGTCCTTAAAGGTAAAATGGTACAACAACAGTTTTGTAAAAATCCCGATTTTGAAATAATAAAGTTTCCTAAACAAAATCCGGATCTTATGAAAAGATCCGGCTTTTTTATTTGAGAATAATAGTGTCCAAATGATTCAGCCAATTTTCTTTATAGCTATTTCCAATCGGGATCTCAACGCCATTTATTTCGACTTCGTTTTTAGAATAGGCCGTTAGTTTTCTGGTATGAATAATATAAGAACGATGAATTCGAATAAAATCAGAATCTAACTGTTTTTCAAAAACAGATATATTCTGTTTGATGTGATGCGATTTTCCATTTTCGAGGTGAATCGTTATGTAATCTTTCAGGCTCTCGACAAATAGAATTTCATCAAATACAATTTTGATATTTTTGCTGCCACTGCTTACAAAAATATGATTTTCAGGAATTGTTTTTGTGCCTTCTTTTGGATTTTGGAACTGTTTGAATTTTTCGATAGCCACAAAAAAGCGATCAAAAGTTATGGGTTTTAGAAGATAGTCTATAACATTAAGTTCATATCCTTCAATGGCATATTCCCGATAAGCAGTTGTGAAAATTACCTTTGGTGGATTTTTTAGTTTTTTCAGAAAATCGTTTCCTTTTAGTAAGGGCATTTCAATATCCAGAAAAACTAAATCAACGGTATTGGTTTCTAAAAAGGTATAGGCTTTTAGGGCATTTTCAAACGAATCGATTAGCTCGAAATTCTCAAAATTCAGCAGGTGAGAGGTAATTAATTCTCTCGCCAGAGGTTCGTCGTCAATGATGATGCATTTGTATTTCATGTGAAAAATTAAACAGTTAGTGTCAATTTAATGAAGAATTTTTTTTGATCTTCTATAATTTCCAAAGAGTGTTTTTGGGGATAGAGTAAGCTCAATTGTTTTCGGACATTCTCGAGCCCAATTTGTGATTTATCTGTTTTTTTTGCAGTTCCATTTTGTGGTTTTGTGTTTTCAATAGTAAAAATGATCTGTTGCGGTTTACTTTCTAAACTTAACTGTATTGTCGCTTTTTCGGTTTCATTGATTACGCCGTGTTTAAAGGCATTTTCGATAAAAGTCAATATGATTAAAGGAGATATTTTATTGCTGACTTCAATATTTGTACCGAATGAAATGTCTAGTCTGTCTTCGCTATAGCGGAGTTTTTCTAGTGCAATATAATTTTCGATTAAGGTAATTTCTTTTTCGATAGAAACATAATCTTCGTTACAGCGGTATAAAACAAAATCCAGAATTTCAGATAATTTCGCAATTACTTCAGGCGCCTTATCGTCTTTTTTTAAGGTCAAAGCGTATAAGTTATTTAGAGTATTAAATAGAAAATGAGGATTTAACTGGTTTTTTAAGGTTTTGAGTTCCATTGATTTTTTTTCCTCCTCTATTTTGGAAAGATGTTGCTGATTTTTGTAAAAACGAATTAATCCGATAACCGAAGCAGGGAAAAACAACCAAATAACCTTTGTAAAGAACAATCTAAAACTGCTTAATCTTTGAATTAATGTGTCAGGACATTTATCCCATTCTAAATAATACTCAGGGAATCTGGGTTCCAGATAAAAATATTTGAAGGTTATGAGCATCACAAAAACGAGATACAGCCAAATCGTAAATAGGATCACAAAAAGAACATATTTTTTTTGAATGAGTAACTTAGGTATTAAAATATAAATCAAGACATATGCTCCAATTGCCTGAATGATTGTTTCGGCAAGAAAGATATAAACCAGATCATCATACTTTTTATAGTCAAAACTTTTTGTCACAAAATGTATGATAAAAAAGACAAGCCAAAACATACTATGGGTTAAGATTCTTTTTGGGGTTATGTTTTTTATGAAATCCATATTGTGTTTTTATCAAGAGGCAAGTTAGTAAAATATCTACGCCCGGCTGGTTACGTGAGTCAAATAATAGTCTTTAGCTTATGAAAACGCCATTTCGGCCCATGAATGCATTATTATTAGAAAAAGCACTCTTCATATGTAAAAGCGGTCTTTTTATTTGCGGCCAGATTAAGATTGAGATTGCAGGATTACTTTAGTCCAAAAATCTACAAGGAGTATGATTCATCCTAAAAAACAAATCTTAGTTTGATATGAAATTAAAATACATTATTGCCCTATTGATGCTCTCTTGTGCATCAATGTCTGCCCAGTTTAGAATTTCGGGGAGTGTTGTCACTACTAAAAAGGAACCCGTTGTTTTTTCAGAAGTTATCTTAATAGAAGAAGACACACAAAATAAAACGAATGAGCTTACAAATGATAAAGGAGATTTTGTTTTAAACGCAAAACAAGGAAAATACATATTGGAAATTCGACAGGGAAACGAGCTTCTGTTTTCTAAAAACCTATCAATAACAGCTGCTTTGGACCTGGATACTATAACAATCGATAGCGGTGTTCAGTTAGAGTCGGTTGTAGTTGGCGGGAAAAAGAAACTGATTGAAAGAAAAGTAGACCGTTTGGTTTTTAACGTCGAAAATTCGATTAATGCCACAGGAGGAGATGCTTTAGAAGCTCTTAGAGTTACTCCGGGAATAAAAGTGCAGAACGATAATATAACTATGATAGGAAAAAGCACTATAATGGTTATGGTCGATGATAAAATTATCCAACTTTCTCAGGAAGATTTGGCTAATTATCTAAAATCAATTCCATCTGATAATATCAAAAGTATAGAAGTAATTACGACACCGCCTGCGAAATATGAGTCTGAGGGCAGAAGTGGTTTGGTCAATATCAAATTAAAAAAGGCAAAAAAAGATTCCTGGAATGCCTTGGTTGGAGCTACTTATCTTCAAAGATTTTACAGTCAGGGTGCTTTAATGGGGAATTTTAATTATAATAAAAATAAATTAAGTATTACATCAACTTTAAATTATATGTCGGGTAAAAGATATAATATTCAGGATGATTACACTTATTCCCCGACAGAGTTATGGCATACCAATTCCTCGTATAAAAGTATAAATGACAGAACATATGGCAATATTGGTATTGATTATCAGGTCACTTCAAAATGGACTATTGGAGGTCAAACTTTATTTAATAATTCTAAACCGTTATTTACGGATACTCCTTTTACAGGTGTTTATGACAATGCAAGTGGTGAGATGACTAGCTATTTAAAGTCGAATGGAGGAGTAGCAGCACTAAAAGTCGCTATAAATTCATTAAATATTTACAATGAGTATAAAATTGATTCTTTAGGAAAAAAAATCACTCTGAATCTGGATTATTTTAATTATCAAACAGAAGATAATAGAACTTATAATGGTATTTCGGTTGTTGAAGCCCCTTATTCACAGCAATATTTTGCAGGAATAAACAGGAATGTGCAGGGTATAACAAACTTATCCGGAAAATTAGATTTTGATTATCCTACGCAATGGGCAGTTTTGAGTTTTGGTGGTAAAGTATCCAATTCACAATCAAAGAATCATATTTCAGCTTTCAATAGCGGCTTAGTAGATTTGCCGGTTGTAGATTTACCGTTACGACAAAGTGAGTTTGACTATTTAGAGAACATACAAGCAGTTTATTTTTCGGGAAGCAAAAAGATAAATGACCGCTGGAATTCTCAATTTGGATTAAGAGTAGAAAGTACGCAGACAAAGATTTTCGCAGGAGGTTTCAGCCAGTCTAGTGATAAGGATTATATTAAATTTTTCCCCACAGCATACTTGACGTATACTGCCAATGATAATTCAACTCTTAGCTTAAGTTATAGTAAAAGAATCGAAAGACCTCAATTTAGAGATTTGAATCCTAATACTCATTTTTGGAACCCTTTTCAGTCTTTTAAAGGAAACCCGTTTCTGCAACCTGCATTTATTGATAATATTGAATTCATCTATAGTTATAAAAAGATAGAGAGTAAATTATATTTTAGTTATGAGAACAATTTAATTTCTGAAATTACAATTGCTGACCCTGTTTCAAATGAAATTCTTCATACAAGTGAAAATTATATAGACACACAACGTTATGGAATTTCGGAGAATTACGTTTTCGATAAACTTAAATGGTGGACAAGTAATAATGCGGTCGATTTTAGTTATGCTATTTCTAAGTCCGGCTTAACTGTTGCACAAAAAGTGCAAAACGGATTCAATTCCAGGTTGTCAACCAATAATGACTTTAATTTAAATACCAGTAAGACAGTACTTTTTAATGTAAGTTACTGGTACAGTTTTCCTGGTGTAGAGGGAATTTATACGAATAAAGAAATGAGTTCTTTTTCGCTGGCGTTCCAATATCTTTTATGGAATAAGGATTTGAAAATTTCGATAAGAGGCACTGATATCTTTAAAACTGAAAAAATAAAAAGAAGTTCTGTTGTTAATGGTGTTTACCAGGAAGGTAAGAATTACTATGATAATCAGTCCTTTCAGCTTGCTTTATCTTATAAAATTGGAAATAAAAAGAGTACCCCAAAGCAAAGAACAACTGGTAATGAAGAAGAGAGAAGCAGGACAGGCAGTTAATTAATACCAACAATAATTTAAAATCAGAATCATATGAAATCAAATTTTAAAAATGCAATGACTATTGCAATGGCGGTTTATTCTTTAAGTATGTTTTCGCAGAAAATAAAGCAAGAGATTACAATCGATGAAACTTCCAGATTAATTAAACCAACTTTGTTTGCCGATTTAGGGGAGACCTGCACTACACCAGACGGAATGGCTTTGGATAAAAAGGGAAACCTTTATTTGTCTGTATTAAATCCTACTTCGTTTGAAAAAAATGGAGCTAAAATTTTAACTTTCGATAAAAATGACAAACCGGTAATCTGGTTTGATCAATTACCGCTTCATCCAATAACCAAACGAGTGCATCCGATGGGAATGGAGTTTGGTCCTGATGGAAATCTTTATGTAATGGATAATCAGTATTTCGCATACAAAGATGATTATTCAAGGTTAATTCGGATCGTTGTCGAAAATGGAAAGCCTAAGTATGCTGAAGTTTTGGTGGAAGGGTTCAATTTTGGAGAAGCTGTCAGATGGTCAAAAAACAGAGTTTATATATCAGATGCTTTGTTTGAAGACAAGAGAAAAAGCGGTATTTACAGCTTTTCATTAAAAGACTTAAATAAAGGAAAAATAATTCTCGACAAGCAAACAAAGGCAGATTATTTACTGAGCGAGTTTACCTTAAAATCTGATGTGACGAAAAATACAATTGGTATTGATGGTATCGCATTTGACAAAAAAGGGGATTTGTATGCAGGGAATTTTGGTGATGGTGTGATTACAAAATTTGAATTCACAAAAGAAGGTAAAATAAAATCGAAAAAAGTCGTTTTCGATTCTGATCAATTAAAATGTTGCGACGGCTTTTTTTATGACAAGGAAAGAAATTCTATTTTTATAGCGAATTATGAGAACAATAGTGTTCATCAACTGAATTTAAATACCAATAAGATTTCTTTAATTTGGGAAAACGGGAACAATGACGGTGCTGACGGACAACTGGATAATCCTTGTGAAACCATCATTTATAAAGGCAAATTGCTTGTGGTTAATTACGATACTTTTAAAGGAGCGAAGAATACAGAAATAGATGATTTTCATACGATTTCAAGTTTTCAATTATAAAGCAGTCTATTCATAGAAAACAATAGGTAAATAAAAGCCGCAAATTTCAAAATGAAGTTTGCGGCTTTTTTATAAATCTAACTCTAAAATCAGAAATTAACCTAAGAAAGGATATTTATAATCTTCCGGAGTTACAAAAGTTTCCTTGATCGTTCTAGGAGAAGCCCAACGCAATAAGTTCAGTGCAGAACCAGCTTTATCGTTAGTTCCTGAAGCTCTTGCTCCGCCAAAAGGCTGCATTCCTACAACAGCTCCTGTTGGTTTATCATTGATGTAGAAGTTACCTGCAGCATTTTGCAATTTCGTAGTTGCTACCTCAATAGCATAACGATCCTGGCTAAATACGGCTCCTGTCAAAGCATACTCAGAAGTAGTATCAACTAATTCTAAAGTCTCTTCCCATTTTGCATCTTCGTATACATAGATAGTAATTACCGGTCCGAATAATTCGGTTTCCATAGTAGTATATTTAGGATTTGTAGTTACTATAATTGTTGGCTCAATAAAGTAACCTACAGATTTGTCGTAGTTTCCTCCCACGATAATTTCAGCATCAGTATCTTTTTTAGCCTGATCGATAAAACCTGCTAATTTATCAAAAGAACCTTCGTGAATAACTGCTGTAATAAAGTTTCCGAAATCTTCCGGAGAACCCATTTTCATAGATTTTGCATCAGCAATTAATTGTTCTTTTACAGCTGGCCATAAACTTTGCGGGATATACGCTCTTGAAGCTGCAGAACATTTTTGACCCTGAAATTCAAATGCACCACGAGTAATTCCTGTAGACACCTGTTTTGCGTTAGCGCTTGGGTGAGCAATGATAAAATCTTTACCACCAGTTTCTCCTACGATTCTTGGGTATGTTTTATAGTGATGGATGTTCGCTCCAATTTTAGCCCAGATATCTTTAAATACATGAGTTGATCCTGTAAAGTGAACTCCTGCAAAATCACGGC
Organism: Flavobacterium frigidimaris; assembly: GCA_900129595.1. Lineage (GTDB taxonomy): Bacteria > Bacteroidota > Bacteroidia > Flavobacteriales > Flavobacteriaceae > Flavobacterium > Flavobacterium frigidimaris. The sequence continues at coordinate 65,599 of FQWG01000010.1, read as the reverse complement.
TTGCCAAAATAGTATCCGTGATCATTAAAGCATCTCCAAAAACAACATTGATAACCCCATCAGGAACACCCGCTTCTTTGAAAACGTCGATGATAATTTTTGCAGAAAAAACCTGGCTGTCACTTGGTTTCCAAATCACAACATTACCCATCATTGCAGCACTTGCAGGAAGATTTGCAGCGATAGCAGTAAAGTTAAAAGGAGTAATCGCGTAAACAAAACCCTCAAGAGGTCTGTATTCTAAACGATTCCAGGTTGTAGAATCAGATTTTGGCTGATCTCCGTAAATTTGAGTCATGAATTCTACGTTGTAACGTAAAAAGTCAATCAATTCACAGGAAGCATCAATTTCTGCCTGATGTATATTTTTAGACTGACCAATCATTGTAGCAGCGTTAATACGTGCTCTGTATGGTCCTGCAATAAGTTCAGCAGCTTTTAAGAAAATAGCAGCACGTTGTTCCCATGCCATGTTTGCCCATGCAGTTCTTGATTCAAGAGCATTAGCAATTGCTTTTTCGATATGTTGTTTTTCAGCTAAGTGATAAGTTCCAACGATGTGTTTGTGATCGTGTGGAGCCGACATTGTTCTTGTATTTCCAGTTCTGATTTCTTCGCTTCCAATATATAACGGAACGTCAATTTTAGAATTCCACAATGTGGTATAAGCCGCCTGAACAGCTGCTTTTTCTGGTGAGTTAGGTGCGTAGCTTTTTACGGGCTCGTTTACCGCTTTTGGTACATGAAAGAATCCTTTTAGCATTTTATTTAAAATTAGATAATTAGACAATTTAAGGGTTAGATGATTTGATTGTTACGAATAATCTAACGTTGCACAAAAGTACAAAGGATAAATTAATAATTTGATAATTTTATGATTAAGATAACGATAAAAAATATAGTTTTTAAACCCGTATTTAGTTTAAGGCAAAAGGAGCACACATTCTAAAAGTAGGAACTATAACTTTGAAAGTTTTTGTAGAGGTAAAATTAATCATGTTGAAGTACCCTTTCATTGCGCCATAAGGAGACGATAAAAGACAACCTGAACTATAAGTATGATTTTCTCCAGGTTTCAGAACCGGTTTTTTTCCAATAACGCCTTCTCCGTCTACAACCTCCAAATCGTTTAAGGAATCGAATATCTCCCAGTGACGAGATGTTAACTGAACTGAATCTTTGCTGTGGTTTTCGATTGTAACTACATAACTAAAAGCAAAGTGAATCTTGTAGTTCTTGAAGTAAGTACCTTCAAAACTAGTCAAAACAGATATTTTTATGCCTCTTGTTATCTGGGAAACCATACTAAAGTAGTATATATGTGTGTGTTATAATTGCAAAGCTACAAAAAAAAATCTTTCGATCTAAAACCTTAACAATGTTTTAATTTATGATGTTTATAGAGTTCGCATTTCCTTTTCCTATAACTCTCTGATAGCGATCGGTGCTTTCTTTGTAATAAACTAAGATGGTGTATTCATTTTCAGTTTGATAAAAGTTTCCGTCAATGGCATTTTGATAATCAATCACCCCTTTTTTATCCGCAATTGTATATTGAAAATTAGTGAAACCTTGTTTGATCATTACCGCTTTTTCATAAATCCCTTTCTCAGTATTGTACTCCATTTTGTATTCCGGAGACAAACTATAGTTATTAAACATTCCGGTAATATAAATATCTTTTGTTGAGGATCTGAAAACAGGAGCCCAAAGACTAAAGTAAACCCAGGCATAATCAGCTTCGATTTCGTTATTGGAAGCATTGATATTTTTAACCACAAAATTACCGTTTACATCCTGATAAACAGAATATATTTGGTTTCCTCTTGCCTGATTCGTATATAAGTAAGCATTATAAATGTCATTGTTCGCGCCCACTCTGCCTACATTATTGCTTGCGGCGCGAATGTCTTTATTTTCGAAATATAAAAATTCATTTCCGCCCCAGAATTGTGTTTCCTTATCATATTTATAAACCAATTGATTGCCGATCGTGTATTGCGGAGGAACATTTTTAATAGCAGTATTAAAATTACCATTTTGCAGCAATACAATTTTTACGTTCTGTATTGGAGTCTGAAAAACAATATCGTTTGATAGTATCGAAAAGTCAAGGTTTTGTTTGTAATCTATATTCGTGACATCACGGCTTCTTTTGACCTGGGCCGCAACGGTTGCATGGTTTTCGTATAAAATGAATTTTCTTGATAAAACGACTTCTTTGTCTTCATTGAGAATCCTAAGCATATAATTTCCGGAAATACGCAATTGTGATGTAAACTGGTTCGGAAAAGAAAGTCGGTAATGAGAATAAACCTGAAGCGTATTAAAGGAGTTTACATAATCTGTAATTCTTTGATTGTCGAAACCACTTATATAATCCGTTTTCGGAATATCAGTTGGTTTCCAGTTATAATCACAATGAATTACTTCAAAATAATAATTGGCCTCATTGCCAAATAAGTCATCAAATTGAAAGGAAAATGTATCGCCTAATTCAAATATAGGAACCACATTATTGCCGTTTTGAACAAAGGAAACTGTCTTGATATTATATGGAGGATTAATCTCGATTTGTGTTTCCTGTGCTGCTGCTGAAGCAAAAAATAAAATAAACAGAAGATTTCTAAATAAAAATTTTGGCATCATATTATGTTGTAAGATTGTAAATATAACAATTTTATGTAACGTAGCAGGATGTCATTTTATTGGTTCCGGAAACAACTTATTAAGAACCCAGAATGTATTCCAGATTAACTTCGATTTCATCATTAATATAACTTTCTTCTAAAAGAGAATCCGATAATAATTTTTTGTTTTCCTGCAGTTTGATTATTTTTTCCTCTACCGTATTTTTCGAAATAAAACGAATCACATTTACTTTATTTAATTGCCCTATTCGGTGTGCGCGGCCTACACCTTGCTTCTCCGCAAAAGGATTCCACCAAGGATCTAAGAATAAAACATATGAAGCTTTCGTAATATTCAAACCAACGCCACCTGCTTTGAGTGAAATAAAAAACAGCAAAGGATTTTCTTTTTCCTGAAACAGTTTTACCTGTTGCTCTCTTTTATGGGCAGGAGTTTCGCCAGTAATCTCACAAAAATCTATTTTGTTTGCCTTGCACCAATCAGAGTAAAAATTCAGATTAGTAACAAATGAGCTGAAAATGATCGTTTTTTGTTTTCCTTTTACCAGATTTTCAAGATAATTGGTAACCGCAATATATTTCCCTGAATCAATTTCTGACTCCTGATCTATCATTTTTGGATGATTGCTCAGTTGTCTTAACTTCATCAGTGTGTTGATAATACTGATTTTGTCAGGACCGGATCCGTCTGTTTTTAGTAAAAAGTTGCGGGCTTTTGATTTTTCTTTTTCATACAGTTTCTCCTGTTCAGGATCCATATTACAATAATAAATCTGCTCTGTTAATTCCGGTAAATCCTTTAAAACCTGTTCTTTTGTTCGTCTCAGGATATAAGGCTGGATGAGGTTTTTTAATTCAGACAAACTATTTTCGTCCTGCTTTTTCTCAATCGGAATTTTAAAATTTTCTGCAAAAAAAGTATAACTCCCCAAGATATCAGGATTTATAAATTGCATTTGCGACCATAAATCGTCCAGTGAATTTTCGATGGGCGTACCACTCAAAGCCATTTTATGAGCCGTATTTATTTTATTTATTGCTTTAAAAATTTTAGAATTTTTGTTTTTAATGTATTGACTTTCGTCCAGAATTAAATAACGGAAATTGTATTTTTCTAAAATCGAAATGTCACGATGAACGATACTGTAGCTCGTAAAAATCAAATCAGTAGATTCTAATCTGTGCTGTAATAATTTTCTATCGTTGCCAATATATTGCATTTTCGAAAAATGCGGGGTAAATTTTATAGCTTCGTTGTACCAGTTAAAAACCAATGAAGAGGGTAAAACAATCAGTGTTTTTAGCGGTTCTCTTTCGATGGTTGTTTCGTTCTGAAACAAATCAAAATTCGTAGTTTTAGTAGTAAATCCTAATTGTTCCTGTACAGCAACCAAAACCGCTAAGGTCTGCAATGTCTTTCCAAGTCCCATGTCATCAGCAAGACAAGCCCCTAAATTGGAGTTGAAATGACCTAATAGCCATTTTACACCATCAATTTGATACGGTCTCAAAGTTGCTTTAAGCAAATCAGAAGAAGCATATTCTGCTTTGTGAATGACATCTGTTTTGATCTCCGGAATCGCATCCAGAGCGGCAAAATTGCTTTTGCGTAAAAGCAGGTTGCCATTCTCTGTTTTGGATAATTTGGCCAGCGAGCTGTATTTGCTCAACCATTCTAACGGAATCAGAAAATAGTTTCCGTCAGGCAGTAAAAAGAGTCTTTCCTTGCTTTTTATATTAGGTATCATTTCGCTGAAATTGATCTTATAAGTACCAATCGAAATGATTATTTTAATATCGAACCAATCTTCTTTTGTTTCTTCTTTTGTTTCTTCTTTTGAAGCTGAAATGGTATGGTTTTCTGTGATGATTTCTTTGCTTTCCAGTCTCAGATTCTGAATTGTAAAACCCAGATTTTCCAGCTCTTCTTTATGATCAATAACAAATTGGATATTGGTATAGGGATCATGGATTTCTGCATCGGAATTTCGTCCAAATAATTCATTTTTTATTTTTGTTAAACCAATTCCGAGTAATTTATCTGTATATAAAGCTTCGTCAGCATTTCGTTTGAACTGAATTATTTTGGGTTCATTGGCAATGCTGAAATCAACAAACGAGTGTGTTTTTTTAGTTTTTGTGGCATCAAATGAATATCCATTATAGTCAAAATAAAGATTGAGGTAATAACAGTTTTTAAAGAAATCGTAAACAGGCTGAAGCGTTTGAGAAATTATGGTATCACGAAGTTCAATTTCAAAACCTGTTGCTTCGATATCAATTTTTTTTGCTATTTCCGGAATGAAGTTTTTAAAATAAGTATCAACTAATTTTGAAGGTATTTCGATTGATTTTTTTGTTATAAAAGGTGAAAGCTTTTTAGCGTTGAGATCTTTTAACTGTCCTAATTTTTTATCGATAATTAACCAGCCCGGCTCGTCCAAAAGTATGGTGATACTATTATTCATGGGTAGAAAAGTAGTTTCATTTTCTTTTAAAGACAGCGTATAGGTAATTCCTTCCTCGTGTTTGTTGAATTCAATTTGAGGTTCAAAATCGAGAAGATTCGTAGTTACTCTGGAGCGATAAAAATCCTTTTCAATTCCCATATCAATAGATAGCGGAAATTGCTCTTTTACAATCAAAGTGTAAAAAGAGCTTAGGTTTAGTTGCAAATGCTGACGAATGGCAAATTCAATTTTGGAATCTTTTTGCAGATCAGCAATGGTTTTGGCGGATTTGATTTTTGCGCTGAATTTTTTGAAAATAAAGTCAGGCTTTAGAGATTCGCAAACCGTCAGTATTTTTTTTGTGCCGGAATCTAAATTTTCAAAAATAATTCCGAAACTTTCCAGTACATCCGTAGTGGCTTTTTTATTTAAGTATTTAATGTCATCGGTATTCTCAACGATGTAGGCAGTTGGAATATAATGATTCAGATTTTTTTCAAAACTGATATCAAAACAAAATTGAAATGAATTTGAAAGATCCAAGATAAGGCGATTAGGTTGGGTTGTAATTTGGGAAGTGGTATAAACTAAAAAAGTTTTCAAAATACTGCTATTCTGAAAACTTTTTTAAATGAACTTATATCACTTATAGGGTGAAAAATTTCGAATGATTTAGTTTTCCGGTTTGAAACAAAGTGGAATGATTTCTCCTTTTGCCAAACAATATTTTTCTACCAGTTCCGGTGCTATTTTATGGGTATAATCTTCTTCGATTACGATAAAGCCAATGCTTCTTAATTTATCAAAATAATCACGGCCATAAATACGAACGTGATCGTACTGACCAAATATTCTTGCGCGTTCTTTTTGATCTGTAATAGTATCATCAGCAAAAGTTACAGCGCGTGATAAATCTTGTGGAATTTGAAGAATCGCCATTCCTCCGGGTTTTAATACACGAAATAATTCCTGCATTGCTTTTGTGTCATCCGGAATATGCTCCAGAACGTGATTGCACAAAATCACATCGTATTCGTTATCCTTGAAAGGTAAATTACAAATATCAGCTTTTACATCTGCCAAAGGCGAAAATAAATCGGTAGTCGTGTAATCCAGATTCTTTTGCTTGCGGAATCTTTTATAAAAAGCCTGCTCGGGAGCAAAATGCAATACTTTTTTGGGTGCTGTAAAAAAATCAGTCTGATCGTTCAGATACAACCAAAGTAAACGGTGTCTTTCTAACGAAAGTGTACTTGGTGAAAGCACATTGTTACGTTGTTTTCCGTATCCGTAAGGCAAAAACGATTTAAAACTTCTGCCATCAATAGGATCAGTATATTTTGTTCCTTTTAATGAAAATGCCAAAATTGGTCGGGCCACATAACTCAATCGAATTAATAATGGACGCGGAATTGTATTAAGTACGAGTTTAAAAAGTTTCTTCATGGGGTTGTTTAGCAGAGTTACACAAAGGAGACACGGAGTTTCACAGAGTGTTTATAAATCTTTTTATGTTGTTTTTTAAAATTTTTGAATCAAAATTAATTAATAATCCTAATGGATAGTTTCCAAGTTTTAAATAAGTAAGTATTTGAGCAAAATGAACATCTGTAAAAGCTTCAACAGTTTTTAATTCAATTACAATTTTATTTTCAATCAGTAAATCAATTCTATATCCATGATCAAGTTTGATATCTTTATAAATTATTGGTAAGGCTTTTTGCTTTTCAACAATAAGACCAGAATTCACAATTTCGTAGTACAAACATTCCTGATAAGCGGATTCTAATAAACCGGGTCCAAGTTGTTTGTGTACTTCAATTGCAAGTCCAATTATTTTATATGTAATGGCATCTAGCCGATCACGAGATTCGGTGTTTTCTTCATACATTATAAAAAAGGCTTATAAATAACTTTTGTGAATCTTGGCGTATAACTTTGTGAATCTCTGTGGAATCCTTATAAAACCAACGGCACTTTTCTGAATTCATCTTCTTCATTGCTTTCGATTCCTAAAGCTTTGTAGATGTATTGGAAAGTAGATAAAATTTCTGGTTTTCCATCTATCAACGCTACATCGTGCTCAAAATGTGCACTTGCTTTTCCGTCGGCAGTTGTAATTGTCCAGCCGTCTTTATGTTGTTTGATGTTTCTTGTTCCAAGGTTAATCATTGGCTCAATCGCCACTACCATTCCTTCGATGAAAAGTTTTCCGCGTCCACGTTTTCCGTAGTTTGGCATTTCAGGTTCTTCGTGCATTTTTTGCCCTAAACCATGACCCACCAATTCACGAACCACTCCGTAACCATGAGATTCAGTATATTTCTGAATTGCATTTCCAACATCTTCAACGCGGTTTCCGGCTTTAAATTCTCTGATTCCTACGTAAAGAGATTCTTTAGTTACCTGCAATAATTTTTTTACTTCAGGAGCAACCTCTCCAATTTCAAAACTGTAGGCGTGATCACCGTGATATCCATTTTTGAATGCACCGCAATCTACCGAGATAACATCACCGCTTTTTAGAGGCGTATTATTTGGTATTCCGTGTACCACTTGTGAGTTTGGACTCATACAAAGCGAATTCGGGAAATCATATAATCCCAAAAAACTTGGAACAGCACCGTGATCACGGATAAATTCCTCAGCTAATTTGTCTAAATATAATGTGGTAACTCCTTCTTTAATTTCAGAAGCAATCATTCCTAATGTTTTAGATACGATCAAAGCACTTTCGCGCATTAATTCGATTTCTTCACGTGATTTTACAATAATCATAATTTCGGATTTTCAGTTCGCAAAAGTACGATTTTAATATTATTTTTTATTTAAAAATTTTTGCCGCTAATTTTACGAATTAGCACAAATTATATTCACTTAAAGTTTTCGCCACGAATTTCACGAATGGCACCAATCAGATTGAGTTGAAATATTGCATTTACTGGGTTTGTGTTCGTTTTGTTCTGATTATGAATTTGATATTTAAGCACAAATTTTATAAAGAAAAATTCGTGAATTCGTGGCAAACTTTTTTTATTCCATACCTGTTTTGATTTTTTACAAACTCAAGGCTATTGAACACTATCTAACAGAAAAACCGTAAATTAGTAATAGTTAAAAACTAATTCATTATGGAAACGTCTATAGATCAGGAAAATATAACCAAGAAAAAAGCACTGAATAAAATGAAAAGAAGTGCTTTGGCGCTTTTAGGCTTTGCGGTGCTTCTTTTTATAATAGCTATTTATTTCAAAATTCCCATGTTGCAGGCATTTAGTGAAGCAGCAATGGTAGGCGGAATTGCCGATTGGTTTGCTGTTGTTGCCTTGTTTCGTCATCCGTTAGGAATTCCCATTTGGCATACGGCAATTATCCCGACCAAGAAAAATGAGATTGGAGAAAACCTCGGAAATTTTGTGTCAGAAGAATTTTTGAATCGTGAGAAATTAGAAATAAAACTGGAAGAATTCAACTTTGCTGCAAAAGCCTCCGACTGGTTGTCGCAGGAAGAAAATGCAGATAAAATTGCCAATTTGGTTGCAGTGAATGTCATTCCGGGAGTTTTAAGAACCATAAAAGATGAAGATATTAAAAGGTTCATTCAGGTACAGTTCAAAGAAAAACTGGAAGGAATTAATTTTGGAGATTGGGTTGCGCTGGCTTTGGAACCTTTGCAGAAAGGACAATTTAAAGATCAGTTGCTTACCAATTTACTGGAAGTAATGGCCAAAGAATTGAGCAATAATAAAGATCTGATTCGTAAAAAAGTAAAACAATCAACACCGTTTTTGAGTTTTGGTCTGGCTGATAAAAGTATTTCAGAAGGTGTTTTTAATGGTCTGTATGATTTTTTGAACGAAGCTAAAAATCCTGAAAGCACAATCCGGCTTAAAATAGACGAGTATATCAATGATTTTCTAAATAAAATAAAAAATTCCGAAGAGATGAGAATCAAAATCAATACTATGATTCTTGGTTTCGCGGGCAAAAAAGAAGTTCAGGATTATATTAACGGAATCTGGGATGAAATAAAACTGTCTATTTCTAATGATCTGGACAAAGGCGATGAATCGTCGATTAAGAAAAGTATTTCCGGTTTGGTTCAAAGCTTCGGAAACGGAATCAAAGAAGATGCTGTGATGATTGATAAAATCAATAATTTCATCAAAAATGATTTGCTTTCTATTCTCTTAAATAATAAAGAAGTGATTGGAGATTTGATTTCTTCAACCGTAAAAAGTTGGGATGGCAAAGAGGTTTCTGAAAAATTAGAATTAGAAATAGGGAAGGATCTTCAATATATCAGAATCAACGGAACTCTGGTTGGAGGACTTATCGGTCTTGTGATCTACGCCGTCGAATGGACGTATCATTATTTTGTGATTTAAGTTTACTATATAGGTGATATAAGTTCATTTTAGTACAGGTGCAAAGCAGTGTATGTTTTATGTTAATGCATATAAATTACATTGAAATTTAAATGAACTTGTATCACTTATGCATTGAAATCTTAATCAGGATTTGCCATGATTTTGAAAAGCTCTGAATTGGAGATATAAAATCTGTTTTCGAGAGCAATAGCAGCCAGTTTTGCACTTACTAAATTATTCTCACGAGTATTGATCAGGAACAAAGAGCTTTCGCCAAAAGAGAACAAACGTTCTTCAGAATTCAGCATAGTGATGTTATTTTCTACCAGATCTTTGGCCAGTTTTTTTTGTTTGACAAGCGAAATGATTTCTATTTTCTGTGCGCTTATTTTATTGGTCAATTGTGTTTTTTCCACCGCCAGAGCAAACTGATTTTCCTGAAGTTTATATTTTGCCAGTTTTAAACTTCCGCGTTCTTTTCTCAGAAATAGAGGGAAATAAAATTCCAGTCCAATTTTATAATCGTCAAAGCGATAATTGTCAATATAACTTGGCTCAGATAAATACGAGTAACCTATATTTATTTTTGGCAATAACATATTTTGTTTCAGGTCTTTTTCTACCGTTAGAATCTCGATTTTATTCTGAAGTGCATTTAGCTTTGGATGTGTTTCAAGGCTAAAATCCCTTTGCAGCAGATCGTTTGTTTTCAGGGTTTCCTGCAAGGTAGATTCCAGAGCAGCTTCCGGCACAAGTTCATCTGAAATTTCTAACGGGATGTTGTTGTCCAGCCACATAAAATTGGACAATTCGAGTTTTGCTTTTGCCAGTTTTAGTTTAGAATCTTCGAGGCTTAATGCCCTGTTCTTTACGATAATGCCGGCTTCAATACTGTCGATGGCCGGTTTGTCACCCTGAACGATTAAAGATTTGATTCCTTCTAGACGTATTTCAGCATTGCTGTTGTACGTTTCATAAAGTTTCATTTCCTCAAAATTCTTCTTCCAGTTAAAATAGGCAAGTGAGGCATCATACAAAACGCTAACGGCTTCCAGTTTTCTTTCGGATTGGCTGAGTTTTATCTGAATTTTCGCCATTCTGATATCGGCCATTCTTTGGTTAATGAATAAGCCCTGACCAACCGGAACGCTGATTCCAAATGAAGTCAATCCCTGATTTGGCGTTGTATTTTCCGGATTAAGATAAACCCCTTCATTATTATCGAATCCTGCTTTCAGTTCAATTCCGTACCATGTTGGTATTTTGAAACTGCTGTTTAGAATAGAATAATATTCCTTGTCTTTAAATTGTTTCTTGCTGAAATCTACTTCAATTTTTGGGTCAAAACCACCTCTTGCCATCATCAGATTGGCTTGTGCTTTGCTTATTTCTAAATTAGCGTTTTTAACCAAAGGATGGTATTTTTTTACATATCCAAGAAACTCATTATAAGTAAGTTCCTTTGAGAATTGCTGTTGGCCAAAAACAGTGCAGCTCAAAAAAAGAAAAGCTATAAGTATCTGTTTCATTATTTTTTCTCTTTAGTTTCTTTTTCACCGCTTTTATAATAATTAGGAGGGAATCCGTTTAGGGTTCTCCAGATTTCAAACCAAATTGGTACGGTATCTAGTAATGCAATAGTTTGGGCACCGGAACCAATACTCAATTGTTTTGGCCATTTTGTTTCGTCCGGATCAGGAGCAACCAGAATTCTGTATTTGCCGTTAGGGCTAATAAAGTTTTCTATCGCAACAACTTTTCCTCCAAACGTTCCGTACGACATGTCCGGCCATCCTGAAAATACAATTGTTGGCCAGCCATCGAACCAAATACGTATTTTTTCCCCCTTTTTTATCAAAGGCAAATCGATTGGATTGATAAAGGTTTCAACTGCAATATCATAATGAGAAGGCATTATAGTCACAATTGGAGTTCCTTCTTTTATTGTTTCGCCTAAACCTGCCTGCAAAGCCCTGTTGATGTAGCCGTCTTGCACTGCTCTGATGTAATACATACCATTTCTAAGACTGTAATTGGTATATTGGTTTTCTAATTTGCTGACTTGGGCTTCAGTATCAAATTTATTGCTCAGTGTTGTAAATTGGTCACTTTTTGCTTTCGCCGCTTTTTCAGCATATTCAGCAGAAATTCGGTTAATCTCAACCTTCGCGTTGATATATTCGTTTTTGCTTGTCAGATATTTGTTTTCCTGTGTGATAATTTTGGCATCAACATCTTGTAGTTTCAGGCGTTTCTCTTCAACATCAGTAAGGGGTTTTAGCCCTTCTTTGTTTAATTGTACAGAACGATTGTATTGTGTGTTGGCAATCTTCAGCTGTGTTCTTGCGGCAACAAGATCAATACTGTCACTTTTTATTTTCAAGAGCGATTGTTTGACTTTGTTTCTTGCCTGTTCGAGCTTTAGCTTTTTCTCATTTTCTATAGATTGAATCTGGCTTGACAGCGTTTGTACTTTATCATCATAGGATTCTAAAGAGTTCTTTTTTGCTTCGACCTGGCTTTTGGTATTGGCGACCAGATTAGGATCCATGTAATCTTCTTTTATCTCAGAAATAAACAAAATAGTATCTCCTTTTTTTACGAAATCACCTTCCTGTACAAACCATTTTTCGATTCGGCCGGAGATAACACTCTGAATCGATTGTGGCCTTTGGTTAGGTTTTAAAGTTGTTACAGATCCTGATCCGGAAATATTTTGTGTCCACGGCAGGAAAAGAGCAATTATTCCTAAGATCGAAGTGCCTATTATTATTTTATTCAAAATTTTATAATGAGGCCTGTTACTCAGGTTTTTTATCGTCGTGTATCGATCAAGTGGCTGTAATCTTGTTTTGTTGTCAGATATGTTTAGCATGACTTATTGTTTTTTTTGATCCAGTATAATAAGGCCGTTTTGCATCGTTATTTGTCGGGTCGATTTTGTTTTCCAGTAAGGATTTTTAGAAGAAACAATAATCGTCCATTTGTTTTTATCAGACGTGATAAAATCAATAATCTCATTCGCAACATTTTCATCCATAGTGTCTGTTGGATCTTCGTAAAACAGCACTTTTGGTCTGTGTATTATACTTCTGGCCAATAGAATTTTTTGGGCATTAGAAGAAGATAACTGTCTTCCTTCAGGATAAATATGTGTATTTAAACCTTTTGGCAGCAATTTGATTAACGGACTAAGCTGAACGCCGTCAATTGCCCATTTTAAATCTTCGGTACTGATCGCAGGATCATTAAAAGTGATGTTTTCAAGAATAGTGCCTTCAAAAGGCGTTTCGTTATGAATAATACTGCCAATTTGTGAGCGGTATTGTTTTAGGTTTATTTTTCTAAAAGTATCATCATTAATATAAAAAGCACCTGAACTTTGTTTTAATAAACCGGACAATACCCGGATAAGAGTTGTTTTTCCGGAACCATTCTGACCGTCAATTACAATTTTTTCGCCTTGTTCTATTTTAAGAGAGATAGAATCTAAAGCATTGATTTGCGAATCGGGAAATTTGAATTTTAAATTTTCAGTTTCTAAAGTAATGTTGTTGTAGCAAAGCTCGTTTTGTGAATCTGAATTTTCTTCTAATTCTAAATCAGTTACCTGACCTATCTTTTCAACCGAAGTCAGAACGTCATAGAAACTTTCAAGTCCGATAATGATCTTTTCGACAGAATTAATGACAAGTAAAATAATAATTTCTGCAGCAACAAATTGTCCAATATTCATTTCCTGACTCAATACAAGATAGCCTCCAATAGACAGTAAGCTTGCTGTAATGATAACTTTAAAAATGATCAATTGTATAAACTGCCTTTTGATAACGCTAAAATGTTTCTCGCGATAATTCAGGTAACCGGTTACTATTGAGTTGTTTTTCTGAAGAGCAAAATCATAGTTTAATTCATTTCTGAAACTAAAATTATTACGCGCCATTTCCTGCAGCCAGCTGGCAACTTTATATTTGAATTTTGATTCTTTCAGACTGGTTTCCAATCCTGTTTTATACGAAAATCTAAAAATGAAGTACAGAAGCAAAAACAATAAAAGACCAAAGACAATAAAAAAGGGATGATATAAAGAGAGTAAAATAATTCCAAACGTAATTTGCAGTAAAGCAGCAGAAAAATCAGTTAATAACTTTGAAGTCCCTTTTTGAATGATCATCGTATCAAAAAAACGATTGGTCAGTTCCGGCGGATAAGTACCGTATAATTCTTCTGATTTTATTTTTGGCAAACGGGCGGCGAATTCAAACGAAGCCCTCACAAATATCTTTTGCTGTAAGTTTTCTGTAATTCGCAATTGCATCAAAGACAAAACGCCAACAAGTGCAACCCCGGCAACAACCAGTATAATCAGTACAATCCAGGATGCGCTTACTCTTCCGGACTGTATAAAAGTAATGATGGCCTGAATTCCCAACGGAAGCGAAAGACTTATTAATCCGGCAAAAATGGCGTAAAATAAGATTTGGTAAATGTCTTTTTTATCCAGTTCAAGTAAATTGTAAAATCGTTTTAATGGAGTCATAGTTTGTATTTGTAATTAGCGTAAAACGTTTTCTGCAAGATTTAAGTAAAATTGAGTCGTTGTAACATTTTCATTGCAATCTGTAATTGTTTTTAAATGATCCGTTAGAAAATGTTGATGCAGGCTTCCTTCAACAATCGTTGAAACTAATGATTTTGCAAACGGATATTCAGGATTTACTTCCTTTACAATAGCAACAACCCTGTTGATAACCCTTTTATAGATTAGAAAAAAACCTTCTTTGTTTTCCTGGTCAACTTCTTTTGTATGAAGCGTTTTTGTGAATTCTGCAATTATTATTTTATTCAAAATTGCTTCGTTGATATGGTCTGCTGAGACATCATTCGTTATTTTTTCGGTAACGATAGTAATGGCTTTCCTGAGCTTTTCTTTTTTGTCTGTAATATTAGTGGTGGTAAAAACAAGTTTGTATTCCATCCAGCTCCAATACCATGAAGATAAATATACTAATAATTTGTGTTTGTTTTCGAAATAACGATAAATAGAACTCTCGTTTGACCCTATTTTTTCTCCTAATTTTTTAAAGGTAAAATTGTCAAAACCAATAGCGTCGATAAGGAGAATACTTTGCTCAATTATTTTTTTTCCCAATGCAGATGTTTCCGGATCTTTTACATAAATCTTTTCGTTTACCTGCATTTTTATATTTGATAGTATAATTTCCATAACAATTACTTTAAATGCAAATATAATAGTATTACTATCAATAAAGAAATTTTGACTCTTATTTATGCAAAAAAAAAGCTGCCCTAAATATTTAGAGCAGCTTTTTTGTATTGAAAAGAGTTTTCTACAACAATGAATGACAAGTCATTGCATTTGGTTGCTGAACTCCCATTAATTCTAAGATAGTAGGAGCGATATCACCTAGAACACCATTCTGGATGTTTTTTAATTCTTTGTCAACTAAGATAATCGGCACCGGGTTTGTTGTGTGTGCTGTATTCGGACTTCCGTCAGGATTAATCATTGTTTCGCAATTTCCGTGATCGGCAATTACAATTGTAGTATAATCGTTGGCAAGAGCTGCTTCGATAACTTGTTTTACGCAAGCGTCAACCGCTTCGCAGGCAAGAATTGCAGCGCTCATGATACCTGTATGTCCCACCATGTCTCCATTGGCAAAATTCAGACAAACAAAATCAACTTCGCCTTTGTTTAGTTCAGGAACAAGAGCAGCTGTAAGTTCAAAAGCACTCATTTCCGGTTGTAAATCATAGGTCGCTACTTTAGGAGAGTTTCTTAAGATACGTGATTCGCCCTCAAAAGGAGTTTCTCTACCGCCGGAGAAGAAAAACGTAACGTGCGGATATTTCTCAGTTTCGGCAATACGAATTTGTTTTTTACCGGCTTTTTCTAAAACCTCACCAAGTGTTTCAGTAATATTATCTTTATTGTAAACTACTTTTACGTTTTTATACGTTTCGTCGTAATTCGTAAGTGTTACATAATATAGGTTTAGTTTGTGCATGTTCTGCTCGTGAAAATCTTGTTGCGAAAGCGCTTCTGTAAGTTCACGGCCTCTGTCAGTTCTAAAATTAAAGAAGATTACAACATCACCTTCTACAATTGTTGCTAATGGTTTTTCTTCTTCGTCAACCATTACAATCGGAGCAATAAATTCGTCAGTAATATGATTCGCGTAGCTGTCCAGAATACTGGCAACGGCATTTTTAGATGGTGTTCCAATTGCGTTAACAACCAGGTCATAAGCTAGTTTTACACGTTCCCAACGTTTGTCACGGTCCATAGCATAGTAACGGCCAATGATCGAAGCGATTTTTACAGGAGTATCTTTAATGTGTTCTTCTAAATCCTGAATGTATTTTGCACCGGATTTCGGGTCAACATCACGTCCGTCAGTAAAAGCGTGAACAAAAACATTCTCTAAACCATATTCCTGTGATGCATCAATTAGTCCGCGTAAGTGAGACGTATGAGAGTGAACTCCTCCGTCTGAAACTAATCCTAAAAAGTGTACTTTTTTATTGTTTTCTTTAGCATAGGTAAAAGCGTCAACAAGTACTTGTTCTTTGGCAAGTGTCTGGTGTGCTACCGCTAAGTTTATTTTGGCTAAATCCTGATAGACGATTCTTCCGGCACCAAGATTCATGTGCCCAACTTCACTGTTTCCCATTTGACCTTCAGGTAAACCAACATTTAATCCGTCAGTTCTAAGTTGTGCGCTTGGGTAATTTTGATAAAGACTGTTTATAAAAGGAACGTTTGCGTTGTCTATTGCAGATACTTTAGGGTCAGGAGATTTTCCCCAACCGTCTAAAATCATAAGTATTACTTTTTTGTTCATCATTTTTAGTTTTTTACAAAGATAAGTCATTTCTAAAATTTGAAAGGATGCATTTGCGACAATTATGTTTAATAAAATGAACTGTATTAAAAAATAATAAATTAGCTAAAGAAGTCTTTATTTTTTAAAATTAATTCAGCACACGCTAACTTTCTAAGCTTGTTTTAAGGTCAGTTATTGTCTGTTGGTATTTGCAAAAAAGAGCTTAAATGAGATAAGAATAAATTTTATTGGTGTCATTTATAATAAAATTAGAGTTTTTATCGTTAGCATACTGTGTTTTTGAATTATTGTATTTTTTGTTGTAATAATTAGTATTTGTTGTGTTTTCTTTAAGAAAAAGGCTCAAAACGTTTAGATTTTGGCAATAAGTAAAAATCTTACAAAATTATTTGTTTTTTAGTCCAAATGCTAATTTATTACTTGGGTTTTGTTAAAGTTTAAACAAAAAAGGCCTGATTTACAGACATATATTTTGATAAGTATATTTTTTTTATACTTTTGCCTTACCCAAATTTTATTATTAACCTAAAGAAATTCAATGATTTACAAAATTTATCCACTGTTGGTGTTTTTGCTATTATCTTTTGGTAAAGATTCAAATAACACTCCCGAAATTAAAAAGGCTGCAACAAAAAGCATTGCGAAAGTTGAAAAACTTACTGTCGAATCAAAAATTGAAAGTATTTATCATACGTTAAATTCTAAAAATTTTAATTTGCCTGAGTTAAGAACTTTTTCTGAAGCCCTGAAAGGATTTTATTTACTTAAAGAAAAAGGAGTTGTTCAAAAAGATATCCTGACGCTTATTGACTTTAGTTTGTCATCAAACACAAAACGTCTTTGGGTAATCGACTTAGCCACAAATACAATTTTGTTTAATTCTTTAGTTGCTCACGGAAAAAATACCGGAGAAGAATTTGCATCGGATTTTTCAAATTCAAATTCATCTTTTAAAAGCAGTTTAGGATTTTATGCAACGGGAGAAATCTATCAGGGAAAACATGGAGCTTCTTTACGTTTAGACGGATTAGAAAGAGGTGTTAATGATCATGCCCGCGAAAGAGCAGTGGTGATACATGGTGCTGATTATGTTTCGGATTCTTTTATCAGAAACAATAAACGTTTAGGCAGAAGCCTAGGATGTCCTGCGATTCCGGTTGAATTGACGGATGAAATAATTGAAACTATAAAAAATAAGTCGTGTTTGTATATCTACCATCCGTCAAGAAGTTTTGCGATGGAAGAAAAATTAATTTCTTAATTTAGCATACAAATCCGAATCAAGATTATAAATATCAGCTCTGAAAATGAGCTGATTTTTTTTGCTCCAGGCTGTCCAGTACCATTGGTACAGTGCGTATTTTTTTGTGATTTTGATGCTTGTCGTTTTCTTTGAAGCAATTATAGTATCAATCCTGTCTTTTGACCATTTTTCAGAATCATCTAAAATGTGTTCTGCCAGTTCTAATGGATTTTCAACACGAACACATCCTGAGCTTAAGGATCGATTGCTTCTTCCAAAGTTGTTACGATGATTGGTATCGTGCAAATAAACGCTGTGGTTGTTCGGGAACAGAATTTTCATTAATCCCAATGCGTTATTGTAGCCTGGACTTTGAACATAACGATAATTTCCGGGTTTGTTTTCATTCCATGAATTCGGATCGACCACTTTTCCGGCAGTATCATATATGGTGATATTTTTATTGGCCAGATAGTTTCGGTTTCTTTTCATGGCCGGAACAACGTCTTCTTTTAGTATTGTAGGCGGAACTGTCCATGTTGGGTTAAAAACAACTGTTCGCAACGTCGATGTTATAATAGGTGTTTTTCTTTTGCTTGTTCCAACTACAATGTTACGAACCAAAGTAGTATCCTGCCCTTCAACAACATTTAAACTGTAATCAGGGATGTTGATAATAAAGTAATTTTCGGCTAACTCATTGGTGTACCATCTCCAACGTTCCAGATTGGCAATAATTTGTTGTTTCCTTTTTTCTTTAGAATAGTTTAAAGCATTTATCGTTCCAATGCCAATAACACCGTCCGAAGCCAAGCCATGTCTTTCCTGAAATTTCTTAACAGATTCAAATGTTTTTTGATTGTAAATTTGTGTCAGGCTGTCTTTTCCAGTCATATCTTGCCAATACAGCAGTCTTTTTTTTATGTTTATTAAAGCTGAATTAGTGTCTCGTAATGTTATTTTTTCTGCAGATTCAATAGTTTTGATGTTGTCATCCGGGAAGGTGTTGATGATTTCAAGCGCTTTTAAAAGTTGTTTGTAAGTATATGCTTTTGACTGAATGTTCTCAACAACACTGTCTAGTTTGTTTTTATTAAAACCTTTTATAAGAACGTCGTTAACATCAAATGTTTTTTCGTCCAGATCCCAGTCTCGGTATAGATTTTTAGGATTTAGTTTTCCTTTATAAAGATGGTTCAGGTATTTTTCGAAATTATAAGTCAGTAATATATCATAAGTTGCAAGATCAGCATCTGTTAGATTGTTGATCTTTTCTTCGAATTTTTTTAGTTTTGAGGCCTTATAATCTTCCGGATTTAAACCTAGTTCTTCTGCTTTTGATAGTTGGGATAAAACATAAGTTCTCTTTTTGAGATTGCCCCAAACGGTTGTGTTTTCAGATGAATTATAAAATTGTTTGAGTGTTTCGCTCTTAAAAGTGCTTAGAAGGGCAGTATCTATTTGTACTTTTCTTTCATCAGTAAGTATGATTGCCGGTGCGGCTCTTTTTACCACAGCAGGAATAATTTTGGGTGTTTCCTTTTTACAGCCAATAAAAATGCATATTACCAATAAGAAGTAAAGTTTCTTCATTCTATAAATTTTTAAACATTAGATAGTGTTCACCAACGTCTTTAATTTCAAATGGCTCACCCAGGGGTTGGTAATTCATTTTTCTATAAAAACCTACAGCCGTAGTTCTGGCGTTAAACCAAATCAAATCAATTTTGTTGGCATTGCAGTAGGTTTCGCAATGTTTAACTAAATTTTCGCCAAATCCCTTTTTCTGATGCGTTTCTAAAACTGCCATCCCTCGAATCTGTGCTTGATTTTTTTCGGCAAAGATAGGATTGATTTTACTGAATAGCGAAATAATTCCTGTTAAATTTTCATTATCAAATAATCCGAAGTGATGTGTCGTTTCAAGATCATCGCCTTCAAATTGGCAACTTTCCAGAGGTTTTCCTTTTCTAAGAATTGGCTGGCGGACGATATATGTTTCTTTTGATGGTATTTCTTTAATAATATTCATGATTTTTGAAAAATAAATGATTCTATAACTTTTTAGTTTTAAATAGGTTATAAATTATTGTTGATTTTTATTGATTTTTTTTGCAAAAAAGCTTGTTTTTAACTTGACTTATTTTTTATATTTGCACCACGGTAATGCGAAAGTAGCTCAGTTGGTAGAGCTCCAGCCTTCCAAGCTGGTTGTCGCGAGTTCGAGCCTCGTCTTTCGCTCTAAAAAACCGGAACTTAGTTGTTTCGGTTTTTTTATCAAAATTAAATAATTATTGATTTTTATTTTTTTAAAACAATTTAATTACTTATATTTGCACCCGGTTAATGCGAAAGTAGCTCAGTTGGTAGAGCTCCAGCCTTCCAAGCTGGTTGTCGCGAGTTCGAGCCTCGTCTTTCGCTCTTCAAGATCCTCAAACAATTTGTTTGGGGATTTTTTCTTTTAGGTCAATTTTCTAAATTCTCATATTTTTAAAACCCAAATTCCAAATCCTAAATCTTTTGGGTGATTGTTTTTAAACTTGGAATTTGGTTTTTAAAAATATTGGAATTTTATTTTAGATTACTCAAATCACTTTCTGTTTCTAATTCCTCAGGGTTTTGATTTTGTAAAAACAAACGAGCGGATAAATTTCCTTTTAAAGTGATTTTGTCTCCTTTTACTTCAAGCCAGCTTCCTTCTCTTAGTCCTAATACAGGAATAGAATTAAAAGCATGAAATTCCTTGATTCTCGTTTCTCTTGTTTCTCCCATGTGTTTAGATTGTGTGTCGGGATCTAGATAATGTGGATTCAGATTAAAAGGAATTAATCCTAATGTCTGGAAACTTGGAGGGTAAATTATTGGCATGTCATTAGTCGTCTGCATAGACAAGCCGCAAATATTACTTCCTGCGCTTGTTCCTAAATACGGTATTCCGTTTTTTACGGTTTCCGAAAGGAGCTGCATAATGTTGTGCTTATATAATTGGGTAACCAGTAAAAAAGTGTTTCCTCCGCCGGTAAATATTCCTTCGGCATTTTTTATGGCGTCTGCTGCATTTTCAAATTCATGAATTCCTTTTACATTAATATTTATTGCAAAAAATGCTTGTGCCACTTTTTGGGTGTAATCATCATGTGAGATACCGCTTGGTCGGGCAAAAGGAATAAACAAGATGCTTTTGCAGTTTTTAAAGTGCAATTGCAAAGTTGGTAATAGATATTCTAAATAGCTGCCTTCATGAAGGGTAGAAGTGCTGGCGATGATAATGCTTTTCATAAAATTAAACTCAGATTGTGTAGGTTAAAGATATTAAAAACTCCGTTTTTAGAGAAGTTAAACAGCGTTTAATTAACATATTTTTACCAAGTCATTAATACTAAATTTGGAGTGCATTAAGATATTTTTACATTTTTAAGAACAAAACTAAATTTTTGCCATTTTGATTGATAAAGTTGTATGTTTTTTGATTGTTTTTTTGAGTCAGGCTGTCTGGTCTCAAAGTCAGGATGGTACTGTGATAAACGGGCGCATAACCTCGAGCGCTTCTTATCTAGAAGGTGTCTATGTGGTCAATGCTCAGACAGAAGTTATGACAACAACAGATGCTTCCGGAGCTTTTTCGATCGCGGCAAAACCGGGAGAAACACTTGTTTTCTCGTCGATACAATTTAAAGAAAACAAAGTACTGCTGACACCTGAGGATTTTTTGGATATCAATTTCTCTGTACGATTAAACATGGTGATGCATCAATTGCAGGAAGTTGTTATTAAGAATTACAGCGGTATTAATGCCGTTTCGTTAGGAATTATTCCAAGTGGACAAAAATCATACACGGAGGCGGAGAGAAAATTACGTACTGCTACAGACTTAAATGCTTCTGCAAATGCAGGGTCTATGGCGGGAGGTTCAATTTCTGCAGATCCTTTGCTTAATATGTTTTCAGGACGTACGGCAATGCTTAAAAAAGAAGTTGCGGTCGAGAAAAAAGAGTTCTTCATGAAGCTTTTAGAGCGCATGTTTACGCTGGATCATTTTCTTGACCGATTGCAAATTCCTTTAGAATATGTAAAAGGATTTGAGTATTATGCAGTCGAAAATGATAAGTTTACTGTGATTTTAAATTCAAAAAATAAAACCTCGACAGAGTTTTTGCTGGCAGAATTGGCAGTGAAATATAAAGAAATAATTGCACGTGAAAATAAATAACACTTTACAGGTAGTCTTTCTTCTGCTTGTTGTTCAGGTTTGTTTTGGACAAAATACTGCTTCAAAGCAAATTACGGGACAAATTTTTGAACAATCATCTAATGTCGAAGGCGTAAATATTATCAATAATACCACACAGGTTACGGCTGTTTCAGATGTTAGTGGTGTGTTTTCTATTGTTGTAAAAGAAGGCGATGTGCTTGTTTTTTCGGCGGTAAATTTAGAACCTGTTAAACGCCGGATTACAATTGAAGACATAAATGCAAGTGCTATTGTGATCAAAATGAGCGCTAAAGAAGTAGAATTGAAAGAGGTCATCATAAACGAAAATGCAAATATTACGGCTGAAAATTTAGGTATAATTCCGTATGGTCAAAAAAAGTATACACCGGCTGAAAGAAAAGTTTATACAGCGACGTCAACTTCTGTAGATAAGTTACTTAATAAAATTTCCGGACGAACAGCAATGCTTAAAAAAGAAGTAAATGTCGAGAAAAAAGAGATGCTTTTTCGAAAAATAGAATACCTTTTTGATGAGAAATATTATACAGACAGATTGAATATTCCGGTAGCAGATATCAAAGGATTTCAATTATATTGTGTAGATAATACTGAATTTGCTGTATCTTTGGATACTAAGAACAAAACAATGAGTATGTTTTTAATAACAGATTTAGCAAGGAAATATCTAACAATTCTCGAAAATGAAAAATAAACTAGGAATACTCGTTGTGTGCTTATTTTGTCAAATTGTACTTGGGCAAAATGGAAGGAAGCCTTTACACGGTCAGGCAATAAATAATACTCTGGCAATCGAAAGTGGTTATGTACTAAATGTAAACGCAAACATCAGGACTTTTATCGGTTCAAAAGGATTGTTTGATATTATGGCAAAACCCAAAGACACTTTGTTGTTTTCAGGATTGGCATTTCAGTCAAAAAAGATTGTTTTAACAGAGAAAGATTGTGCAGAAGTTCTTTTTGCAGTTACTCTTAATTTGGTAAGCAATGAATTAAAAGAGGTTTTGGTGCACAAAGATCTTAAAGTAAAAGCGCTTGGCGGCGGTTCACAAAAAATTGTAGACATGCAGTTTGAAGATGATCAGCAGTCTACAGCCAAAAATATCGCAATGTATTCTGATCAGACCATTAAATACGGAACTGATTTTGTGAGAATTTTTAAAGATGTTAAAAAATTACTGTCTAAAAATGATGAAGTAAAAGAAGAGACCATATCAGATTTGGCCTTTATAGAATATTCAAGAGCAAATTTCAAACCTGATTTTTTTACCACTACATTAGGTTTGCAAGACGATGAAATCGAATTGTTTCTGATGTATTGCTCGAATGATCCGGAATCAAAGAGACATCTTGATCCTGATCAAAAATTTGAACTGATGGATTTTTTAATTACTAAAAATAAAGAATTCAAAAAAGTGAATGTTTCCGGAAAATGAAAAATAGAGTAATCTATCCTCTAATAGGGATATTATTTTTATCGCTTTCTGCTTTTTCATTCCATAAATTTTATATGGGTGTTTTTCAGGTCAATTATGCCGCTGAGAAAAAAATGATTCAAATCACTGCCCGAATCTTTATCGACGATTTGAATAATGGAATGGAAAAGAAATACCATCAAAAAACATTTGTAGGCACTGATAAAGAAACTCAGGCCGATGTTGATTTGCTGAAGAAATATCTCGCTGAAAATTTTACTATCAAAATAAACGGCCAGTCAAGATCCATTACTTTTTTATCTAAAGAAGTAGAGGCAGGCGATGTTTTGGTTTGTTATTCCCGGATATCAGATGTCAGCAAATTTAAAACAATCGAAATTTCAAATACTATTTTGGTCGATTGGAATGCTGAGCAGCAAAATATTACACATATTACTGCATTTGGAACTAAAAGGAGTGTTCTCTTTACAGAATCTTCAAGAAAAGAAGTGTTAAAGTATTAAATAATAGGTAAAATTATTGTTTTAATTATTATTTTCACAACCTGACAAATTACCATTATAAAATATGAAAAAACTTTCATTATTATTGATTTTTCCTGCGATGTTAATCGCTCAGGAGAAAACAGTTGCGCCAAAACAGCAAGGGAAATACGATACGAACAAATTCAGTCAAATGTATGATTTGTTAGCAACGCCCAATATGTTTCGTACGGCATCTGGAGCTCCCGGGCCGGCATATTACCAACAACAGGCAGATTATAAAATCGATATTGAATTAGATGATAAAAATTCAAAAATAAATGGTTCTGAAGTAATCACATATTCAAACAATTCACCGGATAGTCTGGATTATCTGTGGATTCAGTTGGATCAAAATCAGGCAAAAGCAAAGACTCAGACATCATTGGCTGAAAGTGAAAAAATCAATCAGGTTTTTCCTCTGGAAGGCTTTTCAAGTAAATATTTGAAAAAAGATTTAGAGCGTGGTTTTAATATTGAATATGTCAAGGATGCAAAAGGAAATCCAATGTCATATACAATCAACGAAACTATGATGCGTATTAATTTGGTTACTCCGTTAAAGCCGGGAGAAAAAATTGCAATGGCTATAAAATGGTGGTACAATGTTAATAACTACAGAAAAGAAGGCGGCGGACGTTCTGGTTATGAATTGTTTGAGAAAGACGGAAATAAATTATATGTAATCGCTCAGTTTTATCCAAGAATGGCCGTTTATAACGATGTTGAAGGATGGCAAAATATGCAATTCTGGGGAAGTGGAGAATTTGCATTGCCGTTTGGTAATTTTGATGTAAATATTACAGTTCCCGCAGATCACGTCATCGATGCAACAGGTGAACTGACAAACAGAAGTGAAGTTTTTACGCCGGACCAGGTAAAACGTTACGAACAGGCTCAAAAATCATTTGACAAACCTGTCGTAATTGTAACGCAAGCCGAGGCTGAGGCAGCTGAAAAAGGTTTTTCTGAGAAGAAAAAAACATGGAAATTTAGTGCTAAAAATGTACGTGATTTCGGAATTGCTTCTTCAAGAAAATTCATTTACGATGCCATGGCGGTAAAGATTGGAAACAGAGTGGTGATGGCTGAATCCGTTTATCCAAAAGAAGCAAATCCGCTTTGGGGAGAAACTTCAACCATGACAGTGGCGCATACTTTAAGAAGTTATTCAGCCCGTACTTTTGATTATCCTTATCCAAAAGCAGTATCTGTTTCTGCTGAGGATCAGGGAATGGAATATCCGATGATTTGTTGGAATTTTGGTCGTCCTGACGAAAATGGAGTGACGAGCAAAGAAATTAAAAACGGAATGATTGGTGTTGTAATTCACGAAGTAGGACATAATTTCTTTCCAATGATTGTGAACTCAGATGAGCGTCAATGGAGCTGGATGGACGAAGGTTTGAATTCGTTTTTAGAATATCTGGCAGAGCAGGAATTAGACCCGAATTTCCCTTCAAGACGAGGTCCTGCAAAAAACATTGTTCCTTATATGAGCGGAGACCAGAAGTTTTTAGAGCCTATTATGTCAAATTCTGAAACGATTCACCAGTTTGGAAACAATGCTTACGGAAAACCTGCTACAGGTCTTAATATTTTGAGAGAAGTAGTTATGGGAAGAGAATTGTTTGATTATGCTTTTAAAACATACGCTAACAGATGGAAATTCAAACACCCGACTCCGGAAGATTTCTTTAGAACTATGGAAGATGCTTCGGCGGTAGATTTAGACTGGTTTTTTAGAGGGTGGTTTTATTCAACTGATTTTGTAGATATAGGAATCAAAGATGTGAAACAATATTATGTTTCTGATACTCCAACAGCTGATATTAAAGACGTAAAAGTAAGAAAAGGACGTTTTGGTTTCGAGAAAGGACCATTCGTATATTTAGTTGCCGGAGATAATGCCGAAGTGAATGCCTCTAAGAAAAAGCCATTACAGGTAGAAGATGTAAAACCTTTGGCTGATTACGTTAATCAGACTTTTACAGCTGAGGAAAAAGCGGCTCTAAAATCGCCTAAGTATTTTTACGAAGTAGAGTTCAATAAGCCCGGCGGAATGATCATGCCGATTATTGTTGAAATCACTTATGAAGACGGAACAAAAGACAATTACCAATATCCGGCTCAAATCTGGAGAAAAAATAATGATACAGCCAAGAAAGTGTATGCCACTTCAAAAGCGATAAAAAGCATTCAGATAGATCCAAAATTAATGACGGCAGATATTGATGTAACCAATAACTCCTGGCCAAAAGTTGAAGTGAAATCAAAATTTGATCAATAATATATCAAGACTCTGAAAAGAGTCTTTTTTTTTGGAACATATGTATAAAACAAACACAAATTTCACGAATTATCACTAGTTAGTTGGTGAAATTAATTTCACCGACTAGATTAACGCAAATAAAATTTGTGCAAATTCTTGAAATTGGTATTTATAATTGATTTGTAATATTTGTGTCCATAAGATAGTAGCTTAACAGGGTCTTTTTTTTAAGGAAATTTTAAAGTTGTCACTTGCAAAATTTAATATCTTTGTAACACACAAAAATAAAAGATATGTTTGGTATAGGAGGAGGAGAATTAGTTTTTATACTGTTTATAGTACTAATGCTTTTTGGTTCAGACAAAGTGCCGGAAATTGCCCGTACGATGGGTAAAGCGATGGCGCAATTAAAAAATGCAACCAACGATATTAAAAGCGAAATTCAAAAAGGAGCTGAAGCAAACGGTCTTGATTCCAATTCATTGAATAGTATTACAGGCAATATCAATGCTCAGATTAATGATGCTAAAACGAATATCTTAGGAGATTCTAATAATTTGACTTCAAATTTGTTAGGTGATACGGCTACAGAAATAGACAAAGTAAAAGAAGATATTGATTCTATCTCAGGACCTGTAAAACGCCAGATGTAATGCTCGAAAAAATAAAAGAATTAGACACAAGTCTCTTAGTATATCTTAACGGTTTAGGTTCTGAAACATACGATAAATTATGGCTTATTATTACCAATCAGTTGTATTGGACTCCATTTTTTATACTGTTGTTTTATCTTATTTATAAAAAAATAGGAGGTAAGCAAACCTTGTATTTATTACTGTTTATTGCGGTTTTAATCGCTTTTACAGATCAGACAACCAATTTGTGCAAATATACCTTCAAGCGTTTGCGACCTTGTAACAGTCCTGATATAAATACGATTATCCGTGTGGTGCAATCCAGGCAATCATACAGTTTTTTCTCCGGGCATGCAGCTAATACAATGGCGGTAGCTACCTTTTTATTTCTGGTTCTAAAACGTCATTTCAAATATTTAGGATTTCTGTTTTTATGGCCGTTAATTTTTGCTTATAGTCGCATTTATTTAGGATTGCACTATCCGGGAGACATTCTTACAGGTTATTTCTTCGGAGCACTTTTTGGATCATTGCTTTATCTTGTATATAAAAAACTTAAACCACAATATTTTCCGGGTTAATTTTCAGGAGCTATTTCCAGCTATCCGCTTGTATCTTTTTCTGGCTAAAGAAGCCAAAAAAAGGATACCGCTTCTATCTGGGCTATGATACTCATTTTTAAAATAAAGTATAATTCTATATCCGTTTTTGAATTGCCTCCAACTTTAGTGGAAGGAATAGAAAATTGCGGCAGAGAAAAAGGCTTTAGCCAAAACATTATGTGTTTTGGCTAAAGCCTTTTTAATATCATCATTTAATATATAATATCCGGAGAAAAAAAACTTAGCAAGTTAGCGCCTCAGAAACTTAGGGCCTTTTTTACAATACCCTGCTAACTGTCAAGCCATCGCGAATTGGTAATAAAACCGTTTCAACTCTTGGGTCATTTTTTAAAAGTAAGTTATATTCTAAAAGTACTTTTGTGCTCACATCATTTGGGTGAACAGGTTCCAGGATTTTCCCGCTCCATAAAACATTATCAGATAAAATGATTCCGCCCTTATTCATTTTCGGAACAATCATTTCCCAATAATTAAGATAGTTTTCTTTGTCTGCGTCGATAAAAACCAAATCAAATTGTACATCCAGAGTTGGAATAATGTCCACGGCTTCTCCCAGATGCTGAAAAATTTGTTTGCCCCAAGGCGATGCATCAAAATATTTTCTCTGAAAATCAACCAATTCCTCTTTGATATCAATAGTGTGCAGTTGTCCGTTCTCCTGCATGCCCTCGCACAAACACAAGGCGGCATAACCCGTATAAGTACCAATTTCAAGAATATTTACCGGACGAATCAATTTAGACAGCATACTCAGTACACGTCCCTGAAAATGTCCGCTTAACATTCTCGGTAAAAGTATTTTCTGGTATGTTTCTTTGTTGAGTTTCGCTAATAATTCCGGTTCATTTTCAGAATGTTGTTCGATATAGTCTTCTAATTCCTGTGATATAAAATGCATGTTATAGTCTTCTAAATTTGACTGTAAAAATACAAAAAATATTGCTTCACTTTTTTGCATAAAAAAACCACCCGGTTTAAGGAGTGGTCTTAATCTTTAATTGAACAGGTTTATTTTTTCAAAGCTTCATTTACTTCTTTCGCTGTTTTTACTGTTCCGTCTTTAGCAGCTTTAGCAGCACCTTCTACTTTTTCAGCTCCTTTTTTGGTAGCGTCTTTTACGTCAGTAGCCGTTTTTTTAGCAGCATTTTCGACATCAGCAGCAGCTTTTTTAGTGGCATCTTTTACGTCTTGGGCTGCAGCTTCAGTTTTAGTTACAGCAGTGTCTTTCATTTCTTTAAGATCTGTTGTAAGCGTATCAACCTTGTTTCCAAGAGTCAATTCTTCTTCCGTTACTTTTGGTTCTTCTTTTTTACAAGATTGAACAGCGAATGCTAATAGCGCAACAACGGCTAAGCTTAAAATTTGTTTTTTCATGATACAATGTCTTTTTTAGGTTATTAAAATTTAAAGGTTATAAAGCAGAATAATAAAAATACAAATTTTAAAATGGTTACGCGCTTTGTACGATTATTTTTTCTTTTTAGAGCAAGACAATTCTCGTGCCAAGTTTTGATCATTATAGAATATTAGCTTCTTTTTTTTATAAATAAAAAAAGGTACCTCAGGCAGAGGTACCTTTTCGGGGTATAAAATAAAAAAAACATGAAAAAATTTTTTAGAAAGAAGAAATATTTTTGAATCGTTTAGTTTTTGTATAAACTAAAATTAATTACGATCTCATCTTTGACTTTTATTAAGCCGGCCATTTTTACGGGAGCCTCCATTTCAAGATCAGAAAATTTCAGATTAAGAGTCCCTTCAATTTTTTTATCAGTATTGTATAAGATAAAATCTTTGTACTTCAGTGTTTTATTAGTAATTAAAAAATTGAGATTACATTTGTAGTTTTGACCACTTGGTTTTATATCCGTCATGTAAACCGTACTGTTTGGGAACTTTTTGACCTTCACTGTACCTTGTAAATCTTTTGTCATTATTTTGTTGCCACAATCAAAATCAGACATTTTAATCTCAGTGTTAAAAATATTTTTTTTAATAGAGTTGATATATACCGTATCTTTTATAGAAAAGGTATTTGAGCAATTGTATTTGCCCACAGTTGATAGTCCGGTAATTTCTATTTTAATTTTGTTTATTACCAAGGTTGTATCTTCTGCTGAAAAAGTGGGTTTAGCACTTCCGAAAAAAAAGAAAATTGCTAAACCCATAATTAAGATTGAAAATCTCGTTTTCATTTTTTTTAGAATGAAATTGTCGCTTCAAACATTAGTCCTTCAAATTTTCCTCCGTAGAAATCATTTGGCATTGATACGCCGCCTACGTTTCCAAATTGTTGGTAGTTTTTATAATTTTGTTGCACGTATGAAAGTTTTGCCAGAATGTTTTTAGTCATAAACCAACCTGCAGCAGCTTCGAATCTGTTTACCTGAACAGCTTCAGCATCAGAGTTTCTTAGTTTACCATCTACTAAATTATATTTAGCACCTACATATAAGTTCTCATGGCTTCCAAAACGATATACTAAATCTCCAACATATTGGTTGACATTACGGGTAGCATCAGTTCCTTTGTAATCACCTCCTGAAGCAAATTCTAAAGTACCAAAGAATTCAAAACCTTTATATTTTACAAAAGGGTTAATCATGTAAGAAGTTGCCCAGTTTCCAAAGCCTGGATTGAATCTACCGGTGTCTTTATTGCTTTCAGAATCTAAAATATTTGAACTTGGATAACCAATTGTTCCTGCATGAGTCATAACACTATAAAAACGGCTTCCTGCTCTGTCAGAAGAATATAAATTTCCGCTTGAATTTGCTGTATGATAATAAGACCCGGTAAGTCTGATTCTTAAATCACTGTCAATTTGTTTGTCCCAGCCTAATTTAGCCAAAATCGTAGGGCTCACAGTTGTATTTTGATCTGGAGTAGTTACAGTAGTTGGTCCCGGAATAACTTCTTGTACGTTTTGATTTAGTTTAGAGTTTGTTACTCCAATCATACTTACAAAACCACTTCTGTTATAGTATATTTCAGCACCCATTTCGGTAGTAAAAGCGTCCATGATGTTGTTCCCGATAAAAGGGTTTGTTATCGTGTAAGCGTTATTACTTCTTCTAAAATGCGCATCACCATAGTTGTTTTCCATTTGACCTATTTTGATGGTAGTATATTTCATAACATCTTCAAGAAGACCTTTTTTAATGAAATCCAACTTGTCAATTTGCAGGTATCCACCTTGTACCCAGGTTTCGTGATGGTGTCTTGAAGCAAGATACAGGTCTAAGTTTACACGTACACCATCTGCCAATTGTGCTCCAATTGTCATATTAGCATTAGGTAAATTAAAATCATTAGTCAGATTGTTTAATCTGTATCCCGCATTAGGTGTTCCGGTAAAATCTCCCTGATGATTGAACGAATTTATGGCTTGAAATTGCAATGCAAATGCACCACCTATATCAACACTAATACCTTTGTAGGCAGTGGTGTCTTTTCTAACGTCGAATACATTGATTGCTCTTTGATCACGAGGAACCTGATTCTGAATATGTCCAAAGCTAAGCTGTGCATTTGCCGCAAACGTGCTTGCTAATGCAATAAATAGTAGATAGATTTTTTTCATGGCGTTTATAAATTAAAGTTTAAATTGAATTTTAAGGTCAAATCCTGACCTGTTTTAATGGTTCCCAGCATTGCAGTTGGCGATTTCATTCCAAAATCTGCAAAAGTAATTTTGTTAGATCCCTGCATGTTTAATCCGTCTTTTGTAACAGTTGTTTTTACAGTTGTTTTAAAAACTTTGCTCACGCCGGCAATAGTATAGGTTCCGGTTAATTCCCAGGTAGTTTCGTTTACTTTTTCGGCAGATTTTAAAACATATTTAATGTTCTTGTTTTTATCTGTTTTTAAAGTCGTGTACGCTACTTTATCCATGCTTTTCTTTTCGCTTTTTATGCTCTCAGCCAAAAGAGTGATGGATAGTGATTCGATCTCAGTAAGCTTTGAATTTGCAATTGTAAAGCTTGCTGTTCCTGTTCCTGAACTTGATTTCATTTCCCAGTCATGAAGAGTTGAAGTTCCTGCAACAGAGAAAGTAGATTTAGCATCTAAGGTGTACGATTTTTGGGCAGATACAAAAGAAGTAATTCCTAAGAATGCCATTATAAATGCGAATAGTTTTGTTTTTTTAGTTTTCATTTTGTCATGTTTTATTTTAAAAATAAGTGAGTAATATGTTAATCTCTGATTCAGTACTAAATGTTTCTATTATTAACTTGATGTAAAGATCTTCCCGAAAATCGGTTATTGTCATGATAAAAATCATTGTTAAAATTTTATTAAAATTGTATTTATATAACTACAACGTTTTCTTTTTTTGTAAAAGATCTTATAATTTAAAGACCGTTTTATTTTGGAGGGATTTTGTTAAAAAATAAATTATGATAAAGAGTAGTGTATCAGAAAGTAACAAAGTAAGCTGATGATGTTTTAGGATATCATTAGGGTAAATATGTGGAATGAAACAAAAATGCCGTCTCACAACTGGCGAAACGGCATATTATTTTTTATTCAAACATTTATAGTAATCTGAATCTTAAATATTCAATTTTATAAAGCCTGTTTTTAGTATTTTATACTTTTTTATAAAAAAAAAAAACCTCTGCACTTTGAATGCCAGAGGTTTATTATGAATCGGTATTTATTTATTTTTAAGCTTTAGTCAATTGTTTGTTTGATCTTATAGAATCAGATTCTGTGTCACCTAAAGTAACGTTAAAAATTAAAGTAACGTCTTTTCCGGCTCTCACAACTCCAAGAGCTGCTGTTGGAGTAGACATTCCAAAATCAGCAAAAGTCAGTTGGTTGGATCCCATCAAAATAAATTTTCCATTACTGCCTGTTATATTAACCTGGGTTTTGTATTCTTTGCTGGTTCCTGCAATAGTATAAACTCCGGTTAGATTCCAGGTCGTTTCGTTTATTTTTTTTGCAGATTTTAAAACGTACTTAATATTTTTGTATGTTTTGGTGTCCAGTGTTTCGTATGCCACATTATCCATACTTGTTTTACTACTTTTCAGGCTTTCTGCTGCTACTGTAATAGTCAAATTATTAATACTAGCGAGTTTAGAATCAATAACCGTTACATTGGCAGTTCCGCTTCCTTCTGTAGATTTCATTACCCAGTCGTGTATATTTGAAGTTCCGGAGACTTCAAAAGTAGCTCTTTCCAAAGCATAGTTTCTTTGTGCATTTACCTGTAATGACAATATTGTAAAAATTACCGCCAATAAAATTGATTTAATTGTTCTCATTTGATATTGTAATAAGTTAATCATTTGAATGAAGAAGCCCTATAATGCAATAATTGTTTATTGAATTATAAGTTAAGCTTGATTTCTTACATCAAATTTATTATGAAGACATTGATAATGAAATGATAAAAATCATGTCGATGATTTTTATACTAAAAGAGGAGTAATTTGTAAGTGGTGTATTTTGTGGCAAATGTATTACTTTTTATGTACATATAGAAGTTAATTCTGTTATTTTATAAATTTATCGTAAGTTTTTATTTATTTATTGATTAGGGCAGAATTTTGAGCCCGTTTTTAAGAGTCAGATTAGATTTAAAAAAGTAATTCGTTTTCATTTCAAATTTTATTCGTTTCGTTAAGAATACACCTAAAAGTCAAAAAAAATGACAAAAGTGATTAACTTTGCACCATGCAAATTGAGAAAAAAGACATACGAGCCTTATCAAAAGAGGAGTTACGCGATTTTTTTGTCGCAAATAATGACAAAGCTTTTCGTGGAAACCAAGTCTATGAATGGTTATGGAGCAAAGGAGCACATAGTTTTGATGATATGACAAATGTTGCCAAAACAACACGTTCTATGCTCGAAGATAATTTTGTTATCAATCATATTAAGGTTGATACCATGCAACGAAGCAGCGATGGAACCGTAAAAAATGCAGTAAGGCTGCACGATGGTTTAGTGGTAGAGTCTGTTTTGATTCCTACTGATACCAGAACAACGGCTTGTGTTTCAAGTCAGGTTGGCTGTAGTTTAGATTGTAATTTTTGTGCCACTTCACGTTTAAAAAGAATGCGAAACCTGGAGCCGGGCGAAATCTACGATCAGGTTATTGCCATCGACAAAGAAAGCAGGTTATATCATAATCATCCGCTTTCGAACATTGTGTTTATGGGAATGGGAGAACCTTTAATGAATTATAACAACGTGATTAAAGCGATTGATATGATTACATCGCCTGAAGGTTTAGGGATGTCGCCAAAACGTATTATGGTTTCGACTTCAGGAATTCCTAAAATGATTAAAAAAATGGCCGATGATGATGTCAAATTCAAACTGGCAGTTTCTCTGCACTCCGCTATAGATGAAATTCGTGCGCGTATCATGCCTTTCAGTAAAAACTTTCCTTTGGCAGATTTGAGAGAATCTTTAGAATATTGGTACAGAAAAACGAAAAATAAAATTTCATACGAATATGTAGTATGGAAAGGAATTAACGATGATAAAGCCTCAATTGATGCTTTGGTTAAATTTTGTAAATACGTGCCGTGCAAGGTGAATTTAATTGAATATAACCCAATTGATGACGGAGAATTCCAGCAAGCTTCAGAAGAGTCTATTATGGCGTACATAAAAGCTTTAGAGAGCATTGGAGTAGTTGTTAAAGTACGCCGCAGCCGCGGTAAAGATATTGATGCCGCTTGCGGACAATTAGCCAATAAAGAAGCAGAAATGTAATTCCCTCAGGAATCATTCAATGTTAAACATTTTTCATATGAAAATTTCATAAGTAAAGCATTAAAAACGAG
Organism: Flavobacterium frigidimaris; assembly: GCA_900129595.1. GTDB lineage: Bacteria > Bacteroidota > Bacteroidia > Flavobacteriales > Flavobacteriaceae > Flavobacterium > Flavobacterium frigidimaris. The sequence goes on along the minus strand of FQWG01000010.1, from coordinate 31,486 downwards.
ATTGATTCTTGTTCTTAATGCTTTTTTTTGGGCAAAAAGGATGCTGATTTTTTGGGACAATCTTTTTTGAAAATATATTGGTATTCAATTTTCTTTTAATTTGGTGGATTCAAATTGGCAGGTAAATTGACAATGTTTAGGGTGCGTTTTCTTAATTATTCTATAAATTATTGATATACTAACCTAAAATACACAACGTTTTTTTATTTAAAATAGTATATTTGGGATCGAAATGAATATTACCTCTCAAATAAAACAGCCCATCTTTCACGAGATGGAACTTTTTGAAAAAAAGTTCCATGAATCGATGACTTCTAAGGTGGCTTTACTGAACCGAATCACTTATTATATAGTAAACCGAAAAGGAAAGCAAATGCGGCCAATGTTTGTTTTTCTGACAGCAAAAATGGTTTCCGAAGGTATTGTAAATGAAAGAACCTATAGAGGAGCTTCAGTAATTGAGCTTATTCATACTGCGACTTTAGTACATGATGATGTGGTAGATGACAGTAACCGCCGTCGCGGATTTTTCTCGATCAACGCACTCTGGAAAAATAAAATTGCCGTTTTGGTGGGAGATTATCTGTTGTCAAAAGGATTGCTTCTTTCTATAGATAATGGAGATTTTGATTTACTCCGAATTATCTCTGTTGCAGTTCGCGAAATGAGTGAAGGAGAATTGCTTCAGATCGAAAAAGCCCGAAGACTTGATATTACTGAGGATGTTTATTATGAAATTATCCGAAAAAAAACAGCAACACTTATTGCAGCTTGTTGTGCTCTTGGAGCAAAATCAGTAATCGAAGACGATGAGAAGGTGGAGAATATGCGCAAGTTTGGAGAGCTTATCGGAATGGCTTTTCAAATCAAAGATGACTTATTCGATTATAGCGAAGAAGCTATTGGCAAACCAACTGGAATAGATATTAAGGAGCAAAAAATGACATTGCCCCTGATTCATGTTTTAAATATTTGTACTCCGCAGGAAAAAAAGTGGTTGATAAACTCCATAAAAAACCACAATAAAGACAAAAAGCGTGTAAAAGAAGTAATTGCTTTTGTAAAAAACAATAATGGTCTGGCTTACGCCGAAAATAAAATGATCGAATTCCAACAAGATGCACTTTCTTTATTAGGTAATTTTCCTGATTCTGAGTTTAAAGATGCTCTTACTTTGATGGTAAACTACGTGATTGAGAGAAAAAAATAATTTTACAATCAATTCTTAATATTTTTATTGTTAAATTCGAGTCTAATTTAATAATGAAATATGGTTGTCTTACTCATAATAATTGCGCTTCTCGTTATTTTAGGTATTTACCTGATTGTCCTGTACAACACCTTTGTGTCTAAACGCAACATGCTCGAGGAAGCGTTAAGCGGGATTGACGTTATCTTAAAAAAGAGATTTGATTTAATTCCGAATCTTGTAGAAACTGTCAAAGGATATTTGACCCACGAAAAAGAAACACTTGCCAATATTGTAAACCTGCGCAACCAAGCCCTGAATGCAGGTAATGCAGACGAAAAATTACAATTAGATAAACAATTGGGCAATGCCGTGGGAACTATTTTTGCATTGGCAGAAAATTATCCTGACCTAAAAGCCAATACAAATTTTTTGAGTTTACAGGAAGAACTGAGCGAAATCGAAACTGAAGTAGAGAGATCAAAACGATATTATAATGCAACTGTCAGAGATTATAATATCGCTGTAGAATCTTTTCCGGGTAATATTGTAGCTAATTCTTTTGGTTTTCCTAAGAAAAACTTCCTTGAATTAGAAGATGAAAAACAAAGAGAAACGCCTAATGTTCAGTTTTAATTGTAGTATACTATGTTACTAAGAAAAATATTTTTTGTTTTATTCTCTGTTTTATTTTATCAGGTCCAGGCCCAGGAAAGAATACTGAATTTTGATGTTAAAATTAAAATTGAAAAATCAGGTCATATCAATGTTGTCGAAAAAATTTCTATATATGCAGAAGGCAATGTCTTTAGGCACGGACTTTTAAGAGTTTTACCGTTGACCAGAAAAGACAAAGACGGTCATCAAATTGATGTGCAATACACTGTAAATTTAGTAAAAAAAGACGGAAAGACAGAGTCGTATTTTACAAAAGAGGAATCGGGCGACTGGAAAATTTATATAGGAAACAAAGATCTTGAATTAGAAAGCGGTATCTATGATTATGAAATTAATTATAGCGCTCCGTTTCAGATTGGATACTTCGAGAAATATGATGAACTGTATTGGAACGTAACCGGAAACGGCTGGGATTTGCCAATAGATAAAGTAACCTGCGAAATTTCCCTTCCGTCAGTAAATAATAAATTCGAAAATTTCCATTGTTATAGCGGTTTAGCAGGATCTACAGAATCAAATTGCATCAGCTCTTTAAATGATAATCATACTGTTGCCAGTTTTGGAACCGTTCAGCTTAGAGCAAATGAAGGTCTGACAGTTGCGGCATCTTTTGCGAAAGGAATTGTCGATCCTCCCACTTTTCTTCAGGAATCAGCATCATTTTATAAACAAATAAAAACCTATTTGTGGTCCGTTATTTACGGAATAGCAATGGCACTTTTTTTCTTTTTCAGTTGGAAGAAATACGGTAAAGATCCCGTCGAAAAAACAGTAATGCCGGAATTTATGCCTCCTTTTGATTGGTCTCCTGCAATTACAGGATATATATATCACAGAAAAATACTTGACAAAACCTATATGGCGTCATTTATAAATGCTTCTGTAAAAGGGGCAATCAGGATTTTGTCTGCAAATGAAAATGGTATTTTTAAAAATAAACATACCTATGAGATAGAGGTCTTAAACAGGCAGTCAAAAGCTTTAAGCACAGAAGAATCAGATATAATAAGTGGTTTTACCAAAAAGGATAAAATAAAAGTAGATGATTCTAATTATAAGATTTTTGAGAAAGCGTATTCTAAATGGTTGAATACGGTAAACAAACAAGTCAATTTAGAAGACTATTATCAAAATAATACCCGAAAAAAATGGGTTGGTTTTGCTATATTTTTGATTGCAGGACTGGCTTATGAATTACTCTCTAATAATAAAGGATATATTAATTATGTTTTTTATGCCGGACTCATTGTTGCGGTTGCAGGATTAACTTATTGGTTTGCAAAAAAAGAGACAGGAGTTGGGTTAATCGTTTTAAGAGCAATTTTAGGTTTCTTTGTTTTTCTTCCTGCAGTAGCGATATTCGTCATGACACTATTTTTTCTAAGTACAATACAAATTGCGGTTATTGGTGTTGTTTTCCTGATGTATATATTTTATGTAAGGACTTTAGGGAAATTCACAGAAAAAGGTGCTGACGTATTGCATCGATTAGAAGGATTCAAACTGTATCTTAAAACGGCAGAGAAGGACCGAATGAATATGCTGAATCCTCCGGAACTGACCCCGCAATTATTCGAAAAATTATTTCCGTATGCAATTGCATTGGGAGTTGAAATCGAATGGGGAAAACAATTTGAGGAAATTTTAGAATTGGCAAAATATGATCCTGCGTGGTATCAGGGCGAGGATACGTTTTATAGACAGCCGGCAATGTTCTTGTCTGGTTTTGGAAATTCTGTCAGCAGTGCTGCAGTCAATCCAAGTCCTCCATCATCATCAGGTTCTTCGTCCAGTAGTTCAGGCGGCAGCAGTGGAAGCTGGAGCAGCGGAAGTTCCGGTGGCGGAAGCTCCGGCGGCGGCGGCGGCGGTGGCGGTGGCGGCGGATGGTAAAATTTTAGCAGCCTGAAGCTATTTAAAAATATTGTATTAAGAAAACCTTGTATTATTAATAATAGTACAAGGTTTTTTTATTTTCGATTCGGTTTAGATTATCTTGCCAAAAATAATTAGATAATAAGAAAATTTATCACTTCGGCGATTAAATTCATAGTCTTGTAAATCAGTTGTTTACTTCTATTTTTTTGCAATTTGGAATTTTTTTATTGATTTTTTTTCCTATCGGTGCAACCATTTTAAAACTTCACTCGTCTATGCTAATAGAAGACCATTACTAAACCAAAACCAAACGCTTATTAATGAAAATTATCCGTTTACATCAGGAGGAAGCTGAAATTATAAAGTTGGCTGTCGATAATAATCGACAAGCACAACAGCAAATTTACAGTCGGTTTTCTTCTAAAATGCTAAGCGTTTGCCGGCAGTATATAAAAGACATTCAGCTGGCAGAAGATGTGATGATCACGGCTTTTATGAAAGTGTTTACCAACTTGAATAAATTCGAACATAAAGGAAGCTTTGAAGGCTGGATTCGCAGAATTATGGTAAACGAATGTATCTCTTATTTGCGCGTTCAGAAAAAAGTAAAATTTACCGAAGACGAAATTTATGTCGAAGAAAGTTTTAATGCAATTGATAACCAGTTTTCAATAGATCAGATTCAGTTTTTGATCGATGCTTTGCCGGACGGCTACAAGATGGTTTTCAATTTATACGCTATCGAAGGATACAAACACAATGAGATTGCAAAGATGTTAGGGATTAATGAAGGAACATCCAAATCGCAATTGTCGCACGCACGAAAAATGTTGCAAACACAGATTAATACATTAAAAAAACAAGAATATGGAACCGAATAATTTTGAAAAGGATTTCCGTGAAAAACTAAATCAGCGTACTATCGAGCCAAGTGATAGTGCCTGGGACCGATTGGATTCAATGTTGAGTGTTGCTGAAGAAAAGAAACAGCCTGAAAAGAAAAACAAATGGCTGTACGTTGCTGCAAGTATCGTTGGGCTGCTATTGGTTACTACGTTCTTTCTTAATCAGAAGAAAAGCGTTGTTGAAATGCCGCAAAATAAAATTGTTGTAAAAGAGAATGTAAAGAAAGATACTGTTGCAAAAACAGCTTTAGAAGTAATAGATTCAGGTAAAACGGAAGTTGCGATTTCAGAAAAAACGCCAGCTCAGAACTCATTAAAAGAACAAATAAATTGTAATTCAAAACCAAATAAAACCATTAAAAATGAATCAAATCAAATAGCGGAGTCTTCAGTCATCATCAAAAACAATCAGGAAAAACAATCAATCAATACTAAAACCTTTGTTACTGAAACCCCTAAAAAAGAAACAGTAGATCAGTTACTGGAAGCGGCAGAAAAGAGTGTAGTTGCCGACAACCCGGTAAAAACAAAAACAAAAGTAAGAGTCAATGCAAACGATTTGCTTAATCAGGTCGATGGAGAATTAGAGCTTTCGTTTAGAGAAAAAGTAATTACTAAAGTCAATAAGAACTACCAAACCGTAAAAGTGGCCTTGGCAAATCGAAATCAACAAGAGTAAAGAATTAAGATCCTAGAAGAAAGAAATATGAATATAGAATATACAATTCACAATTAAATCATCATCATCAATCACAATCATCAATCCATAAAAAAAAAACAATCAATCATGAAAAATTTTACACTTTATCTCGTTATCCTCGTCTTCTTATTTGTTAGTAAAGTTCTGGGACAGGAAACCTTTGAGTCAAAAGCAAAGAAGATCGCCAATAAAATAGAAAAGGTGACTAAAGAAGAAAAAGCAATTTTAAAAGAAGAAGTAGAAGCTGTAAACGTGCAGTTGTCTGAAGGGAAAATTACGCAGGAACAAGCAGATAAGCGCAAAAAGGAACTGTCAGAAGCCAGAGCAATAATCATTGAAGAAAAAGTCACATTGGCACAAAATGAATTGAATGATTTAGTGCAGCAAAAAGTAGATGGGAAAATCAAAGAACAGGATTCAATAAAGAAAGGTAAGATCGTTATCTACTGGGATAAAAATGATAAGAATAAAAAAAGTAGGGATTCAATTCATGGAGAAAAAAGAACAACCTCTCAGTTTGTATTTGCAATGGGGTTAAATAATATGATGGCCGACGGTAAACTTCAGGATTCTAATTACGGTTTTATGAGTTCCCACTTTTATGAATGGGGTTTTACTTATAATTCGAGATTAATGAAAACCGACAATTTATTACATGCCAAGTACGGACTTTCATTAATGTACAACAATATTCGACCTACAGACAACAGAAGTTTTGTTGTAAATGGTAATCAGACTGTCTTGCAGACAAATGCTATAAACCTTGATGAATCCCGTTTTAGAAATGTTTATATCGTATTGCCTTTGCACTTAGAATTTGATTTCTCTAAGCCTCAGGTGAGTAACGGAAAGACCTGTTTCAGAACACATAAAAGTTTCCGTTTCGGGATTGGAGGTTATGTGGGAATCAATGTAAAATCAAAACAAATCTTAAAATACGATCAGGACGATTTAGATTATAAAACAACGATAAAAGGAGATTATAATGTAAATAATTTTATTTACGGATTGAGTTCTTATATAGGATATAAAGCTTTGAGTTTGTATGCAAAGTACGATCTAAACCCATTGTTTCAGGATAATCCGGTAAAAGAAAATAATATTTCTTTAGGGTTGCGATTTGATTTAAATTAAAAATAAGTTAATTAATTAGTGAGAGAAGTGCTTCGAAAGGGGCACTTTTTTTATGTTAAATGGCCAAATTTCAAGATTGATTTGTGTACTTTTACAGACTTCAAATTTTCTAAAATATTTTACGTTTTGATTTCACAAGCTACTATTGATTCCGTTTTTGAAACTGCTCGTGTAGAGGAGGTTATCGGTGATTATGTTAATTTAAAACGTGCAGGGAGTAACTTCAAAGGGCTGAGTCCTTTCTCAGATGAACGCTCCCCTTCGTTTATGGTGTCACCTGCAAAAGGAATCTGGAAAGATTTTAGTACGGGAAAAGGAGGGAACTCTGTTAAATTCCTGATGGAACACTCACAGTTTACTTATCCCGAAGCTATTCGGTATTTAGCCAGAAAATACAACATCGAGATTGAAGAGACGGAACAAACGGATACTGAAAAAGCCATGACGGATGTTCGCGAAAGTATGTACTTAGTTTCAGAATTTGCAAAGGATTATTTTAACAGAACCCTTTTAAATTCAGAAGAAGGAAAAGCAATTGGACTTTCTTATTTTAAAGAAAGAGGTTTTACCAATGAAACTATCAAAAAATTTAGTTTAGGATATTCGCCGGAAACCTGGGATGCCCTGACCAAAGAAGCCTTAGGTAAAGGTTATAAGCTGGAATTTCTGGAAAGCACCGGTTTGACAATTGCAAGGGAAGATCGTCCGTTTGACCGTTTTAAAGGTCGTGTAATGTTCCCGATAGAAAGTATGTCGGGACGTGTTTTAGGCTTCGGGGGACGTATTTTGACGAATGATAAAAAAGCGGCAAAATACCTGAACTCGCCTGAAAGTGATATTTACCATAAAAGTAAAGTGCTTTATGGAATTTTTCAGGCCAAACAATCGATAGCCAAACTCAATAATTGTTATTTGGTTGAAGGTTATACAGACGTAATTCAGTTCAATCAGGCCGGAATAGAAAATGTTGTTGCTTCATCTGGAACAGCTTTAACACCGGATCAGATTCGTTTAATAAATCGTCTTACAAGAAATATTACGGTTCTTTTTGATGGTGATGCGGCAGGATTGCGCGCTTCTGTCAGAGGAATAGATTTGATTCTGGAAGAAGGTATGAATGTAAGGGTTTGTGCTTTTCCTGACGGAGAAGATCCGGACAGTTTTGCACGAAAAACTTCGTATGAAGATCTGGTTGCTTATTTAGAAGAAAACAGTAAAGATTTTATACAGTTTAAAGCCTCGCTCTTAATGAAAGAGGCCAAAAACGATCCTATAAAAAAAGCCGATTTGATTCGCGATATGGTGGTTAGTATTTCGAAAATTCCGGATCGTATTCAGCGTGAAATTTATACTCAGGAATGTGCCAGAATAATGGATATTTCTGAGCAGGTATTGGTAAGTACTTTGGCTCAGTTGATTCAGAAAGATTTGGTTGAGGCAAGTAAAAAACAAAAACAGGACCAAAAACCTTTTGAAGTTTTTAGAAACCAGGCCCCAAAAAATACCGGATATTCAGGAGGAGATCCCGAAGATCCAAGAAATGGGCCACCGGAAGATTATCCGGGAGATTTTGGATATCCGGCAGCAACAGAGCCAACAGAAAAAGTTGACATTCTGTATCGTTTAGAACGAAAAGTAATTGAGATTTTATTGCTTTATGGAGATAAAACGGAAGAATTTGAAGATGTACTCTTAAAAAACAATGAAGAAGGTGAAGTTATAATGGTCTCTGAAATGAGATCGTATAAAGTGTACGAGCGTATTTATTTGAGTTTGCAGGAAGATGAGGTAGAATTGTCTAATAATTTGTTCCGTGATATTTTTACAGACCTAATTGCGTTTTATAACCAGCACGAAAAATTTAGCCTCGAACAGTATTTAATGCGTTTGCAGCCTGATTTTGCTCAGGAAGTTACTGATATTTTGATGGAAGATGAACGACTGACACTTCATGACTGGGAAGGACAGAACATTTTTTCGAAAATGAAACACGAAACGATAGCGCAATACGTTACAGAAACGATTATGTCTATGCGTTGGTTTTTGGTGGGTAAAATCATCGAGGAATTAAAAAGCTCTATAAAACCTGATAATTCAGATAATACAGAGCTTTTGTCTATGGTTGTCGATTACTCAAAGTTAGTTACTTCGTTTTCGAAAAAACTGGGAAGAGTAATGTCGCGATACCATTAAATTAAATAATTTCTAAAGTCTTAGCTTTGTTTACTAAGTCAACTAAATTAGTAACATTTAATTTAGTCAATAATCTTAGTTTGTAAGTACTGATCGTTTTCTCGTTCAGATTTAAGATTTTAGAAATTTCATTGTTTTTCTTACCATCACTTAAATAACGTAAAACTTCGATCTCGCGATTTGAAAGTTTTCTGTATAAGCGCTCACTTTTGCTTTGTTTAGCAATAAGTGCCATGTTTTTGCGCACAGTTTCGTTGATGATAATTTTTCCTTCATGTACTTTAATAATAGAAAGACCTAAAGTTTCAAGTTTTTCTGTTTTGTGCACATACCCGGAAACTCCTGCTTTAATTGCATTTGGAGCATACATTTGTTCGGCGAGGTCACTAAAAATTACAATTTTTGTTTTTGGGAAATTTTTCAAAATCGACTTCACTTCGAAGATACTTGAGAGACCTTCCAGCTCTAAATCGAGAATTAGGATGTCAATTTCCTTCGTCTGAAGGATATCTCTAACCATTGAAAAATTGCCTACGTTGGCAACAATTGAAATTTGATCGTGGTCTTTAAAATAAGACTTAACGCCAAAGTGAGTCACAGGATGATTGTCTGCAAGACATACTTTAATCATAATTTTTACCTTTTTTAGAATTGTTCATGTTTTTGGAACTGTAAAATTAATAAATAAATTCTGTAATTAATTGCAGACAAATGTTAAAATGTTTTATTTTAACGTTTTTGGTATAATACAAACCGGAATTGCATCCATTTTATGCTTGTTGCTGGTGTTTAAACGTTTATAAATTTCAAAGACAGATTTTTCTCTCCCAGTGAAGTCAGCCTCCGTTTTTCCTGACTCTGAGGCTAGCATTGCCCATTCAAGTTCGTCATAACTTGCGCCCAATTGATCCTCATCGGTACGATTATCTCCAAATAATCCATCTGTAGGTGCAGCTGTTAAAATTGATTTAGGAATTGTTAAAAATGCACCCAGAGCATACACATCTGATTTCATTAAGTCAGCAATTGGACTTAAATCGACTCCGCCATCGCCATATTTAGTATAAAATCCTACACCAAAGTCCTCTACCTTGTTTCCGGTTCCGGCAACTAATAATCCGTGAATTCCTGCTAAATAGTATAAAGAGGTCATTCGCAAACGAGCGCGTGTATTGGCTAATGACAGACTTACCTTGGCTTCGTCATCTGTTTTGGGTACTGCGCTTTTAAAAGCCTCAAAAGTAGCGGTCAGATCAGTTGCTACATCAGAAACATTCGGAAAACGTTTTTTTAACTGGTCAATATGCTCTCTCCCCCTTGAAACCTGATTGGCGGCCTGATGAATTGGCATTTCTACACATAAAACCTTTAAGCCCGTTTGAGCACATAAGGTAGAAGTTACGGCAGAGTCAACTCCGCCTGATATTCCTATTACGAAACCGTTTACTTTTGCATTGTCAGCATAATTTTTTAACCACTCTACAATGTGGGTATTTACTTTTTCTGTCTGAATGGTACTTTTTTTAGCCATAATAGTTCAAGATTTAAGATGTAGGAATGTATATTTGCAGAATTATTTTTAAGTATACATATACTTAAAATCCAGCAACACAAATCTAATTAAAATAAAATGAAAATTTATCGCTTTGTAGTGGTTCTATGCTTGTTTTTTTTGTCCTGTGAGCAAAAAACTAAAGTAGAAAAAGAAGTAGGAGAAATCCCTGTTGATATTAAAGTAGAGCGTTTTGATAAAGTGTTTTTTGAGACCAAACCAGAAGATTTGGCGAAAGTAAAAGAGCAATATCCATTCTTCTTTCCGGAGGGTACCGGAGATGATGTCTGGCTGAAGAAAATGCAGGATCCGTTGTGGAAAGAAGTATATACTGAAGTGCAGAAAAAATATGGTAATTTTGAGCCTGTACGTGAGGAATTTAATAAATTGTTTCAACATGTGAAATATTATTTTCCGAAAAGAAAAACGCCTAAAGTAATTACGGTAATTGGAGAAATGGATTATAATGCCAAAGCAATTTATGCAGATAGCCTGGTAATAGTTGCTCTGGAATTGTATTTGGGAAAAGAGCATAAGTTTTATGAATTCCCGAATTATATTAAGCAGAATTTCGAAGAGAAACAAATAATGCCGGATGTAGTTGCTAGTTTTGCTTACAGAAATATTCCCGCTTTTCAGGATAAAAACTTAGTTTCTCAAATGATTTTTGAAGGGAAGCAGTTATATGCAAAAGATTTGCTTTTGCCTGAATATACAGATGCTGAAAAAATGGGCTATACACCGGAACAGATAAAATGGTGTCAGGAAAATGAAGCATATATGTGGCGCTTTTTTATCGAAAGTGAAATGCTTTATAGTGATGATCCAAAACTAACAACAAGATTCATAGCGCCTGCTCCGTTTTCTAAATTTTACTTAGAAATAGACAATGAATCTCCCGGACGAATTGGAGCGTGGCTGGGATGGCAGATGGTGCGTTCGTATATGAAGAATAATACCAGTGTAACCTTGGCGGAATTATTAAAAATAAATGCAAAAGAAATTTTTGAAAAATCAAAATATAAACCTAAGAAGTAATGTCAGATACAATAAACTCAGAAATTAGATTCAATATAGAATTAGATGAAAACCGTGTACCGGAAAAATTAACATGGAGCGCTCAGGATGGCGGCGTACAAGCTGAAGAAGCAAAAGCTATTATGTTGTCTATTTGGGACAGCAAAGCCAAAGAAACCATGCGTATCGATCTATGGACGAAAGATATGCCGGTTGATGAAATGAAGATTTTCTTTCACCAGACATTAGTAGCAATGTCAGATACATTTAAACGTGCAACAGACGACGAAAAAATGTCAGATACAATGAAAGATTTCTGTGATTATTTTGCAGAAAAACTAGAATTGACGAAATAGTCAAATTTCAAAATTTTGAAATTCCAATACAGGAAGGAAATTTCAAAAATAAAAAATCCCGGGTTCCAATTGTTAGGTTGGAATTTGGGATTTTACTTTTGGAATTTTATTTAAAGTTTTATGTCGCCCTGAGTAAAGTCGAGGGTTTGGGACTTGGTCCCGAATCTTCAGGTTTAAAAAAAAATGTAGTTTATTTAGTTAACAGATCTTTTGTCTAAATCTTTAAATATTCTTTTTAAAGCTCCTTCTAGTAATTGATTTGCATTTTTGTAAAGCATAATATTGTCTGCAAGTTTACCGGAGCTTTGAGTATTATGGTCAGATGGAGCGTTTACTTTTGAAGTAGTGCCTATTACATTTTGAGAGTAAATAATCTGCTGTAAATTTAAATCGTAAATTTCTACAATTACAGAAGCTTCATTTTTTCCTGCATCGTTAGCTTGCTGATAAAGTTCGAGAGAAGAGAAGTCGTTTTTGTTTTTTTGCGTAGAAATATTAATAAAAAAATCAAAACCAGTTCCGTCTTTGAGCTCCTTCAGTTTTGTTTTACCCGGATTTAAGTTAATTTTTCGGGGAACCAGTAATCCATTAACATCATGAATATATGATAATCTATCTCCTGTATGTTTTTTAAAATATTTTAAGCACTCTGCGGTTAGCTTGTCTTTAGAGTTATTGGGACAATCCAATTCGTTCAAGAGCCATTTTCCGGATGTAAAATCAACTCCGGTTCGTTGTCCTGTAGCAAATGTATAGGATGCTGTGGTGCAGGACGAAAGAGAAATAGAGATAAAAAAGAAAACGAGGAGTGTGGTATTCTTCATAAATTACAAATTGATTCATTTCAAATGTAATATTAAATAAGTTGTGTTTGAGTTTGTTGTAAATTTATTCTTAAAGATTTTGACTACAAATAAAAAATCCCAAATTCCGCTATAAAATTGGAATTTGGGATTTTTCTATTTTTTAAATTTCCTTTACATTTTTGGAATTTGGAATTTTAAATTTGGACTTTATTTTTTAAAACTGCGAGTTGTTTTTAAATACTTCCTGATTCACTTCGTCAATGTAACTTAAAACTTCGTCTTTTCCGGTTTGTTCTGTAGCAGAAGTCACGAAGTAATGAGGCATTTCTTCCCAGTTATTGGCGAACATTTGTTTTTTGTATGCTGCGATATGCGAATCAATTTTTGTTTTGCTGATTTTATCTGCTTTGGTAAAAATGATGCAAAACGGAATTTCGCTTTCTCCCATATATGACATAAATTCAATGTCTATGGCTTGTGCTTCGTGGCGAATATCAATCAAAACAAAAGCACAAACTAACTGTTCTCTGGTTTCGAAGTAATCTGTGATGAATTGCTGAAAGACAGATTTTGTTTTCTTGGATACTTTAGCATATCCGTAACCGGGCAAATCGACCAAAAACCAATTATTATTAATCTTAAAGTGATTAATTAACTGAGTTTTTCCGGGTCTTCCTGAAGTTTTAGCTAAATTTTTATGATTGGTAAGCATATTGATCAAAGAGGACTTACCTACATTTGATCTTCCGATAAAAGCATATTCCGGCAAAAAATCCTGTGGACATTTTGAAACTTCAGAATTGCTTATAATAAATTCGGCGGTATTAATTTTCATGTTTTTTTGTGTTTAAGACCTCCTTAAAGTCGAAAGTTAGGTGCTATAAATTCTTTTTAACGAGCCATTCTTCAAGAATTGTGTTGAATTCCTGAGGATGTTCCATCATAGCAGCGTGTCCACATTTGTCTATCCAATACAAAGTTGAATTAGGCAATAATTTATCGAATTCCTCGGCCACATTGGGTGGGGTTACAGCGTCATTTTTACCCCAGATAATACAGGTTTCAACTGTCATTTTAGGTAAATCTTTAGCCATATTATGACGAATGGCGCTTTTTGCAATTGTCAGGGTTTTGATCAGTTTGATACGATCGTTAACCGTTGCATATACCTCGTCAATAAGTTCCGGAGTTGCTATTTTAGGATCGTAAAATACATCTTCGGCTTTCTTTCTGATGTATTCGTAATCGCCTCTTTTTGGATAACTGTCTCCCATAGCGCTTTCGTAAAGACCTGAACTTCCGGTAATTACTAATCCTGCTACTTTTTCAGGGTATAACTTAGTGTGGTAAAGAGCGATGTGTCCTCCTAATGAGTTGCCTAATAAAATAACTTTGTCAAAGCCTTTAAAAGTAATAAAGTCTTTTACGTATTTAGCGAAGCTTTTTACATTGGTTTTTAAAATACTTTGGGTGTATATTGGCAAATCCGGGATAACAACTTTGTATCCTTTCGTTGGGAAATATTCTGCTACAGCATCAAAGTTACTAAGGCCTCCCATTAAGCCATGTAAAATAACGATAGGAGTTCCTTCTCCAGCTTCATAATAGCTGTATTTGCCTTCTTTTTTGTAGTGTTTGTCCATTTAATTTAATGCCAATTTCAATTGGGACAAATATAGGGTTTAATAAATAAAAATGGTTTTTTGCTACCGTTTTTTAACTAGATAATTTTAGTAGAATATGTAAGTGTTTAAAAATCAGTGTTAATGGGTGATTTGTGCGTATTTTCTAAATGTTAATAAATTAGTATAATGTTTAGTTTTTTAAGAAAATTGATGTGTATTTTTTTTGATCCTGAAGTAGAATTGAAGATGAGTTAAATATTATCTAAAGTATTGATTGATTATGAATTAAGAATGGTGGTAAGAAAGTGGTTAAACTTATTAACAAAGTGGTATATAGTGGTAAAATGTGGTAATATTTTTTATATTTTTGCTGTGTAACATATTAATGTAAATTCTTTGAACACAATTGTTGGAACATATGAGTGTAAAGTCGATGCTAAAGGGAGGGTAATGATGCCTGCACCCCTGAAAAAGCAATTGGCTTCTTCTCTTCAGAACGGATTCGTTTTGAAGCGCTCTGTTTTTCAGCCGTGTTTAGAATTGTATCCAATGGAAGAATGGGACTTGATGATGCAAAAAATCAACAAGCTGAATCGTTTTGTAAAAAAGAACAATGATTTCATTCGAAGATTTACTGCCGGAGTAAAAGTGGTAGAGATTGATGCATTGGGAAGGTTATTGGTTCCAAAGGACCTGGTAGCTTTTTCAAGTATTTCTAAAGATGTGGTTTTTTCATCTGCGGTTAATATAGTAGAGATTTGGGATAAAGATTTATATGAAAAATCAATAAGCGGCGAAGATATGGATTTTGCAGATTTAGCCGAAGAAGTAATGGGAAATATTAATGACGACGACAATGGAATATCATAATCCGGTTTTGCTTCACCCTACAGTTGATGGTTTAAATATTAAACCAGATGGCATATATGTAGATGTTACGTTTGGTGGCGGAGGCCATTCAAAAGAAATTTTGAAACGCTTAGGGCCAAACGGAAAATTATTTGCTTTTGATCAGGATGAAGATGCATTGGCAAATGCGTTACCGGATGAGCGGTTTACCTTAATTAATGAGAACTTTAGATTTATAAAAAGATTTCTTCGTTTTCATGGTGTTAAGAGTGTTGATGGGATTTTGGCTGATTTGGGTGTTTCATCGCATCAGTTTGATGTTCCGGAAAGAGGTTTCTCGACAAGATTTGATGCCGAACTCGATATGCGGATGAGTCAGAAAAATGATTTAAGTGCTTATCGTGTGGTTAACGAATATGAAGAACAGGATTTACGTCGTGTTTTTTTTGATTATGGGGAGTTGAAGAATGCGCCGGTTTTAGCAAGAACAATTGTAGAGGCCAGAGAACATTACCCTATTAAGACTACGGATGAATTAAAAGATGTTCTGGCAAAATATTTACCGGAAAGAGTTCGAAATAAAATATTGGCTCAGATTTATCAGGCGATTCGAATTGAGGTAAATCAGGAAATGGATGTCTTAAAAGAATTTATAGAACAGTCTTTAGAAATTTTGAATCCGGGCGGAAGATTTTCAGTAATATCCTATCACTCATTAGAGGATAGATTAGTGAAAAGGTTTATTAAGAACGGAATGTTTGAAGGCGAACCGGAACGTGATTTCTTCGGAAACTTTTCTGTTCCTTATAAAACGATTGGAAAGTTGATTGTTCCGGACGATGCTGAGATCAAAATCAACAATAGAGCAAGAAGTGCAAAATTGAGAATCGCTGAGAAGATATAATATATATAGGTAGAAAATGAAAGGTGGAGTATTTGGCATATTAAAAGCAAGATTTCTTTTGAACGATGACGCGGTAAAAAACTGGCGCTTCATTGTTTTTATAATCCTGTTAGCGATTTTGATGATTGCCAATACGCAACGATACGAACAAAAGGTTTTTGAAATAGCAAAGCTGAATAATGAAGTAAAAGAATTGCGATCTGAATTTGTAGATCGCCGTTCAGAATTAATGAAGTTGAAGATGGAATCAACCATATCGGATAAAATGCTCGAAAAGCAAATTTTTCCCTCTACGGTTCCTCCGGTTAAGATAGAAGTAAAAAAAGAAGAAGAAAAAAGTTTCTTTAAAAGAATATGGCAGTAGACGATAAAAATATATCCTACAGAATTTACCTCGTAGCAGTTTTCATCTTTGTGATGGCAATTGCTATTGTTGTTAAGTTAACCAATATTCAATGGGTTGAAGGGGATTATTATAGAAAACTGGCCAAACAGCGTACCGTTAGAAATTTCGTAATTCCGGCTAACAAAGGAAACATCTATTCTGCTGACGGGAGTTTATTAGCAACATCAATCCCTAATTATGAGATTCGATTTGATGCTAAAGCGCCAAAAACAGAAACGTTTGAAAAACATGTAAAAGCATTATCAGATTCTCTGGCGACAGTTTTGGATAAATCGGGAAGCTATTTCGAAAAAGAATTAAGAAAAGCAAGAGCCAATAAAAACAGGTATTATCTGATCGCACGTAATTTGAGTTATACCGAATATGTAAAAATAAAAGGATTTCCATTATTCAATTTAGGCGCTTTTAAAGGCGGAATTATAATCGAACAGGAAACAGTCAGAAAACATCCGATCGGAAAAATTGCCGAAAGAACAATTGGTTACGATCGTATTGATCCGGCAACAGGAGTAGAGGTAGGAAAAGGAATCGAGTGGGCTTTTAAAAGTTATTTAAACGGAAAAGACGGTAAGATTTTAAAACAAAAAATTGCCAAAGGACAATGGAAGCCAATTCGCGATGTCAATGAAGTAGATCCTCAGGATGGTTTTGATGTAATCTCGACAATCGATGTTTTTATTCAGGATATTGCTCATCATGCCTTGTTGAAACAGTTAGAAGAATACGAAGCTGATCACGGTTGTGTGGTAGTGATGGAGACAGAAACAGGACACGTAAAAGCAATTTCGAATTTAGGAAGAGCAGAAGACGGGTCGTATTATGAAACTACCAATTATGCTGTAGCAGAATCTCATGAGCCGGGATCTACTTTTAAGTTAGTCGATTTAATGGCAATTTTAGAGGATAAAGTTGCAGATACCAGTACTGTTTTTGACAGTCGTGGCGGAGAAGTAAGATATTATGGTCGTGCCGTTCGTGATTCGCATAGGGGAGGTTACGGAAAAATTTCGTTAGCACGTGGTTTCGAACTTTCGTCTAATACAGTAATGGTTCAGGCGGTTTATGATAATTATAAAAGCAACCCATCAAAATTTGTGAACCATATTAATAGTTATGGATTAAACAAAACGCTGGGATTGCATTTTCAAGGAGAAGGAAGGCCTTATATACCACAGCCTGGTGACAAACATTGGTCAGGAGTTTCATTGCCATGGATGGCATTTGGTTACGGAGTTTCGGTTACGCCAATGCAAACGCTGGCATTGTATAACTCAATTGCTAATAATGGAGTAATGGTAAAACCTCAATTTGTTTCAGAAATTAAAGAATGGAACAAAACCATCAAGAAATTTGATGTTGAAGTAATTAATCCAAAAGTGTGTTCGCCGGAAACCATCAAAAAAGTAAGAGCAGTATTGCTTAATGTGGTTAAAAAAGGAACAGGTTCTAAGTTGTATTCGAAGGATTTTTCGATGGCAGGTAAAACAGGAACTGCACAGGTAAATTATGGCGGTAAAGAAGGAAAATCGGGATTGTATTATGCGTCTTCTTTTGTTGGTTATTTTCCGGCAGACCATCCTAAGTATTCTTGTATTGTAGTGGTTCATAAACCAAATACATCAAAAAATAATTATTACGGAGCAGATGTTGCCGGACCGGTTTTTAAGAGAATCGCCCAAAAAATATTTACCGATGCACCTTCGACAAATAAAATTAAAAAACTGGATTCAAGAGTTCCAAAGCAGGATTCAAGTTATGATAAATATTATGCTGTAGAAGCCAATAAAAAATCAAATCAGGTTCCGGATTTAAAAGGAATGCCGGGGATGGATGCTATTGCTTTACTGGAAAATTTAGGTTTGAAAGTTAAGGTAAATGGAGTAGGAAAAGTAAAAAAACAGTCTTTACAGGCTGGAGAAAATATTAGTAAAAACACAACAATAGTATTAGAATTATCGTGAAAATACTGAAAGACATATTATATAAAGTAGCTATTGAATCTGTAACGGGTTCGACAGAAATTGACATACATAAAATTGATTTTGATTCAAGAAAAATTGAAGCGAATGATGTTTTTGTAGCCATTCGCGGATCACTTTCTGATGGTCATGATTATATAGAAAAAGCAATTCAATTAGGAGCTGTTGCTGTTATTTGTGATGTATTGCCGGAACATGTTGAAAAAGGAGTTACTTATATTAAAGTAAAAGATACCAATACCGCATTGGCTTTTATGGCGGCTAATTATTTTGAAAATCCTTCTGAAAAATTAAAATTAGTTGGCGTTACAGGTACAAACGGAAAAACAACAATTGCTTCGTTATTGTTTCAGTTGTTTCAAAAAGCAGGATTTAAAGTTGGTTTATTATCAACTGTAAAAATAATGGTGGATGAAACCGAATATAAAGCAACGCACACCACTCCGGATTCTATTACCATCAATCACTATTTGAATGAAATGATTGAAGCGGGTGTTACGCATTGTTTTATGGAAGTGAGTTCTCACGGAATTCATCAAAAACGTACAGAAGCACTGCATTTTGTGGGAGGGGTTTTTACGAATCTTTCACACGATCATTTAGATTATCATCCAACTTTTGCTGAATACAGAGATGTAAAAAAGTCGTTTTTTGATTCATTGCCCAAAACAGCTTTCGCTTTATCAAATATAGATGATAAAAACGGACCGGTGATGTTGCAGAATACAGTGGCCAGAAAATTTACGTATGCCTTAAAATCATATGCTGATTTTAAAGCCACAATATTAGAAAGTCAATTGTCAGGATTATTGTTAAAGGTAAATGATAATGAAGTTTGGGTAAAACTGATCGGAACTTTTAACGCTTATAATGTTTTGGCAATTTACGGAACTGCAGTAGAGCTGGGCATGGATAGTCTTGAGGCATTGCGATTATTGTCTGATTTAGAAAGTGTTTCAGGACGTTTTCAATACATTGTTTCGGCCGGGAATATTACAGCGATTGTAGATTATGCACACACTCCGGATGCTCTGGATAATGTTTTGAAAACAATAGCGGATATCCGTACCAAGAATGAACAGCTAATTACAGTTGTAGGTTGCGGTGGAAACAGGGATAAAACGAAAAGACCTATTATGGCTAAAATTGCAGCTGATCTTAGTGATAAGGCAATTTTAACTTCTGATAATCCAAGAAATGAAGATCCTGAAGTGATTTTGGATGAAATGGAAAAAGGGGTTGAAGCACATAATTATAAAAAACTATTGAGAATTACCGATAGAAAGCAAGCGATTAAAACAGCTTGTCAGATGGCAGAGCCAAATGATATCATTTTAATTGCCGGTAAAGGTCATGAAACGTATCAGGAAATAAATGGTGTTCGCCATCATTTTGATGATATGGAGACTGTAAAAGAAATTTTAGAACAATTAGGAAAGTAAAAAAGTTTAATCGGTTAATTAATTATTCGTCCAGTAGAATAGTGATTAAATCAAAAACTTGCGAATAAACAAATTAACGATTAACCAGATAAACCAAGATATATGTTATACTATTTATTTGAATATTTAGACAAGACACTAGATGTGCCGGGAACAGGAGTTTTCCAGTACATTACCTTTAGATCGGCTTTGGCATTGATGCTCTCATTGCTTTTGTCAACGATTTACGGAAAAAGAATTATAAACTTTTTGCGTAAACAACAAGTTGGTGAAACCGTTCGTGAGTTAGGTCTGGCTGGTCAAAATGAAAAAGCGGGAACTCCAACAATGGGAGGACTGATTATCATTTTTGCGACACTGGTACCGGTTTTGTTATTTGCCCGTTTGCATAATATTTATATAGTATTACTTATTGTAACGACTCTTTGGATGGGAACAATTGGTTTTGTAGACGACTATATCAAAATATTCAAGAAAGATAAACAAGGGCTTAAAGGAATTTTTAAAGTTATTGGTCAGGTTGGTTTAGGAATTATTGTGGGAGCTGTTCTTTATTTTAATCCTGCGGTAACAGTAAGAACAGATACCGGAAGAACAGATGTTTTTAGAACTGCAACCAATACAGCTGTTGTTTTGCCTGCACCAATTGAAGAGAAATCTACAGCAACGACAATTCCTTTTGTAAAAAACAACGAATTTGATTATGCTGAATTATTGGCATGGACAGGTGAAGGATATGAAAAATGGGCGTGGTTGATTTTTATTCCGGTTGTGATTTTTATCATTACGGCGGTTTCAAACGGAGCTAATTTAACGGATGGAATTGACGGGCTCGCTGCAGGAACTTCTGCAGTTTCGGTATTGGCGCTCGGTATATTTACGTTTGTTTCGGGAAATATCATTTTCTCAAACTATCTCAATATTATGTACATCCCTAATTCTGGGGAGATGACCGTTTTTATATCTGCATTTGTGGGGGCGCTAATTGGTTTTCTTTGGTACAATTCGTATCCCGCATCAGTTTTTATGGGAGATACAGGAAGTTTGACTATTGGTGGAATCATAGCAGTTTTAGCAATTGCCGTTCGTAAAGAATTATTGATTCCGTTATTGTGTGGAATCTTTTTGGTTGAGAATTTCTCAGTGGTTTTGCAGGTGAGTTATTTTAAATACACAAAAAAGCGTTTTGGTGAAGGCCGAAGAATTTTTCTGATGTCGCCATTGCACCATCACTATCAAAAGAAAGGGTATCACGAGAGTAAAATTGTAACCCGTTTTTGGATTGTTGCGATCATGTTGGCCATATTATCAATTGTTACTTTAAAACTTAGATAGATGAAGAGATTGGTAGTACTTGGCGGAGGAGAAAGTGGTGTTGGTACCGCGATTCTTGGAAAGAAGCAAGGATACGATGTTTTTGTATCTGATTTCGGAAAAATCAAAGAGAGCTATAAAGAAGTTCTTATCATTAATAAAATTGCTTGGGAAGAAGAAAAACATACTGAAGACCTGATTTTAAATGCCGACGTGGTAATGAAAAGTCCCGGAATTCCTGAGAAATCTCCCATAGTACAAAAGCTAATCGCTGCCGGAATCAAAGTGATTTCAGAAATCGAGTTTGCCAAGCCTTTTACAGAAGCTTTGACAATAGGGATTACCGGGAGTAACGGTAAAACGACCACAACAATGTTAACGCATCATTTGTTGAAATCAGCAGGATTAAATGTTGGTTTAGGCGGAAACATCGGAAAGAGTTTTGCCTGGCAGGTAGCCGAAAATAAATTCGATGCCTATGTGCTTGAATTAAGCAGTTTTCAGCTCGACGGGATTATAGATTACAGGCCGGATATTGCCATTATTACAAATATTAGTCCGGATCATTTAGACCGATACGAATATAAATATCACAAGTACATCGATTCAAAGTTTCGAATAACAATGAATCAGACCGAAAGTGATTATCTTATTTACGACGCAGATGATGAGGCAATTACAGAATGGTTAAAAAATAACACAACAAAAGCAAAATTAATTCCTTTTTCATTGATAAAACAATTTGATGAAGGAGCTTCTATAAATAACAACAAAATGGAAATAAAGATCAACCAAGAAGAGTTTACAATGGAAACAGAACACATTGCGTTAGAAGGAAAACATAACATGAAAAACGCAATGGCAGCAAGCTCTGTAGCAAAATTGATGCAAATTAGAAATGCAACAATTCGCGAAAGTTTATCTAATTTTCAAGGTGTTGAACACCGCTTAGAAAAAGTATTAAAAATTCAGAATGTGCAATATATCAACGATTCAAAAGCAACAAATGTAAATGCTACTTTCTTTGCTTTAGACAGTATGAATGTGCCGACTGTATGGATTGTGGGTGGAGTTGATAAAGGAAACGATTATAACGAATTGATGTCGTTAGTTCGTGAAAAAGTAAAAGCAATTATTTGCCTTGGAGTTGATAATCACAAAATTATTAACGCTTTTGGAAATGTGGTTGATATGATGGTCGAAGTAAATAATATGAGTGATGCTGTAAAAACAGCACAGCGTTTAACAGAAAAAGGGGATGCAGTTTTGTTGTCTCCGGCCTGCGCCAGTTTCGATTTATTCGAAAACTACGAAGACAGAGGAAAGCAATTTAAGCAAGCGGTACACAATCTATAAAGAAAAAGTTTCATGTTTCAAGTTTCACGTTAGGCGGAACTTGAAACATGAAACAAAATAAACCTGAAACTTAAGCGCACTATGAAAGAATTGGTTAACAAATTAAAAGGAGATAGGGTAATATGGTCATTTGTGGCTCTATTGGCGCTGTTTTCGTTTATGCCTGTTTTTAGTGCGAGTAGTAATCTGGCTTATATAGGTCACGGAACCGGAAATACTTTGGGTTATTTGGTAAAACATTTGGCACATATATGTATTGGTTTCCTGATTATTTATTGGGTGCACAGAGTTCCGTATCATTATTTCAGGGCGATTTCAAAAGTTGCGCTTCCTGTAGTTTGGGTTTTGTTGGCGTATACGCTTTTAAAAGGAACCGTAATTGCCGGTGCGAATGCAAGTCGTTGGATTCAGGTACCTTTTATTGGTATTACATTTCAAACTTCGACTTTGGCGGCCAGCATATTGTTTATTTATGTAGCACGTTATTTGTCGAAAACGAGAGACGAAAATGAGCCTTTTCAAACGTCATTAATACAGCTTTGGCTGCCTGTTTTTATAACTTTAGCGCTTATTTTACCAGCAAACTTTTCGACGACGGCATTGATATTTTCGATGGTAATTATGCTGACATTTATTGGCAGGTACCCGCTTAAGTATATAGGTTTTATTATAGGCTCAGGAATTGGGATGCTGTTGTTTTTTCTTTTGGTAGCAAAAGCTTTTCCGGATTCAAGATTCTTCAGCAGGGTGTCAACGTGGGAAAGTCGTATTATGAACTTTACTACAGACAAGCCTGATGAAGATGATTATCAGATTGAGAAAGCAAAAATCGCGATAGCATCAGGACAGTTTGGTGGAGTTGGACCAGGTAAAAGTGTTCAGAAAAACTTTCTGCCACAATCGTCTTCCGATTTTATTTATGCGATTATTGTCGAAGAATATGGTCTGGTGGGCGGAGTAGCAATTCTGGTCTTGTATTTATTGTTATTGTTCAGATTTGTAATTGCATCACACAAAGCCAATACGCTATTTGGGAAGTTAGTCGTTGTTGGGCTCGGTTTTCCGATGATATTTCAGGCGATGATTAATATGGCAGTTGCGGTAGAGTTATTGCCGGTAACAGGACAGACGCTTCCGCTGATAAGTAGTGGTGGTAGTTCGATCTGGATGACCTGTTTTTCTCTTGGAATCATTATTAGCGTGACGAAAAAAGACGAAGAAATTGCCGAAGAACAAGAAGAAAAAGAAAGAAGAAGAGAAGCCCTTCAGAGATTAATTGATAAAGAATTAGCCGAAGAAGATGCTGTCGAAAATGAAAAGGAAGAAATATACGCAACAGAAGGAATGTATTCTATCGAAGATAATTCAAGAAATCCGATGAATGCAGTATTGAATAAATAAGATTAAAAAGAATAATTTTTAAAGCGAATAACTTTTAAAAAAAATGGCAAATTATAAATTCATATTAAGTGGTGGCGGAACAGGAGGACATATCTATCCTGCAATTGCTATTGCTAATGAATTAAAAGCACAATTTCCTGATGCTGAATTTCTTTTTGTGGGTGCAAAAGATAAAATGGAGATGCAAAAAGTGCCTCAGGCAGGTTATGAAATAAAAGGTCTTTGGATTGCCGGTTTGCAGAGAAAATTAACCTTGCAAAATTTAATGTTCCCATTAAAGCTGGCAACAAGTTTGCTAGAGTCAAGACGAATTATCAAACAATTTAAACCGAATGTGGTAATAGGTACAGGAGGTTTTGCGAGCGGACCGTTATTACAGGCAGCGGGAGGAGCCGGAATTCCAACTGTAATTCAGGAGCAAAATTCATTTCCGGGAATTACCAATAAATTATTGAGTAAAAAAGCCAATGCAATTTGTGTTGCTTACCAAAATCTGGAACGTTTTTTTCCTAAAGAAAAAATTGTTTTAACCGGAAATCCGGTTCGTCAGGATCTGATAGATATTGATAGTAAACGTGAGGAAGCAATTGCTTTTTACGGTTTAGATCCTAATAAAAAAACACTTTTGGTTTTAGGAGGTAGTTTAGGGGCCAGAAGAGTCAATCAGCTCATAGAAAAAGAATTAGAAAATATGCTTTCTCAGGATGTTCAGGTAATCTGGCAATGTGGGAAGCTATATTTCGAAGAGTATAAAAAACACAATCAACAGCATGTAAGAGTTGTTGATTTTATTGAAAGAATGGATTTTGTGTATGCTGCGGCAGATGTGATTATTTCGCGGGCAGGAGCATCCTCAGTTTCAGAATTGTGTATCGTTGGGAAACCGGTAATTTTTATTCCGTCACCAAATGTAGCCGAAGATCATCAGACTAAAAATGCTCAGGCAATAGTAGATGCAAAAGGGGCTATTTTGTTAAAGGAGTCAGAATTAGACAGTCAGTTTAGTATTGTTTTTGAAGCATTGCTCAAAGATGAAGGCAAACAAAAACAGCTTAGTGTTAATATTAAAAAATTAGCGATGCCAAATGCTGTAAAAGTGATTGTAGATCAGATAAGAAAGTTGTTATAATATAACTTTTTCTGATAATTATAGAACAGAATAAAAAAGTCAGAACGCTATTTTTAAGCGTTTTGAGTTATTAAAGTAAGAAAAATACAAAGGTCTAATTATTAGTTTCTTAGAAAATAAAGAAACCTGTAAATAGCTCAAAAACAAATAGAAATGAATTTAGATCAAATACAAAACGTTTATTTTATTGGCATTGGAGGCATCGGAATGAGTGCGCTGGCCCGCTATTTTAAAAATATCGGGAAACAGGTTTCAGGTTACGATAAAACGCCATCGATGCTGACAAGTGAATTAATTGAAAGTGGTATTGATATTCATTTTGAAGATAATATAAACCTCATTCCATCTGATTATTTTGTCGAAAATACATTGGTGATTTTTACTCCGGCTGTACCAAAAACACATTCAGAGTGGAATTATTTTATCGAAAGAAATTACGAAATTAAAAAGCGTGCCGAAGTTTTAGGAATTATCACTAAAGACACTTTTAGTTTCGCAGTTGCCGGAACACACGGGAAAACAACAACCTCGAGTATTTTGGGTCATATTTTATATGAAAGTGGTGCTGATGTTACCGCTTTTGTGGGGGGAATTGTAGAGAATTATAATTCTAACTTAATTGGAAGCGGAAAAACAGTAACGGTTGTAGAAGCTGATGAGTTTGATCGTTCATTTTTGCATTTACATCCCAATATAGCCTGTATCACGTCAATGGATGCCGATCATTTGGATATTTATGGAACAAGTGAGGCAATTGAAGCTTCGTTTGTAGAATTTGCTTCGAAAGTAGAAGATAAGAATAAATTGTTTATAACAAAGGAGTTACCTCTTGAGGGAGTGCAATGTGCTATAAATGAAGATGCTGTATATAAGGCTTTCAATGTTCGTATAGAAAACGGAAGCTATGTTTTTGATGTTCAGACACCATCAGAAATCATAAAAGATTTGCATTTTGGATTGCCTGGAAAACACAATTTAATGAATGGATTGATGGCTATTGCAATGGCAAAGACTTTTGGTACCCCGACCGACTTGATTGCAAAAGCCATTGCTTCATTCAACGGAATCAGAAGGCGTTTTTCTTATCAGATTAAGTCAGATAAATTAGTTTATATAGATGATTATGCACATCATCCAACAGAGATAAATGCAGTACATCAGGCAGTTACCGAGTTGTATCCGGGACGTAAAGTGCTGGCAATTTTTCAGCCGCATTTGTTCAGCAGAACAAGAGATTTTGCTGATGGATTTGCCGAAAGTTTATCTCAATTTGATGAAGTGTTTTTAATGGATATTTACCCGGCACGCGAATTACCGATGGAAGGAATTACATCAGAATGGCTGTTAGGGAAAATGACAAATTCGAACAAGAAAATTGTTGCAAAAAGTGATTTATTAGCGGAGATCAAAGCCAGTGATGCGCCAATAATTGTAACAATAGGAGCTGGTGATATTGGAGAGATGGTTCCGTCAATCAAAAAAATGCTAAATGAAAATATTTAATTGGACAAATATTAGATTAATTCTCATTTTAGGACTCGTTTTATTTTTATATTCTTTTGCCCAACATCGAAATGGCGATCGAAAATTAAAAAAATCCGTTGTTGTTTTTGTAGGGGAAAATACGCTTTTTGTGAAGCCGGAAACGGTTAATAAATTGTTGATAGAAAATAAAAGAGACGCTTCCAGTATCCGAAAAGATGAGTTAGATTTGAATAAGATTGAGAAAACCCTCGATACACAAGAGATGATTGAAAAGTCAAATGTTTTTGTAAGTATCGATGGGGTTCTAAAAGCAGTAGTAAAACAGAAGACACCAATAGCGCGAGTTTATGATGGTGATGCCTCTTTTTATATTGACTATGAGGGTAATAAAATGCCTTTGTCAGACAATTATACTGCCAGAGTTCCTCTTGTTTCCGGGGCAATAAATGAAAAAAATAACGAAGATTTAGCGGTGCTATTTCGCACAATTTATGACGATGCGTTTTTGAGAAAAAACATCATTGCAATTGAAATTATGCCGAATGGCAGCTTAAAATTGTTTAATAGAAATTATAATTACTTCATCGATTTTGGCAGAACGATGAATGTTGATAAGAAATTTAATAATTATAAAGCCTTTTTTCAGAAAGCGGTTTTAGATAGTTCGTTATATAAATACAAAAAGATTGACCTTAGGTTTACGGAACAAGTAGTTTGCACAAAATAATAGAAAATGGAAAAAGATAACATTGCAGTAGGTCTAGATATTGGAACGACAAAGATAGTTGCCATGATCGGCAAGAAGAATGAGTATGGAAAGTTGGAAATTTTGGGTATTGGAAAATCCAAAAGTTTGGGAGTTGCGAGAGGAGTTGTAAACAACATTACGCAAACTATTCAATCTATTCAACAAGCAATACTTGAAGCCGAAAATAATTCAGGTTATAAAATAAAAGATGTTGTTGTGGGTATTGCAGGACAGCACATCAGAAGTATACAGCATACAGATTATATCAGCCGTAATAATCCGGAAGAAGTAATTGGCGAAAAAGACATTCAGCTTTTGATCGACCAGGTCAATAAACTGGCGATGTTACCGGGAGAAGAAATTATTCATGTTCTGCCACAAGAATTCAAAATCGACGGGCAGTCTGAAATAAAAGAACCAATCGGAATGTACGGCGGAAGATTAGAATCTAGTTTTCACGTAGTAGTAGGGCAGGCATCATCGATCAGAAATGTGGGAAGATGTATCCAGAGTTCAGGAATCGAATTGTCAGGACTGACATTAGAGCCTTTGGCTTCTGCAGATGCCGTTTTAAGTCAGGAAGAAAAAGAAGCAGGAGTAGCGCTAATTGATATTGGTGGCGGAACAACAGATTTAGCCATTTTCAAAGATGGTATTATTCGTCATACAGCAGTAATCCCTTTTGGAGGAAATGTAATTACAGACGATATCAAAGAAGGTTGTTCGATTATCGAAAAACAAGCAGAGCTTTTAAAAATAAAATTCGGGTCAGCCTGGCCGGGAGAAAATAAAGACAACGAGATTGTTTCTATTCCGGGCTTAAGAGGCAGAGAGCCAAAAGAGATTTCGCTTAAAAACTTATCTAAAATTATTCATGCCCGTGTGGTAGAAATTGTAGAACAGGTTTTCGCAGAAATTAAAGCTTACGGACACGAAGATCCGCGTAAAAAATTAATTGCGGGAATTGTGCTTACAGGTGGTGGGGCTCAACTAAAACATATCAAACAATTAGTAGAGTACATTACTGGTATGGATACCAGAATTGGATATCCAAATGAGCATTTGGCAGGTAATTCTAGTGAAGAAATTTCTAGTCCGTTGTTTGCAACAGCAGTTGGTTTAGTAATGAACAGTATCGAAAACAGTACGCAAAGTGCTGTTAGAATGGAGATTGTAAACGAACAGACAAAAGTAGTCTACAGAAATGTTCCTCCGCAGACACAACAACCTGTACAACAACGATACGAAGTTGAAGAAAACTACGTTGAAAGAGTAGAAACTATCGAAGAAACAAGAGAAGTTGTCAGGAATAATGTATCGAAAGAAGAATCTACCGAAACTAAAATCAGAAGATCATTTTTTGATAGATATGTCGATAAAATCAAAGATTTTTTAGACAACGCAGAATAAAATAATAAAAGAAAAGGATTACTTTTTTGGCCCCAAGTCAAGAAGTAAAAAATGTATTTAAATAAGAATTTCAAAAACCAAAAAGATGATGAGCAACTCAGAATTTGGAAGTATTTCATTTGATTTACCAAAAAACCAATCAAATGTTATCAAAGTAATAGGTGTAGGTGGAGGTGGTAGTAATGCTATCAACCACATGTTTAAGCAAGGTATTAAAGGCGTTGATTTCATCGTTTGTAATACCGATTCACAGGCACTACAGAATAGTTCAGTACCTAATAAAATTCAGTTAGGTATGAATCTGACAGAAGGTCTTGGAGCAGGAGCAAATCCTGATGTAGGACAGCAGTCTGCTATTGAGAGTATCGCTGATATCGAAAAAATGTTAGACCGTGGTACTAAGATGGTATTTATTACCGCTGGTATGGGTGGTGGAACAGGTACTGGTGCAGCTCCGGTAATTGCACAATTAGCCAAAGAAAGAGAAATCCTTACTGTAGGTATTGTGACGATTCCTTTTCAGTTTGAAGGAAAGGTGCGTCAGGAACAGGCACTTTTAGGAATCGAAAAATTGCGTAAGCAAGTCGATTCGTTAATTGTAATTAATAATAACAAGTTAAGAGAAGTATACGGAAATCTTGGTTTTAAAGCAGGATTCTCTAAAGCGGATGAAGTTTTGGCAACAGCCTCAAGAGGTATTGCTGAAGTAATTACGCACCACTATACTCAAAATATCGATTTACGTGATGCTAAGACTGTTTTATCAAACAGCGGAACAGCAATCATGGGATCTTCTGTTGCTGCTGGTGAAAACAGAGCAAAAGATGCTATTGTTTCAGCATTGGATTCTCCGTTGTTAAACGACAACAAGATTACAGGAGCCAAAAACGTATTGTTGCTTATCGTTTCTGGATCAAACGAAATTACATTGGATGAGATCGGAGAAATCAATGATCACATTCAGGTAGAAGCAGGTCATAATGCCAATATTATCATGGGAGTTGGTGAAGACGAAACTCTTGGTGATGCTATTGCCGTGACTATTATTGCAACAGGTTTTGATGTTGAACAACAAAACGAAATTGTAAATACAGAACCTAAAAAAATCATTCATACGTTAGAAGATGAACAAAGAAGTGTTCATAATTTAACAAATAAATCGGTTACTTCTTTTGATGTAAATGCTGAAACACCTACTGCAAAATCAGAAGAAAAAATTGTTTTTGATCTAATGGATGATGATGAAGATATCGTAACTCCATTTACGCCTACACAAGTTGCTCCAGTTGTAGTTGCTCCAGTTGCAGTTGCTCCGGTTGAAGTTACTCCTGTGCCACCAGTTGCTCAATCAATGAATCAGGATGAGTTGGTAGTAATGTCTGAGTTTATTAAAAACCTGGATGTAACATTCGAAATTGTTTCGCCTATTACAGATATTGATTTTACGATTTCAGCTCCGGAAGCACAAAATATTCAGGAAGTAAAACCAGTTCAGCAAGTTCAGCAAAGAACTTTCGAAAGAGAAGAACAAACAACTTTCTCATTCGACTTACCGCTTTTCAGATCAGAGCCGGAAGTAAAGAAAGAACCAGTTGCTCAGCAAGAGAATAAAGTTTTATTCGAACTATCGAATGAAACCCGTAATATCAAAGTAAATGATCCAGTGCAATTTGTACCGGTAACAGAACTTTCAGATAAAGGGATTATCAAATATTCGTTAGAAGAATATATGGAGGTAGAAAATGATTTAGTGGCATCAAAACCTGCGGATAAAGTGGTAGAAGAAGTAATTCCTGCGGAATTAAACATCACTATGAAACAAAAAGTTGATTTTGCCAGTGAAGCTAGTTTTGCAACAACTTCAGAGGTTTCTCCGATGGAATTGACAATTGAGGAAACTTTACGATTGAGAGCTGAAGAAAGAAGAAAGAAACTAAAAGAATTTAATTATAAATTCCATAATAATGTTTCAAGAATTGACGAATTAGAGAAAGAGCCTGCTTACAAAAGATTAGGTATCGATCTTTCGAACAATCAGTCGAATACAACCAATTCAAGAATATCAGTTGGAACAGATAGTAACAACGATTTGCAATTGCGTTCAAACAATTCATTTTTGCACGACAACGTAGATTAATTTTACAATCATAATATTACAGATAGCCCGAAAATTGGATTTAATTTTCGGGTTATTTTTTTTATCTTCGCACAGAATTTAAAATTTGACTTCTAAATTTAGTTTTAAAAGTTAATTTTGTTGTCGGTTCAGGCGAGGTCCGGAACACACTTTCAAATATTCATATCAATTATAGGTTTTACCTATTTAAATAAAAAATAAAGATGAGTTTACAAACATTAATCATGGACGAGATTAAAACCGCCATGAGAGCAAAAGATACAGTAGCATTAGAGGCATTGAGAGCTATTAAATCTGAAATGTTATTAGCTTCAACAGCTTCTGGTTCTAAAGAAGAATTAACAGAAGACGATGAAGTTAAATTGCTTCAAAGGCTGGTTAAGACTCGTAAAGAAAGTGCCAGAATTTTTACAGAACAAAATCGTCCTGATTTAGCTGAACCGGAATTGGCTCAGGTTGCTGTAATCGAGAAGTTTTTACCTGCACAGTTAAGCGAAGAAGAAGTAGAAGCGGTAGTTGCAAAAATCATTGCAGAAACCGGAGCTTCAGGAATTGCTTCGATGGGTAAAGTTATGGGATTAGCTTCTGCTCAATTAGGCGGAACTGCTGAAGGAAAAACCATTTCTGCAATCGTTAAGAAACTTTTAGTATAAAAACATTAGATTTTAGAGTTCAGATTTTAGATTTCATTCAATAATCTAAAATCTAAACTCAACAATCTGCAATCAAAAGACCACGTAGTTCAACTGGATAGAATATCAGATTTCGGCTCTGAGGGTTGGGGGTTCGAACCCCTCCGTGGTCACCTCTTGGGACAAATCAGAATTTTTCTGATTTGTCCCTTTTTTTTTATTGTCTAAGCCCTTGTAAAATAAGAGCATTAGCCTCAATCCTTC
>FQWG01000009.1 GCA_900129595.1 Flavobacterium frigidimaris | reverse complement strand
TTTTTTCCTTCCCTTAAAATCAAAACATTAAAAGCCAAAATGGGCAACAAATAAAAAGCCGTCTCAATTTTTGTTTTGAGACGGCTCCTTTTTTTGTTTGCTATATTAAGTTTAAAATCTTCAAAAGATATCAAATCAAATATAGATTATCCTATTACATATTAGCTTGGATCTACACACTCAGAATAAGCAACAATATGTTTTGTTAAATCTGTCCATTTTGGCTCTGGGTTTCCAGCTACTACTTTTTCACAGCTTCCCCATAATGGTACAAATTCTTTTTTGTAATCTTTTTTCTTTAACAAAAATGCTGGTGAATCTTTTTTAGCTACATAGTAAGATTTTGCATCTCCACCAATAAATTTAACTCCACCAACTCCTAAAGAAGTAGTTTCTTTTGCATAAGGATCACAATACACTTTAAAATCTTTACTGAATGAAGGATTAAGTAATTGCATTAACAATTTGCTGCTTTTCTTTTTGATTTTTACATCAGTCGTTTCAAAATAAGCATATCCTTGGTTTAAGAAATCCTGGTTTAACTTAGTGTCATTCCATTTTTTGAAATCTTCAAGAAAATTAAGTTTCTTACCTAAATTGTCAAGTCCGCTTGGAGGTAAGTACATAAACTTAATATTTTCCGGTTTTAGTTTGTGTTTTTTCCCAGCTCCGTCTTGTAATTTAATATACTCGATTAACCCTTTGTCTCTATCGATATCTTTGATAGTTCCGTTAATTTCAGTTCCGTCAGCCAAAGTGATGTAAGCTGTTTTGCTGTGAGAAAAGCCATAAGAAGGCGAAATTAAATCTTGTGCATTAATTGTACAACATACTAGAAGAAGTGCTAGTAATAAAAAAGGGTTTTTAATCATTGTTTTGGGTTTTTAGTTTTGCTTACTCTTACGATTTTCAGCTTCCTCGATTGTCTTAAAAGAGAATAAAAATTAGCTCATCTCCTATATTTAGTGGTTTTTTAGACTTTTTTTATAAATCAATTTCTTACCGTAAACTTAGCTATAAAAACGACATTTGCAAATGTTAATTTATTTTTTTTACAACAAAATTTTTGTGTAAAATCTTTAACCATTTCATAATAATTATTTCATTTTTACGAACAAAATAATCATCAATAAAAAACGCTATTTCATAAAAAAGAGCCGATAATTTTACCATTATCGACTCTCTTGTTTTGATACTTATTTAATACAATTACATTCTCTCAGGAACTTCTATTCCTAATAATGTAAAAGCAGCTTTTATTACCTCGGCTACTTTTTGAGAAAGCTGTACTCTGAATATTTTCTTAGTCAAATCTACTTCTCCTAGTATATGCACTGACTGATAGAAAGAATTGTATTCTTTTACCAAATCATAGGTATAGTTTGCAATTAATGCAGGACTGTGATTTTGAGCTGCATTCTGGATTACTTCCGGGAAAAGTTCGATTTGTTTTACCAATTCTTTTTCTTTTTCATGTAATTCTTCTGTATTCGTTGCAACTGAAAAATCAAAATCGGCTTTACGAATGATCGACTGAATTCTGGCGTAAGTATATTGAATAAACGGACCTGTATTTCCTGCAAAATCAACTGATTCTTCCGGATTAAACAAAATACGTTTTTTAGGATCTACTTTTAAAATGTAATATTTCAAAGCGCCAAGACCGATTGTTTTGTACAATTTTGCTTTTTCTTCGTCAGAATAACTGTCCAGTTTCCCTAAATCTTCTGAGATTTGTTGTGCTGTATCTGTCATATCCTGCATCAAATCATCAGCATCTACAACAGTTCCTTCACGGCTTTTCATTTTTCCTGATGGCAAATCTACCATTCCGTATGATAAATGATACAAACTTGAAGCCCAG
Source organism: Flavobacterium frigidimaris (assembly GCA_900129595.1). Taxonomy (GTDB): domain Bacteria; phylum Bacteroidota; class Bacteroidia; order Flavobacteriales; family Flavobacteriaceae; genus Flavobacterium; species Flavobacterium frigidimaris. The sequence goes on along the minus strand of FQWG01000009.1, from coordinate 187,743 downwards.
TCAAAACCTAATTTTTTCAGGATCAGGAACAATACTTTAAAGTGATAATCTTGTTCGTTACCCACTGTATAAACCATTCCGCCAACATCCGGCATGTCTTTTACACGCTGAATTGCTGTTCCTATATCTTGCGTCATGTAAACAGCTGTTCCGTCTGAACGCAATACAATTTTACGATCGAGACCTTCGTCTGTTAAATCAATCCAAACTGAACCGTCAGGATCTTTTTCAAAAACACCGCTATCAAGACCTATCTGAACAACATCTTTTCCTAACAAATAGGTATTACTTTCGTAATAATATTTATCAAAATTAACTCCAAGATTGGTATAAGTAGTAGCAAAACCATCATAAACCCATTGGTTCATTTTTTTCCAAAGAGAAATTACAGCATCATCACCGGCTTCCCATTTTTTAAGCATCTCTTGCGCTTCAATAATAATTGGAGCTTGTTTTTTAGCTTCTTCTTCCGTTTTTCCAGTTTCTATCAATTGAGAAATCTCAGCTTTATAAGCTTTATCAAACTCAACATAATATTTACCAACTAATTTATCTCCTTTTAGACTGGAGCTTTCCGGAGTTTCACCATTTCCAAATTTCTCCCAGGCCAGCATCGATTTGCAAATATGAATTCCACGGTCGTTGATGATTTGTGTTTTGTATACTTTTTTTCCTGAAGCCTTAATAATTTCGGCTACAGAATATCCTAGCAAATTGTTACGAACGTGACCTAAATGCAAAGGCTTATTGGTGTTTGGCGAAGAATATTCGACCATAATGGCTTTATCATCCGGATTTGGAGTAACGTATCCAAATTTTTGATTGTCTCTTATTCCATTAAAGAAATTCAAATAATAACTATCTGCAATTACAATATTCAAAAAACCCGAAACAACGTTAAAACGGGATACTTCAGGAAGATTTTCTACTAAATAATTTCCTATTTTATTTCCTAATTCTACCGGATTGCTTTTGATCACTTTTAGTAAAGGAAAAATTACCATTGTAATATCGCCTTCAAACTCTTTGCGTGTAGTCTGAAATTCGATTTTATCAACAGTAACATCAAATAATGCTTGTATTGCTTTTTGTATAGAAGGTGTAAGAATTTGTGATAATGACATGTAAACTTATTTTTAAAGTGAGCAAATATACTGCTTATTCGTCAATTACAGAAAATGAAAAACATATAAAATACAACAAAACTCTTAGAAATCTGTAAAAAGCATTTTGTTTTGAATGTTAAAATTATCAAAAAATTAAAATGCTAATCTCTTCAAAAACAGGCTGTCTTAAAAAAAACATAATCTTTTTCATTTTTTTCTGTAACATATCGATGATAAAAGAGTCTTAATAGGGACTTTGAATTCGTTTGAAGCAAAAAAAATTAACAAAAAAAAACAATCATCATCAATCAAATCAAAACAATCGATACCAAAATTATGAAACTAAAACTTTTTCTGTTCGCATTACTGGGGGTATTTGCAACAGCTCAGGCCCAGAACACCGGAACGGTTTCCGGAAAAATTACCGAAAAATCCAATAATGCACCGATCTCTTACGCAACCGTCTCCATCAAAGACAACGGAAAAGCAGTTACGGGAGTTAACACAGATGATAATGGTGCTTTTACTATCAAAAATTTAGCTTTAAAAACCTATACGATCGAAATTCAATACATTGGATTCAAAAAATATACAGGGTCAATCGTTTTGAGCGATAATAAAAAGACAGCCACAGTTAATGTCTCTCTTGAAGAAGAAGCAACCCAGCTTAAAGGGGTAAACATAGTAAGTGACCGCTCGACAATAGAACAAAAAATTGACCGAAAAATAATTACAGTTGGTAAAGATTTGACAACTGCAGGTGCATCTGCATCAGACATTATGAACAACATTCCGTCTGTGAATGTCGATCAGGACGGAAAACTTTCTCTTCGTGGAAACGATAATGTTCGTGTATTAATTGACGGACGACCATCAAATATTGACCCTGCTCAATTACTAAAACAAATTCCGTCAACTTCTATCAAAAAAATTGAGCTGATCACCAATCCAAGTGCAAAATACAATCCGGAAGGAATGTCAGGAATCATCAATATCGTTTTACACAAAAATACCAACACTGGTTTTAACGGAAGTTACAGTGGCGGAATTACTTTTGGAGAAACGGCTAAATACAACCAATCTTTGAATTTGAATTACAAAACCGGAAAAGTAAATTTCTTTGGAAATGCAGGACAAAATTTCGGAACGTATCAAAACGACGGTTTCATCAAAAGATTTGATCCGGAAGTTGTTCAGAAAATTGATGTTTTAAACGATAATGATTCGTACTTGTATAAAATTGGAATGGATTATTTAATTGATGATCATAATACAATATCGATCTACACGAATCAGAATAAATCCAACGGAAAAGGATTTGTCAATACTGGTATTGACTATAATAACGTAACCGATTCTGACATTTCAAAAATCTTTCAGAAATCTAAATATTCAGGACCCGATGAAGTTGGCACTTATAATTTAGCTTACAAACATATCTTCAAAAAAGAAGGACATACCTTAGATTTTGAAGGAAACTACAGCGACAATAAAGAAACACAGTATTCTTCTTTTGATACTCAGACCATAAATACTGACAATACCCAGAACAATGTCATTTATGATGATTATATAAAAGGAACACGTAAACTGACTACTTTAAATGTTGATTACGTAAATCCTTTAAATGAAAAAACAACTCTTGAAGCGGGCGCCGAGGCGAGAATTACTAAAACGGACAATGACTATATTACCGGAAATCCACTTGCAGCAATCCCGGTTTCTAATTATACTTATGACACTGATATTTATTCAGCTTATGTAACATTTGGTCAGAAATTTAAAAAATTCAGTTACCAATTGGGTGCTCGTTTTGAAAGCTACAAAGTAGCCGCTAACCTAAACCATGGTCTTGAAAAATTCAATGATGATTATATTACTTTATATCCTTCGGCTTATTTAACCTATAACCTGAATGAGAAAAACACTTTGCAATTTAGCTATAGCCGTCGTGTAGACCGTCCTAGTTTAGAGCAGACAAAACCTATTCGTGAGTTTTCTACTCCGTTAGTAACATCTATAGGAAATCCTGAATTGCGTCCGCAGTTTACAAATTCTGTTGAAGTAAATTACACTAAAACTTTCACAAAAGGAAGTTTTACGACTGGCGTTTTCTATAGAAGCATCAATGATCAGATTAGCCGAATTTTATATCCGGATGATACAGACCCAAGCGGAAACAAACAAATTCTGACTTATACAAATTACGATCACAATACTTCTTATGGTTTTGAGGTTTCTTTTAACTACAAAATCACAAAATGGTGGGATATTGCGCCATCTATTGATTTCTCAAGTATCAACCAACAAGGAGTTGTGTTCGCATATGATCCTGTAACACAAACAAGCAGCCCGATCGAAAGAAAAGTTACTGTGGCAGCATTTAATGGCCGTATGAACTCCAACTTTAAAGTAAACAAACGTTTAAGCTTCTTATTATTTGGTTTTTACAGAGGTGGAGTTGACGGACTTCAAAATAACAGTCACGAAATGTACAAAATGGACATGGGTTCACGTTATACATTGTTAGACAACAAGATGAACATCAGTTTACGTTTTAACGACGTATTCAATACTATGAAATATTCTTTTGACGCTATGTATCCTTATGCGCATGAAGGACAATTTAAATGGGAAAGTCAAACTGTTTATTTAGGTTTAACGTATAATTTTGGTGGAGCTAAAATCAAAAATTTAGAACGCAAACAAAGAGAAGATAACACTAGTAAAGGTGGTGGCGGAATGTTTTAATCCCGCTTTTATTAGTAGATTTTAATAGTTCATGTAGAAAAGAAAAGCCTGGAGTTTGCCAACTCCAGGCTTTTTTAGTTTGTACCAGCCGCTTATAAAAAATTGCGTAATTCTTTTATTTCTTCCGGATTTGCTGTTTCGGTATTATTTGTAATAGCCGATGAGTGATAAAAAGTTGGCTGAAGTTTTTCCTGAAGTAATTTAATGTTTGAAGATCGCAAACCTCCGCCAGGCATAATTTCGATTCGGTCTTTGGCCAATTTCTGAATCAGGATCAAATCATCAATTCCTTCTTCGACATTTTTTCCTCTCCCGGAAGTCAGAATAGTTTGAAAACCACAATCGATAACATCTTCAAGGGCTTGCTCTATAGAATTAACGTGATCAAAAGCACGATGAAAAGTACAAGAAAACGGACTTGCCAAGTTTACCAATTCCTCATTTTGCTTTTTATTTACACTTCCGTCCGGATTTAGAATTCCAAAAACAAAACCATCTATACCAAGTTTTTTAAAGGATTTTATATCTTGTTTCATTTCTGTAAACTCTTCATCAGAATAAACAAAGCCCCCACCTCGCGGCCTGATAATAACATGCATTTTTATCGACAGCTTCTCACGGACTCTTACTGCCAGAACAGCGTTGGGTGTTGTTCCGCCAAGCTGCATATTGTCACACAATTCGATTCTGTCTGCACCGCTTTCCTGCGCAATTATTGCCGATTCATAATTGAAACAGGCTATTTCTAATTGATTTTTTTTCATTTTTATGTAAAGATGTTTTATCATTTGTCATTTCTGACTTAACAAAAATATTAATTAAAACCGAAATGCCATACACGAAATAAAAGACTTGCTAATCGTAACATGGGCTTCGAATCGGCCGACCTGATAAATGAGTACAAAAAAACCTGCTCCAAAAAGAGCAGGTTTCAGAATATAATGCAAGATGAATTAATTTACCATTTAATAATTGCGCTTGCCCAGGTAAAACCACTACCAAAAGCTGCCAGAACAACAGTATCTCCTGATTTGATTTTTCCTTGCTCCCAGGCTTCTGTTAAGGCAATTGGAATAGACGCTGCGGTTGTGTTTCCGTATTTCTGGATATTATTATGAACCTGATCATCCGTGAGTTTGAATTTGTTTTGAATGAATTGTGAAATTCTCAAATTCGCCTGATGCGGAATCAACATATCAATATCTGAAACTTGCAGACCGTTTGCTTCTAAACCTTCATTGATTACCTCAGCAAAACGAACTACTGCGTTTTTAAACACAAATTGCCCGTTCATATACGGATAATAACTTTCGTCATTCGGGTCATTATCTGCTAAAATATCAGTTACCCAGCGCGCTCCCATTCCCGGTGCCTGCAAAGCCAGTTCTTCGGCATGTTGTCCTTCTGAATGCAGGTGAGTTGATAAAATTCCTTTTGTCAAATCTTCTTCACGGCTTAAAACTGCTGCTCCTGCTCCATCTCCAAAAATTACCGAAACACCGCGACCACGAGTAGTCATATCTAATCCGGTTGAATGAACTTCTGAACCAATCACCAAAATATTTTTATACATTCCGGTTTTAATATACTGATCAGCAACAGAAATAGCGTACACAAAACCAGAACATTGGTTTCTTACATCTAATGCTCCTACAGTTCTTAATCCTAAATCGCGTTGTACTAAAACTCCTGGTCCTGGAAAATAGTAGTCCGGACTTAATGTAGCAAAAACTACAAAATCAATATCTTCTTTGGCTACGCCAGATCGTTCTATAGCAATTTTGGCTGCTTTTACTCCCATTGTAGTTGTGGTGTCTTCTCCACGAATAATATGTCTTCGCTCCTTAATTCCCGTACGCTCCTGAATCCACTCATCATTGGTATCAATAATCTTAGACAAATCGTCGTTGGTCACAACATTTGAAGGAACATAATATCCTAAGCCCGTTATTTTTGAATGATACATATTCTTCTATTATTTATTAAAAAATTGGATTGCAAATCTAAGTATACTTTAAAACATTAGTGTACAAATTAGTGTTTTTTTCGTTATTAGCAATTCAATATACTCTAATTATATCGTCAATTGAAGCTATTTATATCATGAAAAAACAGTTTTCATACTAAAACAATGAAAAGTATGAAAAATAACGCATAATATGTAACAACTTTAAAGTACTTTAGTCAAACATTACGAATACCTATTTTTTAAACTCCTAAAATTCACATTATGAAATTAAAGGTTACACTCCTCTTATTTCTTAACATTGGCTTTTTTGCCTCTGCCCAAGAAAATTTAACCTATCAAAAACCATCAAAATCTATTTTAGATTTAGCTGATTACGAACGAGCTCCTACAGTATCAATGGATACAAAAAAAGAGAATATTTTATTTTTATACAGAAGTACTTACAAAACATTAGACGATTTAAATCAGGAAGAACTTCGTTTAGGCGGTTTAAGAATTAATCCCGTAACCAATATTTCCAGTACGGTAACTTATACCATAAATCTAAAATTAAGAAAAGTTAACGCAAAGGAAGAAGTACAAGTTTCAGGTTTGCCTCAGAATCCTAAAATAAGTAATATTCTATGGTCTCCAAACGATAAGAAAGTTTTGTTTTCGCATACTACAAATTCAGGAGTTGAACTTTGGGTATTGGATGTAGCAACAGCAAAAGCAACAAAACTTACTGATGCCACGGTAAATGCAAATCTTGGCAATCCGTTTAGCTGGTTTTTAGACAGTGAAACTATTTTGGTGAAAATGCTTCCAAAAAACAGAAAGCCTTTACTGGATTCTAAAAAAGATTTACCAACCGGGCCAATTATTTCGAGCACGGCAGGAACCAAATCCCAGAACAGAACCTATCCTGATATGTTGAAAAATCAGAATGATGAAATAAATTTTGAGAACATCATTACTTCTGAATTATACAAAGTCAAACTCAACGGAACAGCTACTTTATTCAAAGAAGCAGCAATGTATGCAGGAGAAAGAATTTCACCGGATGGCAACTATATTATGGTAACGACCATACAAAAACCATTTTCGTATGTTGTACCTCTGAACAGATTCCCATCTAAAACAGTTGTTTATGATGCTGCAGGAAAAGAAGTTAAAACGGTAAACGAAGTTCCTCTAAACGAAGTAATTCCTAAAGGTTTTATGGCGGTAAGAAAAGGAAAAAGAGAAATGACCTGGAGAAATGACAAACCGGCAACATTATCGTATGCCGTAGCTCTTGACGAAGGTGATCCAGCCAACAAAGTCGATTTTAGAGACGAAGTTTATCTTTGGGATGCTCCTTTTGCCAACAACGCAACTTCATTAGTAAAACTACCTCAACGTTACAGCGATATTACCTGGGGAAATGACAATGTTGCTTTTATTACAGACGAATGGTACGATACGCGTAATACAAAAACATATCTGATCAATCCGTCAAATCCTGCTCAGCAAGCAAAAGTAGTTACTGATAGAAACCAACAAGATGTTTACTCAGATCCGGGAATTTTTGAGACTAAGAAAAATGAATACAATAAATATGTATTGGCCATCGAGAAAGATAATGCTTTCCGCATTGGTGAAGGATATACAAAAGAAGGACAGTTTCCTTTTATAGATGAATTCAATTTAAAAACATTACAATCAAAACGTATTTACACTTCTACTTATAAGGACAAAAAAGAAGATTTGCTTGGAATCGAAGATTTTAAAACTGGAAAAGTTCTGGTGCAGATTCAGTCTAAAAGTGAATATCCGAATTATTATTTCAGAAATATTAAAAAGCAAAATAGCTTAACAGCAATTACTTCTTTCAAAAATCCGTTCGAGAGTATTAAAAATGTGAGCAAAGAAGTCATCAAATACAAACGTAAAGATGGTGTTGAGCTTTCAGGAACTTTATACCTGCCTGCTGGTTATGACAAAGCAAAAAAAGAAAAATTACCATTATTGATCTGGGCGTATCCGGCTGAATACAAAGACAAAAACAGCGCAGGACAATCGACTCAGAATTCAAATGAATTCACGTTCCCGTATTACGGATCGTTTGTATATTGGGTGACTAAAGGATATGTTGTTCTTGATGATGCTGCTTTTCCTATTATTGGCGAAGGAACGACGGAACCCAATGACAACTTTATTTCTCAATTAGTAGACAATGCTGCTGCTGCAATTGATGCCGTTGATGCTTTAGGATATATAAACCGTAAAAAAGTGGCGGTTGGCGGACATTCTTACGGCGCTTTTATGACGGCTAATTTACTGACACATTCTGATCTTTTTGCATGCGGAATTGCCAGAAGTGGTGCTTACAACAGAACTTTGACCCCATTTGGTTTCCAGACTGAACAACGTAATTACTGGGAGGCTCCTGAAGTTTATACAGCAATGTCTCCTTTTATGAATGCAGACAAAATGAAAACACCAATGTTACTGGTTCATGGTGAAGCGGATAACAATCCGGGAACTTTTACTTTGCAGACAGAACGTTATTATCAAGCATTAAAAGGCTTGGGAGCAACAGCAAGAATGGTCATTTTACCAAAAGAAGCACATAGCTATGTAGCCAAAGAAAACATCTTACACCTACTTTGGGAACAAGATCAGTTTTTAGAGAAGTACTTAAAAAACTAAAATTTCATTTATTTTCTATAATAAAAAAACCCGACAGTTTTTCAAAGCTGTCGGGTTTGTTATTTTTATAGGCGAAACAATTATCTAATTTTCAAATTGGCAATTCTCTAATTACAAATAATTTAAACCCAAAAATATTTCCTGTTCGAGAGGTAAATCTATTTCGCTCTCAAAAAAGACCAGTTGCCTTTTATAAACAGTTTCTATCAGATAATGATTTCCTCTAAAATAGGTCCTTCTGATTTTTACCGGCAAATTAGATTCTCCCACCATTTTAAACTGATGCGGATATACAAGTGTTTTATGCGTTTGATCTTCATATGGCAATAACAAATGAGTTGGCAACTCATTTACTTCACCAAAAAGCGAAGCCACATATTTAGTTTCCGGATCTTCGTAAATTTTTATAGGATCACCTTTTTTAATGACTTCCCCGTTACGCATTACAATTGCCTCATCTGCAAATGATAATGCGTCTGTACTATCGTGTGTTGCAATTATACAGGTAATTCCTTTTTGTTTTAAGTATCGAAATAAATTTCGGCGTAAAGCATTTTTACGAAAAGCATCGATTTGACTGAAAGGCTCGTCCAGTAAAATTACTTCCGGTTCTAAAGCCAAAACTCTTACCAGCGCAACTCTTTGTTGTTGTCCCCCGCTTAAAAATTTAGCTTTTACATTTGAGAACGATTCCATTTCTACCATTTCCAGCAATTCCTGAACACGAAGTTTTTTCATATTCGCAAAACCATTTGAAAGAAATTTTCCAACATTTTCAGCTACAGTTTCAAAAGGCGACAAATCAAAATCCTGAGCTAGGTATTTCATATAAGGCATTCCGGGAATCAAATTGTATTTAGGTCCTAAAATTGGCTTTTCGTTATAAAAAATCTTACCCTCATCTAAGTTATACAAACCATACATAAGTTTAAGAAGCGTACTTTTCCCGCAGCCGCTCTCGCCAATAATGGCAATATTTTCGCCTTTATTTATAGTAAAAGAAACGTTTTTTATAACAGGATTTTCGGTATACGAAAAAGAGATATTTTGAATGTCGAGCATGGGTTATATTTGAAAGGACAAATTTACAATGTTTAATTTCTAAAGTCAAAAAAAAGCTGCTTCAATTATGAAACAGCTTTTAAGAAATTTTATTGCGTTTGAAACTTATTTTCCAGCTTCGGCTTTAGCATCGTTAACCATTTTGTCATTTGCAGTAATAGAGAATTCTACACGACGGTTTTGAGCTCTTCCTTCCGGAGTATCATTTGTTGCAATTGGATCAGCAATTCCTAAACCAGAAGTTTTGAAACGGCTTGCTCTTAATCCTTTTGAAGCCAGATAAGCTTGTACAGATGCCGCTCTTTGTCCTGAAAGAGTCAAATTGTATTCTGGTTTTCCTGTATTATCAGTATAACCAAAAATTTGAATATCAGTATCTCCGTACTCGTTGAATACAGGAACTAATTTATCTAAATTTGCTTTTGCCTGAGCAGTCAAAGTTGATTTATTAGTATCAAAACGAACAGAGTTTTCATTTAAAGTTAAGTGAATCCCCTCTCCAACTCTTTCTACAGATGCACCTGGTAAAGCCTGATCGATTTCACGAGCCTGCTTGTCCATTTTGTTTCCAATAAGAGCACCAGTTCCACCACCTACGGCAGCTCCAATAGCAGCTCCTAAAGCAGCGTTTCCACCGCGTCCTAAATTATTTCCTAAAATACCACCAATAAGACCACCGGCAACTACTCCAATTCCCGCTCCTTTTTGAGTGTTATTAGCGTTTTTTACTGAATCGCAACTTGTAAAGAAACTTACTAATACAAGTAAACTACTCAAACCTAAAACTGTTATTTTTCTCATCTTTATATATTTTAATATTAATTAGCTCTTTGAAATTGGTAAGTTACATCCTTAATTTGTCCACCAACATTGATATTATCGATCAATTGAAATGAATTATCAGTTAATCCAGCCACTTTAAGTAAATATCCGTCTCTTACTTTCTTAGCTTTTATACCAGCATCAAGAATTTTAAGCACGAACATACCCTGATTGTTAATACTCCATACGATAGGAGAATTAAATCCTGTACAACTTGGCGCTGTCAAAGCCATACTTCCTTTATTATTATTTGAAATAAAGTTCCAGGTACTACCAATAAAACATTTAGAATCCGCAAGATCAAAAGAGTTTACCTTGATATACTCAGAACCCGGATAAGATACATTGGTTAAAACCCAATTTCCTTTAATAGCAACCTGACTTGGTCTGTCTAGTTTAGTCGATAGCGTTGTTGCTTCTGTTGAAGCTGTAGACGAAGCTGATTTACACGCAAAAAACATCGCGGCAATCATGCACATGAAAATAACTTTCTTCATTTTGTACATTATTTAAGTTAATACTTACCCATTTAACAATTATTATACCACAAAGATACAATTCACAGTAATATCTTTTGTTCCAGAATACAATTATTTTCTTGCAGAATTAACACTTACGACATTTTGTCACTCAAAAAACAATTGGTATTCTATTTGAAGAAATGAGAATCATCACATTAAACTAAAAAATTAAAATAATATGACAACAGGTAAAATTAATGTTTCGGTAGAAAACATCTTTCCCTTAATCAAAAAGTTCTTGTATAGCGATCACGAAATCTTTTTACGTGAGCTAATTTCAAACGGAACGGATGCTACTTTAAAATTAAAACACTTAATCAGCATTGGTGAAGCTAAAGTAGAATTCGGAAACCCTGTTATTGAAATCAAGATTGACAAAGAGGGGAAAAAAATTCACATCATCGACCAGGGATTAGGTATGACAGCTGACGAAGTTGAAAAATACATTAATCAGGTTGCTTTTTCAGGAGCTGAAGAGTTCCTTGACAAATACAAAGATTCTGCTAAAGATTCCGGAATTATTGGTCATTTTGGTCTTGGATTCTATTCTGCCTTTATGGTTGCAGAAAAAGTAGAAATCATTACTAAATCATACAAAGACGAGCCAGCTGCACACTGGACATGTGACGGAAGCCCTGAATTTACTTTAGAGCCGGCTGACAAAACTTCACGTGGTACAGAAATCATCTTGCACATTGCCGAAGATTCTCTTGAATTTTTAGAAGATTCAAAAATCAGTGGGTTATTAAACAAATACAACAAGTTTATGCCTATTCCGATTAAATTTGGAACAAGAACAGAAACACTTCCTAAACCGGAAGATGCTCCTGAGGATTACGTAAACGAAACTATTGAGGTTGATAACATCATCAATAACCCAAATCCAGCATGGACAAAACAACCAACGGAATTATCTGATGAAGATTATAAAAACTTCTACAGAGAATTGTATCCAATGCAATTTGAAGATCCGTTATTCAACATTCATTTAAATGTAGATTACCCGTTTAACTTAACCGGAATTTTATATTTCCCTAAGTTAGGTTCTGACATGCAAATTCAGAAAGACAAAATTCAATTGTACCAAAACCAGGTTTACGTTACGGATAACGTAGAAGGAATTGTACCTGAATTCCTGACCATGTTAAAAGGAGTTATCGATTCTCCGGACATCCCTTTGAACGTTTCCCGTTCCGGATTACAAGCGGATGGTGCCGTTAAGAAAATCTCTAACTACATTACTCGTAAAGTAGCGGATAAACTGAAAGCGTTATTCAACGAGAATCGTGCTGATTTTGAAGAAAAATGGAATGATATTAAAATCGTTTTAGAGTACGGAATGCTTTCTGAAGATAAATTCTACGAAAAAGCAGGTGCTTTCTTTTTATACCCAACGGTTGATGATACTTACTTTACTCTTGAAGAATTAAAAGAGAAATTAAAAGAAAACCAAACTGACAAAGACGGAAAACTGGTTGTTCTTTATGCAGGTAATAAAGATGCACAGCACTCTTATATTGAAACAGCAAAAGAAAAAGGATACGAAGTATTGCTTTTAGATTCTCCTATTATCTCGCATTTGATTCAAAAAATCGAAGGCGATAATAAGGATGTAACTTTTGTTCGTGTAGATTCTGACCATATTGATAATTTAATCAAAAAAGACGAAAACACGATTTCGAAGTTATCTGATGAAGAAAAAGAAACATTAAAAACTTCATTAGAAGCTTATATTCCCAAAGCATACAGTGTTCAGCTGGAAGCTATGGATAGTCAGGCTGCTCCGTTTATTATCACGCAGCCGGAATTTATGCGTAGAATGAAAGAAATGAGCCAGTCTGGCGGTGGTGGAATGTTTGGAATGGGTAATATGCCTGAGATGTACAATCTGATTGTAAATACCAATTCAGATTTAGCAACAAGCATTTTGAATACTGAAGACAAAACACATCAGGAACACTTAGTAAAACAAGCTTTAGACCTGGCTAAATTATCGCAAAACCTATTAAAAGGGGAAGCTTTGACTGCTTTTGTAAAAAGAAGTTTTGAGATGATTAAATAATATTCTTAATCGAATAAATACTCTAAAATCCTGTAGGCGCTGCTTACAGGATTTTTTTATGTTTTTATTTTTAAACTGAGAAATCAGATCCGTGAAATACACTGAAATTTATTTTTAGCAAAATTTAAACACGACATCCTCACATTCAAACTATTTTCTTTATTTTGCAGCAAAATCTAAAAAACCAATGAAAAAATCAATTATTGCTTTTGTTACAATCGCACTATTAGCATCTTGTAGCAAAAAAGAATCAACTGACGGTTTGCACCTTACAGGAAATATAAAAGGATTAAAAAACGGAACTTTATACATTCAAAGAATCGTTGACACCTCTCTTGTAGCGATCGACAGCATCAAAATAGATGGAAATTCCTCTTTTGAAAGCAACATAAAACTAGAATCTCCTGAAGTGCTTTACTTATATCTGGACCGCGGGGTTACCAATTCGCTCGACAATAATATTTTATTCTTTGCTGAGCCTGGAAATATCAATATCGACACCAACTTAGACAACTTTATTTACGGTGCAAAAATTACAGGATCTAAAAATCAGGAATTGTATGAGGAATACAAAAAGATAAATTCTCGTTTTACTGAAGAAAGCCTTTCTATGGTTGAAGCAAGATTTAAAGCAATGAAAAGACAAGACCAAAAAGCGCTGGACAGCATCAACGTAAAACAAGAATCGAATACCAAAAGAAAATACTTATACGCAACCAACTTTGCGCTTAACAATAAAGACCACGAAATAGCGCCTTATATTGCTTTATCTGAGATTTATGATATCAATGTCAAATTCCTTGATACAATCCAGAAATCGATGACTCCAAAAGTAGCACAATCACTTTACGGAAAAAAACTTACCAAGTATGTTGCTGATATTAAAAAAGAAGAACAAAAATAATATACAACTACATAAAACAAAAAAAGTCCTGAGAATCTCAGGACTTTCTTGTTTTATAGCAAATTCCAAATCCTAATAAACCAATAATATTGATTCTGTCAATTGTTCGGGATTTAGATTTTTTAAAGTTTGATTTTTTATTTCATTTTACCTTCCTAATAAAGCTCCAAACATAGAAAACACAAATATCAATCCGTACAATACCAGAATTGCGATCATAAAAATCCCAATAAATTTGTAATGCGATTTTAAGTAACTGAAAGAAGCTGTTAATGCTACATTGTCATTATCCCTAAAAGCTTTTTTCCCGTTTGCACCAAATTTAAACAGATAGTAAACAGGAAAGAAATAAATTGCTGCCAGCACAACATAAACAAGAGTCATTATTGTCCCAAAAGAACCGCCATAAGCTCCCATACCTGCCATTGAACTTCCTAGTGTAGAAAAAATCGCACCTGCAAAAACTGCAATGAGCAATATAAATCCGATACCAACGAATCCTACTATACCTAAAAAGTAAGCCCACTTAACGGTCTCCTTCAAAAAATCTTTTGCAGATTGGTCGAGCTGCAACTCAAATTTCTCAAAAACTGAATTTTCTTCCATTTGTTATATATGTTTCGGTTAAGTAACAAACATAAGAAAAATATTATTACAATTTACTTAATAAAGAAATTACAAATTTTTAAATTCCAAGTAGCTTTTCAACTTAAAAAATCTTACCACTCCTCTTTCTCTACTTTTAATATCTGTTTTTACAAAAATATTTATTTTCTTTTATGAGCTTTCATAAATATTCCACTTCTCTTTTTAAACTGAAGTAAACATTCGTAAAGCTACACCAGTTTAGCAAGCTCAATGGGAGCTGGCTGATTTTAATATTTGAATTACTGAAATATTATCCTTGTCATTAACTATACGACCACTAATACTGAAGATAACTTCTTCTGAAAAAATTCTTAATTCCTTTCAAAGTTAAACCTAGCACTTTTGCAATTTCCGTAAGTTTATATTGGCTACTAGTTTTGTTATTTTCTGTAGCCCAACAGTCTACTAATTATTTCTTTTTAGACTTCTGCTATACCTCCTAATTTTGCAAATTTTCTAAAAGACAAATATTATCTTCATTTTTAAATTACATTAAGTAAAGTTTTTCCCAGCTTGTGTAAGTAATTGATATTTCTTTTTTTCTAGTTGATGAAATTGAAAATAAGAAATATCAATTTTATTTCAGAGCCATCACTTTAAAGTTTTAACTACAAAAAGCCCTTCAGAAATAACTTTACTTGTTTTTGATATAATGTTTTTTAAATAGTGTATCGCTTTTCAACAAAGAATAATCCCATAAATTATTCATAATTAAAAAGTCATTTCTAACAGAAATACAATTACAAATAAACGTGATAAAACTATATTTTTCTTCCATCAAAAAAGGTATAAATACAGTTAATTTTTAAATACTAAAAAAATAGCTCTAATGAAAAATAAGAAAAACGCTTCTTTTCATCTTATTAGCAATGAAAAAAGCCTGTTTTTTAAAAGTTTTAGCCTGTTTTTGGTAACAATCTGTAGAACAACCTGTTGTAATTTTGTTTTCGCTCCAGCTTCAAAGAAATGAATCGTAATCAAAATGGTTTTATTTTTTTGAGTTTACTAGAATTTTAAATTTCACTATTTATATAGGGAAAAAATCAGAATGATCTAAACATTTTACAATTATAGTCAACTAAACAATCAGAAAACATGAGATTAAGTATAGTAATTAAAAATATAATCATCAACACCGTTTGTATATTCTATACATCTTTATTTGTTTATGCAGCAGTAAGTAAATTGCTTGACTTTGAAAACTTCCGAGTACAATTAGGACAGTCACCTTTATTAAGTGCTTTTGCAGGTTTCATTGTCTGGATAGTCCCATTAGCAGAGTTGTTCATTGCATTACTTGTCATGTCAAAAAAATGGAGATTAATGGGGCTCTTTGCATCTTTTAGTCTTATGATTATGTTTACTGCATATATCTATATTATTCTAAACTACAGTTCTTTTATTCCGTGTTCCTGCGGAGGCATTTTGGAAAAAATGGGATGGAGGGAACATTTAATTTTTAATTCAGTTTTTATAATTCTGGCAGCAGCAGGTATTCTGATACTGGCCGGTATGATGCCAAAAACGCATCTCACAAAGCCTGCTGTTCTTGCCAGTACTTTATCAATAACTGTTTTTTTTAGTATTGGTATTGTTGCATTTCTTTTTATACTATCAGAAGACATCATTGAGCATCGAAATAATTTTGTACGTCGTTTTCCTGGCAATGCTGTAAAACTAGGAGAAATTGACCTTCAGTTTAGTTCCTATTATTTTGCTGGAGCCACGAAAGAAAAGATATACTTGGGCAATTACACAGCTCCTTTACTAATCACCGCATTTGACAGCACCTTGCAAAAAAGAGATGATTTTAAGGTTCATCTAAATCGAATTGATTTTCCATTCCAATCTGTTCAGGTTCGTGTTTTATATCCCAATTTTTATCTTATCGACGGTTCAGTTCCTGTTATTTATAAAGGTCTGATAAAAGACTGGAAGGCATCTGTAAAATGGAATGGAAGCAATACTTTTTCTCATTATCAACTCATGGATTCAATTAACTTGGCATTTCGTTCCAATTCCAATACAAAAGGCGAAAGCATACTGGGATCACTTCAATTTGGAGACAAACCACAGGTAATTTTTAATGCAAAATTATTACAGAAACAAATAGATGGAATTTTCGATGTCGACGGAACACTCAATTACGACAAAGATCTTCAAAGGCTGATCTACATTTACCTGTATCGCAATGAATTTATTGTAACTGATAAGTATCTTAATCTGAGCTATCGCGGTAAGACAATAGATACGGTCAATAAAGCCCATATCAAAGTGACGACAGTTGCCAGCAGGCAGGAAATAAAATTGGCAGCTCCTCCTTTACTAGTCAATAAAACAAGTAGCGTATTTAAAAATTTGTTGTTTGTCAATTCAGCATTATTAGGTAAATATGAACCTGCTGAAATGTGGAAGGATGCCAGTATTATTGATATCTACGACCTTAATACCAATTTTTATAAAGGTAGTTTTTATATCTATCATATCAAAAACCAAAGACTGAAGAACTTTTTTGTTCTCAATGATAATTTCTACGGTTTTATTGGAAAGTATATGGTCCATTACAAATTAAATAAAAGGCTAACGACTGCCTATAAAAATAAAAGTCAAAAATAAAATCTCATCATGAAAATATACTGCAGTGTCAGGGAAAAGACCGAAAACCTGTAAAAGAGTAGGTCGCTAACATATTAAATTATAAATCATGAAAACAAAATTTTCAAAACAGGTTCTACCTGTTGCCGTATTTGCTCTTGCAATAGCTAGTGCTTTTACCACCCATGCCATGAATGTGCGTTCTAAAGCAGCTACACCAATTCAAGGGTACATCAAACTGAACCCACAAGGAACATCTTGTGAGCAGCGTGATATGTGTTCTACAGACAGTAACGGATTTGTTTGTACCGTAGGACTCACAGCAGGTGGCGCCCAGTTATTTGGTAAAAATTCGGCCAATCAATGTGTTGTACCGGTTTTTAGACCATAAGGCTATTGCTTGTATAATGACAATGCAGCTCCAAATGGAGCTGCATTGTTTTTTTTATCAAATCCTATTGTTTTACAACCACTCAGGCTTTATATTCCCTTTTAAGTAATAGTCAAACCAATCTTCAATTCGCCGGGTCAGATCTTTTTGATTTTTTTTATCCATAAGCACATGACCTTCTCCTGGATACAGCAGCATCGTATGTATTTTTCCAAGGCGTCTTAGGGCCAGATAAAATTCAATACTCTGATAATAATGCACCTGACTATCCTGTTCGCCTGTCCATGACAACAACGGTGTGTTCACTTTATGGGCATGGTAAATTGGCGAGTTTCTCAAATACGACGCGAAATCTTCATACAGAGATCTCCCGATCCTTAACTGCCCAAATTCATACTGCCAAAAATTAGGTTTTTCAAATCCCCATGTTGCCCAAAGATAACCACTTACATAATCGGTAATAGCAGCACCTGCCACTGCGGCTTTAAACATATTGGTTTGCGTGATGATATAATCTGTTTCATATCCACCATAAGAGTGACCTATAAGACCTATACGGGTACTATCAATAGACGATTCACTGCCAATAACGTGCTTAGTTGCTGAAACAACACAATCTACCGCTGAAGATCCCGGGTCCCCAACTTGATAAACAATATCAGGCAAAAAAACGAAGTATCCTTTTGAATTAAAATTAGCAATATTAAATCCTGTCGGGTTTTTCTGTGATGGATTTACAAAGCGATACAATTCTTTGGATTGCTTTTCGTAGACTTGCACTACCATTGGATATTTTGCACCAGCAAGATAATTTGCAGGATAGAACAAGACACCGTTTAAAATACTTCCTTTGGAATTGGTATAAGAAATTAGTTTAGAACATCCCCAATAGTATTTTGCCTGTTGCGAATTGCTTTGAAAAAGCATTTTTGCTTTTGAATTTGATTTCTCTTTAATAAGCAATCTCGGCGATAAATTGTAGTTCTCTTCCTTATAAACATAACTATCATTCTTGGCTGATGCAATAAATTCACTCGTATACATCATCTTGTCTATCAAGGACTGCAATCCAGCTTTTTTATCCCAAAAACAATAGCCTGTATATTCCAAGGCTTCGGCCTTGATCAGCAATCTGTCTTTAGATTCAAATACCCCTTTATAACTTCCGTCATAGTTCATTTTGAAAGACTGCTGGGTTGATTGAGCAACAATTCTGTAAGTGGTTTTATCTTCACGACCACTAGTTAATCGAAGTGCACATCTTCCATCTATTGCGATACTCCAGATATCATATTTATCGTAAACAAAAAGAGTTTTATCACCTTGTATCCATCCCGGATTACCAAAAGGACTAGCCTGTTCCGGCCTATCGGACTCGTTATCTGAAAAGAAAACCCCCAACTCTTTAGTAAGATTTTTGTGCTGCCCACTTACTATATCATAAGCCCACCAATCTCTGTCTTTAAAATAAACAATGTATTTTTCATATACAGAAATAGATATTGCCGCTTCCTTACCCAACTGATTCTGCAACAAAAGTTTGCGGGTACCTGTTTCCAGATCCAAAATATAAATATCAAGAGGAGCTTCACGGTTTTCCTGCGGTTCATATTGCTCAGGATTGTAAAGAAAAGCATATTTTTGGTCAGCGCTTAACATCAATTTCGGAAATTCATTATCTGTAATACGCTTAAAACTATTCCGCTCAGGCCACCACACTGCTACTTTTGCTGCTCTGTCCCAACCATCAATCTGTACTTTAGCAGTATAAAGATATTTATCCTTTGTACTCCAAGTCTGCACCTGTGAGAGATCCACTGGAATTACAGCTTTCTCTAGTCCAAAAAATATTCTTTTGCCATCCTCCGAAATGCTGAGATAGGCAAAAGAAGATGTGATTATTTCCATATCTTCAGGAAAATGATCCTGCGCAGACGGATTAAAACTATAAAACTTATCCTCTGCTAACCTATAGTACCCAACGCAAGTACGGTATGTTTTTTTACTACCTTCCAAAGGGTGTAGTAAAAAAGCTATAGACTTTCCGCCTTTTTGCCAAACTATATCTGAATATTGAAAAGCGTTAGGATTATTGTTTATTATAGTAGTGGTATTATCACGCAAATTAAAAAGCCCGATTGCTGTATTGTTTTCAGATTTTGTCGTATAGATCACAGCATCTCTGCCTGAGTTATACCAATAGTTTTCAATATCTTTTAAGAGCAGGGATTTCTTAGTGACTACATTTTTTAGTTCCAGATCTTTTTTGCCATCTGCCCTCTTTTTTAAAAGGATGATGTCTTTTGTTCCAACTCTTAAATCATATCGGATTACCTCTGCGTTAATCTCTCGCTTTGAAGTTAACAAATCAACAATTACAAGTTCCCCTTTAGAGCTCATCGCAGAAAACCAATTATCAGCGATAAACTCTCCTTTACTTGCTCCAGGAAAACTATAGGTTTTGGTTGCAGTACTATTTTTAACAAATAGGGTATCTTCGCCACTTTCATAAAAAAGAGAAAAACTTACCCATTTTGCACTTTGGCTAAGTTTGCCCACTCTAAGATTACTCCATAAAGAATAGTCCTCTTTTGTAATCTGTTTTTTAGCATTACCTTGTGCAAACCCAAAAGACGGTGTCAAAAGAGTGACCAATATTGTACATCTGACAATCAGTGGTATTCTTCGGAATAATTTATCTATATTGTATTTCATAAAATAGAGTCTTATTTTAATAACCAGGATTTTGAGGTTTTAAATTTGGATTAAGGATTAACTCTGACTCGGGTAGCGGCAATAACTTATCTGTTGTATCCCACCCTGTCTTTAATGGCGATAGCGATTCATCTAAATGATTTGCTCTTTTTAAATCAAAAAAACGATGTCCATATTCTGTAAAGAATTCCACTCTTCTTTCTTGAAGTATAGCCTTAAGCATCTGGGACTGACTCAGAGCCGTGGTTCCTGCAAGACCTGCCGTATGTCTGATTTTATCCAAATCTTCTTTTGCCCCTGCTAGATCTCCTTGCTCAGCGCGGGCTTCACTTCGAATCAGATATTGTTCTGCCAAACGAAATACTATAGAATATTCTAATGAACCAGAAGTATTTGATCTTTGTTTGTATTTATTGGCATGATACCAAGTATCAGTACCCGTAGTAACTTTTGCTATCCAATATTCTTTGCGCTGATCACCCGGTTCAAACGCGTTTATAAGGTTTGTACTTAGAGCCACAAGTGACGGCGGTCCTGCTGTAAATATAAACGTTTCACCTTCCTGCGTGTTTTGTCCATCAACACGAGGCTTAAATTGCCAGATTGTAGTGGTGCTTTCTTTCAAAAACATGTCGCTCAAATTAGTTTGCCAAGTGTATGTCTGGGTATTGTTTAATAGGTAAGATGCGGCATTGGCTGCTTCTGCCCACTGTCTGTTGTACAGATATGCTCTAGCCAACAAAGCCATCGCTACGGATTTATTGGGACGTATACGATCACTGGAAACATACTCTTCAGGCAATAGTGTTACTGCCAATTCGAGATCTTTTATAATATAGGAATACAACTCGGCACAGGGCATCTTTTTTGCTGCTCTATTTTTCTGATATTCGGTTGTGGTTATATAAGGTATATCTCCGTACAGATTCAAAAGATAAAAATGCAGTAGGGACCTGACAAATAATGCCTCTGCTGTTAATTGGTTTTTATCTTTAAGTCCCAGAGCACTCGAAGCACTTACTGCTTCAATAATAGCATTTGCCGCATAAATCTGATTGTAACTGCTACTCCATGAGTTAAAAACCTCTGTATTGGAAGGCAGGATTGCATTGTTGTAGAAATCTCGAGTGGTACCGGAAATATCGCCGTAATAAACTAGTTCATCGCTATAATTTCCCATCTGATTGGACAGCCCTGAAAGATTTCCACTTAAGATACCACTATCTCGCATTTTGGCATAAATACTCACCATAGCAGCATTGGCAGTAGCCTTGTCTTCAAAAACTCCACTCTGGGTGAGCTGGGATGACGGAAGATCCACTTCAACAAAGTTGTCACAGCCCTGTGTAAGAATCATACCTGATATAAGCAATACAACAAGAAAGTTATTAAATGAGATCTCTATTACACGCTCTTGGATAAATAGAAAAATTGATTTCTTTTCCATAATATTTGAATTAAAGGATTAAAAAGTAAACTGAAGCCCTGTTGTAAAAACTTTCAATGGAGGAAGGGCTGTAGTAAATCTGGACTCTGGGTCAGCACCTTTAAAGGAAGTAAACGTAAAGAGATTTTGTCCCTGAAATACCAGTCTACATTTTACTCCTTTAAGCACCTGCTCAGAGATGGTATACGATAAAGACAAATTCTTAAGTCGAACATAAGAGGCATCTGTTATCATAGCATCACTGGCATAATATTTATAAAATGCATCAACTGCCTGGCTATTAACTCCAGTTGAATACTTTTGATGGCTAGCAATATCTCCAGGATTTTGCCAGTGGTCCGTCACCGTTACCGGTTGATTGGTCATAGTGCCAGGTAGGCCTGTACCATATGATCCGCTATAGTTTAGCTGCTTGACAAATTGAAATAGAAAATCCAACTGCCATTTTTTGTAGGTAATTGTATTTTGAAGACCTCCGAAATATTTCGGATTCAGATCACGTATTACCTGTTTATCTTCAACGGCTGTAATTAAACCGTCAGCATTGTAATCTTCAAACTGGTAAACACCTGTTTGTGCATTGATTCCAGTATAATGATATACTTTTTTAATATTTAGTGGCTCCCCAATTACAAACTGATTTTGATAAGTTGATCCTTCAAGATCTGGAAAAGAGAGTAATTTATTGCGAGCAATAGTCAAATTAAAATTACTTGTCCAATTGAAGGATTGTCTTTGAAAATTGACTGTTCTAAGAGTAAGTTCAATTCCCCTATTCTCAACGGTAGCTTCTAAGTTTGCCTGGATGGAATTAAATCCGGTTGTTGCCGGAAGCGGAATGCCAACCAATTGATTTGAAGATCTATTACTGTACCATCCCACCGTTATAAAAATACGGTCTTTAAAAAATCCCGTTTCGATTGCCAACTCCAATTTTTTATTGATTTCCCATCCAAAATTGGGATTAAACAATCGTATTGGTTCCAGACCGATAACACCTCCATAATTATTTCCTGTAGCCTCATAAGTGTTTAAAAATTGATAGTCCCCAATCTGGTCATTTCCAGTCGTGCCATAACTCGCTCTAAATTTTCCAAAGCTTAGAAAATCAAAATTTTCTTTTATAAACTTTTCATTTGAAAACAGCCATGCAGTACCTATGGCACCAAAGGTGGCAAATTGCCTACCTGGACCGAATCTGCTTGAACCATCCCTGCGTCCTGTAAAATTTAAAATGTAACGTTCATTCCATGAAAAATTGACTCTTCCAAAAAAGGCTTGATATCTATAAACCGATTCACTATGCACCAAATCAAAGACATTAAAAGCGGAAGAAAGATTATAAATCAAGCTGTTGCTACTGAATCCATTAGCTTCTTGTACGAGTTGAGTAGCGTTTTGCTGTTGGAAAGTCGAGCCTATTAGAATTTCCGCTTTTCCTTTTCCTATTTTTTTAGACCATGATAATTGAGGTTCTATAATCCAGGATTTTCTTGTGGTATTATTGACATATATCGATGAAAATTCGCTTCCGACTTCGTAAGCAGGGTCATATATTGTAGAGGGCTGTGTACGACTGTCATTAAAACGAGTATCAGTAAAGCCAAAACTTGTTTTGGTTATTAAACCAGGAGTGATTTTATAGGATAACAAGCCATTAGCAAAAAGATCGTTAGTTCTCGAAATGTACTCCCCTTCCAAACTACTAATGGGATTATTCCATGTACTGTTTTCCCAGTTTAGATTACCTTTCTGATCATATAAGGCCGGAGCATTAGGTGCTAAAAGAATTCCTTGTTGGGTAATATCCATTCCCGGTTGATTATTCTGTTGCGCGGTATATCCCATAGAAAAATTGACTTGGAATTTTTTGTTCTCGGATTCATGGTTCATATTTGCAAGCAAATTACCTTTTCTGTAATTGTAATCTCCGGGAAATACAGTTGTTTCTTTATGGAAATTACCATTTAAGAGAAATTGTGTACCGGAAGAACCTCCTGATAACGATGCCTGTACATCGTTAATCTCTGAAGTGCCACCTATAAGCACTTTCTGCCAGTTGGTATAACGATTTTGATCCCATGTACCGTTTACATCATAATCTGTTGGACCATATGCTATACCATCATTTACAAATGCTTGTCTTCGCATTTGCAGGTAATGCTCTGTATTCATCAAATCCATGAGCCGGGTTACTTTTGCTAGTCCTCCAGATACATTTGCTGTGAATTGTGTTTTTCCTGCTTTACCCTTTTTGGTTGTTATAAGTACAACACCATTAGCTCCTCGAGAACCATATATAGCCGTCGCATCAGCATCTTTGAGAACTTCTATGCCTTCAATATCACCTGGATTAATACTATTTAATGGACTCGTTGATCCTTGAAGTACAATCCCTGTGAGATCAGAACCTCCGGAATCCGAAGAATATGGAACACCATCAATAATATAAAGAGGTCTGTTTCCATTAGAACGCAAACTGTTTTGCCCTCTTATCTGAATATCAAAATTACCTCCAGATACACCTGTATTTTGAGTTATACTCACCCCTGCCATTCTTCCCTGCATAGCAGCAAGTACATTTGTAACAGGTTGTTTTTCAATATCCTTTGAACTTATTTTTGAAATACTTCCTGTACGCTGACTTTCTTTTACAGAATAATAGCCTGCATTGATTTTGACTTCCTGAAGTGCCGTCGCATCTTCCTGCATCTGAACATTAATTGTTAAATGTCGAGCAACTGGAATCTCTATGGTTTTGTAACCGATGTAAGTAAAAATTAGAATATCAGAAAATGATACCGTTATATTATATTTACCGTCAAAATCTGTCACGACAGTATTTCTTTGGTTTTTTATAGAAATAATCACCCCTGAAAGGGGGACTACACCATCAGTCACTATACCCGTGACCCGAATTTGTTGTTGCTGTTGTACAGAAGAGAATTGCAAGGTATTCCTTGCTAGGGTTGGCGTGCAAAAGAGATAAAACCCGAAAATAAACGGATACCAAAGTAGCACCAACCCTTTGCTCAATGAAAAAATTTTCATAATTTTGGGATTAGTTAATTTGAAACGAAAGTTTTTATTAATTCAGCCCTCTAAACTTGTTTGATCACGGATTAGAGGGCTTTCTGTTTGTAATAGCCTGTACTGAAATAAGACTAATTCAAAATAACAAATAAAACGGTACAGGACTTGAGAAGATATTATTCCTTTTTTTATTCCATAGGCATACGAAAGGTTAAGTGATTAAATTAACTATTACTTTAAAACTATCAAATACTACAGAAGTTTGCTATGAATAAAAGTGGAGTAAGATTTTAAATTTGAGCCAAAAAAAAAGAGGCGCGGAACTCAACTTATTGCATCAGAGGTACTAGTATACCGTACGCGCGAATAAGTGAGCCCACACCCCTTAAGGCGTGAGCAATTACACTTATCATCCCGCGCGTTTAAAATTACTAGTTTTCTGATGCGAGATTCAAAGCGAACGCTTCAAATATTTTATATGAAGTATCGCAAAATTACAATTCATAAATGAATTTAAAACAAATATACGAAAATTAATATAACATACTCATAGGTATGTGATATTAATTAATGTATTCGCTTCATTGCTACTTAATTAATTAGCAATATGATTATAGAGATAATAATATCAGAACTAGATTTTTACATAATTGAAAAGATACGAGAAGTTAGACTTAAAGCCAACCCAAGTATTGACCAAGTAGAATTAGCACAGCGATTGGGCTTATCCGAAGGATACATCGGCAGGATTGAAAATTTAAAAGTCAATGCAAAATATAACATCAGATTACTTGCAAGAATAGCAAAAGCTCTAAATATAGGCTCTTATCAAGAATTATTACCAACCAGTATTTTACCTAACGACATGGTAAGGATTAGATTACAATTACTAGAAATACCGTCTCGAAAGCATAAAACAGAAAACAACAAAGAAGTAGTAAAAAGATTAAAAGAAATATCGAAGACTCCATTAACAGATGAAGAATATGAATTTTTAAAATCTAACAAAAAAGAAGACAAAGAAAAAGTTAAATACTTGACGATAATTAATTAAGAGCGACACCATCTGCATTACCAGATAAATCTCTCAAAAAAAAGGTCAAAAAAAAAAAAAAAGAACAAAAATAATACCTAGATTATATCCTTATATAAAAATAACTCATAATTTAAATTAACAACTTCGGAGGAATTTATAACACCGATAATAACAAACATATTACCTCTATTAAATTAGCACATTGGTATAAACTGTGAAGAAATCACGTTTTAAAAATTTTAATACTAACCCAATACGCATAACTTTAATTTCTTCTTATTCAGATTATCTAATATTTTTGGCTAATCCCGGATCAAGACATATTGTTGTGGGGAAATATTAAAACCTAGATATTTGCATTTCCAAATTATTTCCCAATGCAAGATTCTTTTATCGATATCCTAAAGCTATTACTACCTGAGATAGTAGTAGATTATTTTGAACTTACGACTTATAAAAAGGAAGATGAAACACTTCATCTTTATCTAAAAGAAATTAATTCGATACCAAAAGAACACAGAGAATCTAAATTAAGTTCAAAAGGATTCTTTGAAGAGATAACGGTTCAGGATTTTCCTATCCGTGGACATCAGGTATATCTGCATATCACTAGAAGAAGATGGCTTAATGAAGATACCGGAAAAATAGTTTTTAGAAATTGGAATTTAGTAGCAGACGGAACTCGTGTAACTCAGGAGTTTGCGTCTTTTTTAAAAGAGATCAATAGATTCCAGTCCAAGTGATTGTACTACCATTGCTTCTTTTTACGGAGTTTCTGGTAGGAATTTGCAATGCCAATATAAAGATTTCTTAAGTGATTTTAAAGTTTGGGATCAAATCTCGCATGCAAAAAAATGGCTTCTTTTCCCCAAAAATATTGGAAAACGCTTATCAATAGACGAAACTTCTCTTTCTAATGGTGAGCTCTATACTATTTTAACCAACAAATCTGGAAAAGGCAGAAAAGGAACTATAGTAGCAATGGTTGCAGGAACTAAAGCAGAAGCAGTTATTGCGGTTATTGAAAAAATCCCGCTTAAAGAACGAAATCTAGTTAAAGAAATTACTTTGGATATGGCTGGCAATATGGGATTAATTGCAAAGAAATGCTTTCCTAATGCAATCCGCGTCACAGATCGCTTTCATGTTCAAAAGTTAGCGATAGAAGCACTACAGGAAATCAGAATAAAATACCGATGGCAAGCCATAGATCTGGAAAATGAAACAACAGAAAGAGCCAGGAAGTCAAATGTGAATTTTGAACCTAAAATACTCTCTAACGGTGACACCCTTAAACAGTTATTAGCCAGAAGTCGATACTTCTTATATAAAACCAAGTCGAAATGGACTAAAAACCAATTAGAACGTGCTAGGTTATTATTTGAATTGTATCCTGATATTCAAAAAGGATACAGTCTAACTCAAGAGCTTCGCGGAATCTTCGAGAATACAAAAGATAAAATCATAGGCTTTGCCAAACTAGCCAAATGGCACGAAAAAGTAAATCAATCTGGATTTAAATCTTTTGGTACAATATCCCGAACAATTATAAATCACTATCAAACGATATTGAATTATTTTGACAACAGAAGTACTAATGCGTCTGCAGAATCTTTCAATGCTAAAATAAAAGCTTTTAGATCCAAATTCAGAGGTGTTAGAAATGTAGAATTCTTCCTCTTTAGACTAACCAATATTTATGCTTAATTTTTGCTGCTCCACAGATTTTCGTGTTGATCCCTAATCCCCAAGCTTTGCGTTTGATCCCAAAACAATTTCAATTTATTCCAAAAAAAAAAACCACCACTAAAAAGTGATGGTTTTCCGTTGAGCCGGCGGAGGGACTCGAACCCACGACCTGCTGATTACAAATCAGCTGCTCTAGCCAACTGAGCTACGCTGGCGACTCATTACGGGTGCAAATATAAAGTGGATTTTTGTATTTTCCAAAATAAATTTACTGCTTATTTTAATAAAAAACCACCACTATAAGTGATGGCTTTATGTTGAGCCGGCGGAGGGACTCGAACCCACGACCTGCTGATTACAAATCAGCTGCTCTAGCCAACTGAGCTACGCTGGCGACTCATTACGGGTGCAAATATAAAGCGGTTTTTCGTTTTACCAAAATAAATTTGCACTTTTTTTATACTTTTTTTGCTTACAATTCGTTGATTTCAGCAATCAATTGATTAGCAGTTTCTTCCAATTCAACATTGATTTGTTTGAAGTGTGCTTTTTTGTTTTCAACATTCTTAGCATTCACTTTTGTGATCAAAGTATCAAATGCAGCAATAGCCTGATCGATCAAAGCATTCGTTTCCGGAGTAGGATTTCCTGACGTAGACATTTCGAATAAGTAAATTGCTTCAATAATATCTCCTAATACGAAGTTGATGTCTTTCTTTAAATTTTTAACGTTTGCCATTTTTATTTTTATTTTAATTTGCGACTGCAAAAATACATATAATCTTTCTATTAAGCGCTATGAAATGTAAATTTCTAAAATAGAAGCTTTTCCGCTCAAAATAAATGCATTTATCTCAGCCGGAACTAAAACGGTATCTCCTTTTATGTACGATTGTTTGAAACCATCAAATTCAATTTCAAAACTTCCCTCGATACACATATATACCGTAAAAGTTTCACCTGATTTAGCTACCTCAACTTTATCTTCTAAAGGAATAAAATTGGTAGTAAAATAAGGGCAGTCAACCACTACGTTAGAAGTATTCGTTTTTGTATCGTATTTCTTTTGTGTATCTACCTTATTATAATTGATAGCATCGAGCGCTAAATCTACATGAAGTTCTCTTGTATTTCCGTTAGCATCTTTTCTGTCAAAATCATACAAACGATATGTGATATCTGATGTTTGTTGAATTTCAGCTACCACCAATCCTGCTCCGATAGCGTGAACAGTCCCTGTTTCTAAAAAGAAAACATCACCCGCTTTTGCTTTTACATCATCTAAAATCGAAACCAGGGTTTTATCATTCAAATGTTTCAGGTACTCTTCTTTACTTGAATTTTCCTTAAAACCCACAATGATTCTGGCATCAGCATTGGCTTGCATTACATACCACATTTCGGTTTTACCAAAAGAATTGTGACGTTCTTTAGCCAATTTATCATTTGGGTGCACTTGTATCGAAAGATCTTCGCGTGCATCTAAATATTTAAAAAGCAATGGAAACTGTTTTCCAAAACGACTGTAAACTTTTGTTCCCAAAATTTCATTTGGCATTTTATCGATCAGTTCCATCAACGATTTACCTTTCAGGATTCCGTTCGAAACAACACTTACATCACCTTCTACGGTAGACAATTCCCAGCTTTCGCCAGTTATCTTAGAAGTGATTGGTTTATTCAGGATTGTCTTTAGTTTTTCTCCGCCCCAGATTCTGTCTTTCAAAATGGGTTCAAATTGTAACGGGTATGATTTTGGGTTCATCTTTTTAAGGATAATGTCTTTATTATTTTAATATCAATTTGATACTATTTTCTATTTCTACAATACTAATTCTTTGACTGTTTCAAGTGCTTTCGGAATATGTTTTCCGGCATTCATACTATCAAAAATCAAAATAACAACACCATTTTTGTCAATTACATACGTCACTCTTCCAGGCAAAAGACCAAATAAAGTATCGCGGACACCAAAAATGTGTCGTAATTTTTTGTCTTCATCAGACAAGAGTATAAAAGGCAATTGATGTTTGTTGGCAAATTTTTGATGTGATTTTACACTATCGCTGCTTATACCAATAACTTCTGCACCTAAAGCTGCAAAATCTTCGTACTGGTCTCTGAAACTACAAGCTTCAGTAGTACATCCCGGCGTATTATCTTTTGGGTAAAAATAAATCACAAGAGGTTTTCGCCCCAAAACACTTTGGCTTTCAAAAACTTCTCCATGACTATCCTTTGCAGTAAAATTCGGAACTATATCTCCTATTTTTAGTGACATTTATTATTCTCCTTTATAAGTTACAAAATTACGGTCCGTTTCATTCAAAACGATTTCTAAGTCAAAATCAGGTTGAATTCTTTTTCTAATTTTATTCCATATCACAACAGCAATGTTTTCAGCTGTTGGATTCAAATCTTGAAATTCCGGAACATCCAGATTCAAATTTTTGTGATCAAACGGAATTTCCACTTCTTCGTGTATAATATCCGCCAATACTTTCACATCTACAACAAAACCAGTTTCCGGGTCAATTTTTCCTGTAACACTTACTGTTAAACCATAATTATGACCATGAAAATTGGGATTATTACATTTTCCAAAAACAGCATTGTTTTTTTCAGATGTCCAATCTTTTCTGTGCAATCGATGTGCAGCATTAAAATGCGCTTTTCTTGATATGGTTACTTTCATTTGGGTAGCTGGTTAGTCTGGTTAAAGCTTATGATCTTCTAAATAATGATCGAATTCATCAAATATTATTTTAAACCACACGGTATAAATTTCAGGATGTTTCTCAATATCAGCTTTTACATCTTCGATCTTCATCCATTTCCAATCTTCTACTTCTTCAGGGTTTATGGCCGGATCATCATTATAATATCCAATCATAACATGATCGAGTTCATGCTCTGTTAAACCATTATCAAAAGGTGCTTTATAAATAAAATGAAAAAGCTCCTTTAATTCGGCTTTAAAACCCATTTCTTCAAACAATCTTCTGCTTCCGGCTTCGACATTTGTCTCTCCCTCACGCTGATGACTACAGCATGTATTGGTCCAGAGTAAAGGCGAATGGTATTTTTGATGAGCGCGTTGCTGCAGCATAATCTCGTTTTTATCATTTAAAATAAAAACTGAAAAAGCGCGATGCAAAACAGCTTTTTCATGTGCTTCTAATTTTGGCATTAAGCCAATTTGCTCATCGTTTTGATTTACTAATATTACGTTTTCTTCTATCATAGGGCTTATTGATCAAACAAAAATACGAAAAAAGAAATGGCTTGAAAATCCTGACGGAGATTGTGAAAAGTTTAACGAGCCTGATACTTTGCAAAAAACTGACTTACAACAAAATACAATTATTTTAAACCCTAAAATCCTTTAATAACAAGACTTAAAACTAAAACTATCTATTTTACGTACATATTAAAAGTTAAAACATACTTAAAAAAATCTGAATTGTAAAGCAGACGACATTTCAAGGCGAAATCTCGTCGTATCTTTGAAAAACAGAATTAAAGCACTCAAAAAAAATGAAAACGAAAACTCAAATCTTCAGTCTTTGCTTTTTAATTCCGCTCTTTATTTTGCAGGCATGTGGACAAAGCGCGAAAAAACAAAATACAAAATCAGTGGTTATGGAAAACAAAATCAACAAACCAGGAAATCCTTATTATTCGAATACCGATACGACAAAACTCAATGTTACGAATGCTGAGTGGAAAAAAGTATTACCAGAAGATGTTTATGACGTAATGCGAAATGCAGATACCGAAAGACCATTTACGGGAAAATACTGGAATACAGACGAAAAAGGAACTTACTATTGCGCTTCTTGCGGCAACTTACTTTTCCGTTCCGGTGCCAAATTCGCCAGCAGCTGCGGGTGGCCCAGCTTTTTTGAGCAGGACAATAAAAAAAGTGTGGTTTACAAAAATGACAACTCTCTTGGCATGGAAAGAACCGAAGCTTTATGCGGTCGCTGCGGAGGACATTTAGGCCATTTATTTGATGACGGACCTGAGCCAACCGGAAAACGATATTGCATGAATTCGATTGCACTAGACTTTATACCTGATTCTAAATAAAACAACGATGAAAAATATATTTCTAATTGCCATTTTCGCATTATCCCTAAACGGATTCTCGCAAAGTAACAAACCAAAAACTGCCTCAAATCTGGAAACCATCACGCTTGGCGGAGGCTGTTACTGGTGCGTTGAAGCTGTTTATGAAAATCTGGACGGCGTAAAATCTGTCGTTTCCGGTTTCTCCGGAGGTAAAGCCGCCAACCCAACTTATGAGGAAGTTTGCACAGGAACAACCGGACACGCCGAAGTAGTTCAGATTACTTTTGATAAAAACGTGACGGATATTAATGAAATCTTCAAGGTTTTCTTTACCGTTCACGATCCTACAACGCTAAACCGACAAGGCGCAGATGTTGGAACTCAATATCGCTCTGTGATTTTCTATAAAAATGCCGAACAAAAAAAAGCGGCCGAAAGTATTATAGCCGAACTAAACAAAGCAAAAGTATACAACAGCCCTATTGTGACAAAAACAGAACCTTTTAAAGCATTTTATAAAGCCGAAGATTATCACCAGAATTATTATGCGAACAATAAAAACCAGCCGTATTGCAAAATGGTAATCCAGCCGAAAATCGAGAAATTCGAAAAAGTCTTCAAAGACAAACTAAAAAAGAAATAACAGACTTTTATATTGGTTAATAATAGTTGCCGTTCATGAAAATGAACGGTTTTTTTATGTTTTTTTCCCACAGATTAGAAGATTTTCACAGATTACAATCAAATTGAACCAAGTGTTAAAAATCATTTTAATCCATTTAATCTGTGGCAATAAGAATGATTTTTACCGTACTTTGCATCTCTAAACACACTATAAATGAAAGCACTTACCTTCTCTTCTTTCGGGAATTCAGATGTTTTAGAATATATCGAAATTCCGAATCCTGAATTAAAAAGCGATGAGATTTTAGTCGAAATGAAAGCCATCGGATTAAATTTTGCTGATGTTTACCGACGCAAAGGAAATTATCATTTAAAAGGGAATCCGCCTTTTATTGCGGGCTATGAAGGTGCCGGAATTATTGTGAATGCAAACAATCATCCGGAATATAAAATTGGAGATCGCGTGGCTTTCGCCGATGTTCCTTTTGCAAATGCAGAATTAGTAGCCGTAAATACAAACCATGTTCTTCCTTTGCCGGAAGCCATTTCTTTCGAAACTGCCGCTTCCATTTTATTGCAAGGCCTGACAGCACATTATTTAGCAACAGACAGTCACAAAACCACAAAAGGCGAAACAATATTGATTCATGCCGTTGCTGGTGGAGTCGGGCAATTGCTGACTCAAATCAGTAAGTCACTAGGCGCTAATGTTATTGGCCTGACCTCATCTTCTGACAAGGCCAAAGTTGCCATTGAACAAGGAGCTGATCATGTTTTCCTATACAATGAAGATTGGAAATCAGCTATTTTTAAAGTGATTAAAAAAGGTGTCGATGTTGTTTACGACAGCATCGGAAGTACTTTAATGGATAGTTTTGAAGTGACCAAAGAATGCGGACAAGTCGTTTTCTTTGGAATGGCCGGCGGAAATCCTGAACCTGTAGATCCCAGAATGTTAATGGATACTTCTAAAACCTTAACAGGTGGCGACTTGTGGAGCTACTTAGTTTCTAAAGAAGAAAGAATCAAAAGAGCCAGTCAATTATTTGACTGGATTATCGAAGGAAAAATCAAACTTTCTGAACCTACTTCTTTCAAATTATCAGAAGGAAAACTGGCGCATGATTATCTGGAAAGCCGAAAAAGTACCGGAAAAATAATTTTGATTCCTTAACAGAACTAAATATTTTTTTTCGCCACAAATTCACGAATTATTTGCAATGCATTTTCACGCAGATTTTGCAGATTCAAGCTGATATCCGCAGATTTAAAACTAAATTTTCAACCAATCTTATAATCTGCAAAATCTGCGTGAAAATTAATTAGTAAATTGCTTCGCCTATTTGCTATCGCTCGGGTCATGGCAATTAATCACAAACTATCTACCTCAATTTTTGTCAATTCAGACAATTGTAAAATTCTGGGAACATCATTTTTATTCGCCACAAAAAACAAATAGTTATCACCGTGAGTATCATAACTCATCAATTCTAATCCTCGTTGCTCTAATGCTGACTGAATGTAAGGAAACAAATCATGACTGTAGGTTTCTTCCGGATAATCGAAATTAAGATCTTCGCCTATCATTTCCGAAATGAAATATTCCGCATCTTCAGGGTCAAATTTCCAGTCGCTGTTCCAGGCATCAATACTTTCGAAGAAATCCCATTGCCCCTGAACAATTTCGTGATATTCCGTATGCCCTTTTTTAAAATTCTTTAAAAGTTTCTTTGATTGCCTCTGAACTAATTTTTCGTCTACATCTCCCCTTGAAACCAATTTTATAAATTCTTCAAAAGTCTCCTGCGTAACCTCAACCTCTTCGGGCAATAAATTTTCCTGTGAAGGAAGCTCAATACTTTCCGGTAATTCGATATTCAGATGCTGGCAAATTCCCTGCAAAATCCTTTCAAACTCTTTGAAACCTAATTTTTGAGCATCATTTTTTGGCTCCTTTATATCAATAGCTTCCGCATCTAATATTCCTTTTGTATAATCAAGAAAATAACTATTGTTATAAAGCATTTTGAAATCGTTTGTTTCCAAACTATTCGTACAACAAAAGAAGATGACAAAATTATGCAGAATATGCTTCAGATACTTTTTCGCTTCCGCAGTTGGCTCTGTATAAAACTGAATATGAATATAGTCATACTCTAATTCCTGAAGCATTTGTTCCTCAGAAACAGGCCCTATATTAATCTTTTTATAGATTTCGTTTAAAACTTCGTAAGCATTTTTGAAACCGTTTTTCTTAATCTCAGCTCTTCCTTCGTCATGATCAAAAGAACTTGGAAACGAATACAGACTTACAGAAACCGTATCATGAACTCCTTTCATTTTAAATTCAAAATTATTATTCCCGTTATACAACTCTGAATAAATAACATCCATAACATCAAACGAAACGATCGATTTTGGATCATTATTTCTACCAAACAAATTCAAAAAAAAGTCTTTCATCAAAATATATTATTTTAAAGTTTCAGCAATCATCAAGGCACATTTTTCACCGTCGATTGCAGCCGATATAATTCCGCCCGCATAGCCGGCTCCTTCTCCACACGGATACAAACCTTTTATTTGCAAATGCTCATACGTAATTGGATCTCTTGGAATACGAACCGGAGACGAAGTTCTGCTTTCCGGCGCATGCAAAATAGCTTCATTGGTCAGATAACCACGCATAGATTTTCCGAATTCTTTAAATCCTTCGCGTAAAATCTGTGATAAAAATCCCGGAAAAACCTGCCCCATTTCTACCGAAGTTGTTCCCGGTACATAAGATGTTTTCGGAATATCTGCTGAAACTTTATTTTGAGTAAAATCGATCATTCGCTGTGCCGGAACTCTTTGAGTTTCCCCAGCCAGATGCCATGCTTTTTGTTCGATACTTTTTTGAAATTCCATTCCGGCCAAAGCACCAAATTTTGCAAAAGGTTTAAAATCTTCCAGTTTCAATTCTATAACAATTCCTGAATTTGCCGTAACCTGATCACGCTTAGATGGCGACCAGCCGTTTGTAACTACTTCGCCCGGACTTGTTGCGCAAGGCGCAATTACACCTCCCGGACACATACAAAACGAGTACATTCCGCGGCCGTTAACCTGTTTTACAATCGAATACGGTGCGGGAGGCAAATGCTCGCCACGATAATCACAGCTGTATTGAATGCTATCAATTAATTCCTGCGAATGTTCTGCACGAACTCCCAATGCAAAAGGTTTCGCTTCGATAAAAATTTTCTTTTTATCTAATAATTCAAAGATATCACGCGCTGAATGCCCTGTCGCTAATATTAGTTTGTTCGAAAGAATCTTGTCTCCATTTTGAGTAACGATTCCTTCGACTTCATTATTCTTTACCAGAATATCCGTTACTCGTGTATCAAACAAAACCTGTCCGCCAAACTCGATGATTTTATTTCGTATATCTTCGATAATTTTCGGCAATTTATTGGTTCCGATATGCGGATGCGCTTCTACCAATATATCCTCAGAAGCACCAAAAGCCACTAAAAGCTCTAATATTCTCGTTACATCGCCACGTTTTTTAGAACGTGTATATAATTTTCCGTCAGAGTAAGTTCCTGCACCGCCTTCTCCAAAACAATAATTAGAATCTTCGTTGACCAAATGATCAACATTTATTGCTTTTAAATCACGTCGGCGACCCCGAACATCTTTTCCGCGTTCGATTACAATTGGCTTTAAACCTAATTCGATTAATTGCAAAGCGGCAAAAAGTCCCGCCGGACCAGCTCCAACCACAATCACTTCCTGAGCCGAAGAAACGTCCTTATATATAGGTAGCTCTATTTTAGTTTGCTGAAAGGGCTCTCCTTGTAAATAGATGATTACTTTCACATTGATTTTTATCGCTTTTTGACGCGCATCAATAGATCGTTTTAAAATAGAAATATGTTGAATTTCCTTTGGAGAAACCTTTATTTGTTTAGACAAATAGTCTTTTAGCAGCAATTCGTTTGCCGCTATTTCCGGAGTTACCTGAAGTAAAAGTTCTCTTGGCATTTTGTTTTATTTATTCAATTAGCTTTTCTATTTATGAAAAGAACATGCAAAAATAACATTTTGAAATGAAATATACCTCAACTGTAAAATTTGCACGCAGATTTACAAAGATATAAGCAAAGTTAGCAAAGCTTTATTTTTTTATCGTGCAAAGTCGCAGAGTTGCAAAGAAAATAAAAAATTTGTCTGTATATTAAACAAAATTTACCCTCAATTCTACAGTAAGTTATTAATCTTACCAGGAAAGACTTTGTATCTTTGCTACTCTGAACCTTTGCACCTTTAAAAAAAATGTCTAGAAAAATAAAACTAATTTGGGATTTTCGCGGTCCGGCTGCCGCAAAAACAGCTGAGCATCATGAAATTCATTTGAAAGAATATATTGTGATCGAAAAACTTCCGCTGAATATTACGGGTTTTAAAATCATAAACGATATGCATGCCACCGCTTTTATGGTTGTAACTGACGAAAATATGATTCAGGTACGTGATGCCTTGAAGCCACATCGTGGGGAAGTTTATACTGAGTAAAATGTAAAATGTGAGATGATCGTATCGATACTTTTTACATCTCACATTTAACTTATAACTAATTCGCTACTTCACTAATAAACTTAATCCGCATTAGTCGTAACTCATCAATATCATAATCGCCATCGAATTCTTTAAGAGCGTCTTCGATTTTATCCGATTCTGATTCCATGAAATAATCGTGTATTTCTTCCTGCTGATCTTCATCAAGCATATCATCTACCCAATATTTGATGTTCAGTTTCGTTCCGGCATACACAATCTGCTCCATCTCTTTGATCAAAGCATCCATCGAAAGTCCTTTTGCAGATGCAATATCACTCAATGGCAATTTTCTGTCTATATTCTGGATGATGTATAATTTATTTACGGAATTAACTCCGGTAGATTTCACGACTAAATCATCAGGACGAATAATATCATTATCGTCTACATAACGGTTAATCAAAGTAATAAACTCATTACCATACTTCTTGGCTTTTCCTTCTCCAACGCCATGAATATTATACAATTCAGGTAAGGTAATAGGATATTTTAAAGCCATATCTTCAAGAGAAGGATCCTGAAAAACAACAAACGGAGGAACCCCAAGTTTTTTGGCTACTTTTTTACGCAGCTCGCGCAACATTCCCATTAAAACTTCGTCTGCAGTTCCTGAAGATTTTGATGCCGTTACGATTGCTTCATCTTCAGATTCATTATACTCATGATCTTCAGACATCATAAACGAAACCGGTTTCTTGATAAAATCCAAACCTTCTTTAGTGATTTTCACCACACCATAAGTCTCAATATCTTTAGACAAATAACCTGCTACGAGAACTTGTCGCAATAATGCCATCCAGTATTTCTCGTCATGATCTGAACCTGAACCAAAAAAGGATTGCGTGTCTGTTTTATGGGCTTTAATCACAGCGTTTACACGACCTATTAAAGTAAACACAATTTCTTTTGACTTATAAATATGCTTGGTATCGCGAACAATTTCCAGCAATTTAACAGCCTGATCTTTCGCTTCGACTTTGGTTTTAGGATTACGAACATTGTCATCCATATCAGCACCTTCACCGGTTTCGCTGTCAAATTCTTCACCAAAATAGTGCAATAAGAATTTCCTGCGTGACATAGAGGTTTCGGCGTAAGCCACAACTTCCTGCAATAATGCAAAACCAATTTCTTGTTCTGCCACAGGTTTCCCGGACATGAATTTTTCGAGCTTTTCTACATCTTTATAAGAGTAATATGCCAGACAATGTCCTTCGCCTCCGTCACGTCCCGCGCGACCGGTTTCCTGATAATAACTTTCTAGTGATTTTGGAATGTCATGATGAATTACAAAACGAACATCCGGCTTGTCTATTCCCATACCAAAAGCGATTGTTGCCACCACCACATCTACATCTTCCATCAGAAACATATCCTGATGTTTTGCACGGGTTTTAGCATCTAAACCTGCATGATAAGGAACAGCACTGATACCGTTTACTTGTAAAACTTCGGCAATCGATTCTACTTTTTTACGGCTTAAGCAGTAAATAATTCCGGATTTGCCTTTATGTTGTTTGATAAACCGAATAATATCCGATTCTATATTTTTAGTTTTTGTACGAACTTCGTAGTATAAGTTGGGTCTGTTGAATGATGCTTTGAAAGTATTGGCATCAGACATATCCAGGTTTTTAAGAATATCTTCCTGAACTTTTGGGGTTGCAGTTGCAGTAAGCCCAATAATAGGCACCTGCCCTAATTGTTTGATAATATTTTTCAGGTTTCTGTATTCCGGCCTGAAATCATGACCCCATTCTGAAATACAATGTGCTTCATCGATAGCCACAAACGAAATAGGCACACTTTGCAAAAAAGCCACATACTCTTCCTTAGTCAGAGATTCCGGCGCCACATACAAAAGCTTGGTCAAACCAGAAGTAATGTCTTTTTTTACCTGCGCAATTTCTGTTTTAGTAAGGGAGGAATTTAGCACATGCGCAATTCCGTTTTCTGAAGAAAGACTTCTAATAGCATCAACCTGATTTTTCATCAAAGCAATCAAAGGCGAGACAACGATAGCTGTTCCGTCCTGAATTAAAGCGGGTAATTGATAACAAAGAGACTTTCCTCCACCAGTAGGCATAATTACAAAAGTATTCTTTTGACTTAAAATACTTGTAATGACTTGCTCCTGCAAGCCCTTAAATTGGCTAAAGCCGAAATACTTCTTTAATTCCTTGTGTATTTCAATTTCGTTTGAATTCATTCTTTATATTAAGGGTATTTTGTATAAATTTGCAACACATAAAGATACAACTTTCTTTTATACATACAAATTTAAAATATCCTGTTTTGATCACAAAAGAAAATATATTGGCAATTGCCAAGAAAACCATACTCTCTGAAAGTGAAGCAATTACAAAGTTAATTGATTTTTTGGACGAAAATTTTTACGAAGCTGTCCAGCGTATTTACGAAACTAAAGGTCGTCTGATCGTTACCGGAATCGGAAAAAGCGCGATAATTGCTCAAAAAATGGTTGCCACTTTTAACTCCACCGGAACACCATCTATGTTCCTGCATGCTTCAGAAGCCATTCATGGTGATTTAGGAATGATACAAAACGAAGATATCATTATCTGCATTTCAAAAAGCGGCAACAGTCCCGAAATAAAAGTTTTGGTTCCGTTATTAAAACGCTTCGGAAATACCTTAATCGCAATAACAGGAAACACAACTTCATTTCTGGCAAAAGGCTCTGACTACGTGTTGAATACAACCGTTGAAATGGAAGCCTGCCCAATAAATTTAGCACCAACAAACAGCACCACGGCACAACTTGTAATGGGTGATGCGCTGGCAGTTTGTTTGATGGAAATGCGTGATTTTAAACCGGAAGATTTTGCTGTTTACCATCCGGGCGGAGCTTTAGGCAAAAAATTATTGCTTCGTGTAAAAGATATGATTGAACATTCGTTAAAACCAATGGTAACGCCGGATACCTCAGTTAAAAAAGTTATTTTTGAGATCTCTGAAAAACGATTAGGTGTAACAGCTGTTATCGAAAATGATAAAATTATCGGAATTATTACTGACGGAGACATCCGAAGAATGCTAAATGACGTAGATACTATTGCTGACTTAACTGCAAAAGATATTATGTCAAGAAATCCTAAATCAGTATCCTCAGAAACTATGGCGGTTGACGCCTTAAATATTTTAGAAGATTTTTCGATTACGCAACTGATTGTTGCAGATAATGGTGAGTACAAAGGAGTATTACATTTACATGACATTTTAAAAGAAGGAATCGTATAATGGCAAAAAAGAACCTTGGCGAGATGTCGTTTTTAGACCATCTTGAAGAATTAAGATGGTTATTAGTGAGAAGCACCATTGCAATATGCATCATGGCATTTTTTACTTATTTTATCAGTGATTATTTATTCGATCAGATTATTTTAGGCCCAATCCGACCAACATTTTTTACTTATGTATGGTTTTGTGATTTATCTCATGCACTGGGTTTCGCTGATAGCATTTGTATTACTGAACTGAATTTTATCATTCAGAATACAGAAATGGAAGGACAGGTAAACATTTTTGTATGGATGTGTCTTTTAGCCGGTTTCATCCTTAGTTTCCCTTACATTTTATGGGAACTTTGGAAATTTATCAGCCCCGCTTTATACGAGAAAGAAAGAAAAAATGCCAAATTATTTATATTCACTTCTTCCCTGCTTTTCTTTTTAGGAGTGTTATTTGGATATTATGTCGTGATTCCGATGTCTGTTAATTTCGTTGCCACTTTCTCTGTAAGTGATGTGGTAAAAAATCAATTTACACTTGATTCTTATATGGGAATGGTAAAAACAAGTATTCTCGCGAGTGGATTGTTTTTTGAATTACCAATTATTATTTATTTCTTAACCAAATTAGGATTAGTTACTCCTGATTTCTTAAGAAAATACTGGAAATATGCTGTAGTAATTATATTAATTGTTGCCGCTATTGTAACTCCTCCGGATGTAGTTAGTCAAACTATCGTAGCAATACCAATGTTGATTATCTACGAAGTGAGTATCCTGATTTCAAGGATTGTCTATAAAAATAAACTGAAAGAAAATGT
The DNA here is from genome assembly GCA_900129595.1 of Flavobacterium frigidimaris. Lineage (GTDB taxonomy): Bacteria > Bacteroidota > Bacteroidia > Flavobacteriales > Flavobacteriaceae > Flavobacterium > Flavobacterium frigidimaris. The sequence goes on along the minus strand of FQWG01000009.1, from coordinate 146,941 downwards.
CTGATATCATACAAGAATTTAACGATTATCGTTCTAAAATGAACGAAAAATTACTGGCTGACAACAACAAAATTGTAAAGCGAATTTTTAATCTTGACACGAATGCTTACGCTCCCGGAGCTCTTGACGTAAAAACAAAAGAGCTTTTAGGATTAGTTGCATCTGCAGTTTTACGCTGTGATGATTGTGTAAAATATCATCTGGAAACCAGCCATAAAGAAGGTGTTACGAAAGAAGAAATGATGGAAGCAATGGGAATCGCAACTCTGGTTGGAGGAACTATTGTAGTACCTCATTTACGCAGAGCTTACGAATTCTGGGAAGCTCTTGAGGAAGCTGAAACTAAATAATTGTTAATAGGTTTATTTGTTGAATCGTTTATTCGTTAATTTGTGGCGAATAAACGATTCAAACGTTTAAACGATTAAACTAAAAAAATGAAATTAAGAGCCGATAATTTAATCAAAACCTACAAAGGCCGCAGCGTCGTAAAAGGAATTTCTGTAGAGGTTAATCAAGGAGAAATTGTTGGACTTTTGGGACCCAATGGTGCCGGAAAAACAACTTCTTTCTACATGATCGTAGGATTGGTAAAACCAAATTCAGGAAATATCTATCTGGACGATCTGGATATCACCGATTATCCGATGTACAAACGTGCCCAACAGGGAATTGGCTATTTAGCTCAGGAAGCCTCAGTCTTTAGAAAACTAAGTATCGAAGATAATATCCTTAGTGTTTTGCAATTGACAAAACTTTCTAAAGAAGAGCAAATTGCAAAAATGGAAAGTTTAATTGAAGAGTTCAGCTTAGAACATATTCGCACTAACAGGGGTGATTTACTTTCAGGTGGAGAGCGTCGACGTACTGAAATTGCACGTGCTTTGGCAACAGATCCTAAATTTATTTTATTAGATGAACCTTTTGCAGGAGTTGACCCTGTTGCAGTTGAGGACATTCAGAGAATTGTGGCACAATTGAAAAATAAAAATATCGGAATCTTAATTACGGATCACAACGTTCAGGAAACCTTAGCGATTACGGACAAAACCTACTTAATGTTTGAAGGAGGAATTTTGAAAGCCGGAATTCCGGAAGAATTAGTTGAAGATGAAATGGTGCGCCGTGTTTATCTTGGTCAAAACTTTGAACTTCGTAAAAAGAAACTTGAATTCTAAATCAGTATACAGTCGCAGTTTTTAGTTTACAGTTTTCTAAAATTGAAAATAGCGACTGAAAATCACCAAAAATGATCCCACAAAAACCAACTCAACAAGATTACAATAATTGGCATAATGACCCAAACAACTGGCATTTGGGAATGTTTTATCACAACAAACAAGACAAAAGAATGTTTGTTCCTAAGAAATTAAAATGGGCCGGTTTCACTATTAATTTTGCAAATCAGAAAGCGATCCTCATTACAATTGCATTTCTTTTTTTCCTATATACGCTTACTCAGCTTAAATAAAAAAGTTTTCAGTCTCAGTTACGGTCTCAGCAAAAACTGTAAACTGAGACTGAATAGTAAATTAATCCACTGTTATAAACTTCAACTGCTGCAGATCACCGTTGTAAATATTCACATCTACACGATGTTTGATTCCCGGCAATGATGCTTTTTCTGTAAATTGCCAAAAAAGCCAATCATCTTCGATCTTTTCCCTATAGAAATTGTAATTGGCAATCCAAAACAAGTATTCCCCAAACTCTTCTTTCAAAAAATCACTATAATAGCGCTCTCCGGAATAAATTATAGGACGCACCTGATAATGCGCTTCAACTTTATTTAGCCAGCGTTTCAGGCCTTTTTTCAAACTATCCAAAGGTTGGTTCTTAGGCAATCTTTCAATATCTAAAACCGGAGGTAAATCGCCTTTATGCAATTTTACTGTTTTAATAAAAAGATTGGCCTGCTCTATAGAATTTTCGTTTGGCCGGTAATAATGGTAGGCTCCACGAATGATTTTGTGTTCTTTTGCTCCTTCCCAATTTTTTTTAAATTGTCTGTCCACTCTGTCATTTCCTGCAGTCGCACGGATAAATACAAATTTTACAGGATATTTTTCATCCAGGACTTCCACTTCATCCCATTGCACTTTTCCCTGAAATTCAGATACGTCAATGCCTATTACTTTTCCTTTATGATTTTCGAGAACCCGGATATTACGAACGTCTGAAAGATGTTTATCAACCGCATCTTCATCTAAAACTTTGTTCGATTTAAAACCCAAATAATACGCCAGTCCATCACGATAATGATACACCGCAGCAAAGAACAGTAATACAAAAAAAGAATAAATAATGAAACGAATTACTCTTGCTAAAATCGATTTCTGAGGTTTCGCTTTTCGGGAATATGGAGTTCGTCTTGTCGTTTTTCTTGCCATTAAATTAAGACTGCTTTTTCAAAAATATATTATTCACAACTGATAACAACACGTAAAAAATGATAATTAACGGAATTGCAATATATTGAAGCGTAATTAACAATAATAATGAAACCAGTAAAAATATGATTTGAAGAACATTGTCTTTTACCGTAAATTTCTTGATTTTTAAAGCAAATAAAGGAATTTCGGCATTTAAGATATAAGCGCTACATACCGTTATACCCAATAAAACCCAATGATTGCTCAAAATCTCAAAAATTATTAAAGAATCAGAAAATTGTAAAACCAAAGGAAGACTCAGAATAAACAAAGCATTTGCCGGCGTTGGCAGTCCAATAAAAGAATCTGTCTGACGCGTGTCAATATTAAAATTAGCCAGTCGATAGCAAGAACCCAAGGTTACAATAAACCCTAAAAAAGGAATAATAGAGGACGCCATCAGATCATTAGGATTGGCACTTTTCAAAAACATAGTATACATAATATAACCCGGTACAACACCACTGGTTACCATATCTGCCAAAGAATCCAATTGCAAACCAAGCGGACTGGAAACTTTAAACAATCTGGCAAAGAAACCATCAAAAAAATCAAAAAAGATTCCTAAGCAAACCATGTAAAAAGCCATTAAATAATCAGCTTGTGAAACAAAAACAACAGCGATACAACCACAAAACAAATTGATTAATGTGATTAAATTAGGAATGTGCTTTTTAATATTCATGGTCTATAGTTTTATTTTTTTGCAACGACAAATTTCGCATAATTATATGAACAATTCATACTATTCTCTAAAATAATCAAAGTAAAATCAAAATGAATTCATCAGAAAGATTGCGTGATTTTGACAAAACCATTTTACAGTAAGGAGTTTTTGGTTTTAAATTTCGACTTTCGGAATATTTATTAAAAGGAAGAAGTTTGCTGACCAAAATATTATATTTTTGGTAAAAATTAAAACACACTCGGGTTTGCTAAAAAATAACCACCGAAGTACGTTTTTGCATTTTTATTATTTTTCAAATTGTATATCACAATACGGACAAAAAGTTCCGAAAATATATTTAGTTATCTTTAGATAAAAATTACAAAACCATAAACTTCTTAAAATTTTAAATCATGAAAAATGTCATTTTCAAAAAAACAGTTTTTAGTTTACTATTATTACTAGGTTTTATTGGTTTTAGCCAAAGCTTGCCTTTATCGAAAGAGGCAAAAATAAGCGTAATTACATGTGGATTAGGGAATGAAACCTATTCGTATTTTGGCCATACTGCTGTACGCGTTGCAGATCCCGGAAACAATATTGATATCGTTTACAATTATGGGAATTTTGATTTTAGGACACCCAATTTTGTTGCCAAATTTGCAAAAGGAGATTTACAATATTTTGTAAGTGTGCGTTCGTTCTCTGATTTTATAAATGATTATACCACTGAAAAAAGAAGCGTTTTCGAACAGGAACTTCTTATTTCCCAAGATCTAAAACAAAAACTTTTTGACAATTTAAATGCTACTTTATCTCCTGAAAACCGCTATTATACTTATAAATTTATTGATAAAAACTGTACTTCAATGGTGGCAGATATTATCAATAAATCACTAGACGGGGAAGTCATCACCAAAAAAGGCTATACAGACCAAACATACCGTTCGATTTTATTTCCTTATTTCAATGGCCATTTTTACGATCAATTGGGGACAAGTATTATTTTTGGAACAAAAGTAGATCAGCCCGGCACTAAGATTTTCCTGCCGTTTGAATTAAAAAATAGCTTAGAGAAAACTACTTATCAAAAACACCCTTTGGCTGCTAAGACTAAAACTTTATTGACTTTCGAAAAAGAAACTGCGGGCTCATGGTGGAACAACGTTTATACTTACCTCATCATATTAGGTTTTGTAGTTCTGGCGCACAACAAAATAGTGGACAAAATCTATCTTTTGATTTTATCTTTTATCGGAATCTTTTTTGTTGCAGTTGGATTTTATTCCCTTCACCAGGAACTGGCAATGAATTATAATGTACTTTTATTTAGTCCATTATTGTTGATTTTGATTTTCTTCTCTCTTATAAAAAACAAAATATGGACGTATCGCTTCGCGGTTTTACATCTGTTATTCTTAATCTTTTACACCATTTTCCTGATCAACAAAGCACATTTTCTGATTGTTTTACCAATGATCATTACCAGTGGATTTGTTCTGGTAAGAGTGGCGATTCGAAATAAAAAACGGATCCCTATAATTATCTAAACCTCTTATGGCTTTTGTAGAATAAACTTTTAAAAAATCACCAATTGGGTGTAATTGTTTTAACACATAGAAACATAGCTTTTTTTGTAACTAAAAATAAGGCGTTTCACTTGTTTAAAATACACAAAGCACAGTATGCAAAAGAAATATGTTTCTTTTTTTCGCATTCTCTTTTGAACACATTACCTATGTTTCTAAGTGTTTAATTAAATATTTATTAGTATCGTATTAAGGAACCTATCAGCTGAATACAACGAATAAACACGGATTAGTACTGATTTTCTTAAATTAAAAAGTTTATTTCTTTCCAAAAAAGTCAGACAATATTTTTGCCGTAAAAATTTTGGCTCCGGCATCATTCATATGCCCACAAGAAGAAAAGTATTTGTCTTCCTGCACTACGTTTTCAAAATTATGAATTTCCGGATATGCTTTTTTTACTTTATCAAAATAATTCATTCCTTTTACATTCTCGCACATCGGTGTCATTACCGCGATAAAATTAATATTATTCGCTTTGCAGATATTTTTGATTTCTTCGTAATACTTATTCTTCGGCAACGGATTGAGATTAACAATATTATTTTTCATATTGCCTTTCTTTTGCTTCACCAGAGGATAATATCCCAAATTGTCTAAAGCATTTGTCGACTCGCCTTTTATGATCTTATAAACCTCTCTAAAACCTATTTTAGAATCGTATTTTATATACCTGTAGAAAGGCAGATAATACAATTCATTAAAATTATCCTGAGCTGAGAAATGTTTTTCTATCACTTTTGAACTATGAATGTACGGTAAAAATTTTGACGCCACCCCATCAGATTCCTTATCGTTAGAAAGATTCAAATCGGCTTCCAGAATAACATTCTTAATTTCATATTTTTTTTCAATCATTAGCTTGAGCATTAATGATGCTTCAAACAAATGTCCTCCACTCATTCCGTAATTAAATGTTTTCAAACCTTTGTCTTCGAACATTTTCGATACAAAATGATTATTTGCACGCGATGATCCCAGGATAACTACATCAAACTTTTTTGCTTTAGAATTAAAGACCGTCTCAATTTTTCCTCTGTTTTTAGACTGCAAAAAAACATACGTATACATACCATCCAATGCAACAGCAATCAAAAGTGTGATGATTAAAATTCGAAGCGCATAAAATAAAAACTGTTTCATTAAAACTGAAAATATATAAATTCTTTATAATCCGAAAAGGTTCCAAGAGCTATAATAGCAGCAATTGCCAAAGCTACTTTTAGCATGCTTCTTTTACCTGAAAGAGGTTCTACTTTGGTTCTGTTATTCCACTCCACTAAAACAAACAAACCAATTACAAGCAGTAATTCATAACTGTAACGTTCATTATCCAGATATTGAAAACTAAAATCCTGGTTCACAATCATGCGTTTTAAATACAAAACAGCATCTGTAATTGTCCTGGCCCTAAAAAACACCCAGGCAATACAGGTTATCGAAAAGGTTATCAAAATATTAAAAATCACTTTTACCGAATCAAAATTCCAGGAAACCTCAATTACATCAATATTATTCCGATTACTATTTGATAACAGTAACGGTAAAAAATAAATTGCATTTATGAATCCCCAGGCCAAATACGTCCAATTGGCGCCATGCCAAAACCCGCTTACCATAAAAATGATAAACGTATTTCTAATTTTCATCCAGATCCCTCCTTTACTTCCGCCTAAAGGAATATACAAATAATCGCGAAACCAGGACGAAAGCGAAATGTGCCAGCGTCGCCAAAACTCAGCAATATCTCTCGAAAAATAAGGGTAATTGAAATTACGCAGTAAGTCTAAACCAAACAATTTTGACACCCCCAACGCGATATCTGAATAGCCTGAAAAATCGCCATAAATTTGAAAAGCAAAATAGACTGCCCCAAGAATTAATGAAAACGAGTTCACAGTGGTATAATTATCAAAAATAGCATTAGCATAAGTCGCACACGTATCTGCAATAACCACTTTTTTGACCAATCCCCAGATGATCTGATAAACTCCTTCTTTAGCCGTTTGAAAATTAAATACTCTTTTTACTTTTACCTGTGGCAACAAATGCGTTGCTCTTTCTATTGGTCCGGCAACCAAAAGAGGAAAATAGCTCACAAATAAGGAATAATCTACAAAGTTATATTCGGCTTTTATACGCTTTAAATAAATATCGATGACATACGACAATCCATGGAACGTATAAAACGAAATTCCGACCGGAAGAATGACATTTAACAATATAGGACTGGCTTGTATCCCAACCGAGTTTAATAATTCTGAAAAAGAGGCAGCAAAAAAATTGTAATATTTAAAAATCCCAAGAAAACCTAAATTGGTTAATACACTCAGCCAAAACCAAAATTTCCTGCTTTTATCTGATTTTCCTTTTTCTATCTGAATTCCGGTATAATAATCAAGAAAAGTAGAAAAGACCAGTAAGAACAAAAATCGCCAATCCCAACAAGAATAGAAGTAGTAGCTGGCAACGATTAACAAAGCATTTTGGATGCTTTTTGTTTTATTAAAAACAAACCAATACAAAAAGAATACGATTGGCAAAAAAACAGCAAATGCTAAAGAATTAAAAAACATATTTTACTTTAAAAAATGGAATTTGAAGCTGCAAAGAAAAGAATAATTCTTTACAAATAATTCTTTTATCGCTATGTGAGCAGCTTTATTTATTTGTCTCATATAGAGAGATACTAATTTAAAAACTATACTAACAGCCTGCTTTAAGATTTAATCTAAAAACCAAAAAAGGCGTTTTTCTAAAAAAAACACCTTTTAATATTATTTGAATCTAAAATTCAATTTACAATAAGAAACTACTTATCCAGAACTTCAAAAGCGGAATTCATACTTTTAAATTCAGGGACAATTTTTTTCATTTTGGTTACAATATCGTCATTATCATAGAAATCAGCGATACCAATAAGCTCATCAATTTCAATATGCAAGTTTTCATATTCGTCTTGTATTTCCTGAGCAATCATAATTTTATTATGATAGGTTGGTAATGTTTTTGACGTATCGTTCAATAACTCTTCGTATAGTTTCTCTCCAGGCCTTAATCCAACAATTTTAATCTTGATCTCCTTATCTGGAATAAATCCTGCGAGTTTAATCATTTTCTTGGCCAGATCGATAATTTTTACTGGTTTACCCATATCAAAAATATAAATCTCACCTCCGTTACCCATGGCACCAGCTTCTAAAACCAATTGACATGCTTCCGGAATCGTCATAAAATAACGAATAATATCCTGATGGGTTATAGTAACAGGTCCGCCTTCAGCGATTTGCTTTGTAAATAAAGGCACTACGGATCCGTTTGAACCTAAAACATTTCCAAAACGAGTTGTGATAAATTTAGTAGAGCCTTCTACATTCGCTCTTTGATTTTTCAAAAATAAAGATTGAACATATTTTTCTGCTATTCTCTTACTGGCTCCCATAACATTACTAGGATTAACCGCTTTATCAGTAGAGACCATTACAAATTTCTTTACATGGTATTTACAGGATAAATCAGCTAAATTTTTAGTCCCCTTAATATTTGTCTGGATAGCCTGAGATGGATTCTCTTCCATCAAAGGAACATGTTTGTATGCTGCAGCGTGAAAAACGACATGCGGACTATAGTTTTTGAAAACTTTTTCCAAAGCTTTTTTACTTCTGACATCAGCAATCACAGCTACTATTTTTGATTCAGAACCAATTGTTAATGTTTCTAAGCATAAATTATGAAGCGGTGTCTCTGCATGGTCTAATATAATCACCATTTTAGGATTAAACCCTAAAACCTGCCTTACGATTTCACTGCCTATTGATCCGGCAGCTCCAGTAATAAGAACCGTTTTATCTTTTAATTGTTTCGAAATTGATTTACTGTCCAGAACTATAGGTTTTCTTTCTAATAAATCTTCAATCTGAATATTTTTTACTTTCTGAGAGATTTCCTTTTGATTCTCCCAATCCGAAATAAGTGGTACTGTATATACCCTATAATTGAATTCTAAACATTGATCAACAATAATTAACTGTTCTTCTTTAGATAAACTTTTGTCTGCTATAATAACACCTTCCGCAGCTACTGAACGCATTAAAGCAGGCAATTTTTTTCGTAAGATCAGAATAGGCAAATCTAACATTCTCTTCGCCGCATTCTGATTATTTTTATCTACAAAACCAACAATTTTAAAACGGGAAGGCGTTTCGAATTTTAATGCATTGGCAACAGAAATCGCATTTGCATCTGTTCCGTAAATTACTGTTCTGATTAACTTAGAATTGGTTTTCTCAGAAAAGTACAACTCAAAAGTTTGCTTTACTATCACACGATACAAGAACAAACCACAAAAAGATAATACTAAATTGATAAAAAGTGCGGTATTTAAAAAAGCTTTATGTCCTGTATACAATTCAAAAACTAAATTGAAAAACAAAAAAAACACCAAAACTGACATTTGAGAAAATAACAATTTTATCGCATCAATATAGGAAGAGTGTCTAATAATACCAGAATAGGTCCTAAATAGCCAAAAGAAAAACACATTGATAACAATTAAACTAGAAACAAAATAAAACTGATTAGACGTAATAATATACCCCAATGCAGTCCCTTCAAACAGCATATAAGTAAACGTAAACGAAAAAATCAACACCATTACATCTATTGCAATGATGATCCACCTCGGCAAATAGCTAAGATTATTAATGCTTGTTCTTAGATTTCTTGGTGAGAGAAAATTATGCAACAAAGAGGCTATTTTGGTTTGTTTATCTGTATCCAATTTGGTATAGTTTAATTTTGTAAACTTTGTCTGTCTTACAAAAGTACAAATTAAAGGTTTTAAAAAATTATTTCCTGATCTAAATTAGAATTTAACACCTTTTTTCTTTTGTTTCAAAAATTCCAGCAAATAAGCACCGTATCCTGATTTTACCAAAGGCAAAGCCAATTCTTCAAACTGGGTATCATTTATAAATCCTTGTCTCCAGGCAATTTCTTCAATACAGCCTACTTTTAATCCTTGTCTTTCTTCAAGGACCTGAACAAATTGTCCTGCCTGCATTAAACTGTTAAAAGTTCCGGTATCCAACCAGGCTGTTCCTCTGCTTAAAATCCCCACTTTTAAAGCTTCTTTTTCTAAATATACTTTATTAACATCTGTAATTTCGTATTCACCTCGGGCACTTGGTTTAATATTTTTAGCAATCTCAACAACCGAATTATCATAAAAATACAATCCCGGAACTGCGTAATTGGATTTTGGTTCTTCAGGCTTTTCTTCGATAGAAATTGCTTTAAAGTTCTCATCAAATTCAACCACTCCATAGCGTTCAGGATCTGAAACATGATAAGCAAAAACAACCCCTCCATTTGGTTTTGTGTTTGACTTTAAAAGTTCCTGCATATTAGATCCAAAAAAGATATTATCGCCTAATATCAACGCTACATCATCATTGCCAATAAACTTCTCCCCAATGACAAAAGCCTGAGCTAAACCGTTAGGGATTGCCTGTTCTGCATAGCTAAATTTACAACCTAAATCAGAACCGTCGCCTAATAACTTTTTGAAATTTGGTAAGTCATGCGGAGTAGAAATAATCAATATTTCATTTATTCCCGACATCATCAAAGTAGATAGCGGGTAATAAATCATTGGTTTATCATACACTGGCATCATTTGTTTGCTCATAGCAAGTGTCAATGGATGCAAACGTGTGCCAGAACCTCCGGCTAGAATAATTCCTTTCATATATTTTGATTTTAGATTTTAGATTTTAGATTTAGATTTCTTAATTATCGAAATACTAAAAATAAAACATTGAATCATCTTTAATTATAAAAACATTTTTTTTAAACTCTCTTTATAATTTGGAATATTTAAATTATAAATGTCCTTAATTTTTTTCTTATCTAATAGTGAAAATTTAGGACGTTTTGCAGGTGTTGGATAGGATCCCGATGGTATTCCTCCAATATTACAAATGTATCCTCCCAATTCTTTTATACGCAACGCAAATTCATACCAGCTTATTTCACCTTCATTTGAATAATTATAGATCCCGGAAATCCATTCAGGAGATTCCAAGATAGCCATCATTGCCTGAGCTAAGTCAGCAGCATAGGTAGGAGAACCAATTTGATCGTTCACCACGTTAATGACCTCTCTTTCCTGCATCAAGCGCTGCATGGTTTTCACAAAATTATTTCCAAATTTACTATATACCCAAGAGGTTCTAATAATAATTGAGTCTGGATTTTCTTTTAAACACGCAATTTCTCCGGCTCTTTTACTCGCTCCATAAATATTGATTGGATTCGTCTCTTCGTCTTCATCTAAAGCGATTGCAGAAGTCCCATCAAAAACATAGTCTGTAGAAATATGGATTAATTTTGTATTATTCTCTCGAGTATATTTCGCAATTAATTCTACTGCTAAATTATTGATTGCAAAAGCCTTTTCTTTTTCAGTTTCAGCTTTATCAACTGCTGTATAGGCTCCACAATTAAAAATCACGTCCGGTTGAATTTGATTTAACTGAATCTTAAGTATACCTAAATCATCTAAAGTTACTTGAGTTCTATCAGCAAAAACCCATTTATATTGAGTATACTTTGATGACAAAACAGCTAATTCAGAACCTAATTGTCCATTTGCCCCCGTTACAAGAATTTTCTTCATTAAAATAAACTATTACAATTTTCAATAAAAGGAAGTATTTGATCTTTTTCAGAAACAATTGCATCTTTTACGTCCATTCCCCAATCGATATTAAGTGATGGATCATCATATTTAATTCCACCTTCAGAGGCTTTATTATAAAACTGATCACATTTATATAACACTGATGCTGTTTCACTGATAACAGAAAAACCATGTGCAAACCCTTGAGGAACTAATAATTGCTTTTTATTTTCTGCTGATAACAAAACACTAAATGCTTTTCCGTACGTAGGTGAATCTTTTCTTACATCAACTGCAACGTCTATAATTTCTCCTTCTAAAACACGTACTAATTTGGTTTGTGCAAATGGTGGGTTTTGGTAATGCAAGCCACGTAATGTTCCTTTTTTAGAAAAAGACTGATTGTCCTGAACGAAATCTATATTAATTTCTAAATCTTCAAATTTAGTTTTACTATAGGATTCAAAAAAATAACCTCTCTCGTCTCCAAAAACTGTTGGTTCTACAATGACTAAATCTTTTATAAACGTTTCTTCAATTTTCATATTAAAATATAATTCTTATTTTTTGTAAAAGAAGCTTCCTCACTCCTTTATTTTAATTTCTTTTTTTTAATGTTTAAATAATAATCCATCTACAAGAAATTTCCAAAATACTATCACATTCATCAACATTTAGCTTTTTAAGTGACTGAATTTATCTGTAAGCTTTTGAAAAATACTCGTTTTCAAAATTACATTATTCATATAAAGATAGATCAATTCACTACTCGCCATTAGTTTTCCAATAATCCAAAGGATAACGAATATCGTCATCACCTACATTTACAATAGGTAATGTTGAAAAAGAAATTAGCTTTGAATCTTTTTCAAGCGATTCTATAGCATTAGCATAACCTGCTGGAATATGCAGTATTTTACTATCAATATCAGAAATAAAAATAGTTTCTACTCTTAAATCTTTTGCTGGATTTTCCCAATTATCAATTTTTATAAAATGAATTTTGAAAGAGCCGCTTAAGCAATAAAAATTCTTTGCATCTAATTTATGCCCATGCCATGCACGAATAGGATTTTCTTCAGAATTGCTAATAATATAAAACCTTTCTATATCCGTAAACTTAAAATCATTAACATACGAAATAGTTCCACGATGATCGGAGAAATTCCCTCCCTGAATTATTTTTGGGATCATATATTTGCTTTTATTTTTTTTCTCAAGATGTAAAATTTTACTGTATATGTAGCAATTAAGGGTAATAGTATTATTACAAACAAAACTAAATCGTGAACTTTTTGATATAAACAAATTACTAAAGCTGAAACTATAATTTGAGCCACTGCATAATATAAAGCAACCAGTCTGTGCTGAATTTTGTATTCGTTACTCAAAACCTGGTACAAATGTAAACGATGTGCTTCAAATATATTCTGTCTTAAATACAATCTATGTATGATTGTGCAAATAGCATCAACTCCATAAATCGCTAAAAACAACAGCCAGATTAAAGAATCTGTCCTTAAAATAAGCTTCAAAACCAAATAGATTACCCAAAATGCAATGGTAATACTTCCAACATCACCAGCAAAACATTTTGCCCTTTTTCTATAATTAAAAAAAAGAAAAACGAGACTCGCAATCATCGCGTATTTTATAAAGCTACTATCTGTAAAAACTTGAATCTCTTGATTGACGTACAACAAGGACCCCATAACTACTAAAGTGTAGAGTCCCGTTATTCCGTTGATGCCATCCATGAAATTGTAGGCATTTATTAAACCTACTGCTACGATATAAGCTACTATAATTCCTAAAAGCGGAACTAAATTGAAAACTCCAATTTCAAAGAAGATCAGCGTGATTGCTAAAAACTGAACTGACATTCTGATTTTATTCGATAAACTTTGAATATCATCCCAAAAACTAACTAAACTCACCAGCGTAATTCCAATAAAGAAAAAGTAATTCGTCTCAATATTTTGTAAAAAATAAATTAAAGCAGAGAACCAAAAGATAATTCCACCACCCCTTAATGTAATTTCTGTATGAGAACTTCTTTGATTGGGTTTATCTATGATATTATAACAATCGGCTAATTTAAAGTAGACTAACATTAAAATCATCAAAAGTATTCCTAGTATTGTGTATTGCATTATTTTTTGATAAAGCTTTTTATTGTTCTTTCTAATCCTTCTTGAGCAGTATTAGGAAGTTTATCAATCCCAATAGCACGTTTTATTTTTTGATTTGAAACTCTATAATTTTCGGTTAGTTTTTGAATTCTTTCAGAATTTACAGGTAGTTTAATAATATCTCCAATTTTACCTATTCCAATAATTATAATTTTAGGAATTGCTATTGAAAGAGTTTTTTTATTTAAAGTCGACGAAATGATCTGAATTAGCTCATTTGTAGATAGAACCTCATCATCCGAAAAATTATAGACTCCTGAAGGAATCTCCCTTTTTTGAATTATTTCTTTAATTATGAAATTAAGATTATCTATTCCTAAAAAAGATCTTTCATTATAAAAAGCGGCCAAGGGATATGGAATTCTTTTTTTTACAACATTATACAAAAGATTTAGGTTTCCTTTATTACCAGGTCCATGAATCATACAAGGTCTAACAATAAAAACTCTTTTTCCTTCTGGTATTCCTTTTGATAAAATATATTCTTCCGCTTTTAATTTTGATTGGCCATAGGGCGTTTTTGGTCTAGCATTAATATTTTCAAAAAGAATATCTGCTACCTCATCTGCAACAGCCTTTACACTACTAAAATAAATAAAATCATTAACAGTACTTTTTAAAAAGACATCAAATAATTCTTTTGTCAATTCAGTATTTACTTTAAAATACTCTGACGATTCAGAACCTTTTTTTGTGTCATGTGCTTTTCCAGCTAAATGGATAATAACATCTCCGTTAAATTGATATTTCCAATTTGAATTGCGCAACGAAATTGATTCAATCTCAAAGGAATGACTTAAAAAATATTTTGAAAGATTTTGCCCGACAAATCCTGATGTTCCTGTAATTTGTAACTTTTTCATTTATTTAAATTGTCTTAATGCTTCTTTGTTTATTTTCTCTCTTTCAGAGTCAAAAAACCATCCCCATTTATTAAAATAAGTTACTGCTGAATTTACAAATATTTTAAATAATCTTTTACTCTTATTTGCACCAGACTCATATCCATGATAAACAGAAACTGCCGGGAAATAAATTGTTTTGTAGTGTTGATGCATTCTGCGAGATAAATCCCAGTCTTCAAAATACATAAAAAACTTATCATCATATCCACCTACATTCTTTATTGCTTCCAAATTTAATACCGTAAAACATCCTGAAAGTATTGGAGCATTATAAATTGTTTCTTCGGGAACGGTCCTTAATTCATAAAGATTAATAAATTTTTCAAAAGCTTTAGCTGGTTTTCTTATTTTTCTCCATAAAATACTTAAAGGAGTAGGCAATAATTTAGGCAAATTTTGTACGCTTCCATCCAAATTTAAAATTTGTGGCATCATCATACCAATATTTAAATCAGTTTTAATATAAGATAACATTACCGAAATCACATCACCTTCAAAATAAATATCGGGATTAACAATAAAATGATATTGTGCATTTAAATCAATTGCTTTGTTTATAGCAATATTATGGGCTGCGCCAAATCCAGGATTAGATGGATTATGAATATAAATTATTCTCTCATCTATTTCTTCCAAAGTTCTTAAATCATTTGAGGGTGAATTATCTATTAAATAGAGTTTTATTTCTGAACTCGTCTGAAATATACTTCTTATAGCTTTTTCAATCTCGGTTGGATTTGAATTATACAGAACGATACTAATTGTATTTATTAATTTCAAGAATTTAAAAATTATATTATACTTAATTTACAAACAACCATACTTTTTTATCGAAATCAAATTGTTTAATAACTTTCGCTGGAGAGCCAAGCGCTATACAATAATCTGGAATACTTTTAGTCACTACCGACGATGCCCCTATTACACAACCAACACCTATTGTCACACCGGCCATAATACAAACCCCTTCACCTATCCAAACATTATCCTTAATTATTATAGGTTCCGTTGAAAGCTTTCTATCGTTAGGTAATGTCAATGGAGAATCTTGCTGATTTCCTTTGTAGCTACCATGATTAAGATCTGAAATAAACACTTTACTTGCTATTAAAACATTATTCCCAATTGTTATTTTTTCTCCAGCAGCAATATGAACATAATCATTAATTTCAACATTTTCTCCAAAAAGTATAATTTGACTATCCTTATTATTTATTTGAGGATATGCTTCAATTCTACAACCAAAACCTGTTGTGAAATTTTTCCCTAACTTTATAAATCTTTTATTTCTTATATCGAATGGCAATCTTATTAATCTAGCTTGATAAAAAAAACATTTAGTATAAATTAGTGACAACAATAACTTCAAAGATCCAAAAAAACCATATCTTTTAAACATTTTAATTCCTCATTTTAACAATTAATAAACGTCTTAAATATTTTGCACTTGAGTATATAAATAACAAACCATACTCAATTTTATTTATTATTCCTAAATTCAATCCATCTTTCAAATTCTTATATTCTCCTTTTTGCATACCCTTTAAATTTCCAGACAAACCTGAATATCCAAAATGAGGTTTACCATTTCCTGTCGTTACAAGACTTTCATTAAGAAGTGCGCAACAATTTTCATTACATACTCTAAGCCAATAGTTACCTTCCTCAGCATATTTTTGACTTTCGTCAAACCCACCAACAGAATCAAATACTTTTCTTTTAAACATAACTGTTGGAGTTACGAAAAACCATTTCAAAAGTAAAAATTTAGCACTTATAAAAGTTACGTCATCAAATTTTTTCAGTAGAAATCTATTAAAGTGTTCATTATTTCTATTTGTTCCTAAAAAATCTATTTCAGGATATTTAGAAAATATTTCAATTTGTCTTTCTAATTTATTTATTGCCCAAAAATCATCGGAGTCTAGTAAAGCAATAAAATTTCCACTTGCGTTTTTCATACCAACATTTCTTGCAGAAGAAACACCACCATTTTCCTTATCTATAAGTTTTATTAAAATTTTTGATTTATTATATTTTATTATAGATTCAACAATTTCTTGTGATTTATCTTTTGAGCCATCATTCACTACAATAATTTCTATTTCACCGTTGTATGTCTGTTTTATTACTGAATGTATACATTCTTCTATAGTTAATTCAGAATTATACATTGGAATTATTATGGAAACTAACATTTTTTATTTTTTATTTTATTTAACGAACATTATCTATTTCAACATTAGGATTAGAAAATCTTAATTTTTGTAAAATTTTTACCATTATTTTATAGAAAACAATAAATCCCTTTACAAAAAGAATAGTTAATAAAGCACTATAAAGCTGCATAAAAACCATTACCCAATCAAAAAAATAAATCAAATCATAAAAAACTGATAACAATATAATTATTGCGAAAGGTCTATTTTTAAAAAAAACCAAAAGCCTATAAAAACCTATAATGTAGAACACTGTAAGCACTACACCTAAATAGCTATATTTTAAATATAGGTAAATTGGTAATGTAAAATTAATAGACATGTAATTTTCTATCACGAAAGATTCGGAATAGCCCATGAACATTGTTCTATAATAATTATTTGGCATTACATCAAATTCAAAAATCTGACCAGGTAATAGTGCATCAATACACAATTTTAACTGATGCCAAATATCATATTTTAAATAAAACAAGCTTAAATCTAAATTATGACTTTCATAATATAAAGGTAACATGGAAGTTTCAAGTGTTGACATTCTTCCAACAATTTGATTGATAATAAAATCGAATCCAACTACTTCATCAAAGCCACGAGATATAGTTGCATAAACAAATAAAACTGGAGCTAATAATAAGCCATATTTTAAAAAATTTTGCAATTTACTTTTATAGTGTTTAAATCCCTCAAAAGCCATTCCTATAAAAAAGACAAAGAATATAGAAATTATACCACTTCTACTACCTGATAAAGTAATATACATTACATAAAAAAGAATAGCCTTAATTACACTAGATTTTTTTTTCTGTATAAATAATAATAGTAATAAAAGTGTAAAAGGATTTAAAAAAAGTGATATATAATTCGTTAACGAGCCCGAAGAACCTCCCTCTATAACTGATTGAAATCCACCATTTGCATAAAATGCTCCTAATTTGAATAATACAGAGAAATAATATAAAAAATTAATAGGCTTACCATCAACAATAGGCTTAACTACAAAATCTTTTTTTATGCAAATTTTCAATACAACAATGCTCAATAATAAAGAAAATATTATTAAGAAAGCAGCCTTATACAGAGAATTGTAATCGATTATATCAGAATAAACTGGAGTAAACCCAATACATAAATAATAAATACACGGAATAAAAACATGTAAAATTAAAACATACCAAATAATTGCAATAATCGCTTTTTTCATCTATAGATTTCTATCATATGAGCATGACATAATAAAGTCTTTATTTAAAAAAATTTATATAAACTCTTTAATACAATTCTCAATACACCAAATTTTATAGGAAAAGAACCATGCCAAAAAGCGTATAATATTGGACCAAACCCCTCCTTATTTTGAGATCTATTAAAATAAATCCATCCAATGTGGTAATTCAATGTTGCATTTATCTTGTTTTTATTTTTTTCATTCTTTTCCAAATCAATATAAGTTTGGAATAAATATTTGTATCTGTTGATTCTACTATTATCATTCAAAGAAAGATTAGAGCTACCTAAAAAATAATACCCAAGCGAGGATGAAATATATTTAAATCTAGTTCCTTTTTTAGCTAATTCAATCCATAAGTAATAGTCTTCTAAACCAATTAATTCATTCTTTTCTGAAAAACCAATTGATTCTTGAAAAACTTGCTTGCGTATGCAAACAGATGAGGTCGGAATTCCATAACTGGTAAATAACAAATCATGGTATGGATCTTTCTCATTTAAATCTCTAGATCTCATCTTTTTAACAAACACCCCATTTTGTATAATATCTAAATCGTGATAAATAAAATCTGTTTGGTCTAAATTTAATTTTGAGATATAATCTAATTTATTGTCTTTATACCAATCGTCAGAATCTAAAAAACATATCCATTCACCTTTTGCTTTTGTTGCACCAACATTTCTTGGACGTGCAGGTCCACCTGAATTTACTGGTAAATAAATATATTGTAGATCTAACAAATGTTCATATTGCTCCACTATTTCTTTAGTATTGTCTGTTGAAGCATTATCACAAACAATTACTTCAAAATTCTTAAAAATCTGAATTGACAACGATCTTAAACAACGATCAAGATCTGACCGTCTATTATAAGTAGGTATAACTATAGAAAAAAGATTTTTTTTTCTATTTATAAATTGATTCATTATAATAACTGTTTTACAAAGTAATAATTGTTAATAATTTTTCTCAAAAAAATCAAACAATTCATTAATACCTTTTTCAATACTCCATGTGGGCTCAAAACCTATACTGCGGACAAGATCATTATTTATTTTAAAATACTGCTGCTTTTTACCTTCACTTAAAGGTTGTGCGATTATTGTTAATTTGTAGGCATATCTTATACTGTAAATTTCTTTGATTTTTAATGCAATTTCCATAATAGATAGTGTTACACCCGAACTTACATTATAAACTGAATTTTTTTCAGGTGTTTTAATTATTGAATCGACAGCCGAACAAACGTCCCATCCATGAATAAAATCACGTAATGGAGAACCATCTGACTGTAAAACAATCTTTTTTTCCAAAAAAGCCATTCTACAAAGATCATTTATAACTAGCCACCAGCAATTGTTTTCCGCAAATATAGGAGCTCCATAACTATTAGATAATCTCACACTAATACATTCTGTCTTAGTGTTTCGATTGTAATAATCACAGATATCTTCTCCTATTTGATGTGTAAGTCCATAAAAGCTTTGTGTATTTAATTTTGAATTTTCATCTATCACATCGCCACTAATATCTCCATAAACCTGCATTGTAGAAAAATAAATAAACTTTTTTAAATTTTGTTTTGTAAAAGTATCAAGTAAACTCCACACCGGTATTATATTTACACGACTTACTTGAGATGGTGCTCCTTTATTTGAGTGATGATGGTCGAGTGAAACAAGATGAATAACTATAGAATAATTATCATCTGCTAGTTCTTTAATAAGAATTTCATCTTTTACATCTCCCACAATTACTTTTTCAAGTTTTGAAAGCCATACATTATCAGAAGGTTGATTACGAGATAAAGCAGTGACGCAATAACCTTGCTCTGAAAGATACTGACACATTCTGGAACCGATATAACCGCTCGCGCCAGTTACAAGAACTTTCTGTTTTACCATTCATATATTATATCATTAATACTTTCTTTTCTATCAACTTCTTTGGGATCATGTTCAATATTTGCAAGGTTAAGCAACAAGTTATAATCTTTACCTATACCTGAAAAAGCAACCCAAACATTTGGTGGAATTGTAATTCTCTGATAATTATCTACTCCAAGAATAACATCGAAAAAGGCTCCAACAGTAATACTATCCTCCCTGTCATCATATATAACAAAACGTATATTGCCAACAGGGACAACAAAATTAAGCGTCATTTCAAAATGCTTTTTCCAAAGTTTTACATCCTTGTAATGTATTGTCGAAAAGTAAGCTTCTCCAAAACCAGAAAATCCGAGATCACTTTTTTTCATTGCGTGAAACACATCTCCCTTCGGATGATGTATTTGTTTAAGTGGAGTAAGTAGCACTCCTTCAATTGCTATTTTGTCCATGCAAGATTTTGATTTGTAGCAATATCTATATATCCTTCAATTTGAGCTTTTGTGTAAGCAAACATATCTGGCTTATTTTTATAAAAATCATAGTACCAGTCACTTGTATATTCCAACAAAGTTTGATAATTAAGCGTTGGTTTCCATCTAAAATGAAAAAGAGCTTTATCGCAATTCAACTTAAGTAAACCCGCTTCGTGAAACTTAATATCACCAGTAATACGATAAGCATCTTTCGAGTCTTCAAAATGCCAACGAACGCTCATATCTTCTAAAATTTCCTGTACCGTATGACTATATTCTGCTTGTGGACCAAAATTAAAACTTTCACCATTTAAAGAATGATTTTTGTACAATTGCTCCCCCAATTGCAAGTAACCACTAAGAGGCTCTAACACATGTTGCCATGGTCTGGTAGCTTTTGGACTTCTAATCTCAACATATTTATTCTCACTCCATGAACGCATACAATCTGGAATAATACGATCAAGAGCCCAATCTCCACCTCCAATAACGTTTCCTGCACGAGCGGTAACCACTTTAACAGGTACTGCTTCACTTTTGAAAAATGAGTAGTAATATGATTTAAAAATAACTTCAGCAGCACCTTTACTTCCACTGTAAATATCTCTTCCTCCAACCGCATCGGTTTCTTTATAGCCATAAATCCATTCAACGTTATCATAGCACTTATCACTTGTAATAATTACCGCTATACAAGGTTTATTATAGTTACGTAAGACTTCTAAAATGTTAGCAGTTCCCATTACATTACTCGATATAGTGTCTAAAGGCTCAGCATAAGAAAAGGATACTATAGGTTGTGCTGCAAGATGAAATACAAAATCCGGAGATACCTGATTAATTATTTCATTCATTTTTGAAAAATCACGAATATCAGCCATATAATGTGTCATTTTATTAGCAAGATCAAGTTCCTCAAACATTGATGGTTTAGTAGGAATCTCTTTTGATATACCGTACACATTTGCTCCTAATGATATAAGCCACGTACAAAGCCAACTTCCTTTAAAACCAGTATTTCCAGTAACTAAAACTTTTTTCCCTTTATATACGTCTCCAAATAATTTTTTATTTACCATTTTACCCAAGGTGCATTATCATTATTATACAAATCGTTCAGCAATGAATATTCTCTTGACGTATCCATTGGCTGCCAAAATCCATCATGCTCAAATACTTTCAGTTCTCTCATTTCAACAAGTTTTTTCATTGGCTCCTGTTCTAAAACCAAATCTTCTTCATTTGTAAGTAAGTCAAGAAATTCATTATTACAAACAAAGTAACCGCCGTTGATTCTTCCTCCACTTGCCTGTGGTTTTTCATTAAATCCTGTAATTGTAGAACCATCTTCATCAACACCTAATTCACCAAAACGTCCTGGAGGTCTAACACCTGTCAAGGTCACCATTTTACCGTGAGATTTGTGAAAGGTAACCAATTTTTGTATATCTATATCCCCAACACCATCACCATATGTAAGCATAAAATAAGGATCATCGCCTATATATTTTTTTATCCTCTTGACTCTTGCTCCTGTCATAGACTTCAAGCCGGTTTCAGCAAGAGTTACTTCCCAACCATCTTCATCATGACTTACTTCAGAAATAATTTGCTCCGATTTTTTACCTAATTTAATTGTAACATCGGAGCTTCTCAATTCATAATTGATGAAAAAATCTTTTATAACTTCACTTTTATATCCCATACACAATATAAAATTATTATATCCATAACTTGCATAGGTTTTCATAATGTGCCATATTATTGGTTTTCCTCCTATTGGAATCATCGGCTTAGGAATATCATCTGCGACATCACGAATACGGGTACCATATCCGCCACATAATATTACTGTTTTCATACTTTTATCTGTTTATTTTTTTTATAATATGTTAATTAGTATATCTGGATCTCTCCCACATAATTGTTTGTTTAATAGCCTCCTCAAAATCAGTAAATTTAAAATCTACTAATGATTTCATCAATGAAATATCTAGACAAAAATCCTTAACATCAGTTGATTTAGACTCAACATAATCAATTTGTAATTTAGGAAAATTTATTTTTATCATGTCTAATACTTTATTCAATGGATAAGTTTGACCAGACCCAATGTTTATAGTTTTATTAATAATACCTTGTTTTAAAAGTTGAAAAAAAATTCTTACCAAATCTTCAACAAAAATATAATCTTTTGATTGATTTCCATCTCCCCACACCTCAATTCTTTCATTATTTAAAGCTCTTCTTACCGCAATATTAATAACACCTTGTTTTTCAGAAACATGGAATTTCCCAAATGGATTAGAAACTCTTAAAATCAAATAATTAATTCCAAATTGCTTTTCATACAGTCTCAAAAAATTTTCAATTGTAAGCTTTATTACACCATAAGAACTAACAGGATTACAGGTCTCTTTTTCAGAAATCATTTCTATTTTTTTTTCTCCGTAAACTGCTCCTCCAGAAGAGAAATATAATATAGAAGTGCAACCAAAATCTTTCATGACATCTAACAATCCAACGGTAGCAATCAAATTACCATTGATATCAGACAATATGTTATTGTTTGATGATAGTGGTGTAGTTGAAGTAGCACAATGAAATACTTTGCTAAAATTCCATTTGGAAAACAAACGAATCAATATGTTTCTATCACCATAATCTCCAGAAACATATTCTATACTATCTATTTTATCATTTTGAACATCTCTTGATAAAACAACTATTTTATAATTTAATAACTCATTATTAACTATAACAAAATTTATTATATTTCTACCAATAAATCCCGACCCCCCAAGCAATAAAATAGTCTCTTTAACTACCATAAATTTTGTCATAAATTTGTTTTAGTTTTAATCCGTAATTTTCAGGGCTATAATTTATATAGGTTTTTTTTGCATTAACACCTAATAAGGTTCTAAAATTCTCGTCTTTATAAAGTAGATAAATTTGAGTAGATAAATTATTAACTAAAGTTGACAGCTCATTAGAAACTAAAACACCATTAACATTTGTATCTAACACTTGAGAAATACCCGCAAAATCACTAGCTATAATTGGCTTTCCGTATCCCAACGCAGACAATAAAACTAATGGCATATCTTCATCTTTAATAGAAGGTAATAAAAATAAATCACAAGCCGCGATGTAATCTTCACTATTACTTTTATATCCTAAAATAAAAATATTAGAAGCCAGTCCCAGTTCATTAATATATTCTTTCAAATAATCTTCTTGCTCTCCATTTCCTATAAAGGCACAATATATATTTTTTGCTGGAAGCAATTCTTTCTTAAACAATTCAGATAAAGCATCTATTAAATATTTTTGCCCTTTCCGTTCCGATAAAAAGGCCACTTGTACTATAAGAAAACTATCCGAAGGAATTTTTAATTCTTTTAAAATTTCTGCACGATTATTTTTAATCACTGGTAAAGGGGCACAATTATTGACTAAAAATATTTTATCAGAATCAAAATCTCTTGCTTCAACTAAACGCTGTTTAGCCCTAAAAGAGGCATTAATAAAACCGTTAACATTTTTGTTTATGAATTGATCGTAAATTTTCTCAAAATAACTTTTACGATCTAAAGCCTGATTATTAACCTGATAAATGATTTTAGCTTTAATTGTCAAATAATTAGCTAAAACAACTACACTGCAACTACTTGCGCCAGGATACCCACCATTATTTATGTGAATTATATCCGGTTTAGTTCTAATCAATAAAATTATAAACTTAAATAAATTCCAGGAAAAGTATATTTTAAACTTTTCAAGTAGAAAAGAAGGTACTTTCATAACTCCCTTCAAATATTTGGATATGGTCAGAAGATTTATTCGGTAGAATAAAGTATTATTAGACATTAAGCTTAAAGGAAAGTTACTTTCTCTATCAAGCAAACCTTCATTTTTTAATCCGACTTCGTATTCTTTATGTTTTCTATAACTATATAGAAATTCAAAATGATCATTTAGAATTTCATTTTTTAATAAAAAAGCCATTAATTTTTCACTTCCTCCATATATATAACAGTCAGTAAAAATCAGCACCCTATTCTTAACCTTATTCTTCATCTTTTAATTAGATTTCTGGAATTTTTTTATTCCAAAGCCTTTTATAATTTTATTCAATTGGATTCTCCATTTCAAAGATGTTAAATATAAAATAATAAAAGATGCTAAAATTAACACTCCGATTACTCCAACAACAACTAGTAAATAAACTTTGGATTTTTCAACTGGCATATATTGCCGAACAACAAATGAAGTTAAAGTTAAAAATAAAATAGGCAAAAATAAAGGACTAAAAATTATCTTTAATGATTCCAATAAATTTATTTTTAAATATCCAATCATAAGCTTAAATAAGACAAGAGCCGAAAATAAAAATGCAATGAATTTAAAGATAGCAAATGATTTCACCCCCCATATTCCTATTGTAATAACTATGCCTGTCCAAAAAACAACTGGCAAAATAGTGCTAATAAAATACAATTCTTTTTGACGTTCTTTTGCTAGCAATATAAAATTAGTAGGATAAGTAATAAATGCAAAAAAATTACAAAATACTAAATATTGAACAATCGGAACTGAGTCACAATAATCTTCTCCAACCCAGGTAATTACAAGTGGCTTTGCAAAAATAGCAATCGCAATCATAGGAAACATCACAATGGGAGCAAAAATTGAGACAATCTGTAAATAAAAAGACTTTAAATTTTCTTCCTCGCCATTCCCTACAAAATGATTGAACCGCACATTAAAGGGAGAAAAAAGTATTCCTAGAATACTTCTAAAAAAAGCAAGAATCGTTAGTCCAATGGCATAAATAGCAACATCACTGGCTCCAAGAAGTTTGCCTATAGCTACTGTATCTAGTTCATAATACAAAATCCATGAAATAGTAACAAACAAACTAGCAAATGCCAATCCCTTTATCTTTCTAAAAATAATTTTATTAAAAGAAATAGATAAAAACAATTTTTTGAAATCATAATCATACTTCACCCGTGCAACCTGCAAAGTGATTAGCGCAGCAATTAAATTAACTACTTGTGCAAATGAGAAGTAACCAATAATATTATAGTTACCATCTCTGAAAAACCATAAAACAGATAATATCCTGATTATACTTCCAATTGTATTAGTACGTTGAATGATAAAATCTTCCATTCTAACTCCAAAGATCATTTGTAGTAAGCGCTGCAATAAAGTTGTTGGGGTAAAAATAGCTAGCAGTAAAAGTAAAGAAGACGCCACATGTTTTTGTTCTATAGTTTTTAAATCTTTAACCAAAAGTTCTGGCTGAGTACTTAAATAAACAAAGATTATAGAAAATAAAATCAAAAATAACAACAAAATAAAATTAGTAAAACCGATTATCTTAATCTCTTCATCCCTATCACCTTTAGCAAAAGATTCTGCTGCGAATTTTTGACCAGCACTCATAAATCCCAAATCAGCATAAGCAAGGAATATGGAGAAAGAAATACAGACTGTATAAATCCCATAAGTAGTAGGATCAGAAGTTAGGTACGGAATAACCACAAACATTGAGAGAAAATTTAATACTAAGGAAACCCCTTGCCAAAGATAAATTTTAAGATAATTTTTAGTATATGATTTTTGCATTGAATTAAAAAGATACTCTAAAGTATTTTATTCTAAATTAATATTTTTATAAATTTTGCGGGAACTCCTCCAACCAAAGTATACGGTTCAACATTTTTATTAACTATTGAACCTGCAGCGATGACTGCATTATCTCCGATAGTCACTCCCGGCAAAATAATACTTTTTGCTCCAATCCAAACATTATTACCTATCACTATTTTTTTTGCAACATTCGGCTGTTCTCTTATTAAAATATTTCTTTTTGTATCATGGTTGCTATTTATTATTAAAACATCTGGCCCTAGAAGACAATCGTTTCCGATTACAATTTTTTCTTTATTTGCGCTAAAAAAACAATTATAGTTAGCAAAAAAATTATTTCCAATCTCTATTTCTCCTTCATTTTCTGTAAAAATTTTCACGTCTGGACACACTCTAAAACAGTTACCAATTTTAATGTTTCTAATATTATCCATGGTAACATTATCAGGAATAATAAAATCAGAATGTCCAAAAAATTTTGAGTAATAAAGCTTTCTTAAATATAAACCTCCGAAAACAGAAGGAAAAATTCTAACTATCCAAATCCATAAATTCATATCTCTTTCTGTTTTTATTTAGATATAAAGTCTAAAAAAATATCTTTCGATAATTTAAATTCACTTATTTCTGATGTTAAGTATTTATATCTATATTCTCGATATAATTTTTCATCTATTTCAATTGGAACGTCAATTTGATCAGAATCCATACAGATAATTGAACATCCTGATGCATTTTTTATGGCATTTAATGATAATTCATAGTCAAGAAAAGTTTCTTCTAAATATTTGTTAGTCAAAAGAACAAGCCTCTTTTTATAACAAATAGGAAAACAAATGGCAGTACTATTATGAGTTAAAACTATAGAAGCATCTTTTACCATTTCATTTGCTTTATAAAATACAACCTCTCTACCATTGAATGGATTTTCATTAGTATATAAAACTGCTTTAGGATGAGCTGCGATTACTACTTTTAAACTAGTACTTTTCTCAAATCTATCAAAAAAATCATTTAGTTCTCTATAATATCTATTAGCCTCAACTGTTTTTATATTAAAAAATACAGTATCAGGATGATATGGAAAATATTGATCTAAGAAAACAACGTAATCATCTTTAGATTTCTCTTCTTTTTGTTTTTCAATCAGAAACTTATCATAATCAACAGTATTAACATCAATAATGTTAGCTTTTAATAAATCTATGTCATTACCATAACCAAATGCTAAGTGTCCATATGCACCTGCTCTAAAAATATAATCATATGTTTTTATGTAACCACTGATTTTAAACAATCTTGCTAATCGATTCTTGATCATTATACTTAACCGATTAAAACCAAAATTTTGAAGGTTAAATATATATTTAGATCTTGTAGATTCATAAATATTAGGAAAGACACCTCGACCAAAGACACCTGTATATAATTTATGCTTAGTAAAAACTCTAAACAACTTAACTACTCTCCATTCATAACCAATTAATGAAACATATAAAGTACAAGAATTATCTTGCTTCAGGAAATAATCATCTAATTCTTTATAAGAAGTGATCTTAACAGCATCCTTGTATGGGTATTCATTCAGGTTTTCCGCTTCGAAAAATAGAGTTGTAACATCCAAGTAATCTACAAGTACCATCTTTTTTAAAAGAGTTTCAAAATAATAATCTTGATATACAAGATTTGATAAGGGGAAATATCCTACGTATACGATCTTCTTAAACTTCATTTCAAATACTTCTAATTATTTTTGCAGGATTACCAACTGCAACTACGCCATCGGGAATAGACTTCGTTACGATAGAACCAGCACCTACAACAGAGTTTTTGCCTACTGTAACACCTGGTAACAAGATAGAATTGGCTCCAATCCAACATCCATTTTTTAAAATCACTGCTTCATCCGGATAATAACCTTGATCAATGAGAGGAATATTCATTTGGTCAAACTTGTGGTTATTTATATAAATATGAACTCCACATCCCATCATTACATTATCCTCGATAATAATTGATGTTTGTAGACTTTCAGATTCTCCAAACAGCATAACTCCTGGACGAATTACGACACGATTTCCAATCTCAATATTAGAACAACCTACAGCATAAGCACCTGGCCTAAAATCAGCAGTATCGGAAAAATACTTGAATTTCTTTTTACAAAGAGAAAGCATTTCTCTTTTATAGTATAATCTCCAATGAGTAAAAGGATGATCAGGACCTATTCGATCGGCACCAAGATTATACTTTATTTTTTTTATTATCTCAATTATTAACATTCCAATTTGCTAAATTTTCACCTTGTTCAATTAATTTCACACGTGCTTTCGGAAGTCCATCT
Source organism: Flavobacterium frigidimaris (assembly GCA_900129595.1). GTDB lineage: Bacteria > Bacteroidota > Bacteroidia > Flavobacteriales > Flavobacteriaceae > Flavobacterium > Flavobacterium frigidimaris. The sequence goes on along the minus strand of FQWG01000009.1, from coordinate 118,651 downwards.
CCAATGAAATTAAATAAATTTGCAGTAGCAACCGCACTAACATTTTTATATTTTAATCCATCGATAAAATGAGATTCATTTCCAGCTCCTCCAGCAATTATAAGAGGTATCTTAATCTTTGATTCGAACTTTTCAATTGTGTCAAAATCGTATCCAAATCCAGTACCATCTTTTTCAATAGAATTTAAATAAATTTCTCCCACTTCAAGTTTTTCTAGGTAGTGTAAATAATCTTCTAAATCAAGATTTATTTTAGTAGTTCCATCGTTGATATAAACTTCGAATTTTTCATCATTTTTCTTATAATCAATAGATGCCACAATACTTTGTGAGCCATATGTCTTTATTAATTCCCTTACTAATTCTGGGTTTGTATTTAAAACAGAATTTAAAACTATTTTATCAGCGCCACTATTAAATAATAATTCTGCGTCTCCCATTGATCTAATTCCTCCGCCTGCAGCTATAGGAATAAAAACATCGTTTACTAGGTTTTCAATAGTTTTTGCAAAATCGCCAATTGATTTATGATTGCGAGTTGCATTTAATACAACCAATTCATCAAGAGAAAATGCAATATTTTGAAATTTGTAATTTTTCTCAAGCCAATTTAGATTACCCACTTTTTGCAATCTAAAATTACGGCTCTGCATAAAAAAGCCATCGCTATAAATTAATGCGAATATTATTCTTTTTCTTAACATTAGAATTTTTCAATAAAATTTTTCAACAACTTTAAACCATTTTTTTGACTAAGTTCAGGATGAAATTGCACTCCTACAATATTGTTATACTCAAAACTTGCAATAAAATCAGAATCATAATGACAATATGATTGATTTATATCATGTTCGCTAACCATTTTGTAGCTATGCGTAAAATAAAAATCCGACTCATTTGGCAGACCAGCATATAACTTTGAATCAGCAGCAGTTTTTAATTGATTAAATCCAACATGTGGCACCTTTAAATTGGTATTGTCAAATTTTATGCAATGTCCATTCACAAATCCTAGTCCCTCTGTAAAACCATCTTCCGTACTTGAGGTACCTAAAAGCTGCATCCCTAAGCAAATTCCAATTAGAGGTTTATTGTTTTTTACAACAAGCTCTTCAAGATATTTATCAATATTTTTCTCCCTAATCTGAATCATTGCTTTTCTAAATGATCCCACACCTGGAAGAATTATTTTATCAGCACTTTTAAGAGTTTCATAATCTGCAGAGACTATAACATTATCAGTACCTAGATAGTTCAAGGCACTGATAATGGATTTTATATTTCCCATGCCATAATCGGCTATCACAATTTTCATATCGTAAAATCTTCTCCTGGTGTAAATTTAGGTGACCAAATTCCATCTATTTTCTCAAATAAATCTTTGTTTGCATATTTATCTAAAACAGCATCAAACTCTTCTTTAGTCATTTTATAATAATCTAAAAATACATCTATTAAATCATGAGGATAAGCATTATCATACATTTTTACTAAATTCAATGCCTGGTCTCTTGTCATTGATCCTCTTCTTATCTCTATACCAGCATCTTGAGTTGCACGCCCAAATCCAAATTTTAAATACATCAAATAAGCATGTAAAGTATATAATGCCTGATCATTTTGTGAAAAATTAGTAAAAGTATCTACACTTCCTTCTTCTTTTTCAATTAATCCACAATGTTCTTTTGCTACAACATAATTCCTATAAGAATCCCAAGCTTCAAAATAAGACCAATGTGTAAAAGAAAGTCCAATATTTGAAACTTCTTCATCAGTAGGAAATTTAAAAAATGCTAAATCAGCTTCAGAAATATCACCATCTGCTCTAATTCTATCAAAAACTATTTGATGGCCTCCTTCTAAGTATATTTTTTTCATATACTCAATATCATACAAAGGATTATTTTTACTTTCAGTAGACCCGCCGTATTCAACCTCTCCATCTTCCCCATAAAACATCAATGGTATTTTAAAGTTTGCTGCAGTTTTAATACATGCGGTCATAATAGCAATTAACCATCCGTAATATGGAAAACCCTTTTCAATAAAACCGTATTTATTAAGTCTATCAAGAACTACTGGATTAGGTGATATATGTATATGATCATATCCTGATTGTATAAAATTAAAGAGATTCTGATCACCGATTGGTAACGATAAAGCAGGACGCACTGTAACTGCCAAAGGATTCATACCATATTTATGCTTTAACATATATGCAACATATGAACCGTCTTTACCACCACTTACAGGCACAATACAATCAAAATTTCCGTTTGTAGACTTATATTTAATAATTAATTCATCCAGTTGCTTTTGTCTTTTTGACCAATCTATTTGTTTTTTTTCTTCCATCCACTGACAAGCATTACACCATCCCCTATCATCAAATGAAATTCTAGGTCTCGTAGACATATTTAAACAATTCTTACACCAAGTTATTTTCTTTTCGCTCATTACACTATTTATTTTTTAAATACTTTAATTTATATTAAATGGCTGTCCAGCCTCCATCGACTATTAAGTTCTGCCCTGTGATATATTGTGAATCATCAGATAGTAAAAAAGCAACCGTAGGAGAAATATCTTCAGGGTTTCCCAATCTTCTCATTGGCACTTTTTTACAATAATTATTGACGAAAATTTCGTTTTGATTATCAAAAATCCCACCAGGGGAAACGGTATTCACTCTCACTTGCTGGGGACCAAAATACGAAGCCACATATCTTGTAAAATTTACTAATGCACCTTTTATTGCAGAATACGCCGCTGGCATAGTCATCGTTGTCCCTTCATAAACGTTAAAGTCTGCACCAACAACACCATAAATAGACGCCATATTTATAATACTTCCACTTTTTTGAGTGGCCATTTGCGAAGCAACTTTTTGCGTTAAATAGAAATAACTATTTAATTGCCAATCAACATTTTGTTTCCAAGATTCAAAAACAATATCTTCAAATTTATTTCCCCAATCTTTCGTTCTGGGATAAGCATTATTTACAAGTCCGTCAATTTTATCATACTTTTCTAAAACAACTTTTAATGCTTTATCAATCGAGGAAGAATCAGTTATATCGCAATAAACGTTAGACAAATCTTCGTTTGTTTCATGATTAATCTCAAAATTAATACAAAATGCTCCCTCAGAAATCAGACGATTTATAATTGCTTTCCCCAAAAGACCATTGCCTCCGGTAATTATAATTATTTTGTTTTTTAATCTATTATTCATCTTTCAGGACAATTTTTAAAATTTCTACAGATTCTCTAAGAGAATTCATTGGAAATATATTATTTTTTAAACAACCGATAAAATAATCTAACTGCAAACTGTAAGTGTTTTTAACTTCAAAATTAGGAGCCTCAAAAAATATTTTATTCTCGTCATTTAAAATTTGATTATTTATTAAGTCTACAACTAAAATTTCATTTTCAAAAACGATTTCAATTACTCTTTTTGCTTTTTTCCTGTAGTAATTTAATATGATATTTGCTGTAAATGTATCATATCCAAGAATATAATTAGCATAATCTACTGCATCAATATTTAAACTTGAAATGTTTGTGAATGTTGATTTACTTTTATTAGGTATTCCAAATAACCAAGCAGTATAATCAAGTTCATGAAATAAATCTAAATGTACACCTCCGCCCATAGATGCATTTGCGCTGTATATTTTTCTAAAATCTACATTAGGTCTCCAATCTGGTAAATATGAGCCACAATATATATTTACTTCATTAATTTTTAAATTTTCCTTACTCAATTTATTTTTTAAAAACTCAATACATGGATGAAATCTTAAATTACAAGCTACATATGTAACAAGTTGTTTACTTTCAATTATCTCAATTAATTTATCAACTCCTTTTAAAGTATGTACTGCAGGTTTCTCAATGAATAAAGGAATATTTAGCTCTGTTAATTTTTCAATAAATTCAAAATGCAAATGAGTTGGATTTGAGATAATAGCAAAATCAAAAGAAATTTTTAAATTATCAAGATGATATATATTTTCAATTCCTTCTTCAATCTCTGAATTTAAATTTGATCGTAATGCATAAATATTAACATCCTTTAATTTCAAATTTTGTAAAGCACTAATATGTTTTCTAGCAATCGAACCTAAACCTATTATTAATATCTTCATAATTCAAAATCAAGTTTGTTATTTTGAAGTAGATATTCCATAAATAAAAAATCAACTGGATGATCTAAATCAAAACATATATGATTCATTTCATATATTAATGATCTATCAGTAATTGCACTTTTTATTCCTTTGTCAAAAAAAGCCCTTCTATACCAATAAAATGATGCGTTTAACTCGTATACTTTTGGAGCAGATTGACGGGTCATAACGCTACCGTCAGAATTAGTTTTAACTAATGAATAAAAACCCTCATCATTTTTTTCAACCATATTAAAATATGGGCTTCTTGCTGCTGGATTAACAGAAAATAAATTTAGTGCGTCAGGATTTTCACGTATGATATTTAATGCTTTTTCAATATCCTCTAAAGTTCGCAGAGGAGAAGTTACATCAAGATCTAAAATAAAATCATATTTAGTATCTGTAATAGATTCTTCGTAAAGCAACAAATCTCTTATTGTATCTATTTTTCCTGCAGCATCAGTAGCTAAATAATCAGGACGTGAATAATCGGTCTTTAAACCAAATGACTCCGCTTTTTCTTTTATAGCTTCGTCGTCTGTAGATAAAGCAACTTTCACATCAAATTTCTGTTTTATTTTCTTTGTTAAGTCAATTGAATACCCGATTAATGACTTACCATTAATATCTTTTATATTTTTACCTGGAATCCCTTTAGACCCACCTCTGGCGCAAATAGTTATTAATATTTTCATTTTAAAATTTTATGTTATGAATATCAATGTGAGCTTTTTCAAAATCCTCATGTTTTCCAACATCTAACCAATAACCAGAAAAAGGGAATGAAATAACTTTAAGATTTTTATTAATTAGTTCTTCCATCAAATCAGTTGCATTAAAGAATGTTTCTTTTGGAATGAAGTTTAACATTTTCTTTTTAATCAGATATATCCCGCCATTTGAGTAATAAGTATAAGTTGGTTTTTCTTTAAAACTTTTTACTTCACCTTTATTTGTCTCTAAAACTGCGTATGGAATATTGACTTGATATGGAATAGTCAAAACAGCTAAATCGGCATCTTGTCTTATAAATTCAAGAAAAAATTGCTCATAATCTATATTGGTTAATAAATCAGAATTTGTAACGAGAATATAATCATGTTCAAAATTCCTAATTTGTGAAACAGCTCCAATAGTCCCTAAAGGTTCATTTTCCCAAACATATTCAATTTTTACATTTTTGTTTTCACCTTTCCCGAAATGTTGTTCTATTTGTTCACCAAGATATTTTACAGAAACCCAAAAATCATCAATTCCAAATAAAGCTAATCGATCAAGATTATGTTCCATTATTGGTTTATCTCCAACTTTTAAAAGTGGTTTTGGAACCGTATCCGTTAATGGTTGCAGTCTTTGCCCTCTTCCTCCAGCCATAATAACAGCATCAATTGGTAAATATGATCTGATTTTCCTAAAATTGATAACATTTACAACTTTATTATTTTCATCAACAACGGGTACAATTCTAAAATCACCTTCGCGATACTCTATCACTTTTTTAAGATTATTTTCTCCTTTGACAATATATCGTGGATTATCCTGAATAATCTCATCAACATTACATTCTATTGTAAATCCTTTAAGCAAACCTCTTCTAACATCCCCATCTGTTAATGCTCCTATTAATTTATCTTCATTATCAACAACAAAAAGTATCGCATCTTGTGACAGTTCATTGAACTGAAGTAAAGCTTGTTTTATTTTACTTCCTGAAAGAATTAAGTGGTCTTTATAAATTCTCATGAGAATTGTTTAATGATTTTAATTATATTATCTGCTGCATTTAATCTAAAATAAATATTTTCACCCGTATAAAAGTTTGATTCAATTGCTTTGACAACAGAAGAAACAATTACTTTTTCTTCAAATTCACAATTTATAACATTTCTACTCTGTGCTCTTCCTTTTTGCCTATCTCCAACATTAACAAAATATTTCCCAAATGAAGCAGCCTCTAAAATTCCGCTGGAAGTATTTCCAAGTAATATTGAAGCATAATACATTGCCGAAAAATAATTACTTTTCCCGAAATTTTCAATAAGTAAAACTCTATCAGGCACTTGCACTTTTAATTTCTCAATAGCCTCTCGGTAAATTGATCCTTGTGTATCAGCATTTGGCATTGTAATTACAATATATCTATTTTCAGCTATTTTTTTTAGAGCTTTTTTCATTTCCTCTGCGTACTGAAAATTATCCTGCGCAGACATGGTTTCCGGATGGAAAGTTACCAGAATGAAATTCTCCTCCGGTATTCCAAATTTCTCAAAAAAAGTTTGTTTTTTTAATGGAGTAAAACTTTTAATATCGTTTAAACTCAAAGATCCTGTTGTGAAAACGTTTTTCGAAGAATCGATAAGATTAGAAACTTTTTCAGCAAAAATATCAGTCGCTGTAAAATGAAGGGTTGAAGCCAAAGTAATTTGATGACGATATATGTTATCAATCGCTCCTAATGTTGTTTCACCTCCATGTAAGTGTGCAAATTTAACTCCGAAAGGAATTCCTGCCTGAATAGCAGCACTCATTTCAAAACGATCTCCTAAGCAAAAAACTAAATCATATTTATGTATCTGCCAAAAATCTGCAAATTTTAAAACAGTTAGGCCGTACGATGAGGCAGTAGATTCTTCACTATCATTTGAAATCAAACATGATATTTCATGAATGCAATTATAGTTATCTCTTTTGATATCTTTTAAAGTATACCCATGACTTCTGGATAAATGTGTACCAAAAGCAATAATTTCTAAATCAAAAAACTCATCATTCTTAATTTTATTAAGTAGAGGAAGATAGATTCCGTAGTCAGCACGTGAACTTGTTAAAACACCTAATTTCATTGAATATCTAAAAATGAAAGTTTATCAAATTCAATTTTATCTCTAATTAGTTTTTTTCCTATAATATTTTCCCATTGCATGGGAGAAATTCCATCTCCTGGTCGTAAAGAAATTAGATCATTTTCAGTTAGGATTTGTCCTTTTTGCAAATTTTTATTAATATGAATACTTTTTCTGGCAACCGCTATATTCTTTTTCTCACTCTCACTTGCTTCTTTTTGTCCATCGCCTCCGATCGCTAATTCAATATTTCGAATTGTTGCCACCATTTCTTTTAATTCATCTGGTTCGAGCGAAGCAATATGATCAGGACCCAGCAGATTTCTATCTAAAGTAAAATGTTTCTCTATAATTTTCGCTCCTAATGCAACTGCTGCAATTGGAACTTCAATTCCAAGAGTATGATCAGAATATCCTATCTGAGTTTGAAATTTTTCTTTTATTGATAACATTGCCTTAAGATTTACATCTTGCATGGGAGTTGGATATTCTGTATTACAATGCAGAATTGAAATTAATTCTTTTGTTAATCCATATTTAAGCAATACATCTAAAGCATTTTCAATGTCTTTCTCAGAACACATTCCTGTAGACATTATAACTGGTTTACCACATAAAGCTACAGCTCTTAAGTAAGGATAATTAGTTATTTCTCCACTAGGAATTTTAAAAAATGTAAGCCCTAAGTCATTTAAATAATTTACACCTTCCACATCAAACGCAGTTGAAAAAAAACTAATCTTTTTCTCATTACAATAAGATATTAACTCTAAATGATCTTCGTGACTCAACTCTAGTTTCTTCAACATTTCGTATTGAGAATCATCACCGTCATTAATATTTATGCTTTGATACTTTGCTTTTTTAGCCGACTTACTTACTAAGCTATCAGCTTTAAAAGTTTGAAATTTCACATAATCAACTCCAGCATTAACTGCTGCGTCAATTAATAGTTTTGCTGTACGAATATCTCCATTATGGTTTACTCCTGCTTCAGCTATAATAACTACTTTATTCATATTTATATTATTCTACCCGGATTTCCCACAACTTTTTTCCCGTCAGGAATATTTGCTATAATAACAGATCCTGCTCCTATTACAACATCCCTGCCTATAATAACTCCTTGCTTTATTACCGCATTTGCTCCAATAAAACTTCTCTCACCAACACAGACATTTCCAGCTAATACAGCTCCTGGTGCAATATGAACTGCATCTTGCAAAACACATTCATGTTCGATTATACACCCAGTATTTAAGATTGTATTTCTTCCTACTTTCACTAACGCATTAACCATTACGTTTTTACTAATAAAAGTACCTGATTCGATTATAGCAGTTTTAGAAACATGAGCCGTTTTATGTATGATTGTCTGTATTAATTTTCCTTTGGTATAAATTAAATTTGCCACTTTTTGTCTCAAATTATTATCTCCAATACCAAGAACAAAAGAAATTTCTTTCGACCATCCAACAAAATCATTTTCTTTCTCAAATCCAAGATAAGTTAAATTATAAGGATTAGTTTTTGCTTCTTCTGTATCTGAATATCCTATAATATTTAAACCATTATCCAAAATGGTTTCCGCAACTACATAAGCATGTCCAGAATATGCAATTAGGATCACGTCTTTATCTGACACTGCTTGGTATGTTTACAATTCTTTCTTCCAAAAATTCTGCATTAACCTGCTTATCCCTTTGACAGTTTGCATACATTGGCAGACGATACATGAGCTGCCATATTGGTCTTGTCATAACACCGTTTTTGTTCGTAGATTTTAAAAATAAATCTCTTTCAGATTTATTTTCTAATTCTACACACATTAACCAATAATTTGCTTTTGTATCTGGGGTTTCTGTTCTAAAATTTATACCATTAGAAGCAAAAAAAGATTCATATTCTTTCGCCAATTTTCTTTTATTTTCAAGGAAACCGGTTAATTGTTCTAATTGTGCACATGCCAGAGCGGCATTTAAATTAGGCATCCTAAAATTATATCCCATCTCATCATGAACATATTCATATGGATGCGGAATCTTTGCTGTAGTAGTTAAATATTTTCCTTTTTCACCCATAGTAACATCATTGGTAACAATTGCACCACCACCACCACAGGTAACAATTTTATTGCCATTAAATGAAAAAGCACCTACCTTTCCAAAGCTTCCTGTTGATTTCCCTTTATATTCGCTTCCTAAAGATTCTGCAGCATCTTCTAGCACGGGAATTTTCCAATTATCACAAATTTTAATTAATTCCTCTAAATGAACAGGAAATCCAAAAGTATGCATTGGCAAACAAGCGCTAATTTTTTTCCCTGTCTTTTTATTATAACAGCCATCATAACGCAAATCACCAAATTCTTCTAAAAAAACAGCAAGTGCTTTTGCAGATAATCCCATTGTATCTAAATCAACATCTATAAAAACAGGTGTCGCATTTTGATATGCTATTGCATTGGCCGTAGCTACGAATGTCAAAGCTTGCGTCAAAACTTCATCCCCTGCTTTCACTCCTAATAAACGCAAAGCGACTTGAATGGCAGCGGTACCATTTACTACAGCGACAGCTCTTTTAGTATGAGTAATGTCTTGCATCATCACTTCAAATTGATCAACATAAGCTCCTACTGAAGAAACAAAAGTAGAGTCTATTGTGTCAATTAAATATTTCTTTTCATTACCACCAAAGTGTGGAATATGAAGAGGTATAAAATTATCCGTCTTATACTGCTCTTTAATAAATGATATAACTGAATTAATACTATTCATAATTACATTTTTGAATCTAGGTACTTACCTGTTTCCTTATGTCCGAAATTTGGTATCATTTTATGAAATAAATTTACTATTTCTTCTTTATCCCATTTTTTATTCGACTTCATAAGTTCTATGTTTGCTGTAAATTCTTCTAACTTCTCAAAAGAAAAAATAGCTTCATTTTTAATTATTCCCAAGTTATCAAATCGATCCATATTTAAAACTTCACTATCTGTAAAAAATTCTTCAAAATCTTTTTCACCTGTAGTATCACTACCTGTAAATAAGCAGGGCCATTTTTTTTCTTTTGCTAAGCTTTCAACTTTATTCCGAGCTTCTTCTTCAGATTCACATAAGTAGGCTTCAAAACCAATTTCTTGCAAATATTTAACAGCAATATCCGAAAAAGAAATTAAATGTAAGCCTTCACTTAATTTCGGAAAAAAAATATCACGATTTTCTCCAAAAATACAAGACATTAAGCAAAGTTCTCCTGATTCCTTTGGAGTAACAAAATAACGTTTAATGTCATTTGGTGCTACAATAGGCTGCCTTTTAATAATTCTCTGATTGAAGCCGTGCAGTAATGAACCATCTGAAAAAGCAACATTTGCAAAACGTGCTGTAGAAATTTTTATTTCTTTGCTCTTACGCATAAGATACATCTCCATTATTCTCTTAGAAGCTCCCATCATGTTTACAGGATTAGCTGCTTTATCAGTTGAAACACAAAAATATTTTTTTGTTCCATTTTCAATTGATTGTTGTAAGGTTTTTTCTGTATTAAATATATTTACATCTATCATTCGCATTAAGGTAAAAGGATCTTTTTCACTACGGACGTGTTTCAATGCCGAGAGATTTAAGACATAATCATATTTACCATCAGATTGAATAAATGCATCGTATTCAATTGATCCGATATCCAAAGCAAAGGTTTGGAAATCACCATCTATGTATCCGTAAGAACTTCTCAAATCACGCACAAGTTCTACCATATTGTTTTCGCTTATATCAACAACATGTATTTTTGATGGATTTCTTTTAAAAATTTCTTTAGTAACTGCCTGTCCAATAGATCCCGCACCACCAATAATTAAAAAAGAAGAATTATTTACAATACTTGATAGTTCTTTTTCGTGTTTTAAAATATCATTTTCAAATATTTCTGCTTGTCTACCTATCAATTTTAATATGTTCATATTTTTTTTATAATAGTATTTATTTACAAATCATCTTTATTTAGCAATAACTTAAGAAATTTTCTAATAACTAAGAATATAACTACCAGAAAACCACTAATAAAACCTCCATAAATTAATCCTTTCAATCTCCCAAATTTTTCTTTGGGTAATGGTAAAATGGGCTTATCAATAACTTGAATCAATGGTGTGTCTTTGCGCAAAGTAACTTTAGCCATTTCAGATTGTTTAACTAATTCGGTTAATATAGCCGTATTTGCTTGTACATCCACTTGTCTTCTGGAAGAAGGTGCTCTACGTACATTCATGGCCGGGTTTAGGTTAAATGTATTATCATTAGCAACTGCCACACCTGTGATAGATCCATTTAACTCACCTCGAACAGAATCAACTTGTCGTTCTAAAATCGTCATATTAATTCTAGCTTTTTTGCTCTTTGTCTCGATATAAAACTCTCCTACCTCTTTTGCTAAAGCTTCACAAAAATTTTTAGCAAATAATTCATTTGTTGATGAAACATCTATACTTATAATAGAAACTTTTTTATCTTTTACTCCTACTACCAATCCATTTTTAGACAAATTATTATAAATGACGCCTAAAATACTATCTTGAGTACGAGTGAAATTTTTACGACTGACCTCCGGTGAAAATTGAATCGATGCTATTTTTGGATTGTTCTCCCAATTTTTTCTCCATTTATTATTTTGAATATACATTTCAGCTAAAGAAATTATTTTTCCATTTACATTAACTGGCGATAGTAACGTTTTCTCCACCATTGATCTAGATTTAAATAATTCCGTTAGATTAGAACCTGTAAAAATACCACCACCACTTCCTCCTACATCTAGACCAAAGGAGCTTGCTAATCCTAATGCTCCTCCAAGTCCACCCCCGCCTTTTTCATCTTCTAATGCAAATGATAAAGTAGCTTTATAAATAGGTTTTTGCGTATAAGAATAAGTTACACCTAAAGCTGCACCAATAATTCCCGCAAACACTACAAATTTCCATTGAGAAAGTAAATAAGCGTACCATTCTTGTGCTTTATTTATTAATTCCTTTAACGATATTTCATCGTCTACAATAGGTTTATTATCCATCAAAATATTTTATTTAAAAGCAGTAACAATTAACAAAGCTAAACTAGCAAATGCAGTTCCAAGTCCAGCCCATTCTCCAGCACTCATTTTCTTCGCCTCAGGCTTTTGCGGCACAACAATCTGAGAATCAGGAGTCACATTTGGATAAGACCTAAAAAACAAAAAGGAACTTGTCACAGAAGCTTTACCATTAGGATAAATTATATAAGCTTTTCTCTTCCATCCTTTATTATCAACACCTCCAACAGCATCAATATAGTATCTAAACCCTTTACCACTTCTATATGGAATTTCAGAAGTCAATAGAACGTTCCCAGTTACCTTAACACCTTCATTAAAGACGGCCACTTCAATCTCATCTCCTGGAAACAAAGTGACATTAGAATAATGATTTTTATCTTTTACAATTTTTTCCCAGTTAACTGGTATGATAGCAAATTTTAAATCTTCTTTAAGTTTTTTAGCTAACTTACCCTTTACTGAATCATTCTTCGATAAATTTAAATCTATACTTTCTAATTGATCAATTTGTTCTTGTTTGAATGGTCTTTTTATTTTCATACCATCCAAATTGGCAATAGATATTAGCCCTCCTGCTCGCATAACAACGTTATAAACAGTTTCTCTCTTATTGGCTAAAACATATTTCCCTGGGTAAGCCACTGCTCCACCAACAGTAACCATTTGAGGTTTTTCATATACTGCTACTTTACGGATATTAATTACATCAAAGGGTTTTAAAACAAAGTTTTTAATTTGTTCGTTGTTGTCCGCCGTAATTTCAAATTCAAGCAACTCAACGCGCTTAGGATCAGCATCATCTATTACATCCGATTTTACCATTCTTGCAATTTCCACTCTTTTAGATGCAGAACCTGTTAATCCTCCCACCTGAACCACCAGATCATTTAATGTCAAGTTTTCGAAATACTCATACACACCAGGATTTTTTACTTCACCATCAATAGTGACTTTATATTCTTCTCTAAAATCCAGAATAGAATAAACAGTTAAAATATCTTCTCTTTTTAATTCTAAATCAGCATTTAAATCCCCAGATAAAGCGGCACCTAAATCAACATTTACAATTTCTGTCGTTAAATCTGTTTTTAGACGAATAATCCTTGCTCTTTTTGTATAAGCATCTTCTTTAAGTCCTTCAGCTCTTGTAATAAGATCTGAAATTCGCATTCCTTCACTATAAGAATAATAATCCGGTCTAAAAACAGCTCCTTCTATTTTAATACGATTTTCGAATCGGTTCAAAATTTTGGTAATTCTAAATACATCTCCGGATTGCGGCAAATAAGAATTGTATTCGCTTTCGTTTATATCATGCACTTTGAATTCTTTTCCTGTTTTTTGTATTACATTAACAGAAGCCGTGTAGGCAAATTCATTAAAACCAGAAGCAAAATTTAATAAATCAGAAAACTTCTCTCCTATTTTCATCTCGAAAATTCCAGGACGCTTAACTTCTCCTTCAACAGTTACTCTTTGACTGTAAGCTGGTATTCGAATTACATCATTATCTTTCAAGCTTACATTATCAGATTGATCACCCTTAACTAAAAACTTATAAATGTCTACATTTTTGTAAATTTTATTATTTCTAATCAGTTCTATATTTCTATAACTTCCGTTTTTTCCCGGTCCTCCAGCCAAATGCAAAGCATTATAAACTGTTGCCAAAGATGATATAGAATAATTACCCGGTTGTTTACCTCCTACTATAGTGATTTTAATAGTACGAATTCTACTTAAACTTACACTGACCTGAGATTGGCCGGAACTCACTGTGCTATATACTCTGGCAATAGATGACTTTATTTTTTGAGTAGCAGCCTCTATAGACATACCAGAAACAGATATTTGTCCTACATAGTCAATAGTTACCTTTCCTTCTACACTAACCGGAATACTGGCATTGTACTCCTGAACCCCATAAACACTAACCTGCAATTCATCACCAGGTCCCAGAATATAATTCATAGGTGTAGCTAATTTCAAATCCGGTTCAAAATTTAAAGTAGGGTTATCAAATAATTCAGAACCAAAAATTAAAGCATTTGTTGAATCTTTTATTTTATCATTTTTAACTACTTCCTGTTTTCTTCCAAATCCAGAATCCTTATCAACTATGTTTGCCTTATTATCTTTAATATTTTTCTTATTAAATTCATTTAATTTAACTCTCAATTTATTGAATTCACTTTGACTCATCCCTTTTGATAAAGCCATTGACTCTACACTATCAATTGTTGCGTTATTGCTTTTTAACTGAGCACTAATTTTGGCTAAATCATCAACAGACAAATAATCGACTTTAACAGTGCTTAAATCCTTTGATTTAAATATATCCTGAGCATTTACATTAACTGATAATAATAAAATAAAAAGCAGCGTAAGAACGTAAGTTATCTTTTTCATATGAAACTATAATTTAACCTAGAGAATGGTTTAAATAAAATTGTTTATTGTTTATGAATATTGTTTTTGATAATAATCTTTATAGGATCCTGAGGTTACATTTTGCAGCCACTCTTCATTATTGAGATACCAGTTGATTGTTTTTTCCAGACCTTCTTCAAAAGTAACAGACGGTTTCCACCCCAATTCTTTATTAATTTTTGAAGCATCTATTGCATAACGCAAATCATGCCCTGGCCTGTCTTTAACATATGTAATCAAGTCCTGAGAAGAACCTTCTGATCTTCCTAATTTTTCATCCATTATTTGGCATAATAATTTCACCAAATCAATATTTTTCCATTCATTGAACCCTCCAATATTATAGGTCTCATGATTTTTTCCTTTATTAAAAACTAAATCTATCGCAATGGCATGATCTTCTACAAACAACCAATCACGTGTATAATTTCCATCTCCATAAACTGGTAAAGGTTTATTATTAATAATATTGTTTATAAAAAGTGGAATTAATTTTTCAGGAAAATGATAAGATCCGTAATTATTGGAACAATTTGTTAAAACATACGGTAAGCCATACGTTTCTCCATAAGCTCTCACAAAATGATCTGAACTTGCTTTAGAAGCTGAATAAGGAGAATTAGGATCGTATGAAGTTGTTTCTGTAAAAAGACCTTCTGCTCCAAGAGAACCATATACTTCATCAGTACTGATATGATAGAAACGTTTCCCTTCAAAATTATCTTTCCATTGATTTTTCGCAGCATTCAATAAATTCATCGTTCCAATAACATTTGTCCTAACAAACGCTAAGGGATCTTCAATAGAACGATCAACATGGGATTCTGCAGCCAAATGTAAAACGCCATCAAAATTATGCAATGAAAAAAGTTCATTTATAAAAACTTCATCCACAATATCTCCTTTTACAAATGTATAATTGGGTTGATTTTCAATGTCTTTAATATTCTCTAAATTACCAGCATACGTCAAAGCATCTAAATTGAAGATTTGGTATTCAGGATATTTATTCACAAATCGTCTTACTACGTGTGAACCAATAAAACCAGCTCCGCCGGTTATAAGAATTTTTTTCATTTTAAATTTCAATTAATTTAATAAGTCTGAATTTATTTTTTCTAACTCACTATAAATATCTTTTACATCTTGCGAATTTTCTTTTTGCAAAATCAAATTTGCTGTCTCAGTATACACAAAAATAGTGTTTTTTAATCCCAGAAAAGTAGTATGTTTACCTGAACCAATGACCATATTGCCGTTTTTATCAACAGGATGATTTTTTGAAACCAAATAGTCGTAAACAGATTCAAATGATCCTAAATCTGACCATGAAAAAGCAGCAGGCACTACTTTTATTTTTTTACTGCGCTCCATTACGGCGTAATCGATACTGATTGATGGAATTTCTAATGATAAATTTAAATCTAAAAATCCATTTTCGCTTGCTTCCCAAACTGCTTTTGATTTCTCATAAACATCAGGCTGGAATTGTTTTAGTTCCTCTAAAAGGACGCTGGCTTTAAAACAAAACATCCCGCTATTCCAAAGAAAATTTCCTTTTGCAATAAATTCTTTTGCTGTAGTTTGATTGGGCTTTTCGCGAAATGAAACGACTTTATCTCCTTTTGACTCAATATATCCATATCCGGTTTCCGGCTTAGTTGGAATAATACCGAAAGTAACAATAAAACCTTCTTGTGCTTTTGAAATAGCCTCTTTGATCGCTTTATTATATTCCTCCATTTTATCAATAATGTGATCTGAAGGTGTTACAATTAAAATATCATCCGGATTTGAAGCGAATGCTGCAAAAGCAATCGCCGCTGCAGTATTACGAGGTGTGGCTTCCACAATATTCACATAAGAAGTTTTGGTTTTATCCATTACTTCACCACTCAGATGATGATTATCGACATTCCCCACCACCATCACCTTATTCGCTAAATAACTATTACGATCAACAGTCATCTCGAATAAAGATTTACCTTCAAATATCTCCAAATATTGTTTAGGTCGGCTTTTTCGGGAAAGTGGCCACAATCTGCTTCCCACTCCTCCTGTCAAAATTACATGTATGATTGAATTCTTTGCTTCCATTTTTTTTTAAAATAAAAAAGAACTTTTAAATACTACAGCCTATTATCAGCTATACTACCCAAAACTCCTTTTACATCGTATAATAAACTATTTTCTTTTTGCAACTCTGAGAAATTTAATTCTAAAAATTCCTTGTGAGAAACTCCCAGAACAATTGCATCAAATTTATTATCAGGAACAGCATTTATTGTTACTAGATTATATTCTTTTTTTACATCATTCGCATTAGCAAGCGGATCAAATATGGTTACTACAATACCGTATTCTTTTAATGCTTTTACAACATCTACAATTTTGGTATTACGAACATCAGGGCAATTTTCTTTAAAAGTAATTCCCAGCATTAACAGATTGGCTCCGTTAACCGAAATTCCTTTTTTAATCATCAGCTTTACTATTTGCGAAGCCACATATTCGCCCATGCTGTCATTTAAACGTCGGCCTGCTAAAATGATTTCAGGATGATATCCGAATTCCTGGGCTCTTTGTGCTAAATAATAAGGATCGACACCAATACAATGCCCTCCTACTAATCCTGGCTTAAAGGGCAAAAAATTCCATTTTGTAGAAGCCGCTTCTAATACTTCCTGGGTATCAATATTCATTAAGTTGAATATTTTAGCCAGTTCATTTACAAAAGCGATGTTAATGTCTCTTTGTGAGTTCTCAATAACTTTTGCCGCTTCTGCCACTTTTATACTTGGTGCCAAATGTGTTCCGGCAGTAATTACTGACTTATACAAAGCATCGACTTTTAAACCAATTTCTGGCGTTGATCCTGAAGTTACCTTCAAAATCTTTTCAACCGTATGCTCTTTGTCTCCCGGATTTATTCTCTCAGGTGAATATCCAGCATAGAAATCTTCATTAAATTTCAAACCTGAAACTTTTTCTAAAACCGGAACGCATTGTTCTTCGGTAACACCCGGATAAACCGTTGATTCGTAAATTACGATATCTCCTTTTTTTAGTATTTTACCAACGGACTCACTCGATTTATACAAAGGAGTTAAATCAGGTCGATTATTTTTATCTACCGGAGTAGGAACCGTGATTATAAAATAATTACAATCTGCCAAATCGTTTAAGGAAGTGGTACAATACAATCCTTTTTCAGTGTTTGGATTCTCAACCAGTACTTTTTGCAAAGTAACATCATCTACTTCTAATGTTGTATCTGTACCTGATTTTAAAGACGCTACTCTGGATTCATTGATATCAAAACCAATTACTGAATATTTCGTAGCAAATAATCTGGCCAAAGGCAGACCAACATAACCTAAGCCAACAATAGCTATTTTTATATTTTCGATCAATTTGTACTCTTTTTTATCTATTTCAGTCATAACAATTCACGGCTTCGCCCTTCTGAGTCACAAAGGTTTGACACAGCTACTCTAAATTCATTTTCGGCAAATATAACATATTAAGTCAATTTATTCAATACGGTTTCCCGTAATACAGAAAAAACTAACAAATAATAAAAAATAAGAAATGCCAACCCCTTACCAATCAACACATAAAAAACACCCTATAATAAAAAAAACAGACGATAAAATTTCTATTTGGAGAAATTTTACCTTCTGTTGAATGCCAATAGTTACACAATATAACTAAATTATTTATATTTTATTTTAAGCACACATCCTAAAGATTCCAAAACTAGCGTATAATAGGTATTTGATATTTCCTGAACTATTGCATCCTGATTACTAAATGCTCCTGTCTCTAATTTAATACGGTCTCCAACCTGAATGGAAGTCACCGAAATATCACTGAGATTTGGAGCAGAAAGACTTGTTTTTATAATTTCGATTTCCCCGTCTTTAACAATTGCAGGTTTCCCTAACCAAAACAGATATCGGACCACACCGGAAACCTGAAAAACAGCATTTCGATTCCCGTCTTCTAACTGAACAAATACATAGGAATTAAAAAGCGGTACCTCAATAGCCTTTTTTCTGTCTGACCATTGCTTAATTTGAGTAATTAATGGGCAATAACATTCTATACCGGCCTCCGTAAGTTTTTCTGCAACTTTTTTTTCCCATTTGGGTTTTGTATACACTACATACCAATTCTTCATTTTTTCTTTTTATTGAAACAAAATTGCAAACCTATTTTCTTTTACATTCCATATTAGATCTTAACTCAATATTTGCTGATTAAGCGCCTATCCCTCTGTAAATAAAACCTATTGATTCGAGTTCTTTTGTGTTCAAAATATTTCTTCCATCAAAAAGAAAAGCAGGCTTGTGCATCGAATCGTAAATTTTTTGCCAGTCGTAAGTTGTGAACTCATCCCATTCTGTAAGAATAGCAATGGCATGCGCTCCCTTGCAGGCTTCGTAAGGATCATCTAAGATCGTTAATGCATTACTATTTTCTTCACCTGTTCTGGTTTCTAAATAATCTAAATCACTTAACATTTTATTTCTCGAAACTTTGGGATCATAAACAGCAATTTTTGCCTGTTCATTAATCAAATCATCCGCTACGTAGATTGCAGCAGATTCACGGGTATCATTTGTGTCTTTTTTGAAAGCCCATCCTAAAAATGTGATTTTCTTATCAGCAACTGTGTTATATAGAGTCTGAACAATTTTATTCGAAAATCTTCTTTTTTGATGATCGTTCATAATAATGACCTGTTCCCAATAATCCGCCACTTCATTCAATCCATACGATTTTGCTATGTACACTAAATTCAGAATGTCTTTTTGAAAACAAGAACCTCCAAAGCCAACTGATGCTTTTAGAAATTTCGGGCCAATCCTGCTATCCATTCCAATTGCTCTGGCTACTTCATTTACATCAGCACCTGTTTTTTCACATAACTCAGACATGGCATTTATAGATGAAATACGCTGTGCCAGGAATGCATTTGCGGTTAACTTAGATAATTCTGAAGACCAGACATTAGTTGTCAATATTTTATCTTTACTAACCCAATTTGCATAAACATCAACTAAAGCATTAATTGCTTCTTCACCTTCCGGAGTCGTATCACCACCAATTAAAATTCGATCCGGATGTAATAAATCGGTAACCGCCGTTCCTTCAGCTAAGAACTCCGGATTTGATAAAATCTGAAACTGAACTCCATTTCCGGTGTTATCCAGAATGCTTTTTATAGCCTCGGCTGTACGAACTGGCAGAGTTGATTTTTCTACTACAATTTTATTTTGTTTGGCTACTTTGGCAATTTGTCTGGCGCAAAGTTCAATATATTTTAAATCAGCAGCCATACCTTTTCCTTTTCCGTAAGTTTTGGTTGGCGTGTTTACTGATATAAAAATCACCTGTGCTTCGTCAATAGCTTTTTCTACTTCTGTCGAAAAGAAAAGATTTCGTCCTCTTGCCTCAGCGACTATTTCTGAAAGTCCCGGCTCATAGATCGGAATATTATCTGTATTTGGATTATTCCAGTCTTTAATTCTTTGTTCGTTCAAATCGACAACTGTCACTTGAATATGTGGGCATTTTTGAGCAATTACTGCCATTGTCGGACCTCCAACATAACCTGCACCAATGCAACAAATTTTTGTAATTTTCATCTTTTACTATTATCTTGATCCTTATTTTAAATTATTCCAATACCAGCTCACCGCTTCTTTTAATCCGTCCTGCAAAGAGAATTTCGGATCGTAACCCAGTACTTTTTTTGCTTTATCGATACTTGCCAATGAATGCGGAATATCACCCGCTCTGTTGGCACCATAAACAATTTCGACATTTGCAATTTTTGAATCAAATTCAGCTAAATATTCTTTTAAATACCCCACCAAATCGTTTAATGTATTTCGATCTCCATATGCAGTATTATAAACTGTATTTACCGCTTCCGGATTCTGACTTGTCATTGCCAATTCATTCATCTGTATCACATTATCGATATAAGTAAAATCACGCGAATAATTTCCATCACCGTTGATCACGGGACTTTCATGTTTCATCAATTGCATTACAAACTTTGGAATTACAGCCGCATAAGCGCCATTAGGATCTTGTTTTCTGCCAAAAACATTAAAATAACGCAATCCTATAGTTTCTATTCCGTACGTTCTACTGAAAATTTCAGCATATAATTCGTTTACATATTTTGTAATAGCATAAGGCGATAATGGTTTACCAATAACATCTTCGACTTTTGGCAGTCCTTGCGAATCTCCATATGTAGAAGAGCTTGCTGCATATATAAATCTTTTCACTTTTGCATCGCGAGAAGCTACCAGCATATTCAAAAAGCCTGAAACATTTACATCATTTGTTGTAATTGGATCGTTAATAGATCTTGGAACAGATCCTAAAGCTGCCTGGTGCAAAACATAATCAACACCTTGGACCGCTAAAACACAATCGGCTATATTTCGAATATCTCCTTCAATTAATTTATAATTAGGATTCTCTATAAAATCTTTTAAATTATGACGGTGCCCTGTCGCAAAATTATCGAGACAGATTACTTTATGCCCTAATCCTAAAAAATACTCGGACAAATTGGAGCCAATAAAACCAGCTCCGCCTGTAATTAAAATTGTATTCTGAGTTGATGTTTTCATTTATATAATCTATCTAATTATTTTTAAAAGTTTTTTCAAACGGAACACGATGCAAAATACTTCTTCCCAGTGTAATTTCGTCTGCATATTCTAATTCGTCGCCTACAGAAATTCCTCTTGCAATTGTAGAAATTATAATTTCTGATTCGGCAATTTGTTTATAGATATAAAAATTTGTGGTATCGCCTTCCATGGTTGAACTGAGTGCAAAAATAATTTCCACTACTGCGCCGGATTTTACCTTTTCTACTAAGGTTGAAATATTTAGCTGACTTGGCCCCACGCCTTCTATTGGGGAAATTTTCCCTCCCAAAACGTGATAAATTCCTTTGTACTGCCCTGTATTTTCGATCGCCATAACATCCCGAATATCTTCCACTACACAAATCGTCTGATGATTTCGGACCGGATTTGCACAGATTTCGCAAACTTTTGTATCTGAAATATTATGACAGCTTTCGCAAAATTTTATATCTGCACGCATATTGAGTAACGCCTGAGATAAAAATCCTGTTTGTTCTTTGGGCTGCTTTAATAAATGCAAAACCAATCGCAATGCAGTACGCTTACCAATTCCTGGTAATTGAGACATTTCGTTGACTGCCTTTTCTATTAGTTTTGATGAAAATTCCATGACTACAAAAATACTATTTTAATGTTTCTTTTTAGCCCCGATAGAAGTGGAAATCCTTTTTGTTTTTTTCTTTAAAAAACAAAAAGATTGCAACGAATTGCTTCGCCAATTCGCACTTTCAGGCTCGGGTGCGGGATGAGCTCCTAAAAAAGTTTAATATTGATTTGTAGCTAATAAAACCAAAGTACAAGCTACTTCAGCCTTAATATTGTTTAATTCCAGCAACTGATAGAATTCCGGATTTTCTGTCCCAGGATTAAAAACCACTCTTTTAGGCTGCGCTTCTATGATGTAATTATAATAATCACGCTGGCGGGCAGGATTTAAATATAGCGTCACTGTATCAATGTTTTTTACAGGAATTGCTTTGGTATAAATTTTTACACCTGCAACTTCGCCTGTATTCTGACCAATTGCTAAAACAGTATGTCCTTTTTCTACTAACATATTTATAGCTCTAAAAGCGTAACGATCTGGTTTTGTGGTAGCACCCAGAACTAAAGTTTTTTTGTTTTTCATCATTTTAAAATATGCTACAAAAGTAATCAAAAAGAATGAGCTTACTTTAGGTTATTGATATAGAATTAATAGCATCAAAAAACAATATCCTAATATGAATTTACCGTGAAATATTAAAAATTGACTATTTTTACTTCACTAACTAAAACAGTATGGATATATTCATTTATTTATTTGCCGCTCTTTTTTCGGTATTAAACCCAATTGGCACTGTGCCAATTTTTGTTGGACTAACCCAACATGACTCTCAAAAAGAGCGTTCACGCATTTCGCTTTGGACGGCCATAAATGTCTTTATCATTTTGATCGTTTCCTTTTTTATTGGCCAATATGTTTTATCTTTTTTTGGAATCAGTATTGATGCCCTTAGGATCGCCGGAGGAATTATAATTGTAAATTCAGGATTCTCATTACTTTCCGGAAAATTCAATAAAAAACGCGGAATCAATAAAAAAATAGAAAACGAAATACAACAACGAAACGATATCGCCCTTACACCATTAGCCATACCAATGCTGGCTGGCCCAGGCTCCATTTCTTTATTGATTGCTTTTCATCAGGAACATAGCGGAATGAAAGAAATGGCTTTTTCCTCTTTAGCCATTTTTGCCATTGCAGTAGCAATTTTCGCTATTCTTAAAAGCGCACATTACTTGGCTCGAATTTTAGGCGCTTCAGGAATTGTCGCTATTTCGAGAATTGTTGGTTTTATTGTTATCTCTATCGGAATCCAATATATTGTAAGCTCAATAATTAATATCGTAAAAGTAAATTTGATGTAACTTATTCCCTATTTTAAATAAAAAAAATCCAAATTCCAAAAGCTGAATATTTCAGTATGGAATTTGGATTTTTTTTGAAGTTTCTTAAACTTAATTTCTCGGCAGGAAAACTTCGGCCATCATACATCTGGCGCTTCCCCCGCCGCAAGCTTCAATCGTATCAAGACTTGAACTCAAAATTTCAGCATGGTTTTCTAACTGAGCAATCTGTTTTGGGGTCAAACTCTGATGTGCAGACGCACTCATAACGATACATTTCTTATTATCTGTGCCTCGAACTTCGAGCATATTACCGGCAAAATTATTCACCTGAGCTTCTGTAATCAGAATAATTTCTTTTTTATCAGCTTTTAAATTATCAAGAACCATTTTGCGTTCTTTTTTATCATCGATACAATCTGCACAGATAACCGCAAAAGTTTCCCCAAGGCACATCATAACATTGGTGTGATAAATCAATTTACGTTCTGCGTCAACGGTTTGAAAAGCTTCGAAAATAACCGGCGCATAATCAAAATCTTCACAGAATTCAATAAACAATTCTTCATCAGCACGAGGCGATAAAGCGCAATACGCCTTAGCATTCGCTCTGTCTAAAAGCAAACTTCCGGTTCCTTCAAGAAAAAAACCATCTTCTTCTGCAGATGTATAATCCATTATATTGGCGATCTCAAAACCTTTGTCTTCAAGAATATCTAAAATATCTTCACGACGTTCTGAACGACGATTCTCAGCAAACATTGGATATAGCGCTACATCTCCATTTTCATGAAAAGAAACCCAATTGTTCGGAAAAATACTGTCCGGAGTATCTGTATCTAAAGAATCATCAACAACTGTAACATCAACACCAACGGCTCTTAACTTTTCAACAAAAGCATCAAACTCTTGTTGCGCTTTTGCATTCACGGTACTTGGCAAAAGTCCGTCTAATACTTTTTGGTAGTAATTATTCACCGCAGTTTGCTCATTCATTCTGAAGGCAACTGGCCGAATCATCAAAATTGCATTTGTAGTTTGTTTCATTTTTATATTTTTTTCTGTTTCAGGTTTCAAGTTTCAAGTTTGTTGCAACGTGAAACCTGAAACTTGAAACAAATATTTAATCTCTAATTAATGGAAGCGTCGAACATCTCAACAACCCTTCCTGCTTTGCAATTTCGGCATACGGAATTTCTTCTACTGTAAAACCATTTGCACGAAGCCAATTGTTTAATCTTGTGAAGTTTTTTTCTGAAACCACTACATTCTCATCGATAGAAAATACGTTAGAAAACATATTATACATTTCGTTTCTTTCGATATGAAATAAGTTTTCTTTCCCAAAAAGATTCACTAAATACATATAGTCAGCTTCTTCACGAAAACCTCTTTTATAGATAATCCCTTTATCTTTTCCAACGGGCTGAAAACAGCAATCTAAGTGCAATGCATTATCACGAGCCTCAATTTTGGACTTAACCAAATCGAATTCTTTGACAATTTTATTGGGGAACAATTCTTTAATAAAATTAACACCATGCATATTTGTTCTTGCCGTGATGTAATCTTTATAGTCACTTCCTTTATAAGTTCCGATAAAAATATGATCGTTCCAAAGCATCACATCACCACCTTCGATATGAACTTCCACAGGTGGACGAACTACTTTCGAGGGATCTATCTGATCGATTATATACCCAATAGCATCTAACTCACGTTCTCTGTCAGGAAGTATATTTGATTTTACAAAAGTATCATCTATTACAAAACCAATATCTCTGGCAAAAATCTGATTGTAATTTTCAATCATTTCAGGACGATATACTTTTACATCATATTTTTGAAAAACAGCATTAAAAGCATCCATTTCAGCAACCATATCCTTTTCGATAGGATATGTTCCTGCTTTAATATGTTCCAATGATTTAGGATCATAGGCTTCATCTAAAGATGGAGTTGGCCCATTATGAACAGCAGAACCCAAAACTACAGCACGTAATCTTGAGGTTTCGTTCTTTACATTTAATTGCAACATAACTTTATTATATTTTGACCAAAGATAAAAAAAGCTTCACAGTTAAGTGAAGCTTTAAAATATTTTTATTTGTTCGACTTAAAGTCTCTCAGCGGATGTCCAGTGTAGATTTGTCTTGGTCGGCCAATTGGTTCTTTATTCTCACGCATTTCTTTCCATTGCGCAATCCAGCCCGGTAATCTACCAATAGCAAACATTACTGTAAACATATCTGTAGGAATTCCTAATGCTCTGTAAATAATTCCAGAATAGAAATCTACGTTTGGATATAAATTTCTTGATTTGAAGTACTCATCCTCAAGAGCTGCTGTTTCTAATTTTTTAGCAATTTCTAAAATAGGATCTTCAACGCCTAATGTCTCTAATACTTCTTTAGCTGCTTTTTTGATTATTCTTGCTCTTGGATCAAAGTTTTTATAAACTCTGTGACCAAATCCCATTAAACGGAAAGGATCATTTTTGTCTTTTGCTTTGGCTAAAAACTTCTCAGTATCACCACCATCTTTATTAATTTCCTCTAACATCTCAAGTACTGCCTGGTTTGCCCCTCCATGAAGTGGTCCCCAAAGAGCAGAAACTCCTGCAGAAATAGAAGCAAATAAACCAGCATGAGATGAACCTACCATTCTTACTGTAGATGTAGAACAGTTTTGCTCGTGATCTGCATGAAGAATAAATAATTTATCTAATGCATCTACAATAACCGGATTAGCTGCATAAGGTCCTGTAGGCAATTTAAACATTAATTGCATAAAGTTCTCTACATAACCTTGTGTATTGTCGTAATAGTTCAACGGGTAACCCATAGTTTTTCTATAAGTCCAGGTTGCAATTACAAGAAATTTACCCATTGTTTTACAAATGGCTTCGTACATTTCTTTTTCGTTTTCAACGTTTACCGCTTTTGGATTAAATGCTGTTAAAGCACTTGTCAAAGCGGATAAAACACCCATTGGATGTGCTGTTTTAGGAAAACCGTCAATGATATTTTTCATCTCTTCGTTTACCAAAGTATGTTTTTTAATACCATTCTCGAATTGCTCCAATTGCTGAGCTGTTGGTAATTCTCCAAAAATCAAAAGATATGACACTTCTAAAAAGTTAGCTTTTTCGGCTAAATCCTCAATTGAATATCCTCTGTAGCGCAAAATTCCTAATTCTCCATCTAAGAATGTGATTTCACTTTTGCAAGAACCAGAATTTTTGTATCCGGGATCAAGAGTGATAATACCAGTTAAATCACGTAATTTGTTAATATCGATAGCGGACTCATTTTCACTCCCCGTGATTACCGGAAGTTCAATTTTTTGACCGTCTACTTCTAATGTAGCTATTTTTGACATAATATATCGGAAATAAATCTTTAAAATAATAATTTATCAAATCTAAGGAATTTAAGACTAATTAAAAAAAGAATACTGCTATGAATTTGTTAAAAGTCCAAAAAAAAACCATTCGCAAAAACGAATGGTTTAATTATAACATATAACTCTTACAATTATTTGATCTTGAAAGCGTTTAATCCAGGAAAATAAGCAGTACTTCCTAACTCTTCCTCGATTCTTAATAATTGATTGTATTTTGCCATACGATCAGAACGGGAAGCAGAACCTGTTTTAATTTGACCACAGTTTAAAGCCACAGCTAAATCAGCAATAGTATTATCTTCTGTTTCTCCTGAACGGTGAGACATAACTGAAGTATATCCTGCATTTTTAGCCATGTTTACAGCTGCAATAGTCTCTGTTAAAGTTCCAATTTGGTTTACTTTTACCAAGATTGAGTTTGCAATTCCTTTTTCAATTCCAGTTGATAGACGCTCTACATTAGTAACAAATAAATCATCACCTACTAATTGAACTTTGTGTCCAATTTTTTCAGTAAGCAATTTCCATCCGTCCCAGTCATTCTCATCCATTCCGTCTTCAATTGAAATAATTGGGTATTTAGCCACTAATTCAGCTAAATATTCAACTTGTTCAGCAGAAGATCTTACTTTACCAGTTTCTCCTTCAAATTTAGAGTAATCGTATTTACCGTTTACATAAAATTCAGCAGAAGCACAATCAAGAGCAATCATAATTTCGTCACCAAAAGTATAACCGGCATTTTCAACCGCTTTTTTTATAGTATCTAAAGCATCTTCAGTACCACCTGCCAAATTTGGAGCAAAACCACCTTCGTCACCTACAGCAGTGCTTAATCCTCTGTCATGTAAAACTTTTTTCAGGCTATGAAAAATTTCAGTTCCCATTTGCATAGCGTGAGAAAAAGAAGTCGCCTTTACAGGAAAAATCATGAATTCCTGAAATGCGATAGGAGCATCAGAGTGAGAACCACCATTGATGATATTCATCATTGGCACAGGTAATGTATTGGCAGAAACACCACCAACATATCTGTATAAAGGCAAGCCTAGTTCGTTAGCAGCAGCTTTTGCAGCAGCCAAAGAAACTCCTAAAATAGCATTAGCACCTAATTTAGATTTATTTGGAGTACCATCTAAATCAATCATCAATTGATCAATCGTGTTTTGTTCGAAAACAGAAGTTCCAACTAATTCTTCAGCAATAACAGTATTTACATTGTTCACTGCATTCAAAACTCCTTTTCCTAAGAAAGCTTTTCCTCCGTCACGTAATTCAACAGCCTCATGTTCTCCAGTTGATGCCCCGGAAGGAACAGCAGCTCTACCTAAAACTCCGTTCTCAGTAATTA
Organism: Flavobacterium frigidimaris; assembly: GCA_900129595.1. Taxonomy (GTDB): domain Bacteria; phylum Bacteroidota; class Bacteroidia; order Flavobacteriales; family Flavobacteriaceae; genus Flavobacterium; species Flavobacterium frigidimaris. Next base: position 90,777 of record FQWG01000009.1, on the reverse strand, counting down.
CATCAACTTCAATAGTAGGATTACCTCTGGAATCAAAAATTTGTCTTGCGTGAACTTTAATTATAATACTCATTATTTTTGTTTTTTATTAATAAATTATATTTTTTTTCGAAATTATAAAAATATTTAATAGTAAAAATGCATTTTAACCATTAAACAGGTTTATTTATTAACTATATCGTTTTAGCAGCAGCTAGTTTTATATTCTCAACAAACTGATCAAACAAATAAGATGAATCATGAGGTCCGGGACTTGCTTCGGGGTGATATTGCACTGAAAAACAATTTTTATTTTTCATACGCATTCCGGCCACAGTACCATCATTTAGATGAAGGTGTGTAATCTCTAAATCAGCATGATTATCTAATGCTTCCTTATTCACTGCGAAACCATGATTTTGAGATGTAATCTCACCTTTTCCTGTCATAAGGTTTTTAACCGGGTGATTTATACCGCGGTGACCATTAAACATTTTATAAGTCTGAACACCATTTGCCAAAGCAATTACCTGATGTCCTAAACAAATTCCGAATAAAGGATTGTCATTTGCTAAAATTTCTTTTGCTACTTCAATAGCACCAAAAAGCGGATCCGGATCCCCAGGCCCGTTTGACAAGAAATATCCATCCGGATTAAACTCAGCTAAATCCTTGTACGTTGAGTTATATGGAAACACCTTGATATAACAATCCCTTTTAGCAAGGTTTCTAAGAATATTTTTCTTAATCCCTAAATCTAAGGCAGAAATTTTATAAGTAGCATTTTGATCACCAAAAAAATAAGGTTCAGTTGTTGAAACTTTTGAAGCCAACTCCAGACCTTCCATGTTGGGCACATTAGCCAATTCTTTTTTCAAGTCTTCAACAGAAGTTCCATCTGTACAAATAACAGCATTCATCGCACCATTCTCACGAATATAACTTACCAGTGCACGCGTATCAACATCAGAAATACAGATTAGATTTTCTTTTATAAAATAATCTTCCAGACTTCCGGAAGAATCTTCTCTTGAATAATTAAAACTGAAGTTTTTACAAACCAAACCAGCAATTTTGATACCATCCGATTCAATTTCCAAATCGTTAACACCATAATTACCAATATGGGGATTAGTTGCAACCATAATTTGCCCGAAATACGAAGGATCTGTAAAAATCTCCTGATATCCGGTCATTCCAGTATTAAAACAAACTTCACCAAAAGTTTTACCGCTAATTCCGATAGATTTCCCGTGAAAAATAGTTCCATCACTTAGTAATAAAATGGCGCTTTGTCGTGTAGTGTATTTCATTATTTAATTTGTATTGTTTTTAATCGTCCTGTAAAACCAGCAAAGCTTGTTTTATTTGTAATTAGATATTTTGCAAATTTACTTCTTTAAAACAGTGCTTCCAAGATTTTTTAAAAATTTCGTTGATAAAATTAAAACCTTAGTTTTAAAATAAGTTACATTTCAAACTATTTTAAAAAAAGCAAAAAAAAAGGATAAACTAAAAATTAGTTTATCCTTGATTTCTATAGAATCATTACTTTCATAATTATTCAGAAGCTTCAGTAGTCGTTTCTGATTCAGCAGCAGGAGCTTCAGGAGTAGTCTCCTCAGCTTTTTTTGCTTTACCACCACGACGGCTTTTAGCTTTTTTAACTTCTTTTTTACCTCCATTGTAAAGTTCATTGAAATCTACAAGTTCGATCATTGCCATATCAGCATTATCTCCCAAACGATTTCCAACTTTAATGATACGAGTGTATCCACCTGGACGGTCTCCAACTTTAGCAGCTACGTCTCTGAACAAGTCAGTTACCGCATATTTACTACGTAAGTAAGCAAAAACAATACGACGGTTGTGAGTCGTATCTTCTTTTGATTTTGTGATTAAAGGCTCAACGAATTGTTTAAGCGCTTTAGCCTTAGCAACAGTAGTGTTAATACGTTTGTGCTCAATAAGAGAACAAGCCATATTAGCTAACATAGCTTTTCTATGTCCAGTCTGTCTGCTTAAGTGATTGAATTTTTTTCCGTGTCTCATTGCTATTTTAAATTTAATCCGCCGTGGCGGATTGAATTATTCTTTATCTAATTTGTATTTAGCTAAGTCCATTCCGAAAGTTAAATTCTTAACAGCTACAAGTTCATCTAGCTCAGTTAAAGATTTTTTACCAAAATTACGGAATTTCATTAGGTCATTTTTATTGAACGATACTAAATCACCAAGTGTATCAACTTCAGCCGCTTTCAAGCAATTTAATGCTCTCACAGATAAATCCATATCAACAAGCTTAGTTTTAAGCAATTGTCTCATATGCAATGACTCTTCATCATACGATTCTGTTTGTGCAATTTCGTCAGCCTCGAGTGTAATTCTTTCGTCAGAAAATAACATGAAGTGGTGAATTAAAACTTTAGCAGCTTCAGTAAGAGCGTCTTTTGGATTAATAGATCCATCAGTTTTGATTTCAAAAACTAATTTCTCGTAATCTGTTTTTTGCTCTACACGGAAGTTTTCAATTGCATATTTTACATTTTTTACCGGAGTAAAAATAGAGTCTGTAAAAATGGTACCAATTGCAGCGTTCTGTTTTTTGTTCTCCTCAGCAGGAACATATCCTCTACCTTTTTCGATTGTTAAATCGAAGTTCAATTTGATTTTAGAATCTAAATTACAGATAACAAGGTCTGGGTTCAGCACTTGAAAACCTGAAATAAATTTTTGAAAATCACCTGCTGTTAGTTGATCTTTACCAGAAACAGAAATTGTAACTGCTTCATTATCTATATCTTCAATTTGACGTTTGAAACGTACTTGTTTTAGATTAAGGATAATTTCGGTAACATCTTCAACAACACCTGAAATAGTAGAAAACTCATGATCTACACCTTCGATACGAACAGATGTAATTGCATAACCTTCTAATGCTGAAAGCAAAACTCTTCTAAGTGCATTACCAACTGTCAATCCATAACCAGGTTCTAAAGGTCTAAATTCGAATTTACCTTCAAAATCGGTTGAATCGATCATGATAACTTTATCGGGCTTTTGAAAATTAAATATTGCCATAAATTTCGACTAAGTCAATTATTATTTGTTGTACAACTCTACGATTAATTGTTCTTTAATGTTTTCTGGAATTTGAAGTCTTGCAGGTACAGAAACGAAAGTTCCTTCTTTAAGATCATTGTTCCAGGTAATCCATTCATAAACATGACTTGAATTTGATAAAGAACGTTCGATAGCTTCTAAAGATTTAGATTTTTCACGAACTGCAACTTTATCACCAGGCTTAAGGTGGTAAGAAGCGATATTTACAACTTCACCATTTACAGTAACGTGTCTGTGAGAAACTAATTGTCTAGCACCTCTTCTAGAAGGAGCGATACCCATTCTAAAAACAACGTTATCTAATCTTGCTTCACATAATTGTAAAAGAACTTCACCAGTAACACCTTTAGTAGCTGATGCTTTTTTGAATAAATTTCTGAATTGTTTTTCTAAAATTCCGTAAGAATATTTAGCTTTTTGCTTTTCCATTAACTGAACAGCGTACTCAGATTTTTTACCTCTTTTTTTAGCCATCCCGTGTTGTCCAGGTGGGTAATTTCTTTTTTCGAAAGATTTGTCATCTCCGAAGATTGCTTCGCCAAATTTACGAGCAATTCTAGTTTTTGGACCAGTATATCTTGCCATTTCTAAAAAAATTTAAATTTAAGGTAGAGATTATGAATTCAGGTCAAATCCTTCGATAATCTATATTCTACCTTGTTATACTATAATAAATAAATTAAACTCTACGTCTTTTTGGAGGACGACATCCGTTGTGAGGCATTGGAGTAACGTCGATAATCTCAGTAACTTCAATTCCACCGTTATGAATAGAACGGATAGCAGACTCACGTCCGTTTCCTGGTCCTTTTACATAAACTTTCACTTTTTTAAGTCCAGCCTCAAGAGCTACTTTACTACAATCTTCTGCTGCCATTTGGGCTGCGTATGGAGTGTTCTTTTTAGAACCTCTAAAACCCATTTTACCAGCTGAAGACCAAGAAATAACTTCACCTTTTTTGTTAGTCAAAGAAATGATGATGTTATTGAAGGTAGCAGAAATATGAGCTTCTCCCGTTGATTCAACGATAACTTTACGTTTTTTTGCAGTTGCTTTAGCCATATTACTTATTATTTAGTTGCTTTTTTCTTGTTAGCAACAGTTTTTCTTTTACCTTTTCTTGTTCTAGAGTTGTTTTTAGTTCTTTGTCCTCTTAACGGAAGACCAGATCTATGACGGATACCTCTGTAACAACCAATATCCATCAAACGTTTGATGTTTAAAGAAACTTCAGAACGTAATTCTCCTTCAATTTTGTAAAATGAAACTGCATCACGAATTGCTCCGATCTCATCATCATTCCACTCTTGAACTTTTTTGTCTTGGCTAACTTGAGCTTTTTCTAAAATCTCAATAGCTCTACTTCTTCCTAATCCAAAGATATAGGTAAGTGCTATAACACCTCTTTTATTTTTTGGGATATCTACCCCTGCTATTCTTGCCATAATTATCCTTGTCTTTGTTTAAATCTAGGATTCTTTTTGTTTATTACGTACAATCTCCCTTTTCTACGCACAATGATGCACTCGGGACTTCTCTTTTTTACTGATGCTCTAACTTTCATAGTGAATATCCTTTAATATCGATAAGTAATTCTTGCTTTTGACAAATCATAAGGACTCATTTCTAGTTTCACTTTATCACCAGGTAATAACTTGATGTAATGCATACGCATTTTTCCAGAAATATGAGCAATTACGATATGTCCATTTTCTAACTCCACACGGAACATCGCATTTGATAATGCTTCGATGATTGATCCGTCTTGTTCTATTGCTGATTGTTTTGCCATATAAAAATTAAGCTACTGCTTTTCTATTTTTACCAGTCTTCATTAAACCATCATAATGTTTGTTTAACAAGTATGAATTGATCTGTTGAATAGTATCTATTGCAACTCCAACCATAATTATTAACGAGGTACCTCCAAAAAACATTGCCCAAGATTGTTGTACATCCATAATACTTACAACAATAGCCGGGAACACAGCAATTAAAGCAAGGAATAAAGATCCTGGGAAAGTTATTAAAGACATCACTTTATCAAGAAATTCTGAAGTTTCAGCTCCCGGACGAACGCCAGGAATAAAACCACCACTTCTTTTCAAATCATCGGCCATTTTGTTTGTAGGTACAGTGATCGCAGTATAGAAAAATGTAAATACAATAATTAAAGTTGCAAATACAAAGTTATACCAAAATCCGAACATATTACTAAACGCGCCAACAATAGATTGTGATGTGTCTGATTTAGACAATCCAGCTACAGCTGCAGGTATAAACATAATTGCCTGAGCAAAAATGATTGGCATAACCCCAGAAGCATTAAGCTTAAGAGGAATCCATTGTCTATTACCACCTGCCAAATCTTGTTCGTAATCCCCGCTTGTTGTACGACGAGCGTATTGAACAGGAATTCTACGTACTGCCATTGTAAGCAATACACAAGAAATGATTACTAATAACCAAACAATAATTTCAATAACTAACAACATTGGACCACCATTGTTATTGGTAACTCTGGTTGTAAACTCTTGAATAAAAGCTTGCGGTAAACGCGCCAAAATACCAACCATAATCAATAATGAAATTCCATTTCCAATACCTTTATCCGTAATTTTTTCCCCAAGCCACATAGCAAAAATTGTACCTGTAACTAAGATAATAACAGACGAAAACAAAAATTCAGGTGAATTAAATCCTAGTAAGAATGCACTTCCAGGTAACGTTCTGTATAAATTGTAGATATAAGTTGGACCTTGAACCAGTGTAATAGCTATAGTCAACCAACGAGTGATTTGATTAATCTTTTTTCTACCACTCTCTCCATCGTTTTGAAGTTTTTGCAAATAAGGAATAGCAATTCCCATTAACTGAACAACAATAGATGCAGAAATATAAGGCATAATACCTAAAGCAAAAACTGAAGCTTTAGAGAAAGCACCTCCTGTAAACATGTCCAGGATTGATCCTAAACCTTGTTTAGTTTGTCCCGCTAAACCTGTTAATTGAGTTGCGTCAATTCCAGGTAGCGTTACATGTGCACCAAAACGATATACTAAAAGCAATCCTAATGTAATTAAGATTCTGTTTTTCAGTTCTTCGATTTTCCAAACATTACTTATTGATTCAATAAATTTCTTCATCTTAGTAGATAAGTTATATAGTTACAGCTTCTCCACCAGCAGCTTCAATAGCAGCTTTTGCAGTAGCAGTAAATTTGTGGGCAGTTACTTTTAATTTTGCTTTCAACTCTCCTCTACCTAAAATCTTAACGATTTCATTTTTGGTAGCAAGACGATTTGCTACGAAATCTGTCATTGAAACAGAATCAGTAATCACACCATTGTCTACTAATAATTGAAGCGTATCTAAATTAACACCTTCGTATTCTTTACGATTGATGTTTGTGAAACCAAACTTAGGCACACGTCTTTGAAGTGGCATTTGCCCTCCCTCAAAACCAATCTTTTTAGAATAACCAGAACGAGATTTTGCTCCTTTGTGACCTCTTGCAGAAGTACCACCTTTTCCAGAACCTTCTCCTCTACCTAATCTTTTATTTTGATTGTGTGTTGACCCTTCAGCTGGTTGTAAGTTACTTAAATTCATAACAGTATTTGTTATTTAGCTTCTTCGACAGAAACTAAGTGTTTAACTTTGTTTATCATCCCAAGGATAGCAGGATTTGAATCATGCTCTACAACTTGTCCCATTTTACGTAGACCTAAAGCTTCCAAACCTCTCTTTTGAGAAAGAGGACAGTTGATTTTGCTTCTTACTTGTTTTACTAATAATTTAGCCATAATTTCCTTGAATTAACCTTTAAAAACTTTTTCTAAAGAAACACCTCTTTGTTTTGCAACAGTGTAAGCGCTTCTCATTTGTAATAAAGCATCAAAAGTTGCTTTCACTACGTTATGAGGATTTGATGATCCTTGAGATTTAGATAATACATCGTGAATACCTACTGATTCAAGAACTGAACGAACAGCTCCACCAGCAATAACTCCTGTACCATGAGAGGCAGGAATTAAGAATACACGTGCACCACCAAATTTACCTTTTTGTTCGTGAGGAACTGATTGTCCGTTCAAAGGAATTTTTACTAAATTTTTCTTAGCATCTTCTACTGCTTTCGCAATTGCTTCAGAAACGTCTTTAGATTTTCCTAATCCATGACCAACTACTCCATTTTCATCACCTACAACTACAATAGCAGAAAAACCGAAAGCTCTACCACCTTTTGTAACTTTAGTAACACGATTAACACTTACCAGACGATCTTTAAGTTCAAGACCACTTGGTTTTACCAATTCTACATTTTTGTATTTAGACATAATATATTAGAATTTAAGTCCAGCCGCTCTTGCGCCTTCTGCTAATGATTTAATACGACCGTGATACAAATATCCACCTCTGTCAAAAGTGATGGTATCAATCCCAGCTTTTAACGCTTTCTCTGCAACTAATTTTCCAACAGCAGCAGCGACTTCAACGTTAGTACCTTTTCCTATTTCTTTTTCTCTTGAAGATGCAGCCAATAAAGTAACTCCATTCACGTCATCAATAAGTTGAGCATAAATTTCTTTGTTACTTCTAAATACAGATAGTCTTGGGTTAGTAGCAGTACCACTAATCGATTTTCTAATTCTGAATCTAATTCTCTGTCTTCTATCAGATTTTGTTAATGACATAATCTTATTTTTTAAGCTGATTTACCTGCTTTTCTTCTTAATACTTCACCCACAAATTTAACACCTTTTCCTTTGTATGGCTCAGGCTTACGGAAACCTCTGATTTTCGCAGCAACCTGTCCTAAAAGTTGTTTGTCAAATGATGTTAATTTTACGATAGGGTTTTTACCTTTTTCAGATATTGTTTCTAGCGCTACTTCTGGAGCAATTTCTAAAACAATATTGTGAGAATATCCAAGAGCTAAATCTAATTTCTGACCTTGGTTTGAAGCTCTATAACCTACTCCAACTAATTCAAGTTCTTTTGTAAAACCTTCAGACACACCAATTATCATATTATTGATTAATGATCTGTATAATCCGTGTTTTGCTCTTTGGTCTTTATGATCAGACGATCTTTCTAATAGAACCTGATCGCCTTCAACTTTTACAGTAATGTCCGAAAACTCCTGAGTTAGTTGACCTTTTTTTCCTTTTACCGTAACGATACCGTCTTTAACTTCTACAGTTACTCCAGCAGCGATTACAATTGGGCTTTTACCTATTCTTGACATCTTATTTAGTCTTTAAAATTAGTATACGTAACAAATTACTTCACCACCTACATTTAATTGTTTCGCTTGTTTTCCAGTCATAAGACCTTTTGAAGTTGAAACAATAGCAATTCCTAATCCGTTAAGGATTCTTGGTAATTTGGCAGCACCTGCATATTTACGTAAACCAGGTTTACTAATTCTTTGGATATCTTTAATTACAGGCTCTTTAGTATCTTTATCATACTTCAAAGCAATTTTGATTGAACCCTGTACAGAGTTGTCTTCAAATTTGTAACTCAAGATATAACCTTGATCAAATAAGATCTTAGTTATTTCTTTTTTTAGATTAGATGCCGGAATTTCAACAACTTTGTGGTTTGCAGCCACAGCGTTACGAACTCTAGTCAAATAATCTGCAATAGGATCTGTATACATATGTATTTGATTGCGACTATGGTTTTCGGGAGGCACTCGCCTCCCGAACCTTTAATCAATTAAAATTATTTTTTGGTTTGCAAAAGTAGTAACTTATTGCGAGATTACCAAGATGCCTTTTTAACTCCAGGAATTAATCCATTATTAGCCATCTCACGGAAAGTTACACGTGAAATACCAAATTGACGGATATAACCTCTTGGTCTGCCTGTTAATTTACAACGATTGTGTAAACGAACTGGTGAAGCATTTTTAGGTAATTTTTGTAGACCTTCAAAATCTCCAGCTTCTTTCAAAGCTTTTCTTTTCTCAGCATACTTAGCTACCGTTTTCTCTCTTTTCACCTCACGGGCTTTCATTGATTCTTTAGCCATGTCTTAATTCTTTTTAAAAGGTAATCCTAATTCAGCCAATAATGACTTTGCTTCCTTGTCTGTTTGAGCAGTAGTAACAAATGTAATATCCATTCCTGAAATTTTGTTTACTTTGTCAATATCAATTTCAGGGAAAATGATTTGCTCTAAAACTCCAAGGTTGTAATTACCTCTTCCGTCGAAACCAGTAGCTTTGATACCACTAAAATCTCTAACGCGTGGTAAAGCAGAAGTAATAAGTCTATCTAAAAACTCATACATTCTTTCACCACGTAAAGTAACTTTTGCTCCAATAGGCATCCCTTTTCTCAATTTGAATGACGCAACGTCTTTCTTTGAAATTGTAGATACTGCTTTTTGTCCAGTGATCTTTGTTAACTCATCAACTGCATAGTCAATAAGTTTTTTATCAGATACAGCTGCACCAACTCCACGGCTCAAAACGATTTTCTCAAGTTTTGGAACTTGCATCACGTTTGTATATCCGAATTCCTCTTTAAGAGCAGAGATTACTCTACTCTTATATTCTTCTTTTAGTCTAGGTGTATATGCCATTACTATAGTACTTGATTAGATTTTTTTGAAAATCTTACTTTCTTATCTCCTTCTACTCTAATACCAACTCTAGTTGTTTCCTTAGTTTTAGGATCAATTAGTGAAATGTTAGATATTTGTATAGAAGCTTCTTTCTTAACGATACCACCTTGAGGGTTTTTAGCACTTGGTTTTGTATGTTTCGAAACCATGTTTACACCTTCAACTATCGCTTTATTTTTCTCACGGTAAACACGTAATACTTTACCTTCAGCACCTTTATGGTCTCCAGCAATAACTCTTACGATGTCTCCTGATTTTATTTTTAGCTTTATCATCTTAAAACGAATTAAAGCACTTCTGGTGCTAATGATACAATTTTCATGAATTGTTTTTCACGAAGTTCTCTTGCTACCGGACCAAAAACACGTGTTCCTCTCATTTCCCCTGCAGCGTTCAAAAGAACACATGCATTATCATCGAAACGGATATAAGAACCATCAGCTCTTCTCACTTCTTTTTTGGTACGTACAACAACTGCAGTTGAAACAGCTCCTTTTTTAACGTTACCGTTAGGAGTTGCATCTTTAATAGATACTACAATCTTGTCACCAACAGAGGCATACCTTCTTTTGGTACCTCCTAAAACACGGATAGTTAAAACTTCTTTTGCTCCCGTGTTATCTGCTACTTTTAGTCTTGATTCCTGTTGTACCATAATTATTTAGCTCTTTCTAAGATTTCAACTAATCTCCAACATTTTGTTTTACTTAAAGGACGCGTTTCGCTAATTCTTACAGTATCTCCAATGTTACAGTCGTTTGTTTCGTCGTGTGCAACGTATTTCTTTGTTTTCAACACGAACTTACCGTATAATGGGTGTTTTACTTTTCTTACTTCAGCAATAACAATAGACTTATCCATTTTATTTGAAGTAACAACACCTATTCTTTCTTTTCTTAAATTTCTTTTTTCTTCCATCTTTCAGCAGAATACAATTATTGTAACTCTCTTTTAGTTAACTCTGTAGCCAATCTTGCAACTGTTCTTCTTACACTTCTAATTTGAAGTGGGTTCTCAATTGGAGAAATAGCGTGAGCCATTTTTAGGTCAGCATATATTTTCTTAGTTTGACTAAGTTTTTCTTGCAACTCCGCTGCAGAAAGATCTTTTATTTCTGATTGTTTCATAATATAAATTTAATTATGCTTCGAAATCTCTAGCAACGACGAATTTAGTTTTTACTGGAAGCTTTTGAGCTGCAAGACGTAACGCCTCTTTTGCAACTGATAAAGGAACTCCTCCAACTTCAAACATAATTCTTCCGGGTTTAACAACGGCAGCCCAATATTCAACGGCACCTTTACCTTTACCCATACGTACCTCAAGAGGCTTCTTAGTAATTGGTTTGTCTGGAAATATTTTGATCCATAATTGTCCTTCTCTCTTCATGAAACGAGTTGCAGCAATACGCGCAGCTTCGATTTGACGAGAAGTTAAGAACATTCCATCTTCATGTACAGATTTAATACCAAACATTCCATTAGAAAGTTCATGCCCTCTTTGAGAGTTACCTTTCATTTTACCCTTTTGTACCTTACGGTATTTTGTTCTTTTAGGCTGTAACATTTTTCTTTAGTTTAAAAATTTACTTTCTTTTACGAGCGTCTGGTTTTCCACCTTTATTAAAAGGTTTTCTGTCTCCTCTCGGAGAATCTCCACCTTTACCACCACCAGTTCCAGATTGTTTTTTATCCATTCCTGCAAGTGGAGAAAGATCTCTCTTTCCATAAACTTCACCTTTCATGATCCATACTTTGATCCCCATTCTACCATAAGTAGTGTGAGCTTCAGCCAAAGCATAATCAATATCAGCTCTGAAAGTTGATAGAGGAATTCTACCTTCTTTGAAACCTTCTGAACGTGCCATCTCTGCACCATTCAAACGACCAGAAATCAAAACTTTGATACCTTCAGCGTTCATACGCATAGAAGCAGCAATAGCCATTTTGATTGCACGTCTGTAAGAAATACGGCTTTCGATTTGACGAGCGATGCTTGTCGCCACAAGATAAGCATCTAATTCAGGTCTTTTGATTTCAAAGATGTTGATTTGAACCTCTTTGTCAGTAACTTTCTTAAGTTCTTCTTTCAACTTGTCTACCTCTTGTCCACCTTTTCCGATAATGATACCAGGTCTGGCAGTAGTGATAGTAACGGTTACAAGTTTCAAAGTTCTCTCGATGATTACTTTAGATACACTAGCTTTTGATAAACGAGCGTGGATATACTTTCTGATTTTGTGATCTTCGGCAAGTTTATCACCGTAATCATTTCCACCATACCAGTTTGAGTCCCACCCTCTGATGATACCAAGTCTATTTCCAATTGGATTTGTCTTTTGTCCCATGCTGCTTAAGAATTGCTTTGTGTGTTATTGATAGCTCCAAGCACGATTGTTACGTGATTAGAACGTTTTCTTATTCTGTGTGCACGACCTTGTGGAGCTGGACGAAGTCTTTTCAACATCATTCCACCATCTACTCTGATCTCCTTAACAAATAATCCAGCTTCTTCTAAATTACCTTCACTATTTTTTTGCTCCCAGTTATTGATTGCAGATAATAATAGTTTCTCTAATTTTCTTGAAGCTTCTTTAGAACTAAATCTTAAGATGTTAAGTGCTCTTTCTACCTTCTGACCTCTTACCAAGTCCGCTACTAAGCGCATTTTTCTAGGTGAAGTAGGGCAGTTATTCAATTTTGCGAAAGCAATAGACTTATTAGCCTCTTTTCTCGCATCTGCTGTTTCTCTTTTACGAACTCCCATTGCTTCTTATTTTTTACCTTTATTTTTTGCTCCAGCATGACCTCTAAAAGATCTAGTTGGTGAAAATTCTCCTAATTTGTGACCTACCATGTTTTCTGTTACGTAAACTGGTACAAATTGACGACCGTTATGAACTGCGATAGTTTGTCCAACGAAATCCGGAGTAATCATAGAAGCTCTAGACCAAGTCTTCACTACACTATTTTTACCACTCTCTACGTTTTCCTGAACTTTCTTGTCTAACTTATAATGAACGAAAGGTCCTTTTTTTAATGAACGTGCCATATCTTATTATTTCTTTCTACGTTCTACGATATACTTGTTACTCGGGTTTTTCTTAGAACGAGTTCTATAACCTTTTGCTGGTATTCCATTTCTTGAACGTGGATGTCCACCAGAAGAACGTCCTTCTCCACCACCCATTGGGTGATCAACAGGGTTCATTGCAACAGGTCTTGTTCTAGGTCTTCTTCCTAACCATCTTGTTCTACCAGCTTTTCCTGATACAACTAATTGGTGGTCTGAATTAGAAACAGCTCCAATTGTAGCCGAACAAGTTAACAAGATCAATCTTGTTTCACCAGATGGCATTTTGATTGTAGCATATTTTCCATCTCTTGCCATTAATTGAGCAAATGTACCAGCTGAACGAGCGATTACCGCTCCCTGACCTGGACGTAACTCAATACAAGAGATTACAGTTCCTAAAGGAATTCTGCTTAAAGGCAATGTATTACCAATTTCAGGTTGAGATTCCGGACCAGAAACTAATTTCTGACCAACTTTCAATCCGTTTTGAGCAATAACATAAGTTTTCTCTCCATCAGCGTAAGCTAATAAAGCGATAAATGCAGTACGATTTGGATCATATTCGATTGATTTCACTGTAGCCGGAATTCCGTCTTTAGTTCTTTTGAAATCAATAATACGATATCTCTGCTTGTGACCACCACCCGTATAACGCATGGTCATCTTTCCTTGACTATTTCTACCTCCAGAGTTTTTTATCGGCGCTATCAAAGAGCGTTCCGGCTTATCAGTTGTAATGGCGTCATAACCATTCACAACTCTAAATCGCTGACCTGGGGTAATAGGTTTTAATTTTCTTACTGACATTTTTCTATCTTAGATATTGTTGTAAAAATCAATTGTTTCTCCTTCTTGTACTTGAACAATCGCTTTTTTAATTGCATTTGTCTTTCCACTGATCAAACCACTTTTAGTGTATTTTGTAGTTCTATCCGGTCTTACGTTCATCGTGTTAACTGAAACGATAGTTACTCCATAAGCAGCTTCAATAGCTTTCTTAATCTGAACTTTGTTTGCTTTTTTGTCAACAACGAATCCGAAGCGGTTTAAAACTTCACTTTCTTTGGTTACTTTTTCTGTTACTATAGGTCTAATTATGATACTCATATTCCTATTATTTGCTTAAATTTTCTTCGATTAACTCCAAAGAACCTTCTAAAAGCACTAAATTATTAGTGTTTAAAATAGCGTAAGTGCTTAATTCTGAGCTAGTTACGACATTAGAAGCCTTTAAATTGCGTGAGGACAAATATACATTTTTATTCGACTCTCCCAACACAAATAGAGATTTTTTATTTTCTAACCCTAAAGCTTTCAAAACGTTAATGAAATTTTTAGTGTTTGGCGCTTCAAAATTAAAGTCTTCAAGAACGATGATATTCGCCTCTTTTGCTTTGATTGAGAAAGCTGATTTTCTTGCCAATCTCTTCAAGCCTTTATTCAATTTAAATGAATAACTTCTTGGTCTTGGTCCAAAAATTGTTCCACCACCTTTAAACAATGGATTTTTGATACTTCCCGCACGAGCTGTACCTGTTCCTTTTTGTTTTTTAATCTTACGTGTACTTCCTGTCACTTCAGCTCTTTCTTTAGCCTTGTGAGTTCCTTGTCTTTGATTAGCAAGATATTGCTTAACATCAAGGTATACAGCGTGATTGTTTGGTTCAATTGCGAATACTGAATCAGAAAGTTGAACTTTTCTTCCAGTATCTTTTCCGTTGAAATCTAATACTTTTACTTCCATTACTTCTGAATGATTACATAAGAGTTTTTATGTCCAGGAACGCATCCTTTAATAACAAGCAGGTTCTTTTCAGCAACTACTTTTAAAACTCTAAGGTTTTGAACTTTTACATTGTCTCCTCCCATTCTTCCAGCCATACGCATTCCTTTGAATACTCTAGATGGATAAGAAGAAGCTCCCACAGAACCTGGCGCTCTTAAACGGTTGTGTTGACCGTGAGTTGCTTGTCCAACACCACCAAATCCGTGACGCTTAACAACCCCTTGAAAACCTTTACCTTTAGATACACCTTGTACATCTACAAATTCTCCTTCAGCAAAAATAGAAACATCAATAAGATCTCCTAATTTTTGTTCAGTTGCAAAATCTTGAAATTCAACGACTTTTTTCTTAGCAACAGTTCCAGCTTTTTTAAAGTGACCTAAAGCCGCTTTAGTGGAATGTTTCTCGTTTTTGTCATCGAAACCAAGTTGCAACGCTTCGTACCCGTCAACACCTTTGGTTCTGACTTGGGTAACAACACACGGCCCAGCCTCGATTACTGTACAAGGAATGTTTTTCCCGTTTTCGTCGAAAATACTAGTCATGCCGATTTTTTTACCAATTAACCCAGACATAAATATTAATTATTAATTACTAAAATTCCCTTCAATTTGAAAATAACAGAAATTTCCAAACAGGGAGTGCAAAAGTATACATTAAAATTGAATATACCAAACAGTTACAAAAATTAAATGTCTCATAATCAAAATCAAAGCACCAAGATCACCAACAACAGCATCTTATTTCCTCAATAAACCAACCATCTATTTTTTAACGCTCATCAATAAAAGACTTAACAATTACTTAATTCCCCTCAAGAAAAAAATACGCAACACCCTTAACAAGAGGCTCTTTGATCAAATAAAAAATAATAAACCGCAAAAACATATTTCTTCAAAAAAATAACAAACAAAACTTTTAACAACAAAAAAAGCGAGACAAAAAATGCCTCGCTTTTATACGTAAAATATAATAAAAAAATTATACTTTTATTTCTACTTCAACTCCACTTGGCAATTCAAGTTTCATTAATGCATCAATAGTTTTAGATGAAGATGAATAAATATCAATCAATCTCTTGTATGACATTACTTCAAATTGCTCTCTCGCTTTTTTGTTAACGTGCGGAGAACGCAACACAGTGAAAAGTTTTTTGTGAGTTGGCAACGGAATTGGACCTGTTACAACTGCTCCAGTAGTTTTTACTGTTTTTACGATCTTTTCAGCAGACTTGTCTACCAACATGTGATCGTAAGATTTTAGTTTTATTCTGATTTTTTGACTCATTTTCTTAAGAATTAAGCGTTACCTTTTGCTTTTTTAATTACAGCTTCTGAAATATTAGAAGGTGTTTCTGCATAGTGAGAGAACTCCATTGTTGAAGTAGCTCTACCAGAAGACAATGTTCTTAATGTTGTTACATATCCAAACATTTCTGATAATGGCACATCAGCTTTAATAGTTTTAGCACCATTTCTGTCACCCATGTCATTAACCTGACCTCTACGACGGTTGATATCACCTACGATATCTCCCATGTTTTCTTCAGGAGTAATAACTTCCATTTTCATGATAGGCTCAAGAATTACCGCTCCAGCAGCTTTAGCAACTTCTCTATACCCCATTCTTGCAGCCAATTCAAAAGAAAGAGCATCAGAATCGACAGGGTGGAAAGATCCGTCAGTTAAAGTCACTTTCAAACTATCCACCTGATATCCTGCTAAAGGACCAGTTTTCATAGCTTCACGGAAACCTTTTTCTACAGATGGAATATATTCCTTAGGAACGTTACCACCTTTTACAGCATTAATAAATTGCAATCCTACAGGTACTTTACCATCAACTTCGTCAGCTGGTTCAAGTGTAAATACGATATCACCGAATTTACCACGACCTCCTGATTGTTTCTTATAAGTCTCTCTATGCGTTGCACTTCTAGTAAACGCTTCTTTATATTCAACTTGAGGCTCACCTTGGTTCACTTCAACTTTAAATTCACGTTTCATACGATCTACCAAGATATCTAAGTGAAGCTCACCCATACCAGAGATAATTGTTTGCCCTGAAGCCTCATCTGTTCTAACAGTAAACGTTGGATCCTCTTCAGCTAATTTAGCCAAAGCCATACCCATTTTATCAACGTCAGCCTTAGTTTTAGGTTCAATTGCAATACCAATTACCGGCGCAGGGAATTTCATAGACTCAAGAATAATTGGGTGTTTTTCATCACACAATGTATCTCCAGTTTTAATATCTTTAAATCCAACAGCAGCCCCAATATCTCCAGCCTCAATAAATTCGATTGGATTTTGTTTGTTTGCGTGCATTTGGTAGATACGAGAAATTCTTTCTTTATTTCCTGAACGAGTGTTCAAAACATAAGAACCAGCATCTAAACGACCAGAGTAAGCACGGAAGAAAGCTAAACGACCTACGAATGGGTCAGTAGCAATTTTAAATGCCAAAGCAGCGAACGGCTCTTTTACATCTGGCTTACGCAAGATTTTAGTTTGATCTTCCTCTAATAATTCAGCATCATCAGGGTGAATCCCTTCAATACCTTCTTTATCCATTGGAGATGGCAAATACTTACATACAGCATCCAACATAAACTGAACTCCTTTGTTTTTGAAAGAAGAACCAGCAAGCATTGGGATAATTGCCATATCTATAGTAGCAGCTCTTAAAGCTTTATTGATTTCCTCTTCTGTAATAGAATTTTCATCTTCCATGAATTTCTCCAAAAGATTCTCATCATAATCAGCAACTGCTTCAATAAGAATAGATCTGTATTCCTTTACTTCTGCAAGCATATCCTCAGGAATAGGCACAATATCAAAAGTAGCTCCTAAAGTTTCATCATGCCATATAATAGCCTGATTTTTCACTAAATCAACCACACCTTTGAAATCATTCTCTTCACCAATTGGCAAAGTGATCGCAACTGCATTAGACTTCAACATATCTCTAACTTGTTGACATACATTCAAAAAGTTAGAACCTTGTCTGTCCATTTTATTAACAAATCCCATACGAGGAACTCTATATTGATCTGCAAGTCTCCAGTTAGTTTCAGACTGAGGCTCAACACCATCAACTGCACTAAACAAGAAAACCAAACCATCAAGTACACGTAAAGAACGATTTACCTCTACAGTAAAATCAACGTGTCCCGGAGTATCAATAATATTAAAGTGGTAAGGCAATGTTTCTGGCAAAACTTTTCCTTGTTGAGTTGGAAAATTCCACTCACAAGTAGTAGCCGCAGAAGTAATTGTAATACCTCTCTCTGCTTCTTGTTCCATCCAGTCCATTGTAGAAGCACCATTATGTACTTCACCAATTTTGTGAGTTTTACCAGTATAAAAAAGAATACGCTCAGTTGTTGTTGTTTTACCAGCATCAATGTGAGCAGCAATTCCGATATTTCTTGTATATTTTAAATCTCTAGCCATTTCTTACGAATTAAAATCTAAAGTGAGAGAAAGCTTTGTTAGCTTCTGCCATCTTGTGAGTATCCATTCTTTTCTTAACCGCAGCACCTTCTTCTTTAGCCGCAGCTAAACATTCTGACGCTAAACGTTGTGCCATAGATTTTTCATTTCTTCTTCTGGAATAAAGTATTAACCACTTCATTGCCATAGAAATTTTTCTGTCTGGTCTAATTTGCATTGGAATTTGAAATGTAGCTCCACCAACCCTACGACTACGTACTTCTACGTGAGGCATAACGTTTGTTAAAGCATCTTTCCAAATTTCTAATGAAGATTTCTCTGAATCTTGCTTTTTAGACTCAATGATGTCAATTGCATCATAAAATACTTTGAAAGCTGTAGATTTCTTACCATCCCACATTAAGTTGTTCACAAAACGTGTTACCAATTGGTCATTAAACCTTGGATCTGGTAAAAGTGGTCTTTTCTTTGCCGCTCTTTTTCTCATGTCTTTTTTTTAATAAAAAGTTATAGGTTATCCGTTAAATGTTATGCGTTATCTTTCTCAGCTTTCACCTCAAATCTCCAACCCTTAACTCCTAACCTCCAACTCTTAACGTTTTAAATTACTTTTTTGCTTCTTTTGGGCGTTTAGCACCGTACTTAGATCTTCTTTGCGTTCTTCCTGCAACTCCTGACGTGTCAAGCGCTCCACGAACGATATGATATCTAACACCTGGTAAATCTTTTACCCTTCCACCTCTAACTAATACTATCGAGTGCTCTTGTAAATTGTGTCCTTCTCCAGGGATGTAAGCATTCACCTCATTACCATTTGTCAAACGTACACGCGCTACTTTACGCATTGCAGAGTTTGGTTTTTTTGGTGTAGTAGTGTAAACACGCGTACAAACCCCTCTTCTTTGAGGACAAGAATCTAAAGCAACCGATTTACTCTTCTTAGTTATCTGAGTTCTTCCTGTTCTTACTAATTGTTGAATTGTTGGCATAATTAATACTAAAAATTTATTATGTATATTAAATTCCCGCTTTTTACGGGGTTGCAAATGTATAAAATAATTTTCACTATACAAACGTTAATTCATTAATTTTCAATAACATTATTTAAGCTTAACTTTTTACATACAAACAATTAATATTTGTAATGCTTTTACAAACCAAACGGTTAGCTTTAAAACACTTCACTCACTTATTCTTTTTTTTTAATGAACACCAATAACGATAACCTTAATTTCTATTTAAAACCAAACGACTAAATAAAATCAGAAACCACCATAATTGATTTCGAAAATCTGATACTAAACCTTCAAATTATTACATAATAAATTAAAAAGCGTTTCAAAAAACCACAAAATAGACTTTCTCCATAATAAGCCAAGAAACAAAACAACTACACTTACATACCAATACATAGACCTATAAAGAAGAAAAAAAGAGCTACCAATTATATAGGTTCATACAAACAACTATTTTTCAAAGTCCAACCAGGAATAAAAAAAGCATAATCATAGCTTTATTATAAAAGGACAAAACATTTCGAATCAAGAAAACTAGCTGACATCAACAAGGGCTTTATTTTTAGCAAAACAATACTTAAGAATAAAAAGGCAACTACTTTTTGACACCATATCAAAATCCAAAAGAATGCCCTATCAAACAATAAATATAAATCTAATTTCAACCTGAAATCATGGTTGATCAACAAAAATTAATGCCTAAAAACGTGATTCATGATAAATTTTAACAAATCAAATTCATTTCAAACAAAAACAAAAAATCACGGGAGTCAAACTTTAAAATTATAAGATTTAAATTACACTAATAAACATTTTTCTCTAAGAATAATTATCGCCGTCGGGCGCATAAACAAAGAGAAAATGAAATTTTATAACAGTATTACTGAATTATGTTAAAATGTTAAATTTTAACCTTTTATTAAAATTCATTAACACAACGTTAGGATTATTAACTAATTATTATGAATATTGTAATACTAATTCAAAATAATTGAGAAAATGAAACCAAAGTTCAATGGATTTTTAGTACTGTTAATAGTACTATTCGCGCAACTAACCTTTGCGCAGGAAAGAGTCGTTTCGGGCACTGTTACCGATGATGCAGGAATGCCATTACCAGGCGTAAGTGTATTAATTAAGGGAACAAAAACCGGGACGCAAACCGATTTTGACGGTAAATATTCGATCAAAGCAGCACCCAGCCAAATTTTAGTATTTAGCTACATCGGAATGAAGTCGCAAGAAATCACAGCGAGCTCCTCTCAAGTGAATACAAAATTATCAGGGGACGCACAACAACTAGAAGGCGTTGTAGTAACAACTGCAATGGGTATTAAAAGAGAGAAAAAATCTCTTGGATATGCTTCACAACAAATCGCAGGTAAAGATTTAAACGGTGGTGCCGGAAACACAAACGTTGCGAATCTATTATCCGGTAAAGCGGCAGGAGTTGAAGTTTCAAGAAACACCAACTTTGGAGGCTCTACAAATGTTGTAATCAGAGGAAGCAAATCTCTTACCGGAAACAATCAGGCGTTATGGGTAATTGACGGGGTACCAATCGACAACTCAAACTCAAACACTTCTTCTCAACAAGTAGGACGCGGCGGTTACGATTACGGTAACAATGCATCTGATATCAATCAAGAAGACATTGAAAGCATTAACATCCTAAAAGGAGCAGCCGCAACTGCACTATACGGATCAAGAGCCGCAAATGGCGTTGTAATGGTAACCACAAAAAAAGGCAAATCAGACAATAAGATAGGATTCTCTTTCTCAAGTGGCTACACTAACGGAACTGTAGACAAATCAACTTTTCCTGAATACCAAAACAGATACGGATCAGGATACGGTTTTGGATCTTCATTTTTAGGAACCGGAACTCCAGATACAGTAGACACATCTAATGACGCATCAAACGGAGATATATTTGACAATCAATTAGTTTATCAATGGGATGCTTTTACTCCTTACTCTCCCAACTTCAACAAAGCAACGCCTTGGACCGCTGCCAAGAATGGCCCAATCACGTTCTTTAACCACGCCAATACATTTGTTAATAGTATCTCTCTTGAAAAATCTACAGACAGATCAAGCTTATCCATGACTTATGTTAACACAGATCAGACTGGTATTTTACCAAATAGCCAATTGAAGAAAAATCAAATAAGCGCAAGGTTTAGTCAAAAAGTAAACGATAAATTAACCGCAAACGCATACGCTTCGGTTACTTTACAAAGTACAATTGGACGAAACTCTACCGGTTACAATGACAACGTCCTTGGTAACTTCAGACAATGGTGGCAAACCAACACTGACGTTCAGGCGCAAAAAGATGTGTATTTCGCTTCAGGTGGTCAAAACGTAACCTGGAACTGGGCTGACCCTACAACTCCCGAAGGCCTTGTACCGGCATATTGGGACAATCCATACTTTACCCGTTATCAAAATTACTCTTCAGATGACAGAACACGCTTATTTAGCTACGCCTCTTTAAATTACGAAATCACTCCGTGGTTAAGCGCCTTGGGAAGGGTGTCATTAGATACCTACAAACAACTCCAGGAAGAAAGAAGAGCCATAGGATCTGTCCCAACCGGATTTGGCCTGTCACCAGTTAACGAAGCATCAGGCTACCAAAGAAACGATATCAACTTTCAGGAAATCAATTATGATGTAATGTTGAATTTCAACAAAAAATTCGGAGACGACATCAGTTTAAACGGAGTAGTTGGTATGAACATCAGAAGAAACGACAGAGACAATGTCCTATCCTCTACAGTAGGCGGCTTAGTAGTTCCGGGTATATACGCATTATCAAATTCCCGTTTAGATTTACCTTTTCCTAAAGAAGCTAAAATATCATCGGGTGTTAACGGTTTGTACGCTCAGGGATCAATTGGCTACTTAGACACTTATTTCTTAGACGCATCTGTCAGAAGAGACGTTTCCTCTACATTACCATCAAACAACAATTCTTATGTTTATCCGGCTGTTTCAGGATCATTCTTATTCTCAAACTTAGTTAAAGCAAATTGGTTAAACCTGGGAAAATTCAGAATCAACTACGCTGAAGTAGGAAATGATGCAGACGCATTACAACTTAACAATACGTACACCAGAGCTTCAAATTTTCAAGGTCAGCCTTTATACACAAATGCATTACTTAATCCATTTCGCAGTATAAACAAAAATCCAGACCTAAAACCAGAAAGAACTAAATCATTCGAAGTTGGTCTGGAGACAAGTTTATTAGACAGACGCTTAGGATTTGACATTACTTACTACAAAACAAACTCAGTTGACCAAATCGTTTCTGCTGCAGTTTCTTCTGCATCCGGATACACTAATGGAGTTGTAAACGGTGGAGATATAGAAAACAGAGGTTTAGAGATTCAATTATACGGAACCCCGATAAAAACAAAAGACTTTAGCTGGGAAATTATCGTAAACTGGTCTAACAATAAAAGCAAAGTTATCTCTTTACCAAATGGGCTAGACAACCTTCAATTAGGCTCATTCCAAGGAGGAGTAACTGTTAATGCAGCACCTGGTGAGGCATACGGAGCACTTAAAGGAACAGACTATGTTTATACAAACGGACAACCAACAATTGACCAGGCTACAGGAAAATACATGATCACTACTTCTGCAACCAATACAATAGGAAACGTTACTCCGGATTGGATTGGTGGTCTAAGAAATAAATTCAATTATAAAAACATCTCTTTAGGCTTTTTAATTGACACACAAAAAGGAGGAGACATCTTCTCATTAGATATGTACTACGGACTTTCTACAGGACTATACAAAGAGACTGCGGTGGGTGACATTAGAGAAAACGGAGTTTTAAACCCTGGAGTTGCTCCGGACGGAACTCCAAATACTGTAAAAACAGGAGGAGGAAATACTGAAAACAGTTTTGGATATAAAGCCGCACCTAACAAAGCTTTTGTTTACGATGCCTCATTTGTAAAATTAAGAGAAGTTTCTATTACCTACAACTTCCCTAAAAGCATGTTCGAAAATACATTTATCAATGCTGCCTCACTAAGTATCTTAGGTTCTAATCTATGGATAATCAGCAAAAATCTTCCTTATGCAGATCCTGAAAGTGGATTATCTTCAGGAAACAGCTCAAGAGGTTATTCTGTAGGTTCTCTTCCAACTACAAGAGATATCGGATTTAACTTAACTTTCAAATTTTAATACCAAAGAAAATGAAAAATTTAATATACGTTTTAGGAATCTTCATCCTCACAGTTTCTTGTGACGATAATAGCCTAACAGATTTAAACGTCGACGAAAAAAACCCTTCTGTCGTTCCGGCAAGCACACTATTTACTAATGCCGAAAAAGACCTTACAGAACAGCTTATCAATACAGACGTAAACAAAAACATATTCAGACTGGTGAACCAGCAATGGACAGAAACAACTTACCCAGATGAATCTTTCTACCAATGGGTATCCCGTAAAATCTCAGACAATCACTGGGACAGACTTTACGCAGGACCATTAGCCAATTTAACGGATGCGAAAAAATTTATTGACAAAGAAGTAATATCCCCTACTGATGTAGAATTTACTCAAAAGACTGCCACTAAGAAAAATCAATTAATACTAATCGACATCTTAACCGTTTATACTTACCAGATATTAGTTGATACATATGGTGATGTACCTTATACAGACGCTTTAAAAGGATCAGCAAATTATCTTCCAAAATACGACAAAGCGGTTGACATCTACAAAGATCTTATTGTTCGTCTAAATGCAGATATTGCAGGATTAGACACTTCACATCCGGGATTTGGAACAGCAGAAGTTATATATCAGGATGATCTAAATGCCTGGATTAAATTTGCGAATAGCATCAAACTTAAATTAGGGGTAAACCTAAAAGCATCCGGCTTAGAAGGTGCAATTGCTGACGCTGCAATTATATCAGGCGCAGCAGGAGGCTTTACTTCTAACAGCGACAATGCCAAACTGCCTTATATGCTAAACCTGCCAAACACCAATCCTCTTTATGTAGACATGGTATTCTCAGGCAGAAATGATTTCGTTGCCACAAAGCCAATTGTTGATGCTTTAGTAACCTTAAACGATCCACGAAAAGAAGCTTACTTTTTCCCAACATATAGAGCTGTTGACCCAGTAACCGGAGCTACCACAGTAGTTACAGGATATCTCGGCGCGCCCGTTGGAGCAAAAAATATCTATGCAAGATTCACGCACATGAGTGACAAAATTAAAGCCCCGGATTTTAGCGGAACAATATTAGATTATACAGAAGTTGAATTTTTACTGGCAGAAGCCGTGGGAAGAGGCGTTGCTGTAGGAGGATCTATTGCCTCACATTACGAAGCAGGAATCAGAGCATCTATGGAAGACTGGGACATAGCCGCAGCAAAAATTGATGCTTACTTACTACAGCCTAAAGTAGCTTATGCTACTGCAACGGGAACATGGCAGCAAAAAGTTGGAGAACAGGCATGGTATGCTTTGTTTAACAGAGGTTTTGAAGGATGGACATCTACAAGAAGACTAAACTTCCCTGTACTGGTAGCTCCTACAAATGCAGATCCTGCAGCCGAAGGTCAGGTACCATCAAGAATGGCATATCCTATTAGAGAACAAACACTGAATGCTACAAATTATAATGCTGCTTCTACTTCAATTGGAGGAGATAAATTAAGCACAAAAATATTCTGGGATAAATAAAACGTTAATCCTAACATAATTTAACAGAAAACCACTCCGTAAAAAGAGTGGTTTTTTTGTGCATAAGTTATAAAAAAAAGAAAAATAACCACTTTTTTCTTAAATTTAACATTTTAAGTAATATCAATATTTTCCATTATTATCATATTTGAACAAAAAAAATGCGGATTTAAGATTTACACACGTTTTTTAACTATAAAAAAACAATATCTTATAGTAAAATCACAATTTAACTAAAAAAAAAGCGTTTTATATTAGGTAGATTAACAAATTATTAAGATTTTTGTCGAACTAATTCAAAATATTTAAAAATGAAACTAAAGTTCAATGGATTCTTAGTGCTATTATTAGTACTAGTTGCGCAACTTACTTTCGCGCAAGAAAGAGCTGTTTCTGGAACAGTTTCTGACAATACAGGAATGCCTTTACCAGGTGTTAGTGTATTAGTTAAAGGAACAAAAACAGGAACACAAACAGACTTTGATGGTAAATTCTCTATCAAAGCATCTTCAAGCCAAATTTTGGTATTTAGCTACATCGGGATGAAAACTCAAGAGGTAGCCGCAAGTTCAACATCACTAAGCGTTAAATTAAAAGACGACTCAGTAGAACTTGAAGGTGTGGTTGTAACCGCATTAGGTATCAAAAAAGACGAGAAAAAACTTGGATACGCTGTATCTAAAGTAACTTCTGATGAAATCACTAAATCTGGTGAGCAAAACGTTCTTCAGGCATTAGCAGGAAAAGCTGCAGGTGTACAAGTAATTGGATCAGGTGGTACTCCGGGTGCGTCTAGTAAAATTATCATTAGAGGTATAAACTCAATTACTAGATCTTCAGATCCATTAATCGTTGTAGACGGTGTTCCAATCGACAATAGCACAGATCAAACAGCTGCTGGAGACAATCCATTTAACGCCAACTTATCTGGAATCAACAATTCAAACAGAGCCTTAGATATCAATCCTAATGACATCGAAAGCGTTACTGTACTTAAAGGACCTGCTGCCGCTGCACTATACGGAGCAAGAGCAGGAAATGGGGTTATTATTTACACCACTAAAAGAGGTAAAAACAACAAAGGCATTGGCATTGAATACAGCACTTCGTTAGCAATAGACAAAGTAAGCCAATTACCTGCTAGACAATCTAAATACGTACAAGGAACTTCAGCTACAGCTACAGCTGTAGACCCATCAAGCCCGCAAAGCTGGGGGCCACTAGCTTCAGCAATTGGCGTTCCTACCTATGACAACGTTGGGAACTTTTTTCAAGAAGGTCTTACTTACAACAACAACATTTCTTTTTTTGGCGGAGACGAAAAGGCAACCTTTAGAGCATCATACGGTAATGTTACTCAAACAGGTATGATTCCGGAAACAGGTCTAAAAAGAAACACTATCAGACTTGTTGGCGACATTAAATTAAGCGAAAAATGGAAAGCAGGAGGTAGTATGCAGTACACACACACTACTAACACTTTAGCTCAAAACGGTAGTAACACTGCAGGAGTTATGTTAAGTTTATTACGTTCTGTTAGTAACTATGACTTAAGAAACTACCAAGACGCTGAAGGAAACAACGCTAACTATTTTGCTTCATATGACAACCCTTACTTTACTGTAAACGAAAATCCGGCAACTAGTGATGTAAATCGCGCTTTAGGTAATATATTTTTAAGCTACAGACACGCAGATTGGCTGTCTTTATCTGCAAAAGGAGGAATTGACGCATATTCAGATGCTAGAAAGCAAATCTATGCAATATCATCAAATGGTGACGGACTAGGTGGAAGAGGTGAAGTCGCTTTCAATAGTATTACAAACAAAGATTACTATGGAGATTTAATCGCAACTGGTTTAATTCCTTTAAAAACAGAATGGTTAAAAATTAACTATACTGCAGGTCTTAATTTACGTTCTACTCAATATTTAAGTGTATTTTCAAGAGGTAAAGAACTTGCAGTACGTGGAGTATATAACTTGGGAAACACTACTGAAAAATACGCTTCAAATTACGAAGAAAACCAAATGTCACGAGCTATATTTGGTCAAGTTGAATTTGAAATTAAAGATCAAGTTTTCTTGGCAGGTACTATTAGAAAAGAATGGTCATCAACTTATGGAGACAACATAAATAGTGCAGTTTTCCCATCAGGAACAGCATCATGGATTGTATCTAACACTTTTGACTGGGCTAATTATGTAAAAGTAAACTATGGTTACGGTGAAGTTGGTATTGCTCCAGCAGCTTACAGAACAGTAAGTACCTACACTAACCCTTCAATGACTGACGGTTTCACAGATGGACTTGCATTTCCATATGGCGGAATAAACGGAATGACAGTACAAGGAAATTTAGGAAACGCAAATTTAAAACCCGAAAGAGTATTAGGTCATGATTTAGGTTTAAGCACTAAGTTTTTAGACAACCGTTTGACTTTAGATGTTAACTTATATTACAAAACTTCAAAAGATTTATTAATAAATGTTCCTTTACCAAAATCAAGCGGTTTTGTTCAGGATTACAGAAATGCAGCAGAATTAGTTAACAAAGGTATTGAGGTTGAATTTGGATATGATGTTTTCAAAAAAAGCAATCCATTTCAATGGAACATCAACTTAAACTGGGCTAAAAACGAAAATGAAGTTACTGATATTTCAGGCGGTTTAGATGAAGTAAATATAGAAACAGCGTTCGCTTCAATTGGATATTTTGCTGTAAAAGGACAACCAGTAGGTAGCTTTTATGGAACAAAATGGCAACGTGATGCTAGCGGTCAAAAAATTATCGGAACGAACGGACTTCCTCTTATTGCAGAAGAAACTGGTAACTTAGGAACTTCAGCCCCAAAATGGACTGGCGGAATCAGAAACACATTCTCTTACAAAAGAGTATCATTATCAGCATTATTCGATATCAGACATGGTGGTGATGTATATAATGGAACATTAGCAAGATTAGACAACTTTGGTGTATCTGAAAGATCAGCAGACAGAGATCGTAACTACATTATTGACGGTGTTAAAGCTGACGGCACTAAAAATGACATTCAAATATCTGCAAAAAGTTATTTCCAAAGATACCTTGGAGATGGTGGTGGAGCTGCTGAAGAAGCAGTTGAAACTGTAAACTGGGTTAGATTGCGTGATGTAAGTCTTGCTTACGACTTTAACGTAAAACAATTCCCATTCTTATCTGCCGCACAATTATCTCTAACAGGAAGAAACTTATGGTTAAATACTAACTACAAAGGAGTAGATCCTGAAACAAGTTTAACTGGTGCGGGTTCATTAATAAATGGATTAGATTACTTCAACAACCCAGGTAGTAAATCATTCATAATGAGTGTTAAGGTAAGTTTTTAATTTAAAAATTAATGAAAATGAAAAAATATATAAAAAATATAATTCTTGCAGCCTTTAGCATCTCTTTACTAACTGGTTGTCAGACAGAATTAGATGAGTTTAACGACAACCCTAATAACCCCATTACAACAACACCATCTCTTTTACTGGCAACTATGGAAGTTTCAACTTTCGCTACACACACCAGTGGAGTAATTAGAGATGCTGGTATTTTTACTCAGCACTTAGCGGGTACCGATGTAGGTCAAATGGGAGAAATTGCACGTTATGTAGTTACCGAACAAGATGTTAATAATGAGTGGAATAATATTTATTCAACAACATTAGTAAGCGGTTATCTACTAAATAGAGACTTTAGTGCTAAATACCCATACTATAACGGTATTGGACAAGTATTAACAGCTATAAACTTAGGTTACGCCACTGATATGTGGGGAGACGTCCCTTACGACGAAGCTTTTAGAGGAGAAGAAGGAAACACAGCACCTAAATACAATACTCAGGAAGAAATCTACCAACGCTTACAAACTATTTTGGACGACGCGATAGTAAATTTATCTAAACCTGCAGCTAGTAACACTTCTGTTCCAGGAACTGATGATATTATCTTCAAAGGTAACACACAAAAGTGGATTAAAATTGCCTATGCACTAAAAGCAAGATACGCCTTGAGATTAACATTAGTTGATACAAATGCTGCGCAAAAAGCCTTGGATTTTATCACAAAAGCAAACTTAACATCTAATTCTGATGATGCTAATGCTATTTTCCCAGGAGAATCTACTAGTCAAAATCAATGGTATGCATTTGAACTTGAAAGGAGAAACTACTTAAAAACTGGTAAATATTTTGTAGATGGCCTTATAAATAGTAGTGACCCAAGGTTACCATTTATGATTGCATTAAATAAGCCTACTGGAAATCCTACTCCACCACCAACTTACGTTGGAAATGCTGCAAATGATCAAACATCGACCACTACATCATATATAGGACCAGGATATGCTAGTGTAAGCTCATCTGTTGGAATAGTCACTTACGCTGAAGCTAAATTTATTGAAGCTGAAGCTAAAGCTAGATTATCGCAAGGTGGTGTTCAAGCTGCTTTGCAAGCAGCAGTAACCGCCTCTGTATTAAAAGTTACTGGTGCAGCACCAACACCTGCATTTTTAGCAAGTGCCACTAATACATTTGACATTGCCAACATTATTCAACAGAAATATGTTGCACTTTTCTTAACCATGGAACCATACAATGATTACAGAAGAACTGGATTCCCTGCTTTAGTTCCTAATCAAGATTCAAACACAAAAACTATTCCGGTAAGATTACCTACGCCTTCTGACGAAAGACAATATAATCCTAACGCTACAGTGGTTAGTAACGTAACTTCAAAAATTTGGTGGGATAAAGACTAATTTTATTCTCAAGTAAATACATTAAACCACTCTGTTCATTCAGAGTGGTTTTTTTTTATATAAACATTATACCTATATTTGTCCCATGGAAAAAGAACATCAAATATTTGGAATTAGAGCCATTATAGAAGCAATTCAAGCAGGAAAAGAAGTTGATAAAGTATTTATACAAAAAGAGATTTCCGGAGAATTAATGAAAGATTTAATGAAAGTGATGAAACGCGCTAACATTAATTTCTCTTATGTACCTGTAGAAAAACTAAATCGATTAACTCCAAACAATCACCAGGGAGCAGTTGCTACCATCTCTCCTATTGGATTTATAGAACTGGAACATTTAGTTGAATCAACTATTGCTTCCGGAACAAAACCATTATTTTTAATATTAGACCAGATTTCTGATGCCCGCAATTTTGGAGCTATTATCAGAACTGCAGAATGTACTGGTGTAAACGGAATCATTGTACAAAAATCAGGTTCTGCCCCAGTAAACGGAGACACCGTTAAAACATCAGCAGGAGCTGTATTTAATGTGCCTATTTGTAAAGTTGAACATATTAAAGATGCTATTTTTTATCTTCAGGGATCAGGAATTAAAACTGTTGCTGCAACTGAAAAAACAGATCAAAACATCTATGACGTTACATTAAACGAGCCGGTAGCTATTATCATGGGATCTGAAGAAAGAGGAATAAATCCTTCTGTACTTAAAATCGTCGATGAAAAAGCAAAACTGCCAATGTTTGGATCGATAGGATCTCTAAACGTTTCTGTAGCTTGTGGTGCTTTTTTATACGAGACTGTTCGACAAAGGAGTTAAATAGTATTGAGGAATTAGGATGACAAATAAATATATCAATTGATGTCTTTAAAACCTACTCATAACATAGTACTTAAAAAACCTGGTTTAATACTTGTAATATTATTCATTACAAGTATTAACTACGGACAGACTACTACATACAATCAATTTTGGAATGAAGTTCAATTCAACAGGACCATCAGCGAAAAATGGTCGGCTGAATTAAATCTAGGCGCTGTCTATAGCAGCACGGAATCTTCATCTAATATTTTCCAGCAAAACATACAAAGATCTGCACGGGTCTGGGGACATTACTACTTTTCTCCACGCTGGAAATTCTCCTCTTTTCTGGCCTACAATTACAACAAAGACGTTCCCGAAATTGGCCAATTTAAATCTCCCGAAGTTAGATTTGCTCTACAGGGAATTTACTATTTCCATAAAACGGGCTACACACTAAGTACCAGAATGAGAATGGAACTCAGACATATGCGTAATGAAGAAGGAGATTATGATAATGTTCTAAGATATCGCCAGCAAATAAAATACATTCAGCCAATAAACAGTAAAGTACTAAGAGAAGGTGTTGTTTATGGAGTAGCTTCTGACGAGCTGTTTTTTAAATCCGGAACAAAAGTAACCGGCCTTAGTTTTTTTGACAGAAACAGACTCAACATTGGTGCAGGTTATTTGTTTACCGATGACATACAAGTCGAAATCACTTATGCTAACGAATACTTACCCAGAGACGAGGGGAATCAAATTATGAATGCAGCATCACTCACTGTGACTTTTAATAATTTTTTTTAAAATTTAAATAAAAAGTTACATCATAAAAATGAAACTTCAAACGAAAATTAACAATGCTTACTTATCCTCTTTTTTGAGGAAGCAAGCCAGCTGTTTTACGATAGCATCTTTATGCAATTTGAAATCGTAATTTCGCACAAACTCTGTCCCCTCCATATTGATTTCAGCCAATACAGCTTCATACGCAGAAAAAGCCTCAATATCTTTTTGATCTATTAAATAAAGCACTTGCATAACCGAATCGTTATGTCTGTATTGAGTGTCATAGTGCGCCAATTTATATACTTTTTTATCCGCAAGGTGAATTATTAAATCATCCTTAATTTTAACTCCGTCTTTTTTAGCCGGAAATGGCGAAGGCTGAAGTGCTATAAAAAAATGTTCCTTATCTGTTACTATATTAATCTTTAAAGATTTTGACTTTGTTTTATAGAAATCTGCAGGATCAAAATAATAGGTCATAGTTCCATCGGCAAGTACCCTGTTTTTTATCTCACACTGAGCCTGGGCATGAAGTTTTGAACTTATTACGACTAATAATAAAACAATTGTAAAGTTGATCTTTCTCATAACATGTCGATTTGAAATAGAATACAAACAAAAATAGTCTTTTTAGATCAATCCAAATATTGGCAACTTAGATTTTATCCTCTGGTTCTGTTTTAGTTATAGTGTAATTAACTAAAAAATCAGAGCTGTAATACGTCGAAATAGATTCTGTTTCTTCTTTAGGTATTTCACTATTTACAAAGTTTCCGTTCTCATCAAAATGTTTCATAAATGCATCTTCTTCGGGATCAAAATCGGGTTTTTGCCATTCGTAAATTACAGGTTTCGCATATTCAGGTGTTTTGTAAATTAAAGACATTGCGAATCCGGTAATAAAACCGGCCAAATGCCCTTCCCACGAAATTGTCTTGTCGACGTCCGGAAAAACATACCAAATCATTCCTCCATAAAGTAAAATTACAGACAACGAAAGTGCGACTAACCGATAGTAACCCGTTTGGATTCCTTTAAAAAAAATAAAGCTTACCAGAACATAAATCAGTCCGCTGGCACCTATATGATAATTGGAGCGGCCAATAATCCAGGTTATTAATCCCGAAAACAAAATCCCAAAAGCAATCACAGCAAAAGATTGTTTTGGATAAAAAAATTGCATCGCTGCCAATAATACTAAAAGCGGAATAGAGTTATTATATAAGTGACTTAAATTTTCATGAATGAAAGGGCTAAGCAAAACACCTTGCAAACCTGAAAAGTCACGAGGATAAATCCCGTATTGATAAAAGTCGAAATCGAAACGGATTTGTACCCAATAAACAATCCACAAAGAAAGAACAAAAAAAACGGGAAGACCGATAACGGCATTCGAAAATTTAAAGTGGTTGTCGTTCATAATGATATAAGTAAGTTCTTTTAAGATATCAAAAAACTATCCAATTACAATTTACTGATAATTTGTCAGCTAATCGAAAATATTCTATAATCCTATTACAAATCATCATACACTCAATATATTTTTTAGCTACCCTGATTGTTATCAATAGCAACAAAAGACAACGCCAACAACAGGAATTAACTCCTAAAAATATAGATTTAGAATTGAAAATAGTAATTTTACAAAATGGAAGCACCTTTAGCCGAGCGTATTCGCCCACAGCAATTAGAAGATTATATTAGTCAAAGTCATTTGGTTGGACCAAACGGTTCATTGACCCAACAAATTTCGAAAGGACTTATTCCTTCATTGATATTTTGGGGACCACCGGGAACAGGAAAAACAACTCTGGCTCAAATTATTGCACAGGAATCCAAACGTCCGTTTTACATCTTGAGCGCCATAAATTCAGGCGTTAAAGACATACGCGATGTAATTGAAAAAGCAAAACAAAGCGGCGGATTGTTTACTGCCAAAAACCCGATTTTATTTATTGATGAGATTCATCGCTTTAGCAAATCGCAACAGGATTCGCTTCTGGCTGCAGTCGAAAAAGGCTGGATTACCCTCATTGGCGCAACAACAGAAAATCCAAGTTTTGAAGTTATTCCTGCATTATTGTCACGTTGCCAGGTTTATATCCTAAATGCTTTTACAAAAGCTGACCTCGAAGCTTTACTACATCGTGCCATGAAAATGGACAGCTATTTAGCCTCAAAAAACATCAACTTAAAAGAAACGGAAGCTTTACTCCGACTTTCGGGCGGAGACGGAAGAAAATTATTGAATATTTTTGAACTTGTAATAAATGCTTCTGCGGGAGATAAAATCATTATTACGAACGATCGCGTTTTCGAATTAGTACAGCAAAATACTGTTTTGTATGATAAAAGTGGTGAACAACATTATGATATTGTTTCGGCTTTTATAAAATCGATTCGTGGCAGTGATCCAAATGGAGCTGTTTATTGGCTGGCAAGAATGATTGAAGGCGGCGAAGATGTGAAATTTATCGCCAGAAGAATGCTTATTCTATCCAGTGAAGATATAGGAAATGCAAATCCAACTGCTTTTATAATGGCTAATAATACGTTTCAGGCGGTCACTACAATTGGATATCCTGAAAGCCGTATTATATTAAGTCAATGTGCTATTTACCTTGCGACTTCTCCTAAAAGTAACGCCTCTTATATGGCTATTGGCAATGCACAACAATTGGTAAAACAAACCGGTGATTTACCCGTTCCCATTCATTTACGAAATGCTCCTACTAAACTCATGAAAGAATTGGGTTATGGTGACGATTATAAATATTCGCATGATTACGCCAATAATTTTGCAGAGCAGGAATTTTTACCTGATGCTGTAAAAGAAACGGTTCTTTATAATCCGGGAAGCAACTCTCGAGAGAACAGCAACCGCGAATTTTTAAAGAACCGTTGGAAAGATAAATATGGTTATTAAAAACGCATTTTATTTTTAGAATTTTACCGAGACCTTTTCAGAAACTAATTGATCATTTTTATAATATTCAAAAAACCATTGATTGTCTTTTGCATTTAATGATCCCTGAACTCCATCTTTTATAGCAATAAATGAATCAGGACGTGATGTCTTTAACAATTTCATTACCACTTTTGGCGTTTTATCAATTAACTGATATCCATTTTCTGTTGGCTGAGCAAACAATAAATTAGGATCCTTTAAATCAGCAGCAGGAGTCGAAACTGCTGTAGCGGCCACAATCTGAGTAGCAGGAATCGAAGTTGTTGCAGCTCTTGAAGTATTAACAGTTTTGCCGTTATATTTATAATTTAAGGCATTTATAGAAACAAATGCCATATCAAGACATTCTCTATATGCTGCTTCATAGTCTTTCTCTTTACTTTTTCCTATCTCTGAAGTATAAACTACTTTACCATAACAATCTTTAAACTCTACAAAAAGTTTAGTGATTAAAAAACCATTGTCTTTTTTTACATCAACATAAAGAAATTCGCAACGATCACCAAAACCTTCCGGCAATTCTTCATTACCATAAAAAGCCTGAAAACCGGCCTTTACTAAATTCGCTTTAGTCATTGTTGACATTCTATATTGATTTTCTGATTTAAGGAAATCATATTTCAAAGGTACAATAACAGCTTTGTAATCATTAACAGATTGCGAGAATCCAATAACAGAAGTAAGAAATGCAATCAATAAAAATTTTATTCTCATAATTATAAATATTTTTTAAGTTCTAATAAATGGTTAATTTGTTTAATATTTTCAGGAGCTTCGACTTTCTTCTCATTAAAGAAAATAGCATCCAGGCCAGCATTTAATGCGCCATTAACATCGGCATCAAGGCAATCGCCAATCATTATGCTATTCTTTTTTGAAGCCTTTGCTACATTTACGGCGTAATCAAAGATAATACTATTTGGCTTTTTTACGCCTGCTGATTCAGAATTTGTTATAGTTTCAAAATAACCTGAAAGTGCGGCGTTATTAATTTTCTTATCCTGAACAGTTGCAAAACCATTTGTAATGATGTGTAACTTGTATTTTGGTCTTAAATATTCCAAAACTTCAATTGCACCATCAAAGAGGTAATTGTTATCAGTCAAAAATTCAATGTACTCGTTTGCAATCTGATTGATATCTTCATCACAGATCTGAATATTCAGAGCATCAAAAGAAAACTTTAATCTGTTGTATCGCAATTCGACATGCGTGATTTTATCATTTTGGTACAATTTCCAGCATTCCTGATTTATCGGAGCATAGTTGGCGATAAAATCTTCAATTTTAATTTCGGGAAATCTCTTTTTAAAAATTCGGTCAAAAGCCATCTCTGAGTTTTTATCAAAATCCCAAAGTGTATGATCCAAATCAAAAAAAACGTCGGTAATAGTGGTATTCATAAGTTAAAATATTCCTTCATCTACAAAACTATAATATTTTGTTTCAGTTATAATCAAATGATCTAAAATTTTAACATCTAAACTATCTCCGGCCACTTTTAATTTCTTTGTAATTTGTTTATCAGCATCACTTGGCATTAAATTCCCCGAAGGATGATTATGGCACAAAATCAGGCTGGTAGCGCCACTTTCAAGCGCTAATTTAAAAACAAGACGCACATCGACAATTGTACCGGTGATACCGCCTTTACTTAATTGTGATTTTGAAATTACGTTGTTCGAATTATTAAGAAAAAGCACCCAAAATTCTTCATGCGATAATTCACCAATAATAGGCTGCATCATTTCAAAAACTATTTTACTGGAAGTAACTTTTCCTAATTTCAAAGCATCTTCTGATCTTCTGCGGCGACCTAACTCTAAAGCCGCCATTATTGTTATGGCTTTCGCCTCCCCTACTCCTTTGAATTTGGTAAATTGCAAAATAGACATTTTGCCTAATGCATTCAAATTCTTGGCACTAAGCAAAATCCTTTTACTCAAATCAACTGCAGATTCATTTCGGCTGCCGGAACCAATTAAAATAGCAATCAGCTCAGCATTACTCAAAGCCTCTTTTCCTTTAAGCATTAATTTTTCACGAGGACGATCTTCAAAAGACCAGTCTGAAATTGGAGAATAAATTGCATCCATCTATTATAACGTATTAATTAACTTTCCCCAATACTCTTTCTTAAGTTCGGGATAACGTTCCCACAAAAAAATATCAAATATTTTTATAAATGATATAAAATCAGGGTTCTTGCCTGTCGTTTTTACAACTTTTATTGTTGAGTTCATTTTTTCTGTAATCTAAAAGGCGAATATATTTAAAAAATAAGAAAAATCACTCATAAAAGTATTTTCTATTTTCAAATTAGTTACTTTTAAAAACAAAACAGCTACTCAACAAATTCTTATTCTATAACAATGAAATCAATATACACTTTAGTGATCATCTTTTTATTCATTTCTTGCAATCAGAAAGAAAAAAGCAAGTCACTAGCCGAAAATTCCTCTATAACAGCAAATACTTTTGCTGAAAAATTATCCAACGCGGCAATATCCATAATTGATCCTTCAATTGATTATGATCCTGCTTACTTCTCAATCAAATATCCTAACGGAGATATTCCTGAAAACAAAGGTGTGTGTACCGATGTTATTATACGATCCTATCGAAAATTAGGTATCGATTTACAAAAAGAAGTTCATGAAGATATGCTTGGGCATTTTTCAGAATACCACAATTTAAAAAAATGGGGAATGACAAAAACAGATACTAATATCGATCACAGAAGAGTTCCTAACCTCGAAGTTTTCTTTGAAAGGAAAGGAGAAAAACTCCCCGTAACAAAAGATTCAAAAGATTATAAAACCGGAGAAATAGTGACATGGATGATTAACAACAAACTTCCGCATATTGGAATTGTGACGAACAGGAAATCAAAAGACGGAAAACGAAACCTAATCGTTCACAATGTTGGCAGCGGACAAGTTTTGCAAGATTGTTTGTTTGAATATAAAATTGTGGGACATTATAGATATTGGAAATAAAATTTTAATAAATTCCAATAGAAAAATGCCAAATGCCAATTTGAACTTTACATTTCAAAAGTTGCTTAAAAACAAAAAAATGCCAATTACAAAACTGCAATTGGCACATTATCTCATTCTCAAATTATCTAATTGACTAATTAATCAAACTTTTTACTTCATCAAAATTTAAACCTCCGTAATTTCCTGAACTCATTAATAACAAAGCAGAATTATCAAGATTTAAGTTGAATAAATATTCTTTAAATTCAGTTGGATTCGTATAAATAATTAAATCTTTACGATTAAAAGCAGTTGCTATCTGATCGTATGTCACTTCTTCTAACTGTTTAATTTTTACAGCATCCGGAGAATAAAATACGACAGCAACATCTGCATATTCTAAAGCGCCTTCATATTCTTTCAGAAACTCAGCATTCAAACTGCTGTAAGTATGCAATTCTAAACATGCTACCAAAGTTCTGTTTGGGTATTGTTCTTTTACCGCTTTTGTAGTCGCAGCTACTTTACTTGGTGAATGGGCAAAATCTTTGTAGGCTACTTTTCCTTTTCCTTCAGCAATTTTTTCTAATCTTTTAGACGCGCCTTTAAAACTGGCGATTGCTTCATAGAAATCAGCTTCATCAACGCCCATGTTTTGGCAAATCCATTTTGCTCCGGCTAAGTTATTTAAATTGTGCGCACCAAAAACTTCGATTGGCATATCGCCTTCCGGAGTTTTTAATAATGTAACGCCATTACTAACAGTATATTCAGGAGTAGAATAAGCCAGTTTACGAATTGGGTTTATAGCTGCTTCTGCAACACGTTTAACTTCGGCATCGTCTTCATTATACACTAATATTCCACCATTAGTAATTTTGGCAATAAAAATCTCAAACTGCTCTACATAGTTCTCATACGTTGGAAACACATTAATATGATCCCACGCAATTCCGGAAATCAATGCAATGTTTGGTTGATATAAATGAAATTTTGGACGTCTGTCTATTGGAGAAGATAAATACTCATCGCCTTCCAGAACCATAAAATCATTTTCTTCAGTAAGATGCACCATCGTATCAAAACCTTCTAATTGTGCTCCAACCATATAATCAACTTCGATATTATGATAGTGCATTACGTGCAAAATCATCGAAGTTATAGTTGTTTTTCCGTGAGAACCTCCAATTACAACACGCGTTTTATTTTTAGACTGTTCGTATAAAAATTCAGGATACGAATAAATTTTCAAACCCAATTCCTGTGCTTTCAACAATTCAGGATTATCTGCTTTTGCATGCATTCCTAAAATTATAGCATCAATATCAGCCGTTATTTTTTCAGGAAACCAGCCCAATTCAGCGGGTAAAATTCCTTTTTTATCCAATCTTGATTTTGATGGCTCAAAAATAGCATCATCGCTACCCGTTACCTGATATCCTTTATTATGTAATGCCAATGCTAAGTTGTGCATGGCACTTCCGCCTATTGCGATGAAATGTGTTCTCATTTAAAATGTTTGATCGTTAAACTGTTTAATCGGTTAATCGAAATAGCAAATAACTAATAAAACCCGTTAATTATTTTTCAAAAATAAGGAAATATAAAATGTATCATTTGCTTTTAGAGATAAATTAGTAATTTGTACGAAATTTATTTTTAAAGCTTCCCAACCTTTATCAAAAAACAACACTCTATATTCTAAAACTCACTTATGAAAAATATATTATTTGTTTTCTTATTGTTCTCAATGACTTTATTTGCGCAACAAACTGACAAGAAATGGGATAAAGTTATTGACTTTGAAAACGAAGGGAAGATAAAATCAGCAAATGAAATAGTTGACAAAATTTACAAAAAAGCAGTTTCAAAAAAAGACGAAGTGCAAATGATAAAATGTTTTTTTTATCAATCTAAATATCTTCAGGTAATTGATGAAAATGCACAGAGCAAAATCTTAAACAATCTAATAGCTGACATCAATCGGGTTTCTATACCTTCAAAATCCATTCTGAATTTGGTTTATGCAAAGTGTCTGAGTGACTATTATTCAAGAAATAATTATCAAATCAGAAGCAGAACAAATACCGCAAGCTTAAATGAAGATTTTTTGACATGGACTGAAAAAAACTTTACTGATCAAATTAATAATTCTTTAAGTAATACATTAGAAAATGAAGCCATCTTAAAAAACACATCGTTAACAAAATATGAAGCAATTTTTGATTATTTTACTTTAGAAAAATTCAAAAAGCAAACTTTATATGATTATGTTATTAAGGAAAACATAGCAGTTTATACGGCAAAAATCCGTCAATGGGAGATTCAAAAAAGTGATTTTACAGCTATTAAAGAGCAACTTTTAGGAAGCTCAAATGATTTCATAAAATTGAACTTTGATTTTGTATCTAATGAAAATTTACGCTTACTACTCCAATTATATCAAAAACAAGAGAAAAACAATCCATCAACAGAAAATCAATGGGAGCGTATACAGTTTACCAAAACCAATTTAATAGATATTGATGACAACTATCTTTCACTATTAATTAAACTGCAAAAAAATACAACTGATGAGTTTTTAATTCAAAAAATACAATTGGAAAAAGCTGCGTTTTTAATTCAAAAAGCATCAAAAGAAACTCATCCGAATTATAACATTAAAGCCCTCGCAACTTTAGACAGTATTATAAATGTTAATAATCGATCTAATACATACAAATTAGCCCTACAAAAAAAAGAAAACCTTCTCTATAAAAGCATACAAGCTCAACTTCAAAAATATACTTATGAAAACGAAAACACAAGAGCTTCTTTTCGTTATAAAAACTTAGAAAGATTAAAAATATCATTTTATAAAATCAATCAGAATCAGCTTAGTGAATTTGAAAAATCAAATTATAAAAAAGATAGTATCGGAAATTCTATTATCGAAAAATCACAACCTCTTAAAAGTGCAAATTATGTACTTACAGATAAAAAAGACTTTTTCGAATACACCACAGAAGTTCTTTTGCCGCAATTAGAAAAAGGTTCTTATTTGGTTTATTTTGAAAGTGACTCAGATTTAAAAGGCAAAAAAGCATTTTCTTATGAAATCCTTTCCGTTTCCAACTTATCTGTTTTGGCTTCTCAAACACAATCAAAAGAAACGTATCAGGTTCTTGATCGAAAAACCGGAAAACCAATAGAAAATGCAACTATTAAATCTCCTTCATTTTCTATTAAAACCAATAAGAATGGAATAGCCATTAATAGTCAAAAACTCAACAACTATAATTACGAAAATTTAATAGTAACAACAGAAAATGATACGCTTACAATACATAAAAACTACATAAATTATAATTCTGAATATCTCACGGAAAATAGTAAAAATGACAATTACACGGATGGAAAAGTGGAATTTTATCTCGACAGGGCCATTTATCGTCCGGGGCAAACGATCTATTTTAAAGGAATCGCAATTCATAAAAAAAACAATAAGAACAGCATAGTCCCTAAAACCACTTTCAAAATTATTATTGAAGACACTAATAATACTACTTTAAAAGAGTTTGATATAACCACAAATGAATTTGGTTCATTCTCTGGCGAATTTACATTACCCAAAACCGGAATTACGGGAACTTTTACATTAAAAGCTGAAGAACCTGTTACTTACGAAAATGATCCCTTTTACAACCAAGACGAAGACGACCATCCGTTTTGGGATCATGTAGATCTCAAAAATTCAGAAATAGAATTTAGGGTCGAAGAATACAAACGCCCTAAATTTTAAGTGACCTTTGATCCTAAAAAAGAAAGCTTTCAGATTAACCAATCGATTAAAGTAAAAGGAACAGCCAAAGCCTTTGCGGGAAGTAATATCTCTGATGCTAAAGTAACCTATACTGTAAACCGATATACAAGTTATTATAGAAATTATTATGCACAGGACAATAATGAGATTGTAGCTTCTGGCGAAACTAAAACCGATGCTTCAGGTAAGTTCATTATTGATTTTGTTGCCTTACCTTCTAAAAACAGTAAAAAAGATCAATTACCTGTTTTTAATTACCGTATAAAAACCAATGTAACCGATATTAATGGTGAGACCCACGAAAATGAAACTACAGTAAAAGTGGGGTATCATGATTTAGTTCTTACCGCCTCTATTCCTAATTTAATTGAAACTAAAAACAAAAATCAAGTCAAACTTGCAAGCACGAATTTGAATGGCGAATTTTTAGCTGCTAAAGGCGAAATCAACATCTATTATGTAAGTCCATTTTCGGATAAATTCAAAGAAAGAACATTTCCCCAACCGGATATCAAAACGATCTCTGATCCGGAATTCGAGAAATTATTTCCCTATGAAAAGAATAAAAGCACAAAAGATAGTATTACAAAGATTTTGGTATTTACTAAAACCATAGACACTCAAAAAGACAAAACTCTGCCATTAGACTTTATTTCAAACTATAAATCCGGAAATTACAAAGTTGTTTTCTCGGCTAATGACACTTTCAAAAATAGAATTGAAAGTATTTCTGATTTTGAACTTGTTCAAAGTAAAGACAAATTCGACAGTAGTAAATTACTCAAAATCAATCAAATTAATGCAGATCCTAAAAAAGATGGTTTTATAACATTAAAAATCACATCGGTTGTTCATGAACTTTATATTATCACCACAGGAAATTATGAAGGTGAAATATTTTCTCAGGAAACTTATCATCTTCAAAACAACGAAATAACACTTAAAACGCCGATCAAAAAAGAATTTGCAGAAACTCTAAAAATAAGTTTTGAAAGTATTTTTGAAAATGAAACTTTTAATAATGAGATCGACGTAGCCTTAAAAGACACATCTTCAAAATTAGAATTCAGCGTAGAAAGTTTTAGAAATAAAATCCAACCCGGAAGCAGCGAAAACTGGTCATTTAAATTAAACGCTATAAATACTAAAAACGAAGCCGAAGTTTTAGCTTCTATGTATGATAGTTCACTGGATCAATTTGCTACAAAGAACTGGAATCTCTTAGATTTTTATGATTATAAAAGTGACCAAAGCAATAAAAAATCACGCTTAGGTTTTGATAAAATATATGCATCTATAAACAACTTAAACTCTCCATACAGATCTATTGAGCTTAATAATGAAAGCACTAAATTAATGTGGTTTGGATTTGATTTTAATAATGACCAAAGAGCTTTTTACATTCAAAAAGAATATCAAAAACAACTGACTAAAAAGCTGAAGAAACCTAAAAATGCAAAAATAATCTACGGATCAATTACTGATAAATTAAACGAACCTCTTCCAGGAGTTACAATTACAGTAAAAGGAACTCAAAGAAGCACATCATCAGATTATGATGGTTATTTCGAAATTGAAGCAGCAGGAACAGAAGAA
Source organism: Flavobacterium frigidimaris (assembly GCA_900129595.1). Taxonomy (GTDB): domain Bacteria; phylum Bacteroidota; class Bacteroidia; order Flavobacteriales; family Flavobacteriaceae; genus Flavobacterium; species Flavobacterium frigidimaris. Next base: position 48,247 of record FQWG01000009.1, on the reverse strand, counting down.
CTTGTTTTTAGTTATATTGGCTCAAAAAGTCAAACTATTTCAATAAATAACCAAAAAAATATTACTATTATTTTAGAAGAAGACTCAAATGATTTAGATGAAGTTGTTGTTGTAGGTTACGGAAAAACAACAAAAAGAAGTATGACGGCTGCCGCCGTAAAATTTAAAAAATCAGTTAGTTCAGAAGAGGTTCAGGAAGATAATAATGTTTACAGTGCAGCCGGTGCTCCAGAAGCTCTCGCCGGAAGAGCCGCAGGACTTACGATCAGAGGAAATTCAACAATCAATGGAAAAACGCCACTGTATGTAGTTGATGGAGAACCCGCCAGTGACATTAATAACATAAATGCAGCAGATATTCTTTCAATAGATGTTATAAAAGACCCCGAAGCAACTGCACTTTACGGAAGTAAAGGCGCAAACGGAGTAATAATCATCACAACCAAAAAAGCCCTGGACGCCCTAACTCAGGTAAAAGCAAGAAAAAATCTCTCTGAAACCGCTTTGTTTTTACCGAATTTAAGAACGGATGCAACTGGAAAAGTAAGTTTCAACTTTACATCTCCCGAAGCTTTAACGGCTTGGAAACTTCGTTTATTAGCACATAATAAAGATGCTGTTTCAGGATATCTGGAGAAAAGTGTGGTGACGCAAAAAGAATTAATGCTTTTACCTAATTTCCCCAGATTCCTTAGAGAAAAAGACACAATTGTAATCTCTGCCAAAATTTCCAATGTTACCGATCAGGCAAAAACAGGAATCGCCATTTTACAGTTTTTTGATGCTGTAACCATGCAGCCAATTGATGCCAAAATGCTAAACGCAAAAAACGTGAGAAACTTTACAGTTGGTGCTTTTGGAAATACAACGGCAAGCTGGACGATTTCAATTCCTGAAGGTTTGCAAGGTGTGCAATATAAAATTCTGGCCAAATCCGGTAATTTTTCGGATGGAGAAGAAAACATACTTCCGGTTTTGACCAATAATATGTTGGTTACAGAAAGTATCCCAATTTGGGTTCGTGAGAATTCGACGAAAGAATATACGTTTGAGAATTTAAAAAATAACAATTCAACAACTTTAAAAAATCATCAGCTTACATTAGAGTACACATCAAACCCTTCGTGGATCGCGATTCAGTCCCTGCCTTATTTAATGGAATACGAACATGAATGTGCAGAGCAAACTTTTGCTCGTTTTTATGCCAATGCTTTGGCTTCAGAAATCATTTCGAGCAATCCGAAAATTGCAACCGTTTTTGAAAACTGGAGAAAAAACGGGAAATTGAATTCTAAATTAGAAGAAAACGAAGAACTAAAATCTATAATCCTCGCAGAAACTCCCTGGTTAAATGATTCCCAAAGCGAAGACGAAAAGAAAAAGAATCTGGCGCTTCTGTTTGATTTAGAGAAAATGAAAACGTCGCAGGAAGCTACTTTCGATAAATTGAAACAAAAGCAAAAACCTTCAGGTGGATTTTCATGGTTTGACGGAAGTTCTGAAAGCGAATATATCACCAGACATATTCTGGCTGGTTTAGGTCATTTATCAAAACTGAACAAAACAGAAAATAACAATTCTAAAATCGATCAAATCGCCAAAACCGGAATACCATTTCTGGATAATAAATTCTTAGATTATTATAAAGAAAGAACCAAAAATTTAAAAAAATCAGAGAAATTACTTTGGATCAATCCGTATTCTGATTTGCATTATCTGTATACCAGAAGTTTTTATTTAGACAAATACCCACTTTCTGATACGCTAAAAAAAGCAACTAAAATGTATTTAGAAACCGCTAAAAGAGACTGGTTGTCTTATTCTATTTATGAAAAAGGGTTAGCTGCTTTGACTTTAAACCGTTTTGGAGAAAGCGAATCGGCTAAAAAAATCCTAGAAAACCTAAAAGAAACAGCTTCTAACAACGAAGATTGGGGCATGTACTGGATCGCCAATAAAGCAGGTTATTACTGGTATCAGGCGCCTATAGAAACTCAGGCTTTATTAATTGAGGCTTTCGCCGAAGTAAATCACGACACCAAATCTGTAGATGCCATGAAAGTGTGGTTGTTAAAAAACAAACAAACCAAAAACTGGCCGACAACAAAATCGACAACAGAAGCTGTTTATGCTTTATTGATGCAAGGCAATGATTGGCTAAGTGTGAAAGACAATACGATTATCAAAATTGGCAATGAAAGGATCCTAACTAAAAAATTAGCCGAAAACGAGAAAGAAGCTGAAACGGGTTATATCAAACTGAACTGGAAAGCTGATGAAGTCAAAAAAGAAATGGCTTCTATCAAAATCGAGAACAAATCGAAAGTTCCCGGATTTGGCGGCGTTTACTGGCAATATTTTGAAGATCTGGATAAAATCAAAACGAACTCGGGCGCTATTTTATCTGTTGCTAAAGAATTGTATCTAAAGAAAAACACTCTTAATGGCGATCAATTGGAAAGGATCACCAGCAAAAATTCTTTAAAAACCGGCGATTTAGTCACCGTAAGATTGATTATAAAATCTACAGAAGACATGGAATTTGTTCATCTGAAAGACATGAGAGCTTCTTGCTTTGAACCTGTAAATGTATTATCCGAATACCAATACAAAGATCGATTGGGTTATTATATGAATACAAAAGATGCCGCAACACATTTCTTCTTTGATAAGATCAACAAAGGAACTTATGTAATTGAATATGATATAAGAGTAAACAACAGCGGTGAATTCTCTAACGGAGTTACCACTATTGAGAGTATGTATGCTCCGGAATTTTCAAGTCATACAAAAGGAATTAGAATAAAGGTGAATTAACAAAACTTCTTAAAATTCTAAATAGGAAATTACAAATTCCGAAAACATGCTGTAAAAAGATTTTCCGTCGCGAATTCGTGGCGGAAAAAAAACAAAAAACCCGACAAGCTTTAAAACTTGTCGGGTTTAATTTTATAAATAAATTGAGATTATTTTACAATAGTCAATTCGTCAATAATATTCTTAGCTCCTGCGTATTTATCAATAATCCAAAGTACGTAACGAATATCTACGTTGATCGTTCTTTGCAATTTAGGATCAAAAATAACATCTCCAGCCATAGCTTCAATATTTCCGTCAAAAGCGATTCCAATTAATTCTCCTTTTCCGTTCAGAACCGGTGAACCAGAATTTCCTCCTGTGATATCATTGTCTGTAAGGAAATTTATTGGCATATATCCTGCTTTGTCAGCATATTGTCCGTAATCTTTTTTCTTGTTTAATTCTAACAAACGTTTTGGCAAATCAAATTCCTGGTCTCCAGCTTTATATTTTTTCACCATACTTTCCATAGTCGTATAGTTATTAATTTTAGCATCGTTTCTTGGATCTGCAGGCAAAGCACGAACTTTTCCGTAAGTCAGTCTCAAAGTAGAGTTAGCATCCGGATACTGAATCGCATTTAATTTTGATTCTCTTAATCCTTCAACCAATTCGCGGAAAGCAGTTGCAAAACCATCATCAGCTTTAGCCTGATCATCCGTTTTAGCACGGTATTTTGTCATCAAATCATTAGAAATAATGTACAAAGGATCATGTACAATTGCTAATGGCTTTGGATTAGCCATAAATGCCAATACTTTTTCTTTAGTTGTAAAGTAACTTATCTCAGTTGCCTTTGCAACATCTGCAGTAAAGTCACCCTTATTCTCTGATTTCATTTTAGCTACTTGCGTACCTAAACCATACTCTGCCCCTTTTGAAGTATATAAGTTCAATTGTGCAGCAAAAATATCTTTTTCAAGCGGTGCATAAAATTCACCATAAATGTTATCGATCAATGCATTGATCTTAGGTAACATTTCTGCTTTTTTAGCATCATTCTCGTTATAATAAGCAATCAATGCATTTCCTAAATTTGCCGGTCCTGCTGCATAACTTGAAGTACGCAAAAGTTGCATTAAGTAATTGTCGTGAGTTGCTTTTAAATTTGTCGATCTGTAATAATCATTAATAGTAGGAATTACATTTTCGTACTTTTCTTTATTAGCCGGTTTAGTTGCCCACTCATAGAACTTATCTTCCTGTGCCGTTTTAACATCTACTGTTCCGGCTTTTGTTAAAGCGTCAATCATACCCTGACGGTTTTTCCAGTAATTTGCTGTCGAAGCATATTTAGACGCATATTGCAAACGAACTGTTGCATCTTTGTCCATATACTTTTTCATTACATCCATTCCGGTTTTAGCACCTTCAACCCATGCAGGATAAGCATATTTTATATTTTGTTCGATTCCGCCGGCTGGCATCCAACGATTTGTTCTTCCAGGATATCCTAAAATCATTGCAAAATCATTTTCCTTAACTCCTTTAATACTTACTGGCAAGTAATGTTTAGGCTGCAAGGGCACATTGTTTTTTGAATATTCTGCAGGATTTCCGTCTTTATCAGCATATACTCTAAACATAGAGAAATCACCTGTTTGACGCGGCCACTCCCAGTTATCAGTATCTCCCCCAAATTTACCTACACTTTCAGGAGGTGTACCTACTAAACGAACATCTGTATAATCCTGATAAACGAAATAGTAATATTCATTTCCCTGAAAGAAAGGACGAACAGAAACAGTGTATTTTCCGCCTTCGTTGTTTTCTTTTTCGATTAGATTAATCTCTTGCTGAATAATTTTGTTTCTTTCAGTTTCAGACATTTGATCATTTACCTTAGATAAAATTCTTTTAGAAACATCATCCATTCGAACAAAGAAACGAACGTATAATGATTTAGGTTTCATTTCAGCACTTTTCTCTTTTGCCCAGAAACCATCTTTTAAATAATTTTGCTCAGCTGTAGAAAGCTCAGCAATTGCATTATACCCACAGTGGTGATTCGTTAAAACCAATCCGTTTTTAGAAACGATCTCAGCAGTACAGCCTCCATTAAACTGTACAATCGCATCTTTTAAACTATGATGATTAATACTGTAAATTTCTTCGGCCGTCAATTGTAAGCCCATTTTTTCCATATCTCTATGGTTCAATCTTTCGATAAACATCAAAAACCACATTCCTTCATCAGCTTTTACAGGAAAAGCCATTAAGCACATGGTCAAGAATAAAACTATTTTTTTCATGTTATTTTGTTTAAGTGACGCGAATATAATTCATTTTCGCAACAAAAAATAGCACAAGTCACTAAAACCAAAAGATACTCAACACATTTTAAGACAATTTTACGAAATTCACAATTCTACAAATAGAAAAATATAATCGTTTCCGACAATTCTAATTTTATATAATTCTTAAAATTTGAAATAAAAAAAGCCAAAGCTTCTTAATTAGTCCTTTTATTTATAAAAATAAACTTTCAATTACAAAAAATCAAAACAAACTTTTTCTTACAAATTTTAATTCCATAAGTTTGCTCCAATTATTTAATTAAAGTAAAATGAAAAAATTACTATTAACAGTTGCACTATTTGTTGCAACGATCACAAATGCTCAAAAAGGATCAATTCTTTTAAGTGGAAATATTGGTTTTACATCAGAAAAAATTGGAGACGACAAATCCACAAATTTTGAATTCTCTCCTAAAATAGGATATCAATTTGGAGATCATTGGACAATTGGTGTTGAAGGTGCTATTGCAACCTTAAATACAAAAGGTTCTGAAAAAACTGAAAATTATAAAACGGGAGGGTTCGTCCGTTATTCAGCTGACATTTCTGATTTATTTTCTTTTTATACCGACTTAGGTGCCGGATATCAAAACAGTTCTTCTAATAATGCAAAGGGAGTCTATGCTAGCCTTGAACCTGGATTATATATTAATATCAAAAGAGGACTGGCACTCAATTTTTCTATTGGAGGAATTAATTACGACAATATTGACGGAACAAATTCCCCAAGAAAAGAACGTTTTGCCTTTGATTTTGGAAAGAGTTTCAATATTGGAATTTCTAAAAATTTCGGACTTTAGTTTTCTGACTAAACTCATCTGAAATAATTTGTTTTTTTTGTTTTTAAACAAAAACCCGACAATTAAAAAATTTGTCGGGTTTTGTATCTAATAAAATATTGTTCTTATTCATTCAACATCTTCCAAAGTTTATCTTTAAGATCAGTCAGTCCTTGTTGGGCTACTGACGAGATAAACATATAAGGAATATCTTTGAAAGCGACATCAAGTTCAACTTTCAATTCTGCTTTCAGTTCGTCATCCAGCATATCACATTTTGAGATTACTAAAAGACGTTCTTTGTCTAACATTTCCGGATTGTACTTGGTCAATTCGTTAACCAGAATATCATACTCCCCTTTAATATCCGGCGTATCAACAGGAACTAAAAATAGCAGTGTTGAATTACGCTCAATGTGACGCAGGAAATAATGCCCTAGACCTTTTCCTTCAGCTGCACCTTCAATAATACCGGGAATATCAGCGATTACAAAAGATTGAAAATCTCTGTATGCTACAATTCCTAAATTAGGTTTTAGGGTTGTAAAAGGATAATCGGCAATTTTTGGTTTTGCAGAAGTCAATACAGATAATAAAGTTGATTTTCCGGCATTAGGAAAACCTACCAAACCAACATCTGCTAAAACTTTCAATTCAAGAATTACATCCATCTCTACACCCGGCAAACCTGGCTGAGCATATCTTGGTGTCTGATTCGTTGAGCTTCTAAAATGCCAGTTTCCTAATCCACCTTTTCCTCCTCTTGAAAGAATCTGTTTTTCGCCGTCTTCGGTAATTTCGAATAAGGTTTCTCCGGTTTCTTTATCTTTTACAACTGTACCTAAAGGCACTTCGATAAATTTATCATCTCCATCAGCACCCGTGCTACGATCTCCTCCTCCGTCTCCACCGTGTCCGGCTTTAATATGACGAGCAAATTTTAAATGAAAAAGTGTCCAAAGTCCCTTATTTCCAACTAAATATACGTGTCCACCACGACCACCATCACCTCCGTCCGGGCCTCCTTTTTCAATAAATTTCTCTCTATGTAAATGTGTAGATCCTTTTCCTCCTTTTCCGGAAGAAACATATATCTTAACATAATCTACAAAATTTCCTTCTGTCATTTTCTTTTTGTTTATGTATAGTTTAAAGTTTAAAGTTTCAGGTTTCAAATTGGCGTAACACACTTAACTTGAAACCTGAAACAAAAACCTGAAACAAATTTTTATTCTCAGTCGCAGTCGCAGTTTTCGGTCAAACTCTGACTGAAAACTGCGACTGAAAACTATTTTATTTTCTTACTCTTTTAGTGCTTTTACCAACACTTTATCAATCTTTACGCCATCCATATCGATGACTTCTAACACAAATTTTTGCCAGATTAATTTTTCGCCTTCTTTCGGAATATGAGAAAGCTCGGTCATAATCATCCCGCTCACTGTATTTACTTCGTAATCATTTGTCAACTCGTCTAATTCGAAATAAGTTAAGAAATCGTGTAATGAATAATGTCCGTCAACAAGCCACGAACCATCTTCTCTTTCTATTAATTGAAATTCATCTTTATAAAAATCAGATGCATCACCCACTAACGCTTCCAAAATGTCATTTAATGTAATTATTCCCTGAAAAACTCCATATTCATCAGAAACTAATGCATAATGAACGCCGGTTCTTTTAAAATTCTCAAGTGCTTTATACGCTGTTGTCTGCTCCATCAAATAAGGAGCATCTGTCATTATTGCTCCTAAATCGAAATGGTCGCTTTCGATATTCGCAAATATATTTTTTAGGGTTACGATTCCTACTATATCGTCATAATTATCTCTGTACACGGGATAAATGGTATGCAAATCCATTAAAACCAGTTCTTTTATTTTAGCTTTATCAGCATTAAAAGGCAGCATGTCTACCGATTTACGGTGTGTCATTAACGAATTTACCTTTCGGTCACCAATATGAAAAACACGCTCCACAATATCCTGTTCAATCTCCTGAACTTCTCCGCCCTCTGTTCCTTCTTTTATAATTGCTTTAATTTCTTCTTCAGTCACTTTACCGTCTGCAGAAGGTTTTATTTGGAAAACATTCAATAAAAAATCAGTCGAAGTCGTAAGCATCCAAATAAACGGTGCGGTAATGATCGAGATTATTTTCATTGGCAATGCCACCATTTTAGCAATTGCTTCCGGATAATTTAACCCGATTCGTTTTGGCAATAACTCTCCTAAAACTAATGAGAAAAATGTTAAAACTACCACGACAATACCCACTGCTACTGAATGTGCGTAAGGTCTTAAAACAGCAAATCCGCTCACATATGTTTCTACATCTATCGTGATTTTATCACCACTATAAATACCTGTCAAAATCCCGATAAGGGTAATTCCGATTTGTACTGTAGATAAAAACTTATTTGGTGAATTGGCTAAGTCGAGCGCAATTTTGGCACTTTTATTTCCTTTTTTTGCGGCAGTTTCAAGTCTGTTTTTTCTTGCTGAAATAAGTGCAATTTCAGACATAGAGAAAACTCCATTTAATAGTATTAGAAAAAATATTATTAGTATTTCCAATTTGAGGGTTATTCGTTATTTAATAGTTTATAAATATAATTTGCAATCTAAATATTCCATAGTCAATCCCATTTACGGGAGAAGAAAAAAGCCCGGAGCTAAAAAAACTAATTCTTCTTTTCTGAAAACAACTCACTCCTAAAAGTATCAGGAGAAGCTTGTTTACGATATAGAAAAATAGTTTTTTTAGTTAGGACTTGAAACGGCAGCTGGAAAAAGCTTCTACAAATTATCTATAACTGACGTTAATCGCTCTGTAATTTCTTCGATAGTTCCGATACCATTTACGGCGTGAAACTTATTTTGTTCTTTATAATATCCAATTAGCGGAGCAGTTTTCTCATTGTATTCCTGATATCTTACACGAATTTTTTCTTCGTCCTGATCGTCTACTCTTCCACTGGTTTTTCCTCTTTCTAACAAACGTGCTACCAAAATTTCGTCATCAGCTTCTAATGCGATTGTAGCAGTAACACCTGATCCAATTGTTGGCAAAAATTGATCCAGCGCTTTTGCCTGATCTAATGTTCTTGGATAACCATCAAACAAAAAACCTTCTGTATCAGGATTTTTATTCACCTCATCTATTAACATTGCAGTTGTAACTTCGCAAGGAACTAATTCTCCATTGTCCATAAAAACCCTTGCTTTTTTACCTAAATCTGTATCATTTTTCAAATTAAAACGAAAAATATCTCCTGTTGAAAGGTGCGTTAATTTGTATTTTTCTTTTAAAAATTCTGCCTGAGTTCCTTTTCCTGCTCCTGGCTTTCCAAATAAAACAATGTTAATCATAATATGAGTGAGTGTTGTTACTTCTGTTTTTTATAAGAAGTTTTAAATGAATATATAGTTGTGTGTATGTTGATAATTATTCTGCTAATTTATATACTTCGGCTAAATTTCGTCCTAAACCATCGTAGTCCAATCCGTAACCAACAATGAATTTATTTGGAATCCTGATTCCGATGTAATCTATTTTGATGTCTTTTTTATAGGCATCCGGTTTAAAAAACAAAGTTGCAATTTTAAAATGCTTTACATTTTGTTCTTTAAATATGTGTTTTAATTCTTCAATTGTGTTTCCGGTATCTATAATATCTTCAATGATAATCACGGTTCTGCCAGTCAAATCCTGATTAATACCTATTAATTCTTTTACAGCGTTAGTAGTTTCAGTTCCTTCATAAGATGCCATTTTTATAAATGAAACCTCGCAGGGGCTTTTGTATTTTTTCAGAAAATCGGCAACAACCATAAATGCACCATTTAAAACACCAATAAAAATTGGGGTATCGTCTCTAAAATCATCTTCTACCTGAGCCACTATTTTAGTTAAAGCAAAATCAATTTCTTTGGCCGAAATAAACGGAACAAATTGTTTATCGTGAAGTTGTATCATTATTTTTATGTTTAAAATAATGCGCAAAGATACAGAATTACAACCAAACTGTAAGTATCAAAATAGGTTGGACACATATTTTTTTAAGAATGTTAAATATCACATAATATTTACAAATATTTTCTTGCAACTCTTTTTTATTTTACTAAATTGTTGTTCTATAAACAATTAACTCCGAACCAGCATGAAAACTACTGCGCAACTATATTCGATATCCTTACTGGCAATAATGACAGCCTGCAACGGGCAGGTAAAAAAAGAAGAAAAAGAGACTCTCGCGAAACAACCCAATACGATTGTAAAAACCGCGATTGGCGATCTTACTTTACCGCCGCCGTATGCAACTGAATCGAAAACGAATAACAGCAAAGTGATTGGCTGGCCGGAAGGAAAAACACCAACAGCCCCGGAAGGCTTCACCGTTACAAAATTTGCTGATGGTTTCGAGAATCCGCGTTGGACTTATATTGCGCCTAACAATGATATTTTTGTTGTCGAAAGCGGCACAAGAACCAGTAAAAACCAAATCATAATTCTTCGTGACAAAGACAAAGACGGAAAGTTTGAGACTCGTGAAGTTTTTCTAAAAGACCTCAACAGACCCTTTGGAATGTTAGTTCTGAAAGACTTTTTTTATGTTGCCAATACTGACGGACTTTATCGTTATCCGTATAAAAATGCACCTTTGAAACTAGAAGCAAAAGGAACCAAAATTCTCGAACTTCCCGCCGGAGGTTACAACAATCACTGGACGAGAAATATAATTGTAAACCCTGAAGGAACAAAAATCTATGTTTCTGTAGGTTCCGGAAGTAATGTTGGTGAAAACGGAATGGACAAAGAAGTGCGTCGTGCCGATATCTTAGAAATCAATCCCGACGGAACTGGAGAAAAAATATATGCCGCAGGCCTCAGAAACCCTGTTGGAATGGATTGGAATCCGATAAATAAGGAATTATGGACCGCGGTTAACGAGCGTGATGAATTGGGCGATGACTTGGTTCCTGATTATATTACCAGCGTAAAAAGAGACGGCTTTTATGGCTGGCCGTATTCTTATTACGGAAACAACCCTGACCCAAGAATGAAAGGCGAACGTAAAGATCTTGCTGCCAAAGCTATTGTTCCTGACGTTCCTGTTGGTGCTCACACGGCATCTTTGGGATTGGCTTTTTATAATAAAACTGCTTTCCCTGAAAATACAGAAACGGGGCTTTCGTTGGTCAGCACGGATCCTGGAATCGCGCTAAGATCTCTGGGTACAAAGTAGTTTTTGTTCCTTTTGCCAACGGAAAACCTTCCGGAAAACCTGAAGATTTTTTAACCGGATTTATTTCTAATGCTGATAAAGCCGAAGTTTATGGACGTCCTGTTGCAGTAACTGTTATGCAAGACGGATCGCTTTTGGTAAATGATGATAGTGGAAATACGATTTGGAAGGTAACGGCGAAAAAATAAATCCCAAATTTTTTAAATTCCAAATCCCAAACTTTAAGCGAATAATTTTAAACACATAGAAACATAGGTCTTATTTTGCGAAAAGGTCATTGAAAAGAAACACATTTCTTTCACATAGCTCATGTGAATTAATGCTAAGTGAAATGCCTTTTTTACGCCATCAAAAGCTATGTTTCTATGTGTTTAAAATTATGCGCAAAAACTGATCAAAACTCTTTTATGATTTTAAAAAAATATTGTTTTCTACTTTTTGTGTTTTGCATTTTTCATAATAGTAAAGCACAAGAAAAAAAAAGCAAAACTATTGATTCTGTCAAAACACAAAAACTGGACGAAGTTGTTATTAGTCCGCTTCATATTAATACGCGCTTGCAAAATACGCCGGCCGCAATTGGTATTTTGTCCAAAAAAGATCTTTTGCAAAATAATGCGACAGATATCAGCACAGTAATCAATACAATTCCCGGAGTATTCATGCAATCATCGAATTTTACGACAACCCGGATTTCGATTCGTGGTATTGGTGCAAGATCTCCTTACGGAACTAATAAAATCAGGGCTTTTTACGGCAGTATTCCGCTGACATCCGGAAATAGCGAAACGGTTATTGACGATATCGATCTGGAAAATATTGGGCAACTTGAAGTTATCAAAGGGCCGCTTTCGAGTATTTATGGCGCGGGTTTGGGCGGTGCGATTTTAATTTCACCTCAACTTTCGAAAACCAATGGAGAAAATGCCAGCGTAAGCAGCGTTTTTGGTTCGTTTGGATTACTTAAAAACAGTTTGAATTATAGTGTGAATGAAAAAAGCGCTAGTCTGAATATCAATTACCATAATCTTAAAACCGATGGATGGAGAGAAAACAGTTCGTACAATCGCGAAGGAATTACACTTGCAGGAGAATTATTCAAAAAGAAAAACAACAAACTGACGTATTTTTCGAATTACACTTATTTGAAAGCCTATATTCCTAGTTCGATTACTAAGGAGGTTTTTGATTCTAACCCAAAACTTGGCGCACCAACCTGGGTGGCTTCAAAAGGATTTAAAGAATATAAATCTACTTTGGCCGGATTGGCTTATGATTTTAAAATTAATGATCATCTGAGTAATACTACTTCAATATTTGTCAATTATAAAGACAGTAACGAACCTCGCCCTTTTGATATTTTACGTCAATATACTTTTGGAACCGGAGGAAGAACGCAATTTTCAGGAGACTTTAAAATCGGAAAAACAGAAAATCAATTTATTGCGGGAATCGAATATTTCACGGATAATTATAACGGTAATACTTTTGAGAATCTTTACAAAACCAACAACGGCCAAGGAAGCTTACAAGGAAATCAATTAACAGAAACCGATCAAAAAAGACATTTTTACAATATTTTTTCGCAAATCAGAACTTTGCTTTCAGATCAATTCGAAATTCAGGCGGGATTGAATTATAATGAAACGCATTTTCAACTGACAAACTTTCTCCCAAATAAGAACTCAACAGAAAAATATAGTTATGATGGGATTTTTTCTCCTCAATTGTCTTTCCTATTTAAACCTAATGAGCAAAAAACTTTATACTTTTCAGCAAGTCGGGGGTTTTCATTGCCTGCCACAGAAGAAACACTTACAAGTTCCGGCAACATCAATCCGCATATAAAACCTGAAAGCGGTTATAATTTTGAAGCGGGTGGAAAATTCTACTTCTTCAACAAAAGCCTTTATACAGAATTTGCGGTTTACCGAATGGAAATAAAAGATTTATTAGTAGCAAAAAGAATCGGCGACGATCAATACGAAGGTATAAATGCCGGAAAAACGCTTCATGAAGGAATCGAAGTTTTAGCAAAACACAATTGGCCTATTAATCGCTTTCTCAGTTTAAATTCTTTTATCGCAGCTTCATTAGGAAAGTATGAGTTTAAGGATTTTGTCGATAACGGAAATGATTATTCCGGAAATAAATTAACCGGAGTTGCATCGAATAAAGTAAACGCGGGAATAATTTTAAATACTTCTTTGGGAATTTATTTTTCTGCCGATTTTCAGCTTACAGACAAAATTCCGCTAAACGATGCCAACTCTGCTTATTCAGATTCTTATCAAATCATCAATCTAAAAACAGGTTATCGTTTTGAAATTCTTCCTAATTTGAATACCAATTTAGCTTTCGGCATTAACAATGTTACGGATGAAAAATATGCCTCAATGATTTTGCCCAACGCCGTTGCAGTCGGAAATGCAAGTCCAAGATATTATTATCCGGGACTTCCTGTAAATTATTATGGAACGTTTTCACTAAATTACTTATTTTAGATGTGTATTAAATCAAAAAAAATGCCATCTGAATTACAAGCAAAACTAGACTATGTAAATGCGTACAGAGAAAACCGGCTATTGGCGGCTCAGTATATTTTAGAAAACCATCATTTATTTAGAGAATTGGTGTCGGTTTGTTTTTCGCCCGAAGACAAAAACAACCATAAGGCTTGTTGGATTTTAGAATTTGTATCCTACGAAGAATTAATCTGGCTCCAGCCTCATCTTGATTTCTTTTGTTCTAATTTAAAGGTTTTAAAAGATGAAAGTGCTATAAGACCTATTGCAAAAGTGGTTCAGCTTCTGGTAAAATCACATTATAAGAAAAACGAAAACAGTATTTCCCTCTCAGAAGATAATTTACAAGATTGCATTGAAGCTTCTTTCGACTGGCTGATTAATGACATAAAGGTAGCCACAAAAGCCTACTCCATAAGAACTTTATATGTGTTAGGAAATCATTACGACTGGATTCATCCTGAATTGCAAATTATCCTGAACAAAGATTATGGAGATCATTCAGCAGCTTATAAAGCTGTCGCTAAAGAAGTGTTGAAGAAAATCGAAAAGTAATTTTAGCCACAGATTAAAAGATTAAAATGATTTTTTAGTTAACCGCAAATTTCACAAATTAGCACAAATTTTTAATCTGCAAATCTTAACTTATAGCTTTGTGTTCTTTGTGTTCTTTGCATTCTTTTAAAAATGAAAACTTTGCGAAACCTTTGTGGACTTTGCGTTTAATCTTTTTTGCCACAGATTAAAAGATTAAAATGATTTTTTTAGTTAACCGCAAATTTCACAAATTAGCACAAATTTTAATCTACAAATCTTAACATAAAGCTTTGTGTTCTTTGCCTCCTTCTAACAATTAAACTTTGCGAACTTTGCGTAAATCTTTGCGGACTTTGCGGTTAAATTTTTCACCACAAATTAAAAAAAGTTAACCACAAATTCCACAAATTGTATTCTGGTTGAAATTAGAATTGGAAAAAAATCATGAAATTCGTGAAATTCGTGGCAAAAAAAAGATTAAAAAGTATCTTTGCAAAAACGCAACTACAATGAACTATTTTTCTTCTGATTTTAAATTAGGAATATTAGGTGGCGGACAATTAGGAAAAATGCTATTGTCTGACACTCGAAAATTTGACATACAAACTTATGTTTTAGATCCGAGCGACGAAGCTCCGAGTAAAATTGCCTGTAATAAATTCTTCAAAGGCGACTTGATGGATTATGAAACGGTTTACAATTTTGGAAAGCAAGTCGATGTTTTGACTTTCGAAATTGAATTGGTCAATCTTGAAGCTTTGACGCAACTCGAAAAAGAAGGCCTAAAAGTATATCCTTCTCCAAAGACCCTAAAAGGAATTCAGAATAAAGGCGTTCAAAAAGATTTTTATACTCAAAGTAATATCCCAACAGCCGCTTATTTAAGATTTGACAGTCCTGCACATTTGCAAAAGTCCGTTGGAAATAACGAAATCACCATTCCGTTTGTCTGGAAATGTACTGAATTCGGTTACGACGGAAATGGCGTAAAAGTCATTCGTCAGATTTCAGACATGGATGATTTACCAAATGTAGAATGTATTGCAGAAACGATGGTTCCGTTCAAAAATGAATTGGCCGTTATCGTAGTAAGAAACCCATCAGGAGAAATCAAAACCTACCCAGTTGTCGAAATGGAATTTCACCCGGAAGCGAACCAAGTAGAATATGTAATCTGCCCTGCCAGAATCGACGAAAAAGTAGCCGAAAAAGCCAGAGCAATTGCTTTGAATGTTTCGGAGAAATTCAATCATGTTGGTCTTTTGGCAGTTGAAATGTTCCAAACTCACGAAGATGAAATTTTGGTAAATGAGGTCGCTCCTCGCCCGCACAATTCAGGTCATTATTCGATCGAAGCAAGTTATACATCACAATTCGAAAATCATCTACGCGCTATTTTAGATCTTCCGTTAGGAAACACAGACAGTAAAGTTGCGGGAGTTATGGTAAATTTAGTAGGCGCCGAAGGTTTTTCAGGAGATGTGGTTTACGAAAATATTGAAACCATTTTAGGATGGGATGGAGTTACTCCACATATTTACGGTAAAAAACAAACAAGACCTTTCAGAAAAATGGGTCACGTTACGATTGTAAATGAAAACATGGGTGAAGCAAGAAGAATTGCCGAGGATGTTAAGAATACAATTAAAGTGATTTCGGAATAATTAAAAAATTTAAAGATTGAATGATTTAAAGACTATCATAGTAATCTTTAAATCATTCAATCATTTTAATCTTAAATAAAATAAAATGAGCAAAGTAGCCATCATAATGGGAAGTATCTCTGACATGCCAGTCATGCAGGATGCCATCGACATACTAAAACAATTTAATATCGAAACTGAAGTAGATATCGTTTCGGCACACAGAACACCGGAAAAATTATTCGATTTCAGTAAAAATGCTCATACTCGCGGGATTTCGGTAATTATTGCCGGAGCCGGAGGCGCTGCGCATTTACCGGGAATGGTAGCTTCGATGTCGCCGCTTCCTGTAATTGGGGTTCCTGTAAAATCAAGCAATTCTATAGATGGATGGGATTCGGTTTTATCAATTCTTCAAATGCCGGGCGGAGTTCCTGTAGCAACTGTAGCTCTAAACGGAGCAAAAAATGCCGGAATTCTAGCAGCACAAATCATCGGAAGTCACGACAAAAGAGTACTTGATACGATTATTGCTTACAAAGAAGAATTGAAAGCAGCGGTTAACAAAGCCGCTGAAGGATTGAAATAGTTTTCAGTTTTCAGTCGTAGTTTTCAATATAAACTGCTACTGAATAGAATATTAAAACAGAAAGGCTTCCCATTACGGAAGCCTTTCTGTTTTAATTATATTTTTTAAAATTATGCTTCATCTTCAATTTCCTCAAGAACAGATTCAAATTCATATTCTGTAATATCTTCTTTATTTATCCAATTCTCTGAAGTAACCAGATCATAATTCACATTATCTTCTGTTGTCAATTCCCAAACAATAGCCTCAGCTTCCGGAAATGGAATATTTTGAGACATTTGATTTTCGAACAATCTTTTGATAAGATTTCTATCAGATAAACCATTTTTCAATAATTTCAGCACATTTTCGGCTGTCAGCTTTTGTGCTTCACCCTCTGTTGGTGTCATTGAAAAATGAACAACAGAAGCTTTTGCATTGGGGAATTTTCCGTTGTATGCTTTAAAAAGTAATTGATTGATATGAAACAAAGTTCCCTGCATATCGATTTCAGGATATTCCTCACAAACTTTATCAATTAACATATTGTGCGATATTTGCTCAATTTGTCCGTCGCCTAATCGATCAGCAAATTTGTATTTCAAAACTATTTCAGCAGCTTCATTAGGTTCGTAATCCGAAATAGCCATTTCTAACAATTCCGGTAAACTCGCTTTATCTGCTGTTCCCCCGTCCGGATAATTGAATTTTTCTAATAACTGAACAAAATCTTCATCAGACCAATATCCTTCTACTTCATTAACCGTATCTATATTCTTTATAACAACTTGATAATTCATCATTTTTCTATTTTACAATTTGTGATTAGCATTTTATATTCTAATCGTATTTTTTCAATTTACAATTTTTAAAACCCTTACAGCAATAAATAACATATCTATAACACAATTTAAGAGGATTTTATGCCGAGAATCGATTTTGTATAGATGATTAGATTTTTATAAATTGCTATCTTTGGAATTCAAAAATTTTACTTCAATTAATAAAATTAATTACATTATAATGAACGTTTTACTTTCAAAATTCACAACCAAACATAACACAGCTCCTTTTTCTCAAATTAAAATCGAAGATTATCTTCCGGCTTTTCAGGAAGGAATTTCTTTGGCTAAAGCCGAAATTGATGCTATTGTAAACAATCCCGAAGCGCCAACTTTTGAAAATACTGTTGTAACGATGGATTTCTCAGGAGATATTTTAGATCGCCTTTCGAGTGTTTTCTTCAATTTGAATTCGGCTGAAACGAGTGATGAAATGCAAAAAATCGCTCAGGAAGTTTCGCCTTTATTATCAGAATTCGGAAATGACATTACTTTAAACGCTGCTTTATTTGCGAAGATAAAAGCCGTTTACGATCAAAAGGAAACATTAAATCTAAATCCGGAACAAACAACTCTTTTAGATAAAAAATACAAAAGCTTCTCCAGAAACGGAGCGAATCTTCCGGAAGACAAAAAAGATAAACTTCGTGAAATTGACAAAGAATTATCGAGGTTGAGTCTGCAATTTGGCGAAAATGTTTTGGCAGAAACCAATGCTTTCGAATTGCATCTGACTGACGAAAAAGACTTAGCAGGATTACCTGAAGGAACTATTGAAGCAGCCAGATTATTAGCAAAAGGCAAAGAAAAAGACGGCTGGATTTTTACTTTAGACCATCCAAGTTATGTTCCGTTTTTGACTTATGCTGATAATCGTGAATTGCGTAAAAAAATGGCAATTGCTTTTGGAGCAAAAGCTTTTCAGAAGAACGAATTCGACAATCAGGAAAATGTTTTACAAATTGCGAAATTACGTTTCGAAAGAGCCAATTTGTTAGGTTATAAAACGCACGCACATTTCGTTTTGGAAGAAAGAATGGCCGAAAGTCCGGAGAAAGTTTTCTCTTTCCTAAATGATTTATTAGCTAAAGCAAAACCTGCAGCCCAAAAAGAATTTGCTGAATTAACGGCTTTCGCCAAAGAACTGGACGGAATTGAGCAATTAGAAAAATGGGATGGCGCTTATTATTCTGAAAAACTAAAGCAACAGCTTTTTAATTTAGACGATGAAAAACTAAAACCGTATTTTCAATTAGAAAAAGTATTAAACGGTGCTTTTACAGTTGCCAAAAAATTATACGGATTAACATTTACCGAAGTTTTTGATATCGATAAATACCATGAAGAAGTTACCACTTACGAAGTAACCGATGCAGAGGATAATTTAGTTTCAATTTTCTATGCTGATTTCTTTCCAAGAAAAGGAAAAAGAAACGGTGCCTGGATGACTTCTTTCAAATCACAATCTATAAAAAATGGCGTAAACGAAAGACCACATATTTCGAACGTTTGCAATTTTACCAAACCAACAGAAACGAAACCATCTTTATTGACTTTTAATGAAGTGACGACTTTGTTCCATGAATTTGGTCACGGTTTACACGGAATGTTAGCCAATACAACTTATCCAAGTTTATCCGGAACTTCAGTGTTTTGGGATTTTGTAGAATTACCAAGTCAGATTATGGAAAACTGGTGTTACGAACCGGAAGCTTTGGCTTTGTTTGCAAACCACTACGAAACGGGAGAAATTATTCCGATTGAATATGTACAAAAAATTAAGGAAAGTGCAAGCTTTCAGGAAGGAATGGCCACTTTACGCCAATTGAGTTTTGGATTGTTAGATATGGCTTGGCACGGACAAGATCCAACGAATATTACAGATTTAAAAACATTCGAAACAGAACAATTTGCCAATACGCAACTCTATCCAGACGTAAAAGAAAATGCGATGAGTACAGCATTTTCTCATATTTTTCAGGGTGGATATTCTTCCGGATACTACAGCTATAAATGGGCTGAAGTCTTAGATGCAGATGCTTTTGAATACTTTCAGGAGAAAGGAATTTTCAATCCTGAAGTAGCGGCAAAATTCAAAGACAATGTACTCTCTAAAGGAGGAACAGAACATCCTATGATTTTATACAAACGTTTTAGAGGTCAGGAACCAAAACCGGAAGCTTTATTGAAGAGAGCGGGACTTTTGTAGATTGTTAGACTTCTTAGAATATTAGATAATTAGAAACCGGAGCAAAAAACACTTCGGTTTTTTAATTTGATTTTGACTGTAAATAAATGTTATTTATCTTCACCACCTTTTAAATCTTAATCTTACAAAATACATCTTGAAAAAATATTTTAAAATATTCCTTTGTCTTTCCCTTCTTGGGTTAATAGCAATCATTTCGGTAAATTTATATGTAAAATCAACAACGAAAAAGCATATTTATTATTCCCTAAAAAAATTCCCTAAAAACGATGTGGGAATTATTTTTGGTGCCGGAATTAATGGAGATCAGCCCAGCAAATATTTAAAAGACCGATTGGATGCCGGAATCTTATTATATAAAGCCAACCGAATTAATAAAATTTTACTTTCGGGAGATAATGGCCGTGACGAATATGACGAACTAACCGTAATGAAAAATTACTGTTTCAAACACGGAGTTGATACCACAAAAATATTTATTGATTATGCAGGATTCGATACTTATTCTACAATGTATCGCGCCAAACATATTTTCAACATCAAAAAAGCCACTTTAATCACTCAGGAATACCATTTGAACCGTGCAATTTATATTGGGCAAAAACTAGGCATAAAATCTGTTGGATATTCGGCTAATTCAGGAGAATATCTTGGATACAAATATGTTACTTTTAGAGAATACGGTTCTATTTTTAAATCCTTTTTTGATGTTTTGAGAAATCGTGAACCACGATTTTTAGGAAATCCAATTGATATCAACGGAGTTTCAAATTATTCTAAAGAAGACAAACGATAAAAAAAGCCTGCAAAATTTTGCAGGCTTTTTTATTAAAGTAAAATCCCTATTCTTTACTCTATTTTCTTTATTCTATATTCTAAATCATTTACTCTTTCTCCAAAACCTTTTTGGCCAGTTTTCCAACAGTCAGTCCTTGTACTACGATTGAAAACAATACCACAATATAAGTTACTTCCAGCAACAGGTTTTTATATTCCCCTTCCGGCATAGAAAGTACTAATGCGATAGAAACTCCACCGCGAATTCCTCCCCAAACTAAAACCATTAAGGATCCTTTGTTGTAGGCAGATTTAATTCCGAAAAATTTAAATATATCAAAGAATTTCCACGGTAAAACGATAGAAAAAATTCTGGCGAATAGCACTATAAAAATAGCGACAAAACCGGTTAGTAATTGTTTGTTTAAATCTGGTAACAATAACAACTCAAAACCAATGAATAAGAATAAAATAGCGTTTAATATTTCATCAATAAGTTCCCAAAACTTACCCAAATAATCCTGAGTAACTTCGCTCATGGCTACTTTTTTACCATAATTACCAATAATCAATCCTGCGACTACCATCGCCAGCGGGCTTGAAACGTGAAGACTTTGCGCAATCAAAAATCCTCCCATTACGATAGAAAGTGTGATTAGGACAGAGACTTTATAATCGTCGATTTTCTTCATAACCCTTGATGCAGTATATCCTAATACAGCTCCTAATAAAAGTCCGCCTATTCCTTCTTTTGCAAATAACCAGGCGATAGAACCAAAAGTCATATCAAATGTAGGATCGGTTGCCATTTTTAGAACGACAGCAAACATTACTACTGCTACTCCATCATTAAACAACGATTCACCAACAATTTTGGTTTCTATTCTTTTAGGAACTTTTGCTTGTTTTAAAACGCCCAACACCACGATTGGATCCGTTGGAGAAATTAAGGTCCCAAAAACCAAACAAAATATATACGGAATTTTGATTCCCAAAATTGGTGCAATATAGTAAAGCAATATAGAAATAATTAACGCTGATAGTACGACACTCACCGTAGAATAAATCATGATGGGAATTTTTTGTTCCTTAAGATCAGACATATTCACATGCAGTGCACCAGCGAAAAGAAGAAAATTCAACATTGCTCCCATTAAGATTTCGTTGAAGTCAAATTCTTTTATCAATTCAAAAAAATGTTTTGTAGTGTCCGGAAAATAAGAATCTCCCAGCAGACGAATGCCTACAGAAACTAACATGGCAATAATCATTATTCCAATAGTTCCCGGAAGTTTTAAAAATCTTAAATTTAAATAGGCGAAGAAAGAGGCCAATACTATTAGTATTGAAAAGGTGTAGTATAATTCCATAAAAGTGATTTTTACAAAAATATCTTTCCATTACTTAATACAAAATTCCATTTAGTGAATTAACATAACTTTATAATTTTACAAGTCGGCCATTACACTATTCTTAAAAATTTACCATTTATACAAGATTAAATTCAAAGAATAAACATCTATACTTTATTCAATCCCGGGATTATCTTAAAGACAATAAAACAGCACACGAATAACAATGTATTTTTATTCATTTTCTTATAGGTTTAAGTTGATCCGATAACGGGATTATTTCAATAAAAAAGACCGCCTTAAACAGACGATCTTTAAATCAAAACTCTTACTGAGTCAGGAAATTTTTATTATCCTGTTGAATTTGTTTTTGGGAGAAATTTATTTCTAAACCAATTCTTCTTTTAGGCTTTTTGCTGCCGCTACCGGTACATTTTCAACATTATGCTGATAATATGAAAAACCTCCAGTTCCGTTCCATGCATTATCGATTGCTAAGTGAGCATCAAAATTGGCCAAAAAAGATCCTATTGCAGGAGGCGGAACACTATGAACGTATTGTCCTTGCAGACTAACTACTTTCGTAACGTTTCCTATTCCTGTGGCATATATTTTTCCGGTTACCTGAACAACAATATGGCTATCAGGACCTTGTATTGCCTGAGTAACGACTACTGTACCCGATACTGAATTTTGTGACGGTACTACTACTAAACTAAATGTTGCGATTGGAGCACCTGGCATTCCAACATTTCCAATTGTGCCTTGTGCTAAATAAGCACCTGCTAATAAATTTGACATAACTTTTTGATTTAGGTTTCCTACTCATAAGGCTTTTCGGGGACGCCTCGTTTTTTTTAGTGGTTTCTGCTCCACCTGATTTGTTAATGCTATTATTTAAAATGTTTAAAAAACATCCAGAATAATGCATTTGGCATTATTTCTATTTCAAAACTATACCAAATAAAAAAGCATAATTAATAAAATGATACAGAATGGAAATTATTGGTTATGAATGAGATAATGAATGACACAGAAAAATTCAACACGTAAAAACACTTATTTATTCTCATTTAAAAAAAATTAAACACGTTTTTTAAATTAAACTTTCATTTATTTTTGAAAGTTTAAAAACTTTTACTTACATTTGATCCATGGAATTCAAAGAAGCAAAAAATAAGTTCGTACAAACCTGGGGAGCGTTAGGTTCTCAATGGGGAATTAATAAAACTATGGCGCAGATCCATGCTTTATTAATGGTCTCAAACGAACCTGTTTCTATGGAAGATATTATGGAGGAATTGCAAATTTCCCGTGGCAATGCCAGCATGAACTTAAGAGCTTTAATGGATTGGGGAATTGTATATAAAGAATACAAAGCCGGAGAAAGAAGAGAGTTTTTTACTGCCGAAAAAGATTTAGATGAATTGGCGGTTAAAATTTCAAGAGAAAGAAGCAAGAGAGAAATCAAACCAGCTCTTAAAATCCTAAAAGAAGTTTCGACAATCGAAGCAAAGGATTCCGCAGAAGAGAAACACTTTGTAGATCAAACTTCCAAATTGTACGATTTCGTATTAAAGGCAGACAATATGTTAGACAAAATGACTGAATTTAATGACAACTGGTTGGGGAAACTAGTTTTAAAAATAATGAAGTAAAAAAATTTAACCAAAACTTTCATTTTTTTCTGAAAGTTTAAAACAAACCATAACTATAAAAACCACAAAACAATTAAACACTTTTGCTATAGGACTTCCTCTTTTAATTCTTCTCACATATCCAATTACGAAAGAAGGAGCTCTTGTTTATGCTATGCTTTCAACAATTATAACAGGCTTTGTTCAGGTACTACTAGGAATTAAAATGATATTTGAAGAGCCACACAATAGATACATTCAAATTTATATTGGAGGAGTTGTTTTGTTTTTTCTGATATGTTTCTTCCAAATCGAAATTTACTATAATGAATATATCAGAGTTATATTGATTAGTATGCCGGCAATTTTAGCAATCTATCTCTCAATTTTAATCTATAAAAAAACAGACTAATGAACTTCTTAAAAGCAGAATGGAAAAACCTGGCACTTTTCAATTATGAAGTTGATGCCGGAATACTGGAAAAATATGTTCCCACCGGAACCGAAATAGACATCTGGAACAACAAATGTTACGTGAGTCTGGTTGGTTTTATGTTCAAAAACACGAAAGTTTTAGGATTGAAAGTTCCATTTCATATCAATTTTGAAGAAGTCAATTTAAGATTCTACGTAAAACGTTTTGAAAATGGAGAATGGAAACGCGGTGTGGTTTTCATCAAAGAAATTGTTCCTAAAAGCGCCATCACTTTTGTTGCAAATACTTTGTATCAGGAACATTATGAAACTCAGAAAATGAGACATGAAGTTGTAGAAAACGAAAATACAAATACTTTTATTTACCAATGGGCGAATAAGGAAAAATGGAACAACATTCAGCTAGAAACCAGAAAAAAACCAATAGAAATTGAAATCGGTTCTGAAGCTGAATTTATTACAGAACACTACTTTGGTTATACCAAAATCAATAACCAGCTCACTTTCGAATACGAAGTTACCCATCCAAGATGGGAACAATTAGAGGTTATTAATCATAAAACAGATATTGACTTCGCAAAAACATACGGTAACGAATTTGAATTTTTACAAACCACAAATCCAACTTCAGTTTTCCTGGCTAAAGGTTCTAAAATTGGTGTGAAAAATAAAAGAAAGCTTGAATTTATTCCACAATTAGAGCACGAAATGACAATCTAAAAATACAAGTTATGAATCTCAATATTATAGGATACTTCATATATCTCGGTATAACAATTTTCATCATCCTAAAAGTTGGAAAAATCTGCTATAAAAACGGCAACATTTATGTCGCAGAACTAATTCCTAATCACGCAGATACCTGTCAAAAAATCAATCAGGTTTTACTTTTAGGTTACTATTTATTAAATATCGGGTATTGTGCAATGACTTTGATTTCCTGGCAAAAGATACAATCAGCAACTCAACTTATAGAAACAATTGGCATCAAAACATCCATAATAATATTCATCATTTCTATTTTACATTACCTCAACATTATAATGCTAACCAAGTACATTCATAAATTAATCAAATAACACCTTAAATTAAATATCATGGAAACTACAAAAATCTTAATCGGTTACGGCATCTATTTACCAATTGCGCTATTTCTTACTTACTATGTTTCTAAAACACTTTTTAAAAACGGAAAAATCTTTATGCTGGACATTTTCAAAGGTCGCGAAGATATTGCAGAAGCAACCAACAGACTTTTTGAGACAGGATTTTATCTTTTAAATATTGGTTTTGCCCTAATGATTTTACAAATGCAATTGAGCAATAACAGTTATCAGGAATTAATTGAAAGACTGAGTTACAAAATTGGAGGGTTTTCTATTTATCTTGGCGTAATGTTATTCTTTAATTTGTATTTTTTCTTTAGAGGAAAAAGAAAAGCCAAAGAAGCGCAGGAAGAAGAAAGACTGGTTTTTAAAGCATAATTTCACGAAACCTAACAGGTTTTTAAAACCTGTTAGGTTTAACTCAAATCAAAAAAATGAAAATGAACAAGCTTATTATCGCAGCCGGAACAGGATTTTTAGGACAAGTTCTCGTAAATCATTTCAAAGATAAATTTGAAGAAATTGTAATTCTGACTCGTGGAAAATCTCAAACAATCGACGGAATAAAATATGTCAACTGGAATGCCAGAACTTTTTCAGGCTGGGAAAATGAACTTGAAAATGCAACAGTTTTAATAAATCTTGCAGGAAAATCTGTTGATTGCCGTTATACCCCAAAGAATAAAAAGGAAATCTTATTATCAAGAATTGAAAGCACTAAGGTTTTAAACAAAGCGGTTTTGAATTGCAAAAACCCACCGAAACAATGGCTGAACTCATCAACTTCTACTATATACAGATTTTCTTTAGACAAGCAAATGGACGAAATTGATGGCGAAATCGGGAATGACTTTTCTATAAACGTCGCATTATCCTGGGAAAAAGCATTTTTTAAAACTGAAACTCCAAATACTTTAAAAACCGCTTTGCGAACTTCTATCGTTTTAGGTAAAAAGGGCGGTGCTTTTATTCCCTTAAAAACTTTGGCAAAAATTGGATTCGGAGGAAAACAGGGAAAAGGAAATCAGTTTATCAGCTGGATTCACGAAGAAGATTTTGCCAACGCCATTGATTTTATTATCGAAAAAGAAATTACCGGAGTGATTAATGTTGTTTCTCCGCAACCGGTTCGTAATGCTGATTTTATGCAAAAGCTTAGAAAAGCAGTTGGTTTTCCTTTCGGAATTCCGGTAAATACTTTTTTACTGAAAATTGGATCTTTCTTTATTCGAACAGAAGCAGAATTAGTATTGAAAAGCAGAAATGTGATTCCGAAAAGGCTTTTAGAGAATGGGTTTAAGTTTAAGTTTGGTGATATTGATGAGGCATTTACAAATTTATTAAAGAAATGAAAGAACAAAATACAGATTGGATTTTTTTATTTAAACATTGGATCTTCACACTGTTACTAGGTCCGGTTATTTCTCAACTAATAATGTATATTATAGTTTTACATCCAAATAAAATTGTAGGCTTATTAGAAGTATTTCCCTTAGCTTTTATTTTTAGTTTGCTTTTTTCAATCCCCACCTATATTATCTATGCCTCCGCTTACAATTATTTTCTAAAAAAGACTTACCAATTTTACTTTCAAAATTCATTTTAATTTCAATAGTCGTGAGCAGTATTTTTATAACTTCATATCTCATAAAAGGATACATGTGGTTGGATATTGCAATATCGTATTCCATTTCATCTATCATTAGCGGATTATTTTTTAAGTTGAATTTTAAAGATGAAGAAGAAAACGCAGAATAGATTTCTTTAAAACTTAGGTGGAGCAAAATATTTGCAGAAAACATACTACACGTTCTTTCATTAGCTCCAGAGGAGCGCCATATTTATAGAAATCAATAATCAGACCCACCTTTAAGCTCCGGCGGAGCGACATATTTTTATTACTATATATCACCCCGATGGGGTTTTCAATGAAATCCACTTATTTTTCTATAAATATATCGTCCCGCTGGGACTTACTACTATGAGTATATATGCTTTATTAAATCATCCAAAAAAATAACAATATAAAATCTTCGTCAAAGTTTTAAATTTTGACAAATACAACTCATACCAACACCAACCATGACCACAATCACCTCACCACAAAAATAAAAGCACCAAAACAAACCGTTTTCGATGCATCCAGAAACATAGATATTCACCAGCAATCTGCAAGTCCTACAAATGAAAAGGCAATTGCAGGCGTGACATCTGGTTTAATAAATTTAAACGAAACAGTAACCTGGCGTGGCAAACATTTTGGCTTTTATCTCACCCATAAAAGTAAGATTACAGCAATGAATTTTTATGATTATTTTGTGGATGAAATGGAAGAAGGGAAATTCAAATCGTTTAAACACAAACATTTTTTTGAAGAAGAAAACGGGGTTACTATCATGAAAGATAAATTGCAATATGAGACTCCATTTGGAATTTTTGGACAATTATTTGATATTTTGTTCCTCGAAAAACATCTTACTCAATTTCTTTTAGAGAGGAATAAGATCCTGAAAGAAGTTTCAGAAAAACAGCTTTAAAATAATTTTATTACTTTTAATATGCATTTGAAACAAAAGATAATCTATAAATCATTAAAAAATAAACGGTATGACTCTAAAGACTAAAATTTTATCCTTAGCATTTTTTACTTTTTCAACTATTGGATTCGCACAAAGTAATTGTGCCACCCTAAAAGGCTGTGAAAGAAAATTATGTGAGTTAAACATAAAATTAGCCGCCGCTAAAAAAGCCGGTAATCAAAATCAGATCAAAGGAGTTGAAGATGCAATATCGAAAACCAGAAAGAACTGTACTACTAAAACAGTACAAAGTGATCTTGATAAAAAAGTAAAAGAAAAACAGCAAAAAGTTAAGGAGAAAACTGCTGATCTGAATGAAGCGATTAAAGACAAAGAAAGTCAGGAAAAAATCGATAAAAAAAGAAAGAAATTAAACGAAGCTAAAGCCGATTTGAATAAAGCATTGGCAGAACAGAAAACAAAATAATTGTTTTGTAATTTTTCCTCTAGCAGATTGGGCAGATTTTAAATATTAATCTTCTTTTGAAAATGACTTTTCTCATTTTACGTTTTGCGTGAGGGATAGAGGCGGTATCCTTTTATAAAGCGTAGCGGAATAAAAGATTTAGCCGAAAGCCCAGTTCGCTTTTTTCGGCGAACATGCCAAAATAAAAAGAGAACATTTAAGATTCCGATGCTGAACACATCGTTTTTTTTATTTCTAAAAAACTGAACTAAAGAAAAACAATCATCAACCACCAAAATATCGGTACGCTTTCGACCCAGAAAGAAGTATAGTATTTAGATCGGTTTGAGTTTGCGAATAAGATAAACAACATCAGCATGACGACCATAATAAGGTTTATAATAAGATCATGAACGCTGAATGTCAATATTCCCACTATCCAAAATGGGACCAAAAGTAAAAATCCCAAAATTTTAGTTTTCTTTACCCCAATTGTTTGCGGAACGGTTTTGAGATGCGGATCATCATTGGCTAAATCCAGAATCTCAAAAACCAGAATCAGTACAAAAACCAATACAAACCGCTGAATGCATTTGATAAAAAAGTCAGGAATAAACGGAACTTCAGCATTTATATATGGCAGAACCAAAGTCGCTCCTACCCAACAAAGCGCGACAATGTAAATTTTTACTCCGGCCCAGTTTCTCGCATTCTTCCTGTTAGGAAAAAAGGGCAACGTATAAAGTGCTGTTATGGCAAAAATTACAACAGATACAATTTGTGTAATTCGCTTGAGATGAAAAAAATAATAACCAACCAGAACGAGTGAAATCAGACTTAACACAGCGATGATTTTCAGTTGATTTCCTACCGGTTTTCTCTTCACCCGGACCAATGCATCGTATTTAACAAAATTATACCCCACAATTGTTCCAAAAAAAACGAACAAAGCCATCGGCTCATCGTACTGAAGATGAAACACATGAAACGTAACCCGAACCAAAGCATAGCAGGATAAAGCCACATGAATACTGCTATTGAGGTAAAAATCGAATATCTGTTTTAATAGTTTCATCCTTTAAATCTAATCAATTATTAACAAATCAACTCTTTAGTTGTAAATTTCATAAAAATTGAAGTTAAAAATACCTATTAAATTATTAATAATACTTAATTTTGCGCGACAAAAAAACAACACATTTACTATAAAATGTAATAAACCTTGTGTTACACTTGATTAAGTCAAAGAAGATACATCGCGAATTGCATTGCCCTTAAAAATTTATATAGCTACAAATGAGAACAGATGCTTTTGCTTTAAGACACATTGGCCCAAGAGAAACAGATCTTCAACACATGTTACAAACCATTGGGGTTGAATCGATCGAACAACTTGTTTACGAAACCCTTCCGGATGACATTCGTTTAAAAGCACCTTTGAATTTAGATCCTGCGATGACGGAATACGAATTTGCAAATCATATTCAGGAATTAGGAAAGAAAAACAAAGTATTCAAATCGTATATTGGTTTGGGTTATCACCCAACTATCGTTCCGGCACCAATACAAAGAAATATCTTCGAAAACCCGGGATGGTATACAGCTTATACTCCTTATCAGGCAGAAATTGCTCAAGGTCGCCTTGAAGCTATTTTAAATTTCCAGACTACAGTTATCGAGCTTACAGGAATGGAAATTGCAAACGCTTCTTTACTTGATGAAGGAACTGCTGCAGCCGAAGCTATGGCTTTGTTGTTTGACGTTCGTACACGTGATCAAAAGAAAAACAATACCAATAAATTCTTCGTTTCTGAAGAAATTTTACCTCAAACATTATCAATACTTCAAACTCGTTCAACTCCTATAGGGATTGAATTGGTTGTTGGAAATCACGAAACTTTTGATTTTTCAAATGAGTTTTTCGGAGCTATTTTACAGTATCCGGGAAAATACGGTCAGGTAAACGATTATAGCGCTTTTGTTGCTAAAGCAAAAGAAAACGAAATCAAAGTTGCCTTTGCTGCTGATATTTTATCATTAGCTGCCTTAACCTCTCCTGGAGAAATGGGAGCTGCAGTAGTGGTTGGAACTACACAACGTTTTGGTGTACCAATGGGTTATGGTGGTCCTCACGCTGCTTTTTTTGCAACCAAAGACGAATACAAACGATCTATGCCAGGTCGTATTATTGGAGTTTCTATCGATGTAAACGGAAACCGTGCTTTACGTATGGCTTTAGGAACTCGTGAGCAGCACATAAAACGTGAAAAAGCAACTTCTAATATTTGTACGGCTCAGGTTTTATTAGCGGTTATGGCCGGAATGTACGCAGTTTACCACGGTCCAAAAGGATTACAATATATTGCAGGTAAAGTTCATGCATCAGCGGTTACTACTGCTGAAGCTTTAAATAAATTAGGCACTTTTCAAACCAATACAGCTTACTTTGATACTATTTTAGTAAAAGCTGATGCTCAAAAAGTAAAAGCAATTGCTGAGAAAAATGAAGTAAACTTCTATTATGTTGATGCAGATACAATCTCTATCTCATTCAACGAAACAACTTCAATCACTGACATCAATCAAATTATAGCGATTTTTGCTGAAGCTTTAGGAAAAGAAACTTTTACAGTTTCTGAATTAACTGCTGCAGGTCAATTACCTGCTTCATTAGAAAGAACATCTTCTTTCTTAACGCATGATGTATTCAACAATCATCATTCAGAGAGTCAGATAATGCGTTACATCAAAAAATTAGAGCGTAAAGATTTATCCTTGAATCATTCGATGATTTCTTTAGGTTCTTGTACGATGAAACTAAACGCAGCTTCAGAAATGTTGCCTTTATCAATGCCAAACTGGAACAGCATTCACCCATTTGCACCGGTAGAACAAGCAGAAGGTTATATCACGATGCTTAAAAAATTAGAACAGCAATTAAATGTAATTACGGGATTTGCCGGAACAACATTACAGCCTAATTCAGGAGCTCAGGGAGAATATGCAGGTTTAATGGCTATTCGTGCTTACCATTTATCAAGAAACGAAAGTCACCGTAATGTATGTTTAATTCCTTCATCAGCTCACGGAACAAATCCTGCTTCTGCAGCGATGGCCGGAATGAAAATCATTGTTACTAAAACGACTCCGGAAGGAAATATTGACGTAGAAGATTTAAGAGAAAAAGCGATTGAGCATAAAGACGATTTGTCTTGTTTAATGGTAACATATCCTTCTACTCACGGAGTTTTCGAATCTTCGATTATTGAAATCACAAAACTAATTCACGATAATGGCGGATTAGTATATATGGATGGTGCAAACATGAACGCGCAAGTTGGATTAACAAATCCTGCAACAATTGGTGCTGACGTTTGTCACTTAAACTTACACAAAACATTCGCTATTCCTCACGGTGGTGGTGGACCTGGAGTTGGGCCAATCTGTGTGAACGAAAAACTAGTTCCGTTTTTACCAACAAACCCAATCTTAAAAGTAGGTGGTGAACAAGCTATTACAGCGATTTCATCTGCGCCTTACGGATCAGCTTTAGTATGTTTAATCTCTTACGGTTACATCACAATGATGGGAGCTGAAGGATTAAAAAGTGCTACAGAACACGCAATTTTGAATGCTAATTACATGAAATCTCGTTTCGAAGGACACTATCCAATTCTTTATACTGGAGAATGCGGAAGAGCAGCTCACGAAATGATTTTAGATTGTCGTTCATTTAAAGAAAACGGAATCGAAGTTGGTGATATCGCGAAGCGTTTGATGGATTATGGTTTCCACGCTCCTACAGTTTCTTTCCCTGTAGCAGGAACTTTAATGATTGAGCCTACTGAATCTGAAGATTTAGCAGAATTAGATCGTTTTTGTGATGCTCTTATTTCAATCAGAAAAGAAATTGAAGCTGCAACTGCCGATGATAAAAACAATGTATTGAAAAATGCACCTCACACATTGGCAATGTTAACTACTGACAATTGGGATTTCCCATATACCAGAGAAAAAGCAGCTTATCCATTAGAATACATCGCTGAAAACAAATTCTGGCCATCCGTTCGTCGTGTAGATGATGCTTACGGAGACAGAAACTTAGTTTGCAGCTGTGCTCCTATCGAAGCTTACATGGAAAACTAAGAAATAGTTTTGTAATTATATATTCAAACCCGACAGGTCTTTTAACTTGTCGGGTTTTCTGTTTTTGTTTGTTTTGTTTCAGGTTTCAAGTTCGAGCGTAACGTGAAACAAATCTAAAATCTAAAGTCTAAAATAATCAGGACGTGCCACCATCCCGATAAGAGGGCAAAAGTAGTTTGCGCATATACGCCCTCTTACCGCGATGCTGTCGGGCTATCCACACTGCTTCGGCAGTTAGCTCCTATCCCTCACGCGCAAACGTCACTGACACCACCTCAAAATAAATCATAAGTCTTTCTGTTTTTTAACACTTTTTGAAACTTCGGTTTTATTTGTAACAAAACACAAATAAACTTTATAATTTTTTCAATAAAAATAATTCAAAAAACAAATCTCAATCGTTTGAAATCTCGGTAAAACTTAAAATTCGTTAGAAAATTAACAATAAATCCCACAAATAATTATTATTTCATAATTATATGCATGCATAGTATTTTTTATGATAGTTATCATAATTTTATTTATAATTTAGCCATAAATTTATTGGCTAATTAAGGAATAATGAAAATAAAAATAATAGGTATAGGAAGTTATATTCCAAATAAAGAAGTAAGCAACACTGACTTTGGTGATCATGTGTTTCTAAACGAAGACGGAACTCCTTTTGCTTACCCTAACGAAGTTGTAATTAAAAAATTTAAAGGTATCACCGGAATCGAAAACCGTCGTTATGCCGAAGATCAACATACCTCATCTGATTTAGCTTTTTTCGCTGCCGAAAGAGCTCTTGCAAACGCTAATATCGATCGGGAAACATTAGATTACATTATTTTTGCCCACAATTTTGGCGATGTAAAATCCGGAACAAATCAATCTGATATTTTGCCAAGTCTGGCAACCCGTGTTAAAAACAAACTGGACATCAAAAATCCTAAATGTGTCGCTTACGATATTCTTTTTGGATGTCCGGGCTGGATCGAAGGTGTTTTGCAGGCCAATGCATTCATTAAATCCGGAATGGCAAAACGTGTTTTGGTTATTGGTGCCGAAACCTTATCAAGAGTTGTGGACGATCATGATCGTGATTCGATGATTTATTCTGATGGTGCCGGCGCTTCTATTTTAGAAGCATCTGATGACGAATCTGGATTATTATCTTACGAAAGTGCTACTTTTGCAAATGATGAAGCCAATTATTTATACTTCGGAAAATCATACAATCCAGATTTAGATCCGGATATTAAATACATCAAAATGTACGGTCGTAAGATTTACGAATTTGCTTTAAGCCAGGTTCCTTGCGCCATGAAAAGCTGTTTAGACAAAAGCGGAATCGGTATTGATGAAGTAAAGAAAATCCTTATTCATCAGGCCAACGAAAAAATGGATGAGGCGATTATTGCACGTTTTTACAAACTGTACGATAAAACTGCACCTAAAGATATTATGCCAATGAGTATTCATGACTTAGGAAACAGCAGCGTTGCAACTGTACCTACTTTATTTGACTTATTGATTCAGGGCAAATTAGAAAATCACGAAATCAACAAAGGCGATGTTGTTATTTTTGCTTCAGTTGGAGCAGGAATGAATGTGAATGCATTTGTTTACCGATACTAAATTAGTTTACAGTCGCAGTCACAGTTTTCAGCTTCTGAATACTGAGACTGAAAACTGAGACTGAAAACTTAAAAAAAGTCCGCATTCTAAAATGCGGACTTTTTAGTATATTTGCGACCTAATTATAAAATCAAGAACGAGAGCTTGTTTCGTTCCTCGCAACGACTATGTACGAAAAAACGTTTCCGAATAAAAGATTCAAACTTACCTTAGAGTTTTTACAAAAACACGTTACAACATCAGAAACTATTTTTGATTTTGGTGTACCCAATCCATTTTCTAAAATAATGGAAGAAAACGGTTATACTGTAAAAAATACCAAAGGCGAAGATTTAGACAACGATCAAACGGCTTTGCAAACCGAAGAATATACTGTTTTTACTGCATTCGAAATTTTTGAACATTTGCTAAATCCGTACACGATTCTTGAAAATGTAAAATGTGACAAATTGTTAATTTCAATTCCGTTGCGTTTATGGTTTTCTCCGGCATATCGTTCTAAAACAGATATGTGGGACAGACATTACCATGAATTTGAAGACTGGCAATTAGACTGGCTTTTAGAAAAAACAGGCTGGAAAATAACCGATCGCCAAAAATTTACACATCCGGTAAAAAAGTTTGGTTTCAGACCATTGCTAAGATATTTTACTCCTAGGTATTATATTATTGTAGCGGAGAGAAGCCCCCTAACCCCCAAAGGGGGAATAAAATAGTTTTCGAACAAATTTTACAAAATGAAGAATTCAGATTCACAAAATTCATCAAGCTCCCCCTTTGGGGGTTGGGGGGCTTACTACATCGTTATTCCCGCCCACAACGAACAAGATCTTATTGGCCTGACTTTGCAATCTTTGGTATCGCAAACCGTTTTGCCTTCAAAAATTGTGGTTGTAAATGACAATTCGACTGATAAAACAGAAGAAGTTGTTTTGGGTTTTGCCAAGGACAATCCGTATATTTCTGTTGTAAATAAAACTTCAGATGCAATTCATATGCCGGGAAGTAAAGTGATTCAGGCTTTCCAAAAAGGTTTTGAAACATTAGATTCTGATTATGATATTATTGTAAAAATAGACGGTGATTTAATTTTCCCCACTAATTATTTCGAAACTATAATCAAGCATTTTGAATCTGATCCTAAAATTGGAATGGTCGGCGGATTTTGTTACATCGAAAAAAATGGCGACTGGATTTTAGAAAACCTAACCGATAAAGATCATATTCGTGGTGCATTAAAAGCATACCGCAAAGCAACTTACCAACAAATTGGAGGTTTAAGACCTGCTATGGGCTGGGACACAGTAGACGAATTACTATGTAAATATTATGACTGGAAAATCGTTACCGATGAATCTTTGCACGTAAAACACCTTAAACCAACGGGTGCAAACTACAACAAAACAGCTCGTTACAAACAAGGAGAAGCTTTTTATACTTTAGGATACGGTTTTTGGATTACCGCAATTGCATCGGCAAAACTGGCGATGATGAAGAAAAAACCATTTTTATTTTTAGACTATATAAGAGGGTTCTGGAAAGCGAAAAAAGCCAAAACACCATTATTAGTTACACCTGAACAAGCTAAATTTATAAGAAATTATCGTTTTCAAAAAATGAAACAAAAGTTAATCTAATTCGGAAAACAACCGAAAATGCTTAACTCATGATCCAAAACTCATAACTTCTTTTTACCTTAGCCAATATTTCAAAAATTATGATGCTAATTCGTTATATATCTCAACTAGGAAGATATTTTTTAATGCTGAAAGAAATTTTTAACAAACAGACGAAATGGTCTGTGATGAAAAAATTGATTTTTAAAGAAATCGACGATTTAATAATCGACTCTCTTGGTATTGTTTGTTTTATCTCTTTTTTTATTGGAGGAGTTGTTGCCATTCAAACTGCGTTAAACTTAACTAATCCATTAATTCCAAAATATTTAATTGGTTTTGCTACACGTCAATCTGTGATATTGGAGTTTGCCCCTACTTTTATTTCGGTAATTATGGCCGGAAAAATGGGATCTTACATCACTTCCAGTATCGGAACAATGCGTGTTACGGAACAAATTGATGCCTTAGAAGTTATGGGTGTTAATTCATTAAACTATCTTGTTTTCCCAAAAATAGTAGCCCTGTTAATGTATCCTTTTGTAATTGGAATTAGTATGTTCCTGGGGATTTTTGGTGGATGGCTTGCTTGTGCCTACGGAGGATTTTCAACTAGTGAAGATTTTATTCAGGGTGCTCAAATGGAATTTATTCCTTTTCATATTACATATGCCTTCATTAAAACTTTAATTTTTGCAATGTTATTAGCTACAATTCCATCTTTTCACGGATATTACATGAAAGGTGGCGCATTAGAAGTGGGTAAAGCAAGTACGGTATCCTTTGTCTGGACATCTGTTTGTATTATTCTTTTTAATTATATATTAACTCAATTATTATTAGGATAATGATAGAAGTAAAAAATTTAGAAAAATCATTTGGCGACAGTAAAGTTTTAAAAGGAATTTCAACTGTTTTTGAAACTGGGAAAACCAACTTAATTATTGGCCAAAGTGGATCCGGGAAAACTGTTTTATTAAAAAGCCTACTAGGAATTCATACTCCAGATTCAGGAACAATTGAGTTTGACGGAAGAGTTTATTCTGAATTAAACCCAGACGAAAAACGAGAATTAAGAACTGAAATTGGAATGGTTTTTCAGGGAAGTGCTTTATTTGACTCAATGACTGTTGAAGAAAATGTTGCTTTTCCCCTAAAAATGTTCACCAACGACAATAAAGCAAAAATCCAGGAACGTGTTGATTTTGTTCTGGAAAGAGTAAATCTTGTCGATGCCCATAAAAAACTGCCTTCTGAAATTTCCGGAGGTATGCAAAAACGTGTGGCGATTGCCCGCGCGATTGTAAACAATCCTAAATATTTGTTTTGCGATGAACCCAACTCAGGTTTAGATCCCAACACCTCGACTTTGATTGACAATCTGATTAAAGAAATTACCGAAGAATATAATATCACCACCGTAATCAATACGCACGATATGAACTCGGTAATGGAAATTGGAGAAAACATTGTTTTCCTGAAAAAAGGAGTAAAAGCGTGGCAGGGAACCAAAGAAGAAATTTTCAGAACAGACAACAAAGACATTGTGAAGTTTGTTTACTCTTCGAACCTGTTTAAAAAAGTGAGAGAAGCATATCTTAAAGGTTAAAACCCTTTTAAATTCCAATAAAAAAAATTCCAAATTCCAACTGCGTATCAGTATTGGAATTTGGATTTTTTTTGAGTTTTCGTGCGGAGTTGGAATTTGGAATTTAATTTATAACCTCAACTTCAGCATTTGGATTAAAAAGATACGTTCTTCCAGAACTTATTTCAATGCATTCGAATCGCTTCGTTCTAACGGCTAATTTCTTGAATACTTTACCGTTTTTAATTCTGAATATACTTCCATAGGGAATTTCAAAAACATAGTTTTTATCGTTTTGCGCATCGAATTGCTTTAAAGCGAGAGACAAAGTAGTATCGGTATCACTGCTTGCAGAGGGATTCTTAAAATGCCTCGCTAACAGCGGTAATAATTGCCCCGGGAAAATCTCCGGACGTATAAAAGGAATCATCATACGCTGAAAGGTATGTTTCCATTCATTACCGTGAGGTTTTATTTGCCGGCCAAACTTCTCAAATGCTACCAGATGTGAAATTTCATGAATAAGCGTAATCAAAAAACGATATTTATTTAAACTGGCATTTACCGTAATTTCATGTTTACCACTTGGTCCTCTTCTATAATCACCATGGCGCGTTTGGCGCTCATTTACGATTTTAAGATGCACCTGATTGGCAACAATCAAATCAAAGACAGGCTTTACAGCATGTTCCGGGATATATCTGGCTAATGTTTCGATCACAATAATTATGAGTTATGAAGTATGTTTTTTAAATCAAATGAAATAGCAAAATGGCTTCGACTCCGCTCAGCCTGACAATTAATAATATATAAAAATTTAAGGATTTGTAGAAGAAACTTCCAATACTTTCCCGTTAAAATATTTATTTCCATTTAATGTAAAATCATAAATGTAAGTTGCCATTCCTTCAGCAGAAATTGGTGCCTGATATCCCGGAAAAGCTTCATTAAGCATTTCTGTCTGGACTGAACCCAGAGCCAGGACATTAAACGAAATCCCCCGTTCTTTATATTCTTCAGCTAATAATTCTGTTAAAGTAATTACCGCACCTTTGCTTGAACTATAAGCTGCTAATCCGGCGAATTTAAGACTTCCTCTTACGCCGCCTATTGAACTAATTGTAACAACATGACTTCCTTTTTGGAGATAAGGCAAACAAATTCGGGTAAGATTCGCTACAGCAAAAACATTCACTTTATAAATACTTTCAAAATCAGCCTGAGTGGTTTCTGAAAAAGGCTTCAATAATAAAGCGCCTGCATTATGAACTACAGCATCTACTTTTTTCCAGGTCGAAGAAAGAAAACTATCTACTTCCTTCAACGCAGTTTCATCTGATAAATCAACTGAGAGACAAGTAACATTTTGATGTTCTAAAAGTGCTTGAGGTATTTTTCTGGAAATAGCTAAAACCTGATTTCCGGCATTGGCAAATTGCAATGCTAATTCGTAACCAATTCCTCTACTGGTTCCGGTAACAATAATATTTTTCATAAAGCAAAAATAAGCAAATCAAGTAAAAAGAGTGATTATTTATTCATTGTAATTTCTTCTGTTGTCGAAGTCGTAACTTTAGTCACTGCAGGCAAAAACTCCTGAATAAAAGCAGTCATGTGCGGAATGTCCATCAGTTTAAATTCATCAGAAACATGGTGATAAAAATCAAAGTTCTCAAAATCAAAAGTACTTATCGATTGACATGGTTTCCCAAAAACTTCAAAAAACGGGTAATTATCAGATCTGAAGAACAGTTGATATTCGGCTTCCTTTGGCAAAAAACCTATGGTCTTTTTCCCTGTATATTCATTTATTTTTTCGGCCATATTCGATTTATCAAAACCTGTAATATAAGCAAGGTAATCACGTTTCATTGGCACACCAATCATCTCGATATTAAGTTGCGTGTATAAATTGAAGTTTTGTTTTTTAAGCTTTTGCACCAAACTTTTAGATCCCAGCAAACCTTTTTCTTCTCCCGCAAAAAAGACAAAAAGAATACTGCGCTTATTTGATTTGGTTTCACTAAAATATTTTGCCATTTGTGCCACCGCCGTGACTCCGGACGCATCGTCATTTGCGCCGTTATTGATAATGTCTGCCTGTTCTTTTTTCTCTAAACCAATATGGTCGTAATGCGCACTCAGAACCACAAATTCCTTTTTCAGTTCAGGATCTGTTCCTTCTAAGACTCCAACAATATTATATGCCGGTGACTTAAAGTTAGTCAACGTATCGCGGTATGTAGAAAAATAAGGTTTTACATTATTTTTCTTAAAAAAATCTTCTAAAAACACTGCTGCTTTTTCAATTCCTTTTGTTCCCGTTTCACGGCCTTCCAATTCATCTGAAGACAGATATTTTAAGAAATCCGAAACCTCTGTCTCATTTACTTTATAAGTAATCTCAAGTGGTTTCGAAATTGCCTTTGAAGCTTTTTCGCTAACTGTTGACGGATTCGATTTACAGGCCAAAAAAACAAACGGAAGAAGAAAATACAGTTTTTTCATAAAAAAAGATTTGATCTGACTTTAGAACTTAAATTTCTAAAGAAGAAGGTTTAAAATATTTCTTTCACACTTTAAACAGGTGAATAATTTCTAAAACAATAAAATGGCATTATCAACCCTGAGAATTAAAAAAACATCCATCAAAGTTCCTGCAATATAATACTATTTTAACTTTATTGCTACTGCAACAGTCCTTTACAATTAGTTATTCAACTATTGTATTTTGGTAATATCATGAATAACAATTTCTTTTCTGTTGTACACTAAAAGATTATTAGCTTCCATTTCATTCAATAATTGTGTTGCGGTTTGCCTTGACGTACAAATCATTTGGGCAATATCAGTTTGTGTTAAATAGTTTTCGAGCCTTACTGTATTTCCAGTTCGTTCGCCTTCCTTTTCTGCCCAGTCTTTAAGAAACAAATACAGCCGTGTTCTGGCATCTTTAGAAATTAAATTGGCATAACTATTTTTGGTGCTTTTCATTTTTAAACCCACAAGCTTGGTATAAGAAAGTGCCAATGTTGGATTTCTAAGCAATAGATCTTCAAAATCCGACATCAAAAAACTACAAATTGCAACATCATCTGAAAGGACTTTTGCATATTCTTCGTTATTATGATCTGTTTCTAAAGTCAATTCGCCAAACAAATCCCCTTTCTGAATAATATCTTTGATTGTTTCGTTACCATCATCGTCAATCGCAACAATTTTGATATTTCCTTTTTTAAGTAAAAATATACGTGGCAGATCTGAAGCAGAAAAATAAATAATCTCTCCTTTCGACGCTTTTTTAAAACCTGTAATAATACACAATTGTTTGATCTGAGCATAACTCAACGTTTTAAACAGCTTATGATCCCGTAAATACCAGTATTTTAAATCTTCGTACATAAAAAAATCTTTAGGTAAAAGTAACCAATTAAAAAAAGCAAAAACCCTTTCAGACTCATAAGTCTGAAAGGGT
This sequence comes from Flavobacterium frigidimaris, assembly GCA_900129595.1. GTDB lineage: Bacteria > Bacteroidota > Bacteroidia > Flavobacteriales > Flavobacteriaceae > Flavobacterium > Flavobacterium frigidimaris. The sequence goes on along the minus strand of FQWG01000009.1, from coordinate 8,003 downwards.
TTTTATTAAATCTATCTCAAAATTTATCCTGCGATAACAGATCTAGAAATTACAATTTTCTGAATTTCAGAAGTCCCTTCGTAAATCTGAGTAATTTTTGCATCACGCATAAAACGCTCTACATGATATTCTTTTACATATCCGTTTCCTCCGTGAATCTGAACGGCTTCAACAGCAGTGTCCATTGCTACTTGCGAAGCAAACAATTTTGCCATTGCCCCACTCACATCATAATTTTTATGCTGGTCTTTGTCCCAGGCTGCTTTCATACATAAATGGCGTGCTGCTTCGATGTTTACCGCCATATCTGCCAATTTAAAAGCAATTGCCTGATGGTTGCAAATCTCCGTTCCAAAAGCTTTACGCTCTTTCGAATATTTCAAAGCCAGTTCGTATGCTCCCGAGGCGATTCCTAACGCCTGAGATGCAATCCCGATACGGCCGCCTGCAAGGGTTTTCATCGCAAATTTAAATCCGAAACCATCTTCTCCAATCCTGTTTTCCTTAGGAACTTTTACATCACTAAACATTAAAGAGTGCGTATCAGAACCACGAATTCCCATTTTTTGCTCTTTTGGGCCAATAGAAAAACCAGGCATATCTTTGGTCATAATCAAAGCATTAATTCCTTTGTGCTTTAATTCCGGATGCGTTTGCGCAATAACCAAATAAACTGATGCTGTATTCCCGTTTGTAATCCAGTTTTTTGTTCCGTTTACGATATAGTGATCTCCCATATCAACCGCAGTAGTTTTTTGCGAAGTCGCATCACTTCCGGCTTCCGGCTCGCTTAAGCAAAATGCTCCATGAATTTCTCCGGATGCTAAACCCGGTAAATATTTTTGTTTTTGTTCTTCAGTTCCAAATTCCTGTAAACCCCAACAAACTAAAGAGTTGTTTACAGACATTACTACAGAAGCCGATGCATCTACTTTCGAAATTTCTTCCATAGCAATTACATACGAAATCGCATCCAGACCACTTCCTCCGTATTTAGGATCAACCATCATTCCCATGAACCCTAATTGCCCCATTTTTTTTACTTGCTCCGTCGGAAAAATTTGTTTCTCGTCACGTTCAATGACACCTGGCAATAATTCGTTTTGAGCAAAATCTCTGGCGGCTTGCTGAATCATTAAATGTTCTTCGGTAAGATTGAAATCCATAGTTCTATTATTTTATTATTCTCCTAAACCAAATTTCAGAATTTTCCCGTTTAGACGAAGGTTGTTTTTGTTTTTTGAATTGTTTTATTTCCTTGAGAAAGGCTTTCAAAGATAATTTTTAAATGTGAAATTAACAATGCATGCATATAATTTTAAGAGATCAGCAATAATTACGATATCGTTTTCGTAATTATTACGAAATTTAGCAATACTGACGATAAGTTTGCAACGTTTTCTGCAAAATTTAAGAATATAAAAACAGCCAATAATGATTTAAAACTTAAAGTTACAGCTGGTTTATGCCCCTAAAAGATGGCATAATTCCTAAAACAGGTAAAAGTACGTAAAACTACTCTTACTAATTTGATTGCTAATACAATACGCTAAAAAAAATCAAAATCGAGGATAAAAAAACATCTGTATTTTAGAGGTTTTATTAAAGAATTACTATTATTTTTACCCAAAAAAAACCAAAATGATACCACATGAAAAAGATTACACTTTTACTGACACTCTTTTTAAGCATACAATTTTCGACCGTTTCTGCTCAAACACAACTCGAAGTAAATGGTGTGACGGTTCCCCGAAAAATTGAATTTCAAAACAAAAGTTTACAACTTAACGGAGCCGGCGGAAGATCTAAAATGTGGCTCGAAGTTTATGTTCAGGCTTTATATTTATCGCAGTTAAGTCAGGACCCTGAATTTATTATTGACAGCGATACTGAAATGGCAATCCGAATCGAAATTACCTCCTCTATGGTTTCATCAAATAAGTTAACGAAAGCCATGAATGCCGGTTTCGAAAAATCAGCAGGAAGCAATCTCCAGGAATTGCGACCAAGAATAGAAGAGTTTAAAACCTTTTTGAGCGATGCTATAACAGAAAAAGATGTATTTATTTTAGGATATAATCCACTTGATCAGACTACCAATGTTTATAAAAATAACGTATTAAAAGGAAAAATACCCGGATTTGATTTCAAAAAAGCATTATTCGGAATCTGGCTCTCTAACAAACCCGTAGACGAAACACTGAAAAAACATTTATTAGGAATATAAAAATTCTACTAAATTTTATAGAATACTAAAGCCGAAAACGCATAGTTTTCGGCTTTCTTTTTTTTGTTTGTTAAAATTGTAACAGAATACATTATTCGCATTATTCTATTTTATACTTTTACGCAAACTAAACATATCTCAACAAAATGAAAGATTTATTACAGCAATTTGAAAATAAAGCACCTGAAATTGTTTTTAACTGGAAAGATTCTGAAACAGAAGCTGAAGGTTGGACTGTTATTAATTCACTTCGTGGAGGAGCTGCAGGTGGAGGAACCAGAATGAGAAAAGGCTTGGATATGAATGAAGTTTTATCATTGGCCAAAACGATGGAAGTGAAATTTTCGGTTTCGGGACCTGCAATTGGAGGCGCAAAATCCGGAATTAATTTTGATCCGAATGATCCTCGTAAAAAAGGTGTTTTACAGCGTTGGTATAAAGCAGTTTCGCCTTTACTAAAAAGCTACTACGGAACCGGCGGAGATTTGAATGTGGATGAAATTCACGAAGTAATCCCAATGACGGAAGAATGTGGTGTATGGCATCCGCAGGAAGGTGTTTTCAACGGACACTTTAAGCCAACCGAAGCAGATAAAATTAATAGAATTGGCCAGTTACGTCAGGGTGTAATTAAGGTGATCGAAAACCCTAAATTTTCTCCCGATGTAACCAGAAAATATACGGTTGCCGATATGATTACGGGTTATGGCGTTGCTGAAGCAGTTCGTCATTACTACGCAACATACGGCGGAGACATAAAAGGTAAAAAAGCAATCGTACAGGGTTTTGGAAATGTAGGGTCTGCAGCTGCTTTTTACTTAGCTGAAATGGGTGCAAAAGTTATCGGAATTATCGACCGCGATGGTGGATTAATCAAAGAAGACGGATTTTCTTTTGAAGAAATCAGAACTTTATTTTTGAATAAAGACGGAAACAAACTGGTGGCTGACAACATGATTCCGTTTGAAGAAATCAACGCTAAAATATGGACTATTGGTGCTGAAATTTTCACGCCTTGTGCAGCGTCAAGATTGGTACAACAAACTCAAATTGACAGCTTAATTGCAAACGGATTAGAAGTTATTTCTTGTGGTGCGAATGTTCCTTTTGCTGATAAGGAAATTTTCTTTGGTTCTATTATGGAAGAAGTAGATCACAAAGTGAGCTTGATTCCTGATTTTATTTCGAACTGTGGAATGGCAAGGGTTTTTGCTTATTTTATGGAGAAAAAAGTGCAAATGACCGATGAAGCTATTTTCAATGATACCTCAGAAACTATAAAAAATGCGATTGTAAAAGCTCATGCTTTAAATCCATCAAAAACAAATATTAGTGCAACTGCTTTTGAGATTGCATTGAAACAATTAGTATAATTTTTTTATACTTCAATTCGAAAACGAGCTAAATAAATTAGCTCGTTTTTTTTTGCCACAGATTAATAGGATTTAAAAGATTTCTCACTTTGCGATTAATTTTTCACACAGATTTAAAATATATGTTAGCAGATTTATACAGATCTATTTTAAAATTAAAATCTGCTTAAATCTGCGAAATCTGCGTGCAAAAAACGGCAACCTATAAAATCTAACTCAGCCTTTGATTCTAAACAATTTTTACTACTTTTAAACGTTTTTATTAAATACTATTACAAAACTCAGAATTAAAATGACTTTTACAGATTCTTCGGACAAAAAGAAATCTTTATTAATATCTACAGCTATTTACGCTGTTTTGTTGCTGCTTTTGTTTTTTATTCGCTTTTGGCCTCCCTATAATCCTGAAAACAACGCGGCACTTGCTTCCGGCGGTGGCGGTGGTGGCGTTACGGTAAATTTTGGGGACAGCGATTTAGGATCCGGAGCCAATTATAAAAGTGAAGTTCTGCATGTAAAAAACGAAACGAAACAAGCCCCTCCAAAAGCAACTCCTGACGAAGCAATCATAACACAGGAGAATACAAAAGACGATGCTAATGACGTAATAATTCCGACAAAAGAGAAACCTAAAAAAGCGACTCCTGTTGTAAAACCTGAAGCAAAACCTGTTCCCGAAAAACCAAAAGTTTCGAACTCAACCAACGATGCGTTATCCAGCATCCTGAAAGGATCGAATAAAGGTGGCGATGGCGATGATAAAGTAGCAGGAAATAAAGGAAAAGCTAGCGGAAGTTTAGGTTCTAACGGATATTATGGCGCCGGAGGTTCTGGTGGCGGAACTGGCGGTGGAAACGGCACAGGAAATGGAGTTGGTACAGGAAGCGGTTACGGAGCCGGAAGCGGCGGTGGTTCTGGCGGCGGATCAGGATATAATCTAAATGGCCGAAAAGCATTATCAAAACCAGCACCAAAATATACTTGCAATGAAGCCGGGAGAGTAGTTGTGGAAGTTACAGTAGATCAAAGCGGTAAAACCATAAGTGCGACTCCGGGAATAAAAGGAACGACAAACACCGCAAGATGTTTACTGGATCAGGCAAAAATTGCTGCCATGAATACCAAATGGGATGCTGATGCTGATGCTCCGGCAAAACAAGTTGGTAAGATTATTTACAATTTTAGTTTGGATTAAGAAACGAATTGCACGGATTTCACTAATTTAAATAACCATAAAAAAGGCTTTCTGAACTATTTCAGAAAGCCTTTTTTATTCGCTTTTTTTGTCAATTTGATGCAGGAGAAATCTTCGCAATGACATACTCAATGGCTACTTTTTCTTTAATCTATTCTCTTTACTCTTTCTTCTATTTTCTTTCTTCTTTATTCTATACTCTCTTTTTCCCGCGTGAGGGATAGGAGCACTCCGCCGCGGCGGAGTGGATAGCCCGACCGCAATAAAAAAATGGGCAAATCAACGTTATGCAGATTAGCCCATTTTTTTATTGTGGTCACGCCCGAATGCTATTTTTACTTCGGACTTGTCGCAATTACAAACTTTAGGTTATTCTTCACTCCTATTTGCAATACATCGACTAAATCCTGTACTTGTAAATTGAACGGAATTCTTACTACAACGGTTTGTTCTTTGTCTGCTCCTATTTTTGACATCAGACTAGTTTCGAGATTTTCGAAATCTACGGGTTCTTTGTCGATGTAGAACTTTTTATCTTCGGTAACTGATAAACTGATCAGCTGCTTGTTTGTTTTTTCATTTGATTTCGCTTTTGGCAAAGTCATTTTGATAACATTAGGGTTTGCAAGCGTTGAGATAATAAGGAAAAACAACAGCAGGAAAAACATAATATCGCTCAAGGATGAAGTTGCCACTTCGGCATGAAATCTTCTTTTTCTCTTAATAGACATACCTTATGATCTTTGAATTATATTGACAAATTCTAATATTTGTTTTTGGATTTTTAAAGCAAAATCATCAATTTTTCCGTTCAGCAAATGGTAAGCACTATAGGCAATAATACCCACGATTAACCCGGAACCTGAGCTGATCATTTTTTCATATAAACCTCCGGAAATATTTCCGATACTAATATTCTCGGTAACAGATATGCTATAGAAAATTTTGATTACCCCAGAAATTGTCCCAATGAAACCTAAAGTTGGTGCAATACCTGCTATAAGTCCAAGATGACCTAAACGTCTTTCCATTTCACCAATTTCGATATCGGCAGCACGGTCCATGTTTGATTCAATTTCTGCAATTGGTCTTCCAATTACCAGAACACCTTCTTTTAAGATATTTCCGGCAGCGGTATTACTTCTTTCTACAATAGTTCTCGCCAATTCGATATTACCGGCATTTAGTTTATCTCCGACATCCTGCATTAATCTTGCATCAATTTTCGAAGCTTTACTAATATATAGATAACGTTCTATAATAACGTAAAAAGTATAGAATAATAATATAGCGATAGGGATCAGGAAAAAACCTCCTTTTAAGATAAATCCTAAAACTGAGATTTCAGTATTTGGTGCAATTTTTTCGATAACTACGTTAGATGCGGCATTTGCAATTGTATCTGTTTGTAATTGAATAAAACTAAACATATATTAATTCTTGTTTTTAATAATTAATTCTAAAAAATATTTGAAATTTGCAATAAAGATAATTTTCGCTGTAATATAAAACTAAAAAAATCGAAAATTATTTCAATCAACAACTATTTTATCCAAAATACATGAACTATCAGGAAACTACGAATTGGATGTTTAATCAACTACCCATGTATCAACTTCAGGGAGCTTCGGCCTATAAAGAAGATCTGACCAATATAAAAGTACTGGCGACACATCTTGGGAATCCTCAAAATGAGTTAAAATGCATTCATGTTGCGGGAACGAATGGCAAAGGATCAACTTCGCATATGCTTGCTTCGGTTTTGCAGGAAGCTGGATATAATGTTGGATTGTACACTTCTCCTCATTTAAAGGATTTCAGAGAGAGAATTAAAATAAATGGTGCAGAAATTTCAGAAGATTTTGTTTGTGAATTTGTCGCCAAACACAAAGATTTTTTTGAAGCGAATGATATGAGCTTTTTCGAAATGTCTGTAGGTTTGGCTTTTGATTATTTTGCTTCAGAAAAAACGGATATCGCTATTATCGAAGTGGGCCTTGGCGGAAGATTAGACGCTACGAATATTATCACGCCTCTGGTTTCGGTTATTACGAACATCGATTTAGATCATACTCAGTTTTTGGGAAATACTCCGGCAGTAATTGCTGGTGAAAAGGCGGGAATTATTAAACCGAATGTTCCCGTTGTTATTGGTGAATATACGAATGAAACTCAGCCTGTATTTGTGGCCAAAGCCGAAGAAAACAAAGCGCCAATCTATTTTGCCTCGGATTTAATTCAGGAAGTTTTCCCTTCGGATTTAATTGGGGATTATCAATTTCATAATAAAAAAACGGTTCAACAAACGATTACCGTTTTGAATTCTCAGAATGAATTCAAAATTTCAGATGAAAGTCTAAAATCTGGTTTATTGAAAGTGGTAAAAAATACGGGCTTACAAGGAAGATGGCAGCAATTGGGAGAAAATCCTAAAATCATATGCGACACAGCACACAACAAACATGGATTGACGGTTGTGATGAATCAAATCCAGAAAGAAACTTTTGACCACCTACATATTGTTCTGGGAGTTGTAAACGACAAAGACCTGGATTCTATTTTGCCTCTTTTTCCTAAAAATGCGCAATATTATTTCTGCCGACCTGATTCGTCAAGAGGTTTAGACACTGAAATCCTGAAAGAAGCAGCTAAAAAATATGATTTATCTGGTGAGAAATACGATTCTGTAGCCGAAGCTTTCGCTGCTGCCAGGCAAAATGCAGGTCAGAACGATTTTATCTACGTTGGCGGAAGTACTTTTGTCGTTGCCGAATTGCCATTACATTAGTAAGATTTCAAATTGTATGAAAAAAACTAAACAAACTTGCTTTATAATAAATTCAATTACAACGAGATAGAAAAAACTTTAAAAAAACTTTAAATTTTTAGCTTGTTTTGTTTGCAGAACTGAAAAAGTGCCTTATATTTGCACTCGCAATCACAAATGATAGCAACCTAGTAAAATAGGGCGATTAGCTCAGCTGGTTCAGAGCACCTCGTTTACACCGAGGGGGTCGGGGGTTCGAACCCCTCATCGCCCACCAAAAACTCCTTAAGAAATTAAGGAGTTTTTTTTTGTTTAATTAGGATATCCAAAAGTAATCAAACGCAAAAAGGATCAAACGCAAAGCTTGGGGATTAGCCAAAAAGATTAGATAATCTGAATAAGAAGAAATCTACTTTACGCACTCCTCTAAATTGACTTCTA
>FQWG01000028.1 GCA_900129595.1 Flavobacterium frigidimaris | reverse complement strand
AATGTTTTTCGAAACTTTTTCTTAACACTCTGATAACACCAATATTAGAGCATCATCATTTTTTGTCTTTTAAGGAATTTTCTGAAGTCTATTGTGTTTTCAGCAATACCAGCCATGCAAGACAGTCGGTCTTTATAGACTTCACAGCTTTTTGGGTGGTTTTTCGATTACTTTGCAACAATGCTTCATAACAGCTTTTATAGCTTTAGCCGGTTTTGCCACGAAGGCACTAAGGCACAAAGTTTCATTTTTATTCGTTTGATTGGTTTTGAGCAGTCAGCAAGACACAAAGTTTCTTTTCCTCCTATATATAGATATACTTCTTATAAAAACAACTGCCATAGCCCTGATGGAAGCGGAAATCCTTTTGTGCCGATCCCGATAGCTATCGGGAGAAACAAAAGATTGCAGCGCACAGCAGGAAATAGCTCCTTATTCAAATCCGCAAATTCCAAATCCCAAGAATACACCGAATAGACTTCGACCTAACTTAGCAGGACAAATTACCTCCTATATATAATAGGAGCAAAAACCAGCATTGAGATCAAGATCTAAATTCTTCAAATATATTATAGCATAAACATGTACATATATATTGTATGTATTTTTGTAATGCGTTATATTTGCATTCACAAAATTATAAACAATGATTAAGATTACTTTACCCGACGGGTCAATTAGAGAGTTTGCTTCAGGCATAACTCCGATGGAGGTTGCAAAAAGCATTAGTGAAGGATTTGCCAGAAATGTGATTTCTGCATCTTTTAATGGTACAACAATTGAAACCGAAACTCCATTGACGACCGACGGTAGTCTTATTTTATATACTTGGAATGATGCGGAAGGTAAAAAAGCTTTCTGGCACTCAACTTCGCACGTCATGGCACAAGCACTTGAGGAATTGTATCCCGGAATTAAACTAACTCTTGGACCTGCAATTTCAAACGGTTTCTATTATGATGTAGATTTTGAAGATCAGAAAATCACAGATGCTGATTTTAAAAAGATCGAAGATCGCGTTCTTGAGATCTCAAGAGGCAAACATGAATTTAAAATGCGTCCGGTTAGCAAAGCGGATGCTTTAGAATTATATAAAGATAACGTTTACAAGACTGAATTGATTTCGAATCTTGAAGACGGCACTATTACTTTTTGCGATCATGCTACTTTTACTGATTTATGCAGAGGTGGACACATCCCGAATACTGGTATCATTAAGGCTTTTAAAATTATGAGCGTTGCAGGTGCATACTGGAGAGGTGACGAAAAAAATAAACAGTTGACTCGTGTTTACGGAACTTCTTTCCCTAAACAAAAAGATTTGACTGAATATCTCGAACTTCTAGAGGAAGCGAAACGTCGTGATCACCGTAAATTAGGTAAGGAACTTGAATTGTTTGCTTTCTCTCAGAAAGTTGGACAAGGACTACCTTTATGGTTACCTAAAGGCGCAGCACTTAGAGATCGTTTGGAGCAATTTTTGAAAAAAGCTCAAAAGAAAGCCGGATATGAACAAGTGGTTACTCCACATATTGGTCAGAAAGAACTTTACGTTACTTCTGGACACTATGCAAAATATGGCGCTGATAGTTTTCAGCCAATACATACTCCTGCCGAAGGCGAAGAGTTTTTATTGAAACCTATGAACTGCCCTCACCACTGTGAGATCTATAATGTAAGACCTTGGTCGTACAAAGATTTACCTAAGCGTTATGCTGAATTTGGTACTGTATACAGATACGAACAATCCGGAGAATTGCATGGTTTAACTCGTGTGAGAGGGTTTACTCAGGATGATGCGCATATTTTCTGTACTCCGGAACAATTGGACGAGGAGTTTAAAAAAGTAATTGATCTGGTACTTTATGTATTTGGTTCATTAGGTTTTGAAAACTTTACTGCTCAGATTTCGTTAAGAGACAAGGAAAACAGAGATAAATATATTGGTTCTGATGAAAATTGGGAAAAAGCTGAAAATGCCATTATCAATGCTGCGGCTGACAAGGGACTTAATACTGTAGTAGAATATGGCGAGGCTGCTTTTTACGGTCCGAAGCTTGACTTCATGGTTAAAGATGCCCTAGGAAGACAATGGCAATTGGGAACTATTCAGGTGGATTACAACCTTCCTGAGCGTTTTGAACTAACTTACAAAGGTGCTGATAATGAATTACATCGCCCTGTTATGATTCATAGAGCTCCTTTTGGATCTATGGAACGTTTCATTGCAATTTTACTAGAACACACAGCAGGAAATTTCCCACTTTGGCTAATGCCGGAACAGGCTATAATCTTGTCTTTGAGCGAGAAATACGAAATATATGCTAAAAAAGTTTTAGATTTGCTAGAAAATCACGAAATTCGCGCCCTAATTGACAACCGAAGCGAGACTATTGGCAAGAAAATTAGAGATGCTGAAATGCAAAAAATACCGTTTATGCTTATTGTAGGTGAGGAAGAGGAGAAAAACGGAACTATTTCGATCCGTCGTCACGGACAAGAAGGAAAAGGGAATATTACAGTTACAATTGATGAATTTGTCGCTATTGTAAACGAAGAAATAAAAAAGACATTAAAAGTTTTTACAGTTTAACTTAAATTATAAAGTCATAGCAATAAGAAGCAACAGAGGTTACCAACCTCGAGTAGAAAAAAAAGATGCACACAGAATAAATAACCTTATTCGTGGTGTACAAGAAGTAAGACTAGTAGGCGAGAACATCGAACCAGGTGTGTTTAAGCTTGCAGAAGCTTTACGTTTAGCAGATCAGTTCGAGTTAGATTTGGTTGAAATTTCGCCAAACGCTGAGCCGCCGGTTTGTAAAATCATGGATTACAAGAAATTTGTTTACGAACAAAAGAAACGTGATAAGGTATTAAAAGCAAAGTCGACACAGGTTGTAGTAAAAGAGATTCGATTTGGTCCTCAGACAGATGAGCATGATTACGAATTTAAAAGAAAAAATGCAGAGAAGTTTTTGAAAGAAGGCGCTAAATTAAAAGCATTCGTTTTCTTTAAAGGCCGTTCTATTATCTATAAAGATCAGGGACAAATTTTATTACTACGTTTGGCTACAGATCTTGAAGAGTATGGTAAAGTAGAAGCTATGCCAGTTTTGGAAGGAAAGAGAATGATTATGTTCATTGCTCCGAAGAAGAAAAAATAATTATTTGCTATAAGCAATAAGCTCTAAGCTTTAAGCAAACTGTTATTGTAAACTTTTGCCTAAAGCTTAAAGCCTAAAGCCTAAAGCTTTTGAAAATATAAGTAAGTAAGAATAAATTAAAACACTAGGAAAAATGCCTAAAATGAAAACAAAATCTAGCGCCAAGAAACGTTTCAAAGTTACTGGTTCTGGAAAGATTAAAAGAAAGCATGCTTTTAAAAGTCACATCTTGACTAAAAAATCTAAAAAACGTAAATTAGCTTTGACACATTCAGCGCTAGTTCACAAAACAGATATGAAAAGCATCAAACAACAATTAAGAATTATCTAATAATTCTTTAGGTTAAAAATTATTTATATAACCTTGGAGTATGGCTTTTAAGTTCCTTTGATTTAATTCAGGGCGCCTGCTACAAAAACACATTAAAATTATGCCAAGAGCAGTAAATTCAGTTGCCAAAAGAGCAAGAAGAAAAAAAATAATGAAGCAAGCCAAAGGTTTCTTTGGTAGACGTAAAAACGTTTGGACAGTTGCTAAGAATGCAGTAGAGAAAGCAATGTGCTACGCTTACCGCGATAGAAAACAAAACAAAAGAAATTTCCGTGCATTATGGATTCAACGTATCAACGCTGGAGCCAGATTGGAAGGAATGTCTTATTCTCAATTCATGGGGAAAGTAAAAGCTAACGGAATCGAATTGAACCGTAAAGTTCTTGCAGATTTAGCAATGAATCACCCAGAAGCTTTCAAAGCAATACTTAACAAAGTAAAATAAACGTTTTATAAACTCAATTTAGATTACTTACTTATCATAGAAAAGCCATTCGTTTACACGAATGGCTTTTTGCTTTTATAACGGGTTGCAAATTCTAATTACCGGAATTAAATTTAAGAACTACATTTGCATAACATCAAAACCAGAAACATGCACAAAGCCCTTTTGCAACATATAGCAAAGTTTGTAACATTAGATCCTGCAGAAACAGAACTTTTAGAATCTTGTTTGACAGTCTTTACTATTAAAAGAAAAGAATTGGTATTACAGGAGGGCCAGATCTGCAATACATTGTATTTTATCATAAAAGGCTGTATGCGCCAATACATTATAAATTCTAAAGGAACGGAACAAACTCTTCAATTTGGGATCGAAAATTGGTGGATTACAGATTATCTGAGTTATCATAATCACATTTCTTCTCATTTCTACATACAAGCTGTCGAGAAGTCAGAGGTAATTGCCTTAGAAAAAACAACATTGGAAGCTATATTACTTCAGGTTCCAAAACTGGAGCGTTACTTTAGAATAGTTGCACAAAAATCATTTGGAGCGGCACAAATGCGTATTAAGTTTTTGTTTACAATGTCAGCAGAGGAAAGATACCATCACTTTAATAACCTGAACCCTGAATTTGTACAGCGTGTTCCGCAATACATGCTTGCCTCCTATCTCGATTTCTCTGCTGAATTTATGAGTAAAATAAGGGCTGGAAAAGTATAGCCCGATTTCTTGAAGTAGTTCAAGTTTTTTAAAGGAGATTTGCCTCAACTTTGTATCAACTTTAAAAAACAAGTAAAATGAAACCAAGAATCGTTATCCCAACAGTTGCTCCGCAAGCTTACGAAGCTTTAATGAATTTAGAAAAGTATAATGCCAGCACTTCGCTAACTTCTACTCATAAAGAGCTGATAAAAATTCGTGCCTCACAAATAAACGGTTGTGCCTTTTGTATCAATATGCATACTGCAGATGCCAGAAAATATGGAGAAACAGAAAAACGTATCTATTTATTAAATGCATGGCGTGAAGCTGATGTTTATACTGAAGAAGAAAAAGCAATTTTAGCATTGACAGAGGAAATTACAATGATTAGCAATCATGTTTCTGAAGAGGTCTATCAAAATGCTGCCAGCTTATTTGACGAAAAATACTTAGCCGATATCATCATGGTTATTATCACTATTAATTCCTGGAACAGACTGGCAATAGCAACAGGATTGAGAGCTGTGTAAATTTGAAATCGCAAATTTTGCCTTTATATACAGACGTTACTTACAAACTCATGTTCGACGTCTGTATATCACTCTAAATCAAGCTACAGAACTTTTTTTTAATTGAACAAAATACCGTATTTGTACGCTTTTTTAAGCACTTAAATTCTTTACTTTTGGCGCATGAAACAACATATAATGCGCTTCTTTATATTTACATTTCTTGCTTTTTTAGCCTTTGTTTCCTGCCAGCAAAAAAGCAGAAAAAACACAAGCAAAAAAAGCACAAAACCTGAAATAGAAAAGCTTATTATTATCGCAGATCGTTTTTATGATGCGAAAAAATCTGATAGCGCATTCTACTATTATAATAAAGTAAAATTTATATGTAACCCCTTAACAGATACAGAAAACTTCATAGGCTCAATAAACAGAATGGCGGACATTCAGCAATCCCAATGGGATTATATTGGAAGTGAATCTACAATTACTGAAGCTATACCTTATCTAAAACATATAAAAAATCCTGACCTCGCCTGGAATACTTATGTGACTTTAAGTATTAATTACCTGAATACGTACGACTATAAAAACGCATTACTCTACAATAAAAAAGCCTTAGAATTAAAAATAAAAACCTGGCAAAAGTTAGCTTCCCAGAATAATATCGCAGTGATTCTGATGGAAGAAGAAAGATACCGTGAATCACTTGAAATTCTCCTTTCCCTAATTAAAGAAACAGAAGTAACGAGCAATGATCAATTTTATGCCAAAGCTCTTGACAATATAGGTTTTTGTTATTTTAAAACAAATAACTTAAAAGAAGCGGAGTATTACTTAAACGAAAGTCTTGATATAAGACAAAGAAATAAATGGCCGTTTGATTTAGGAAAAAGTTATCTTCATTTTGCGAAATTTCATAAAAAAAGCAATCCTGCTTTAGCCAAGAGATACATGCTATTAAGCTATGAGCAGTTCAGCATTATCAACAATGTCGACGAAAGGCTTTCTTCACTCAAACTAATTATCCAGAATAGTTCTGATAAAGAATTAAAAAAACACTCGATTCTATATGTCAATTTAGTCGACAGCATTTTTGAAGTAAAACAAAAAGCCAAAAACCAATTTGCTAAAATTAAATATGATTCGAAAAAAGAAAAAAATGAAAATCTAAGGCTGAAAACGTACAAGGCTGAAAACGAATTACAAATCGAAAAACAAAAGAACAGAAACACAATCTCCTACATTATTATCGCTTTAAGCTTAAGTTTAATCACGGTTCTCTATTTCTATTTGACTTTAAGAGGGAATAAAGAAAAAATTGAAGCTACTTATAACAGCGAAACACGAATGGCAAAAAAGCTACATGACGAACTTGCGAACGATATCTATCATACTATGGCTTTTGCAGAAAGCAGGAATTTAGCTTTAGCCGAGAACAGAGTTCAGTTAATAAACAATTTAGAGGCTATATATTCCAGAACTGCGGATATTTCGAAAGAAAAATGTGCCATTATTACCGATAAAAATTACGTTTCAGCATTAAGGGAAATGATTGCCGGATTTGGTACTCCAAATACTAGTATTACAATAAACAGATTAGATTCTGTCAATTGGCAGAATATTGAAAAAAGCAATAAAGCGACCATTTACAGAGTCTTACAGGAATTACTTGTCAATATGAAAAAACATAGTAATGCTTCATTAGTGGGAATTCATTTTAAAACTTCGGAAAAAAATATTATCATCAATTATACGGATAATGGAAAAGGGATTGATCTGAATAACATTACATTCAAAAACGGACTTCATAATATTGAAAATCGAATCTTAAATATAAAAGGAGAAATTGAAATTGATTCTGTAGCTGACAAAGGGTTTAAAGTCTTTATTAAATTTCCAGCATAAAAATGAGAAAAATATTTTTAAAATATCTTTTAGCAATTCTAACATTTTTAATACTGGGAATAATCCTTTATTTATTAAAATCCTCAAAAATTGAGAATCAGGTTAAAAGAAAACATAGCAAAACTGAAATAAGAACGATTCTAGCTAAAGCTGACCTCCTTTTCGACATAGACAGGAGTTATAGCAGTTCTTATTATTATTATAACAAAGCACAATTACTTTGCGATACCACCACACACTACATAGATTATGTTTACGCCATTACCTGCATGGCAAGTATTGAACAACTTCAAGGTAATTATGTTGCTTCTGAAGTATTATTAACTAAAACACTTCCATATTTAAAAAAAATAAAAAAGCCAAGATTTTCGGCTAATGTCTACGAACAATTTGGTGCCAATTACTATTATACTTATGATTATAACAATGCTCTGAGATACTACGAAAAAGCTTTGCACTTACCCACTAGTTATTATAGAAAAATCAGAGTTCTAAATAGTATTTCCCAAATATATATAAAACAAAAAAAATTTAAACTGGCAGAAAGCATATTGATTAAGTTATCAAAAATTAAAATAGTTTGCAAAAATGATAAAAAAGAAAATGATTACGAACAGGCCAGAATACTAGATGATTTGGGACTTTGTTATTATGCACAGGGAAAACCTGAAGCATTAGATTGTTATAAAAAAAGTATAAAAATACAACTGCAAATACGCAATTATTACGCGCTTTTATACAGCTACTTACATGTTGCTGAATATTTTCAGGAAAACAACCGGTCAATAGCCAAATCTTATGCTAAAAAAGCCTACATGATCGCAACTAGATTAAATGATGCGCCTAATAAACTTCAAAGTTTAAAAGTACTGAGTAAAACAAGCGAGGGAAATGATTTAAAAAAATACTCAACAAGTTTTATTCACCTTGCTGACAGCATTGCCAAAGCAAGACAA
This sequence comes from Flavobacterium frigidimaris, assembly GCA_900129595.1. GTDB lineage: Bacteria > Bacteroidota > Bacteroidia > Flavobacteriales > Flavobacteriaceae > Flavobacterium > Flavobacterium frigidimaris. The sequence goes on along the minus strand of FQWG01000028.1, from coordinate 42,350 downwards.
AAGGCAAAAAATCAATTCGCACGAATTAAATACTACGCTGATAAAGATAGATTTGAAAATTTACAGCTAAAAGCGCAAAAAGTAGAAAATGAATTAAAATCTGAAAGAGAAAACAACCGAAAAATCATCTCTTATATCATTATTTTCTTGACTACATCATTAAGTCTTTTGCTCTATTTCTATTTAACTTCCAAAGGAAGAAAAGAAAAGAATCGTGCCATCTTTGAAAGTGAAATGCGAATTTCTAAAAAATTACATGATGAACTTGCTCATGATGTTCATAATACATTAAATTTTGCAAAAACCACAGATCTTAAACAGGAAGAGAACAAAGAGCTTTTATTGAATAATCTGGATAATATCTATTCAAGAACCCGAAATATCTCTAAAGAAAATAGTCCTATTATTACTGACAATAATTTTAGTATCGCATTAAAGGAAATGATTTCCGGCTACCAAACTTCTGATGTAAATATTATATTGAACGGATTCGATTTGGTTGTCTGGAATGAAATTGAAAAGAATAAGAAAATAATTCTTTACAGAATCTTACAAGAATTATTTTCGAACATGAAAAAACATAGTAAAGCAACATTAGTAAGTGTTTCTTTTAAAATTATAAACAAAAATCTGACTGTAATTTATAACGACAACGGGCTTGGAACTAAAAATCAAGCATTAAATTTAAAAATCGGACTACAAAATGTGGAAAGCCGTATTAAAACTATAAATGGAAATATTATTTTTGACAATAATTTAGAAAAAGGCTTTCGATTAAGCTTCTCATTCCCTTTATAAACACAATAATATGTTCAAAAAAGTATTAGTTGCCGAAGATTTAGACAGCATAAGTATCGCAGTTATTCAAGTACTTGAAGACTTAAAAATTCCTACAATTGATCACGTTAAATATTGTGACGATGGTTTGTTGAAAATAAAAAAGGCCCTGATCGAAAAGGAACCTTATGATTTAGTCATAAGTGATTTGTCTTTTAAGTCTGATCATCGTAATGTGCAGCTTTCAAATGGTGAGGAACTTATTGAAGCAATTAATAAGGTGCAGCCAAAAATAAAAAAAATTATATTCTCGATAGAAGATAAATCGTATCGCATCAAATCTCTTTTTTATGATTTAGGAATTAATGCCTATGTATCTAAAGGAAGAAACAGCATTGGTGAATTGAAAAAAGCTATTGAGGGAACGTTTAGAAATGAAGAAAAAATACTTTCTTCAGATTTATCTTTTAGTTTTAATGATAAGGCTTTGATTGAAATTGAATCTTACGACATTTCAATTTTAAAGCTTTTAGCTCAGGGGTACATATTAGAGAATATCTCCAGTGAATTTAAGGCTTCTTCAATAACTCCAAACGGAACTAGCAGTATTGAAAAACGAATTAATAAACTAAAAATATATTTTAAAGCAAACAATAATGTACATCTCATTGCTATCGCCAAAGATTTTGGACTGGTGTAAATTTTATAACGCTTTTACGGATTCCCGTAAGGAAATGATTTTTAATAAATTTAATTTTGTATGGAATTTATTGACCAGCTAATGAAACCTAAATCTAAAATTAGTTTTGGTAAAAAACTTCAACAAGTTTTTATCACAAAAATTAATACCACCAAAAATAAAATTATAATGAAAACGATGTTACTTTGCCTTTTCCTATCATTAAGTTTTGCTTTCGTTTCAGAAAAAACAGGATGGCTGGAAGTTGATTGGAAAATTATATTTATACCTGCTCTACTTGTTTTGCAAATAATAATTATTGGCACTGCATTAAAAAACAGATATAAAAAACACTAAATCTACAGCTTCTTCAAAAAACAACTTCAAAGGGCTACATTTTTTTATCTTTAGAAATTTCTTAACTAAAGTAGAAACAATTATTGCAAAATTTTGAAATGCTTATATTTGAATTTTTAAATACAGCATGAAATATCTTTTAAGTTTTGTTCTCTTACTTTTTACTTTCCTTACCTTTTCACAGACTAAAGTCCTTTCCTGGAATTTAGAAAACTTTGGCAAATCAAAATCTGAATCTGAATTAAATTTTATTGCCGGCACTATTGCAGCTTATGACATTATAGCCATTCAGGAAGTTGTTGCCGGATATGGCGGCGCTCAGGCTGTCGCAAAACTTGCAATGGTGCTGAATGAAAAAGGTTCTAAATGGGATTATGCAATTAGCGATCCCACAAGCGGTACCAGCTATAAAACGGAACGTTATGCGTTTCTCTGGAAAACTGACAAAGCAAAGCTAAAGGGCAACACATGGTTAGAAAAAAAGTATCATTTAGAAATTGACCGTGAACCTTTTTTTGCGACTTTCGAAATCAATAAAAAGACAATAACACTGGTTAATTACCATGCTATAACAAAAAGCAGGCAACCGGAAACAGAAATTAAATACTTTAAATTTTTACCTCTCGAATATCCCAATTTAAATTTAGTCTTTACGGGAGATTTTAACTGCCCGCAATCCCACAACGTTTTTAATCCGTTGAAAAAAATGGGATACGCTCCTATTTTACAAAATCAAAAAACAACACTAAAACAAAAATGTATCAGTGCGACTTGTTTAGCATCTGAGTTTGACAATATGTTTTATAAAACAGACTCTGTGACCTATATCAATTCCGGTACAGTCCCCTTTTATACAACATTCAATTCGTTGAAAGAAGCCCGCAGAATTTCTGATCACATTCCTATCTGGTTTGAATTTTCTTTGAAATAACTATGTTTTAAGCTTTTTCTTTTTTGCTGCAGGAAACAAAACATTATTCAAAATCAAGCGATAACCCGGAGAATTTGGATGTAAATCTAAAACTGTTGGAGGATCTCCAACCTGATGCTGAAAGTCTTCCGGATCGTGCCCGCCAAAAAAAGTAAACATACCTTTTCCTTTTTCGCCATGAATATATCTTGACTCGCCATTAAGTTCGCAGGTTCCCATGATTAAAACATTCGATTTGATTAATGCCGTATCAAATGATGTTGTCTGTCCCATGAAACCTTTTACCAATTGCGTATGATTTTGACATAACATACTAGGAATTGGATCCCATTTTGCTGAAAATTCCATTAAAGTAAAATAATCTTTCTCCATAGGAATTCGACGTTTCAAGGTCATATCAATATCTGAAAACTCGTATACTTCAGGTCTTCTTTCTAACGTAAAATCTTTGAAAGCGAATGAATTTCCATAATTCAATTTAGATTGGTAATTAGATTCACTTGCGTCTCCATCAAACATTGCTTCACAAATATCAACACCATCAGCTGCAAGTGCAATATCAAAACTATCCGTTGCAGAACACATGGCAAACATAAAACCTCCACCAATTACAAAGTCTCTGATTTTTTTAGCCACTGCGCCTTTTTCCTGTGATACCTTGCTATATCCTAATTTTGTTGCTAAAGCTTCAGCATCTTTCTTTTGCTCAATATACCAGGGTGTATTTTTATATGCAGCATAAAATTTTCCGTATTGTCCGGTAAAATCTTCATGATGCAGGTGCAACCAATCATAAAGCAGCAATTGATCACTTAAAACTTCTTCATCATAAATGGGTGTAAAAGGAATCTCGGCATAAGTCAAAACTAATGTTACAGCATCATCCCAGGGCTGTTTTCCTTTTGGGGTATAAACTGCAATTTTAGGTGCTTTCTCCAGAATAACAGATTCCATATTTTGAGACGGACTTGAAATATCATTTAAGATCGAAGCTTCTTCACTATCTGAAAGTACTTCAAAACTTACACCTCTAATCTTGCATTCTTTGCGAATTTCGTCTGCATCAGGCAACAAAAATGAACCGCCGCGATAATTAAGCAGCCAGCTTGCCTTATAATCTTTACTCAGGCACCAGTAGGTAATTCCGTAAGCTTTTAGATGATTTTGTTGTGTCGTTTCGTCCATCGGAATTAAGATGAACGATGCTTTAGCAGTTAATGAAAGTAGAAATATAAAAATATAAGCTAAACTCTTACTCATTAGAAAATTATTTTAGTAAAGATATAAAGGAAGCACTAAAAAACACAATAGATACAGGTGTTTTATAAAGAGATAAGTGTTAAATATCGAATTTAACGTTTGTAAAATCTAAATTCTTTATTTTATAAAATCAGGTAAAAACACCTATTTGCCGGAGACATATTATTGCTACATTTGCTATCCCAGATCATCAAACTAATCAATGAAAAACCAAAACCATGAAGTTTAATGATAGTAATAACCAACCAAAGGGATTTAATGTGATGCAAAAAATAGGCTTATGTTTACTTGTACTCAGTATTATTTTGTATTATGTATTGTCAATTCAATTTTTAACAAGCTAAAATTAAATTGTCAGAACTGCAATTTCATTCTGAATCGCATACACCACTAATCCGGCAATATTTCTGGATTCTGTTTTTAATAATAAATTGTTACGATGTCCTTCTACGGTTCTCGGACTTAAATAAAGATGTTCAGCAATTTCTGTGGTCGTTTTTTGCTGGCAAATAAGCTGTAGTATTTCTATTTCGCGGGGAGAAAGAAAACTTGTTTCTAAATTTCCTTTTGAATTTTTAGTCGAAACAATTGTTTCCTGAACTGTTTTTAAAACACTTTCGTTATAATAAAAACCTTTTTTTGCGACTTGATTAATGGTATGGATCAGATCCTTTGGAGTTGTATTTTTTATTAAATAAGCAACTGCCCCAACCTGAATCATATTTGCAATAAATGATTTTGTATCATAACTTGTTAAAGCAATTATTTTTATTTCAGGATATAATTTACGGATGATTTTTGTGGCTTCTACACCATTTAAAACAGGCATTTTTAAATCCATCACAATAATATCGGGTTTGAATATAGTGTCTTCTAAATTAGAAAGCAGTTCCTCTCCGTTGGATGCTTCAAAAATAATATCGATATTATCTTCTCTTTGCAACAAAAAAGAAATTCCTTTACGGAATAAAACTTCGTCATCGACTAAAGCAATTTTAATAGCGGCACTCATTTTTATTTGATTTTGGTCGTTTGGTATGCCGAAATTACAAAATATGAAACGAAAAATAGTCTAAGAGCCTTAATATATTAGGAAAAACGCCCTTTTATTTGTTCTATTTAACTTAAAAAGTAAAATTTACGGTGATACCTCTTCCTATTTCAGAGTCGATCTTCATTGTTCCGTTTAAAAATGAAATTCTGCTATCGATATTTTTCATTCCTAATCCTTTCTGATTTTCAGTGTTTTTATTATCAAATCCAACTCCGTTATCTTCATAATTACAGGTATTGGTTCCGTTTACATTTTTAAAAGCGATCCAAATTTGCGTTGCTTTTCCGTGGCGCAATGAATTGTTCATCAATTCCTGTAAAATTCTAAAAACATGCAAATGACGATCAATATCGCTGTCATCGAATTCGATATCATTTATATATTTTACTTTTACAGATTTGCCACTCTCAAATTCTTCACATAATTCTTCTATACCGGCATTAAGTCCAAATTTCTCGAAAACCGGCGGCAGTAAATTGTGGGCAATTTTTCTGGAATTCTCAAGGGCTTTTGCTGTGAGATTAATGATATTTTCAGTAATCTCTTTTGTTTCGTCTTCGGTTAGGTTAGGAGCAGAAAGCAAATGTGCATTCAATGAGACAATATTAAGTTTAGAACTAATATCATCATGCAGATCCTGGGCTATTCTTTTTCGCTCCTCTTCCTGCGTCATAATGACAGCATGTAATTGTTCTTTGTGCAGATGAATTTCTAAATCTCTTTTTTCTAATTCTTTCTGAATGATTTTTTTTCTGGACAGATAAAAAAAGACAATTAAAAAACCCGCTACAACCATAAAAAAGCATGATGTATAGAGAATTATAGCAACAATTTCTTTTTCATAAACCAGACTTGTATCCATATTTAAGTATTAATTTTCTCTTTTAAGACTAAAACTAACTTTCCATTCAAATAAAATAAAAAGATAATAGACCAAAATCAAAAATGCGTTTAAAGTCCAACTCATTAATTTGAATTCATTACTTAAACCAATAGTCAAATTACCTACTAAAAATAATATTGTACTCGTCAACAGATAAAAAATCACACCAATTGTAAGATAATAATATTCTTTATTACTGGTAAGCATATTATAGAAGTGCAATAAGGCATAAACAACTATTAATAATGAAGTAATTGTAATGGCGAATAAATTAAATTTTAAGAACTGAGTTACATCAATGCACAACTGAATTCCTAAAACTAAAAGAGCTGAAACCAGACTCCAGCTTACAAAATTTTTCTGCTCTTTATTTTTTAAAATTGATCTGAAAAATAAGCCTAATAAAATCATCTGACCGATAAAAAATATATTTATAGCAAATAAATTCTTCATTGCAAGATGATACATCAATTCCAGAGTTAATTGCATGACAAAAACAAATGCAAGATAAAGGACTAAAAAAACATTAGCTTTTTCCGTTTGGAAAAAGCTATATGTATAGAGCACTACATTTATTAATAAAATAAAATAAGCCGAATATATTACCAGATCGGTCATTATAAAGGATTTGTTGGATCACCAAAAGGAGGACATGGTCTGGCTCCATCATACAAAACAGCTGTACCTAAATCACCATCTCCATCAGCAAAGACATCTTCATAAATACCTGTTTTTTCATTTAATTTAGCCCCTACAAACATTAACGTTTGTTCTCCAAGCTCATTAACTCCTTTATAAGCTCGGGCTGCATCAATTTTTAAAGATTCTTTAAGTTTCAAAATTGCTTCTAAACTCTCTAAAGGCACTAAGTAAGCATCTACTGCATCTTTAGCTCTCCCTTCCGGAGAATCTTTGTACTTTTTTGACCATTCCTTACCAACAGCTAAACTGATTTCAATTTTTCCGGGAAATTTTTCTTCTGCCATAATAATTTGTTTTTGGTTAATTAATTAATCACAATTGCTGGAATCAATTGTTTGGCTAAACTACTGAATTTTATCAAAAAAAATTAACAATTGAACATAAAAAAAGCCTCTTAAAGAGGCTTAATTGTTTGATTAAAAAGGAACATCGCTGTCGTCATCGTCATCATTTAAATTGCTGCCAAAAGCTTCATTAGGCGATGGCAGGTTTTTAGTTATAAATGGATTTTCTTCATGATTCATTTTAGATGGCAAGTCATCATAACTTCCTGAGAAATCATCCAGGTTATCAAATTTTCCAAGGTGTCCGATAAATTTCAAACGAATGTTTTCGATACCACCATTACGGTGTTTTGCAATCATGATCTCTGCCTGACCTGCAGTTGGCGATGCTTCATCATCATCCCATTCTTCAATTTTATAATATTCAGGTCGGTATAAAAACGACACAATATCAGCATCCTGCTCAATCGCCCCGGATTCACGAAGATCCGACAGCAACGGACGTTTACTGGATCCACGCGTTTCAACGGCACGTGATAACTGAGAAAGTGCAATTACCGGAACATTTAACTCTTTTGCTAAGGCCTTTAAGTTTCGGGAAATGGTCGAGATTTCCTGCTCACGATTTCCTCCTCCTTTATTATTTCCTCCGGCAGTCATCAACTGCAAATAATCGATAATTATAATCTTAATACCGTGCTGTGAAACCAGACGACGGCATTTTGCTCTTAAATCGAAAATAGAAAGTGATGGTGTATCATCAATAAACAAAGGGGCTTTTTCTAAGTTTTTTACTTTGGTACTTAACATTGTCCATTCGTGTGGCTCTAATTTACCTGTACGCAATTTCTCTGATGACAATCCTGTTTCTGACGAAATTAACCTCGTGATCAGCTGAACCGATGCCATCTCCAGAGAAAACAAAGCCACTCCGTGCCCGTACTGAATAGCAATATTTCTCGCCATCGAAAGTACAAAAGCAGTTTTTCCCATCGCAGGTCTCGCCGCGATAATAATTAAATCTGAAGGCTGCCATCCTGAAGTCAGTTTATCCAGATTCGTAAAACCGGTTTCAACACCACTTAAACCTTCTTGTTTTGCAATTTCTTCAATCTTCTTTTTGGCCTGAAGTACTAAACTCTGAGCAGTTTCAGAACTACGTTTAATATTTCCTTGTGTTACTTCATATAGTTTTGATTCGGCCTGATCAAGCAAATCAAAAACATCCGCAGTTTCATCATAAGACGCTTCGATAATTTCAGTCGAAATACGAATCAAACTTCTTTGAATAAACTTTTGAAGAATGATACGTGAGTGAAATTCGATATGAGCCGAAGATGCAATTTTTTGTGTAAGCTGAATTAAATAAAAATCACCTCCAGCCAATTCTAATTTTCCATTTTTTTTCAACTGAGTCGAAACCGTCAACAAGTCAATTGGCTGTGTTTCGGTAAAAAGCTGAACGATTGCTTCAAAAATATATTTATGTGCCTCTTTATAAAAAGCATCCCCTTGTAAAATATCAATTACATCATCAACTCCTTTTTTATCAATCATCATAGCCCCAAGCACAGCCTCCTCTAAATCAAGAACTTGCGGAGGAAGTTTTCCTTTTTCTAAAGTAATTATTGAGGGTTTATTTACCTTTGCAGGATTTACATTTTTGAAATTTTCCATATAGCGAAAGTAGCAAAATTTAAAAAAAAATTGCTATCGAGTTATAACTATTAATTGTTTATAAATAAGTCTGTTTTGTTCATAACCAAAAAAAAATCCGAAACTGTAAGGCTTCGGATTTTAAATCATTTTACATGAATTTACTCTTTAAACTCCCCCATTTTACTGTATTTGTCCATTCTTTGGGCAATCAGGTCAGTTGTTGATAAGTCTTTCAATTCATTATATCCTTTGGTGATGTATTCCGCTACTGTTTTAAAAGTAGTTTCGCGGTCGTAGTGTGCTCCGCCTAATGGTTCCGGTATTACATCATCTACTAATTTTTGTCTCTTCATATCAGATGAAGTCAATTTTAAAGCATCGGCAGCACGTTCTTTATACTCCCAGCTTTTCCATAAAATAGAAGAACATGATTCCGGTGAAATTACCGAGTACCAGGTGTTTTCTAACATATATACTTTATCACCAACACCTATTCCTAAAGCTCCTCCTGAAGCACCTTCACCAACGATGATCGTTATAATTGGCACTTTCAAGCGAACCATTTCAAAAATATTTCTGGCAATTGCTTCTCCTTGTCCTCTTTCTTCAGCTTCAAGTCCCGGATATGCACCAGGAGTATCTACTAAAGTCAAAACCGGAATTCCGAATTTCTCTGCCATTTTCATCAAACGCAAAGCTTTACGATATCCTTCCGGGTTTGCCATACCGAAATTACGGTATTGACGTGTTTTAGTATTAAAACCTTTTTGCTGACCAACAATCATAAACGACTGACCGTTTACTTTTCCCAATCCGCCAACCATAGCTTTATCATCTTTAAAATTTCTGTCTCCGTGAAGTTCTAAAAATGTATCTCCGCAAATAGCTCTGATATAATCTAAGGTATAAGGCCTGTTTGGATGTCTTGACAGCTGAACGCGTTGCCAGGCTGTTAGGTTTTTGTATATTTCTTTCTTAGTTTCTACTAATTTTTTGTTGATTTCCTTGCAGGTAGGCGTTACATCAACATCAGATTCTTTTCCAATTATAACACACTTTTGTAACTGTTCTTCAAGTTCTTTTATTGGAAGCTCAAAATCTAAATATTCCATGGATTTTTGAATTTTGTTTGTAAATCGAACCGCAAATATAAAAATATTATATCATTGGTGTGATTAAATCGTATTTAAAATATAAAAATGTAATTTAAAAATAAGGAAATTATTACACTTCTTTCTTATTTTTATAATGTTTAAAAACGCCGTTTAAGATCACTGTAATCACAATAATCAGGGCGCCAATATAAAATTCTGTACTCATTTTCTCTTTTCCTCCCAGAATAAAATAAGCCAGCATAATTCCGTAAACGGGCTCTAAATTAGTCGTTAACATCACTGTATACGGACTTAATTTCTGCATTACTTTTACTGATGCCGTAAATGCATAGGCCGTACAAACTGAGGACAAAAGCAATAATAAAAGCCAATTATTTAATGACATTGTAAAAAAATCTGCAGTGAATTTTCCCTGTATCAGAAAATAAATCGAAATAAAGAAAACTCCTGCCCCAAACTCATAAAAGGTAATCACTGACGGTTCATGATCTGAAATCAGCTTCCCATTCATTAGAGTAAACAAAACCCCCAGAATAATCGATGCCAAAGCATAGTACATTCCGTGTAAATATTTTACTTCGACCTGCATGATTAATGCTAATCCGCCTATAATAATCAGACCAAAAAAAACTTCGTAAAATAAGATCTTCCTACCATAAAAAAGCGGTTCTAACAACGAGGCAAAAAAAGCACCTAACGAAAATATCGAAAGCGTGATAGAAACATTAGAAACATGAATCGCCCTGAAAAAGAAAATCCAATGGAGTGCGATTAATAATCCAACAAAAATTAACTTAGCAAAAGAAGTAGCCGAAATAACAAAAGACTGCTTCTTATATACTATAAATGCAGCAAGAAAAACTCCTGCAAGCAGCATTCTGAACCAAACTAAATTTTCAGCATCAATCGTTATTAAAGCTCCAAGAATAGCCGTAAATCCCCAGATAAAAACAATTAAATGAAGATTTAAATAACTTTTTAAATTATCGTTTCGCATTACGTAATAAGTAAACTGCCAATACTCCAAAAACCATATTCGGAAACCAGACAGCTAATAAGGGTGAGAAAGTAGATTTTTCAGCAAGAGTACCAAATATTTTATCAAAAAACACGAATGAAAAGGCAATTGCAATTCCAATCGCAAGATTCGTTCCCATTCCGCCACGGCGTTTCATTGCAGAAACTGCCACCGCAATTATGGTTAGGATAAAAGCTGAAACCGGTACGCTGTATTTTTTATAAAGCACCACTAAATAAGTATTGATATTTCCTGAGCCTCTCTTACGTTCTTTCTCAATAAAATCGATCAATTTTCCTAACGGAAGGGTTTCAGCAATATAAACTACAGGAGTCAAATCTGCCAATTCAAATTTGAACGGCACATTCTTTTCAGGACTTTTCTCTATTTTATCGTTCAGTTCCCCAAGCGTTCTTTTCGTGTAGTCATATAAAGTATAGGTCTTCTTTTTCGGATCCCATTTAATACGGCTTGCCGTGATTTTATAGGTCAACTGATCTTTTTCAAAATGCTCTAATGTAAAATTAAAAGCTGTTTTTGATTCTTCATTAAAACTATTTACAAAAATAAAATCGTTATCATTAATCTGTCGGTACACGTTTGTATTATTGCCTCGCATCTCGACTTTCCCATTCCCTTTCAGATACGTATATCTAAAGTTATTGAATCCCTCACTTGCCGCAGGAACAATAAAAAACCCCATTAAAAGCACAAATACCGAAACAATAGATGCACCAATAATATACGGACGCAAAAAACGCGTAAATGAAATTCCTGAACTTAAAATCGCAATAATCTCCGTATTATTAGCCAGTTTTGAGGTAAACCAAATTACAGATAAGAATAAAAATATTGGAAATAAAGAGTTTGCAAAATAAACGGTAAAGTTGTAGTAATAGATCGCAATTGCACTAAACGGAATCTTATTTTCCAGCATTTTATTCACCTTTTCAGAGACGTCAATTACAATTCCAATTGGAATAAATAATAAGATCATCACCGAGAAAGTGGCTAAATATCTTTTTAAAATATACTTATCTATTATCGTCAGCATATATTTTTTTGTTTGTTTTGTTTCAGGTTTCAAGTTTCAGGTTCTAGTGAGAACTTGAAACTTGAAACCTGAAACTTGAAACTATTTTTATAGTCTTTGACTCATATTTTTAACCATCATTTCTTTCCATGGTCTAAAATCTCCAGCTAAGATATGTTTTCTGGCTTCACGAACCAACCACATATAAAAACCAAGATTATGAATCGTGGCAATTTGCTTTCCTAAATATTCATTAGCTGCAAATAAGTGACGCAAGTACGCTTTTGTATATTCAGTATCTACAAAAGTATGTCCCATTTCGTCGATTGGAGAAAAATCATCTTCCCACTTTTTGTTTTTGATATTGATCGTTCCGTTTGCTGTAAACAACATACCATTTCTCGCATTACGAGTTGGCATTACACAGTCGAACATATCAATACCTAACGCAATATTTTCTAAAATATTTATCGGAGTTCCCACTCCCATCAAATAACGTGGTTTATCTTCCGGTAAAATTTCACAAACCACTTCGGTCATCGCGTACATTTCCTCAGCAGGTTCTCCAACTGACAAACCTCCAATTGCATTTCCTTGTTGTCCTGAATTGGCAATATATTCAGCAGATTGCTGACGTAAATCTTTATAAGTACTTCCCTGAACAATAGGAAAAAATGTTTGTTCGTATCCGTATTTAAAAGGCAATTTATCCAAATGGCTGATACAACGATCTAACCAGCGGTGCGTCATGTGCATCGAGCGTTGTGCATATCTGTAATCGCAAGGATAAGGCGTACACTCATCAAAAGCCATGATAATATCAGCTCCAATGGTACGTTGAATTTCCATTACGCTTTCCGGTGAGAAAAAGTGATACGAACCGTCAATATGCGATTTAAACTTTACACCTTCTTCTTTAATTTTTCTGTTATTCGAAAGAGAATACACCTGATATCCACCAGAATCAGTCAAAATATTACGATCCCAATTCATAAATTTATGCAATCCTCCTGCTTTTTCAAGAATTTCAGTTTGCGGACGTAAATATAAATGATAAGTGTTTCCCAGGATAATATCCGGATTTATATCTTGTTTTAGCTCACGCTGGTGTACTCCTTTTACAGATGCAACCGTTCCAACAGGCATAAAAATAGGCGTTTCGATTACACCATGATCTGTAGTAATACTTCCCGCTCTCGCTTTAGATTGCGGATCTTTTTTCAATAAATCAAACTTCATCTGTTTCTTTTTTCAGTCGGCAAAGGTAAGCTAATTTCAGGAAAATTTAATCAATTAGATAATTTGTCAATTAGAAAATGAGATAATGATTTTCACCAACCTAAAAGCTGACACAAAACAAATTTGAATTTGGAGTTTTAAAAATCGGAATTTAAATATTTTGGGCGTTCCCTTCGGTCGGGCTATCCGCTACAAGTCCTCGCACTTCCTTCGTCAGGCTGTGGGCTTTTCGCTTCTATCCCTAACGCAAAAAAAGACCCGACATTTCCACCAGAAATTTTTAAATTTGAATAAAACTATTATCCGGCTGAGTAGTTTGAAATTGTCAGACAAAGTCGGAATTGTAAAGGTGAGCAAAGTCGAAGCACTCGCAAAGTAAAACCATCTGAATAACAAAATAAAAATCCGTTTAAATCTGCGTACCATTTATTCTTCCAACAAAAACAAAATAAACAAAACAAACAAAATGAATTTAGCCCAAAAACTAGGACATCCCGAAGACGCAAAACTCCTAATAATTCATGCTGACGATGCCGGATTATCCCATTCAGAAAATCAGGCCACTATACAAGCACTTCAAAGCGGATCCGTCAACTCCTACAGCATAATGGTGCCTTGTCCGTGGTTTTATGAAATGGCAACATTTGCCAAAAACAATCCCAATTACGATTGCGGCGTTCACCTTACCCTGACTTGCGAATGGGAAAATTATAAGTTTGGCCCCGTTCTTCCTATCGCAGAAGTTTCGAGTTTAGTCGATCAAAACGGTTATTTTTATAAAACCAGAGCCGATTTCAAAAACAATGCACTTCTATCAGAAATAAAAAAAGAACTTACCGCCCAAATCGAAAAAGCATTACAATTCGGAATTCGCCCAACGCATCTCGACTCTCACATGTGCAGCGCAGGCGTTACGCCAGACATTTTAGAACTCTATAAAGAACTCGGAACAAAATACAATTTACCCGTTTTCATAAACCAGCAATTCGTTGAATCTATCCGTTTGTCTGACGATAAATACAATTTTGAAAATACCCTTTTGGCCGATAATCTTTTAATTGGACATTTTTCTGATTTCGAAAAAGGAGAATTACGACATTCTTACGCACAGGCATTAGACAACATTAAGCCCGGATTTAATGTTTTTCTGCTGCACCCGGCTTTTGATGATTTCGAGATGCAGGGCATCACAATTCATCACCCTAACTTTGGCTCAGCATGGCGCCAAACCGATTTTGATTTTTTCACTAGTGAGGAATGCCAATCAAAACTAAAAGAAAACAACATTCAGTTGATTACCTGGAGCGATATTAAGGGAATTAGATAATTTATCCATTAGAAAATGAAATAATTATCAAAATGCAAAATCATTTTTCATTTGGAATTTAGGTTTTTAAAAATTGGAATTCAAATCAAATGATGTGAATACTACAACTTTCTGATTTAAAAACTATAACAATATTAAATCGTAGTTTTCATAACTTTATAGGACACTATTAAAAAAAGAAAAATCATGATAAATTCAGAAGAAAAAAAACCAGCAGACGAAAATGAAATCGAAAAAAATCTGGAAGAATTAGATTATCCTGCTTCAGAAGACATTTACAATAATGAAGACAAACTTGAAGACATCGATCCTGAAGAAATCTCAACTGAAAAAACGATCAGCCAGGACAATCATGAGTGGAAACAAAACAGTGATAAACTTGGCAACGATCTAGATATACCAGGCTCTGAGCTTGATGATCAACAAGAAGAAATAGGCTCTGAAGACGAAGAAAACAATTTCTATAGCGAAGGCGATACCGAATAAAAATCTTCATCATCTTAAATTGAATAAATTCACAAGTCCCAATTTTCGGGACTTTTTTTATGCTTTTTCAATAAAAGACAAAGCAATTCTACTCTCTCATTCGAAAAAACAAAAATATTCGAGAGTTATTTTTAACATCTACGAAAAAAAGGGCTATAATTTAACAATTACAACAAACTAAAGCGAAAAATCATTTGTCAGCCCGCAAAATAAAAATTACTTTTGCACCAGTTTAACTTTTACACATAAAATGAAGCCTAACACACAACAATTAAGCGATTTAACTATCCAAGTAAGAAGAGATATTCTTCGAATGGTACATGCTGTCAACTCAGGTCACCCAGGTGGTTCACTAGGTTGTACTGAATTTTTGGTAACTCTGTACCAAAACATTATGGAGCGTAAAGAAGGTTTTGATATGGACGGAATTGGAGAAGACATCTTTTTCCTTTCTAATGGCCACATTTCTCCTGTATTTTATAGCGTATTAGCACGTAGCGGTTATTTCCCTGTTTCAGAACTTGCAACTTTCAGATTATTAAACTCACGTTTACAAGGACATCCAACCACTCATGAAGGTTTACCTGGAGTTCGTATAGCTTCTGGCTCATTAGGACAAGGTTTATCTGTAGGAATTGGAGCTGCTCAAGCTAAAAAATTAAATGGGGACAATCATTTAATTTACACTTTACATGGTGACGGCGAATTACAAGAAGGTCAAAACTGGGAAGCAATCATGTATGCTTCTGCTAAAAAAGTAGACAATCTAATTGCAACTATCGACGTTAACGGAAAACAAATTGACGGTACTACTGACGAAGTTTTAGCAATGGGAAGTATCCGTGCTAAATTTGAAGCTTTTGACTGGGACGTTCTTGAAATTAAAGAAGGAAACAACATCGATGCTATTATCGCAGGTCTGACTGATGCTAAATCAAGAACAGGAAAAGGAAAACCAGTTTGTATTTTACTACATACTGAAATGGGTAACGGAGTTGATTTTATGATGCACACTCATGCGTGGCATGGTAAAGCACCTAACAATGATCAATTGGCAAGTGCTTTGGCTCAAAACTATTCTGCAGATCAAATCGATTATTAAAAAAAGCTTTAAGCCTTAAGCAGTAAGCTTTATGCCTATTGCCTACAGCCTATTGCGTACAGCAAAAAAAACAAAATGAAAAAATATACAAATACAGGAAGTAAAGATACCCGTTCTGGTTTTGGAGCAGGAATGACTGAACTAGGTCAAAAAAACGAAAAAGTTGTAGCACTTTGTGCTGATTTAATTGGATCATTGAAATTTGATGATTTCAAGAAAAATCATCCTGAGCGTTTTTTCCAAATTGGTATTGCAGAAGCCAATATGATTGGTATCGCTGCCGGTCTGACAATTGGAGGAAAAATTCCTTTTACAGGAACTTTCGCTAACTTCTCTACAGGAAGAGTTTACGATCAAATTCGTCAATCTGTTGCTTATTCTGATAAAAACGTAAAAATCTGTGCTTCTCACGCCGGTTTAACACTAGGAGAAGACGGAGCAACTCACCAAATCCTTGAAGATATCGGACTAATGAAAATGTTGCCTGGAATGACTGTAATCAATACTTGCGATTACAACCAGACTAAAGCAGCTACATTAGCACTAGCAGATCATCACGGTCCGGCTTATTTACGTTTTGGACGTCCGGTTGTTCCTAATTTCATGCCAGCTGATGAACCTTTCGTAATTGGAAAAGCAATCTTATTAAACGAAGGAACTGATGTTACGATTGTAGCGACAGGACACTTAGTTTGGGAAGCGCTTATTGCTGCTGAAGCATTAGAAGCAAAAGGTATTTCTGCCGAAGTAATCAACATTCACACGATTAAACCATTAGACGAAGAAGCAATTCTAAAATCATTGGCTAAAACAAAATGTGTTGTAACTGCAGAAGAGCACAACATTCTTGGAGGCCTTGGAGAAAGTGTTTCAAGAGTACTAGCTTTAAACACTCCTGCTCCACAAGAGTTTGTTGCCGTAAACGATAGTTTTGGCGAATCCGGAACTCCAGAGCAATTAATGGAGAAATACAAATTAAACAATCAGGCGATTGTTGAAGCTGTAGAAAGAGTAATCAAAAGAAAATAATTTTTAGATTTTCTTACTTATATAAAGAAGCCTCGAAAAGTAATTTTCGAGGCTTCTTTTTTGTATCCAAAACTATTTAACTCACTCAATACTACCTCATAAAAAATAAACATATCCTGCTTTTATCTTATATAACTGAGCAAAAAAAAACAGCCCCGAAATCACTTTCAGGGCTATTATATTTTAAATAAAATTAATTCTGTTTTATAGGATACGTTTTATCCAGATGTATTCTCAATCTTGGATTAGCAGTATAATCTTCAGGTAAATATGCCTTTACATTAGTTGAAGATTCAGGCTTACCAGGATCTGCAAGTGCCCCTGTTGGTCTTCTTGGAATTCCTCTTGGCTCAGTTTCATCTACATTTGGAGTTAATGGATTATCCACAATAGGATCCCATGGATAATAAAATCTTGCTCCATAATTTACACCGCCAATAATACCCACCTGATCAGCAGGTTTCGTAAGCTCAAATCTGGTTGTAAAACCATCTCCGTCATCATCAAAATCTAAAAAGTCAGGAATACCATCTCCATCTGTATCATCAACTAAATTAGCCGGTGGATTTGGATATTTCTTTGTATCTCTAAAATCGTAAAGATATCCATCACCGTTACTATCTTCTAAATAATCAGGAACACCATCACCAAGAAAAACTACTTGACCGGTAGTAGAGGAAACTGTAAACTCGTTATCCATTCTCTGAAGATCAAACAACTTAAAACTAAAAACTACAGGAGTATAAGCCGGAACACTGCCGCTCCCACCAGCATAATAAGCTAACCCTGAAGGCAAAAACATAACTCCTGCGCCAAAATCGCTATAAGTGATTACACCACTATTAGGATCGGTCTTAGAAGTACCAGTTTTAAATTTAGGAAAAATCTCTGACCAGCCTTCTACTCGTGTTACTTTATCCGTTGCCGTATCAGCACCATACGGAAACAAAAACCAGTTCGTTGCATATCCATAAGAGGTCTCAAAAACTGTATTATCTAACAAATTACCTGAATAAGAGGTAACTACTTTATCAGTATTCGTTGGCGATTGACCCAATCCTTTCCTTAAAGTCAAATAATAAACCTTATAAGCCACATCATTACTATAAACATCTCTTGTTTCTAAAGGATAAGTTGTCTGATCCCAGATAGAAACATTTCCGTCGCCAGCAACTATTTTTTTTATCACCACGTCCTGATCCTGTGGAGTTCCCGGATTATTCGTCACAGTGATATAATTAGTCTTTAAATATTTAATAATAGAATCATTATCTGCTTTATATTGCTCCGCATAATCTCTCAAAGGAACGGTCACCACATCATTATCATCACTTTTATTACAAGAAACCAAAGAAATACCTGCAAGCAATAAAATAAAATAATATTTAAATTTATTCATTATTGTTAATTTTTTAGGTGCGCAAGATACAATATTGATTTATTTTTGTAAAGATTTTAACGTTGATTTTAGAAAAATTATGAGAATAGACAAATACCTGTGGTGCGTGCGTTATTATAAAACCAGAAACATGGTGACCGAAGCATGCAAAAAAAACCATATAACTGTAAATGGGCAAGTTGCAAAACCATCAAAAGAGGTTTTTCCCACTGATAAAATTACCTTCAGAAAAGATCAGATCACACAAATTATCACTGTGCTAGACATACCTGAAAGTCGTGTTGGCGCAAAACTTGTTGATATGTATCGAAAAAATGAAACTCCGGCTGAAGCTTATGCGCATTTAGAATTATTAAAACTATCCAAAGAGCATTATCGCAAAACAGGAACCGGAAGACCTACCAAAAAAGACAGAAGAGATATTGACGAATACGGCAATGATATTATTGATGAGGACGAAGAAAATTAAATTCCAATTTTTAAATCCACAACAATAACTAAATAATAGAATCTCAATGATAAATTTCCAAATTCCAAAAAAGATCTAAAATCAAAACCTCCACATTGGAATTTGGGATTTCATATATTGGAATTTCATAACCTAAATTTGTACTTTAGCAAAAAAAATAAATCATGAGCAAAAACATCATCTTAACGAATCAGGAAATAGAACACAAAATAAAACGTATCGCCTATCAAATATACGAGACTTTTGTCGATGAGGAAGAAATTGTAATTGCCGGAATCGCCGCTAACGGATTTATTTTTGCTCAAAAACTTGCTTTGGCATTAACGACTATTTCGACATTAAAAGTTTCCATTTGCGAAGTCAAAGTCGACAAACAAAATCCACAATTACCAATACACACTTCATTAAGTAAAGAAGAATATAAAAACAAAGGATTAGTACTTGTTGATGATGTATTAAATTCAGGCACCACTCTGATCTATGCTGTTCGTCATTTCTTAGATGTTCCGTTAAAGAAATTCAAAACAGCAGTACTTGTAGACAGAAATCATAAAAAATATCCTGTAAAGGCAGATTTTAAAGGAATCTCCCTATCAACTTCTTTATTAGAGCATGTTCAGGTTGTTTTTGATGACAATGGTGATAATTATGCTTTTTTAAGCTAAGATTTCTAAAATATCCTGAACCGTTTCTTCGATAGTTTTATTATCAACTGTAACTTTATGTTGCGCATGGTTGTAATAATAACTTCTATCGAACAAATGCTTTGCGATAAATTCTCTCATTTCCTCTTCATTCATATTAGCGATTAACGGGCGCTTGCTTTTGTTATGAACTAATCTCTCGTATAAAGTATCTATTGAAGCTTTTAAATAAACCGAAGTAACATCATCGCTTTTCAATAATTCATGATTATTGGCGTAACAAGGTGTCCCTCCTCCTAAACCTATTATGCTGTTTTCTGAAGACTGAAGTAATTCTACGAATATTTCGTGTTCTAATTTTCTAAAATGGATCTCTCCAAATTGCTCGAAAATCTCATTTATCGATAAATTTGCTTTATTTTCGATGCATTTATCTAAATCCAGAAACGGAATATTTGTAATTTTTGACAAGTTTTGGGCAATTGTTGACTTTCCACAGCCCATATATCCTAATAATATAATTTTTTTCATTTTAATAAGAACCTAAAAATTAAGGTGTTGTAAATTTTGAGTAAAAAAAGACAAATTTATAATAAATAAGCTTGCAAATATCAAAAATAACTCCTTATATTTGCACCCGCATTCAAGGAAAGAATTTGACTCGATAGCTCAGTTGGTAGAGCACATCACTTTTAATGATGGGGTCCTGGGTTCGAGCCCCAGTCGGGTCACAAAATTTGTGATTTACAAAATACTTTTCTTGATAGCATGACTCGATAGCTCAGTTGGTAGAGCACATCACTTTTAATGATGGGGTCCTGGGTTCGAGCCCCAGTCGGGTCACAAAAGGTCGAGTATTCATTTACTTGACCTTTTTTATTTTTTGGCCACGTGGAGAAACGGTAGACTTGCCATCTTGAGGGGGTGGTGCTCGTAAGGGCGTGTGGGTTCAAATCCCACCGTGGTCACATCTTGGGACAAATCAGAAAACAGCTGATTTGTCCTTTTTTTTTTACTATCTAAACCATTGTAAAATAAGAGCATAACCCTAAGTGCTTCATTGATTCTTGTGGTTCGACACTCTATTCCGTCAAAAGTGAGCTTTTCAGGAAAAATCGAACCAATTATCTTTCTTTTTCTTGCGGTTGTACCTTCCTCGTATAATGTTGCCAGTTGAGAAATATGACTAATAGCCTTATCCAGCAAGGGTTCAACGTTTGCTGTTCCTTTAATTCCAGTGGTTAGTTTTGCTTCAAGCCTGTTTATTTTTTCCTCAGTCTCTATTTTTATTATACGATAATCATTAGGGTCTAAATCTCCTGCAATAAGTAAATTTCTCGCTTTCGTCAATCTTTCATTAGCCTGTTCTAGTTCTTCTTTTAATCTATTAACATCACTGCGTTCATGTTTTGTTTTATTTTTAAATACGGATACTATTACTTCTTTATATAATTCTAAAAAAGGCAGTGGTCTTACATATTTTCTTATTTCATCTGCAACAATCGCATTTACCTCTGGAGCCTTTTCACGGAACGTACAGCCTAATCTGCAGTGATAGTAGTGATAATGTTGATTACGTCCTTTAGATGCGCTGCCTGTAAGCAGTCTACCACACTTGGGACATATCAAATGCCCACGCAATAGTAATGCAGGATCTACCGTTACAGTAGTTCTTCTCTTTTTTTTACGACTATCAAGTACATCCTGAACATCATAAAACAATGATTCAGAAATTAGTGGCTCGTGCTGTCCTTTTACTAATTGACTTTCTTCTTCTTTATATTTTGGCACGAATACTTTTCCACAATACACAGGGTTACGTACGGAACCCCAAAAAGCATTCTTACTGCATTTGAGTCCTTTATCAATTGCTAATCCCCAGATTTCTTGTGTATTTATTTTTCCTTTCGCCAATTCTTTAAAAACCCATCGCATAATACTTGCTTCACTTTCTTTAATTGCGATATATTTTTTACCATCCTCACTAATTTTATTACTGTAACCTATTGGAGCAATCCCCATAACACGACCTTCTTTCTTGGCCCGACGCATACCATGTAAAACATTTAGTGCTCTACGATCATTCTCAACTTCAGGAGCTGCAAGATAAAAAGCAAGCATCATTTTGTTTTCTGGAATTGTAAGATCTAAAGGCTGCTCAACTGCTTGTGGCTCAACACCTAATCTGCGTAATGTACTTATCATCTGATAGGCATCTCCTGCATTACGACTAAACCTATCCCATTTGGTAAAGAGTACCAAATCAGAATGTCCTCTTCGTGTTCTAAGCTCTGATAATAGCTTTTTCCATGATGGACGGTTAAAAGTTTTAGCAGAATGATCTTCAATAATCACTTTTCGAACCTGAAAGGAATTCAGTTCACAATATTTACGTAAACGTTCTTCCTGATCCCTTTGCGAATATCCTTTATCTGCCTGTTCATCTGTACTTACACGGATATATAAATCTGCAATTTTCATGATTTTAATATTGATTGTTTAAACTTGCTTTCACGCTTTTGTGTGAGTGTAAATTTACGTAATTTTTGTTCATCTAAATATGTATCAACCACTATTTCAGCCATTTCGTAGAAAAAATCCAAGATAATTTTTGCTTGATCAGCATCTACATCAATACCATCCTTTCTCAATAATTCCATAGCTCTGTGTGGTGTTATTCTAGCAATCTCTTCCTCTCTCATCATACACCTCCTTCTATTGACAGCAAAAGCCCGCAACCGGGCTTTACTAATTAATTAAAATTGATTTCAATTACTCATATAGGAAAATAAATTGTACTCCGCTGGTTTCTATTGCGTTTTGGCAGATAGCTAATGTAACCATACTCGTTTAGCTCACGCATGCATTTATGGTAGGTTACAGGCCCGGTTATCTTGGCTAACTTCATGATTTCATACCTATAGACCTCAATAGGATTAACAAAACCCTTTTCGGTCCTAAATTGAAGCAATGCCGCATATATACCAATATGAGTGATACTAATACGGTAATCTTTTTCTATTGCATTAAAGAAATCAGATAAAGGTTTTAGTGTTTTCATTATTTCCTAGATTATCAGCTTACACGCATACCATTTCTTGTGGAATGATTCACCTGTTGACTTTCATTTGTCTTTTGCTGCTGTTTTACTGTTTCCATTGTTTTATTCCCCAATGCAGTTGATAGCGTAATTTTTCTTGAGTGCTCGTCATAAATGTTTACTGATTTAAACTGAGGATTAGCTTCAATATAAAACCGATGTTCATTTCCATTTTTAATCAAGGTTACAAGCAAACGATTTCCTTGTTTTAAATCATCCTTTAATTTATCGGCTTGAGTTTTATTTGATAATTCCTTTAAAGGAAGTTGCTGTAAGGCTTTTTCAAGATCATAACCATACCCGGAATGAAATTCTTTGATGCGGTGATTGCCACTTGCGTCTTTATCATTAAGATCTAGTTGGATCCAGGATTTTTCCTTCTGAATGGAACGTCCAGCTAATAAATTATATGCCTGTGTTGTATCAATAGAATTTCCTTGTTGTACTTTAAAATAATGGCTTCTCTCTTCATCAGGCTTTGATTCATTTTGCAAAGTGGTTTTATATGCTTCAAATTGATACTGTCCACTCTGGTCTTTTACAAAAGACAACTCGTGATCCAGTCGTTCTTTTTCGTTGACGTAATAGGAAACCGGAACAGTAAATTGCTCTTGACCTTGTTTGATTTGATGCTCAATTTGATTTGACAAATCTTTAAAACCAATACGCTGCACCTGATCGTACAGCGATTGGTTATTTTTTTCTTCCTCTTTTGCATCTTTCCGAACAGCAATTTGGTCTATGAGTGGTGCAATGATCAGTTTACGGACAAGTCGTACTAATAAATTAGGATAAAGTTGTTTTAGAATCTTGTTCTTTTCCTGCTTGAGCATCTGCAAAGCAAAACGTTCCTCAATATTTTTAGTTCGCTTATACTTTGTTCCAATACGCTCGTAATGATGCAGCTTTTCTTTAATCAGTGACCTATTGCCCGAAAGACTGAAATTAAACAGTTTACTAAAACGCTCTTCCCTGGAGCGCCACTGATTTAATTCCACCTCTACTCTGTTAACGGGAAGTTGTTCGTTCATCGATTACATGGATTGGCTTTTCCTTTTTTTCTTAGCTTCCTTTGGTATTTCAGGTCCATCATCATCGGCAGTTTGGTTTTGTTTTTTGCTGCTCTGCTTTTCTGAGGTCTGCTGGCTTTCGGATTGTTTTTCTTCCTGAGCTTTACGATTGTCAATCCTTTTCATATTATTATCATAGATATTAATTGTTTTGAATTGCGGGCTGGCTTCAATATACTGCTTGATCTCATTACCTTCTTTTAAAAAAGTAGCGCTCTGCAGATTTCCTTTTTTCAAAGAATTTATCAAGTCTTCTTTGTATTTTGGGGTTTCCAGTTCTTTAATAGGATGTTTGGACAGTGCTGCTTCTAAATCATAACCATAATTTTGATGGTAATGGTTTAGTTTAAAGTTTCCATTAGATTCGGATTGTTTGAAGTCCATTTGAACCCAAGAATTATAAACTTCCCCCTCTTTACTGGTGAGATCTTTATTTACCGATCTGCCTTCCATAAGATTGTAAGCTTCCTTCATTGTTATGTTGCTGCCTTTATTGATATAAAAGGTTTGTTCCAAGGTTTCTTTAGAATTTTCTTTTTGCAATTCGACTTTATAAGAATTAAAAAAGAAAATGTCGCTTTGATCGGATTTTTTAAAATTTAACGTCGCTGTAGCGGTATCATTACCGTATTGCGCATTATGCGTCAAAGTAAAATTAGGCTCTTCCTTCTGCATTTTTTCTTTTAATTGAGATTCCAGTGCTTCACCGAATCCAGTATACTTAATCTGATCTCTTAAGTATTCAAAATTTTTCTCGTTCATGATTTCAATTTTTTAATTATTAAATAGTTTATAATTTTGGAAGTACAGTAACCTGTATCAATTTTGTATTCTTGACATGTTCTTCTAAATGTCTGCCGCCATTTTTCTCCATTAGCTGTATGGTTAAATATTTTTTTTCCGGAATTGTAAATTTTGGCAGCGCAAATACAAAGATATTTTCTGCTTCAGCTTCAATTTTATCAACATCATTCAGGATATAAATTGGTGTAATTTCGATTTCCTGTGAAGCAGTACGTTTTATTTTTTTAGTGTCGCGAATAAAAAAGCGGAGCTGATCGATCTCATAATTGATTTTAGAATTGTTGGTTACTTTTATCCTGTAATACATTACTTCGTCACGAATAAAAATTCCGTTGAGCCTAAAATCAATATCATATTTATTTTCCCTTTGACCTCGCAGCTTTTTTTTGTCGTATAAGGCTAACTTTGAATATTCCTCAATATCCTGATCATTAATAATTTCATCTGAAAAATAAATTTCCTGTCCATCCGGCTTAGTTTTATTCAGTGTAAGATTCAGCTGTGGAAACTCTTCATTATAGTCCAACACGAAAGAGTAGAGTTTACCATCTGCAGTTACTACCGTGAGATTGGTCTGGAAAAATCCCTTTTGGGCAGCCTTAACCTGAAGGATGTTTTCAAGACCTTTTGCTTTTTGTACCAATATGTCGGGACTTCCTTTGTCGACACTTTTTATGGCAAAAGGAAATACAATATTGGTCGTTTTTGAATAGGCTATCATTAAGGAGTCGGATTCTGTTTGGGATAAATGTTTTTTAGCTGTTTGCTGTGCCAATACACCGATGGTCATAAATAATAGATAAACCATCATCAATAGTTTTAAATTTTTCATCTGTATCTTTTTTTTAGTTTTTAATTGGAATCTTTTTGTTTCTGTTTTTCATCACGCAAGAGCACCTTATAACCTGCTTTTACAACTACTTTAACCAGTTTTACTTTTTTGCTTAGAAGACTTTTTGCAGCTTCAATTCCCGCTCCCGCTGCTTGAGCTCCCCAGGAATCGTCTAGTGATGCAACTCCTAAAGTTTGCATGGAGCGATCAGCCGAAGCTTTGGCAACATCACGATTAATGGCTCCCGGAATATATATACCAGCAAGTCCGTCCATATCATAAACAGACAAATCTACTGGGAATAAAGAGTTGTTGTATCTAATACTACTAATATTGATTGTTAATCGTTCTCCTTTTAAGGAAGCCACTCCAAACAAAAAATTGTCTTTTGGAACTTTAATACCGTTTATGAAAATGTCATTCATGAGTCGGAACTTAACTGTGGAGCCATTTACAATTGTTTGTGTTTCATGAATAATGACTTCTATAGCATTCTGCATTAAATCATCATTTTCAAATTCGTCTAAAGAGTAAAAACCATTCTGTTTGTACTCAGAAATGTTCAATGCCTTGTTTTGTAAAAAAGAAATAGGATCTTCATACGCTTTGGTGGAAATAGCAAAGACTTGTCCACGCTGAGCCTCGGAAGCTTTTTTTAATTTTTCCTGTACTCTGTTTGGATGTTGGATATCCAAAATACTCTCCAGCATTCCACCGAGTTGCTGCAGTTCCGGATCCTGACTTTCCTGCTCTTTATTCATGGATTGCATCATTTGTTCCAGCCTGTCCACATCATTGGAATGTATTGAGGGTTCATTTGATTTTGTATATCTAGCATATTTACTGTTTTGCTCTGGGACTGATACTGGCGTATTGATTGCTTTTTGCAATGCTTCCAATTTTTGATGCACTTTTTCTTCGTTTGGATCGCGATAAACAGATTTATTTAAACCATGTTGTTCTTTTCTTTGAGTAACAGCACTGCTGTCCTCAGTGGAATCAATCTGAAAGGATTGGCTTAAATAGTTTGGATCTTTTTTGATAAGTTCATCAAGCTTTGCTGAATCAAGAGCAGCCAGATCGTAATAGTTCATTTTATCGAGCGGAAGTCCTTCTTTCAGGTTCGCATTGGGAAGTTTTAGATTAAAACCTTTTTGCTGTGCTGCTGCTGAATTGGCAGCATCCATTTTTCCACCGCCCAATGCCCAAAATATGGCCGTTAGAAATGGCAAAGCTAATATTGGCAGTACCAAGAGCATCTTACGATGCTTTAAGGTCTTTAATGATTTTGTGTTTTGTTCCATGATATTAATTTTTAAGATGTGAGTAATAATAATTTTCTATTATTGTTAAACTGTCCAGAAGTCCGGGACGATTTAATACAATGCTGTCATGAGTTTTTTTGCCTGTGGGACTTCGCCCCAGACTATCCATATATTTCCTAAAACTTGTGATTTTTTCAAATTCTGTTTTACTAATAATCGCATTGAGTTCAAGAGGCTTTTCTTTTAATGGTATATGATTGGTTGGTTTGGTAATCGGAGCTATTGTTATATTTCTAGATTTATTATTTGAAAAGCTATTCACAATTAGGTAAATACTGCAACCTCCTGTAAACACTATAAAGGCGAATAGAATCACAATCCAGTTAAGACTTGAAAAATGAGCCGTTTTAAGTTCGAGCCAATGGGCGCATTTATACTGTAATCGCAGATTAGCCTGTTCAAACTTTTGCCATAGATTATTTTTAGCCCTTTCCATAACATTGTTTTTTTCGCTGTTTCTTTTAAAAGTGAATTTCATGATGGCAGATTTATTATTTTCTATTTTCGGTACTTATGTCCCTATTCTCAATAGTATTCCAACGCTCGATTAAAAAGCCATGTGGATTGTTATCGCTTCTCGATACGTTACGAAGGTTACCTTCAGTGATAAGGTTCCGATGTGCAATGCTGGTGGTGCGAATGATATTTTGAGTAGCATAACATCGGAATCCATACGGATAGTTGTTAAGATCAATAGTCACACTGTCAATCTGTATCGTTTGGCTGACGTTCCCTGATATGATACCGGAGTAGTAACCGTTTTCCTTTAAATCATCATAAACCCTTTTGGCACTGTCATCCGCCAGATAAAGAGCTTTTGTTACATTGCTTTTAATGACTTTATCATCCGGGTCAAGCGTAAAAAACAGCTTATGAAACGTTTTTACATGATCCCTTGCCTCTACAGGTATATTGTCTTTTCGGTCCGAAGCATAGGCTTCCAGCGCCTTTCCGTTAGCCAGTATATAAACCTTGTTCTGCATTTGAGATACAAGCGCAAAACTTTTATAAAGTGAAAAGCAGCTAATCAGGATACATCCTATAATGACCAGCAGGGTAAAACCACGAACATGCCGAAAGGCAGTGTCAATATTTTTCATTTTGCTAAACATAAACTTTGAATTTAGGGTTAAGATTTACCTTTTAATTTATCAGCCATATAATTATCCTTGTCCTTGAAGTAAGGCGCAGAATTTCCGGAATCTGACATGCTTTGATACATACGACCGGCAGCATTCCCCATAGCATCCGCTACCATTGTTGTCCCTTGAGATGTAGTATTGACAATGGAAGTTGTAGAATTACTAAACATACTGGTCACTTTTTGTCCGAGTGCACCGCCACCTCCGGCATGAACAATGTAATTGGCAACAGAAGGGACAGTGAAATAACCTATAATTCCAATAATCATAAAGACCAAATAGGCAACATCAGTCCTGCTAAAGAAAGTCTCTCCATATTCTCCTGCTTGCGCAATATCAATCTTTAGCATATTCTCCTGAATTTTTCCGATGATGCTTCCAAATATGTTAGCCACGGGAAGCCACAGATAGATATTGATGTAACGTGCCAGCCAGACGGTAAGGGTGTGTTGAAAACCATCGAAGACCGAAATGCCAAAAACGATTGGACCTAAAATAGAAAGTACCACCAATTGAAAAGTCCGCAGTGTATCGATGCACAGGGAAGCAGCTTCAAATAATACACGCAGTACCTCGCTCATCCATTCTTTTACTGAATTGCGGAAATTATAAGAGGCCTTGCTCATGGCAAATTTGATATCATTTCCAATACCATCCAGCATGCCCTGCCCACTTGGATCTGCATCATCATGGGTATATCGGTACCATTTATCCTGATCTCCGCTTCCTGTAGATCCCACATACATTTTCCAGGGATCTGTTTCTTTGAGCGCTTCTTCTTTTTCTTTAAGCAGTCTTTCAATCGCTTTGTTCGATCCTTCCACCATTGCAGCAGTTGCTGTAACAGTAGGTTTCATGACACCATTAATCATATAGAGGACTGAGGGAAAAATCATAATGCAAAATCCGATAACAAAAGGACGAAAGAGCGGATAGAAATCTATGGGTTCAGCACTGGCAATATGTCTCCAGACTCTTGAGGCGATATACCACATAGCGGCAAAACCGGCAAGTCCCTGTCCAACCCCAATCAGATTACTGCATAATGGCATCATTTCATCATACAATTGTTCCAGTACACTATGCAGACCGTTCATGTCGTCTGCAATTCCTTGTGCCTGGATCGTAAATGGCAATATCATTGCAAGAAGAACAAGTATTATTTGCTTATTTATCTTTATCATAACAGTGGATATTTAGTTATTTAACTTATAAATAGTACGCATTGCGCGGGTATCATTGCGCTCTTTTGCACGTTGTAAAGTCAGTACAGCAGTATTATTGTTGAAGTTTCTCAGAAACAAAAGTTTGTCCTGCATATCTGCATATATTTTGTCAATAGCAGCTAGCCTTTCATCATCGGACATTCGCATTTTATTTGCGGTAATCACCGATGTGAGTTCATCAAGATTTCTAAGACTTTGTTTAAACAGATTATCGTACACCCTTTCGAAATAGGCAATTTCTTCAGCATTAAAATTTTTACTGTCCCTAAAGCGGCTAAAAGCGGACTTGTATTCTTTTACCAGCAGCACCTGATAATTCACAATGTCACCAATACGCCTGTAATTCTTAACTGTGGGGCTAACCTGCATGAGCGCATCAAGAAATGTTTCATGAAGGTTGAAATTTCCTTCAGACAAATCTTTTACAGTATTATAGCCTCCACTTAGTATTTCATAGCCCTTTTTCATATCCTTTAAAATCTGTTTGAACTGGGCCAATTTCTCTATGTTCAAAATCAATTGCTGGATTTCCTGTTTTTGAGCGGTTATCTGGGATGGAAATATGAGTCCGATAAACACAATTCCTATAATCAATAATTTTTTCATGGCAAATCAGTATTAATACCGTTTAGGACACGGCTGTTTTTTGCTTCTTTTAATTCGGCAGCTTTTGATACAGCCAGGATTTTAGTTTCATTACTGAAGCTCTCAGAAAAAGCGTAGTTATCCAGCATATTCTGGTAAATCATATCAATGCGTTTCATTCTCTCATCATCTTTCATTTCTAACTTTCCGTCCGTAACGATTGTTAGAAGCTCATCCAGATTGGTATCACAATTTTTGATTAACCTTTCAAAGACCCTTCTGATATAATCGACTTCATTTCCATGAAACAAATCATCCTGCCGGATTTGCAGATAAAAGCTTTTGTAACTTTTCATAATTTTTATCTGGAGTCCTATAATTTCTGTTACCCGAGCATACTTTATTATTTTGGGGTTGACTGTCTTAAGGGAATTCAGGTAATCAGTATGAAGATTAAATTCTCCACGTTTGAAATCTCCTATGGTATTGAGTCCTTTTTTGACTGCTGAATAGCCTTTTTGAGCATATCCGATATAGACTTGCAGGGCTGCTATTTGCTCTAAAAGCATCCTTTGCTGTTTTGCCTGTGCCTGAAGATTCCCTGTGGTCAGTGCAGTAAAAAGCACCAGTAAGAATATTTTTTTCATGATTTTATTTGTTGTTTACGGAATTCCGTAAAATTGTTTAACGGATTTGACATCATGCTCTGTTTTGGCTCTTTGAAGGCTCAGTAGTATATTTTGTCTGTTGAAGAGTGTCAGGTCATCATAATTAGCATCTATCTGATCTGCAGCAGCATTTATAATCTCCAGTCTTTTGGCATCACTCATCTGTGTTGTAAAAGAATCCAATACAAGGAAAATCTGATCGATGTTTTTCAGGCTTTCATTTAATATTCCGGAATACACACTTTGCATATAATCGAGTTCACTGGCCTTAAAATGAGCATCTTTTTGGAACAGGTTCCAGGCTCTTTCATATTCATCTACCAAACGAACCTGCTTTGCACTGATATCTTTGATACGTTGGTAATAGGTAATGATAGATTTGACTTTTGCCAGTTCCTCATAGTAATTCTTATAGAGTTCTTTTTGTTTCTCAGTCCAATCTGAAATCTCATCCAACTTTAGTTTGGAGAGTATATTCTCTATTTTTTTCTGCGCATTCTGCAACCAGATCGTTTTGTTCTGCAGTTTTTGGATCCTTAGGTCAATAGCCTTAATTACTTTTTTGGCAACCGCTTTTACGATTTCTAAAATCGGTATTGCTGCAACCGTTGCCGATCTTGCCGGAGTGCTGATCAGTAAAAAGCACAACAGGCAAATCGTGATTTTAATTTTTGCTTTCATATTATTGTTGTTTAGTTTTCTTAATTTTTATGCTCTTAAGTCATTAGCAAGTGCCGCAATGCCTTTTCTGATGTCTCCATCAAATTTCTTAGCATACGCCTGTACTTTTACTTTTTCAGTTTCTTCAGTTGTGTAGGCATAATACTCCTCAAGGGATACCTCGGTGCGGTATACTTTAGACTGCATACCTCCAAGGGAGATAAACACTTCTTTGTATTTCTTATCAGGATCATTGGCTTTGTTTACCGATAGTACGAGTGCCTTTTCTTTTTCGGTAAGCCCAAGCAGTTCCTGAATCTGTTCGAACTTATTTTGATACTTACTTTGGTCCAGTAGTATTTTGCAGTCACTGTTATTGATAATAGCCTGTTTAACGACCGGAGAGGATATAATATCTTCTACTTCCTGAGTCACTACAATGGCTTCCCCAAAGAATTTACGAACAGTCTTGAATAAATACCGAATATATTCTGCCATTCCTTCCTTGGCAATAGCTTTCCAGGCTTCTTCAATCAGGATCATTTTACGAACCCCTTTGAGCTTGCGCATTTTACTGATAAAGACTTCCATGATAATGATGGTCACCACGGGAAAGAGTATCGGATGGTCTTTGATATTATCGAGTTCAAAAACAATAAATCGTTCTTTTAACAGATCCAGATTCTCGGTAGCATTGAGCAGGTAATCGAATTCACCTCCCTTGTAGTAAGGACGCAGTACATACAGAAAATTGTTTACATCAAAATCCTTTTCCTTTACCTTGTCACCTTCCAATATGGATACAAACTCATTTTTCAGAAATTCATAAAAACTGTCAAAACATGGAAATAAATCGGAATTGCTATCTAACTTTTCATAGTACAATTGCAGTGCATTGGACAGTGCTACATATTCACTTCGATTGAAAGTTTCATTGTCTTTTTTCCAGAGTGCCAATAAGAGTGTTTTAATACTTTCTTTTTTCTCGGTATCCAGAGAATCACCTTCGTTGATATAAAAGGGATTAAACCTAATAGGGTTCTTTTCATCGTAGGTAAAGTAGTAGCCCTTTACCATATCACAAAGCCCTTTGTAGCTGTGTCCAACATCAACAAGTACAACGTGGGTTCCTTGCTCATAGTAACTTCTAACCATATGGTTGGTAAAAAATGATTTACCGCTTCCTGAAGGCCCTAGTATGAACTTATTCCGATTGGTACAAATCCCCATTTTTACTGGTTCGTCGCTAATGTCTACATGAACCGGTTTTCCAGTCAATCGATCTCCTAATCGAATTCCAGTTGGACTCAGTGAAGAGCGGTAACCTGTTTCCAGATTCAGAAAACAGGCAGCTTGTTCCGCAAACGTATCAAAGGTGTCATTCATTGGGAAATCTGCGGAATTCCCGGGAATTCCTGCCCAAAATATTTGTGCGCCACCCACTGTTTCTTGTTTAGCAGCTGCATCCATCTGAGCCAGTGCTGAAGAAACTTTATTCTTCAGGTCTTTGAGCTCTTCTTTATTATCTGTCCAGATCAGCACATTAAAATGTGCTTTTACAGGCAGTCGCTGCTGGCTGATAGCCTCGTTAAGAAAATCATTTGTAGCATCTCGCGCAATCAGGTTCTCCCTACTGTAGGCTGATAAGGATTGCAGTCGCAGTCTTTTACTTTCAAGTTTTTGCAACGTTTTCTGGAAATCCTCTATGAAAATATATTGATTATAAATGTGGTTACAGGAAAGTAATTGCCCCAGAGTCGAAGCAAATCCGATACTGAATTTGGTCTTATCTGTGGAATAGCGGTCATAATTAATTCTCGAACCACATAAGGCAGGCAGATCAGCGGCATCCCCCAACGTATAAATCTGGCAATGTTTGTCTCCTACCTGAAGACCATCATCAAAAGAGATATCTTTAAAAATAAATGAGTTTTGTTTTTCAGACAAAAAACAATATTGTTCAATAATACCGATCTTTCTGCTATGGCTTTTAAGTTCATCATTACCAAGGCGGGTCAATTTGACAAAACCACTGTCTTCCAGTATGCGTCTGAATTGTCCGGTACTGTCAATAAATTCCTGACGTAGCTGTGCTTTTAATGTTTCTTCGGGAACTATTGAACTTCTAAGTAAATTTGAAAACAGGGAACTGGATGTTTTTCTGCCTGCCGGTTTTTTGGTTAAAAAAATGTAACAGGAATGATCCAGAAAGGGACGTTCATTAAAAAAGCGTTCACTGCTTCGGGTAAGAAAACTCGAATCTTCGCTTTTGAAATCGGGTTCAAACTTGCTGTCTATAAACCAGTCCTGCTTATGGAATACGCTAAATTTCGGAAGCAGTTTTATCGCTTTAAGCCACGCCTGATGAAATGCTTCGTATTCCTGATCCGACAGGGTAAATATCTCGGGCAGTTCTGCTTTAAACACTACTGTCACATCTCCTTGTTTGGACAGGATGCAATCGTGCTGCACATCCATAATTGGTAAAATATCATCTATCATCTTTTCCATCATCCTTTTTTTTACCGCTCAGCTAATGCTGAGCAAATTCTATTTGGTCATCATAAAAATTTTTCTGCTTTGCGATTTCACAGCTTTAGGAATCTGTCGTTTCGCTAAAGCTTTCATCATTCCATATTGACCGTATTGGTGGCTCATTTTATATATTTTCAAAACCCACAATGTTCCTGAAACACCAATAATTCCGATACAGATTAAAGAGGGTAAGCCGGCTATGTACATAATGGCAAACAGTATCATAAGCACAATGACACCACCACCCAAATACCAGATATACTGCGCTTTTAACCCTTTAAACTCGATGCTCTGGTTAATTCCTTTGTTGATTTGATACACACTGTTTGACATGGTCTTTATTTTAAAATTTCATCCTGCTGCTGCGTCTCATTTCTGAAAAAGAGCGCTCCTGCCATTTATCACTATTGCTTTCTGCCGCTTTGAAACCCTGTGATTCTTCACTGCTTTTTACTGGCAGTTGAATTACCGGAGTTGTATCCGATAGTTTTGTTTCATTACTGAGACTAGCCTCTTGCGGATTGGCTTCTTTCAATTGGTTCTCCTGAATTTTCAGGGCTATTTCCCTTTCCAGACTAGAGAGATCGCTTTTCATTTTTTGAAGCTCATCTTCCTGACTAAATACTCTTGTGGTTAATTGTTGTAATTCCGGCAGTTGATTTTCAATATCATTCAGGGACTTTTGGTATTTAGACCTGAGATGTTCCACCTTATCAATGGCATTTAGAAAATGGCGGGCTGCCAATTTTGGATTGTCCACATTTGGAGTTCCTCCATTGGAAGTATATTTAATACCATCTTCAAAACGTTGTGCATAAAAGCTGTTGGAGTAACGGTACTGGTACAAACCATCATTTTGATAGGCTTCACGTTCTCTTTTTATATAGAGTCCAAAATCATATAACTTCCCAATTTGTTTGGCCTGGTTTTCTCCTTCTGGAGGTTTCCAGTTTTTATAGAGCAGGATAATTTCTTTGCCGATACTTTCTGGATCTGCTGTCTTGCAGTCATACAACTCTATAGGATTTGCTTTGGAACCATCAGGTTCATACTTCAGATTGTTTTTGTAAAAACTGTGATCAGAAGTTAGTTTGTCCAGTGTTTTAGTGGTGATTCCTTTTTCCTCCATTAGGTATTCAACCTGATATTTAGTTCTGGAAATTTCCTTGTAATGTGCTTTTTTAAGGCTTTCCATTACCGTTACTTTTTTCTCCAATTTTGATTTTTCCAGTAATGAAGTATCACCTGATAATACTGCGATATATTCTGAAAAGTTCATTCCACTTTGCTCGTCCATGGCTCCCTCATCAATAGTCCTCACATTAAGTTCACAGTTTTTCATCTGACTGATAAAAGTCTGTTTGTTCTTCAAAAGGTTGAATTTGTAATTGTCCAGGGATTGCTCTGTGGCATAGATGAAGTTCTTTACTTTATTACCATAATGCTGTTTGGCGACTTCATTACCTTGTCTGCTGCCTCGGCCATTGCGTTGTCCCAGATCTGATGGTCTCCAGGGAATATCCATATGATGCATCGCCACAACACGCTTTTGCACATTAAGCCCGGTACCTGCTTTTTCTGTACTGCCCAGAAGAATACGTATCTCACCTGTATTCATTTTAGAAAACAACTCCGGTTTCTTCTTATCGGTCCAGTCGTGTATATAGGTAATCTCATGAGCAGGGATATTAAAATCCCTTACCAATTTTTCTTTAAGTGCATCATACATATTAAAGGCATCCGGCTTGGGTGTCCCGATATCCGAAAAAACAATCTGGGTGCCTTTATGCTCGATGGAAGCCTGATAAATTTCAACCAGATTTCTGGCGCATGTATTGACCTTATTATTCGGATGATCATCATATCTTTCATTTATCAGCCTCATATCGGCAGCCATTTTTTTAGCGTAATTAGTAGCTATAAGCATCCTGCCTTTGTCTTCCTCCGAGGTAAGAGGCGCCCTGCCGATAAGTGTCGCATTACCTGTTTTGGCAAACTGCATGAGCTGGGTAATGAACTCGGTTTGTTCCGGTGTCGGGCTGACATTGATAAGTCGCTCTTCAATTTCAGGTTTGTCCAGATCAATATGTTTGGCTGTTTTGTAATCGGTTATCTCATTGTAGAAAAGCGCCAGTTCCGGAACTTTAATAAAATGGCGAAAACGCTCCTTGGCAATAATCTCATTGGTGACCGAAAATTCAAAATCAGTTGTTTTTCTGGCAAAAACAGCTGCCCATCCGTCAAAATTTTCAATATGCTGGCGTTCCATTTCTTTAGGGCGCAGGTATTTGAAAAGCAGGTACATTTCTGTCAGACTATTCGATATTGGAGTTCCTGAAAGAAAGGTCACACACAGATCCGAGTCGAATTTTTCCTGAAGTGTGCGCACCGCAAACAACATATTAAGTGCCTTCTGGCTTCCTTGCATATTTCCAATTCCTGCCACACGATCGTGACGGGTAGTGAAAGTCAGGTTTTTGAATTTGTGAGATTCATCTACAAACAAATGATCGATTCCCATTTCTTTAAAGTTGATCCCGCTGTCTTTCTTTTCTTCTATATCTTTCAGTATTGTTTTTAGTTTACCATCGAGATTATTTTTACGTATTTCAAGTCCTTTTAATATTTTTTTAGAAATGTCACCTCCCAAATCTCTTGCTGTATCAAGGTCCCGTTCTACATTATCGAGTTCATTTTGCAATATTTCTTTTTGGATTTCAGGTGATTGCGGAATTTTACCAAACTGATCGTGCGTTAAAATGATACAGTCCCAATTATTATTTTTAATCTCATGGAAGAGTCTCATTCTTTTTGCCGGAGTAAAATCATTTTCACCAGGTGCCAATATTCTTGCATTGGGATAAGCCTTTCGATAGGTTGCTGCAATTTGATTTACATTGGCATTCAATGCCAGTATTGCAGGTTTATGAATAATCCCTAATCGTTTCATTTCATTGGCAGCCACAATCATGGTTAATGTTTTTCCAAGCCCAACCTCATGATCGATTAAAGCGCCACGGCTCTGAATGATACGCCATGCCGCATTTTTCTGCGAACTGTACAAGTCTTCAATCTCCAGGGCTTTTTTATCCAAACCCGGAAAGCTCATATGACTGCCATTATATTCTCGCAATACGTAACAATTGAACGTATTATTATAGAGGCTCTCCAGTTCATTTTTATCGCTTATTGGCAATTCCTGCAGCCACTCAATAAAGCCGTTACGGATGTTTTCAATTTTTTGATGGGCAAGCTGTATGGCTTCATTGTCCGGCATTCGGATCGGTTTTCCGCCGACTCCCTCAACTTCATAGGTAAAAAAGGGAGCCGTATTTTCGAGCGCATACTCCAATATCGTGTAGCCATAAGTGGTTCTGCCGCTTTTGGGAGTCACCGAAAATTCTCTGTCAATTTTTGTATTGTGCCCTGTACTTACTTTAAAGGTATCCAGTGATGGGAAATAATTAATTTCAGTTGGCTGGTCAAATAATTTTCCGGCAAAATTCTCATAGTATCGGGTGGGAATCCATCTCTCACCCAGATTAAAATCGAGTAATTCAAAAGGGATACGCTCAGGCTGTACTTTTTCCAATGCCTGCAATCCTTTGTAATATTGTGTGTTTTCAGGATACTGTTGTACAGCATGTTTAGCCTGCTGTAACTTTTCCACAACATTACCGCTTAAATAGAGATCTGAAGTTTCCCAATTCTGACCTGTAGGATTCAAATAGATATGCTGGTTCAGATGCTCTATAACCTCGTTTTGTTCAAGTCCTGTCGCAGCAGTTATAAATCCTAAGTCAACAGCTCCTTTTTCATTCAGACTTCGCGCTAGTGCTTCAATTGGATCGTCTGTATAATAGCGCTCTTGCTGTTTTGCTATAGATTCGCTTAAGATATCAGACTTCACATAACGTTCACCTTCTTTGCGTTCCAGTGAAGAAAGAATAGTGAAACCAAAAGCGGAATCCTGCATGATTAGCCTGCGATTCTCAGCACTATTCAAAATACCATAGTGGGACACAAATTTGGTATACTGCTCATCTAGATTTTTTCTAACCTCTTCATTGCCAGCTTTATCTGGTTGCTCTTTCTCAAACAATTCCAGATAATTATCCCGTACTAGGATATAGGAATCGTAAAATTTTAGATTACCCTGCGATGCTAATGGTTGAAAAAAAGCCTGTTTGTGTTCGTTATTAATATCACTTATAATTCCAACAGCTTCTCCAAGACGAACCAGTGTTCCTTCTTTGTAGAATGGTTTGAATGAAAGATTTTCTTCATAAATCTGTCTTTCCAGATTAAAGGCAGATTCCAGGGTTTGGTCTCCTTCGTAAATATATTTGTGATCATAATACTGAAGGGTATTGGATAAAGCCAGTAATTCATGAGGCAGTAATCCGCCATTCATCCAATTGGCTGAAAAACCGTCAATTTCTTTTACATTAGAATATAATTTATACAAATACCGATTGGACTTGTTTTGTTTAGCAGCAATCAGCACAACATTTTCATGTGAGGGATTATCAGTAGTACGTATGGTGCTCAGTATCCGTGCAGTTTTTTTATCCACTACAGTTTCATCAAGAGGATTGATATAATCCATTGCACGGTTGATGTTTTCCGCAGGTACAGTATCAAACAAGCCAAGCTGGACAGAAATACCGCTTGCTTTACTCTCGGGCATGGGTAAATAAGTGAATTTTTGCCCGATTGCTTCAGCGGGCTGAACTATGTCCGTTTTTTGAGCCTTCTCAAAGCGTTTCGGGTTAAAGTTTTCTTTTAATCCCTTGGTAATATTTTCTGCAAGACGATCTTTAATAGAATTAATATCACCGTTTTGTCTCACACTTTGATGCGCTTGTCCGTACTGGTTTTTACCGGCTTGTACTTCATTCCCAATGATGAGCTCGGGTCTATTGTGCAGATATTTATTGGTGTTGTATTTTCCAACTTCATTTTCCAGTTCAACGGTTTGCAGCAGCTCATTTTCATTATCAGACAGGGTTTGTTTATTCTCGTTTTTTTGGACAATAAGCAGATGATTAGGAGCATCGGTATTTCCTGTTTGCTTCATCAGGTTGTCAGGCATAACTGCCACACTCACAAAATCCGCATTTTGAAAAAGATATTCTCGCACGCTCTGATTAGAAGGACTGTTCAAAAAACCGTCTGTTGTAATATAAGCCATAAGACCTCCATCAGCCAGTTTGTCCAATCCTTTTGCAAAGAAGTAATTGTGGATTTTCCCCGAAATCGTTTTATCGGGATAGGCTTGGTCATAAACAGAAAAATTACCAAAAGGAATATTGCTGACCACAAGATCATAACTGCCGTTGTCATTTGTTGGAGCTTCTTCGAGTCCTATTACATGAGTGGTATTTTTAGTTGAAAGTGTACTGTTTAATGCTGAAAGTACCAGTCCGCTCAATCGGTCTTTTTCCACAGCAGTAATCTGTTCCAAATTTGAAAATGTGTTTTCTGCTTCAGTGATAAAAATGCCTGATCCTGCTGATGGCTCGTATAATCTTTTAGGATTAATGCCTTGTTGTTCCAAAGCCCTGTAAAAAGTTTTGGGTACAATTTCCGGTGTATAAAATGCGGTAAGGACACTATTACGAAGTGAAGAAACAACTGAATTATAATCTTTTTCAGAATAGTTTTCCTGCAGTATTCCGTGCAGTCTTGTCATTTCCGGATGCAGCTTCAAATCTTCTTTTGTAGCTCCGGATTTTATCCAGTCTTCGTTAGTACCATGAGGATATAAAATAGCCTTGAGTCCCCCAAAGCCGGCATAGCCTTTAAGCGCGTCAACTTCTTCTTTCGATAAAGCATCACCTTTCTGCCATTGCATTGCAATGGTAATCGCCTCGATATTGGCACTTAGTTTTTGGGATAGATTGTAAGCCATAATTACTCCTTTTCATTCTACACACTGCTGTAAACAGCTCAACTCACATAGTCAGCAATCTGACCGATAAGGGCATTTCTCAAATTAGGGTCTTCTTCATTTTCTTTAGTAAAACCAATGGTTTCAAAAACTGGCTTACAGCTTTCCATAAGGTTGATTACCTCATAGGTCAGGATACCTGATTCCTGAAAAGCGGCATAAGTTTTCTCAAACTCATCTGAAAGAAGGGAACGGATATATAAAAACCGGGAAGGTTTCAGATCTTCGGTAAGTATATTGAGACAGATTTCTTCGATGATGTATTTAGGTGTACCGTCAGATAACATTTCGTCCAATAGGGATTTGACACTGCTTATTTTCTCATTGAGATAATCCAGTACACTGTAATCTTCCTGTAGTGTAAACATCAAATCTGGATTGTTATGGATAATGTAAAACCATAACTTTTCTTTGAGTAGATCTTCCATAGCGACTTGCTTTAGATCCCAAAGAAGGATTTGATTACGGTGGCCACTACCACCAGAAAAACACAACTTCCAAACCAGGCTGCCGCTACTTTTCCGGTATCAGGATCACCTGCATTCCATTTTTGATATACTTTCACAGCGCCAATAAGACCTAGTAATGCTCCTACGGCATACATCAGTTCAGTTCCTGCATCAAAGTAACTTCGAACCTGTTGGTTAGCTTCGTTAATTCCTGCCAGACCATCTTGGGCATAGGTTTCATAACTGATTACAAAAAACAATTGTGCCAGAAGCCTACAGATATTATTTGTTTTTTGCTCAATAAACTTTTTAAAATTCCAATTCCATTTTTTCATCGCACATTTATTTTAAAGTTGAAAAATTCAGATAAAAAAACGGAGGTGTAGCCGCTGTCGCAGTTCCACTTTCCTGTTACATCTGCCATACTGCGCCGGGATGGACAGGGGCGATTCCTCCGTTATATTGTTTTAGAGTTTATTCCCAAAGGGCTTCTGCTTCCTTCTGTGTCAAATTGATTGATTCGAGTTTGTCACATTCTGAAACTATCAACTCGCTTATTGAAGAATTAAAAGGGGAATTTTTAACTGAGGGAAATTCTCTTAGGAGAAGCTGCAGATAATAGGTAAATTCTTTTTTGACTAATTTTTTCTTTGCGGAATCTGCAATAAAAGTTTTTAATCGTGCCACCAGAGCATCAACGTCCTGAAAGGTAGTGTCAAACTCTCCGAAGGAAGCTTGTTCTGAAATTTCTTCAGGTGATTCTTGGGCTTTTAATTCAAATTTAGGATCTTGGTAATTTGGGTTTTCAAATCCACGGAATTGAAGCTTCCGCCTTCCTGATAAGACTTCTTTGAGGTCATCAAAATAAAATCGAAATCCAACAAATAAATACCAGCTTGCCAATAGCAGAATAATTACAACTATGTAATTACTCCATGAAATGTTTGTAAACATACCTCATCATTTTATCGTTCTACATTAGTTTCTCACAATCCCGGTAAATTGATAATTCCAAGCCAGGATCTTCATTATTACAAGGCAAAGAAACGATAGAGATAAAACTGCTACAAGTACAACTTTTTGTTGTACCCCTATTGTACCCCGTTGAACCCCCAGTAAAATCAAGGGTAAAAAAATAAAATAAATGCAAAAAAAAATAAAAAACCTCCACAAATGGGAGGCTAATTTGATGATGAAATAATTATTTTAGGATATTTATTTCTGTTCTAAAATGCTAAAAAATCGATTTTTGAAACAAGAATAATTGGACAATGCCAAACGGCTTTTAGCAGTAGTGCTTTTCTATTGTTTTTCTAATTGTATTGAATTTGTTTTCAAAAAATCCACAACAACATCACAAATATTTGGTATTAATTCGTTAGTAATTCTATTTGTCAATTGTCTTGTGTGAATTAATAATTTTGGTTTTTTCTCAGTTTTATTTTCTGAATGTATCCAAATTTTATCTTTTGCATTTAGATTATGTAATTTAATAAATTTTACATTGAATAACTCACATATTTCTCCTGGGTCTGTTTCTATGTATTTATTATCACTAGCAAATATTATCACTATTTGAAAATCTTGAATAAATTTACTTTTGAAAAACTCTATTTTTCTTAATTTAAGTTCTTCTCCAAACTTCTCCTGTTTTTTTGCATCTTTTGTGTTTGGTGCCTGTAAATTGCTTAATTCTGTAGTAAATATATTTTCAATAAAACTGATTTCATATTTGTCTTTTTTATCAAATTCTATATTTAAATTTGACAAAATACAATCGTATAGTTTTTGATATCTTTGCCAAGTATGATTTAAGTTTCTGATCTTTGCTTCTTTTGGGACATATCTTTCAGAATAATTAAATTCTTTTTCTCTCCAAGATTTAGCGCTTCCATGAAACATTTCTTCTTCAATTTCAGCTCCAGCTTCTTTTCCTATAAACAATATTTTGGCGGTAGGATTTCCCAATCCAATATATTGATTTTCTGACATTGTCTGAAGAAGTTCTTCTAAATATATATTTTCTTTCATCAGATTTTTTTGATTTTTATGCCAGTATCATTACTGCCAACGTTCTCGCACTAGCAAGGGGTTTGGGGTTAAATTAAGTCTTGTTTTCGGATTTGTCAAATCATACCAAATATAAAACCAACTTCCCATTAAGCCAAATGCCAAAATCCGTTGTTGTAGCTGTTGGCTATTCGTCCTTATTAAGCAACTATTTTTTGAGTATCAATTCACTTACCTTTTTTTAATACCTTCATCTGCATTTTTTATGGCATGATTTGCTAATAAAGAATTTATTCCGAGTTCTTCTTTTTGTTGAATATTATTCAATAGACTCTCCAAAGGCCATTTACCTTTTGCTCGATTTATTTTAGTAGAAGTAGTTAATTTATTTCCATTCATTAAGCATGGCTAACAATTTTTTCATTAATTCAAACCAAATATTTTTTCTTAGAGCCTGTTTAAAAATTAAATTAGAAAAATTCGTATGGCGTTTATTTTATAAAATAATCTTATAAAAAAAACTGATTGTCAGTTGTTTATGTTG
>FQWG01000005.1 GCA_900129595.1 Flavobacterium frigidimaris | reverse complement strand
AAATCGTATTGTTATTCGAATCAGTCTCTATCGGTTCTTTTCAAATCTCTCGATTCCATTACTCTTTATTCTTTTGTTTTAACATCTCTGTTAAAACGGCTGTCAATTCAATATGTCTACGAACGTGTCTTCTGTTTTGTTTCGCTTATCTCTCAAAGCGGGTGCAAAAGTAGAAAATTTATTTTCAACTGGCAAGTAAATTTTGAAGTTTTTTTTAGAAAATTTCTTTTCCTTTTCTTCTCATTTCCCAACCAATATCTCAATGAACTTCCGTTGTTTTGCGGGGTGCAAATGTAACATCTGTTTTCAAATCTCGCAAGCTTTTTTTAATCTTTTTCAGAAAATAAATTTTCCTTTTAATTAATCTCTCTTGCCAGTATTTCAGTGAACGTCTGTCGTTGTTGCGGGTGCAAAAGTACCACCTTTATTTACATTTACAAGACTTTTCATTATATAATTTCAATGTTTTTCGAAACTTTTTCTTAACACTCTGATAACACCAATATTAGAGCATCATCATTTTTTGTCTTTTAAGGAATTTTCTGAAGTCTATTGTATTTTCAGCAATACCAGCTATGCAAGACATTCGGTTTTTATAGACTTCACAGCTTTTTGGGTGGTTTTTCGATTACTTTGTAACAATGCTTCATAACAGCTTTTATAGCTTTAGCCGGTTTTGCCACCAAGACACTAAGGCACAAAGTTTCATTTTTATTCGTTTGATTGGTTTTGAGCAGTCAGCAAGGTACAAAGTTTCTTTTCCTCCTATATATAGATATACTTCTTATAAAAACAACTGCCATAGCCCTGATGGAAGCGGAAATCCTTTTGTGCCGGTCCCGATAGCTATCGGGACCGGCACAAAAGATTGTAGCGCACAGCAGGAAATAGCTCCTTATTCAAATCCTAGAATCCCAAGAATACACTGAATAGGCTTCGACTGCGCTTAACAGGACAAATTACCTCCTATATATTGCAAATAACAAACCCGACAGGTTTTGAAAACCTGTCGGGTTGTAAGGACAAAAATTCGTCCTTATATATAGGAGCGATTATTCTTTGTTTACTGTTTTTGCTTTCGCCTCCCAATGATTCAATAAGTCATCATAGTTTACGGGATTTGCCGCTTTCTGATTTGCCAATCGTCCAGACTCGAATGCCCTGACGAGAATCGCTTCGATCAGATAATCTTCATTAGAATCATAGGGTTTGTATTCCGTTTTCAAACTAATATCGAATAAATTGGCTGTGGTATTAGATACAAAGGCCTTAAAACCGCTTTTTAAAGTCCGAATTAACTCATATGTTGTGATGCCGGTTTGCCTATGAACTAACTTAACCAGGATTTGCCCTTGCTTACGCGACAACTTTTTAAGCCTGTCTTCGAATTCATTATTAAGATAATCTTCGACAATCTTGAAATACTTCTTTTTTTCGCGATTGGTTTTCAAACGTGCCATTCCGCTATTCAGAGCTGTCAATCTATCTGCAGCTAATCTTGCATAAGGATATACTT
This sequence comes from Flavobacterium frigidimaris, assembly GCA_900129595.1. Taxonomy (GTDB): domain Bacteria; phylum Bacteroidota; class Bacteroidia; order Flavobacteriales; family Flavobacteriaceae; genus Flavobacterium; species Flavobacterium frigidimaris. Next base: position 308,062 of record FQWG01000005.1, on the reverse strand, counting down.
TGTAAACCCTGTTTTGAAGAATCAGAAATTGCTTTTGTGCTTCGGGATCCAGTTTTTCTTTCGAAATAATAATCTCAGGCAATTCGATAGTATCATTTAAAATCGAATCGCGCTCGGTCAATATATACCCCATTTGTTGATTTTCTTTGGGCGTAACCTGGGCATGACTTGTAAACGAAATCATAATAAGGAATAAAATGCAGTAGGTAAATCTCATTGAATCATAATTTAAGTGTAAAATTATATATTTATACACAACTCTGATACCAAATTTATAAATTAGCAAAAAAATATTTTTATGAGTACAGCATCTATCTTAAAAGATACCTCGATTGCTTTCCTTGAAAGCTACCTAAATAACGCCTCTCCTACTGGCTACGAAAGCGAAGGGCAAAAACTTTGGATGAATTATCTAAAACCTTATGTAGATACTTTTATCACGGATACTTACGGAACGGCTGTGGGAGTTATTAACCCGGACGCACCTTTTAAGGTGGTTATTGAAGGTCATGCCGACGAAATTTCGTGGTATGTAAACTACATTACAGATGATGGTTTATTATATGTAATTAGAAATGGTGGATCTGATCATCAAATTGCGCCATCAAAAAGGGTACATATACATACTAAAAAAGGAATTGTAAAGGGTGTTTTTGGCTGGCCGGCAATTCATACACGTTTACGTGATAAGGAAGAAGCACCAAAAATCAGCAATATTTTTATTGATCTAGGATGCGAAACGAAAGAACAGGTTCTGGAAATGGGCGTACATGTGGGTTGCGTGATTACTTATCCTGACGAGTTTATGATTTTGAACGGGAACAAATTCGTTTGTCGTGCAATTGATAACAGAATGGGCGGTTTTATGATTGCTGAAGTGGCCCGTTTATTAAAAGAGAACAAAAAAACACTTCCGTTTGGATTATATATAGTCAATTCTGTTCAGGAAGAAATTGGTCTTCGCGGTGCTGAAATGATCGCGCAAACGATTAAACCTAATGTTGCCATTGTAACTGATGTTTGTCATGACACTACTACGCCAATGATTGATAAAAAAGTAGAAGGTGATCTTAAAATGGGTAAAGGTCCGGTTATAGCTTACGCACCAGCTGTTCAGAACAGGCTTCGTGATTTGATCGTTGATACAGCCGAAGAGAATAAAATCCCTTTTCAGCGTCATGCGACTTCCCGTGCAACAGGTACAGATACTGATGCATTTGCTTACAGCAACGGCGGTGTAGCATCTGCATTGATTTCTTTGCCTTTGCGGTATATGCATACCACTGTAGAAATGGTTCACAGGGAAGATGTTGAAAATGTAATTCAGTTGATTTATGAATCTCTGTTGAAAATTGAAAATAATGAAACTTTTTCTTATTTTAAATAAGAACAGATTTAAAAACGCAAATTCGGTTATTTGTAAAAATGGCCGAATTTGCCAATAAACCATTCAATGAAAATACTTTTACTCGAAGACGATTTTACTTTATCTAAAGAAATCTCAGCATTTTTTTCTTCAAAAAAATTCGAGTGTTTCCCTTATTACGATGGCACTTTATTATTAAAAAAGTATTTTCCTTATGAATATGATTTAATAGTTCTAGATATCAATGTTCCGGGAATAAACGGAATTGAAGTTTGTAAAGGCATTCGCGAAATCGATAAAAAAACGCCCATTATCATGCTCACGGCTTTTAGCGAAATCGAGGATAAACTGGCTTCTTTTGATAACGGGGCAGACGATTATCTGGTAAAGCCTTTTCATTTTGAAGAATTATATGCCCGGATCTCTTCTCTCTTAAGACGAAAAGAAATTCCGCAGCAGGTAGAAAAAAAAATAATCATTCAGGATTTGGAAATTCTGGAAGAAGACATGAAAGTATTTCGCTCCGGAGAAGAAATAAAACTTACTCCAAAAGAGTTCAAGCTCATTTTAATTTTGGCTCATGCCAAAGGCAAAGTTCTGTCGAAGCAATTTATTGCAGAAAAACTATGGGACTATCATATTGAAACCAACCAAAACACAATTGAGGTTTATATTAATTTTTTGAGAAAAAAAATAGACAAAGACCACGAAACAAAACTTATTCGAACCAAAATTGGTTACGGATATTATTTGAGCGATAAGGAATGACATTAAAAAACCGAATATCACTTTTAGTCAGTTTATTGTTTACAATCCTTTTTGGGTTGGCTTCTACGTTGATATTTGTTTTATACTCTAACTTTAGAAAAGATGAATTCCGTGATCGGTTGGAAATCAAAGCCCTTTCTAACATCAAACTTCTGGTAAATGTTAAAGAAATAGACAATCAGCTTTTAAAGATGATTGATCAGAACTCAATTAATAAACTGTATGATGAAAAAACACTGGTTTTTGATTCTAATTACAAACTTATTTACAGCAGTATTGACGATGCCAAAATCAAATGGTCTGTTGAGGATTTAAAATATTTGAAAAAACATAAAACCTTTTTCAAACAACAAGGAAATTATGAGGTTTATGGTGTTTTTTACGATACCAAAGACAGGGATTTTTATGCCCTGATATCTGCAACTGATAATTTTGGACAGCGAAGACTGCTTTTTCTACGATATACATTGATAGTATCTTATATTTTTTTTACTTGTATTTGCTGGGTTGTTACTTCCATTACAGTAAAAAAATTAATGAATCCGCTAAATACTTTTCATCAAAAAATAAAGAACATCAACGAGAACAATCTTGATACCCGTATAGCATCGAAAAGCAATAAAGATGAAATTGACCTGATTGCAAGTGAATTCAATTTTATGATGGACAGAATTGAAATCTCGTATCAAAGACAAAAAGAGTTTACTGCACATGCTTCTCACGAATTAAGAACTCCGCTATCAAGAATTACCTCTCAAATAGAAAATGTCATTTCTGACAACAAAACGAGCAACGAAAGAAGAGCCTTTTTAACCAACATCTTATCGGATGTCAATCAATTGACTGAATTGATTAATTCTTTATTGATTTTATCTAAAATAGACAATAAAACACACGAAAACAACGAAGTGCACCGTATGGATGAAATTCTGTTCTCGGCTATCGAAAATCTAAATAAAAGTTATCCTGAATTTCTCATTCTTTTTGAAATCGAAGAAAGCGAAAACCTGGACACAGTACTGGAAATAAAGGGTAATAGGAACTTATTGGAAATTGCTTTGAGTAATGTCCTGAAAAATGCCTGTGTTTACTCAGACAATAAACAGGCTAAAGTACTGATTAATGCAAAAGACGATGATTTAGTTATTTCTATATCCAACACTGGAAATACTTTAAACGAAATTGAGCAAAAAAATCTTTTCCAGCCTTTTATGCGTGGCGAAAATTCTAAAGGAACATCGGGCTTTGGTCTTGGATTACGAATAGTCCAGCGCATTCTGACACTTCACAATGCGACAATAACCTACAGTGTTCCAGACATTAACACGAATTTATTTCAATTATTTTTTCATTTATAAATTATTTTAAGGTATTTTTAAGGTAGATTTTAAGGAGTCTTAAAGTCTGGTGATAGCATATTTGTATAAAATAAAAATGATACAATGAGAAAACTCTGTGCATTGCTACTTGTACTTTTCGGTCCGGTAGTTTTGGCTCAAAAAGCAGTTACACTTCAGGACTGTGAAAGCCAATTTCTTAAAAACAACCTTTTTTTGTTGGCATCGCAATATAATATTGATGCATCGAAAGCAATGACAATTCAGGCCCGGATTTGGGACAATCCCTCCCTTACAGCAGAATTAAATGCTTACAATCCTGAAAGAAATCAATATTTTGATATTGGAAAACAAGGACAGAAAGCATTTGGTATTGAACAGCTGATTTATTTGGGCGGAAAAAAGCGCAATGAAATAAAATTGGCTCAAACCAATGAAAAATTAGCCGAATTACAGTTTAATGATTTACTGAGAACCTTAAAACTGCAATTACGAAAGAGTTTTTTTACTGTGTATTACAACAAAAAAAGTCTTGAAACTACAGACAATCAACTTGCCCATATCGAAGATTTGATCAACTCCTACTCTGTTCAGGTACAAAAAGGAAATATTCCTTTAAGGGATCTTGTTCGTTTACAATCGCTGTATTTAAACTTTAAAAACGAGCGTATGGAGGTTGTGAATGAAAATATTGAAGAACAAGCTAACCTGAAACTATTACTAAATTCTGCAGATAATATAGTCCCGGAAGTTTCAAAAGAAGAATTTAATAAATACATCGTTACAATTCCGTTTGATCTAAAAGCATTTCAGGATGAAGCCCTTGCCAATCGTCCCGATTATCTGGCCAAACAAATGGATATTGAAGCGAATGAAATTAATGTAAAATGGCAAAAAGCCCTTTCTGTTCCTGATATTACTGTTGGTGCCAATTATGACCAGCGTAGCGGTGCATTTAACAGGGAGGCAAATTTGACACTTGGAATTCCGTTACCACTATGGAATAAAAACAAAGGAAATATAAAATATGCGAAAACTATTTTAGAACAATCTAAAGTTGAAAAACAAAATTTTGACTTGCAATTGCAAACTGAAATTGCGTCGGCATGGAATAAATGGGACGAATCACGCAAAAACTATGTGGTGATAAAACCTACCGTAAATTCAGACTTCGAAGCAGTTTATAACGGAATCCTTACCAATTTCCAAAAACGAAACATTAGTTTATTAGAGTTTACTGATTTTATGGAAAGCTACAATCAGGCTTCTATTCAGGTAAATGAATTAAAGAAAAAAGTAGTGCTTTCCGGCGAAGAATTAAATAGTACCATCAACAAAGACTTATTCTAAAACTAAACATAATGAAATATAAAATAATTATAGGAATTGCTCTTGTGAGTTTATCAATCACGAGCTGCAAAAAGGAAGTCGATAATCCTGACACTAATTCGTCTTTTGTACTAAGCAATTCGATGCTGAAAACAACTACGACAGCAATAGCGCAAACAGAACCTGTAAAAAATGTATTGAGTTTTTACGGAAAAATTACTGCTGATAACAACAAAATGATTGATGTTTATCCGCTTGTTGGCGGTAATGTGGTCAAAGTAAATGTTGAACTTGGAGACTATGTCCGCAAAGGACAAGTGCTTGCGACCATAAAAAGTACTGATATTGCTGATTTTGAAAAGCAGTCGATCGATGCGAAAAATGATTTGTTGGTTGCGAAAAACCAATTGAAAGTAGCCCAGGAATTGTTTGATGGTAAATTAAATTCTGAGAGTGATGTGCTTCAGGCGAAATCAGAAGTAAATAAAGCGCAATCACAATTGAGCAAAGTTCAGGAAACATACAAAATTTACAACATCAAAGCGGGTTCGATTTATGAAGTGACTGCCCCCATAAGTGGATTTATCATTCAAAAAAGCATCAATCAGGACATGCTGTTACGAAGTGACCGGTCTGAAAATATTTTTGATATTGCAGAAATAAGTGAGGTTTGGGCATTGGCTAATATCAACGAAATTGATATCAATAAGGTAAAACTAGGTATTGATGCTGATGTGACTACCTTGAGTTATCCGGATAAAGTTTTTAAAGGGAAAGTAGATAAAATTTTTAACGTTATTGATCCGGAAACAAAAGCAATGCAGGCACGTATAAAATTAGAAAATCCGGATTATATGCTAAAACCGGATATGAATGCCAATATCAAACTGTCTTATAGCGAAGGAGACTCTATGATAGCCGTACCCAGTAAATCAATTGTTTTTGACAAAAGCAAAAATTTTGTGATGATTTTTAAGGATCGTAATAATATCGAAACAAGACAAGTAGACGTTTACAGAGTCGTTGGTGATGTCACCTACATTTCTAAAGGTATAAAAGAAAAAGAAAAAGTTATTACTAATAATCAGTTATTTATTTATCGTGCTCTAAACGAATAAAACATGAACAAATTCATAAGAAATATTATTGCTTTCTCACTGAAGAACAAAGCATTTACCTTTTTTTGGGTGGGATTATTGGCGGTTGCAGGATTTATTTCTTTCAAAAATATGCCAATCGACGCATTTCCTGATGTAACCAATACTCAAATTATTATCATTACACAATGGAACGGAAAAAGTGCCGAAGAAGTTGAACGTTTTGTGACTTCTCCTATTGAGATCTCCATGAATTCTGTACAGAAAAAGACGAGTGTGCGCAGTATTACGATGTTTGGTTTATCTGTTATCAAGATTATTTTTGATGATGGCGTCGATGATCAGTTTGCTCGTCTGCAGGTCAATAATTTATTAAAAAATGTTTCGCTGCCGGATGATGTAGAACCGGATGTTCAGCCGCCTTACGGACCTACAGGTGAGATTTTTAGATATATCGTAAAAAGTGACAGCAGAGACAGCAGGGAATTACTTACTTACCAAAACTGGGTAATCGATAAACAGCTTCGATCAGTTCCCGGTGTTGCAGATTTGAATGTTTTTGGTGGGCAAACCAAAACATACGAAGTGGGTGTTGATCCTATAAAGTTAGCGAAATATAATATTACACCGCTTCAGGTTTATAATGCTGTAAATGGTGGGAATCTAAATGTGGGCGGAGATATTATCGAAAAAAATGGCCAGGCTTTTGTAGTTCGCGGCGTTGGACTTCTGAAATCCATTCAGGATATCGAGAATATTATTGTAGACGATGCTAACGGAAACCCAATATTGGTTAAAAACTTAGCTACTGTTTATGAGAGTGCCATGCCAAGAGTTGGTCAGACCGGATTAGGTAATAATGACGATGTTGTCGAAGGTATCATTGTGATGCGAAAAGGAGAAAATCCTCAGGAAACATTAGCCTTAATTAAAGCGAAAATAAAGGATCTGAATGATAATGTTCTTCCAAAAGACATCAAATTAGTGACTTTTTATGATCGTGATAATTTGATGAATTTCACAACAGAAACGGTAATGCACAATTTGTTCGAAGGGATTATTCTGGTTACCTGCGTCGTATTTCTTTTTATGGCGGACTGGAGGACTACTTTTACCGTTTCGATTGTTATTCCGCTATCCTTATTATTTGCCTTTTTGTGTCTGAAGATGATGGGAATGAGTGCCAACTTATTAAGTTTAGGTGCGGTCGATTTCGGAATTATTATCGATGGTGCAGTTGTGATGGTCGAAGGACTATTTGTGGTGTTAGACCGTAGGGCACATCAGTTAGGAATGACGGCTTTTAATAAAATTGCCAAAGGTAGTCTGATCAAAAGAACGGGAGCTGAAATGGGTAAAGCCATCTTCTTTTCTAAATTAATCATTATTACTGCTTTATTACCTATATTTTCATTCCAGAAAGTAGAAGGAAAAATGTTCTCTCCCCTAGCCTACACTTTAGGTTTTGCCTTAATGGGGGCTTTGCTTTTTACTTTAACACTGGTTCCTGTTTTATCACACATTCTTTTGAATAAAAATGTAAAAGAAAAACACAATCCGTTTGTTAATTTCTGGGATCGTATTGTAGGCAAAAGTTTTGCATGGACATTTAAACATAAGGTACAAAGCCTTATTGGGTCAATCGCTCTTTTAGTGGCGGTATTCTTTTCTGCTACATTTTTGGGGACGGAGTTTTTACCACAATTAAATGAAGGTGCTTTATGGGTAACAGCCGAGCTGCCAATGAGTACATCATTACCTGAAAGCGTAAAAACAGCTGCAATCATTCGGAAAGATCTGGAAAGTTTTCCTGAGGTAAAAAATGTTTTATCGCAAACCGGAAGAAGTAATGACGGAACGGATCCGAATGGGTTTGGATTTATACAGCTTCAGGTTGACTTGAAGCCTAAATCAGAATGGAAACGAAAAATAAGCATGGACGACCTAATTAACGAAATGGATGAAAAACTAAAAGTTCATCAGGGAATTACCTATAATTATTCGCAGCCTGTTATTGATAATGTAGCTGAATCTGTCGCAGGTTTTAAAGCTTCAAATGCAGTTAAAATTTATGGGGATGATCTCGATAAATTAGATGAACTTTCTAATGAAGTTTTAGCCCAGATCAAGCATATTCCCGGTATAAAAGATGCCGGAATCCTTAGAAATGTGGGACAGCCGGAAATTAGTGTTGTTTTAGACAGAGACAAAATGGCGGCTTACGGAGTAACATTAAGTGATGCGCAGGCTGTTTTAGAACTTGCTTTTGGAGGAAAAACGGCAACTGAGAAATATGAAGACGACAAAAAATTTGATGTGAGGGTTCGTTTTTCTAAAGAATACCGTAAAGATGAAAATGATATTGCCGAACTTAAAGTTCCGACTATCAGCGGGATTAAAATTCCGTTAAAAGAAATCTCAGATTTAAAAACGATTACTGGTCCTGCTTTTATTTACAGGGATAATACCAAACGTTTTATTGGGGTAAAATTCTCTGTTCGTGATCGTGATCTAGGAAGCACCATTGCAGAAGCACAGGCTAAAGTGGCTAAAATGAAACTTCCAACGGGATATACTGTAGGCTGGACTGGTGAATTTGAAAATCAGGTTCGTGCCAGTGCACGCCTGGCACAAGTTGTACCAATCAGTTTAATAGGGATATTTGTTTTGCTTTTTGTATTGTTTGGAAATATTAAAGATTCATTGCTTGTTTTAGCAAATGTTCCTTTTGCAATTATCGGGGGAATTATTGCTTTACATCTTACCGGAATGAATTTTGGAATTTCGGCTGGTGTTGGTTTTATCGCTTTACTTGGAATTTGTATCCAAAACGGTGTTATTTTGATATCCGAATTCCATCATAATTTAAAAGCGAAATTCACACTCGAAGAATCAATATTTAGAGGCGTAAAAGCAAGAACAAGAGCAGTAGTTATGACAGCGCTCATGGCTTCTATTGGTTTAATGCCTGCAGCAATTTCTACAGGTATTGGATCTGAGTCACAAAAACCACTGGCAATCGTTATTATTGGAGGGCTGATTACCGCTACGATTTTAACTCTATTGGTTTTCCCAATTATATTCTGGGTATTTAACAGAAAAAAAGATGTTCCGATTGAATAAAGATATTGAAGATAGATTAATTGGTTAAATTAATTTGATTAGGTTTTAACGAAAAAAGCATCATTATTATAATGGTGCTTTTTTTAATTTATTCTCTATCAAGCGGTAAAATATCCAAAATATAATATACTAATTCTAGTAAAAAAGAAAAACGACCCTCTGCTCAAGGAAGGTCGTTTCATTATACTAACTCAAAACTCGATTTAAACGTTTATTTTAAATCTTTCAAAATGGCAACAGCTTCTGTGGCATTTGATAATTGTGCATATTTCAAAGCTGTAAATCCTTTTTCATTTCTAGCGGATGCATTTGCTCCATTTGCTAATAAAACTCTTAAAATATCTACTTTGTTGTAACGTGCAGCGATCATTAAAGGAGATAAATCTTCTGATATCTCGTTTACATTTGCTCCGTATTCGATAAGTTTTTTAACAAATTCAAGATCTCCTTTACCCACTGCTACATTTAGCGGAGTTGAAAAACTGTTTACAATTTCCATTTGTGGCTGAACAAATGATGTTTGATTTGAAGCCATTGAAACATTTGCAAATGCTACCAGAGCTACTCCTAAATAAATTACTGATTTTTTCATGATGATTGATTGTTGATTGATTAATGATGATTTTTAAATTCTATGTAAATGTAATTCTATTTTTGGTATTATGCATAACAAAGTACCTTGTTTTAACTAATTCTTAACATTCAATTAATAAATGTCGATGAAACTTAAAATTCATGTTATCTAAATTGAAAGCTTCTATAGTAATAGACGCAACTCTATCGAAAATGTTACAGTAAAAATGAAAATTAACAGATAAAATCATCAAAAAAAATGAGATGTTATAAATTCAGAGCATTAGTTTTTTAACTTTACTATAAATTAAAGCCACTTTAAATGAATGAGTTATAAAAATTACACATTAAACAAAAACCAATTAATAACCTAAAAACCACAAATTATGGGAATCATCAAAAAAATTCTGATAATCCTGATTCTGATTATAGCTATCGTATTAACCGCTGCGTACTTTATGCCGAAAAACTATGCTGTCGAAAGAGAAATTACCATCAATAAACCCGTTAACAGCGTTTTTAATTATGTAAAATCTTTAAAAAATCAAAATGAATTTAGCGTTTGGGCAAACATTGACCCCAAAATAAAAACTACTTATACCGGAACAGATGGATCCGTAGGTTCAAAATCAGCCTGGGAAAGTGATGTAAAAGAAGTTGGTGTAGGCGAACAGGAAATTACTAAAATAACAGAAGGAAAACGCATTGATTTTGCACTGCGTTTCAAGAAACCTATGGAGGATACTGCTGTGGGATTTATGTCGACAGAAACTGTTGCGGGAAATCAAACTAAAGTAAAATGGGGAATTAACGGTGTTATTCCCTATCCTATGAATATTATGATGCCTATGATGAAAATGGACCAAATGATCGGAAACGATTTGCAGAAAGGTCTCGAGAATTTAAAAACCAAATTAGAATAGTAATTAATGCATGTAGCAAAAACAAAAAAGCATCATTAATGGTAATGATGCTTTTTTGTTATAAATTATTTCAGATTTTTTAAAATCGCAATAGACTCATTTGCTTTTGCATATTCTGCGTACTTTAATGCTTTAAAACCTTTTTCGTTCTCGATATCGGGCTTGGCTCCGTTTACCAGCAAAACTTTAATGATTTCAAATTTATTAAAACGTGCCGCAAGCATTAAAGGCGACATATCATTAGACAGTTTATTTACATCGACTCCATATTTAATAAACTTTTTTACACTTTCGATATCTCCGTCACACACGGCGTAGTGCAAAGGTGATGCTGCATACGCAGGAAAGTTGACCTGATCTTTTACCGGTACTTTAAAATTAGAAGCTTTCGATACATTTGTAGCCATAGCTAAGGCCATACTCAAAATAATTACTGATTTTTTCATGTTGATTGATGATTAAATGATTGATGATTTAAATAAGAATTAATCAATCTGTGATGCTTTCTTTGAAATTCCTACTTACTGTAATAGACGACTAAATGATTCAATAGGTTGCATATAAATGCAAAATAATCGCAAATAAAAAAGTGCAACCCGGTTAACTCATTGTTGCACTTGTCTTTACTTATAAAAAAAATTATTTCAAACTCATTTTTCTGGTATATATACCTTTTAAGTCATTTTCAAACAGCGTAAAAGGATCGTTATAGAACTTTATAAAATCCGGAACACTAATTTGACCTGGAAATGGAGCGTAAAAATGAGTTGGACTTTTACTATCATTTCTCCAGACTAGAACATAAGCCAGTTCAATATTCTCTGTCTTTAAAACCTTCAATAAAATTTCTGTCCACCAAGTTTCATTGGGAATCGATTCTAAACCTGTTTCGGTCAAAGCGGCAAGTTTATTCTTTTTAATGGCAAGATCAGACACTATTTTGAGTTTTTTGACAGCACTGGAAATATCATATTTTCCGTCACGTCCAAAATCTCCGTAATCATCCATTCCCAACATATCTACAAAATCATCGCCCGGATAACGTTCCAGATAATCATCCTCCGAATTGAATGTAACATCCGGAGAAAATGCATAAATAAAATTATGTACACCCAAAGTATCCTTTAAATATGAAACCGTAAATTGCCAGACTGCAATAAAATCTTCACGTGAAGTAAATTTCTTTCCCCACCAGAACCAATCTCCGTCAAATTCATGATAAGGCCTGAAAATCATTGGTGCCAGAGTTCCGTTTTTAGCTTTTACCGAATGTGCAAAATCAGCAATCGTTTTTAGGATTTCTTTGTATTTTTCATGATGTGATCCGCCTTTTTTAATTAGAGACATCGCGGCTATTGAAGTTGAGTCTTTCCAATAGAAACTATCTTCAGAAGCGGGGTTTATAAGATGCCAGGAGACAGTTGTTATTCCGCCTCGCTCATAAGTGGCAATAACATTCTTTTTTAAAATTGCTGTGGTCTTTTCAATTTCTTCCTTAGAGCGTCCAGAAAATCCACTAAAGTCAACTCCTATTACTGCAGGATGTGAACCTGTAACAGATTTCACATCCGATCTATTGGGCTCATTTGACCATCCATGTCCATATTCGAGAGCATGTTGATGCCCAAAGAGAATATGTTTTTTCGAAATCGCTTTTAGATTTTCATACAATGCTTTGGTTTCTTTTGTTGCTTTTTTATCAATTTGCGCAAAAAGAAAATGCCCTGCTATCATCGATATGAATAACAAGGCATTTTTTTTATTTCTAGTGCTGTTCATGGTTTAAAGAGTTAGTTTAAACCCGAAAATTACTCTTTAGTACTAAGGTATTCTAATACGTTTTTATCAATACGTTGATCTATATTGGCAATATCAGCTTTTACGAATTTTTCTCCTAAGATATTCTCGTATAATTCAATATATCTTTCAGAAACTGATGCAATATATTCATCTGTCATATCCGGAATTTGTTGTCCGTCTTGTCCCTGAAAACCATTTTCGATCAGCCAGCGGCGTACAAACTCTTTCGATAATTGTTTTTGCTCCTCTCCTTTATTTTGTCTTTCCTGATATCCGTCAGCATAGAAATAACGAGAAGAATCCGGTGTATGAATTTCATCAATTAAAACAATAACACCCTCTTTAGTTTTTCCGAATTCGTATTTTGTATCTACTAAAATCAATCCGCGTTCAGCAGCAATTTCAGTTCCTCTCTGAAATAAGTCACGAGTATATTTTTCTAAAACGATATAATCCTCTTCTGTTACAATTCCTTTAGCCAAAATGTCTTCACGAGAAATATCTTCGTCGTGAGAACCATTATCTGCTTTTGTAGTTGGAGTAATAATTGGTTCCGGAAATTTATCATTTTCCTTTAGGCCTTCTGCCATTGTTACACCACAAATTTGTCTTCTTCCTGCAGCATATTCACGAGCCGCATGTCCTGAAAGGTATCCACGAATAACCATTTCTACTTTAAATGGCTCGCATAAGTGTCCAACAGCAACATTTGGATCCGGAGTTGCAATCAACCAGTTTGGTACAATATCTTCTGTTAATTCCATAAATCGTGTTGCAATCTGATTCAGAATTTGCCCTTTGTACGGAATACCTTTTGGTAAAACCACATCAAAAGCCGAAAGTCTGTCGGTTGCTACCATTACCAAAAGCTCATCATTTATATTGTAAACTTCTCTAACTTTTCCACGGTAAACTGATTTCTGATCTGGAAAATTAAAATTTGTTGTTGTAATTGTATTGCTCATTATCCTTAGTTGTGTTGTTTTTTATGAATGCAAATTTAAAACTAATTAAAACAAAAAAAGAATCTATTCAGATTCTTTTTTATAACTCCTGATATAAAATCACAGTTTTCAGCCTGCAAAACTGAGACTAAAAACTGTGAACCTAAACTATTTTTTAAGAAGTGTCGAATTAAACAAATTCAAAATTCGGCTGTATTCGTCAATCCACGAATAGGTTTCTTTAAATCCATGCGATTCTACAGGGAAAGAAGCCAGTGTCCAGTCCTTTTTCTGCAATTCAATAAAACGTTGTGACAAGCGTACAATATCTTTATACTCTACATTGTCATCCACCATACCATGTAACATTACTAAATTTCCTTTTAAATTATCTGCATAATAGATAGGGGAACTTTTTTTGTATGCTTCCGGATCGGTCTCAGGGAAATTTAGAATATTTCCTGTATATCCATGATTATAATGCGCCCAATCTGTAACAGAACGTAAAGCAGCACCGGAAGCGAATTCGCCAGGAGTTGTCAGCATTCCCATCAAAGTAATAAAACCTCCATAAGAACCACCGTAAATCCCTACTCTATTGGCATCGATTCCGTATTTTTCTACTAGTACTTTTTTACCATCAAGATGATCTGATAAATCTTTTCCTCCCATAAAACGGTAAATTCCGGTTCTGAAATCACGTCCGTAACCATCACTTCCTCTGTAATCTATGTCTAAAACCGTATAACCTAAATCAGTTAAAAGATTGTGAAACATATATTCTCTGTGGTAATTACTCCAATAGTTGTGCGCATTTTGCAAATAACCGGCACCATGAACAAATATAACTGCTGCCTTATTTGCGTTTTCTGTCTTAGGAGTATACAATCTTGCGTTTACAGGAGTTCCGTCTTGTGCTTTAAATGTTATTACTTCCGGCTCTCTCCATTTGTAGTTTTTGAAATCTTCAGAAACTGAAGAGGAAATTTGTTGTAACGTTGTATTCTTTTTATTGTCGGCAACATAAAAATCCCAGGGAATATTTTTATAGGAATAACGTACTAAAAGTGATTTTTCGTCGGGAGAAACAACTACTTCATGTGCACCGTCTTTTGTTAAAATAGGTTCCAGACTGCCTCCAGTTGAAGCCAATTTATAAAAGTTTCTGTTTCCGGGATGCGTTGTATTTGTTGTTAGGTAAAATGCTTTTTTGTCTTTAGACAAAGTAACATCACGAACTTCCCAATTTCCGCTTGTTAATTGCGTTTTCTTACCGGATTTTACATTATAAGTATATAAATGTGAATATCCTGTAGCCTCAGACTGGAAATAAATGGTTTCATTGTCTGCTAAAAAGCCTAATGTTCCTGAATCAAAAGAATACGACGGAATTCCAGGGCCGGCAATCCACGCATCGTCATGCTGATGCTCTATTTCTTTGAATGTCCCGTTTTCCGGATTTAAACTTACCAACCATCTGTCTTTATTGTCCTGACTTCTGATTTCGACAATTCCAATAGATCCGTCTTCGTTATAAACCGGAGCCTGAATCATAATTAACTTATCTTCTTTGGTTTTATTTTTTAAATTATCATAAGATTCATAATACTTAGGAACATCCTGAATATGACTTAAAGTCGAAAAATTGACGTAATAAACGGTGTCTTTGGCAACAGCATAAATTCCGAATTTAGTTTTAACCAAATTTGCTGTAGAAACTTTCTCTTTGGTATCCGGAGTTTGATTATAACCATCATCTGTTATAAAAACTTCCATTTTTTCCTTTTTAACATCTGATTCCTCCACTAAACTAAAAGTCACATAATTCCCATTTGGATTTGCCTTTAGGTTGAATAAATTGTCTTTTCCGTAAAAATATTCCTTAGAAAAATCAGATTTAGTTGCTTTATTTTTCGCTACATTCCATTGTTTCTTCGCTTCCTTATCTCTGATAAACTGAAATAATTCTTTTTGTTGTGTCTTTAGAAAAGAATCTTTATCTGATGCTTTTTCTTTCTTAGTGCCTTTTACTAAGTTGGTTATCTGAAGTACTGTTCCTTCTTTTGCATTGTATTTGAAGATATTATCATTTTGCTCAAAAAACAATACTCCGTTTGCAGCGCCCAATTCAAGATTTGAAATTGGACTGCTTTGCTGCATGATTTTCTTAACTGTTTTTGTCGTAATTGTATAAGAATACAAACTCCCATTGTCAGTATAATAAACAATATCTGAAGTTGGTTTTCTTTTAAAATCAAGTTTAGAGAAAGCAGCTTCTTTTGGTTCTGCCAAAAGAGGTTTTGCGGCTCCTTTTTGCCAGAAATAAGTACTTGCGCCTAAATCATCTGTGGGATTCCATTCAAAATACACTTTTTTACCATCGAGAGACCATCGCCCGTTTGTTGGTTGGTTTCCAATAAAAGATTCGCCTTTCATTATTTCTTCTAGTTTCAAAGTTTGACTGCTTCCGGTTATGGAAACAACAAAAAAGGCAAGCATAAAAATGTGTTTTTTCATGGTATTCGGTTTTATGAGAAAACAAAAATACACTTTGAAAATTATTAAAAAAATATTTTTGCTATTAGCTTGCGGAATTCTTTGCGTATTATTGATTTAGCAAAAAAAATCCCTAAAGAATTATCTTCAGGGATGTATATTTTATCAAAAGTCTAAAATTTCAAACTCTTACAGTTTTAAAATTATCTTTAGTTTTATAATTCGCTTGCGGCAAATTCCTTATTCAATATTTTTGAAGCGATGTAATGGGCTACTCCATCTTCAGCATTGGTTTTGATTACTTCTAAATTTGGTAAAGTTTCCTTTAATGAAACCGGTGCATTTCCCATAATCAGTCCTTTTCCTGCTGCAGATAACATTTGAACATCATTGAAACCGTCACCAAAAGCAGCGGCCTGATCCAGTGTAAAACCTAATTTCTCGAGTACAATCTCAATTGCAACTGCTTTATCGATAGATTTATCCATAAATTCTAAGCAGGTTGGTAAACTAAAAGCATGGTGCAAATGTTCTGATGAACTGGCTAAAATAGCATCTTTCAATTCTACTAATTTTTCATGGTTATCGCATGAAAAGAATATTTTTATAGCTCCAAAATCTTCCAGCGTTTTATAATCCACCAATTCCGGATGGTATTTTAAGTCTGCCTGAAAAGCGTTTAATTTTTCGCTCCATTTATTGGTTTGCCAAACATTTTCTTTGAACAATACTACTGTAATTTCAGGGTCAATTTCGACGTTTAATGCTGCTTTTACCACATCACTATTCAGGTTGAAAGCAAAAAGCTCTTCTTTTTCAGGTGAGTGAATTCTCGCACCGTTTGAACTTACCAGATAAACCGGTACTTCAAGCGTTTCGATAATTGCCATTGCATCGAGATGATGACGTCCTGTGGCAACAACAATAAGGTAATTTTGATTGTGAAGTTCCTGAAAAATTGATTTGGTGTACTCTGAAATTCTGTGTTGTGGGTTGAGTAAAGTTCCGTCAAGGTCACTTACTACAACTTTTATATTTTTAAGTTTTGTCATATTAAAGATCAAATATTTATGATAGGCAAATTTACGGCTTTACCCTTAGAAGAACAAAGATAACGAGGCCTAAAAGCTTAAATTAGGGCAAGTTTATTATTTATTTAACTATTTAATTAAATACTGTCTTTTTTATTTTTAAATTTTAATGGTGCCGGATTTATATAAATTTACTGCTTTTTGCACGATTATTTCAATTCTTTCCAACAGCAAATCTTTGTCCGGATCAATCAGCATAATTTTCATTCTCGCACGATTTTCCTGAATCAAAAAAGTTTCGTCAAAATATTTTCCTTCTACGATTGCAATATAAGGTTGATTCAATTTCTTGTGTTTCCATAAATAACAGAACATTTTTCCTTTGTAACAAAAGAAAGGCATTCCATATTTCAGAACATTTGTAATGTCTTTATCTTGTCTTAGAATAATTTCTCTTAATGCAAGAAACACACCTTTTACAGGTTCTTCTTGTTGTATGTAGAAATCATCTAATTGTTTCATTTGTCAGAGATTTAAAAACCATAAGCATTTTTCCAGTCAGAAATCTTTTTTGGATGTTCATTATCATTAGGGTAATTCGCTTTAACAAACTCAAATTGTTGATTAGTTAATAAAACCATTTTCCCATCATTTCCTGAAGTAATTGGATAAAATTGTTCTGCACTTTGTTGTAATTTAAGCTCACCATTTAGCATTTCAATAAAGTTTATATATGAAATTCCCCAGTCATTATTCCCGAAATCATTATCGTATGCTATATATTCTTTTCCATTCAACCTAACTGTATGTTTCCAATGTTTTTCAGTTTGATCATTATATTCATCAGAAAAAACAAGTTTCAGATTAAGTTTATCAAATGAGACTTTTACTGTTTCTAAATAATGAATCAATCCTCCTCCTTCAAATAAAGCTTCAGAATCAATAAAATAAAACCTATTATCCGTAAAAATTAAATCATCCTTCATTATACCTTCAAAAAAACTCAATTCATTGTATGACTTTTCAAATTCAGCTTTCGTTGTTTTCAAATCTAATTTATCTGTCAAATTAAAAAAATTAAGCTTTGATAATTCTACTACAATTTCTTTGCCTGATAATTTTGATTTGTCATTTGATAAGTCCTTTCTCTTATTGCTCTTATTTTGAGCCTTTAAATTAAATGCAAAAAATAATAATCCAATTACAAGAATTGTTACCGATTCCATTTTACCCATTCTTAGAATTTCTTAATTTATAATATTTATCAAAAAAATATTCGTTTTCCACATTCTATAAAAGATGATGCAGAAAACGAATATTAATAAATGTCAAAACACATTTCACGATTTACATTTGACATTTTATAAAAAATTAATCGTGATTTTCTATTTGTTTATAAGCATCAATCACCTTTTTGACTAATCTGTGACGTACAATATCTTTATCATCAAGATAAATGATTCCAATTCCGTCAACGTCTTTCAGAACCAGAATTGCTTCTTTCAGACCAGAAATAGTTCTTCGCGGTAAATCGACTTGCCCGGGATCACCCGTAATCATGAATTTGGCATTTTTCCCCATACGGGTCAAAAACATTTTCATTTGCGAGTGCGTTGTGTTCTGCGCTTCATCCAGAATTACAAAGGCGTTATCAAGTGTGCGGCCACGCATAAATGCCAATGGTGCAATTTGTATAATTCCTTTCAAAATGTAATCTTCGAGCTTTTCATTTGGCAGCATATCGCGTAAAGCATCATAAAGAGGCTGCATGTAGGGATCCAGTTTTTCTTTCATATCGCCGGGTAAAAAACCAAGATTTTCTCCTGCTTCTACCGCTGGTCGTGTAAGTATGATCCTTTTAACTTCTTTGTCTTTAAGTGCTTTTACCGCCATTGCAACACCAGTATACGTTTTTCCGGTTCCGGCAGGACCTACAGCAAATACCATATCATTTTTCTTGATTGTATCTACCAATAGCTGCTGGTTGGGCGTCATGGCTTTAATGATTTTACCTCCAACTCCATGAACTAATATTTTGTCATGGTCTAATGATTTTCTTTCATCCTGACCATCACTCATTATTACACGTTCAATTACATTGTCATCGATGTTGTTGTATCGGGTAAAATGAAGCATAAGCCTCTGAAATCTTTTTTCGAATTCATCTAAAACTTCTTTTTCGCCAAATGCTTTCAAAGTGGTACCTCTCGCTACGATTTTAAGCTTTGGGTAATACTTTTTAATTATTTCAAGATGAGTGTCTTGAGCGCCCCAAAAGTCTTTTGGAGCGATGTCTATGAGCTCGATAATTCTTTCGTTCAAATGAGATAGTTTTAAATTAAAAATAAATCAGTTTTTATAAATCTGTGGTTGTCGGGTATTTTTTTTTAATCACACTTTCCGGTCACGGTTTCAGTTTTTAAATATTCTTGAAAAATTACTTAAAATTCTAATTAAAATCAAGTTTTTATTGAAAGACTGAAAACGGAAACTGAAAACTGAGACTACTATATATGTTTACTATAATTTTATCGCAATTTGTCTTTTGTTTCTTTCAATTTGCATTTACTATTATTAGCTTTGCATTTCTCAAATTTAATGAAAATTAGATTTAAATACTACCAATAGTTATAAACAAAATTATGTCAATAATTACCCTTACTACCGATTACGGCTTAAAAGACCACTTTGTTGGTTCACTAAAGGGTAAAATTCTGTCTGAGATTTCAGATGCTGTAATTGTTGACATTTCGCATGATGTTGATCCATTTAACACTGCCGAAGCGAGTTATATTATTGGAGCCTCTTATTTAAGTTTTCCAAAAGGAACCGTGCATCTTATTGGTGTAGATATTGAGCGCAATAAAGAAAATCAGCATATTGCCATGCAATGGAACGATCATTACTTTATATGTGCTGACAATGGCATCCTGAGTATGCTAACACAGAAAATAGTTCCGCAAAAAATTGTTGCTATCAATATACACGATCGCTTTCCGAGTGAATTTAGTGATTTGGATATTTTTGTAAAGGTTGCCTGCCATATCTCTAAAGGCGGCTTACTGAATGTGATTGGAAAAGAAATTCAGGAAATAAAGCAAATTACAGAACTGCAGCCTGTCGTTGCAAATGACGGGAATTCAATAAAAGGATACGTGATCTACATTGATCATTTTGGCAATGTCATTACCAATATCTCTAAGAGACAATTTGCAGAAATTGCAAAAGGACGCCCTTATGAAATTGTGATGAAGCCAAGAAGTATCAAAACCATTCTACCCAATTATTCTGCAATTGCCAGTTCTGACAAATACCCTATAAAAACGTATGAGGGAGAAAAGCTGGCAATTTTTAATGAAGCCGGTTTCCTTGAAATTGCCATTTTCAGAAGTAATCCTTCTAAAGTAGGTTCTGCTAACAGCTTACTTGGATTGAATTATCGCGATGTGATTACTATTAAATTCAATTAAATTTCAAATTGCTGATTTTAGATTGCTGATTTTAGATTGAAATGGCACGCAGATTTTACGGATTTAGACAGATTTTATTATCTCAACGAAGGAAAGATCACGCTTATAATCGACAAAGACTGGAGGTTTTCTTTGCGGAGTTTCTTTTATGACCTCTCCTCTGTCGAGATGACAATATTGCAGTAAAACTTTACTTTTATAATATTTTAAATTTTCACAAAAAGAACAATCAAAATTGGTATTTTTGCGCACCTGAAATAATTTAAGATTCCAAAAAAAAAATCTAAAATATAAATTCAGAAATCTAAAATTATAATATGTTTGTCCGAATAGTAAAAATGAGTTTTCACGAAGAAAAAATCCCGGATTTTCTGGAAAATTTCGAAAGTGTGAAAGACAAAATACGAAATGCTGAGGGAAATCGTTTTTTAGAATTGTATCAGGATAAAAATGACAAATGCATCTTTTTCACCTATAGCTACTGGGAAACAGAAGAACATTTAGAGAATTATAGAAATTCTGAGTTTTTTAATTCTGTTTGGAGTTTTACAAAAAAATTGTTCAATGCAAAACCGGAAGCGTGGAGTGTGGATAAGCTCGTTACTTTAAATTAGTTTATTTGTTTCAAGTTTTAGGTTTCAAGTTATTACTGAATCTGAAAATTGGAATAATTTAACCGCAAAGAACGCTAATATTATATTTAATAGGGTTTGAACACAAAGTTCGCAAAGTAAAGCAACTTGAAACCTGAAACAAAAAAAACTTGAAACAAAAATAAGTTACATGAAATCAATCATTTTACGAGAAATAAAATCCTTTTTTGGCTCTCCTATTGGCTATTTGGTCATCGCTATTTTCTTAATTAGCAACGGACTATTTTTATGGGTTTTTCAAGGAGATTACAATATACTGAACACGGGTTACGCTGATTTGACTCCGTTTTTCACTTTAGCGCCCTGGATTTTAATTTTCCTTATTCCGGCCGTTACCATGAGAAGTTTTTCTGACGAAAAAAAACAAGGAACATTAGAATTGCTTTTGACGAAACCATTATCGATCTGGCAAATTGTAAACGGAAAATTTTTAGGTTCGTTCCTATTAATTATTCTGGCAATTATCCCAACCTTTATATATGTAAAAGTAATTTCAGATTTGGGTTCTCCTGAAGGAAATATTGACATGGGAAGCACAATTGGCTCTTATTTCGGATTATTGTTTTTGATTGCAGCTTATTCTGCGATCGGCATCTTTACTTCTACCCTTTCAGAAAATCAGATTGTAGCTTTTA
Source organism: Flavobacterium frigidimaris (assembly GCA_900129595.1). GTDB lineage: Bacteria > Bacteroidota > Bacteroidia > Flavobacteriales > Flavobacteriaceae > Flavobacterium > Flavobacterium frigidimaris. The sequence goes on along the minus strand of FQWG01000005.1, from coordinate 286,517 downwards.
TCATATCCGTTTTTCTGTGTTTTATCTTTTATTTCGGGTTTGAAGGTTTGTCTTCACTGATTCCGGGATCGTCAACTATTATTTCGGCGCTGGGTATGCAGGACCATTTTAAAAGTATGAGTCGGGGCGTTATCGATACTCGTGATGTTATTTACTTTCTGAGCATAACAGTGTTGTTTCTGTCTTTTACTGTTTATCAATTAAAATCTTTTAAAGCGTAATGAAAGCATCTACTCAGCAAAATATCAAAACATTAGCCATTACTCTTTTTGTTTTAATCGTTTTAAATGTATTAGGAAGTTTATTTTTTCACCGATTCGATTTAACCAAAGACAAACGATACACTTTATCCGAAACCTCTCTGCAAATTGTAAAACAGGTTAAAAATCCGTTATCGATTAAGATCTATATGCAGGGTGATTTACCAGCAGATTTCAAACGTTTACAACAGGAAACCAGACAATTACTCGAAGAATTCCAGGCCTATAACAGTAATATCGTTTTCGAATTCGTTAACCCAATGGAAAACGAAGACGAAAGTATGGATGTTATAAAATCGTTATATCAAAAAGGTCTTACGCCAATCAATATCACTGTTGATGACAAAGGAAAACAATCTCAGGCAATGGTTTTTCCCTGGGCGATTGCGGTTTACAACAATAAAGAAGTCAATATTCCTTTATTGAAGAACATAATGGGAACTTCGACCACTCAAAAAGTAATTGGATCAATTCAGCATTTAGAATATTCGATTGCCGATGCGATTAACAAAATCAGCAAAGACAGGCAAAAAAAGGTTGCGATCATCAAAGGAAATGGAGAACTAAAAGAAGCTCATATAGCAAAAATGCTGATGCAAATTCGTGAGAGCTATTATATAGGTCCTTTCACGTTAGATTCTGTAGCGAAGAACCCAAGCGGAACTTTAGACACCTTAAAAAAATATGATTTAGCGATTATTTCAAAACCAACTGAATCTTTCTCTGATGAGGAAAAACAGGTTTTAGATCAGTTTATCATGAATGGCGGTAAAACATTATGGCTGATCGATCAGGTTGCAGCTGACATGGACAGTTTGTATAACCAGTCAGGCACAACTCTTGCGTATCCAAGAGATTTGAATTTAAACGATATGTTCTTTAAATACGGATTCAGAATTAATCCTGATCTGGTAAAAGATGAACGAGGAAGCAAGTTGAAATTGGCGACAGGCGAACAAGGAAGTGCAACACAATATCAGGAATTTATCTGGAAGTTTGCTCCGGTTGTAGTGCCAACCAGCAGTAATCCGATTGTAAAAAACTTAGGCGAAATCAAATTTGATTTCGCAAGTTCGATTGATACTTTAAAGAACGGAATTAAAAAAACAGTTTTATTGCAATCGTCTCAATATTCGAAAGCAATTGGAACTCCTACAGAAATTACCTTAAACAGCGTTACAGAAGAAACTTCTCCTCAGGATTATCTCAACAAAGGAAACATCCCGCTTTCTGTTTTATTGGAGGGTTCTTTTCATTCTGCTTTTGAGAATCGTGTTTTGCCTTTTAAAGAAAATTCATTTTTAGTAAAAGGAAAACCAAACAAGATGATTGTCATTGCTGATGGAGACCTGGCAAGGAATCAGCTGGATAAAAATATGATGCCGGTTGAATTGGGTTATGATCAGCGCACCGGAAACTTATATGACAACAAAGATTTTATGATGAATTGCGTTAATTATTTACTGGATGATACCGGACTTATTAACATTAGAAGTAAAGATGTCAATTTACCTTTATTAGACAAGAACAAAGTTTACGAAAATTATAGCCTGACACAATTCATAACTATCGGACTTCCAATTCTAATTTTATTGGTTTTTGGATTAGCATTTACTTACATTCGTAAAAGAAAATACAGCAAATAGATGTTAATAAAAAAATTGCGAAACTAAGATTGTTTACGATATATTTGTAAAACCTATCTTAGTTGCAGAAAAACTAAGTGAAAGAGCAAAAAAATAAAACAAAAGAGATGAAATTTATAGTATCGAGTTCGTACTTATTAAAACAATTACAAGTTTTAGGTAGTGTAATCAACAGTAACAATACGTTGCCTATTTTAGATAACTTTTTATTTGAACTAGACAATAATGAGTTGACAGTTTCGGCTTCGGATCTTGAAACTACGATGTCTGCTACATTATCAATCGATTCTACAAGTAAAGGAAGTGTTGCTGTACCTGCAAAACTTTTGCTTGAAATTTTAAAAACGTTCCCGGAACAGCCTTTAACTTTTACAGTTGAAGAAAACAATACGGTTGAGATCAGTTCAAACTCAGGAAAATATGCTTTAGCATATGCTGCAGGTGAAGAATTTCCTAAATCTGTAAGTCTTGAAGATCCTTCTGTAACGCTTGTTCCTGCTGATGTTTTAGCAACTGCAGTAAGCAAAACAATCTTTGCTGCCGGAAATGATGATTTACGTCCGGTAATGTCAGGAGTTTTCTTCCAGTTCTCACCGGAAGGATTGACTTTTGTTGCTACAGACGCTCACAAATTGGTAAAATATGCCCGTACAGATGTAAAAGCATCTCAGGTGGCTGATTTTATTATGCCAAAGAAACCTTTGAATATTTTGAAAAGTATTTTAGGAAGTTCTGATGCTGAAGTAAAAATTGAATACAACGATTCAAATGCGACTTTCTCATTTGACAACTATATCTTAATGTGTCGTTTGATTGATGGAAAATACCCTAATTATGAAGCGGTAATTCCAAAAGAAAATCCAAACAAATTAATGATTGACCGTTCTTTATTTTTAAGCTCTGTTAAACGTGTTGCGATTTTCTCTAACAAAACAACACACCAAATTCGTCTAAAAATTGCCGGAGCTGAATTGAATGTTTCTGCTGAAGATATCGATTACTCTAATAAAGCGGAAGAAAGACTGACATGTGATTATCAGGGAGACGATCTTCAGATTGGTTTTAACTCTCGTTTTCTAACAGAAATGCTGACTAACCTGCAATCAGATATGATTATGTTAGAGATGTCATTACCTAACAGAGCCGGAATTTTAACACCAGTAGATGGTTTAGAAGAAGGTGAAACTGTTACAATGTTGGTAATGCCCGTGATGTTAAATAGTTAACATCAAAAGTTCTTTTTGTTACAGGGATCTTTTTTAGTTTCAAATTAAAGACATATCATTGTAAAAAAAAATAACAACGCTATTAACCAACCATTTTTTATACCTAGAAACCGCAATTCTTTTTTTAAGATTTGCGGTTTTTTATTGTGGGAAAGTTTTTTTTGTTTCAAGTTTCAGGTTTCAGGTTTTTCCTGAATTGTGTGGATTGTGTGGATTTTACCGCAAAGCACGCAAAGTTTTTTCTAGCGTTAACGTCTACAAACGCAAAGTTCGCAAAGTTTTGAGTGAAAAAACTTTGCGAACTTCTATTTTTGTAAAGTTAATTTATAAGTTACACTTTTTTAATCTCGCAGAGTTGCAAAGTTTTTTAAACTCATACTCTCATTCTTTGGTTAGCCTAAATAAGATGCAGACGTTATCAAGATAAACTTTGCGTCCTTGCGTCTTTGCGAGATTATTTTCAGCCCAATAAAAAGATTCTTGCGTGCTTTGCGGTAAAATCCACACAATGCAAGAAAACCTGAAACCTGAAACAAATAAAAACTTGAAACAATTTTTATAACTTTGTACTATGAAAATAGAAATTTGGTCGGACATCATGTGTCCGTTTTGTTATATCGGAAAAAGACAACTGGAAACAGCTTTAGCTGAGTTTCCGGATGGTGAATTTGAAATTGAATGGAAAAGTTTTCAACTTGACCCAACGATCACGCCACAATCAGATAAAGACGTTTATACGTTTTTAGCTGAGAGAAAAGGTATTTCTGTCGAGCAGTCTGTAGAAATGCACAAAGGTGTCACAGAACGCGCAAAAAGTGTTGGTTTGGACTATCATTTTGACAAAGCTATTATCTCAAATTCATTAACTGCACATCGCATTATACAACTGGCTAAGACTAAAAAACTAAGCGATGCAATGGAAGAGATTTTCTTTAAGGCATATTTTACTGAAGGAAGAGATTTAAATGATGGGCCAACCTTAATAGAATTAGCTGTAAAAGCTGGCTTAGATCAGGATCTGGTTTTACAAGTTCTAAAAGATGAAGCGTTATTTTTAAAAGATGTTCAAAATGATATCACCGAAGCGCAGGAAATTGGCGTACAAGGTGTTCCTTTTTTCGTTTTTAACCGAAAATATGCAGTATCAGGCGCTCAGCCCGTTGAAGCTTTTGTGAATACTATAAAAGAAGTATTGAAATAAATGATCTTATCATTCTGAGGAACGAAGGATCTCCAAACTTTGTAGCACTACTTGTGGAGATCCCTCGTTCCTCATGATGACAAACTGATAAAAAATTGTTAGTTCTTCGACTTCGCTCACATTGACAAACCAAGTCAAATCTATCTATTCTCTTTACTCTTTACTCTAAAATCCACACTCCTAAATCACTCCCATTTTCTGCATTAAGAAAGTAGCGCTTTTGTTTTTACAGATTCCGCTTCGGAGTTTGTAGTCGAAATGAAGCTCGTTATTTTGAATTTCTACTTCAAAACATTGATTGGTTAATGTATCCGGATATTCATTTGTTGTTAAACAAACCTCGATATCATGCGTTGCTATGGCTCCAATTGCATTTTTAGCAATGACCTTTTTCACGACTTCGATAGTTCCGTTTCGTTTGTCATCAGAGTTTGTACCTCTTAATATTTCATCTAACAAAACAAAAGCAGGCTGATCTTCCAACGCATCCATAATTTGTTTTAAACGCTTGATTTCGGCAAAAAAGTAAGATTCGCTATCTGCTAAAGAATCCGACAATCGCATTGAAACTAAAACTGGAAGTGGATGAATATTAGCTTCTTTAGCACAAACAACTGAACCTACTCCTCCTAAGACCATATTGATGCCCAAACTTCGTAAAAAAGTACTTTTTCCGGACATATTAGATCCTGTCAAGATCATAAACGATTCTGGATAAAAATGAGTATCGTTCCCTACTCTGGTTGCCGGATTTAATAAAGGATGGCTTAAATCAGAAAATCCGATTTTATATTCTGAATTGATTTTCGGGAAAACAAAATCAGGATTATTGTACGCCAGATTCGCAAGGCTATTTAAGGCTTCAAATTCACCAATAATAGCAATCCATTTTTCCAATTCGGTCGAATAATTGTCTTTCCATTTTAAAAGCGATTTCAAAACATGAAGATTAAATAAAAACGAGCCATTAAATACAACTGCTGTTACAAGATTATTAATCGTATCCATTCTCGAAAACAATTCAGACAAGTCTTTTAAATGTTTGCTGGCGGTAGCATTTTTAAAAATTAACTGTTGCTGTAAATCGATTAATTTTTTGGATTGAAAAGTTTCCGTTTCAATTTTCTGAACTAATAAACTGTATTGTTTAATGATTTTATCTACGTTGTCCGCTTTGGCGATTTCAGATTGAATCCTTTTGAATGACTGCCCTAAAACAATTAGATTCGCAATAAAAATATACGTCAGGTAAGACAATAAAATAGTTTTTGAAGTAATAAAATAAGCTACTAAAAATCCTAAAAACAACGTTGGAAGAATAACAGATAACGCAACTAAAACTTTAGGTAAGGTATTATTTTTAAATGAATTCCAATAAAGTAACGAATCATACGAATTTTTAGAATCGTTGCTGATCATTGCAAGAGCAAGGAAATCCTGACGCCAGTCGATTTTAGATTTAAGCTCATTGATTGCTTCCTGATTTTCGAGAATTGTTTCATTGGGCAACAAGTTTAACAATTGATTTGCCAATGTTTTTTTTCCGATAAAAGTGGCGGTTCTGTTTGTATTCTGAAATAAAGAATGTTCTCCAAAAATATCTAAATCGTAAGCATACGGATGATGAAAATCATTGAATTCAATTCCGTTTTCAAAAGGTATTTTTTCTCTTTTTAAATACGTGATTTCGTTTTGATTCAGTTTCAGAATTGCTGTTGTAAGCTCTTTCTGAAAAGATAGGCGTGAATGAATTCTCATTAAAAAAAGAAAACCAACAAAAGACAGAAAAGCAAAAACTGCATAAAGAATCTCATTGGTTTTTATATAATAGAACAATAAAAACAGGCAAAGAAAAATACTTAAAAGACGCAGAATACTAATGCTGTTGTATCTCTTGTTGATTTTATGAAAAATTGTAGTGTAATGCTTAACTTTATTTTGATATGCTTCCATTTCTTAGATTTAAATGAAATACAAATATAGCTTTTACACCTAGCATTTTACTATCAAACTTTAGCAGATTTTATGTTTCATGCATTACTAAAACAGGAATCGAAACTTCTTTGGCTATTTTTTTAGTAAAGCTGGACTCAAATAAACTCTCAAAGAAAGATCTTTTGTGTGTTATCGTTGTTAACACGTCGATATCTTTATACAATATAAAATCAAGAATTGTTTCTTTTACTTCGTCACTTGGCAGAACGAGAAACTCAACATTTTCATTGGCAAACTCTTTTTCCCATTCTTTGATAGTTGTATCCGCAACATCTGTACTTGTTGTTTTTACATATAAGCTTTTTACTTTTGCATTTGTTTTTCGAGCAATATTGAGTACTTTTCTTAGCTCTGCTTTATCTTTTTCACGATAACGGGTTGTAAATCCAATTGTTTTTATTTTTTTATATTTTGCATCTGCAGGAATACATAAAACAGGAACTTTAATTTCTGAAATTACGGCATTTGTATTTGAACCAAGAAAGAATTTAGTCCAGTCTGTGACTCCTGACGTACCCATAATAACAAAATCTACTTTATCTTCTTCTACGGCATTTTTTAGATTATAAATCAAATCACCATCCATCAGGCGATGTTTTATTACAATATCACCTAAGTTTCGCTCGTCTGCGATGGTTCTTAATTTTGGAATTTCATCTTTGAACATTTCAAATTTTGCCAATTCAATAGAACTGTAAATCGCGGCATAGTTCTCGGGAAAAAACTGACTGTCATAAACCGGAATCTCGAAAGTATGCAGTAAAATAAGTTCGGCGTTGACAATTTTAGCAAATTCTAAAGCATGTACAAATGCATTTGTTGCAGATTCAGAAAAATCGGTGGGGAATAATATTTTTTTCATTTTGATTCGGATTTAGAAGTTGTTCTCTCAAATTTAGTCATTCTAAAAACAAAATACTCTGACAATTATCAGTATTTTAACATTTAATAAATTCTTAATAAATGAATTGCCGACAATTACAGAACATATACAGAACGAGACTTCGGAGACACAACTTTATGGCTTTTTTTATACCTTTGCACCATGATAAATCAAGATTCTATAGTTGCATTGGCTACTCCGTCCGGAGCCGGGGCGATTGCTATAATTCGAATTTCAGGTTCTGAAGCAATTGCAATCGGAAATTCGGTTTTTAAATCCATAAAAGACAAAGACTTAACTAAGCAAAAAACACATACTTTGCATTTAGGACATATTGTTGATGGTTCAAAAACACTTGACGAAGTATTGGTTTCTGTTTTTAAAGGGCCAAATTCGTATACCGGCGAAAATACTGTCGAAATCTCCTGCCATGGCTCTACTTATATTCAGCAGCAAATTATTCAATTATTACTGCGAAAAGGCTGCAGAATGGCGGATGCCGGTGAATTTACGCTGAGGGCTTTTCTAAACGGAAAACTTGACTTATCACAAGCAGAAGCAGTTGCTGATTTGATTTCGTCTGACAATGAAGCTTCGCATCAAATTGCCATGCAGCAAATGCGTGGCGGTTTTAGTAATGAAATTGCCAAATTACGTGAAGAGCTTTTGAACTTCGCTTCTTTGATAGAACTGGAATTGGATTTTGCAGAAGAAGATGTAGAATTTGCAGACAGAACTCAATTTCATGAATTATTAAACAGGATTGAATTTGTCTTAAAACGTTTAATAGACTCTTTTGCTGTTGGAAATGTGATTAAAAACGGAATTCCAGTTGCTATTGTGGGAGAACCAAACGTAGGGAAATCAACTTTGTTAAATGCTTTATTAAACGAAGAACGCGCTATCGTTTCAGACATTGCGGGAACAACCCGTGATACCATTGAGGATGAGTTGGTAATTGGCGGAATTGGTTTCAGATTTATTGATACAGCAGGAATTCGTGAAACTAAGGATGTTGTTGAAAGCATCGGAATTAAGAAAACTTTCGAAAAAATTGAACAAGCGCAGGTTGTTATATTTTTGTTTGACGGTTTCAAGTTTCAGGTTTCAGGTTCTGACTATATTCTGGAAATTGAAAAAGTTAAAAATAAATATCCTTTAAAACCGATATTAGTTGTTGTAAATAAAGTTGATTTGTTAGATGACAATGAGCTTAGATTGATTAATGAGAAACTTGAAACTTTAAACCTGAAACTTTTGAAAATTTCTGCAAAAGAGAAAATTGGTGTTGAAGATTTGAAGAATGAATTGCTTTCTTTTGTCAATACCGGTGCTCTTAGAAACAATGAAACAATTGTTACCAATACAAGACATTATGATTCGTTACTAAAAGCTTTAGATGAAATACAAAAAGTAAAATTTGGTCTTGAAACGAATCTTTCGAGTGACTTAATTGCACTTGATATCCGTGAAGCATTATATCAGTTTGGGTTGATTACAGGTCAGGTTTCCAATGATGAATTGCTGGGGAATATTTTTGCTAATTTCTGCATCGGGAAGTAAATCCACTTTCTTTAAGTTTCTAATACTTTCTTCTACTTGACTACCATTGATTTAGCTTGATTTTTACTTTCTAATATTATCTTTAGTTTGTACATTTGTTACACTCTTTGTACACCTTATCAAAAATAAGGTGTAAAAATGTACAACTTATGATAATCAGTTTAAAGAAGAAAAAATTACAAAACGGTAAGTATAGTTTATATCTTGAATACTACAAAGGATCTACTGCTAATGCAGATGGGAAGCGTGTGCATTTGAGGAATTTTGAATACTTAAAACTATATCCACATCAAGACCCTAAAACGGCTACTGAAAAGAAAGAAAACAAAGAAATTGAGATATTAGGTGAACAGATACTATCTATCAGAAAAGCTGAATACTTTCAAGGTAAATTTGATATTAAAAACAATACAAAATCTAAAACATTATTTTTAGAATATTATAGTAATCAAGCTGAAGAACGAATTGATTCGCCAAAGAATTACGGAAACTGGACAGCTTCTTTTCTACATTTAAAACGATTCTGCAGTCCAAATATAACTTTTAATGAAGTAGATGAAGAATTTGTAAAAGCATATCGGAATTACCTGGATAAAGATGCTAAAACCAAGAGTGATCTACCCCTATCTCAAAACTCAAAATATTCATACTATAATAAATTCAAAGCGGCGATACGATCAGCTTTTGAAGATGGTTACCTCACTACAAATCCTGTCAAAAAAGTAAAAGGATTTGAGCAAGCAGAAAGTCAAAGAGAATATCTAACTTATGGCGAGTTAGTAGCTATGAGTAAAGCTTATTGTAAGTATGATGTTTTGAAAAGGGCATTCATTTTTTCCTGTTTGGTTGGCCTGAGGTGGTCTGATATTAATACCCTAGTTTGGAAAGAAGTTAGAGATGAGGGAGATATTAGTCGGGTAAATTTTAGACAAGAAAAAACCGACGGGGTAGAATATTTATATATTTCTGCAGAAGCGAGAAAACTTTTAGGAGAAAGAGAAAATCCTTTAGATCGTGTTTTCAAAGGCTTGAAATACGGAGCTCATTTTAATGCCGAAATATTAAGATGGTGTATGCGAGCCGGATTAACAAAACACATAACCTTTCATAGTGCCAGACATACCAATGCAGTGTTGCTTTTAGAGAACGGAGCGGACATTTATACCGTTTCAAAACGATTAGGACATAAGGAATTAAAAACCACAGAAATCTACGCTAAAATCATTGATTCTAAGATGAAAGAAGCCGCTAACTTAATCCCTAACATTAATACTTGATTCATATGTTGCATTCTTTTTTTAAGCTTAAAAATAAACAGCACAAAATTTCAAGCCAATTTAGAGACGCACTAACATTTTGCACTACCAATAATTTGTTGATAAAAAAGAAACTTTCTAAACTGAACGAGCCTCAATTCTTATTTATTCTAGAAAAATTATTTAGGCATCCTATTGATCAAATAGAAACTAATACCCTTAATTGTTTTTTTATTCATTTAGAAACTCAAGAATCTGAACAATTTGCCTTACCATGGTTAGATCAAGAAACTATTGCGCCTAATAATGAAAAATTTATTCCAGAAACATATGTTGAGTTAAATTGCAAAAAAGGACTTGAATCATTAGTTAATCATTATGTCAACACCAAAGAATACGGCAAGGATACTCATATTAATAAGCTTTTAGTATTATTGGATTACATCTATAAGGATATTTTACAACCAGTGAATTTAAATAATTACAGTCTCTATGATTATATTGATAATTTAGATGACATTACTGACATGAAAAGATTCATATACATCAATGATATCAGAATTGCTTTAGATAACTATGCCGATATGGCTCAGCAATTATGTGATAGAATTAACACTAAGATTACGTCACTATCAAAACCTAATGTTAGTAGTGAAAATTTCAGATTAGAAATAGATCCTAAGATTTTGAAAAAAATATATTTTGGGCTAGAGCAAGAAATGTTCATTAACCAAGAAAAAACAACATACAATCAGTTTCTTGATGTTTTACAACTTGACTGGAAAAGTCATAATTCAATTATCTACTTTGAAATGGACCATATCCTTTTTAAGCACTTCATCGATTTCCTTGATTTATATTTCAATTTAAAAATGCAATTATCAACTATTGAGTATTCTGCAAAAATTGCAAATAAAAATGGCCTAATAAAAGCTAGTCGAGTATCTGCTTCTATAGGACAATATCGTAAATTTATGAAAGATCGAGATGATATTAACGCCTTGAAATCAATGTTTGAAAAAATTAAAAATTATTAAGATCTTAATATATTAATATTTATCTATTACGCTTTATTGACTTTTGCTTCTATAACGATAAAACAAAACACTTATGGAAAGCAATGCTATTATTCAAAAATTAGCTCATTTAGAAAAACTTATTATTGGGACTAATAAACAAATCTTCACTGTTGATGATGTTGTAAACTATACTGGATTCTCAAAAAGTTATGTCTATAAATTAGTACATATGAATATCCTTCCCTATTCAAAACCAAACAATAGAACTCTCTTCTTCACCAAATCAGAGATTGATGAATGGCTACTCCAAAACAAATCTAAATCTATTTCTCAGATTCAGAACGAGGCTATTACTTATACTAATTCTACTAAAAAATAAAAGCGTCCAATTCCGCCGAATTGTAACGCCTTTATTTTAGTTCTAACCGTATTGTGTCGCATAAAGATACAATAAAAACCATATTGTATAATGAAAAACATATATTTAAGAATAGGAACTACCTATTTTAAGAGATCCCTATACCCTTTACCTTCAGGAGATTTCATAGAGATTTTGGTTATTTGGTCAGCTGAATTGATTAGACAAGACCATGGTAAAAATTCACTTTCAGAAATCGAAAGATTTGATGGTTTCATTTGTATTCCTGAAAATCGTCCTGAATTCTTTAAAAAAAGAGTTCAGGACTATTATAACACCTATCACCAAATAAGTAAGTCACCCATAGAAGGTAATATTACAAATACGATTACCTTTTTAACTCATATTTTTGGTGATCAGCTAGAATTAGGAATTGATTATTTACAGTTAATTTATTCTAAGCCAACTCAAATTTTACCTATTTTATGCTTAGTAAGTAAAGAAAGATCAACAGGAAAATCAACTTTTCTTAAGTGGCTAAAAGAAATTTACGAATACAATCTGACTTTCTTAACAAATAGCGACTTCACATCAAACTTCAACTCTGACTGGAGTTCTAAGCTTTTAATTTGTATTGATGAAGTTCTATTTAAAACCGATGAACTTACAGAACGTATAAAATATCTTTCTACAAGCAACACACACAAAACAGAAGCCAAAGGAAAGGACAAAAAAGAAGCTTCCTTTTTTGGAAAATTCATATTGTGCTCCAATAATGAAACTTCATTTATCAAAATTGATGCTGACGAAATTCGATTTTGGATTATTAAAGTACATCGATATAAAAAAGAGGATGTTAATTTCTTGAAAAAACTAATTGAAGAAATACCTGCATTTCTATATTTTCTAACAAATAGAAAATTGTCAACTGAGAATCAATCTCGAATGTGGTTTACTCCAAAACAAATTAAAACTAAAGCTTTGGAAAAGTTGGTACTTCACAAATCAAGTAAAATTGAGCATGAAATAGCAAGTACTTTATTGAATGTAATGGAAAGTATCGATATTGAAATATTAGAATTTAGTATCTCTGATTTGCTTAATATTCTAAATAAGTTTAAGATAAAATATGATGCTATTGAAATAAAAAAAATCATAAGAGAAAACTGGAAATTATCACCTTCACCAAACTCCAATAAGTACCAAAAAATCACAGTCACAAATGACTTGGATATTTATCAAAATCAAGCTAAAGGAAGACATTATATTATTTTGAAAAATTTTTTGGTCGAAAAAATGATGATTTGATGACAGCATAAGCTCAGCCCTTTATTCATAAGACTTAAACCTGTCATCATTTTGTCATCAAAAATAAAAATGATGACAATAAAATGATGACAGATAAAAAAAAGCATCAAATTTTGATGATTTGATGATATTTTGATGACAGCCTTAGCCCTTACCAGTATTAGCTTTAGAGTAACTTGTCATCAAATCATCAAAATTTTCACTTTCTTAACCCTAAAACAGAAAGACACATGAATTCGACCCAAGCAAGAGAAATTCCGATAGAAAAAATACTCGAAAATTTAGGATGTATGCCGACAAAATCAAATGAAAATGAAAGCTGGTATTTGTCTCCTTTTAGAATTGAAAAAACTGCTTCTTTTAAACTAAATAGAACTCTAAATCGTTTTTTTGATCATGGCGAACAAAAGGGTGGAAATGCTATTGATTTTGTAATATTCAAATTTGGGTTTAGTGTTTCCGAAGCTTTAAGTTATCTTGAAAAATTCGACAGTTTTTTTTCTTTTCAAAAGCAAGTTTTTGAAAGTCCTGTAAATGTAGAAAGCAACATTAAAATTGAAAAAGTGATCGAAGTTCAACATTTAGCTTTAATTCAATATTTGAGAAGCAGGAAAATTTTAAAGTTTCACAATGAAAACAATCTAAAAGAAGTTCATTACACTATCAACGATAAAAAATATTTTGCAATCGGTTTTGAAAACCGAAGTGGTGGTTTTGAACTCAGGTCTAAATATGCTAAACTATGTATTGGAAAAAAAGATGTCAGCCTAATTTCAAACCAATCTAAAATAATAAGAATATTTGAAGGTTTTTTTGACTATCTATCATTTATGCAAATCAGCGGTGATAAAAGACTCGAGCAATCTGATTATCTGATTTTAAATTCTACAGCCCTATTAATAAAAAATTTAGTCCATCTAAAAGAATATAAAAAGATAGAATTGTATTTGGATAATGATCATACAGGAGGTAAATATACCGCTATAATTTTGGAGCAATTTCCTTACTCTTTAGACCTAAGAAAAACGTACAATAAGCACAAAGATTTAAACGAATGGCTAACCAAAGGGGAATAAGATTAATTAGATAGTCAAATAGCGAGGTGTGTTTCGATGCCGTGAAAAACATCAAATCTTCGATTTTTACTTTTCACGCATCAAAACGCCTTGCCCTCCGGGAAGATAAATGCTCCAAAGTCGTATTTTAAATATAACTTTTTGTTTATGAGTAATATTAATAAAGGCGGTAGGCCCAAAAAAGAAGTTAAGAGAACTAAAGAGAAAAGAATTTTGTTCACTGAATTAGAAACGGAACAAATTGATAAAATGTTTTCTGAGAGTGATTATATGAATATGAACACTATGATTAGAGATATTCTTTAAAAAAAGAAATATAGAATAATAACGTTCAATAATGATGCTCGAATCCAAAAAGACATCTTAATTGAAGAGGTTAGAAGAATTGGAAACAACTTTAACCAGTTAATAAAAAGTTTTAATGAACGGAAAATGGGTACATTTAGCAAGATCGAAATTGAGATGTTGTTAAAAAGTCTTGCGGAAATAAAAGAAGTTTTTTTCAAAATTCAAGATATAGCTACAGAGAACTATCTACCAGAATCACGTAAACCATTACAGTAAGCAAGCTCTTTATTTATTTATTTATTTATTTATTTATTTATTTATTTATTTATTTATATAGTGCTATATTACTATAGTCGTATAGCACTATACTTATCCGTTAAATCTTGCTCTATAAACCCATGAAAAAACATGAGTAAGATATTACTCATTACTGATTGTTTTGCTAATTTATAACCTAAACGTTACATAATGGAAGATATAAAATCCCTAGAAGAATACATGATTCTAATTGGTCAGAAACTTGAAATGCTCCGTCAAAATATGGATTTCATACAAAGCGACATCAAAGATGAAGTTGGAATAAGCCGAAAAACTGTTAGTTCTATTGAGAATGGAAATAATTTTTCAGTTGAAAATTTAGTTAAATTATTAATTACTTATAACCGAATAGAATCTTTTTTAAACGCCATTACTCTACCCTATGATTTTGACATTAAACAGTATAAAAAAGAACTGAAAGAATTTAATAAAAAATATAAAACCGAATGGTGATTCAATCCAAAAAAAAAGAGGATTAATACTTAGATAGTTATACTTAAAAAAAATCAAATCATCAATGTACTATGGAACAATATTATAAACTTATGGATGAATATTCCGAAAGAGAATTATTTAAAGAAATCATCCATTTCATGGATATATCTTTTCCCGAATGGAAAACTAATCGAGGTTTAGGTTTTACATCTTTAGAGTTTATAAGACATTGTATTGATTTTTTAACTCTATCTAGCCTGGAGAAAAATGATAAAGTTCTTAAGCTAAGATACTTAAAGACAGTGTACATGAGTTTAGTAGAAGACTATGAACGTTTTAGAATGGAATATCAATTTATATTTTCATCTTTTGCGTTGGATAAATTTTCTGCTGAATATGCGGATGAGATTGAAGATGAATATTTGACTGATTTTAAATATAATTATCTGTATAATAGTTTTTTAAATGATGAACTTCCAAAAGTGACTTATGATTTTAAGTGTTAAGTACTGAAACTATAATTACAATAAAAGAAAGATATTTCTTTTATTTTTACGGTTTTCCATAATATTAAAAATCATTTTTTCAATATCTTAGCAAAGATTTGTAAAAGTTATTCCCAGATGCGACAGAACCTTTTTTTTACATAAATAGTCAAATTTTAAAAAAAACTATTTTAGCTTCCATGGATTGGTGAGAAAAATATAATATTGTAAGGCCAATATCAAACTAGGAAGTAATTCTAAAAAAATTAAGTAATCAAATAATTAAAGTTATATTAGAAATAGTTAAATGGAAAAAATAAATAAACCTGAGGGCTTACCTGATTGTAAAATAATAAATGCGCTTATAACTAAGGCAAATACGAAAACTGATTATGAATTCAATTACATAAATCATTTGGAAGCGATTAGGAAAATAATTTCAATTGAAGTTTCTAGGATTAATCTTTTATTTCCAGAATATACACCACATGATGAACAATATCATCTTAAAAGATTATTTTATGTTGCAGATCAAATGCTTGGAGATGATATTATTGAGAATATGAATGCAACAGAATTATTTCTGCTATGTGTTTCATTGTATGGCCACGATTGGGGTATGGCTATGAGCGAGGAAGAAAAATCATATATTTTAACAGGTAATGATGAAGATGTTAGTAGTACTGTAAATCTTTTGGACGATGAAAAAAATAGAATAAGAGAATTTTGTAGAATTAAAAACATTGAAGTTGGTAAAATTGAAATAGAAGATTGGAAAGAGTATGTTAGACTTACTCATGCTTTTCGAAGTGGTAAAAGGATAAAAAAATATTTTGAGCCAATAAGTTCGGGAATTGCTGATTTTGCTTCTCGAATTTGCGAAGGACATTGGCTTGATTTTGATATAATTGATGACTATACTTCATATCCAACAGATGCATCAATTCATAGAGAAATAGTTAATGTAAAGGCATTAACTATATATGTTAGATTGATTGATCTTTTGGATCTCGGAGAAGATAGAACTCCTTTTATTCTATGGAAGTTTGTAGCGCCAAGAAATAAATTTTCAAAACTAGAATGGTCTAAGCATAGAGCTTTGCAGCCAGTTACTTTTCCAAAATACCAATTGACTAGATCTATTCAAGTTGACGGAAGTACTGATGATCAAAATGTCTACATGAGTATTCTGGATTTAAAAAGGTATGTTGATGAACAATTCAGACAATGTTCCGATATCTTAAATCGAATTAACCATAGCTATCATAAATTAAATATATCACATATTGATTGGCGTATTGCTCCTAGAGGTTTTGAACCGGTTGCTATTCAATTTGAGTTTGATAGAAACAGAATGTTTGACATTCTTGGAGATGAAATATATCGTGGCAATCCGTATGTTTTTGTGAGATAGTTATTGCAAAATGCAATTGATGCAATTGAGATGAGAGCAGAAATACTATTTAAAAAAGATTTATCCTTTGTACCGAAAATAAAAGTAGAAGTTACTGAAGATGAAACTTGTTATATTGTTCGGATAACAGATAATGGAATTGGAATGGACGAGTATATAATAAGAAATTATTTAGCTGTTGCTGGAAAAAGTTATTATCGTAGTTGTGATTTTCAAAAAGAAGGATTAAAAATGGATCCTATTTCAAGATTTGGTATTGGTGTTTTGAGTTGTTTTATGACTGCAGACTACATAGAAATTGAAACATTTAAGGATCCAAATACAACCAAAAGTCAAAATCACTTAAAAGTAACTATCCCTTCAAAAGAAAATTATTTTAAAATAAATAGAAATACCGAAACATTTAATATCGGAACCACTTTCAAAGTTTTTGTAATTAAAAATAAATTACCTGATATTAAAGGAACTAGTAGCAAAATAGATTTTAATATAACAGAATATTTGAAAAAAACTGCAGGATTTGTAAAGTATCCTATCTTTATTAATGAAAAAGGAGTTGAGTCATTGATAAACAATCCAAATGTTATAGGCCAATCTAACACAAACTCATTCAAAATTGATTATAAATTTCCCATAGAAAAGGCAATATTTCCGCAAAATAAAGTGACTGTTGAGGAATACTTCGTTGAAAAAAGATTTTATCTAAAATCAGATTTAAAATTAGAGACTTTTGACGGTTGTTTGACATACCTTTTACCGAAATCTGAAAGTGTTGATATTATAAGTGATGGACACTCATGGCCAATAAGTGAAGCGAAAGTTGTAGATTATAATTCTAAAATTGAAAAGAACAAAAGAGTTAAGTGGACTGAGAACTGGGTTTCGTTTAGTAGATACTCCTTTTATGAAGATAAAAATATAATTCCGGAGAGAAGTTATAGCGTTTTCATGGACGGAATATTAATTCAAGAAATTACACCACCACAAATTAAAATAAACACTATAGATGAAACCAAATGGAATAAATATTACAGACGTTCTATGTCTGAAAATTTCGTTAGTCCTCAGCTAATTGTTAATATTCCCAAGCCAACTGGAATGAAAATCGATTTAGCAAGAACAAATATTGAAACTATCGAAAAATGGGACAATGCAATTTGGATTGCTTTTTGTGATTATTTGCGAAATAATATAGTAAAAGATATATTAATCAAAAGACCAAAAGATAAATTATTATCACTGAGTAAATTACTTACTTTTTACAAATTAACGGAGGAAATTATTATTGAAAACTTGTTAGCTAATTCAAAGTATCCTTTGACATTTATTGCAGATAATGGCTCTATTAGGTATCAGGATTGTGACCCTTCAACAGAGGAATATATAAAACTTGCTCCATACGAATTTGGTTATGAATTTTACAAATTACTTGAATCAGAGTATATTGACTATGTAAATTACGAGGGTAAATTAGATTTGTGGAGAGGAGATGCTGTTATTAATTTCGACAATGTCAGTTATTTCGAAAATTTACCTGTTTCACTAATAAATTTAGGTACTTTAACTAAAGCATTTATAAAACGTAATTATTTTATTGATACTATTGAATTCATTACTTCGCCACTTGGAGAAAAGTTTCCGTTAGTACAGGAGGTACAAAAAAGAAGACCAAATGATAAGCCTTTAAAATTAGAAATAAATGAGATTCCAGTAATATGCTTAGACACAATTGATAGTTATTCTTGTACTAATTTAAACTCTTTGCTGAATGAACATTTTCACTCATTTCCTATACTTGTGAGATTTCCATCTCCATATGAGTCCAAAATGTTTTATGGATTCAGGTTTTTAAATTTAAACACAAAACTTATAAAATGTTTTGTAAAAATTTGCATGGGTATTATAGTGGCGAAAGAAGAGAATTCACTTTCAAAAGAAATAATAGGGCAATTATTCGATATGATTAATGAAATTCGATTTGTCAAATCATTTTATTCTGACTCTGCACAAATAAAAATAAGTGACTTTAATTTTAAAATGAATGAAATTTTTCAAGAAGCATTAAAGCATCGAATAATTGATAATGATTTATGTGTAAAATCGGAAATAACCATTGATGACTTCGTCGAAAATTCAGTTGCTTTTGATAAAAAACTAAAATCATTCAATGTGAATTTTAGCTTGAAAAAACACTTAAAAGGTAGTAACGAATGGGGGAAAAGAATAGTATAAGGTATATAAGCTAAGCGAAAGTATAAAGTCAAATGAGTTATGTAGCTAAATCTTTCGTTTCCAAATTAATTACTTATTTAAACTAGCGAAATGAAAAGAAAGATGAGGAATGTTCATCCAGGAGAAATTTTAAAGATGGAACTTGTTTTAGGACGAAAGTTTTCCGTAAGCAAAATCGCAGAAATGTTAAGTACAAAGAATTCAGAAATTTCCAATATTTTAAATAGTAGAGCGGTAATCTCACCTACTATGGCTTTAAAACTTGAAGCCGTTTTTGGAGGAAAAGCAGATTTCTTTATGCGTTTACAGATAAATTATGATTTAGAAAAAGCACAAAAAAAATTTAAATTCTAACTCAGATGAGTTAATTGTTTAAAATGTAGATATTTCCAACATTAGTTTCAACAAATTCGAAATTAATACTATAAAACTAATTAGATCCGTCATGAGAGCCAGTATATGGCTAGTATAAATAAGTTGTACGCAATTATAAACTACTCCAATGAAATTAACCATTCCAAATTTAGTTTTTATCCTTTTAATTGGAATAACTACAATTTGTTTAACATTTCTTACGACTAAAGGTCAATTTACTGATAATAGATATAATAGATTATGGGATAAGTTAACAAAAAGAGGTAAAACAGTATTTTTTACTTTAATTTTTATGCTATTCTTATTAATTACACAAGAATGGAATAATCAAAATTTAAATTCAAATAACCAAAATCTAATAGACTCTATTCAATTTAAAAGGAATGATGATATAACTAGAGGAATTAAAAAAGGAGTTGATTCAAGTAACAAAAAATTATTTGAGAACCTTTCAATAGCATTAGCAAACCAAAACTTGAAATTTGATACTCTAAATAAATCCTTCATAAAATTCAAAAATTTGAAAGAAACTATCAATAATTTTGCTATAGATGACCCCGTAATTTTCATCGATTCAAATGGTATTTCATTTAATAAAAGAAGAGGTTTCTCTAATAACTATAAAGTAAAATTTATAAGCCAAAATGCTGGATCTACACAACACAATATAATAAGTTACTGCCTTATTCATTTTCAGGATGGTTCTTATAATATCGACAAAGCTAATCTATTTGCAAAAGATTTACATATTCCTAAAAATGCAGTATGGATTACAGGAATTAATGTTGATGCTTATAAACCAATAACAACAATCTATTTACTTCTGAAGGGTACATATTCTACTATTGATAAATCAAAAAAATATGAGATAGAAGATTTATATGCATATGACGTCGAAGCTCAAAAGGTTTCGATTCCGATTGCTGATCGAGGAAGAATTATTTCTATAATAAATGAATTGTCCTCACAAAAAAAATAACTACTTACACACGTCTCTTGCCATATTGTAAATTTAGTGGAATTACCGCTTTTAATCGTATTTTAGTTTAAACGAAATTTAAAAAAGTAAATAATATTTTTTTTTACTATCAACAATTACTCCTTTCTTTATCAAAAAACTACATCTTTTGTACACCTCTACCCTTCTAATCCCTTTAAAAACAAGCCATGTTACTTATTGCATCGGGAAGTAAAACTCGTAAGAGAACATAGTGAAAAATTCATAAAAAAACTCCGATGTCGTCAGGCATCGGAGTTTTTAGTTTTATGTAGAATTATATTTTAAGAACGTGGTTTAGGCAAGTTTCTGTCGTACATAATAATGCTTCCTGCCACTGCAACGTTTAAGCTTTTCTCTGATTTAAATTTTATCAAATGATGGCATTTATCCATTACTTTTCTGGACAAGCCGTGATCCTCTGCTCCCAATAAATAAACACAGCGTCTTGGATGTTCGAAGGTTTCTAAATCTGATGCTTTTTCA
Organism: Flavobacterium frigidimaris; assembly: GCA_900129595.1. Lineage (GTDB taxonomy): Bacteria > Bacteroidota > Bacteroidia > Flavobacteriales > Flavobacteriaceae > Flavobacterium > Flavobacterium frigidimaris. Next base: position 265,696 of record FQWG01000005.1, on the reverse strand, counting down.
TCTAATTCAACACCTATCAATCTTGCTCCTTTGGGTAAGTTTTCGAAAAACGCTTCAAAAGTATCGTAATGAAAATAAGGTATTGCTTTTACTGCATCATGAGTATCACACGCTTGTTTGGCATATCGATTGCCTATGGTAAATATAAAAGTAGCTCCTAAATTTTGAGCTGTTCGCCACAAAACACCCAAATTCTCAGGCGTTTTACCATTTTGGATCCCTATGCCAAAATATTCATTTATAAAATTATCATTCATAAATGCAAAAGTACAAACTGTAAGTACATAAGTCAATTTTTTATTGAAAGGAAGACTCATTGTGGAGATCTCTTTTATACATTCAAACACAACTTTCCCTACGTTTTGTGCTTTGCAGGGAAGATGCTGTTTGTCATTGTAAATCACGATTCTAAACACTTTAAAACACAATATTAGAAGAAAATACATCTTTCCCGAAGGAATTAATTCTAATTTTAAAAAACTAAAAAATTGTAATAGAATATATCTTATATTCGTTCAAAAAAGAAAGTTTATGTTGTAAAACCAACCTAATTAGAGCTTATTAACAGATGGCTAAATACATTTTAGGAAAAAACAAAATGCATTACCAAAATTAAAAGCGTATTAATAAATTATGGAAGTCTATTTCTGGAATATCTTCATGATCTTAATGGGAGCAATAGCCATTATTGTTTCTTTTTCTATTCATAGAAATCAATCAAAACTAAAAAGAAACGGAGTGATTGGAGAGGCCAAAATAATATATTTTTCTACTGAAAAAGGGATTAGCGATTCCCCTTCTTTAAAAATACCTGTTTTTACATTTTCTGCCGAAGATCAAAATGGAGTCAAAGTCTATTATGTAAAAGGAAAAAGCAATTCGATCTGTGAAATTGGAGAATTGACTCCGATATATTACAATCCTGAAGATCCCGAAAAAGAATATTATTTACCCAAAAAAGATTTTCTGATGAAGTATGTTGCATTTTTTATAGGAACGTTCTTTTTTTGTCTGGGTTCTATTTATTTGATGAAAAATTTAAATTATCCAACTGAGGATTATTTTCTATACCTAATTATTAGTTTATTTTCAGGAACCTTACTCCTATATACGATGGGGAAAATATATAATTTAATACATCGAAAATAGAATCTAAAGCCGATTTGCATTAGTTATTTCATTGAATGATTTACTATTTTTATACTCATCTACCCTATTAAAAACATTTAAAAATAAAGATTAGCAAATGACGATACAAGATTTGATTGGCAGTTATTCGATTTCCGGAAGCAATCAGGATGAGAGTCCTGAAATAACTTACGAAGGCATTTTGAATTTATCGCTGGATGAAAATAACAGAATTATTGCTCAATGGCTTATTAATAACTCTCAACAACAAAAGGGACATGGTTTCTTTAAAGACAATATTTTGGTCCTTAATTTTAGCTATAAGGGAGAAAATAATATAACCTTTAAAGGAGTTGCTGTTTACCGATGTCTCACTAAAGATGTCCTGGAAGGTTTTTGGTCTGAGAAACACGGAGATCCGCTCTATCTTGGAGCTGAACATTGTTTAAGAATAACCAGTACGGAAAGACTGAACTAGCTTATATTATACAACCGTACTAAAAAGATACATCAACAATTAAGTAATTTTTTGGCACAAAAAAACACCTGCTATTGACAGGTGTTCTTTTGTGCTTTTTCTTAGTAGATTAAGCTACTACAACGTTTACTGCGTTTGGTCCTTTTTTACCTTCTGCGATGTCATAACGTACTTCGTCATTCTCACGAATGTTTTCTGACAAACCTGAAACATGAACGAAAATTTCACTTCCACCATTCTTTGGTGTTATAAATCCAAAACCTTTTTCTTCATTGAAGAATTTTACTGTACCTTCTTGCATCTTAATAATTATTTATTGGTGGTAAATATAGTAAAATTAACAGTACAACTCTGAAAAATAAGTACTTATATATAATTATTACTTAATAACTTCTAAATCAGACCACTTTACATGTTTCTCAACACTACCGGATATGATGTAAATCAGGTATTTTTACTTGTTTATCTAATACTTTAAGAGACCTTTTCGTACTGATTATCAATACTATTATTACTAATAAAATTGTTTTAGATAAAAACAATAAAACATAAAAGCCCGTTATTTTAAGACGTTTTATATATTTGCATTATTTTAATTAAGTCTAAATAATAATGTTAAAATTTCCTACTCTCCTTCTGGTGCTCTTTACAATTGGTTCACTTTCTGCACAGCAAATTTCAAAAACAACCACAAATAGTAAAAAAAATAAAACAACAAACATCAAAAATCAGGATACTATCTTACCGGATAAAACATCGACTGATAATGAATTGCAGGAAATTGTTATTTCTGCTTCCAGGCAGGCAGAAAGTTTAGATCAAGTTCCTTCTTCTGTCACTATACTTTCAAAAAAGCAACTGCAGCAGCAACTCATTATAAGTTCTAATCTTAGTGATATTTTAGGCGCCTCTGTTCCCGGATTGGGTTTTACGACTAATAGAACCCAGAATCTGGGCCAGACTTTACGTGGTCGCCGTGTATTGGTTATGATTGACGGTATTCCGCAATCTACTCCTTTGAGGGATGGCGCTAAAGACATGCGTTCTCTGGATCCTACTGTATTAGATCGTGTAGAAGTAATTAAGGGAGCAACTGCTATTTACGGAAATGGTGCTGATGGCGGTTTGATAAATTATATTACTAAAAAAGCAAATCAGGACAAGGCAATAAGCGGATCAACGGAAATCGGAAGTGCTTTCTCTCTTATTAAACCTAAAGGAACGGCTGGTTTCTTCGTTTCGCAACTCTTTACGGGAAAAGTTAAGAAATTTGATTATGTAGTGAGCGGCCGTTATGAAGAAACCGGGCTTTATCGCGATGCCAAGGGCCGTGTGCTCTCTCCGGAATATGGTATGAATGATCTTCGCAACTGGAATGCTTTTGCTAAAATTGGTTATGATATCAACCCGAATAATCGTGTAGAATTAATGTACAACTATTTCCAGAGTACTCAGCACACGGATTATATTGCAAAAGCCGGAATTTACGGTAATTTTGATTCACCAACTACAGGGATTAAAGGACAAAGACCCGGAGAGCCTGAAGGAACGCCTTATAATCACAATGCAAGTTTAAGTTATATCGGAAAGAATTTTATCGGAAATACGGATGTCAATGCTACTCTTTATTTTCAAGATTACCTTACATTAATTAATTATAGTGACTTTTTCGAAAATAACGGACAGCCTGCTACACAAAGTAAGAAATTGGGTTTTCGTTTAAATCTAAATACGCCATATGAGTTCAGTTCTCTTATTTCTGGTAACCTGACTTATGGGTTAGATATACTTTCAGATATAACAGACACGCATCTTACGGATGACAGGGTGGTAATTCCTGAAATGAGTATGACAAATCTGGCGCCGTATTTTCAGCTGAAGAACATGTTTGGACCAAACTTAGTATTAAAAACAGGCTTAAGATTAGAAAATGTAAATATTGATGTCCCGGATTATACTACAATTGGTATTCGTAATTATGTAAACGGAACTTATGTAGGCGGCAGTATTGCAGTAAATGGCGGAGCATTAGATTTCAATGCGCTTATGTTTAATGCCGGACTTCGCTATACAAAATGGTCTTTATTTAAACCTTTTTTTAGTTTTTCTCAGAGTTTCAGTGTAGCTGATTTGGGTCTGGTTTTACGTGCTGCGAAAGAAAACACCGTTAGTAATACTTCAATCAAAGCGGTAACGGCTAATAATTATGAATTTGGATTCTCCGGCTCTTTCGATAAACTTTCTTATGAAGGCGCTCTTTATTACAGTACTTCTAAACTTGGTGCTTCTTATGTTTATATTGATGGTAATCCGCAGATTTCAAGATCGCCTGAAAAAATTTATGGTTTTGAACTGTCAGCAAAATATCGTCTTCATCCAAAAGTTGACATTGGCGCCAATTATTCTTTTACTGAAGGAAAACGTGAACTTGCAGACAAAAAAGTGTATTTGGGCGGAGATCGTATAAATCCACCTAAAATAGCAGCTTATACTATTTTCAGACCTCTGGAAGCCTGGTCAATATTTTTGCAAATGACGAGCACGACAGGCAGGGATAGATTTGAACCTGTCAATGGAGCTTATACTTATGGCACAGGACCAATCAAATCTTTCACGGCTTTTAATCTTTCTTCCAGTTATACTTTCAGAGAAAAAAGTACGATTCGTTTTGGTGTCGAAAACTTATTCAACAAAGACTATTATACCGTTATATCGCAATGGCAGTCTAACAACATGAATTATGTAAAAGAAAACGGCACACGTTTAACTATTAGCTTTGTGCAGGCATTCTAATTACATCAATTACTATTTAATTCAAGGTCATAAAAAAAGCTAAATCTTTCGATTTAGCTTTTTTATTTAATAATATAGTGGAGTATCCTTTTTTGGAATTCAGTTTATTTTACATCAAACCATAGTTTTGTCGTAAGTAAGTCTTTTCCCTGTGCAGATACTGCAGTCTGATAACTTGTTCCGTTCAACGATTGCTCAGTACCCGGATAAAAGAAACGTGAAGGAATCTGCCCGTTCAAAACAGTAGATGGACCAGCAGTCAATACAGGATAATCAAGTCTTCTCCATTCCACAAAGGCATCGAGACCTTGTCCAAAGAATGCAATCCATTTTTGCGTACCAATAGATTTTGCATAATTAGTTGCGTCGTATTTCACAGATGCCTGATTAAGATAACTAGAAATGGCTGTCGCATTGGTAATGCCAAATTGATTGAACGATGCTGTAATAGCCTCTTTATAAAGCTGCTCTGCATCTCCGGCGATAAAACCACGAGCTACTGCTTCAGAAAGATTGAACAACGTTTCAGAATACGAAACAATTACTGCCGGTGATGTCGAAGTCAGGAAGTAACTTCCGGGTTTTGATGTTTTAGCAAAACCCTGGCTATTGGCATCACTATTTGATAATCCATTAGCACCTCCAACATATTTGCCTACAGTAGCATCTGATGGTAACTGAGCATAAACTGGCAAACGCGGATCTGCTAATTCATTTAGCTTGTCAACCAGTGTTTTCGAAATACGAAAATCGTCACGGGTTTCAAACCAGGCCGAAGCAGGATTTTGCTGAGGCGAACTGATGTAAGTAAACTTAAAAGTATCATTATTACTGCTTAATACTCCCGCAGCGTCGCTTGTCGCTTCAATCGCAGCTTGCTTGGCTAAAGCAGGTTCTTTATCAGAAATTCTCAAAGCAATACGCAAACGAAGCGAATTTACCAGTTTTTTCCATTTTGAAATGTCTCCTTTATAAGCTAAATCTCCTGTAACTGCACCATTTGCGGGATTCAACAGCGATTGAGCTTGTTTCAGATCTTCTAATAATCCTGTGTATACTTCTTTTTGAGTATTGTATGCCGGTGTTACTTTCTGACCTGCTTCTTTATAAGGAATGCTTCCGTAAGCATCTGTCAACAATAAGAATGTCCATGAACGCAACGTTAATGCAATTCCTTTATAGTTTGAATTTGCCTGTTGATCTGAAAATTTCAGAATCGTGTTCAAATCCGTGATTAAAGTTGCATATCCTGTATTCCATAACGAAACGAATGAAGTGTTGGATACATCGTATCTGTCCGGTTCTGTGTATTGAATTTTAGCCCAATGCTGCACAAATAGCAAAGACGAGTTAAAGTTATTATCAGATCCCCAATAGATGTCAGCGCCCTGTTTTAATGATCCTGTTAACAGGTAAGGTGCTAAAGGTGTTTCTGTTGCGTTTGGATTTTTATTAATTTCATCCAGACTGTCGCTGCAAGAGACCAATGATACTGCAAACAGCGTTATATAAGCTAGTTTTTTTAGCATGATTTCGTGTTTTTAAAATTTAAGATTAACATTAAGACTAAAGCTTCTTGTTGTTGGCAAAGCCAAACTCTCCAATCCTTGTCCGTTTCCTGTATTAAAAGCTGATTCAGGATCAATATTTGGTACATCTTTGTAGATAAAAAACAAATTACGACCTACTGCAGTAACACTTGCGGCCTGAAAACCAAGTTTCTTAGCAAATGACTTATTGAAATTGTAAGCCAGTTTTATTTCTCTTAATTTTACAAAAGTTGAACTGTAAATATAAGCTTCACTTATATTGTATGAAGCTTTGTAATATTCCTGTGCACTAATTACCTGATTGTTTGGTGTTCCGTCAGCATGTACTCCGTTAAAGATCATTCCGTCATCATATACCACAGCTCCGTTTGGAGCAGTACCGCCATTCAATAAAGTTTTCGTAGTACCAGTTACATAATAATTTAACCCGCCATTAGCAGCATCACGACCCGGCATCGTTTGATCTAATACACCAGTATAAGTACCTGTTCTGTTGGTTCCTGAAAAAAGTTCTCCACCTACACGGGCATCAACAAGAAACGAAAGTTCAAGGTTTTTATAAGTCAATGTGTTCGTAATACCACCTAAAAAGTCTGGAGTATAATGTCCTAATACTTTTTTTGTTGGATCAGCTTGCGGCAATCCGTTTGCTCCTACTATTATATTTCCGTTTGTATCACGCAAATAAGCTGTACCGTAAAGTGCTCCGTAAGCTTGTCCTACAGATGCCAATACATCAACACCTCCTGAAGAAGCAATTGTGTAGTTTTGAATCTGTTTTTCATAATCAAGAATATCAACTTTGCTTATATTTCTTGAATAATTTACACCCACGTTCCATTTAAAATCACGAGTCTGAATAGGAGTTCCGTCCAATTGAACCTCTATACCGTGGTTGTTTATTTTACCGGCATTGATTAATTGCGAATTATAACCGCTCGCAGTAGTTGTTTTGATTTCCAGAATCTGGTCAAAACTATTAGTGTTATAGTAAGCGACATCAAGGTGCAGTCTGTTTTTCCAGAAAGAAGATTCCAGACCTACTTCAGTAGAACGGGTTGTTTCAGGTTTCAGGTTCTCATTAAGTTTCTTTTTAGAAGAAGTCTGAATTGGATTTCCGTCAAATGCCGTTTGAAAATCATAAACCGTAGCCAATTGATATGGATCTGCATCGTTACCTACTTCAGACCAGCCACCACGTAGTTTTAAGAAATCTAAAGTACTGCTTTTTAAATTCAGTGCATCAGATAATACTAAACTACCACTAACAGAAGGATAGAAATAAGAACGGTTGCTGCTTGGCAATGTCGATGACCAGTCATTACGTCCGGTTACATTCAAAAACGCATAGTTTTTATACCCTACTTGTGCAGAAGCATATACACTATATACTTTTAATTCTGAGAAATAGTTAGATGAAGTCAACGGATCACGGGAGTTGGTCAATGTGTACAAATCAGGTACAGCCAAACGTGGTGCTTTTTGATAATTGTTGGCATCACTGTGGTTACGTTCATTGAATCCTGCAAGAGCGTCTATACTAAAATCGTCATTCACTTTCTTGGTATACGTAAAAATACCTTCTGTATTTCTTTCATCTACAGTGTACGCATCTTCAGCATAAGATCCAAAAGGAGTTCCGTTTGTACCATATTTAATCTCGTATTTTCTGCGGTCGTTATAATAGTCAACTCCTGTACGGAATTTAAAAAGAAGTCCGTCTGCAAGTTTTGCTTCTAAATGGATATCTCCTATAAAGCGGTTACGCTGTTGGCTTGTAGTATTGTAATACGCATTCCAATATGGATTGCTGTAATAGCTATTGTTCCAGTTAACATCTCTGTTATCTCTAAGTGCATCCGTATCAACCTGACGTCCGAACCAAAGAAACTGTAGCATTACACCAGCAGCACGGTTACCTGATGGTCCTCCTGGCAAAGTTGGAGCAGTCGTAACAATATAATTTGCCGTAACCCCTACTTTTATACCTTTGGTTATTTGGTAATTCGTGTTAACCGTAAAGTTCGTTTTGTTTATTTCACTATTAGGTACTGTTCCTAATTGTTTTTGATTGTTTACTCCTAAACGAAAATCTGATTTATCATCTGATTTGGCGATCGAAATACTGTTATCATAAGTAAGACCTGTATTAAAGAAGTTCTTCACATTATCAGGATGCGCCACAAAAGGAACTGCTACCCCATTTGAATTGAACTGAGGAATAAGGCGTCCGTCTAATTTAGGTCCCCAACTTTCGTCAACACCATCATTAATTCCGCCACCTTTACCATCTACATAGCTAAATCTTCCGTTTGATCCCTGTCCAAATGAATTTTGGAATCTAGGTAAAGTTGCAACCTGTGAAACCGTGATACCTGAACTGAAGCTTATGCCTAATCCTTGCTGACTTTTTCCGGATTTTGTAGTAATCAGAACAACACCATGTGCTGCACGTGATCCGTAAAGAGCAGCAGCATTTGGTCCTTTAAGTACCGTTAAGGTTTCAATATCCTGCGGATTTAAATCGGCAATTGCATTTCTAAAATCACGGGTAGCTCCACCAACAGATCCTAATTGCGAGTTGTCTACCGGAACTCCGTCAACCACAAATAATGGTTGGTTATTTCCTGATATAGACGTTTCTCCACGAATAATGATACGTGAAGATCCCATATCTCCTTGTGAATTGGTGATACGTACTCCGGCCAATTTACCACTAAGACCATTTAAAAAATTCGTTTCTTTTGTTTCTGACAACTCCTTGCCTTTAAGCGCCTGAGTTGTATATCCTAACGATTTCTTTTCTTTTGTAATACCTAGTGCGGTAACTACTACTTCTGATAATGCATTTTGCTCTTCAGTAAGACTAATAGTAATTGGATTTGAATTGACTACAACTTCCGTTTTTTTATATCCTAAAAAACTTACTATTAAAGTGTAAGGGAATTTTTGCCCTGTTTGGAAATGAAATTTTCCATCAAAATCTGTTACTGCCCCGTGTGTAGTACCTTTAATGTTTATCGAAGCGCCTATAACAGGCTCTTTTGTAACCGCATCGATTACTGTACCATCGAGTTTTGACTGAACTAAAGCTTTTGTTTCCTGCGCTTTAACCCCTATAGAAATCAACAAAATGCATAAAAATGCATATCTATTTAATTTTGTTTTCATTACTTTATTTTAGTTTAATAAATAAGGCCAGTCGAAGTTAGGTTTACTCCTCTCTCGCTTTCCTTATCGAGATGAACAATTTCTTTAAGCTTCACCATTTCTGCTGCAACAGGAATGGTCTTTTTTATCAGCTATGCATTCGTTTTTTCATTTTCATTTATTTTAGGTTACTATTCTTTAAATTGGTCCATACCAGAGTCACCCCTAAAACAAGGGTTGCTTTCATTAAAAATGGGTATAAATTAGGGATTGAAGAATTTTTGAAGGTAGCAGCCTGTAAGGCGCGAATGGCTAGATGGCTATTCCTTTTTCAAAAACAAAATATTTTATTTGATAATCTTTAATCTTTGGTATTTAACTTATTTTTAAATTCTACTAATTTGGTAGAACAAAGGTATATTAAAAATCTTAGTCCCAAAATTTTAATTGTTTTTTTTATAAAAAAAATGTTAACGAAAACGATTCATTAATTTTAATTCACTAATAATAAGAAAGTTAACTTTTAACCCTTTTTATTTTATTGTGTAAGAATTTTTCTAAAACGATAATAATATCTTCACAAAATCCTCCTGAACTCTCTAGTGTTATACAATTCAATAATTGTACTTAGTAAGCCAATGGTGCAATAGTATCGGAGGAAGTGTCTCCTATTTATTTCATGTTATATTTATCTCAAAATAAAAATTGAGTATAATAAACCTGAAAAATTACAGTTTATAGCAGGAATAAAAAGAGATAATGATTCCTATTTTCTACAATGAAAAAATTTCAAATTAAAAAAACATCACAAGACAACTGGACTGTTTCGCATAATGAATTCCCCAAATTTACCTGCGTTTTCGAAGACAAAAAATTTAATTTCAGCAGGACAATAAATGGGCTTGAAGATCCAATGGGAAGGCCGAAAGAAGTTCAACTGCTTCAAAAAATGGAAAAATGGCTTCTACAGTATCATAAGGACAAAATGAATGATTGAAGGTTAATAACGCATCCATCCCATAAACAAAACCTCTAAAATCAAATGGCTTCAGAGGTTTTGTTGTTTTTTCGAAACTGAATCCAAACATATCCTAAGGCTAAGAAAACCATTGCTGCACTCGTATACATCAGCATTGGGATTTTTGCAATTACATCCTGATACACCCATCCGGCAAAAAGTGCCCCAAGACCTATTCCAGCTTCCAGGGCAATATACATCGTTGCCATCGCTTTGCCGCGGTGTTCAGCAAAACTCATATCGACTGTCCACGCATTCAAGGCCGGAGAGACAATTCCTGTGGAAACTCCGTACAATGCGGCTCCTGCCAAAAATCCGGCAATTGATGTTGAAAATCCCACAATTACCAGCGATATAATCAATAAAAAGAGTCCGATTCCGATCAGGTTAAGCCGGCCATATTTGTCAGAAGCTTTTCCGGCGCCAAAACGAATCATTACCGAAGTGATTGTGAAGACCATGAAAAACAAACCTTTGTTAGCAATTCCTAAATGCTGACTCCAATCCGGAATCAACGTTAGAATCACACCATAAGCCATATAAGACAAAAAAGTTACGATAGCCGCCGGAAGTACTTCGAGGGCAATAATATCTTTTCGTGAAATTTTTAGAATGCGCAGGCTAAAACGCTGTTTGTGTTTTAGAGTTTCCTTCATGTTCATCAGAATAACGATAGAAAGAAGTGCAAAAACAGACGAAGCATAAAAAAGCATGTTCATAGAAGAGTACAGTTTTATCGAGCTTCCAATAGCAGGTCCAAGCGCCATTCCTATAGAAAAACACAATCCGTGTAAACCTAAAGCTTCTCCCCATCGTTCTCTTGGCACAATGTCCGCAACATAAGCCGCAGTAGCCGTAGGTTTGAATCCTGTAGAAAATCCGTGAATCAATCTCAGGAACAAAAATCCGGAAACTGTTCCTAAAACCGGATATAAAATACCGCAGACAAAACAAACAATAGAACCCACTGCCATTACGGGTACTCTTCCTAAAGTATCAGTCAACCGTCCGCTAAAAGGTCTTGAAATCCCTGCTGTTAATGTAAAAAGTGCAATAATCAGTCCTTTGTATTCTGCTCCTCCCATATTGCTTAAATATTCCGGAAGTTCAGGAATCAGCATATTAAAACTGGCAGAAAAAAGTAAGGAACTTAAACAGACTAATCCAAATTGTACATTATAAATTGGATGGATGGCTTTTACAGGGGAATTCATGAGGATTTTTTAGAAGTGCAAAAATAATGAAAACTCCACTTTAAAACTAATAACAAGCCTAAATTAGCCAGTCACTTTTTTACCGCAATTACAGTTTCATTATAATACAATAAAAGCAGCCGGTAATTAATACTTTAGCTGCTTTTACCTAATTAAAAAATTTAACGATTTACAATAACATTGTCAACTTCCTTTTTTTGTGAATGACTATTTCGTGTCTCTGCAAAAAGCTGAAAATCTGATATTTCATATTCAGGACATGCTCCTTCTTTAGATGTAATATAAGCTCCTAAAGTTACTGCCTGCTGCATAATATCATCTATAGAAGCTGTTTTATCCAGTCTTTTAGACAAAAAACCGGCTAAAAAGGCATCTCCGCTTCCTACCGTATCAGCCACTATGATATCGACAGCCGGATACAGGTACAACTCACCATCGTTGGCGTAAAGCGCTCCCTTGCTTCCTTTTGAGACGATAATTTCCGGCAGTTCAAAAACATCCTGCAGATAGCTGACAATATCTTCTTCTGAAGCGTATTGCTTTCCTAAAAATTCCATTAGCAATAATAATTCTGCTTTATTGAATTTGGCGAGGTGCGATCTATGTAAAAGATCCTTAATGACACCTAGATCATAATGTGGTTTTCGGAGATTAATATCAAAAACATTAAACCTGCTATTTTCAAGTAAGGTAAACAGTGTGTTTTTTGATTTCGGATTTCTTGTTGCAAGTGAACCGAAAACAAGAGCGTCTTCGCGTTTTATCGTTTCTATATCTTGAGCCACTACTTCTATAAAATCCCAGGCTACATTACTTACAATATCATAATGGGCTTCCTTGTGCTCATCAAATGTAGCCACAACAGTACTGGTTGGATAATTTTTGTTTATTTGAATGCTATCAACCGGGATATTCCAGTTTTCTATTTTTTTTATAATTTCTGTCCCGGCATTATCATCTCCCACGCTACTGATCATTCGGGAATCAATTCCCATTTTAAAAAGGTTGTACGCAACGTTAAAAGGCGCTCCGCCGGCACTTTTTTCCTTTCCCGGAAAAAGATCCCATAATACTTCGCCAAAACAGGCTACTTTTATCTTATTTGAATTTGTCATTTTACTATTTTTTATACTTGAGAGTAAGGCATTGGCTTTGTGGCCCTGCCGGAACTTAAAATATTCCGTTAGTTGTAGTTCTTTTTAAAACATAGAGACACAGATTCTATATGTTCCAAAAAGGTGTTTCAATTCTTTAAAAAGCACAGAACTTAGCTATGTGTAAAAAAACATATTTCGTTTTACATTCTTTTTACAGATTTAAAACCTATGTTTCTATGTGTTAAATGTAATTTTGGTAATTACATGCAACGGGTTATTTATATCATATCTTTTTCTCTGGGTTGTGATCCTATTAAAGCGTACAGCAATATCAATAGTTCGCATACAAGGGTCAGACACCAGGTCCAGCGCCACGAACCAAAGAGATCTGCCAGCGCACCCTGCAGCAATGTAAAAACTGCACCACCGAATACTGCTGATATAAAAACTCCCGAAGCCTTTGAGGTATATTGTTTTAATCCTTTTATAGAAAGCGAATAAATACAGCTCCACATAGAAGAATGCAGTAAACCTATCGCAACCAAAAACCAGATATTCTGGAAAACCATCGCAATTACAGCAAAAACTGCTGCTATGATCGTGGTGGTAATTAATTGCTGACGGGCCGAAACCCTGCTAAGAAAACTGGATATTACGCGCCCTACAAGAAAACCTCCCCAATAAAGCGTAGAAAGCAAAGCATGTATGCCAAGATCCATCCCGCCAATGATGATGTCTGTCTTCCCGAAGAAAGAAACAGGATTTCCCAACTCTTCAAGTTCAAACGCATATAAATTGATATTGGCGCCAATAGCTACCTCTGTACCTACATAAAAGAAAATAGCGATCACTCCTAGTGCAAAATGCCTGAAAGACCAAATACTCTTTTCCAGTTTTTCTCCCACTGTCGCACGGGTATGCGCGATATCAGGAATGTCAAGTTTTCGTACCAAAACTGCCACTGCCGCAATGCACAATATAAGCAGTACAAGAGGTGTAATTAACTGTTTGATTTCAATATTATCAATAGAAATTCCTCTAAACATTACCAGTGTCACAAAAAATGGTGCTGAGGTAGTTCCTATAGAATTAATTCCCGTGGTAATACTCAGACGCTGAACGGGCTGTGTACCGGGTAAATCATAAGAAGCCACATAAGGATTTACCACTACTTGTATGATTGCTGCGGAGGTACCCATTAAGTAAGAACCTAACAAGAAGACAATATATCCGTAAGGAATTACTGCTCCGCCTGCCGCGAAATGAAAATCAGGAAACCTGTATCCTATTTCTACGGCACACAAATACATTAGAAGTCCGGCTATAATAAAGAAAATACCTCTAATGATAGTCTTTTTATATCCGAAGGTATTGACCCACCTACTCCCTAAGGTACCGTTGATAAGATATCCCAGGAAAAAGAAAAAAGAAATCAAGGTGGTCAGCGTATTTTTATATGCTCCCGCTTCAGATAAAAATGTAAACTTTAAAGGTGCCTGAAGCTGCTCATTTACGGTAGTCAGAAAACCGACAATAAAATAAATAAAAGTAACTACGATGTAAGGTAATATTCTGTATTCTGATTTTAGTTTCATATTCGTTGTATTAACAGTTTGACCCTTATGCTACTATTGTTGTCAATACAGTTACTATTCCGTCTTGTTTTATCGCATTAACGAAATGCATATAAGATGCTGTAAATTTCTCTGAACTGCCAAGGTCAAAACTTTTAAACGGGGCTAACTTCAGAAAATCCTGAGGAATATCACTTTCGATAAGATCACTATCAACAGTATCCAGCCACGGTTCTGCGATATCGTATTGCAATCCGTCAGAATCTGTTTTATATTTTAAATAATGCCTGTAAGAAGCGATAAGAAAGGCCATACGTGACAAGTCTTTATCCTCTTTTATCATTTTGCCAAGATTAGGCATAATGTAAACCGGAAATTTCGAAATACCGTCATAACACAATCTGCTAAGCTGATCGCTTACTGCGCGGTTGGCAAAACGCTCTAAGAGTGTCTTTTTATACAACTCAAGATCTACCCCTTCAGGCGCAGGTACATAAGGTGTAATATCTATATTCATAAAATCCTTTAGCAGACTGATAAAAAGATTGTCGTGCATCGCAACATCAACTTTACGGTAACCCGCCAAAAATGCAGGATACGACAATAGTGTATGTGATGCATTCAAAAGACTTAGTTTCATGTTTTCGAAAACGGCAACGTCTTTTACAAACTCAACTCCTACTCTTTCCCATGCTGGTCTTCCTGCAATAAAATCATCCTCAATAACCCATTGAATAAAATCTTCGCAATAAACAGGCGCCTTGTCATCAATTCCACTTTTCTTGTTAAGGCGTTTAATATCCTCCGTTGTTGTTGCAGGCGTTATCCTATCAACCATACTGTTAGGAAAAGTAACGTTTTGTGCTACCCAGACTGCAAGTTCGTCGTCCTGTGCTTTTATAAAAGTTGTAAATGCTTTTTTTGCCGTATCACCGTTATGCTGAAGATTGTCGCAGGAAAGAATCGTGATGCCGCCATTTCCTTTTTCCTTGCGGGCACGCAACCCTTCAGCAATAAACCCAAAAACAGTAGCAGGCGATTCAGGATTTTCAATATCGTGCATGATTTTTCCATCCTCAAGCCTGAAATCACCGGTTTCCTTGTCCAGATTGTATCCGCCTTCTGTAATAGTAAGTGAGATAATTTTGATCGTACTTTCAGCGATCTTATCAATTACAGCTTTTGGATTTTCATAACCTGCTATAATTTCCTGTAACGCACCAATTTTATAAATCTCATCCTGTCCGTCCCTGCCGCAAACCGTTACGGTGTAATCAAAATCCTGTGACTTTAAATTTTCTACTGTATTTTTATCCGCAGCCAGCAAGCTTACTCCACATATACCCCAATCGCTTTGGTCTTTATGTGCTAACAACGTATTGGTATAAAATGCTTCATGCGCCCTGTGAAAGTTACCAACCCCGATATGTACTATACCCTGACTAATAGCTCTAGCATTATATTGATATTCTATAGTTTTCATTTTTTTGATTTATTTGGTAATAATTTGTCGATATTTTTATCAAACTTATGACATTCACCTACTATTTACATCGTTTTCGTAAAAAAACCATTATGGGAACGTTCCCAATATATTGGGAACGTTCCCATGTTATTAAATTGTATTTTTTAGTTTTAATTATAATTCATTTAATCACCTGAAAAAAGCAACTCCTGAACTGACAATAAGGTGTTTCAATTCATAAAAACTTACAAAATTATCCGAGGAAAAGAAACAGTTTTCTTTATAAACATAAAATCTACATCGAAGCTTCAGGACTATGTGTCGGATTATTGTTATTTTTGAACAAATTAAGCATGATGAAACGAACCACCATAAAAGATCTTGCACAGTATCTTTCCTTATCTACTTCGACTATATCGAGGGCATTGCTTAATGATAAAAACATACATTCTGATACAAAAAACAGGGTTTTGGAAGCCGCTCAAAAACTGGGATACAAACCCAATGTAACGGCTCTGAATCTCAAATACGGCAAAACGAAAAGCATAGGATTTGTTGTTCCGGAAATGACAACTCCTTTTTCATCTAAAGTGCTGCAAGGTGTTCACAACATTCTTTATCCTTTGGGATATAAGGTTATCATTCTGCAATCAGACGAAGATCCTGTACGCGAAAGGGAAAATCTGCTGTTGCTGGAAAGTTTTAATGTTGACGGGATTATCATTAATCTTTGCCACGAAACCCACAATCAGAGTATCTATGAAGAAATAATACATCGCGGAACTCCCTTGGTATTTTTTGACAGAATCCCACAAAATACGCTTGATGTTTCGAAAGTTTTGGTGGACGATCATATTAAGGCCTCTTTGATGATCGAACATCTTATTAGTTGTGGGCGTACCAAAATTGTGCATTTAATGGGGCCTTCGACTGTTCGAAATGCGATAGAACGTGCAGGTGGTTATCAACGTATTTTAACCAAGCATAATCTTTACGATTCGCAACTTATGATAAAGACTAATGGCGTAGGATTTGAAGCCGGAAGAATTGCCGCCAAACAATTAATTGACAACAACGTGAAATTTGACAGTATTTTTGCTTTTACTGATACCTTAGCGATTGGTGCGATGAACTATTTACAGGAACAAGGTATAAAAGTTCCTGAAGAAATTGCCATTGCAAGTTTCTCGGGAACAGAATTCTCTGTCAATGTATTTCCTCAATTGACCAGTGTCGAGCAGCCTTTGACTCAAATGGGCGAAAGTGCCGCAACACTTTTAATCGAAAAAATAAAAGACAATACATCAGCAAGCCAAACGATAATACTGGATGCTAAACTTGTATATCGTGCTTCTACATTAGGTAAAGAAGTGTAAAATCTATTGGTCTAAAAACAATTGAGAATAGCCTGAATAAAGTGAAAAAAGAAGGAGTAAAAAAAATGAAAAATGAAGGAACAAACTGGACTATTTGTCCGGAATGTCAGGGACGCGGCAAAAAAAGCCAACGGCTCAGCAAGAAAGTAAGACTCCGTTATCAGACCGCACTGGATGAGTTCGAAAAAGCAAATAGCGAAGAAACAGCTCCGGTTCGCCCTAAAGCCCACTTAATCTCCTGTTTGAACTGTTCGGGATCCGGATTACTTCCTTCCCTTGATCCTGCTTTACCGGACAAAGAAAATTACCCGCACGTTGCAATTATTGGCGCAGGTATTGGCGGAGTGGCTCTGGCAGTGGCCTGTTTGCACCGCGGAATCCCTTTTACGCTTTACGAACGCGACAGCAATTTTGATTCCCGATCTCAGGGTTACGGACTGACTTTGCAGCAAGCCAGTAAAGCAATCGAAGGATTTGGGATTTTCTCCTTAAACGAAGGCGTGATTTCAACACGACATTTGGTTCATACTACAGAAGGAAACGTAATTGGGGAATGGGGCGTGAGAAAATGGATACCGTCTGATACAACAACATTTCAGAAACGTTCGAATATACATATTGCGCGACAATCTTTACGTCTGGCACTTCTGGAGCAACTTGGCGGAGAAAGTGCCGTAAATTGGGGACATCAATTAATAGATTTTACCAAATGTAAAGATGAAAGTATTACCCTGAGCTTTCAGGTAAACGGAGAGATCAAAAATTGCAAGGCTGATGTTGTAGTTGGCGCGGATGGTATTCGCAGCTCAGTTCGGAAGCTATTGATTGGTGAAGATGTTACGCCTTTGCGTTATCTGGGCTGTATTGTAATATTGGGTATTTGTCCTTTGAAAGCTCTTAAAGGACTTGATAGCTCTTTATTAGATTCCGCTACCGTATTTCAAACTGCCAATGGCAATGAGCGCATCTACATGATGCCATATACGTCTGATGCCATAATGTGGCAGCTTAGTTTTCCTATGACCGAAGATGAGGCCAAGACATTAAGCGCTCAGGGGCTTAAAGCTCTTAAAGAAGAAGCCTGTCGCAGAACACAATGGCACAGTCCTATACCTGAAATTTTATTAGCAACACCGGAAGCTCAGATTTCCGGTTATCCCGTATATGACCGTGAATTGCTTCGCTCTGAATTGTTGGAAAAAAACGGACAAATAACACTAATTGGAGATGCAGCGCACCCAATGAGCCCTTTTAAAGGACAAGGAGCCAATCAGGCACTTCTTGATGCGCTCACATTGGCCCGGCTGCTATTTAAAGGATGTAAATCTTTATCACATTGGAAAAAAGTGGGATTAAGAGAAAGTGTATTGAATGAATTTGAAACAGAAATGTTAGAAAGGAGTGCTGTCAAAGTAAAAGATTCAGCAGATGCCGCCCAATTCCTGCATTCTGATATTGTACTACATGAAGGCGATGAACCAAGAGGACGCTGTTTGAAGAAAAAAGACGATTAAAAAATAGACTATAATAAATAAGAGCCATCTTTTAATGGCTCTTATTGTATCTGGTATACTCTAATGTTTTATTCTGTTCGTTTTACTGATAACTTATCCAGACAAAAATAAGCTGCGGTATTCATTCCATAAACTAAATCAAAGTCTGTTGAAGACATTTGAAAAACAAGATATTGTACTTCTCCTAAACTTTGAAGATTAGTTGCGCTTACATTTACCCAGCCTGTAGGCATTACCAATGAAGATCCTGTATGATTGGCTAATGTATGAGTAATGGGATTGGTAATAGTTCCGTCTTCGGTTACGCCGTAAATTAATAATTTGAAAGAATCACCTGAAGTAAACGCCCTTGCAAATCCATCTCCGTACAAACAACCGTAATAGGGCCATGGATGCATGTTTATTTTTAATCCTTCAACTTGGTATAATCCAGTGTTTCCAATTTTAATCCAGTTAGAAAAACTGCTTTCGCTAAAAGTAGTTCCTTGTGGATTTTTAGGATCTAAATAACTTGACCAATAGGCAACAATATAAGGATCTCCTGCTGTTCCCGGAGTCCCCGGAGTTACAGAAGAAGAACTTCCAAAGCCACTTCCCGCCATTGTTCCCCACTGATGCGCTACCCAGCCATCAGATCCGCCAGGTGCTGCGCCTGAACCATAATCGGTAATATCATTTACATTAGATACCGTAAAACCATCCCAGTAATTATAACCTGCAGAAGTTGCTGTATGCGAAAATGTAAAGATGTCAACATTAAGATTAGTACCGGAAACATAGGTATTCTCCCAGTATTTACCGCCAGTTGTAGTGGTTCCGCTTGCTAATAATGCACTGGTCAGAGTAAGTGTTGATGTGGTTCCAATTGCCGGATCTGTGACCGTTTTTCTTGTTACGCCACTTTTGCTTGTTGCTACTGCACTTGCGCTTTCGTTATTTAAAGGAGCATCATCATTGTTACAGGATGAAAGGCCTAAAAACAAACCTACTGTCAAAACATAAAGTACTTTTTTCATCATTTATAAAATTTAGGGTTAATAATTCGTCTTTAATTAATTTTAAAAAGTAGGCTTATTTGCTTTTAGAAAAATTCAAATCTTCTGCCTGTATAAAGTAGCTTGTTACCAGATCTGTAGCGCCAGCCTCCGCAAATGTCGAAACGAATACTTTGATAAAATCGATTCCCGGTAAATGAACTTTCTTTCCCTTATTGTCTACAGCCCAGCTAATATCTATTGACGGATCTTTGATGCCTCCGTAACCCCACTCAAAAGCTCCTACATTAAACACTGTACCTTCTCCATCGCTAACATCTTTTACCGGTAAATACACTTTTGTTCCTTTTACTGTATAAGATTCTCCCATCCATTGTGGATAATAATTATAGCGTCTCCATTTTTTTGTTTTTGTAATAAAACCGGATGCGTTTTTATTGTCTGTCCATTTAAGATATTCTTTATCAAACTGCCAGTCCTTTGTGCCTGTTACAGCTGCTTTAGCCGGATCAGGCTTGTTGTATGTCATTTCATAATTTTTGACAGTAGTCGATTTATGGTATTCACTACCCGCAATTTCGTACCATTCGTTTTCGTCTGCGATACCGTTTTTATTAGCATCGTAGGCAACATATATGCTTACGGGAGAAAATTTTAAACTACCGTTGTTCTCATTCATTAAAACCTTGAAATCGCGTTTACCATACGTATTTATTACTGTATGGTCAAAAGCTGTAACAATTGATCCTCCAAAAGTTCCTAATGAGATACCATTTTCTTCTGTAAGATCTGATTGAATTTGTGCCATAACTTCTGCTTTGGTCGTGAATGGAGTATTATCACTGCTATAACTAGGTGCAGGCAAATAATCGATAACAGATATTACTTTTGAAGTATAGGTTTTGCCTGTTTCTGAAACAGCAACTTTTGTAGACACCTGTTTTGTCAGTTTACCTAATGTTACGGTTAGATCTACAGTATAACTGGCTGATTTGGGCGCTATGAACTGTAATGTCTTCGTGTCTCCAATAACAGAATCTTTTACAGTTCCGTTAGTACCAGTTGCTTTTACTGTCCATTTATATTCTGCAAGAGCCGGATCGCCATTTTCAATCACTACTTCGGGATCTACAGTAACCGCATTATACCTGCTTACTGTAAAATCTGAGGCTAATTTTAAGGAAAGTGAAGCTTCTTTTACTGGTTGCGTTTCAGGATTGTCTTCTTTTGAATCATCATTGCTGCAGCAATAAAAAGCGCCAACAGCTACCAGAAACAAACTATGTTTTAAATACTTTTTCATATTCTTATTATTTTACTTTTTTTAAATTGTATTTTTTTAACAGATGAAGATCCGCAGCACCTGCAAATCGGGTAGCCATTGAAGATTGTTGATGACAAAGTCCCATTGGTTCGCTCACACAGTTTACTACTTTTATAAAATTAATTCCCGGAAGATTGGCCTTATTTCCGTTTTTATCTACTGCCCAGTCGATATCAATATCAGGGTTTACAGCATTTGCATATCCCCATTGCGGAGGAGTAAAATTCCATAGTGTAGTTTGTCCCGGACGTGCCGTAACAAAATCTACATTCAGTTTTGTTCCTTCATACGTAACCGCATTCTGAGTAGCCCATAAAGGATAATATTCCTTTTTGCTCTTCGATCTTGGCAGGTAATAAGTCTCAGCTGAGTTGTTTTCGCAAAAGATGTGCTCACGATCCACAAACATATCATTAGGCCCGCCAACTACTACAGGCGCTCCTGCTGCTTTTTTATGATAGGTAATTTTAAAATTCTTTATGGTATTTGCTTTTGTATGCTGACTTCCTATGATTTCGTACCATTCATCTTCGTCCGGTTTTCCGTTTCCATTTTTATCATATGCAACATATATTAAGCCCGGTGCCGGCGGATTGGCTTTATCTGTTAAATCACCACCGTAAATTTTAAAATCACCTTGTCCCGGAACATTCACAACAGTATGATCAAAACCTACGATAACAGATCCTCCAAAACCACCT
Organism: Flavobacterium frigidimaris; assembly: GCA_900129595.1. Lineage (GTDB taxonomy): Bacteria > Bacteroidota > Bacteroidia > Flavobacteriales > Flavobacteriaceae > Flavobacterium > Flavobacterium frigidimaris. Next base: position 244,319 of record FQWG01000005.1, on the reverse strand, counting down.
AAATCAAGTTGATATCCCACGCTGGTTTCATTGATTCTGCCCAATGCAGTTCGTACGATATCTTCTTTTTTGAATCCGTCTTTATATAAATCGTTGGCAAACATTCCCGGTGCCGGATCAAAATCAAAAATGCTTGTGATGTAAGGATTGTAGTTTTTAGCCTCATTCGTTACATTGATTATTGTTTTTTTGCTGCCTTTTTTATCCCCTGACGAAACATTTAAAGTAAGTTCATAAGCGCCAGCGTAAATCGCTGTAAAACGCAGGTCTTTTGTATTTCCTACGATAGAATCTGTAGTTTGGTTCACCGGATTTTTGGTCAAAACCCACTCGTAAACAGGACTGGAAATTTCGGCAGAAGCCACTATGTTTAAAACACTAAATGTTGGCGCTTCATATTTTTCCTGAAGTGTAATTGCGATCAATTTTTGCTCAGGTTTATCATCATTACTGCTGCATCCTGTAAACACGGCTGCAAAGGCAATTAATAATAAATGGGTAAAGTTTTTTTTCATAATTTCTGGTATAATAATTTAATTTAACACACTATTTAATGGATTATCGGGTTGGGATGTTTTCTCCCAAAAGGTGCAAATCTGTGGCTCCCATAATCTCTGTCGATGTCTCACCAAGCCATCCAGCCTGCTGATTAAGACCATTGTAAACTTTCACAAAATCAATTCCCGGAAGACGGATTTTATCTCCGTTTTTATCTATCGCCCAATCAATATCAATCGCCGAATCATCATCATTGTTAGGCGCATTGTCTGCGTAGCCGTATAAAAAGGCATACTGCACAAAATAACTTCCTGTTCCACTTTCGTCAACCGCATTGTCCGGTAATCTTGTACCTTTAAAAGTGATACTTTGCTGATCTTTCAGCCATTTTGGCCAATATTCAAGAGAATGGTTGTAAGCATTGTTTTGTACCAGATAACCGTCTTTGCCCTGATTGTCCTTCCAATAGATATATTCCGTATCCGTAAAATTTACTGTTCCTGTTCCACCGCCCGGAACGGGTATTTTATTAGGATCCGGTCTGTAATAGGTTATTTCATAATTATGAATCGTTTTTTCCATTTTATGTCCGGCACCTTCTATTTCGTACCATTCATCGTCCGGAAGCCCGTTTTTGTTTTTATCATAAGACACCATGATTACCCCCGCTTCACTACTGCCGCCACGCATAGTACTATTAGGGTTAGGATTGGCTTCTGCCCAAAACGCATTACCCAATACCCTGAAATCGCGTTTTTCCTTAACATTTACAATAGTATGGTCGAAGCCAAAAACAACATAACCACCAAAAGCACCAAGAGAAATCAGGTCTCCGTTTTTCTTGGCCAGGTAAGTATTCGTTCTTGTCAAAACCCTCTCGGCCGTATCTCCATCATTGGCTGCCGGCAAATCGTTTATAAATTGTCCCGGAGCAGGTTTAAATTCAAAAACTTTAGCGATAAAAGTTTTAAGTTCTTTTGCTTCTTTGCTTACTGTAATGACAATCTTCTGGTTCTGGATTGCTCCTTTGTCATTTATAGTAACTGTCAGATTATAAGTTCCGACTTCTGTAGCTGCAAACAAGGCTTCTTTTGTGGTTGTATTGACCAATGAATAATTCTGGGTTGGTGCATTGGTTACCGTCCAGCTGTAAGCAGCATCTGCGCCGGCTACAATATTGGGACTCACGGCAAGTATGGTAAATCTTGCTACATTATAAGGGAGATCCTGACCGGCTATTGGAGGATTACTCACATCGTCACTTCCGCCATTATCTGAACAATTGGTAAGCATAATTGCTGCAGCCAAAAGGATCGTCGATCTAAAATAGGGTAAGGCTCTTTTATACATATATTTATTGTTTTAATTTTTAATTATAAAAAGAATAGTTATTAAACTATTTGTTGAGGTAACTTTTATTTTATAACTGTCTATATGAAGAGTACAACAGATAAAAATATTCAATTGAATCCCGTAATGGCGGAATATAAATTGCTCCGACTTTGAAGTTTGTCGGAATTTTTGAATAAGGATTTTTAGGAATTGGGATTGCGAAATGAGCTTTAATATGCTCGTTTAAACTTTGAGATAATTTTCCGGACAAGCTTTTTATTACAGCGAAATGCCAACGAAGTTTTAATTGTAGTGTATCGAATTTTAAAACCCGCAAAAAAGCCTCAGACTTCCCTGATTGAACAAAGGAAGCGGTTATTACAAAATGAAATAAAAGTTTTTTTCCGGTAGTATACATCACTCATTTAATTAAATAAACTCCGTGATATAACAATCAAAAGCAATAAGAGAGAATCCCGTTATAAAATAACAGGTCAATTTCTTGTTGTTCAACTTTATTCCACGAAAGTCTTAAACTATGTGATTCTGGCAGGTCTCCTGACTTGTTCCATCTTTAAACAACCTTCTCATCCGCCGCAGCGAACAATGGCATGAGTAACGTTTAAAGACTTATATAGAACTTACAGTAGCGGGTCTGTTCAGGATTTGCACCTGATTCCCTTTTAACTGTTTTTTCTTAAGAAAAAACAGACCAAAATCTGAGGGTAAATATATAATTATCTTTATAGAAATCCACTACTTTTTATCATTAAATTAGATTTATCACAATTTTTATAAAAAATGTAATGGTTAAACTTCTAAAAAATTGATTAAAATATCATTTTCGTAAGAAATAACCATTTCGTGTTTTTAATGTTGATTTTAAAGACTTTCCCTGAACCGAAGCCTTTCTGTATCATCAAAATACAAGCTTTATTTTAAGTTAAGAATGTGTATCTTTACTATCAAAAATCCTACAATACGTATCGTGTTGCTACTGTGCAGTATCAAATGCAACGGCAAAAAAATCGCAAATTTGTTCTTATCCATATCTGTAAATACCCCGAAATATTTCTTTAATACAACGAATTGAATCATTTGGTTTTAAGGAAAGCAACAATAATCTCTCAATAGCAGTTATAGATTGAATTAACATCACTTAAAAACTATTACATATGGCATTTGATTATATACCGATAGAAAGAGTTGAAAAACTAACTAAAAAGGAGTTTATAGACAATTATTACAAACCGCAGAAACCTGTTGTAATTACAAATCAAATAGAAGACTGGCCCGCTTTTACCAAATGGGATTTTAATTTTATCAGGGAAGTTGCAGGTGACAAAATGGTGCCTTTGTATGACAGCCGTAAAACCGATTATACTAAAAAAGTCAATGAACCTGACTTTACAATGACAATGTCAGAATACATCGATATTCTTGAAAAAGGTCCGACTGATCTCCGTATATTTTTATACAATCTTATGAAAGAGGTTCCTGTAATGAAGTCTGATATGCAGTGGCCGCGCCTGGGACTTCGATTACTTAAAAATTTGCCTCTTGTTTTTTTTGGCGGTCAGGATGCAAAAGTATTCATGCATTATGATATTGATTTTCCTAATATTTTTCATGTACATTTTGAAGGTAAAAAGCAATGTGTTTTGGTCGATCCTAAAGAAACAAAATACATGTATCGCCTGCCCTATTCCTGGTTGTGCAATGAGGACATTGATTTTGATAACCCTGATTTTGAACGATTTCCGGCACTTCGAAAAGTAAAGCCCTACATTACCCAGCTCAACCACGGAGAAATGCTGTATATGCCGGAAGGCTGGTGGCATTATATGAAATATCTTTCGCCGGGTTTCTCCCTGAGCCTGAGATCCCTTGCAGGAAGGCCTTTGAACTTGTGGAAAGGTTTTGCGAACGTTGCCATCATCCGTTATTATGATAACTGGATGCGCAAAAGAAAAGGTCAGGAATGGCTGGATTACAAAGATGCCGAATCTATTCGCAGGACTAATGCCGCTTTAGAAGCAGCAGAATAAACAATAGATAGAAAAAAAACATAAAAAACTCCAAAATCTATTGACTCTGGAGCTTTAAAAATACTATCGGTTTTAACTAAAGATTTTAAACCAATCTGATTCCCAGACTTCTGTAACTATCCAGTTTGCTGTCATCACTTGGCAGATCTGTAATAAGTGTATTAACCTCTTCAAGATCACATACTTTGAAGGGTTCTGTATTGTTTATTTTTTCAATATTTCCCAATGCAATTGTCTGTTTCGCATTGTTTAACATCATTCGTTTTATTTCTGCTTCATCATTAAAGGTCGATGTTATCCCAAATTTACTTTGTATGGCGCAGGCACCTAAAAAATAAATATCGGCAATATAATTCTTTACGTCTTCACAGGTTTTAGCGCCTAAATTGGTTTCTGTATGCCTGTTGTAAATACCTCCTAAAATAATAATTTCAATGTCTTTGAATTTTGAAAGAATCGGTATAAGGGCTACATTATTCGTTACAATCCTGAAATTCGAATTCAGCGGAAGATGAGCAGCAATTGCACATACAGTTGTGCCGCCATCCATAAACACGGTTTGTCCGTTTTTAATAAATTGTTGGGCTTTTAAGGCAATTGTCTGTTTACCGTCTGAAAGATAGGACGCTCGATCCTGAAAATTCAGAGGATTTTTTGATATCGATATGGCACCTCCCCTAACTTTAGACAATAATCCGTTATTGTGAAGAAGTTCAATATCCCGACGAATGGTATCTTCAGAAACTTCAAGATCAAGTGCCAGTGTATCATAAGTCACTTTGCCTTTCTGTTTCAGCAATCCAAGTATATGGTCAAAACGTTCTTCTTTTATCATGAAATTTTAATATTAATAGTTGGATACAATGAATTGTAAAACATCCAACACTTAGTATGAATACAAATATAATAGATTAAGCAATTTTTAAAAAGTTTGATAACTCTTTAATTTCTTCCAGAACAACTGCCCCCATCTCTGCCATTTCTTTTTCATTGAATCCATTAGTGAGTCCGTATAGGGTAAAGCCTTCTTCTAAGACATTTTTTGCCCCAATAATGCTATCTGCAATTACCGCACATTGTTCCGGTTTATATCCCATTTTTTTTGCAGCTTTCAGGTACAATTCAGCATTTGGGTCCTGATTTTCCATTTCGCAGGTGGTAAATATTTCTTCAGGCTTAAAAAAATGAAGCAGATTGGTTAACCTCAGATTAAATTCAATTTCTTCTCTTGGAGTGTTCGATAATACACAAAATGGAACTTTCATCATTTCAAGCATTTCTCTGACGCCTTCTTTGGCATCAAGTCCATGCCTTAATTCTTCATATATTTTTTTTCGTAGTTCTTCTTCAAAATCGTCCGGAACACTGATATCAAAAAGATTTTTAAGCTGTATTATATTCTGCTCAATTCCTTTCTCGCTAAAAAGCCATACAGCATCATCCAATTCGATGTTTAATCCGTATTCTTCAGCTTTGTCTAACAGGACAGAAATTATTATCGTTTCTGTATTGAGTAAAATAGCATCACTATTAAAAATAATACACGCAATGACCGGAGCAACCTTTTCTTCTTTCATACCTTTTTCTTAACTAAAAAATCTATTATTCCTGTTTTCTCCATTTATAGGCTGCTGCGACTAATACCAAAAAGATCCCGCAACATCCCAAAGCTATTGGCAAAGAGAAAAATTGCGCAAGCAAACCTAATAAAGCCGGACCTGCCAATTGTCCTGCATATCCCATCGTGGTAATCGCCGGGATAGCCACTGCTGCTGAAATGTTCTTTAATCGTCCGGCTTCGCTTAAAAAAACAGGAACTATATTCGCTGCACCCAATCCTAAAAGTATAAAGCCAATCAATGCTGTTATCGTCCACGGAGTCAATACGGCCAGAAATAATCCTGAAGCTGCAATAAGACTTCCTGCAACGACCACCACTTTACTGTTAAAACGTGATACTATTTTATCGCCAATCAAACGCATTGTAGCCATGGCAATCGAAAAAGTTGCATATCCCATTCCGGTAAACGCTTCGTTGACACCGCGGTTTTCATGTAGAAATAATGCACTCCAGTCTAACATTGCGCCCTCAGAAAGGAAAACGATAAAACACATGATTCCCAGAAAAACAACACTCTTTTTAAGCCACGAGAAAGATTTGGCTCCTGTTTCTTTTTCTGAAGAAAAATTCGCTATAGCAGCTTTTTCTGTTGCAGCATCAAAAAGAAAGCGATACTGAAAGGAGACAATCAAAATGAGCAGTATGGCGATACTTACGGCAGCAGTTATTGGCTCCAGGCCAAATTTCATTAAAAAGCCCAAACCAAGAGAACCAAAAAGTCCGCCAACGCTAAAAAGTCCGTGAAGAGAAGACATAATCGGTTTTCCGTACAGGTTCTGAACCTGAACACCGTGGGAATTCATGGCAACATCGACCGTTCCCACTGCGGCACCAAAGACAAATAAAGCAACCCCCATTGCTATTGCCGTGTTTAAGATTAAAAGTAAAGGCAGTGTCAGTGCCATCAATAAAGTGGCACAAAGAATAACAATCCTGTTGCCGTATTTATGTCCCAGATAACCACTAACCGGCATCATGGTTATTGCGCCACAACCCAACATCAATAGTAACAAGCCTAGATTGGCATCGTCAAGGTTCAATCGTTGTTTTGCGTACGGAACCATCGGCGCCCAACTTGCTATTCCTAATCCGCAGACCAAAAACATTGTTTTTGTAGCTGTTTTAGCTTTAACCACATTGTCAATCATAATTCATTCATTTAAATATTATTTGCAAATTAATGCAAATTTGCATTAATTTGCAAATAATATTACAGAATTAAATTTTTAGAGTCAGAATGATGAATGTTCTTATAGAAGATTCCTTTCAAAAAAATAAACCATTAAAAGAATAAACATGAAAAAAAGACTAATTGTAGATATCGATGGTGTCCTTGCTGACATTTACGGACAGTTTAGAAAATTTGAATTAGAAGATTTTGGCCACAATCAGGATTTATCTAAAATTACAGGAAAGTTGGAAGAAGAAGCATTTGTAAACGGTGAAATCTATATGGCAACTCAGGGATTTTTCAGACACGCTGCCGTTATTAAAGGAAGTGTTGAGGCAATCGAAAAACTAAATCAAACGCATGACTTGTTTATCGTTTCTGCTGCAACAAAATTCCCGAATAGTATGGCAGAAAAACAGGAATGGCTTCTGGAATATTTTCCCTTCATAACATGGGAACAAATTGTATTTTGCGGTACAAAAGAAATTATAAAAGGCGACATCATGATTGATGACCATTTTAAAAATCTCGACAAATTTTACGGTCAGACGATACTGTTTAGCCAGCCTCATAATCTCAACCGAATCGAAAATGGACATAGCAGGGTCACAAACTGGAAGGAAATTATCAAGTTGCTTTCATAAATCCAAAGATCTTAACCTGATCTGAAAAATTAATTATAAAAAGTGAATATCGTTTTATTGTACTATTTACAATACGTATAGATAAAGAAAAGACAGCCTAAATAAACTGAGCTGTCTTTTTTTTTTAGGATCTTACTACTCCTTAAAGTAATTAGCGCCCCAAATGGTATATCGCTTTTTCATGGTTTCAATTTTTGTTTGAAATTCTGTCCAGTTTTTACTTTCTTTTGGCGACCACAATACCTCGCTTAAAGCACTCAAACGTGGAAATATCATATATTCTACTTTGGCAGGATTAGCCATATATTCTGTCCATACATTGCCTTGAGCACCCAAAACATATTTTGCCTGTTGTGCATTCAACTCTTTAGGAATTGGCTCATAACTGTATACTGTATCTAAGGGTAAAAAGCCGCCAATAGTCACTTCTTTTTCATCCTTGGTTTGAGAATGGTCTAAATAAACGTGGCTTCCCGGAGTCATTATCACCTGATGGTTTTCTTTTGCAGCAGCAATTCCGCCTGCTTCTCCCTGCCAGCTCATCACGATCGCATTTGGCGCAAGTCCGCCTTCTAATATTTCATCCCAGCCAATTAAAGTCCTTCCTTTTTTATTGATGTATTTTTCTATACGCTGGATGAAATAACTCTGAAGTCCGTGTTCGTCTTTCAAATCTTTGTCTTTGATCATTTGCTGACAAAACGCACTTCTTTTCCAGGCATCTTTAGGAGATTCATCGCCACCCACATGTATGTATTTTGATGGAAATAAAGCCATTACTTCATCCAAAACATCTTCCAGAAATTTAAACATATTTTCTGTTGGAACAAACACATCTGTATGAACACCCCAGGTTTCCTGAACAATTTTATTTCTTCCGTTTGCCATCTCCTGTTTGCTCTTCGCAGACATCATATTCTCCGGTAGATTCGTTTTCTCGTCCGGAAAACAGCTCAACTCCGGATAGGCAGCAATGGCGGCACTACTGTGTCCCGGCATTTCGATTTCCGGAATTACCGTTATAAAACGATCCGAAGCATATTTTACAATGTCTTTTACTTCTTCCTGAGTATAAAAACCGCCCTCAGGAGTATTATCGCTTCCTTTACCGGGATATTTGCCTATAATGCTTCCGTTTCTTTTAGAGCCAATTTCAGTTAGTTTTGGATACTTTTTTATTTCGATTCTCCAGCCCTGATCTTCGGTTAGGTGCCAATGAAAATAATTCATTTTATGCAAGGCTAGGTAATCAATGTATTTTTTTACAAATTCAACGGAGAAAAAATGACGTCCAACATCCAGCATCGCTCCTCTGTAAGCAAAACGAGGTTCATCTTTTACATCTACAGCTGCAATGGCAAGACTACTGCTTTTTTCTACAGGCAATAACTGAATAAGGGTTTGCATGCCATAGAAAGTTCCCATTGGGGAATTACCATTAATTTCAACACCATTTTTACCTGATTTAAAACTATAGCCTTCTCCTTTTAGTCCTTCAATATTTTTTTGACTTATTAATTTTATGGAATTTTTCACTGCTTTATTTACAACAGGCAATTTAAAACCATAATAATTAAATAAATAAGTATTCAAAAAAGCAGCCGCAGCATTGTCTTCTTTATTGGCGACAACTAAACTCGTTTGCGAACTGATCACAAAGTTTCCGGTTTTCCTAACCACTTCTACTGGCTGAGGAATGATATTTACTTCTTGTGCAAACGACAATGTGCTGCAAAAAAGAAGTGAAAATAATAATGACTTTACCATGTTTACTATTTAATTAATTATTGTTAAAACTAAAAAAATCCTCGATGTGTACGATAACACTTTAAGAAAAATGCGTAACAAATTTACTTAAAAACATATTTCCGAAACTTGATGTTATTAAGTTAAGAGATTTTAGAAAATAAAATTAATCTTGCAAAGACGGGAAGTCGCAAAGGTTTTGTACTTAAGCTTTGCGACTTAATGCCTTTAACAGAGATTTATTCGCCCTAACATTTTGATTTTATCTTAATGTAATAGCTTTTTTTACCCCGCTTTATTTTGTATACGCCACAGCGTGTTGTTTACTGCTGCCTAAACCATCCATTCCCAATTCGATTACATCTCCTTCTTTGATGTAAATTGGGTCTGGTTTTATTCCTAAACCAACTCCCGGAGGCGTTCCTGTACTGATGATATCACCTGGAAGCAAGGTCATAAACTGGCTTAAATAATGTACTAAAAATGGGATCTTGAATACTAAATTCGAGGTATTACTGTTTTGGAATTTTTTTCCATTAACAGTTAACCACATTGGTATGTTATTCACGTCTGCTATTTCATCCTGAGTTGCCAAAAAGGGTCCAAGTGGTGCAAATGTGTCGCAGCCTTTTCCTTTTGCCCATTGTCCGCCACGCTCTATTTGAAAAGCTCTTTCGCTGTAATCATTAAGTAAAGCATAACCGGCAACATAATCTAAAGCATCTGCTTCTTCTACGTAACTTGCTTTTTTGCCTACTACAAAAGCCAACTCAATTTCCCAATCTGTTTTTTCGCTGTTCTTTGGGATGATCAAATCATCATTTGGCCCGCATAAAGAGGTTGTTGATTTAAAAAAGATAATAGGCTCCGTTGGAATTGGTGCATTCGTTTCTAAACAATGATCTACATAATTTAAACCAATGCAGATTATTTTTGATGGTCTCGCCACCGGAGAGCCTAAACGTACATTGGCATCCACTTCCGGTAAAACCGGATTACTTTCTAATGCTTTTTTTAATTTCTCTAATCCGTTTTCTTCAAAAAACGTTTCGTTGTAATCTGTTACTATTGAAGAGACATCAAATCTTTTTTCTCCTGCTAAAATACCCGGTTTTTCTTTACCGGCTTCTCCAAATCGTATTAGTTTCATTGTATTACTTTTATTATATTATACTTCTTCTTATCTGTTCAGACAATATTATTTTTGCTCTTTATTCATTCCAATTGTACCTTCAACATACGCTTTTTCAACGGGTAAAACTGGTCGATATGGCAGGGAATGAATAAGGCGACCTTCATTATATCTTAGTTATTTAATTTAATAAAGCCTCCGTCTATAGGATAATCGCAACCGGTAACAAAACCGGATTCATCGCTGCATAAAAACAAAGCCAAAGCTGCCACTTCATCCGGTTTCGCCATACGGCCAATGGGTTGTGACTTTGATAATTTCTCAAACATTTCTGCTTCCTGACCCGGATAATTCTTCGCAATAAATCCGTCTACGAAAGGAGTATGCACGCGCGCCGGAGAAACTGAATTACAACGAATGTTTTCGCTCATATAATCTCTTGCTATCGATAGCGTCATTGCCATTACAGCTCCTTTGGCAGTAGAATAAGCAAATCGATCCGGAATACCTACCCAGGCAGCAATCGAAGCCATATTTAAAATAACGCCTCCGCCAGCATTTCTAAAATGTGGTATCGAAGCATGCAGACAATTGTATACCCCTTTTACATTCACATTCATGATTCTGTCAAAATCTGCTTCAGGAGTGGTATCTACTTTGCCTACATGAGCAATTCCTGCATTGTTTACCAGAATATTAATGTTTCCTATTTTTTCAAATGTGGCCAATACTTCTTGCTGACTGGCGACATTACAGGCATGAGAAAATACTTTTCCTCCATTTGCTTTTATTTCGTCAACAGCTGTTTTAGCACTTTCCTCTGTTAGTTCTATAATGTGTACTTCGGCTCCCTGCTTTGCAAATAAAACCGAAATGGCTTTTCCTATTCCGCTGCCGCCACCGGTAACAACCGCTTTTTTATTTTGTAATGAAAACATATAATTAGATTTTTAGATCATTAGATTATTAGACTTTTAGCTCTTGAGAGTTGCAATTTATAACTCATTGGCTGTAATTAGTTTTAACACATAGAAGCATAGATTCTGCACGCTCAAAAAAAGGCGTTTCACTTCCTTAAAAGACACAGAGTTTAGCTATGTGTAAGAAACATGTTTCTTTTTACACTCTTTTATAAATCCAAAATCTATGTTTCTATGTGTTAAGTGAAATTTTAGTAATTACACTCAATGGGTTAATTTATAACTCATAATTACTACAATGACACTCCTCTTTTCCATGGAATAAAATCATCCTGATTGAGTAATACGGCTTTTGGAATAATTTCTCCGCTTGCCGCTTTGATACAATATTCCAGAATATCTTCTCCCATTTCTTCAATGGTTTTTTCTCCGCTAATTATCGGACCACAATCAATATCGATAATATCGCTCATTTTTTTAGCCAAAATAGAATTTGTAGCTACTTTAATAACCGGACAAACGGGATTACCTGTTGGAGTTCCTAATCCTGTGGTAAACAAAATTAATGTTGCTCCGGCAGCCGCTTTTCCGGTTGTGGCTTCAACGTCATTTCCCGGTGTACAAACCAAACTCAAACCTGCTTTTGTTACCGGTTCTGTATAATCCAATACATCAACTACGGGTGCTGTTCCTCCTTTTTTAGCTGCTCCGGCACTTTTTATGGCATCGGTTATTAATCCGTCTTTGATATTTCCCGGCGATGGATTCATGTGAAATCCTGAACCTACTTTATGTGCCAGGGCATCGTAAGACTGCATTAAATCAATGAATTTTTTAGCAACGGTTTCTGATGTACAACGATCAATCAGGTTCTGCTCCACTCCACACAATTCCGGAAATTCAGCCAGCAAAACTTTACCGCCTAACGCTACTAGTAAATCTGAAGCATAACCTACTGCAGGATTAGCAGAAACCCCGCTAAAACCATCACTGCCGCCACATTTTACTCCAAGACACAATTCGCTTAACGGTGCTGCTACTCTTTCGAGTTTGTTTATTTGTATTAATCCTTCAAATGTTTTTTTAATGGCATCGGCAATCAATTGCTCTTCACTTTTTGATTGTTGCTGCTCAAAAATATACAAAGGTTTATCAAAGGATAGATTTTGCTTTTTAACATCATTCGTAAAATCCTGTACTTGCAAATGCTGGCAACCCAAACTCAATACGGTTATTCCCGCCACATTTGGATGATTTGCATACGAAGCCAGTAACGCACTTAAAGTCGCCGAATCCTGACGCGTGCCTCCGCAACCACCCTGATGGTTCAGAAATTTGATACCATCTACATTTTTGAAGATTTTATTCGTATTTTGATCCGGAGCCAATTGTACATCAATTGAATCGAGGCTTTCTCCTTTTTTAAACGCTTCAAGTAAATTATGGGTATATTGGGTGTACTTATCGCTCACTGAATATCCTAACTCATTGTGCAAAGCTTCACGGATTACATCCAGATTGCGGTTTTCACAAAATACTGTTGGTACAAACAACCAGTAATTGGCTGTCCCTACACGGCCATCATTTCTTTTGTATCCTCTAAAAGTCCTGTCTTTAAATTTTGAAACATCCGGCGCTTTCCATTCAAAATCAACATGACGATACTGATACGGTTCTGCCGCATGTTTCAGGTTGTCTGTTGTCATGAGGCTTCCTTTGGCAACATCATTTTGCACTCTTCCAACCAAAACACCGTACATGGTAACTTCAGCTCCTTCTTTTAAATCAGTTGTATAAAACTTATGCTTTGCCTTAATAGTATCCTGAAGGATATAGGTTTCTTTATCAAAAGTTACACTTTCTCCTTTTGCCAAATCTGTTAAAGCGACCAGCACATTATCTTCCGGGTGCATTTTCACCACCAATCTTTTAACTCCGTTTTCTAACATATTATATAAATAAATTTTATGCTTTATTTGTTTTATGTCCGTTAAATGCAAACAATAATATTACTGAAAAACACGTCAACGGAACAACGTAACCATACTGAATACTTCCTGTACTATCTGAAATCAACCCTAAAACCGGAGGAAGTAAAGCGCCTCCCACTATAGACATTACGATTAATGAAGATCCTATTTTGGTATTATGTCCAAGACCGTCAATTCCCATGGAGAAAATAGTTGGAAACATAATACTCATAAAAAAAGCTATTGTAATTAAGGTATACACCACAATCATTCCTGAACCGAATATGGCTAATATTGATAAGAGGATATTAATGATGGTATAAATGATTAATAATTTTCTTGGTTGTATGTATTGCATGAAAAAAGTTCCTGCAAAACGTCCTAACATAAATGCCAGACCAAAAAATCCAAGATATTTGGCTGCAACACCTTCTTCGAGGCCTGCTGAAGTAGTTGCCATTTTAATAAAAAAACTTCCAACACAAACCTGCGCTCCTACATAAAAAAACTGGGCCAAAATCCCCCATCTTAAACGCATTGATTTTAGGGCTCCTGCAAAACTGGCTCCTTCAACTCCTTCTTTGTTTTCATCTTTTACATCGGGCATATTGGTAAAATAAAACAATACTGCCACTGCCAGAATAATAAGTCCCAAAATCAGGTAAGGCATCTTTACACTTGCTGCTTCTTCTAAAACATACGCATGCAATTCTGCCGGTGCCATTGCATCCATTTGGGCCTTCGTTAAATTTTTTCCGGATAAGATCATTGGTCCAACATAGGCCGGAGCAATAAAAGCGGCAAGTCCGTTAAACGATTGTGAAAAATTCAGTCTTTTCGTTGCCGTTTCAGACGGGCCTAATATTGTTACGTAAGGATTGGCAGCTGTTTCTAAAAAAGTAAGTCCGCACGCGATAACAAAAAGAGCGCCCAGAAAATAAATATACTTCAATTCATTGGCAGCAGGCACAAATAAAATTGAACCAATACCAAACAAAACCAATCCTATCATGATACCCGATTTATAACCGTATTTTCTCATGATATAACCAGCGGGCAAAGCCATAACAAAATAGGCGATAAAAACAGATGAATCAATAAGTGAAGATTCTAAATCTGTAAGATTAAATGCTTTTCTTAAATGCGGAATAAGTATCGGATCTAAATTGTGTACAAATCCCCAGAAAAAAAACAAACTGGTTACCAATATAAAAGGAAACAGCCATTTTTTATTTTCTGTAGAACTGACATTCTTCTGAACATCCATTTGAGTTGGTAATGCCATATGTTTTTTATTAATTTTATGCTTTTTTAGAATTATAAAAGTATAATGTATGACGTATAATTACTGATTCAATATTACCCTTGTTTAATTAGTAATTGTCCTTTCTAAAATTATCCGAAAAAAAACAGCTCTATTTAAAAGGAATGTGGAAAATATTGATTTTTTACTGCGCCATCTTCAAACAAATCTATTACAGCATCGCCCAAAGCATTTGTATATAATTCCTCTATTGTCTATTGTCTATTGTCTATTCTCTCTATTCTTTCTTCTCTATTCTTTCTTCTCTATTCTTTCCTCTTTGCTCTTTCTTCTTTCCTCCAAACATAAACTCCATTCCACTTATTTTTTTATATTTGTTTTTTTGCAAAATCGATTTAGTAAATCGATTCTGATTTTGAACTTTTAGCCATTAACCGCTGTTCTTTTATTATTCTGAAAGAACGAAACCAACGAAACCAAACCATGAAGAAAAAACTTTTCACCCTCTTTACCTTTTGTATCCTCTCTTTGTCCTTTGCACAAAAAACACCCAAAGCAATTAAGGTCACCTATCAAAGAGCCTCTAACGGAAAATTGATCGAAAATCAGGATCCATTGTATTTATTCGCTTCTAAGGAATTGAGTTTGATTACAACAGATAAAATCATGCAGAAAAAAGCTGATTTTCCGTTTGAACAGACTTTTACAGACTTTAGTACTAAGACCATTTTGCAATTGGCGCAGCTGAAAGCAGAGAAGTCGATTCTCAATCACGATAATGAAGCTTTGGGAAAGCAAAAGTTTGAATTTAGCAATGCAACTAAAAAAATTCTGAATTATACCTGCAAAAAAGCAACAACTTCCATAAACTCCAATACAATAGAAATTTGGTACACTACCGAATTAACATTAAAAGGCGGACCAAGTGTTTTGGGACAAGACTTAGGTTTGGTTCTGGAAACCATTCGTAACGGCAATAGTACTATTACTGCAACAAAAATCGAGAATCTAAAAACTGCACCTGCAATTTTTGCAATTCCAAAAGCTCAGTCGGTTGACCAGCTGACGTACAAAGATCTGTTATGGAAAAGCCGTTTTGTGAATATTCCGGTTTTCACCAAAGAACAGATTCATTTTGTATCTGATGCAAAATCCAATGACAGTATTTTCAGGTTTGCGAGCGGCACTGTAATTGTCCGAAAAGTAAAGTTTCCTGAAATCAAAAAAGGAAGCGCTATTTATGTCGATGTTACGGAACAATCAAATGGTGATGCTTATGACAGAACGGGTTCGGTTTTTATGATTCCAACGGATAAAAAAACCTCTTTCCTTGACGGATTAAAAAATGGAGTTCAGACGTTGCCTGTTTATGAAAACGGAAACGGCAAAAAATATCAGGGCGTTACAGCAACAAACGATTATACACCTTTGTTGGAAATGATGCGCTTTTTTACTCCTTTTGGCGTGAAGTATTTTAACTATTTACAACTAAAAAATAAAGTTTGGCAAGACAGTGTCTTCTATCGTCAGGATATTTCTTTATTACAGCCTAAATTGAGCAATCAGGAGGTATACATAGGAATGTTTATTGGGAATTATGATGCTGGCGGACACAAAGCAAGCCTGAATATTTCGATTCACCAGGGCGAAGACAACAACGAGAAAGGCGATTTTATTTTACCTCTTTTCAATACACTGAATGTAATGGAAATGGCGGGACAGGATTACGCCACTATGTTTGATAACGAAAAAGGACTTGAAATGACTTTTGAAATCCCTCAGGGATATAAAAATTTCAAATTGAGTTATACGACAACGGGTCACGGTGGCTGGGAAAATGGCGATGAATTTTTACAGAAGAAGAATACTGTTTTTATCGATGGAAAAGAAGTTTTTGGTTTCACCCCATGGCGAACCGATTGTGGTTCATATCGATTGAGTAATCCTGCATCGGGTAATTTTGGGAATGGATTGTCATCATCCGATTTAAGCCGTTCTAACTGGTGCTCGGGAACAACCACGAATCCAAATCTTATTGATCTGGGAAATCTTACAGCAGGAAAACACACGATCCGCGTTGCTATTCCGATGGGAAAACCGGAAGGCACCAGCAGCAGTGCATGGAATGTTTCCGGTTTCCTGATTGGAGAAAGGTAATTGATAATTAAATTTAGATAATATCGACTTATTGACGGAACAGAAGTCTTTATACATTTAAGTTTCAAAAAAAACGTAAAATAATTAATCGCAATAAATTATGACTTTTAGCGGATCTATTGTCATTATTCAAAGTCTTTATTTAATGCTGTTTTTTTTCTATTAAAAACTATCAAACCACTTAACTAAAAAACCATGAAAAAAATCACACTTTGCCTGCTGTTTTTCTCCATGAGCTGGACAGCAATACTAGCACAAACCTACACCCCTACTGAAGGAAACCTGAAAAACAGAAAAGAATTTCAAGACGATAAATTTGGAATGTTCGTTCATTTTGGTCCTTACAGTGTTCTGGGAAATGGGGAATGGATTATGACGAACCAAAACATCAGAGTAACGGAATACGGAAGGTTAATTAACGTTTTTAATCCTCAGGATTTTGATGCGAAAAAATGGGTTGGCATTGCGAAAGCGGCAGGAATGAAATACATCACTTTTACCACGCGCCATCACGATGGTTTCAGCAATTTTGACACTAAATTATCCGATTGGAAAATTACAAACACGCATTTCAAAAGAGATCTTCTTAAGGAACTGGCCGATGAATGTCATAAAGAGGGAATCAAACTGTTTTGCTATTATTCGCTTTTAGACTGGACAAGAAGTGATTATCAATACGAAACTGGAAAAACTGGAAAAGGAACAGGCAGAACTCAAAAAAGTGACTGGGACAGCTACGTTCGTTTTATGAAAGGTCAATTGACTGAAATACTGACCAATTACGGTGAAATTGGAGGAATCTGGTTTGACGGACATTGGGATCAACTGGACAATGATACGGATAAAACACTGACGCCGAAAGTAAATTGGCATTATGACGAAATTTACCAGCTGATTCACACGTTACAGCCTAATTGCCTTATTTCAAACAACCATCATTTATCACCGATACAAGGTGAAGATTTTCAGGCTTTTGAAAAAGATCTGCCAGGCGGAAATACCTCCGGATTTGGCGGGCAATCCGTTTCTCAATTACCATTGGAAACCTGCGAAACGATGAACAATTCCTGGGGATTTAATATCAATGACAGAAAATACAAATCGACCAAAGACTTATTGCATTACCTGATCAATGCCGCCAGTTTAAATGCTAATTTCCTTTTGAATGTTGGTCCGATGGCAGACGGATCAATTCAGCCGGAATTTGTTGAGACTTTAAAAGAAATAGGAAGCTGGATGGATAAAAACGGAAAAAGTATTTACGGTACAAGAGGCAATGTAATACAACCGCAGGACTGGGGCGTATTTACGGCAAAAGAAAAAACGTTGTTTGCACACATCATCAATACATCAAAACAAGCTGAATATATTTTTATCCCGGAAATGAAGCAAAAAATCAAAAAATGTTATTTGATAGACAGTAAAAAAGAGCTGAAATTCAAACAACAGCCGGAAGGAACTTTTGTCTATTTGAATGGTGTAAAAATAGATCCGATCGATACCATAATAGAAATGCAAATACAATAATTTTTATAAAGTTTAAGAGCGAAGGCTATAAAAAACTTTGACAGAAGCTTATGTTCAAAATTGAATACTTTAAATCATTATCAAAGTTTAAAATTAAAATTCGTTACGCTCTTTGTTTTAATAACTTCTGCTTTTATTTCATTTTATCTCAATAAATTAATTATCAAATATGTTTAAAAAAATTCTTTTCCTGTCTGTTGTTGCTTTGATTGCAACCGAAAAAGGAACCGCACAATCAACATTTTCTGCTAAAAAATTCCTTCAGCATGACCGTTATCTGGCTTCAGATAAGTTAGAAGGCCGTCTTGCGGGAACAAAAGGCAATAATGAAGCGGCAGCTTACATCAAAAAATATTTTAAAAAATTTGGTCTTAAAAAATTTAATAACGATTATTATCAGCCGTTCAGGATTTTTATGAAACCTGATATCAACAAAATGAAATCAGATAGTGTATCTACTCAAAATGTTGCAGGTTATCTGGAGGGATCCGATGAGAACCTCAAAAAAGAATTTATTGTGATTGGGGCACATTATGACCATTGGGGATGGGGCGGAAAAGGTTCCGGCAGCAAGAAAAAAGACACGCTTGCCATTCATAACGGAGCAGACGATAATGCTTCGGGTGTTTCGGCTCTTTTGTCTATTTTAGAAGAGCTTCATCATCAAAAAATCGCACCCAAAAGAAGTATTATCTTCATTTCTTTCAGTGCCGAAGAGGAAGGTTTATTGGGATCAAAATATTTTGTCAGCCACTTGCCTGTAGACAAAAGTGCTGTAAAAGTGATGATCAACATGGATATGGTAGGGCGATTGAATGATAAAAAAGAACTGTATATGGGCGGTGCCGGTACTTTTCCTGATGGCGTTGAGCTCATGAAGAAACTAGGTGAAGGAAGCGGACTTAATCCTATTGTTTTTGCAGGTGATGTGGGCGGTTCTGATCACGTTACGTTTTACAAAAACGATATTTCGGCTATAGGATTACACACCGGAGGACATCCGCAATACCACACGCCTGAAGACGATACGGCTTTGATTAACAGTGAAGGCGGTGCTTTAGTCTCGAAATATATCTATAGCGCTTTGGTTTCGATTGCTAATTATGAGCAGCCCTTAACTTTTATCAGGCAAAATTAAAGGTGTCAGGTTCCTTCTAATTGCTTCTCTGAACAATGATCGAAAGTGCTTAAATAAAAATCGGCTAATTGCAGTTCCTCTTCCTGTAATTAGCCGATTTTTTATGCTTTACATCAACGCATTTCTAGCAGGTTTTATTCTACTAAAAAAGACCGGATGAAATACTAAAAAACCCCGGACTCAGAAAAATCCTGAGTCTGGGGTTTACCAATTACTAACAAAACATTAAAAATGAAATTATTTTACGTCCCAGAAGATTTTAGTACTTAAGTTGTCTTTATCCTTCACTACATTATAATTTTCTGTATTATAAACGCGTTCAGAATTTGGATAAGTCCAACGTGTTGGAGGAGTTTTTCTAATACTGCTTGTCTCATCTTCCATAAAATTCAACACCGGAAGTTTTAATCTTCTTTGTTCCGCCCAGGATTCATCAGCCTGCATGATATTGTAGTGAATGTACTTTTGAAAAGCAATCAACTGCAATTGATCAGCAGGCGATACTGCTCCCGCAAAGTTAATTTTAGCAATATAAGCATCCACTTCAGCGGCTGTTGGTTCTGCAGTTGGTTTCCATGTCAAAACATCTGCTTTGTCCCCTAATCTCACATAGTAATCAACGGATTGCCTGATGGCTTTCTCGAAATGTGTTTTTGCAGCACCGCTATTGCCGCTTCTCGAGTAGTATTCTGCCAGAATCAGGTTTACTTCAGCAGCATTTATCAATGTTCCCGGTAACCATTTGTTTTTACTGATTACAGATCTGTTGTAAATCGATACCACAGTATTGGAAATCAACTGATCCTGAGCTCCAGATGCCAACAAAGGATCCAATCCTATGTAAGTTGTTGAACTTGCTCCTTTTTCAAATAACCATGCTTCACGAGGATCACTATTGGCATTCATATGGTCGATCATTGGTTTTGGAGCAATGTTATTGTTTCCTGATTCTAAAGCATCGAAGAAACCTGAAGTATCTAAATCAGTATCCTGAGTATACACTTTGAATGCAATATTCTCTGCACTTTCATCAACAATTTTTGCTTCGGCAATAATTTCGGCAATTTCAGAATTGGCTCTGGCTGCCATAGCAGGAACTGCAGAAACTCTGTTCAACAATTTCAAACGCAAAGAGTTGCAATAGTTTTTCCAGCTTACCAGGTTTCCTTTATTGATTAAATCCTGATTTTTGAATTCCACATCAACCTTAGCTGATAACGTAATTGTGTTTAATTCAGTTGAGAAAGCTTTCAATTCATCGAGCATCTTAACATAAAGCTCCGTTTGATTGTCGTATTTAGGAGATGCAGCACCATAGTTACCGCCTGTCATACTAATTTTACCTGCCTCAGAAAAAGGAATATCTCCAAAATTATCTATCATCTTTGACGTATGATCGTACAAATAGATGGTTGAAGTAATCGTGTATATTCTATTTTCTGTTTGTTGAGCAACAGGCAAAGAAGCCATGACTTTTTCAAGCTCTCTGTATTGGGTAATGAATTTATAATATCTTTCCCATCTGTTGGTCACCGCTGCTCCCGGAATGTAACGGCCCGCTACATTTGTAAAACCATGAGCTTGTGTATAACTAAGAGAAGTCGTTCGTATTACTGTATAATAATTCCAGTAAGACGGGATTACATCCTCGAAGTTAATTTTCATGAAGCCTGCAAATTGTTTAGGCACATTTGTCTCTGCTACAGTAGACGGATCTCTATAAGCATTTTCGAAATCACTATCTGAGCAGGAATTTAAAAAAATTGCTACCGAGGCTAATGATATATATAATAATTTTCTCATGTTGTCTGTTTTTAAATTATAATTTATCCAATTAGAAAGATGCTCTTAACATAACTCCGTAACTTCTTGTAGAAGGACTTAGTCCGGCATTGTTTACGTTTTTGTCCCATCTGGATCCTGCAGTAGTTGCCTCAGCATCCATATCTTTAATGGTTCTGTAGATGTAAAACAAATTACGTCCAAAGAAAGAAAAGCTTAATTTCGTAGCTCCAATTTTACTGGCATAAGACGCCGGTACATTAAAAGCAAGGGATACCTCTCTTAGTTTAACATAATCATTCTTTTGAATATACAATTCATAACGTGAACTACTGTATTGAGGGCCACCCCAATTGTAAGTCATATTATAATAACCTGCCTGAGAAACTACATTAGTATTTGGTGCGCCATCGGCAGTTACTCCAGTCATCAACATACCATCGCGGAATAATGTCTGGCCACCCGGTCCTGCAGTAGCGCTATTAGGAACCTGAACTCCTTTACCGCCGCCATCTATGTAATACGTTAAACCACCACGCTCATTTGTAGAATAGTTTAATGTCTCCTCTGTTAAACCGGCTGACTTCATCCAGTTGAGCCCTGTTGGCATCAAATAACCTCCATAAGAATAATCGATATTGACATCTAATGTGAAGCTTTTATACGTAAATGAGTTCATCAAACCACCTACTCCTTTAGGCATAGCTGTTCCGTATTTTACCCATTTATCTCCATCAATCATTAAGAATCCGTCAGAGTCCACTATATTATTTCCGTTAGCATCTGTTTTAAGAGGGTGCGCATAAAGACCTCCCATTGGATCACCAACAACTGATTTTAACTGAGCAGCAGATCCGTCGTAATCAGCATGCAATAATTCACTTGCACCGTTTGCCAATTTTACAATTTTGTTGATATTTTTGGCCCAGTTTAAAGTGACATCCCAAGAGAAACTCTCGGTTCTAAAAGGAGATCCAGTCAAAGCAACTTCAAATCCTTTATTACTCAACTCTCCTACGTTTGCTAATATTTTACTTGCTCCTGTAGTTGGTGCCAGACTCAAATCAAGAATTTGATCTTTAATTTTTGCATCATAATATGAAAAGTCTAATCCTACTCTTCTATCAAAGAATTTAGTTTCGAAACCAAATTCGATCTCATCCTTCATTTCAGGTTTGATTGACTCGTTACCATATAAATCCTGAGAATTTGTGATCAAAACCGGATTTGTAGTTCCCTGAGTTCCTAAAGTATTCTGAATAAAAGCAACGTTAGCTCTGTAACGATCCGGGTAGTTACCTACTTTACCCCAGGAACCACGCATTTTTGCATAACTGATAAATTCCGGAAGTTGAACAGCATCTGACAATACAAAACTTGAATTTACAGATGGGTAGGTAAAAGTATTATTATTTGGGTTCATTGTAGAAGTACGGTCTCTTCTGATCGTTCCTTCAATGAATAAATAATTTCTGAAGCTACCGCTTAAAGTTCCAAAAATCGCATCTTTTACGGTTTCATATCTTGTAGAAGTACTTGTAGCAATACCTATAGATGAATTCATATCGTACCATCCTTCAACACTCAGTCCGCGATTAGTAGAACGGGATAATGTTTTTCCGGTTTCCTGAGAACCTGAATAACCAAGAACAGCATTCAAACCAAAATCTTCATTAAATTTCTTATTGTAAGTCAATAATAAATCGCCGTAAAGAATATTATAGTCCTGAGCATCCATCATAAAAGATCCGGAAGAATCTCCGTCTCCGCCAAATTGATAAAGCAATGGTATTTCTACAGGGTTTTTATTTTCTGTATTTACTGAAGTCAAATCCGTCGAAACACGGCCGCGTAATGATAAATCTTTAGTAATAGAAAGGGTTTCAGTAACGCTTGCAATCAAACGGTTTGTAATCTCCTCTTGTTGCTTGGCATTTGTATTCCAGAAATAATCAGCAATATCACCTTTGAAACCATTACGGTAGATATTTTCACCCGGAGTTAAACTTTGTGTGTCTTTACCTTTCACGTATTTATATCCTAAACTGGTTTGGTATTTCGCTTTGTACCAGTCACCATTATCAAATGGACTTAACATTCCGGTAAAATTGTTTACCAAACGATCCATCGCAAAAGTACGGTTGTGAATACTCTGATTCATATAACTCACAATAACATCAGTTTTTAACTTACCTGTTTTGAATGAAGCATTTAAGTTAAAATTATTCTTCTTGTTATTATTTCCCATACTTAATCCTTCTGATTCAATATGTGTATAAGAGAAACGAGTGCTACTGTTTTCTGTATTACTTGTCAATGCTACGTTTGTTGTGGCATCCCAGGCATTTTGGAACAGGTTTTTGTATCCGTTTTTTTGTGCAGCATAAGGACGTACTACTCCATCCCAACTCATTGTTGGTTTACCATCGAACCACGGACCAAAGTTGTTACTACTATTTGAAACCCCTCTTGTTTCTTTGATTCCGTCGCCGTCTGTGTCATAATATTGAAAACCATCCGGAGCTAAATATCCACTGGAATAATTGCCATTCGTCCATCCCGGACCTCTTTCGTACTGAAATCTTGGCAGGTAGGCAATTTCATTCCCGGAATAACTGGTACTAAAATCAATACCCAATCCTTTTTTTCCTTTACCTGATTTAGAAGTAATCAATACCACACCGTTTACAGCTTCTGAACCGTATAATGCAGCTGCAGAAGCTCCTTTTAGAATCGAAATATTCTCAATATCTTCAGGGTTAATATCTGCTAAACCATTATTTTTAACACGTTGCTGGTTCCAATAATCATTATTATTAACCTCTCCGTCACGAATAGGTACACCATCAAGAATGATAAGCGGCTGATTTCTACCCGTGATAGAGTTTATTCCACGAATCTGAATGTTGATCGCTCCTGCTCCACCCGGAGTAGAACTAATACGTACTCCCGGTGCTTTACCATACAGAGAGTTTGCAATTGTAGGTGATGCCGTTTTTACGATCGCATCTGCTTTTATAATACTTGTTGCGTACCCAATTGATTTGTTCTTTTTAGCCTGACCCAAAGCGGTAACAGTAACGCCGTCAAGTTCATTGGTTGCGCTGGCTAATTTTACTTTCATTCCGTCAACAGCTTTCAGTTCTGTTGTTTTAAATCCTATTGAGCTCACAATTAGGGTTGCTCCCTCATTTACCGAAATTGTAAATGCTCCATTTTCATCGGTAGTAGTTACCTCTTTTCCGCCTTTTTCCTTAACGATAACGGAAGGAACCGGAAGATTTGCATTGTCTGTAATTACTCCGGAGATTGTTTTGTTTTGTGCATTCACTCCTTGAAAACACATTACTGTCAGAAAAACTAACAGCGACTCATATAACAGTTTTCTCATAATTAATTTTGGTTTGGTTAAGTTTGGTTTGTAATTTTGTTTGAGGTTATAAGGTTCTGTTTGCTTAAAATACGGAACGCTAAAACCTTCATTTTTTTTATTGTTAATTCTCCTCACAAGGATTTCACAATAATTAAGTTTCTGATTAATGCCTCTTGTTTTCTTTTACCTCATAAGCGTTCTTTTTTTTATTTAATAATTCTCTTTATTTTTCTGGTTTGCTATCCTAATTCACGTTAAGCCCCTACTATAACGTTTTAGTAAATTATGTAAAAAAAAAGGAATACAATTCCTAAACCGATTCCCTTATAATTAGGCTTCCTTTTTTCTTTTCTTTCTCGATGATGTAAGTGCTGCCTTCGTTCATTTGCTTCATTAATAATCGTACTGTTTTTTTTCCCATCTCTTCAATTGGCTGGGATAAAACGGTAATAGAAGGAGCGTGTAATCTAAAACTCTCATGATCATCAAAACTAATTACTGCTTTATCTGTTGGAATTTTCAATCCCAATTTCCTTAAGGACTGCAAGCCGGCGAGCAGCAAATAATTGGCACTAAATAAAACAGCGTCAATTTTTAGATTACTCAAAAAATCAGCAATCTCGTTGATGCGTTCTTCTTCTGTTATATAATATTCCAAATCAAGAATTCTGGAGTCATCATACAATCCTGCTTCTTTCAACGCATTTACATATCCCTGCTTTCTTAAATTCATCTGAATCAACTGTGAAGAATTCGTAACAAATGCTATGTTTTTGAATCCGTTTTTCAAAAGATACTGTGTTGCCGTCCGGGCTCCGTCGAAATTATCCAACACTACATGGCTCACCTCCTGTTCTTCAAAATACCGGTCAACCAAAACAACGGGACACTGAAGTGCTATCAATCGATCTATTGTGGTTTTCATATTTTCTGTAGGCGTTATTATAAAACCATCTACATTTGCCTGCAATAAGCTATCGACCAACTCAATCGCACGTTCGTCATTTCCGCCCGTGCTGCAATAAAATACCCTGTAATTTAGATCTATTGCTTCTCTCTCGATTACTCTTGCCAAATCAGAAAAAAACCGATTCGAAATATCTTCTACTATAAGCCCAATTGATCTTGTTTTACCAGTCCTCAAACTGCTGGCAATCATATTGAGTTTAAATTTCATTTCCTCAGTAACTTTTAGAACTTTCTTAATTACTTCTTTGCTGATTCCCATCTTCTCTCCTTTATCATTCAGGACAAATGAAACCGTCGTAACCGATACATTTGCAGCCTTTGCAATATCTTTAATGGTAATCTTTTTCTTCATCAAACGTTAAGCTTATCTTAAATATTAGTTAATTTATTTAAGCAAATATATATTTAATAAAACGATTTACAAAAACGTTTTAGCATTTTTTTTACATCTCTTTTATTTTTTTAACACATAAAGAAAATTTATTCAAAAAATACAGCTAAATGACTATAAATAAAATAGGTACAAGATAAAAACCAGCATTATTTTTCTAATAAATCAGAAAAACAGCCTAAAATTTAAGAAAAATTAAACCCGTAAAAAAACTGCCAAAAAAAGCCTTCAAATCATGAAGTCTTTAACATAAATATATGTTAACGCTTATTTTTCTAATTAAATTATTTATGCCTGTAATTAGCAGTACGTGATGGTATCACGATACTGCTATTTTATTACTTTAAAATTTATCCTGCTTACTCCTTAACGGTAAGAATTTCTCTCAATCGAATATCTCTTGAAGAAGCACCAATCATGATTCTGAAATCACCCGGTTCGACCACCCATTTCATTTCTTCGTTCAACATTTGAAGTGTTTCTTTGCTGATATCAAACGAAATTTCTTGTGATTCTCCCGCTTTAAGCGAAATTCTATGAAAACCTTTCAACTGTTTGATCGGTTGTGCAAGAGATGCCAAAACATCCCGTACGTACAACTGAACGACTTCATCGCCATCAACTTTACTTGTATTTTTTATTGTGCAATACACTTTTATTGCTTCTGATTTCATTATTTGCTTTTTACTCAATCGCATATTACTGTACTCAAAAGTTGAATAACTCAACCCGAAACCAAAAGGGAATAAAGGAGCACCGTTTAAATTGGTATAATCATCTGAACGGCCTGTTGGTTTGTGGTTGTATACCAAGGGCAATTGCCCTTCGAAAACCGGGAAAGTAATTGGTAAACGTCCGGCAGGATTTTTATCTCCAAACAAAATATTGGCTACGGCATGTCCGCCATCTTCGCCCGGATACCAAACATCTAAAATTGAAGGTACATTGTTGATCCATTTGTCCATCGTGATAGCACTTCCTCCCACTAAAATCACTACAACCGGTTTTCCTGTTGCCGCCACAGCGTTTATCAATTCTTCCTGATGTCCTAACAAACCTAAATAAGCTCTGTCATTGAACTCTCCTTCTTCGATTCCGGCAGCAATAACAGCTACATCTGATTTTTTAGCAGCAGCTACAGCTTCTTCAATTTTCTTTTGCCAATCGTTATTCACATCAACATTCCAGACCAGTTTGAATTTAGCATATCCCTGCGATTCGAAAAACTCAATTCTGATGTCGTATTCTTTATTTTTTTCAAAATTGAAATCAACCAGTTTTGTCGAATAGGTCTGGCTTTTCCAATTGTCAATTATTAGTTTTCCGTTCAGATACAAACGATAACCATCATTGCCTTCAAAACCAATTTTATACGTTCCGGTGACTGGCGCTTTTATTTTTCCGCTCCACTTAACCGAATAAAAATCGTAGTTAATTTTTTCCTGATCCGGAGAATACAGCGTCCAGTCAAAATTAATCGCATTGTCTAATCTTGTCAGGACCGGGCTTCCGGTTAACTGCACATTATTAAAATATTCACCTGTTAATCCGTTTGCGCTTTTTCCTTTTTCAATACTAAATAAATTAGCTGCCGGCACAGGAACATAATCGGTGCTTTTTCTTGCGCAGCCTTCTGCCAGATTGATAACGGTTGATTTTCCTAACTTCGCTTTTATTCCTTCAAGCATACTCACTTTTCCATTACCGGGTCCGCTGTAGCCTCCCAATCGTGCTTCGGTAATATCATTTCCTATTAAGGCAATTGATTGTATCGATTTGTTAAGAGGTAAAACATTGTTTTCATTTTTCAACAATACCATTCCTTTTTCAGCCGCTTCTCTAGACAGTAACTTATGCAGCGGATTTCCGTTCCATTTGTTTGTTTCTTTTTCATCAGCATAAGGGTTTTCGAACAATCCCAGTTCAAATTTCAGTCTTAAAACTCTCGCTACAGATTCGTCAATGTTTTTCATGTCGATTCTTCCATCCAGAAAAGGCGGCTGGAATAATTTGTAATGATCGTAAGCGGTTTGAAAAATCACATCTAAACCATTATTGATTGCATTGGCACCGGATTCCGGGTAATCTTTTGCAGTATAATGCAATACATTTCCTCCTCCAACGGCATTTGCATCTGAAATAATGAATCCTTTAAAATTCATTTGCCCTTTCAGTTTTTTATTCAACAGCCAGTCGTTTGCTGTACAAGGACTTCCGTTTATACTATTGTATGAAGTCATAACACTTCGGCTTCCGCCCTCTTCAAAGCAAGCACGAAAAGGCGGTAACTGATATTCCTCCAGATAACGTTCGTTGTACTCAATCGGGTAACTGTCACGACCACCGTCTCCGCTATTTGCGAGGAAATGTTTTGGAGTTGTAATCACGCCTCTTTCCTCAAAAGACGATACATACGCCACGCCCATTTTTGCAGAAAGAAAGGGATCTTCGCCATACGTTTCCTCTACACGTCCCCAACGTACATCAGAAGCCAGGTTGACAACGGGCGATAAAATCTGACGAATACCACGGCTTTTTGATTCTAATGCGATAGCTGTCGAAACTCTTTTCATCAATCCGGGATCAAATGTTGCCGCCAGCGAAATAGATTGAGGAAAAGCAGTTGCTCCGTCCCTTACCAATCCATGCAAAGCTTCATCAAAAGCAATAATTGGAATTCCCAGACGTGTTTTTTCTACAAAATAGTGTTGTA
The DNA here is from genome assembly GCA_900129595.1 of Flavobacterium frigidimaris. Classification (GTDB taxonomy): domain Bacteria; phylum Bacteroidota; class Bacteroidia; order Flavobacteriales; family Flavobacteriaceae; genus Flavobacterium; species Flavobacterium frigidimaris. The sequence goes on along the minus strand of FQWG01000005.1, from coordinate 215,923 downwards.
TTTTATTGATCAGTTTTACTGTTTCCTTTGCATTACTTGCTGCGCTGTAATCTAAAATTTGATTACTGGCATCAGTACTTCCTTTGGCACTCACCTGAAAACCGAATATTCCGTTTTTATAATGCTCAGCGCCGTCAGACAAATCACCGGGAATCATGAACATTTGCCAAAACTTTTCCTCTACGGTCATTCGGGACAATAAATCCTGAACACGCTCTTCAACAGGCAATTTTGGGTTTTTATAATTTGGAACATTCTGAGAGAATAATGTCTGAACTCCCAGAAACAAACCTATTAAAAGTGCTTTTTTATTCATGATTTTATTTTTTTTTATGAAATGCATCAAAAGAGTTACTACGACTAACTCATTCAATGTATTGAATGCATTTGTAAATCTATCTGCTTATTTTTTTACTAAATCGATTAACCAGAACGATAAAAAAATATCATCTTCTAAAATGAAGATGCCATTTTATATTCTTTGGTTAATTGGTAAGGAAACCTCCCTGGCCTCTGTACAATTTAATTGGTGCGTCTAATGTTACTTTGATACAAGTCACATATTTGTCTGCAGTATTTTCCGGCAAATCGATGTAAACCAATCCCGGAACTGCGCTCCAGGAAATTTTACCTACTACTTTATGCGTCAGTTTTGTATTGGAACCTAAAACCGTAATGTCCTGAATTTTATTATCAAGTCCTTTCAGCATCAATTGCCCTGAAGTTTTTCCGTGAACAAATAAGTAAAGTGTTTTAGAATCTTTAGAAAGTGTCGTAGGTCCGTAAAAGTGCCCTAATTCAATTCCGGGAATAGTTCCAAAAATACCTTCTCCGTTTCTTCTGTTCCAGTCTCCAAGTTCTTTCAGGGTAGACACAACCGTTTCAGGATAAGTTCCGTCAGGTTTTGGTCCGATGTCTAATAACAGATTCCCACCGTTTGAAACTGCATCTACAAAAATAGTGATAATCTCGTAGGGTGTTTTCCAATTGTTATCGCTTACACGGTATCCCCAGTTTTCATTCATGGTCATACACAATTCCCACCATCTGAATGCCGGACGCACTACCGGAAAGTTTTGCTCCGGAGTATCATAATCACCATATCCCTGCAAACGTCCGTTGATGATTGTATTAGGATTTCGGTCTAACATCATTTTACGTGTCTTTTCAGCTTGCCATTCGTCAGCGCTGTGTTCCCAATCGCCATCAAACCACCATAAATCAGGATTGTACCCGTCTGAAATTTCTTTGATTTGCCCCTGAAAGAACTTCTGGAAACGTTCCCAGCGGGCCGGTTCTTTTTTGATGTCGTAACGTGCTTTATCTTTCAGAAAACCCGGATAATCATTGTGTGTCCAGTCGATTAAAGAGAAATAAGCACCGCATTTTATGTCTCTTTTGCGCAATTCTTCAAAAAAAGGTTTTATCATGTCTTTTTTGGCCGGACAGGTTTTTACTGAACTCAGTTTCCCTAATTTCGTATCGTACATCGCCACACCATCGTGGTGTTTTGTAGTGATTACGGCATATTTGGCACCTGAATCTTTGATCATATCTGCCCAGGCAGCAGGATCGTATTTACTCAGAGTGTAGCTTTTTTGCTGTTTCATATAATCCTCTACAGAGATTTTCCCGTTGTGAAAACTCCACGATTCAGAAACATCTGCAACCGAATAAATTCCGGCGTGAATGAAGATTCCCAGTTTGGCATCTTCAAACCATTTCATTTTTTCAGCAATATCTTTTGCAGCAATTTTGTTCTGCGCAATGCCCGTGATACTTGTTCCAACAACTAAAGCTGCTAAAATTATTTTCTTAATCATTTCTATTTCTTTTAATATTTATTATTTTAACTACTTTGGCGTAATATTTTAACACATAGAAACATAGATTCTACATGCTTAAAAAAGGCGTTTCACTTCTTTAAAAGGCACAGAGCTCGGTTATGTGTAAGAAACATGTTTCTTTTATACTCTTTTTTACAGATCAAAAATCTATGTTTCTATGTGTTAAATTAAATTTTAGTAATTACACCCAATAGACTATTTGATTCTGATCGTTGTTGTTGCAGCCTGCAATCCTGCACTTTCTGCTTTTACCGTAAATTGTCCTTTTTGATCTTTCTTCGCTTTCACAATCGCTAAAACTTTTCCGTTATAAGCAGGTCTCTCTGTACTTTGAAAAGGCACAAAACTCGTTGCGTCTCCGTTGTCTGTTGCCACAATTTCTCCCGCTCCTTCTATCGAAAACCTTACTAATGGATTTGAACGCGGAACGAGCAAACCATTACTATCACTAATATCTACTGTTACGAAAACAAAATCAACATCGTCTGCAAGTACTTCTGTTCTGTCAGGAGACATTTTTAGTTTTGTCGCAATTCCGGTGGTTTTAACAACATCTGTCGCCCATTTTTTTCCTTTTTTATAACAGACGACTTTCAATTCTCCGGGAGTATAAACCACATCATCCCACGTCAAACGAAAATCTTTCCCTGCTGTCATTTTCTTTCTGCCCAGGCTTTTTCCGTTTAGAAACAATTCGCCTTCATCACCCGAAGTATAAACATGTACAGGGACTACTTTTCCAACACGTTCACTCCAGTTCCAGTGTGGCAATATGTGAGCCGTTGGTACGTCTGGCCTCCAATGTGATTTATAACTGTAATAACGGTCTTTTGGGAAACCTGCCATATCAATAATTCCAAAATAACTGCTTCTTGATGGCGGATTACTTTTTTGTAATTCGGCTAATTTTGCTTCCAGTTCAGTTTGTTTTGAGGGGTCAGTTCTAAAGTTTAATAAATTGGTTTCATCTGAATTGTACGGTGTTGGTTCTCCCAGATAATCAAAACCGGTCCAGACATATTCTCCCAATAAATGTGGGTATTTTGCATTGGTACGAAATTGTGTATCAGGCGAACAGCCCCATCCCGGGAACGCATCATCATAAGACGAAATTTGCCAGGATGTTTTGTTGTATTTATCGTCAAAGAAATATTCACCACGAGAACTGACTGTTGAAGCTGTTTCGCTGCCAAGTGTTGGCTTATTCGCATATCTTGGATCAGCATCCCATTTTGGCTGCTGGTCGAAGAAATAGTTTACTCCCATCACGTCGAGTGCAACAGCGGCACCAGATCCTCTTCCTCCATCCGGATCATTATATCCGTTAGAAATTGGACGCGTTGGATCTTCTCTGCGCATAATATCTGCCAGCTCTTTGGTCAGTTTTACGTTTTGCTGATCCGGTACTTCATTTCCAATGGACCAGATAAATACCGAAGGATTGTTTCTGTCTCTGTGTACTAAAGCGACCAGATCTTTTTCGTGCCATTGATCAAAAATCAGATTATAATCGTTCTTTTTCTTTCCTGTTTTCCAGGCATCAAATGCTTCGTCCCAAACTAAAAATCCCATTTTATCTGCCAGTTCCAACAATTCCGGCGCAGGAGGATTATGAGAAGTACGCAAAGAGTTACAGCCCATTTCTTTTAAAATGACCAGTTGTCTTTTTAATGCCGAAGTATTGATCGCGGCTCCCAAAGCACCTAAATCATGATGGTTGCAAGTCCCGAAAATCTCTACTTTTTTTCCATTCAACAGGAATCCGTTTCTTGCCGTAAATTCAATCGTACGCACACCAAAAGGCGTATTATAAATATCCACTACTTTTCCTTCGACAGTAACTTTAGTTTGTGCCACATAACGATTGGGCGTTTTTAAATCCCATAATTTAGGATGGTGCAAAACCGAATGTGTTTCTGCTTCTTCGGTTGTGTTTGGTTTAATTTCAAGTGTAGAAGAAATTAATGATCCTGCTTTTGCTTTAGGCTTATCGTGGATATCCATTTCGTATAAGTCGGTTGTAACAACCGCTTTTACAGTTTTATTTGTAGCGTTGTCAACCTTTACCAGTACTCTGACATCAGCGGTTTCTTTCGTAATATTTGGAGTCGTAATATACGTTCCCCAGTGGTCAACATGCACCGGATTGGTTTTTACCAGCCAGACATGACGATAAATTCCGGCACCCGGATACCAGCGTGAGTCCCAGTTTTCTGTATCCAGACGAACCGCTAAAATATTTTCCTGTCCAAATTTTAAAAATGGAGTCAGATTCATACGAAACGAATTGTAACCGTATGGCCAGGTTCCCACATAGCTCCCGTTCAGGTACACTTTGGCATTCGCCATTGCGCCATCAAAATCAACAAAAACCTGTTTTCCTACATCTGACGCCGGAACAGTAAAATGTTTGCGGTACCAGCCAATTCCTTTCCACGGCAATTTACCTGTTTCTCCTCTTAATTCAATTCTAAAAGGTCCTTTGATAGCCCAATCGTGAGGCAAATTCAGTTTTTCCCAGTTGGTTTCATTCGTAGCAACAGATTCTAAATTCTTAGGCTCTTCCTTAACTAATCCGTCAGCCTGAGATCCGTATCTTGAAAAAAGCCAATTATCATCAAATGACTGCGTATCAACCGATCCCATTCTTTTTATCGCTGTATTCTGTGAAAAAACAGATAATCCCATCATCATGCAAAGCAGCAGAATAATGCTGTTATACTGTGTAAACATTTTCTTGTTCATATCCATTATATTTAATTGTTTTATGCGTTTGCAAAACGAACAGTATTACCATCAATACCTATTTATTTAACGAATTTCTTATATCTGTTTTAACTTCTTTCTTTGGCATTTCGAAGGCTGCAATATTTGTTTTCCAACTGGTATTAAAAGTGTTGTTTTTAATTACTACATCTTTACAGGCAGTCAATGTAAACGAATTTTCATTTGTTCCGGTTTCCGGCAAATTGGACGGATTGATCGTATTATTCGAAAAAAATAATCCTTTAGTCGAACGTGCAGACAAAATGGGTTTGTCGAAAATTTTGAATGTATTGTTGACGATTCTAATGTTGCGATGCACATAATAACCCTCTGTCAGTTCGTGATTTTCAGGCATTATATTGATTATTGGTCCGGCGTTATAGCCGCATTCTTCAAAAGTATTATTCCTGATCAGTACATCTGAAACCGCACCTGATTCAAACCAGCCCGAAGCATCGTTTGCAATCAGGATGGCGTGCATACCTGTACGATAGAAAATATTATTTTCAATTAGTATTTTTCGGCGTGTTGTCAGCAGTAAACCTCTTGTATTGGTACGCTCAAATCTCGAATTCCTAACGGTAACTTCAGGAGTCCAGGTGGTGTTTTCAATGACATCACCTACTTTTACTTTATTAGACAGTTCGCCCTCCAAAACCAATTCCATCTCTTTTTTGTTTATCAATATTGCCGATTTCAGTTTGCCGTAAACAATTGGTTTTAATGTTTTCGGACTTACAAAACTGATGCTGTCTCCGGCAAAAAAGGCTTCGAATCCGTAGGTTTGATGGTGCATGAATTGCACTTTTATTTTCTTGTTTTCTGAAATTTCAGTTATTTTCAAATGAGTTCCGTGCACGTTCATTGGGTCATCATGCGAACCTGAGGTTTTGCATCTGTCTATCAGTATTTTACCTTTGCATCCTGAAAAATGAAAACAATCTGCAAACGAAGCAATGACACGGCCGGAATCTTCACGTGGCGCAACTATCACTTTCAAAAATGTAATATTTTCGGCAAATTGAGAAACAATTCCCAATCCGTGCATGAAATGCATTTTGACATCAGACAACACAATGTCTTTGCTCAAAGTAATAAATCCTCCGCAATTATCCCGGTAAGGATCACGAACAGAAAGTACATCGCCTGCTTTGTAATTTGTTTTTGTAAAATCACCTTCAAACAAAACGGTTCTGTTTTCTTGCTGAGTGGCTTTTGAATTCAAAAATGTGTCAAACGATGCATAACGCATCAGGTCTTTGTCTTTATCTAATGAAATTGTGAAAAATGAACTACTTTTCCAGCCTTCTCCGTAAAAACCTATTTTTCCTTTTTCGATAAAATATCTGGAATCAGGATGAATTTTTATTTTGACAGCAGATGGCGAAACTGAAATAATGGCTGCTTCAGATATTGTGGGGCGTTCATAATCGAATTGAATGTTTTTAATCTCAATATTCTGGCAGTTGAACAATGCAAATGAAATCATTTTTCCGTGTAAAACTACCAGCGTATTATTTCCGTCCAACGTTACATTTTTCAAATGATCGAAGAAAAAACCAATGTTTTTTACTTTTGATAGCGTATCATTTTCTGTTGTATTTGAAATATAAATTTCTTTTTTAACGGCATCTTCCGGCCACAAATCAATTCTTCCTCCGGGCAGCTGAATGACAACATTCTGTTTTCCTTTGCATTTTTCTATCGCTTCCCTGATTCCTTTACTCGCATTCAGATAACTATTGGATTTTACGCTAAATTGCGTGACTTTTATAGTATCAGCAACTTGACCCGAAACACTGAATGTTATCAGGAAAAATAAAAAGAGTGCTATTATCTGTCTGGTTAAATTCATTTTTGGTTTAGCGATAAAAACTTCGTTATCAATTATAATGAACGGTCTAAATGTGTGTATCCTCCATCAACATAAATCAATTGTCCCGTAGTGTGACTTGATTTGTCAGACAATAAGAAAACCGTCATATTTGCAATTTCCTCCGCTGTTGTCATTCTGTTTTCGAACGGAATTTTTGCTGTGATTTCTTTTAATTTTTGCTCCGGATTTTCAAGCGTTTTAATCCACGTATCATATAAAGGCGTGTAACATTCAGCCACAATAACTGAATTAACACGGATTCCGTATTTCAATAATTCAATCGCCCACTCACGGGTTAAAGCATTTCGTCCGCCATTTGATGCAGCATAAGCAGACGTATTTCCTTGTCCGGTATCGGCTGTTTTTGAACCTATATTTACAATTGCACCTTTTGTCTTTTTCAACTCCGGCAAAGCATATTGTGCCATCAGGTAATAATGCACAAGATTTTTATGAATCGATGCGACAAATTTTTCGTAATCCCCGCTTTCCAGGCCTACACCATCGTTTACGCCGGCATTATTGATTAATCCATCGATACGGCCGCAAAGCGTAATTACTTGTTCTACGGCACTTTTGCAAGCTTCAGGATTGGTCAGTTCCGCTACTACCGCTAAAGCTTTTCCGCCTTCGGCTTCTATTTCTTTAATCGCAATTTGATTGTCAGCATCAGCTCTTCCTATAATCACAGGAATTGCGCCTTCAGCAGCCAGAACTTTGCAGATTCCAAGTCCAATTCCTTTTGCTCCGCCGGTTACGATAATTACTTTGTCAGTCAGATTAAGATTCATCTATTCTTTATTTTAGTTGGATAGTTAGTTTTTTGTTTTTTTGATTGTGCAATTAATCTTTTAAATCAAAGAATTCAACAGCGTTGTTACCCCAGATTTTATCCTGATCTTTTTTTGAAAATCCCGAAAAATAATGCGTTATAATCTCACATGATTCCGCATAAGAAGCCGCAAGCAAACAAACTGGCCAGTCACTGCCGAACATCAGACGCTCCGCTCCAAATACCGCTGTCTTTTGCCAAATCCAGCAAAAAGCGAGTTTCTTCTTCGCTCTGATCCGCCTGAACAGCCACACAGCCCCCAAACTGATTTGCTGCCAACAGCGGTTCCAGATCTGAAGGTAAAAAATCCCGCTTGATTACTTTCATATCTTCATTGATCCAGGCATCTTTTACCGGATGATATTTCCAAAAATGCTGATGGCTATCTATTCTCATGCAAGTCAAATATCTTATCCATCATCATCCATTTTTCACCTTCTTTTGCTAATGGCAATGCTTTTTGATATTTCCACATGAGTTCCTCCCATTTCTGAACCACTGGATTATTAGCGTCCATTTCCCCTTTTCTTTCAAAAGTAAAAGTCTCATTGGCCTCGATAATCATAAACAACCTGTTGCCAACACAATAAATATCAAGATTTTCAATTCCTGAATCAACGATGCTTTCAGTTATTTCAGGCCAGATCTTTTCATGGTGTTTTTTGTATTCTGCTATTAATACCGGATCATCATTGAGATCTAATGCAAGACAATATTTTTGAGTTACCATATTATTTTATTTAAAATTTCAGGTTTAAACCTAAAACTATTCATTTATCAATTAAAAAAAACAAAATTTCATGCGTTTATCAAGCCTTCACTTCAACAACAATTTTGATTTACTAAATCGTTTTTTGTGTTTTCGAGCACACTTTTTATTGCAATCTTAAAAAAATAAAATTATTGCATTATTAAGTATTATTTTAGCTCAAAATTATCATTAATTAATCATTTATTATCTTTATAATTAATTTCATAAAAAACGACCAAATAATTATCTATTTATGTAATAAATTATCGATTAAAAAATTAAATCTTCTTTACACGAAACAATGTCCCGAAAAAACAGTTAGTAATTACAATCAAAATAAAACAGATTCAATAAAAAAGGGATGTAAATTATTCGATACTCTCCTTATAATAATTAAGGTACAGCATAAAGTCAGTTATTGCTATTTTACAAAAAGTATGGCGTTTTTAAACCAATGCTTTTTTTCGATATTCCTTGGGAGTGGTTCCCATTAATTTCTTGAATAATTTATTGAAGTTCGATGCGGTTTTGTAGCCGCATTCGTAGGCAATTTCAGAAATACCCAAATCCGTTTCAATTAGATATTTGCACGCATTTGACACTCTGATTTCATTTAGATATTCTACAAAAGGTTTTTTGGCTTTCGCCTTAAACATTCTGCAAAAAGATGTAGGTGTCAGGTTAGCAATTTTAGAGATTTCATCAAGTGATATTTCCTCTTTATAATTCGATTTTACATATTGAAAAACTGCTGCAAGCCGGTCATTTTTATTATCATCACTAACTGAGACATACGAATTGTCGTTGATATACCTCAAATCTTTGCTTTTAGATAACAGAAACAAAATTTCAATAAGTCCCATAATCACTTCAAAACCTTTCTTTTTGATTAGTTTTTCCATTTTTTTAGCAATCAGCGTATTGGTCTGTCCGGTAATCGACACTCCTTTTACGGCCTGAGAAAGGAACTTTTTGACTTCCTGTGCCTCGGGCAATTCATAGAAGGAATTCCCAAAAAGTTCCCTGCTAAAATAAATCACCATGGCTTTCGCCTTTAAACTATTAATTCCTTTGTAAAAAATTTCATCATTAAGCCAAACATGCGGAATATCATCTCCCAGAAAAACCATATCTCCCGCTTCGAACGATTCTACTGAGTTTCCTATTATTCTTTTTCCGTGACTTTCTAAGATATAAACCAACTCAAATTCCGGATGTGAATGAAAAGGCGACTGAAAAAAAGACTCTTCACGAGAGAACACTGAAAGTGATGTATTCGTATAGGAAGCGATATTTGTTTTTACAATTTTCATTTTAAGAATAATAATGATAATTAATAATTAAATAAGGATAAAATTGAATTAATCACTAAATTGATTTAGATCTAATTTTAGATTTCCTAAAAAACAAAAATAACAAAAAATGCTTACGAGCCAACTAAATCGTTTTAATAAGATCAAAATATCTAAAAACGGCTTCGATATTTTTTTCTGAGACCACTCTGCAGATTGTTATTTTACAGGTAAAACCGATACTAATATCAAATTTAAAATAATAGTAAATACACCATTTGAAATGTATTTAACTTCAAAAAATAAAACTGAAAAATGAAAAAAGGGCTTACATTCTTCCTGATTGCTTTATCTGTGAATTTGATCGCGCAGACCAAAACTACCGGAAATGTTGTTGAATATTTTGGAAAAGAAAAAATTGTAACTACCGCCGAAGGAAGTGTTTTATACCATTTTGTAAACGGTTACACACTTGCAGCGGATAAAAAAATCGGTACGCTTTTTAATGGGCAAGATGCTGTTGCCTGGCAATACGCCGTTGGAAAATTTGTAAACCCGGATCAGCAAAAAGGAGACTGGCAGCCTGTCAAAGTGGATTCTGTTGGCGTTTTTAGTCAGAAGGAAATGAAATCTGCGTTTCTTTTTACAGCCTACAATTCCCCAAAAGAACAAATTGTGCTTTTAGAAACTACAGGCGGAACCCGCACTTATATCAACGGTTTGCCTCACGAAGGCGATCATTATGATTTTGGCTATACATTGATTCCGTTTAAACTTCGTAAAGGCATAAATGAATTTGTATACACTAAAGGACGTTTTGGCCGTGTGAAATCACAAATTATTGTGCCTGCAAAAAGCATTCAGTTCACCAAGCGAGATATGACGCTTCCGGATATTATCAATGGTGAAAATGACGAAAAATGGGCTTCAATACGTATTATTAATGCTACTGAAAAAGAGCTTAAAAACCTTGTTATTACGACAAAATTGTCAAGCGGAGAAACGGTATCTTATACAACAGATGCTATTATGCCTTTGTTTGTGAGAAAAGTTAAATTTAAAATTCCTGCTGCAAAATCTAATTTTACTGGTGAAGTAAAAATGAAAATAACGCTTACTGACAAAAGCGGAAAAGTGATTGACGAAACAGAAATTACAATTCAGCAACGTTCCGGAACTGTGCATCACGAACGCACTTTTATCAGTAAAATCGATAACAGCGTGCAGTATTACAGTGTAGCTCCCGCATCAGAAAGCGGGCAAAAAGCGCTAATTCTCTCTGTTCACGGTGCTTCGGTTGAAGCCCGAAATCAGGCAAGGGCATACAAACAAAAAGACTGGGCGCATATTGTTGCGGCTACCAATCGCCGTCCTTTTGGTTTCAACTGGGAAGATTGGGGCAGAATTGATGCTTTGGAAGTGCTCGCGGAAGCCAAAAAAGTATTTAATACTGTTCCGGCTCAAACTTATTTAACAGGGCATTCGATGGGCGGTCACGGAACCTGGTTTCTGGGAACGACCTATCCGGATCAGTTTGCTGCAATTGCTCCCTGCGCCTCCTATCCTGATATCGCAACTTATGGATCTGATAAAGGCGATGAAATGCACGATATGTTCAAAGCTTTTGAGCCCATCAGGCGCTCGGCCAATTCCGGCCGTGTAAAAAGCATCATTCAAAACCTGAAACAATCCGGTGTGTATATCCTTCATGGAGACGCTGATTCGACTGTCCCGATTTCGCAGGTAAGGGAAATGCGCCAGATTTTAGGTACTTTTCATCCTAACTTTTGTTATTATGAATATCCTGGAGGTGAACATTGGTATGGTGATCATTCTGTAGATTGGCCTCCTATTTTCGAATTCTTCAAACGCCAAACGATACCAGCAAATAAAGAAGTCAGAGAAATTGATTTCCACACCGCTACTCCTGCCGTTTCTGCTACAGATTATTGGGTAAAACTGCAACAGCAAATTCGCCCGTTTGATTTCTCTACTATCAATGCAAAAATTGATAAAGAGTATATTACTGTGAAAACAAAAAATGTCGCTATTATGGAACTCGATTTGATTTCATTAAATCTAAAAGGCGAAATCACGATCAATATCAACGATCAGATTCTCAAAACAACAATAGACAAAAAAGCTATCCTGGCTTTGCAAAACACAAAATGGACTTTGATAAACGAAATCAATACGGATCAAAAATATGCAGAACGTCAGGGCGGATTCAAATTTGCATTCAATAACAATGTTGTTTTTGTCTATGCAACAGGCGGATCTGCTGCTGAGCGCGAATGGTACCTGAACAGAGCGCGTTTTGACGCTGAAACCTTTTATTACAGAAGCAATGGAAGTATCGATGTAATCTCTGATAATGAATTTTCATTGGAAAAATACAAAGATCGAAATGTAGTACTTTACGGAAATGCCGCTAATAATAGTGCCTGGAAATTGTTGTTGAAAAATGCGCCGGTTCAGATTGATAATCAGCAGATAAAAATAGGCAACAAAGTACTAAAGGGAGATGATCTTGCGGCTTATTTTGTGCTGCCCAGAAAAGACAGCAAAACAGCAATGGTAGGTGTTGTCGCAGGAACTTCTGAAAAAGGGATGAAAGCAACCTGGGCAAACAACTATATTTCCGGAATTACCGGTTTTCCGGATGTCATGATTTTTAAAGCGGATTTGCTTTTGAATGGTTTGCCGAATATGAAAGTAAGCGGTTTCTTTGATAATGACTGGTCTGCCAATACATTAGAATATTTTAATTAACTGATGAGTAAAATTACCTTTGAGATGCAACGCTTTTACCTGGTTTATACTCTCTTTCTTTAAAATTTAAGGAGCTGAATTTATTTTTAAAATTACATTAAATCTGAATCAATAATGACAGCTAAAAAACGAGTTTAAAAAATAAGAGAAACGATTTTTTACTCAAAACGGAGTGGTTTTGTTTAATTTACTAATACGATTTAGTAGTTCAATAAAAACTCTTACTTTTAGCAAAAAAAGCATATCAAAATAGTCAGGTAACTTTGATACATTAATTAAAAACAATCTTTTACCAACTCTATTGTTACCTGGATTCAAATGATCCTTCAGAAGGCTAATTTAAAACCGTGATAAAAATTACTGACAAAAGAAGTTGAAATAAAAAACTAAACAAGTAACCAACAGGATAAAAAATTACATAAATAAAAAGATGGAAAAAAGATTTGCAATAGCTATGGATGTTGGCGGGTCACATATTACTACCGCGGTTATTGATCTGAGTGAGATGAAAGTCTTTAAAGATTCCTTTATTAAGGTTTCTTTCGATTCAAATTTACCAAGCAAAACAGTAATGGATTATTGGGAAAATGCTATCCGTACTTTATGGGAAAATTCAGCAATAGAAAAATTATCAGGAATTGCTTTGGCAGTTCCGGGTCCGTTTGATTACGCAGATGGAACCTGCTGGATCAAAGACCAGGATAAATACGATCATTTCTATGGCCTTAACATAAAAGAGCTTTTAAGAGAACGCTTCGATTTTGATCGGGACTTCCCTATTGTTTTCGAAAATGACGCTAACAGTTTTGGGAAAGGTGAAGTCTATAAAAACATCGAAAATCTTCCTAAAAATGTAATGGCAATAACTTTGGGAACTGGACTTGGTGCCTGCTTTATCGAAAATGGAAAAATTGTAAGCACGGGCAAGAATGTGCCTCAGGATGGTGAAATTTGGAATCTTCCGTACAAAAACGGTATGGCAGAAGATGCTGTTTCACTAAGAGGTTTGCTTGCCAATTACCATAATCTAAGCGGTATTGAATTGAACAACGGACTGGAATTATACCATTTAGCGATTGAAGGGGATGAAGAAGCGATTCGGGCGTTTCACAAATTTGGAGAAGAACTGGCGGAGGTTGTACTTCCGTGGTTGAAAAGCTTTAATGCTCATATGCTGGTTATTGGCGGAAAAGTGGCAAATGCGGGAGATTTGTTTCTGAACATTTTAAGGGAAAAAGCAAAAAATGAAGGAATCGAAATCGAACTGGTACTCTCAACTGACAACGAAACGACTGCTTTATTAGGAGCTGCCAGCTTGCTTTATAAAGCTTAATATTATACTATTTTCTAATTTTTAACAATCGGTTTAACTCACACAATATGACGAATCGTAGAAATTTTCTAAAAAAAACGGCAATGGCTTCGGCTGCTGTAGCATTAAGTTCCTTTACTGTAAAATCAGAAGGAAACGAAGAACAAAATGAACTTCCTGACGGTAAAGTAAGAAAACCAATTGTGCTTTCTACCTGGCGTTTTGGCTTGCAGGCGAATGAAGCTGCCTGGGAAGTATTAAAAAAAGGAGGCCGCGCCTTAGATGCTGTAGAAGCGGGCGTAAAAGTTCCGGAAGCTGATCCAAAGGAAAGAAGCGTAGGTTATGGCGGAAGACCTGACAGAGATGGCCGCGTAACATTAGATGCGTGTATTATGGACGAAATGTCAAATATTGGATCTGTGGGTTGTCTTGAATTTATAAAACATCCTATTTCTGTCGCTCGTGCTGTGATGGAAAAAACACCTCATGTGATGCTGGTTGGCGATGGAGCTCTTCAATTTGCCCTATCGCAAGGATTTCCTAAAGAAAATTTATTGGTTCCGGATTCTGAAAGAGAATGGAAAGAATGGCTGAAAACCTCAGAATACAAACCAATTGCCAATATCGAAAATCATGATACTATTGGAATGATTGCTTTAGATGCCGCCGGAAACCTTTCCGGAGCCTGTACTACAAGCGGAATGGCTTTTAAAATGCACGGACGATTAGGGGATTCTCCAATCATTGGTGCAGGTTTGTATGTCGACAACGAAATTGGTGCAGCAACTGCAACGGGCCATGGTGAAGAAGTAATCAGGATCTCGGGAAGTCACCTGGTTGTTGAATTGATGCGTCAGGGAAAATCTCCGCAGAAAGCCTGTGAAGAAGCTGTTTCGAGAGTGGTCAAACTGATGAAAAACAGAAATAAAGATTTGAAAGATATTCAAGTCGGATTTATTGCTTTGAACAAAAAGGGAGAATACGGTTCTTATTGTGTTCAGAGCGGTTTTAACTATGCTGTTTATGATGAAACAGGAAACCGATTAATAGATCCTGAATTTTATGTAAAATAATCAATAGCAAAAACAAAGGCTAAACAAAAAACAAAAACAAAAGACCAATAATGAAAAACAGATTAAAACTAATGTTCGCAGCATTCATCTGTGCCGGTACGTTTTCCGTACATGCGCAAGGTGATTTTAGTATGGAAGCGGACCAATCAGAAGAAGCAGGTTATATTGCGCCAAAAGATCCGCTGGTAAAAGCAAATCTTGAAAAATGGCAGGGTTACAAATTTGGAGTAATCATACATATGGGACTTTATACTCAGTTGGGTACTGTAGAATCCTGGGCTCTGGCTCCGGAAGACTGGGTAACGAGGGACGGTTATGATGATTATTACAAATATGCTACTGATTACCGAAACACCAAATTCAAATTGAACCCAACAAATCTGAATTCTGAAAAATGGGCTAAAATGTTCAAAAATGCCGGAGCAAAATATATGATTTTCACTTCGAAACATCACGATGGATTTTGTATGTACGATTCAAAATTTACTGATTTCAAAATTACAAACCCTGAATTCCCTTATGCTAAAAATCCAAAAGCCGATGTATTAAAGGATGTATTGGATGCTTCCAGAAAAGAAGGTTTGGCAGTGGGCGTTTATTTCTCAAAACCGGACTGGACTTCTGAAACCTTCTGGTGGCCGTACTATCCGCCAAAAGACAGAAATCCTACTTATGATATTACGAAATTTCCGGACAGATGGAAAAACTATATACAATACACTCAGAATCAGCTGAACGAATTGACTACAAATTACGGAAAAGTTGATATTCTCTGGCTTGACGGATGTTGGGTCCGACCGCTTTCGACCATTAATAAAAAAGTCGAAGAGTTTTGCAAATATCCTTATGATATGGATATCGACATGAAATTAATTGCTGAAACAGCCCGTAAAAAGCAACCGGGAATGCTTGTGGTAGACCGTTGGGTTCCCAGCGAATACGAAAACTATCTGACACCGGAACAAAAAACTCCTGAAAAACCTTTGAGCGTGCCGTGGGAAAGCTGCATTACTCTTGGCGGAGCCTGGGGCTGGGTACCAAATGATCATTACAAATCATCCAAAGAAGTTATTCAATTAATGACGAGTATTGTAGTAAAAGGAGGAAATCTTTTGTTGGGTATAGGACCGGATCCTAAAGGAGAATTTGATCCTGAAATTGAAACAACTATGGCTAATGTAGGGAAATGGCTGAGCGCAAATGGAGAAGCGATTTACGATACTAAACCTGTTGAACCATACCTGGATGGAAAAGTGGGTTATACCCAAAAAGGAAAGGCTATTTACGGGATTTATATGCCTGCAAAAGACGAAAAAGAGCTGCCTGCTGAAATTACTATTAAAACCAATGCAAAAGGGAATTTGAAAGCTACTTTACTGGGAACCAAACAAAAACTGGCCAGTAAAAAGACAAACGGAGGAATTGTTGTTACGATTCCCCAAGAACTAAGAACTTCTTTAGCTGCCCAGGAAGCTGTTGTGATTAAATTGAGTCAATAATTCTAAGTAGAAGATTTAAAATTAGAAAAAATGAAAAAACAATTAGTAACGATTTTGGGATGTTTTGCCTTTCTGTCCATGACGGCACAGAAAATTGGACCACCAGCTCCTTATGGAGCATTGCCAACTGAATCACAGTTGAATTGGCAGGAACTCGAACAATATGTTTTGGTGCATTTTACGCCTACCACTTTTCAAAACAAAGAATGGGGATATGGCGATGCTGATCCCAAAATTTTTAATCCGGTAAAATTTGATGCCAGTCAGATTGTGAATGCTGCTAAAGACGGCGGTTTCAAAGGGGTAATTTTTGTTGCGAAACATCATGACGGGTTTTGTTTATGGCCAACTAAAACAACGTCTTACAATATTAGTAAAAGCCCTTTTCGTAATGGTAAAGGCGATATGGTAAAAGAATTTGAAGTTGCTGCACGTAAAGCGGGAATGAAATTTGGCCTCTACTGTTCGCCTTGGGACAGAAATAATGAAGATTATGGAAAACCTGAATATGTAGAGAAATACAGAAACCAGCTAAGAGAACTGTACTCGAATTACGGAGAATTGTTCATAACGTGGTTTGATGGTGCCAATGGAGGCGACGGCTATTATGGCGGTAAAAATGAGAAAAGAAGTATCGACCGCTCTACTTATTACGGCTGGGAGAAAACCTGGGGAATATCTCGTGAATTACAACCCGGAGCTGTTATTTTTGCGGATAATGGCGATGTACGCTGGGTAGGAAACGAAAGAGGTTTTGCAAACGAAACTTCCTGGGCAACTTTTACTCCGGAACCAATAGCAGGAAAAACAGTAGCTGTTCCAGGAGAAACTGATTCGGAAAAAGCACAGGGCGGAACGCGAAACGGTAAGTTCTGGAAACCTGCCGAATGTGATGTCCCGCTTAGAAATGGCTGGTTTTATCATGCCAATGAAGACAATCAGGTAAAATCAGTTGCTGAATTATTCGAAATTTATTGTAAATCTGTGGGAAGAGGTGCCGGCATGGATATAGGACTTGCACCAAATACAGACGGTGTATTGCATCAAAACGATGTTAAGGCTTTGAAAGATTTCGGCGATTTCCTAAAGAAATTGTTTGCTGATAATCTTGCACAATCTGCTGTAATTACTGCTTCGGAAGTTCGGGGTGAAAATCAAATATTTTTCGGAACCAAAAATCTTACGGATAACGATCGCTACTCGTATTGGGCAACCAGTGATGAAGTAAAAAAAGCATCCGTAACTTTAGAATGGGACAAAGAACAAACGTTTAATATCATTCGCTTAAGAGAAAATATTAAATTAGGGCAACGTATTGAAAAAGTCGAAATTGAAGCTTTTATCAATAAAAACTGGAAAAAAGTAGGCGAAGCTACAAGTATTGGTGCAAACCGATTAGTACGTTTACCCAATTATATCACAACTTCAAAATTGAGGATTCTTATTAAAGAATCTCCGGTTTCTATTGCTTTAAGTGATGTTGGTGTTTTTAGGGAGCCGGAACAATTGGCACTTCCAAAAATTAAAAGAGACAAAGACGGAAATGTTTCGATCACTAGTGAACCAACTGTAAATCAAATTCGCTATACAATAGACGGGACAGAACCTACTCTGCAATCTCCAGTTTATGCAAGTCCTTTTCCATTTTTAAGCTCAGGCGATGTCAAAGCCAAATCATTTGGTACAGATCAGAAATCGAGTGAGACGGCAATTCAATCGTTTAATGTTTGCAAAAAAGACTGGAAAATAAGTACCGTAACTTTTGAAAACGAGGAGAAAGAAAAATCCGTGAATGCTATTGATGATAATGCGGAAACTTTTTGGAGTACTGCTGATAACCCTTCGTTAATGCCTTTACCGCAATCGATAGTAATTGATATGGGGTCAGAAATGGAAATCGCTTCTGTATCGTATTTACCTCGTAAAAACGGAACGGGTGGAATTGTGAAAAATTACCAATGGGAAGTAAGTACAGATAATAGAATCTGGACAACAGTTGCTCAGGGCGAATTTGCGAATATCAAAAGTAATCCGGTGGAGCAAAACATTGTATTAAAAACGGCTGCAAAAGCCAGATACATTAAGTTTAGCGGAAAATCAAGTGTTGAAGGAAATTATATTTCCGCGGCCGAATTGGGGGTAAAAACAATAAAGTAATTTGTGTTTTTCTCCTTAACAGAAAAACTGTTAATTTGCGATAAAGTTATTTCTATCCTGCTTTTAAAATTTACAGGAAAACTTTTTATAATCCGGTGCTGTTTTTTTCGTTAACATTGCTGTAATCTTATTGCTTTGAAAACAATTTAAGCAGCACCGTATTAATAAGAAAAACTACCAAGACAATCACGCATAACACTATTATTATGAATTTTAATTCTGGCAAACTTTATCGGGTACCCTTGCATTATCATATCTTTTTCTGGCTGACTTATTTTTTGTTTAATACGTTTCGCTGGGGAAGTTATTTTAATGATTATATGTATTCATTAAAGACCAATTTGTTGGGGTTCCCTATTCATATGTCTTTGTGTTATTTGAATATTTTAATCTTCATGCCTTATCTGGTTTATCGAAAAAAATATTTCCTGTACGTACTTGCAGTCTTGTCTTCTATATTTATAATGGTGGTTATTAAATTTAATTTTACCTATTTATTAATTACTCACAATGTCTGGCCGGAAGGACCTGAAACCATAGACAAACTAACCCTTAATTATACGATCGATATGATGATGGGGGAACTTTATGTAATCACTTTTGTGACGGCAATTAAAATAACATTAGATTTTCTAAAAGAGCACAAAAGAGTCGCAGATCTTGAAAAATCTCAATTAGAGACTGAGTTGCTTTTCCTTAAATCTCAAATTTCTCCGCACTTTTTCTTTAATACACTTAATAATATTTATTCTCTGTCTGTAGAAAAATCAAATAAAACGCCAAAAGTGGTACTGAAACTTTCAGAACTAATGCGTTATATGCTGTATGATACACAAAATAAAAGACAGACTTTAGAAAATGAAATCCTCTGTATTCAGAATTATCTGGATTTGGAAAGAATTAGAAATGACGATCGGTTAGAGATCAACATGTCTATTTCAGGAGATATTCATGACAAGCAAATATCCCCTATAATATTACTGACCTTTATCGAAAATGCATTTAAACATGGTGTCAACAAAAACACCGGAAAAGTAATCGTTAATATTGGCTTTAAAATAAAAGGCGATTTTCTTCATTTTACTATTTCAAATCCAATGGCGGAAATTACACACCATAAAGACAATATCAACAACTCAAGTGGTATAGGAATAGAAAACATCAAAAAAAGACTTGAACTGGGTTATGATAAAAATGATTATAAACTTTCTTTAAAAACTAAAAAGAATGTATTTATCGTAAAACTTGTAATTAAAGTTGTCTAATATAGATTGTGGTTTTCCTTTTATCATTGCTTCATTTTGCCCGAATAAAACCTCATCGTAAAGTATAATCATAAAAAAACTCCAAAATCAAATGATTCCGGAGTTTTGAAATTAAAGAAATGTTTATGAGACTAAACCGTTAAAGGTTCTGCTTTAAAACCTTTGCTTTTGATGATAGCGATGATTTCATCCTCTGTAGCACCTTCTGATTGTACGGTAAGGATTTTATCAGCATTATCAGTATCTACGTTCCATTCGCCAATACCCTGTGTATTATCCAAATCAGATTTTACTTTTGCTACACATCCACCACAATTAAGAGTTGTTTTGAATTGAAGATTTTTATTTTCCATTTTATTGATACTTTTATAATTATATGATACCGCAAATTTCCGTCAATTATGCTTCAATTTCTTTACACTATTCCCTATTTGATTTGTGATATTTACTGATTAATAAGTAAGTCAAAAGTTTTAAAGTCATAAAGCCAAAAGGACTAATGTTAATTAAATTATCAAAAATCAATGAATTACTTATTTTTATCTGATTACAATGTGATTGTTGCTTAGCTATCTTTTATGTTATTTAAAACTTCATTTTTTGAATCCTAACAGCATTTAGTATCGCCAGTAATGCAACGCCTACATCGGCAAATACAGCTTCCCACATCGTAGCAAGTCCGCCTGCACCAAGTAGTAATACAATTGCTTTTATAGAAAATGCGAGTACAATGTTTTGCCAGACTATTTTTTTGGTTTGTTTACCAATGTTTATTGCCATCGCAATTTTCGAAGGCATATCATCTTGTATCACTACGTCAGCAGTTTCTATGGCAGCATCACTTCCCAGGCCACCCATTGCAATTCCAGCATCGCTCAAAGCAATTACCGGGGCATCGTTTACTCCGTCTCCCACAAAAGCTACACTGCCATTACTGGCTTTGATTTCTTTTACTTTGTTTACCTTGTCTTCAGGAAGTAAATCGCCGTAGGCATTATCTATCCCTAATTGTTTGGCAACGTGATCTACAACAGCGCTTTTATCTCCGCTGAGCATTGTCACTCTTACATTCATGCTGTGCAGTTTATCTATAGCAATTTTTGCATCAACTTTAATACTGTCTGAAATAGTGAGATAACCTACGAATTTTTGATCGTAAGCAATAGCAATTACTGTGTACACGATAGTAGCAGTATCGGCATCATGGCTGATATTAAATTTATCCAGCAATTTAAAATTACCTACCAGTAATTCCTTTCCGTTTACAGTTGATTTAAGCCCATGTCCGGCAATTTCTTCTGTATCTGCCAGATTGATGGTGTTGTCTACTTCGCCTGCATAGTCATGTATGGCAGTTGCTACGGGATGGGTACTCTGACTTTCGAGAGCATTGACCATTTTTAGGATTTGGTCTTTATTAAATTCGGGGTTTATGATCACTTCCTGAACCTTAAAAACACCTTCGGTCATTGTGCCTGTTTTATCGATGACTACATTCTGGATGCTGGCCAGAATATCCAAAAAGTTAGAACCTTTAAACAAAATACCATTATGGCTTGCTGCTCCGATACCTCCAAAATATCCTAAAGGAATGGAAATTACCAAGGCACAAGGGCAAGATATAACAAGGAATACCAATGCTCTGTACAGCCAATCACTAAACACATAGGTATCAGCAAAGAACGCTGGCAATAAAGTTATACCAACAGATAGCAATACAATAATTGGCGTATATACTTTGGCAAACTTACGAATGAACAATTCTGTGGGCGCTTTTTGAGCAGTTGCATCCTGCACCAGTGCAACTATTTTACTAAGCTTACTGTCCGAATAGGCTGTAGTTACTCTGACTAAACTTATAGTACTGCCGTTTATCATACCTGCCAAGACCGTTTCTCCTTTTGATTTCGTATCGGGTTTACTTTCTCCCGTAAGTGCAGCTGTATTGTATGAGGCACTTTCTGAAATCTGCTGTCCATCCAATCCTAACTTTTCTCCCGGTTTTAACTGAATGACATCTCCTATTTTAGCGTCTTCAGCTTTTATAATGACCTGTTTGTTATCTCTGATTACAGTAACCTCATCAGGTCGTTGATTTAACAGGGATTTAATATTTCCTTTGGCGCGTGATACGGCAAGAGTCTGGAATACTTCTCCTACTGCATAAAACAGCATAACGGCCACGGCTTCGGGATATTCGCCCAAAGCAAAAGCGCCTATTGTAGCAATAACCATCAGAAAAAATTCTGAAAAGAAATCTTTGTAGCGAATACTCTCAATAGCTTCTTTAATCACCGGTAACCCAACAGGAATATAGGCGATTATATACCATGCTAATCTTACCTGACCGGTAAACCAATTTTGCAGAAAATAATTATCGAAAGTTATGGCGGTTAACAATAAAATTAATGAAACAACGGCAGGCAAAAACAACTGAAATGTAGTTTTCCCTTCCAGATCGTGGCTGTGATCATGGTCGTGTCCGTGACTATGACTGTGGTCGTGATGATGATTGTCTTTTTTCTTACTATCGCATTGGTTTTGATGCGCCTCTGTTTTTTGAGGTTTTAAATAATTATCTGTAGTACAGCATTGCTTTGACATAACTAATAGTTTTTAATTCTATGGCAAAGTTATCTGTCTGTTTTGGGAACCTGGTTGCAAATGCCTATCTGGCAAATAATCTGTTTTCCCGAAAAGATCTAAAGCCTCAGATTAAAATGATTCCAAGGATTTCTATCTACTATTTTTCTTTAAGAATCTAAAAGAATTTGGAACAATTTTCACAAATGCCTTTCATTACAAAATTGACACTTTCTAATAAGAATTTTTCTGGAAGCTGAATGGGCGGTATAGAAATACTTTCGAGACAATAGGTATTATGGCAGCGGTTACAATTAAAATGAACGTGCAGCTCACCTACTGTGCACATACAGGTTTCATTACAAATTGAATATTTCATTGAGCCTGAACCATCATCAATGTTATGGATAAGCAAGTTTTTATGAAACAAATTCAGCGTTCTGAAAATGGTTGATTTAGTAACCGTTTCTAATTCCGTCTCCAAATCCGTCAGGCTAAATGCTTTTTTAAATTCAGTCATTGTTTTAAATATCAATAACCGTATCGATGTTGGCTTTATATTCCTGTTCCATAATTTTTTTTCTAAACCTTCCATTTTTTATACTTTATTGACGCTTCTGTTACAAATTTAAAGAAAATAGCGAGCGATACTAATGTTACAAATATTCCATTAGGAGTAATTACTTCGTCTGTTTGCGTCGTTTGGGCTATAAAAGTTCAATTAAACACATAGAATTATAGGTTTTATATGAAAAAAAGAACACAAAAAAGAAATACATTTATTTCGCATAGCAAGAGTTATGTGTATTTTAACTAAGTGAAACGCTTTATTTATAACTAAAAAAATCTATGTTTCTATGTGTTAAAAATAATTGTACTCAACACTTACAAATAATGTATATACCCTATCTCTGGCAAATACATACAATTGTCGCAATTATCATATTCGACAGTAGCTGTAGCGGGCTGCTCAAAATTAGCTTTTAAAAAGGCATCCGAAAACAAAGCATATGGAGGGAATTTGGCAATATGGTTCTTGAGCATTTTGTGAGCTTCTACAACTGGCGTTCCGTAAAGTTTCTCAAACCTGCCAATTTTATATCTAGTAAAAGTGCCATAGTGCACAATAATTTTTAATGATAAAGGAATTTCCATCGTGAGCTGTAATGATAGTCTGCTTACTTCTTTCCTAAAGTTATTGTACATTATTTCTATCTGAGTTAAGGTACTCTCAAACGAGGGGATCTTGTGGTATTTGTAAAATAATACAGCATCGCCTTCAATCTCAGAAACTTCTAAAGCTAGTGTATTGCTGTTTATTATTGATTTAAGGAGGTTTTCTGTGATGTATTTTCCGATGACCATATTGGTATTTATCACAAAATCTGTAAAACCGGATATGTCCGGAATCATTACCATTCCTGTTTTATATGGAGTATTAAATTCTTTCATAATGCTGATTTGATAAAAATGACCCCATTCTTAGCCCACTTTCAAAATAGTAAGGAAGAGGGCTAAAAAAAGAGTCCTAAATTATTTAACTTATATTATGTTATTTTAAGCGCTTTGATAGAAAAAGCAGCAATGATTGCGGCAATTATACATATAACGGCCGCTGAGAAAAACGCAGTCTGAAAACCTGCATTTAATGCCCCAATATCTGTTTCTCCTATTGCTTTAAGCGTATTGGTTTTTGCCGAAGAAATTGCAACAACAATACCCAGACCTAAAGCCGACCCCACTTGATAACTTGTATTGACTAATCCGGAAGCCAGCCCCATTTCTTCAGGTTTCGCTCCTGACATTGAAGCTATAGTTCCCGGAATATAAGCCAATGACATACCAAGAGCCCCTAATAAGGAAGCTGGCAATACATTGATTAAAAATGTTCCGTCGGGCGGAATGGTGCTAAACAGCAGAAGTGATCCGCTAAGCGCTATCAATCCAGCGATTAAATTTGCTTTAAAACCAAACTTAGCGACTAATTTTCCGGTAACGCCCACCATCAAAAACATGATCGCAATTGTCATCGGCAATAAGGCAAGTCCGCTATTGAAGGCCGAATAATGAAGCGTCTGCTGTAAATAAAGGTTCAGGAAAAACCATAACGGAATCCATCCTGCAGCCATTAATGCCATTACTAAGTTACCTCCTGAAAGATTGGGAACTTTAAAAATACTCATAGGTACTAACGGTTCTTTTTTCTGTTTCTGAACACTATAGAAAACAAGAAATAATACCAATGAAAGTGTTAATAGTCCGATAGTTTGTAAAGACTTCCACCCCGCTCCTTCTCCGGAAACGATTGCATATACCATTACTACCAATGCTGTTGTGGCAAGAATTGCTCCTGCAACATCTACTTTTCCTTTTCGGGTAATACCGGCAAATAGTAAGCTTTTGCTATAAGCTAACACAATAAGCCCTACGGGAATATTGATTAGGAATATCCAATGCCAGGAAAGCCATTGCGTAATTGCTCCGCCAAGGAAAACTCCTGCAGAACCACCCGCAGCGGCAGATGCTCCCCAAAAGCCTAAGGCTTTATTGAGTTCTTTTGGATCGGTAAATTTAGATAGTACGAGTGTCAGTGCTGCCGGGGCAATAAATGCAGAACCTAAGCCTTGCAATGCTCTTCCTGTATTTAATGCTGCTTCTGACCAGGCTACTCCAGCCAAAAGTGATGCAGCAGAAAGGATCACAAATCCCCACATAAAAATTTTACGAGCACCAAACAGATCAGACAAACGTCCGCCGAGAAGCAAAAAGCCTCCGAACAGAATAACATAGGCATTAAAAATCCATTGCAAGCCGCTTTGCGAATACCCAAGATCTGCTTTGATCGCGGGCAAGGCAACCCCAATAATTGAGGTATCCATAATTACTATAAATTGTGCCGTGCAAAGCAAAAAAAGTGCCGACCATCGTTTGCTATATGGTACAGGTTTGTCTATTGGCTGTTTATTATTTTTAGTCATATTTTTTTTTTAATTGTTTTTAGTTAGTAATTATAAACTTAACAGCCCAAGAGCTTGTTGTAGCGCTACGTGAAGCATTCGCAAATTATAGACAGCGTTCAGGTAGTTGATCTTAGCTTGTGTCAATGCCAGTTCAGCATCAGTCAATTCAAGTCTTGATCCTAAGCTGTTTCTGAAACGGTCATCAATCATTCGATAGTTTAATTCTGCGGACTTTACCGTTGTTTCCTGTATGTCCAATTGCGTTACGGCTTCTTTCCATTTGCTTATAATGGTAGCCAGTTCCGTCTTAACCTCATCTTTTAAATCGTTTAATCCTATCTGCTCCTGCTGCGTTTTAATTTTCGCCTGATTGATTTGAGATTGGGTACGATTGCCATTAAAAATGGGTACACTCAGCTGTAAGCCTAAAAAAGAGGTTCTTGGCCAGGCATATTCGTTAATTTCCATATCATCTGCTTGCGCCTGTATCTGATATTGACCTATTAATGCCAGCTGTGGCAACAGTCCTGCCTGAACAGCTTTTAACTTTTTTTGCTCTATCTCAATAGTCAGTTTTTGAATATTCAAATCTTTCCTGTTTTTGTCAGCAATTATTAAGGCTTCATCCACTTGGTAAAATTCACTTTGACTGGCTTTTATGTTGTACTCAAGGTCATCTGTCAGTTCAATGTCTCCCGAATCTTCTAATCCGATAAGTCTTTTGAGTTCAAGACCGGATACCTCTATATTATTTTTTAGATAAGAGACAGATGATTTTAGATTGGCTACAGCAATAAAACTTCTTAACGTATCTGATTTCAATCCTCTGCCTTGCGCAAACAGCGATTTTGAATCTTGAAGTGCTTTAATATTACGTTGATGGCTTTGTTCAAGTAAACCTAGTTGTCGGTTCATCATCAGCATGTTAAGATAGCGACTGGAAACCTGAAGTGCTACCCGGCTTTTTAAATCTGCAGTTTTTTCATCCTGAATTTTCTGGTTGATTTTCGAGGCTTTTATAAGCTGATGTGTAACCGGGGCAAAAATGGGCTGATACAACGAAACGAAAGCATTATAGGTATTTCTTCCGCCTACGGCAAAGTCCTGCACTGGTTTATCTGTGCCTACAAAGGAACCGGGAAGAAATATAACCTGCCTGTCAAAGTAATGAGAAAAGCCTGCGTTTGCGGAAATACTGGGCAGCAAACCACCTTTTGTTTCCCGCGTCTTTTCTTTGGCATTTATTTCTTCCAAAATCTGAATCTGTAACGCCTTATTTCCTTGTTTTGCCATTTCTAATGCATCAGTGAGTGCCAGCTTTTTTTTCTGTGCATGCACTGTATTAGCGCTGCTAAGCAATAACAGCGCTGTAACTATGTGTAAGATATTTGTTTTCATTTTATCTTCTTTGAGATTTAAAAATCATGATTCTATGGCTGGATTGTTTGTATCTTCAGCATCTTCTTCTACAATAAGAACTTCTCCTTTTTTGCTTGACAAATAAGAATAAACAGCCGGAATGATGAATAATGTTAATATTCCCGAAAAGACAAGTCCACCTACTATAACAATCCCTAATGACTGGCGGCTATTAGCGGTAAGCGCAATGGGTAATGCTCCGAAGATCATAGCTAAAGAAGTCATCAAAATTGGACGGAAACGCTGCTCTGCTGCCTGTATTGCCGCATCGTATTTAGAAAGTCCTGTATCTTTTAGATGATTGGCAAATTCTACGATAAGGATTCCGTTTTTGGTAATTAATCCTACCAGGGTAATAATCCCGATTTGACTAAAGACATTTAAACTCTGACCAAACCACGACAGACTTAAAATAGCTCCTGTTACTGCCATAGGTACCGTTAACATAATGGTTAGCGGATCACGAAGGTTTCCGAACTGAGCGGCTAAAATCATATAAATAAGCAATAATGCGAGAATTAGTGTAAAGGCGATATTACCCTGGCTTTCATCATAATCTCGCGACTGACCCGCTAATGAGCTTTTGAAATTTTCTCCCAGCACTTCTTTCTTTATCTTTTCAATTTCCTGAATTCCTTCGGCAAGGCTCACTCCTTCTGCAGTTGCGGCCGATACTGTAGCTGATATGTATTGATCGTATCGATATATAGCAGCCGGACTAACCGCTTCTTCTGTTGTTATCAGGTTGTTCAACGGAATCATCTTTCCTGTTGCTGAACGAACATAGATGGCGCTTAGATCACTTTTATCATTTCTGTGTTGACGGTCTAATTGTCCAATTACTTCATACTGACGGTCATTGCGCAGGAAATATCCGTAACGCTGTCCGGAGAACGAAAGTTGTAACGTGTGTGCAACTTCCTCCATCGAGACGCCCATTAAGGCTGCTTTTTCCCGATCAATATTTATTTTTACCTCTGGTTTGTTTATCTTAAGATCCGCATCTACAAATAGTAATTTCTTACTTTGGCGTGCTGCTGCAAGGAATTTTGGAAGCACCGCTGTTAGACTGTCAAGATTGGGTGACTGCAATACATATTGTATAGGCATACCTCCTCCATAACGGCTTCCGATGGTTGGAGGCAGATACGGAAACAAAAGAAATCCTCTAAATTTCCCCGATGCTGCACCATATTGATTGTATAAATCCTTAATGCTTGATTTTCTGTCTTTAGGATCTTTCAGATAAATACTTTGCACAGCTACATTAACTGGCGCCGGAGCAGGAATAAAGGAAATCGCAACCATCGAATAGGTCTGATACAAACCATCCGTAGAATCGTTTACATACTTCCCAACTTCGGTCATGTGCTTTTTCATATAATCGAAAGAAACGCCTTCTGGAGCAACAGCAATTAAATTCATGTTCGAACGGTCCTCTATCGGAGCGAGTTCAGAAGGAAGTCCTTTACCAACAAGATAAATAAGTAAAGTTGTGCCGATTAAAAATACCCATGCCAGCCATCTGAATTTCATAAATGTGATTAACAAACGAGCATATCCATTATTCATACGCACGAAAAAAGGCTCAGTCACACTATAAAACCAGCTAGGCTTTTCTTCTTTCTTCAAGAAATAAGCACTCAGCATTGGAGTTAACGTCAAAGCTACAAAAGCCGATACCATAACAGAACCCGATACTACAATCGCAAATTCCTTGAAAAGCTGTCCACTGATTCCACCCATAAAAACAATAGGCAGAAATACTGCTGCAAGTGTAATGGTAGTAGAAATAACAGCAAAATAAATCTCCTTAGAACCTTTGAATGCTGCTTGTATGGGTGACATTCCTTCTTCTATTTTTTTATAGATATTTTCGAGTACTACAATAGCATCATCGACCACCAGTCCTATCGAAAGTACTAATCCCAAAAGGGTAAGTATATTGATGGAAAAACCAGCGATATACATGATAAAAAAAGCAGAAAGAATAGAAACCGGAATCGCTAATACTGGTATGATGGTAGATCGCCAGTCTCTTAGAAACAGAAAAATAATCAATACCACTAACCCAAAAGCAATAAACAGGGTTTCTTCAACTTCTTTTATAGATTCTCTTACGGAACGCGTATAGTCGAAACCGACTATTAAGCGATATTCAGATGGAATATCTTTTTTTAGCTGATCTAATCTTCTGTAAAATTCATCTACTACTTCTATAGCATTTGCACCACGTTGTATCTGGATCGCCACACCTACACCAACGCGGTTAAGACCTCCGGTTTCATTGATGATAGCCGTACGTTCGTTTACTTCTCCTAATTCGGCAGAGCCAATGTCTTTTAATCGGATTACCCTATTATCAACTTGCTTGATGAGCATTTCTTCAAAATCTTTTACAGAAGTAAGACGTCCCATGGTACGAATACTTAGCTCGCTATTATTCCCATCTATCCGACCCGCAGGTAAGTCAATGTTTTCTCTTAGCAATGCTTTGCGAATATCTTCGGGAGTTAGTTGATAAGCGGCAAGTTTAGAAGGTTCAAACCGAAGACGCATGGCGTATTTATGTTCTCCTACGATCGCAACATTATTGATTCCGGGGATAGACTGTATTCTGTCTTTTATTGTAGTCGATGCGAGGTGACTCACCTCTTTTATGTCTTTGGTATCACTTTCTACTTCAAGAAAGGCTACCAGATTGTCTGGCGAAGATGCCTTTTGTACAATGGGGGGATCTACATCTGTGGGGAGCTGTTTTCGTGATTTGGCTACTTTGTCCCTGACGTCGTTTAATGCGTCTTCAATGTTTATTTCACGGTTAAACTCTATCGAAATGACACTTACCTGTTCTCTGGATTCAGAAGAAATGGTGCGTATTCCGTTTGCTTCGGATATTGATTCTTCCATTGGTCTGGTAAGCTTGGATGCAATTACATCAGGACTTGCACCGGCATAGAAAGTAATTACAGAAATTACCGGTGGTTCTGTTAATGGAAATTCCCGAATACCTAATTGTTTCCATCCTATTATTCCTAAAATAACAATGAGGAGGGAGAATACACCGGCTAAAACCGGCTTTTTTATACTTAAAGCTGATATACTCATAACGCTAAAATTTGAATTTGATTAATTGGGTACAACGGCTTGTACTGGAGTACCATCTCCTATACGAAGCATATTTGAAATTATGATACTATCGCCGCTCTTAATCCCTGATGTGATTACAGCATCCGTTTCTGTCCTGTTACTTATGGTCACCGCCACAGGTTTTGCTACACCGTTTTGTATTACAAAAACAGCATAACCTTTATCGCTTGGTGATAAAGCTTCGGTTGGTACCATTATGCCCTTTGTTCCTTTCGGTGTTACACTGAAATACACTTTTGCCGAAAGGCCTGCACGAAATTTTCCGTTTGCATTATTTGTTACGGCCTGTACCTGTAAACTTCTGCCCTGAGCATCAAGCCCCGGTTCGGTAGCCTTGATAGTGGCCGAATATTCCTCATCGGACAACTCCGAGGTAAATCGTACTTTGTTTCCGGTTTGTATTAGCGGCAGGTATTTTTCAGGAACAGCAAAATTGATTTTGATACTGCTTTGGTCCTGCAGTATTACCAGTTCTGCACCAGGCGAAACATACGCTCCCAGATGTACTTTTGAGATTCCGATTTTTCCCGAAAATGGAGCCCGTATTACGGTTTTGGCCAGATCAACCCGAAGTAGTTCCTGCTGTGCAACTAAGGATTGATACCGCATAACTGCCTCGTCATTTTCCTGTGGACGCACCGTTTCTGTCTTTAAAAGATTAGCCATTCTGTCTTTAGTAAGACGGGCTAGTTCCAGTTCAGCACCAACCTGTTTCAATCGGGATCTGATGTCGGCATCATTGAGTTTGTAAAGCACCGATCCCTGACTTACATAAGTGCCGTCTTTAAAGGCGACATGGGTAATCTTTTGAGGCAGTTCGCTCGTAATAGAGACTTCGCGATACGGCATCATTGTTCCCACTACAGCCTCTTCCTGATTGAGTTGCTTTTCCCTGGCAATGATAATGTCAACCGGTAATTTGTTGGCATCCACTTTCGTTTTTGCATCATTTTTCGGTGCTTTTTCCGTTTTGTTTTCGCAAGCAATCAATAAAATGCTCAACAAGGGAACTAAAATTCCCAACCTTTGTGTAGTATGTTTGTATAACATGTTCTTTTTTTTAATTATCCAACTGACTATTAAATTTCATTGTCAAAATTACAGTGAGATGTCAGGGGGCTTTATACACAATTACAGGTAAGAGTTGTGAGATTTACGTTGTTTTAAGGTCCTGAGGCGCCGAGCAACTAAGCTTCTGAGGTTTTCTGTAGAGACACTCCGTAGTTCATTTTAGAAAGCAGAGTGAAAAAGGTTTGATTAATCTTTTTCATGTAAAGAAGCAAAGCCATAAAGAACTGAGATATACTTTGCAGCTTTGCGAGAGATTTTTTTTTACGATTACGTTAAAACTAATTTGTGTGTACCTTCTCCCGAAGTTTGGGATAAAATTAGTTTTTTAGAACAGCAATAAAATGCTAAAGAGTCTTAGTTGTATGAGATTGTTTCTCTATAATAGTGACTTTATCAAGTCTGATTCGTTTATAGTAGGAAGACGTAAAACCCGTGTATTTTTTTAACTGATTGGATAAATGCGCGGGGCTGCTGTAACCTAAAGTGTGTGTGATTTCAGACATCGACAGATCTGTATAAACAAGGAGTTCTTTTATTTTCTCCATTTTTCTCAGAATGATGTATTTTTCAAGGGTTTGCCCTTCGGCAGCAGAAAATAAAGCGCTAAGTGTATCGTAGTTCTTGGTAAGTTTATCACTTATTAATGAAGAGAATTTGGTAGGATTCCCGCTTTGCAATTGCATTGTGATGCCGCTTTCTACCAATTCTTTGATTTTTTCTACAGTTTCCTGGGTTTTACTGTACCGTAGTTCAAATCCGTTTTTTTTAAGCATCGATTTAATGCTTTCCAGACTTATATCGTGTGCCGTATCTTCTATTACAACACGTCCTAACTCAATAGTGATAATCTTAATTCCCAGATTAAAAAATTCTTGTTCGAGAACATAAATGCATCTGTTGCAAACCATTCCTTTGATTAGTAATGTCATAAAACTGATATTAATGATGTATTGTTCATTTTTCCTGATTTTGGTATACAAATTTCCTTATAGCAGTGCGGTATTGTATACTGCTATTCCTAATTTGATTTATAATATTTACTGATTATAGAATTACAGCCAGCTGGAAAAATAAAAAACGGCGGCCAAAAATTATGAAACCGCCGTTTGGCAAACGCATCAAGGAGTTTTCTACAACTAAAAATTATTACTTTGATTCTTCAACAGGAGGGTTATAGTCAGATAAGCTTGTGACCCTTACGGTATCTATTTCTGCAAGAGGCCATGTAATTGGCAGCATGGTCATATAACCACATTTAGGGCATTTGTCCCCTTTTGAGCCTATCATTTCTTTGTGCGACGGGCAACCTGTAATAAATTTTCCGTTTTTATCGAGTGCCTGGCCCAGTTCATTTTCGTACTGGTTTACTTTTTTTAGTGTGTCTTTCTGTACACCGTCATATTGGGTTTGATGCTGTTCAGTGCTATTGCTGTCCTTGTGGGCATCTTTGTTTTTGTCATTATCATTTTTACATGATGAAGCAAATAGTGCTACACAAGCCATTATTGCTATTATAAATTTATTTAGTTTCATGTTGATTGTTTTTTATTTATTCTTCCATACTTATTTTTTCCATTTCAAACGCAGGCTGTTGCTTACTACACTTACGCTGCTCAAAGCCATTGCGGCTCCGGCTATCATTGGGTTTAGCAAAAATCCGTTGATTGGATACAGAATACCGGCTGCAAGCGGAATACCAATAAGGTTATAGATAAACGCCCAGAATAAATTTTGTTTGATAGTGGCTACTGTTTGCTTAGACAATCGAATAGCCTGCGGTATCTTGGTAAGATCGGATGAAATAATGGTCATCTTGGCAACATCCATGGCGATGTCGCTCCCCTTACCCATTGCGATACTTACATCAGCCGTTGCCAAAGCAGTACTGTCATTGATTCCATCTCCTACCATCGCAACAACTTTGCCTTGTTTTTGCAATTCTTTTACAAAATCGGCTTTGTGTTGTGGCAATACCTCAGCTTTATAATTTTTGATTCCTGTTTGTCGGGCAATGGCTTTTGCAGTAGCTTCGTTATCTCCGGTAAGCATATACAATTCGATGCCCATATCCTGCATTTGTCTGATCGCTTCGACAGATGTTTCTTTGATCTTATCTGAAATTGCAATAACCGAAAGTGCTTCTTTACTATTGGCAAACCAGATTACCGTTTTGGACTCTCTTCCCCATGCTTCAGCCTGATTCAATAGCGAATTAGCAATATTTATAGTATTCTCTTCTAATAATTTCTTATTCCCAACAAAATACGTTTCACCACTATAGTCCGCTTTTGCACCTTTGCCGGTGATACTTTCAAAATTAGATAAAACCATACTTTGAGCACCTTTCAGATTTTTTACTACAGCTTCTGCCAAAGGATGTTCTGATTGCTTTTCAATACTAATTAGAATGTTTTT
This sequence comes from Flavobacterium frigidimaris, assembly GCA_900129595.1. GTDB lineage: Bacteria > Bacteroidota > Bacteroidia > Flavobacteriales > Flavobacteriaceae > Flavobacterium > Flavobacterium frigidimaris. The sequence goes on along the minus strand of FQWG01000005.1, from coordinate 182,883 downwards.
TGTTACCTCCTGCTCCTCTAGCCATTTTATGCCGGTCACTTGTGGTCTTCCTTCGGTTATGGTTCCTGTTTTATCAAGGACAATTGCATTTACTTTTCTGGCGAGTTCCAGACTTTCGGCATCTTTGATTAAGATACCATTTTCAGCTCCTTTACCTACCCCCACCATAATTGCTGTAGGTGTGGCTAAGCCCAAAGCACATGGACAAGCAATAACTAAAACGGTAACAGCTGCCAACAAGGCTTGTGCCACAGCATTTTCGCCTCCCAGAAAGAACCACAGAAGAAACGTAATAATTGCAATACCAATAACAATTGGAACAAAAATACCCGCAATCTTATCTACCAGTTTTTGCACCGGGGCTTTACTTCCCTGAGCATCCTGCACCATTTTGATAATCTGGGCTAGCATGGTTTCTTTACCTACTTTAACAGCTTTGAACTGAAAACTTCCCTTTTGATTTATCGTTCCGGCAAATACCTTTTCGTTTTCTGTTTTCAGTACAGGTACAGGCTCGCCGCTCAGCATACTTTCATCCACATAGGAATTACCGGAAGTCACCATTCCGTCGACAGCGATTTTTTCGCCCGGTTTTACCAGAATAATATCACCAACACTTACATCTTCAATTGCTACTTGCTTCTCTGTTCCGTCCGGCTGAATCACCAGCACGGTTTTGGGCTGTAATCCCATTAATTTTTTAATAGCTGATGAAGTATTGCCTTTGGCTTTTTCTTCTAATAATTTACCCAGAAGAATAAATGCGATCACTACGGCAGCGGCTTCAAAATAAACATGGGCGTGTAATCCGCGTTGGTGCCAAAAATCCATAAAAAGCATATTGAAAACACTGAACAAATAAGCAATTCCGGTACTCAGAGCTACCAGTGTATCCATATTGGCGGAGCGGTGTTTGGTTTGTTTCCATGCATTGATAAAGAAATCTTTACCAAGCCAAAGCACTACCGGTGTAGAAAAAAACCACATGATCTCATTGCCATAAGGCACATCCATAAAAAACATACCAATGGTTACTACAGGTAACGATAGTATAACTGCCCAGATGGTTTTGATTTTTAATTTTTTGAATTTCTCTTCATGAATGGCTTCTAAAGATTCCTGCTGTTTTGCTTCGTCAACAATCAGCAAGTCGTAACCAACAGCCTGAACTGCTTTTTGCAGTTTAGAAGCATCAGTTAGATTTGGGAGATATTCTACCGTTAGATTTCCAGTTGCAAAATTTACAGAGGCGCCTACTACTCCTAACTCATAGGTTACGATGCTCTCTGCACTGCCTGCACAGGATGCGCAGGTCATACCCAGAACCGGAAAGGTATTTTTGACTGTTGGCACACCATAACCCAGGTCTTTGATTGCCTTTACGGCATTACCCACTGTTTCGTTACCTTTGACAGTAATGGCTGCTCTGCGGTTGTTTATTTCTACTTTGTGGGTTTCGACGCCTGCAACCTGTGCTAATCCTTTTTCTACGATCAATGCACAGTGCTCGCTTTCTACGTCTTCAAGGGGAATATAAATTGTTTCCTTACTATTATTTGTTGCCATAATTCGCTTGTTGTATTTTACATGCAAAGTTGGCAACTATACAGAGGAATAGTATTGCGGAATTATGGATTTGATTTGTAATATTTACTTAAACCTTATCCAGTGGCTTTCTTTTTTCTTCCCGAATCTGTTTGAAATGACTTGGGGTTAATCCGGTTACTTTTTTGAACTGATTACTAAGATAAGCAACACTTGAATAGTTAAGGCGCAGTGCGATTTCGCTTAACGATAACTCATCATAAACCAAAAGTTCTTTTACCTTTTCTACTTTTTGGGCAATAAAATATTTTTCTATTGTCGTGCCTTCCACCTCAGAAAACAGGTTAGAAAGGTAATTGTAATCATGATTGAGTTTTTCACTCAACAGGTCAGACAAATTGCTTTTTGAATCATTATCCTGATGATGTACCAGATCGATAATAATGTTTTTTATTTTTTCGATGATTCTGCTTTTCTTATCATCTATCACTTCAAAACCCAAAGGAATCAATGCGGCTTCGACTGCATTTCGTTCATCAGGGTTAAGTTCCTTTGTAAGTGTTACTTCGCCTAACCTGATATTTGTAAAGTCTAAATCAAGTTTTTCGAGCTCATCCTGAACGACCATTATGCAACGGTTACAGACCATATTTTTAACAAACAGTATACTCATATCTTTGTTTAATCACTTTTTTATATTAGACAAACTTACCATTAAAATTCAATTAACTGTTTCTTTTACCAAAGACTGTTTAAATCTGTACGCTGAAATAACCGCTGTTTCAGCAACAAAACAGGGTTCTTATGAACTTTAAATAAAGCACTTACTAAAATTTAAATTACTCCTGAATATTTCCCTACATTTGTTAAAATAGAGGTGTTTTTAAAATTAAGAAACATTCCGTGGGCAGAAAACACTACAGCTTATAAATATAAATAAAAAGTCATAATGATAATTGAATATTTAGATAAACACAACCATATTATCCGGATAAAAAGCATTGATGAGATGCCCAAAGACTTAGGTTCTATATCCAGTATGCAGCTTATTGATTATTCAAAAAATGATATTGCCGCTATTGAAAAGCTATTTAGTATCGATACTTCTATATTAAGCAATAGTGATGATATTGAGATAAGTTCCCACTATGCCGAGAATGAAAACCAGCTGGCTTTTAATTTTTCCTTTCCCTACTATTCTTCTCAAAATAAAATCGAAGAGATGATTGTTTCTTTTATTCTCAAGGAAAATATAATGTTTTCATTTATGGCAGTAAATTTCGAGCAATTTATCTCCGAAACTAAAAAACATGAATATTTTGAAAACATGAAAAATTTCCCGCTCACTTTAGATTCATTTCTTCGAATGCTAATTGGGATCGTTCCGGATTATTTTGCGGATTTAACGGAAGTCATTTCAAAAAATATTAAAAGCACGTATTACAATTCCCAAAAGCGAAAAGCTTTTTCAGAAAAAGAACTGGATGAATTAACAGCACTGAAATTCGATAATTATCTTATTAGGGAATCACTGAATGAATTTAGAAGAATTTTGCTGTTATTGAAAAAAAGCAACAAACTAAGCACTGAAATAAAAGAGATGATTATTTTTGAATTGGAGGATTTAACGGTAATCAACGAATATGTAGTGAACAATTTTGAGCGGCTCGAAGACCTCAAAGACTATGTAAGCAATAAAATAGACCTGGAACAAAACCGCATTTTTAAAACATTAACGATTATCACAACCTGTATATCATTGCCAATGCTTATTGCGGGAATATATGGTATGAATTTTAAGTACATGCCTGAACTCGAATGGAAATACGGATATGTTTATGCTGCTATATTATTATTACTTTGTTTTGTGGTGCCGCTATTGTGGTTCAAACGAAAAAAATGGCTGTAATTGAGCTGTATGTTTTTGGATAGTGTACCTCAGCGTTTCCCGACAAACAGTTACTACAATACATAAAAAAAACCTATTCCGTAATGAAATAGGTTTGCATTTTTGATGATTGAAACTAAAACAATGATTGAAACGATATAAGGCGATAAAACTATACATCCGGCACCCGTTGTTTAAATGCCAGATGTATTTACAAATCAACCTCCAATTAAATTCTTATTTTACTGTGTAAACAACATGATTCGCTTCACAAACTCTAAAATAGCCTAGTACAAAATTATTCGCATCGGTAGTGTTGACTATATTTCCTCTTATATTGCCCGGTACAGCGCCAAAAGGGTTCGAATTTGTTGCTTCTAAAATTAAATTCATGTAATTATAAAAGTTTTTAGAAATACCGCGATGTGTGATGTCAAGAACTTTCCCTGGCTTTAGATCTGTATCAGTAAATTTTTCATTTATTTCATTTCCATTAACAAATTCATCACTTGTGGAGGTGTATTCCGGATAAGGCAAAAGATCCGTTTTATAATCCGTAAGATAATAATTGGCCTGATCAGCCGGGTCTTTATAATAAAATGTGACCACAATAAGGTCTTCGCCTGTTACATCAGCCATGAATTCCTGGTCTATTCTTTCAATTTTCGGTACGCCAATTAGTTTTTCAGTAGCAGTTAAACTTTGTCCGTCGACTTGTACTAATAATTTGTATTCCATATCAATTACGGGTACAAAATTAGTACACTTATATAACCCCGGTTCAACTTCATTAAATGTAAAAATATCTCCATTACTATTTTCTACCCTTACCTGTGCTCCAGAAACCTTCGGCGTCGTTGGGCTGTAATAAGGTGCCATTCTGGTTATTTTTATAGACTGTTCACTGCCGCTTGTTCCTTTTTCCCAGATTATCTCGGCATCGATCACGATTTTAGGATCTCCTGTTTCTAAATCAAGTTCAACCACCTTGTCGCAGGACAAAAAGAGTAAAACGAAAAGAAGACTAAATAAAGTAACTGTTTTACTTTTTAAGCTGTATTTTTTTAATCGTAACATACTATTAAAATTTAAAATTATAAGAAACGCCAGGTACTAATCCGTAAATAGACAGCTGTCTGGATTCATTGGCTCCCGTATTATCGTTTTGAGAAAACATCATTGATGCGGCATTTTGCCTGTTATAAAGATTATAAATACTAAATACCCAATAGCTTTGCCATCCTTTCTTTTTATCTGGTTTAGGAGTATAAGTTGCACCAATATCCAAGTGATGGTATGCAGGAAGTCTGTCCGCATTTCTCAAAGTATAGTTAGGCACATTTCTTCCTCCAAATTCATAATAACCATTTGGATACGTTACCGGCTGACCTGATTGCAAGCTGAAATTAGCATTAAAAGACCATTTAGGATTGAATTCATAATTTGCAGTAATATTCAGATTATGCAATTTATCGTATCCTGACAAATACCAATTGCCATTGGCAATACCCGGTTCTTCAGCTGTTCTGCCGGGTGTTCTTTGTTCCGCTTTAGACAAAGTATACGAAACCCATCCTGTAAAGCGGCCCGTATTTTTTCTGAATAATAGTTCCATACCATAGGATCTCGCTTCTCCGTTCAGGATGTCCTGCTCGATATTATTATTACCCAATAAATTGGCACCATCAATATAATCAATACGGTTCTTAATCTTTTTATAAAATAACTCTCCCTCAAAAGAATATTCGCGTTCCTTAAAATTTTTGAAATATCCTACAGCATACTGATCCAGCATTTGTGGTTTTGTAAAAGGTCCGCTTGGTGTCCAGATCGTCATAGGCAACGGAGCACGGGTATTAGACAACATATGAATGTATTGCGCCATTCTGTTGTAGCTGGCCTTTACTGAAGTTTCATCATTGAAAGCGTATGACAATGCCAATCGCGGTTCAAAATTATCAAACTTACTGATGGTTTTTCCCTTTCCGTAATAAGTACTTCCCGTTGGCGTTGCTTCTTCGTAAATATGATATAACGGATTGTATACTACTGCTTGTCCGTTTTCGTAGGTACTGATACTCTCTCCACCTAAACGAAGAAAGGTACTGTAACGAAGTCCGTAACGAAGATTCAGTTTTTCTGTAACCTGATTTTCGACATCAAGATAAGCAGAAGTTTCTAAAGCATATTTTTTATCTAACTGATTGTAATTAAACTGCGAATCAATACCGTAAGGCTTTACAGTTCCCGGATTAAAATCATAATACAAACCATCAATACCGTAGTTCAGTTTAAAATTGTCTGATAGGGTGTGATTCCAGTTGTATTTAAGCCCATAGTTGGTAATTTTACTGTCCCATTCAAATTTTTGAAATGGTATTTGCAGATTAAATTTATAATCACTGTAAAAAACAGAAAGGCTGGTATTCAAATTATCCGAAAATTTATGTTTCCAGCTGAACGTTCCCATAGTATTACCGTAGGTACTGGCAAAGAAATTATTAATATCAAACAAATCATTTCCCATATAACCCGAAAACGAAATTGTATTATTGGCTCCCAGGCGATAATTGAACTTAGCATTGAGATCATAAAACATGACAGAACTCTTAATGTCGGTAGCTTTTAGAAATAAATGCGCATAAGAAGCACGTCCTGCCACAATAAAGGAACCAACATCTTTTTTTATTGGACCTTGTACCAAAAGCCGGCTTGAGATAAGACCAATACCTCCATTTACTTTATACTCATTGAGATCTCCTGTTTGCTGACTTACATCAAGAACAGAAGAAACGCGCCCTCCAAATTTAGACGGAATCCCTCCTTTGTATAAATCTAATCCGCTAACAATATCAGCATTAAAAATAGAAAAGAAACCAAACATGTGCGAGTCACCGTATACCGGAGCACCATCTAAAAGAATCAAATTCTGATCAGCCGCGCCTCCACGCACATTAAATCCCGATGAAGCTTCTCCGGCATTTGTAACTCCGGGCAAAGTCAATAATGATTTTAAAGGATCCGGTTCGCCCATAGCGGTCGGGAGTCTTTTAATCTCGGCCATCGAAAGCTTGTTCACACTCATCTGAGTATTCTTTACATCCACTGCCTTGCTTGTGGTGATAATCACCTGCTCTAATTGCTCACTGTCGGAATCCATGGTAAATTTCATCCTTGCATCATCAGTAATTTCAACTTTTCTTTCCTTGTTGGCTAGCCCTATATAACTAATCGCAACAGTATAAGTTCCGTTATCGAGTTCTATAGAAAACATTCCGTTTTTATCCGTTATAACACCAGTTTGTACTTCTTTGACATAAACATTGGCGCCAATAATAGGTTCATTACTATCGTCAAAAACCTGACCGGTTAACTTGTTTTTTTTTTTAGCTGTAGTGGTCTTAGAAGTTTTTTTCTTCACAAAAATATTATTCCCTACTATCGAAAATTGAATCGATGCATTTGTATTCAGGTCGCTTACAAGATCTTCTATTTTGATATTTTTGTAGGTATGCTTTTTTGTAAAGTATTTTTGTTCTGTATTAATCTGATCTGTAAAAGCAAATTTAAAGTCGGTTTGATTCTCAATTTGCTTAAAAAATTCTTTTAATGTTACTGTTTGATCTACCGTTACTGTAATGCTCTGGGAGAACACAGACAAACTGAATAAAAAAAAGCATGCTGAAATTATATGCTTCATGAAATTTTGTATTTTTGAATATTATTAAATGGGATAGTTTTTTACTACCCTGACTATAAGGAAGGATGTTTAGTTTCGCGGCTAGTGCATCCTTTTCTTTTCTATTGAAAAGTAATCTGTTTTAAATCTTCATTTACTTCAAAGTTTAGGTTATACATTTCTGATATTAGTTGGACAATTGTTTTTAAATCTTCTTTTTTATTTATTCTTACCGTGATTCGCTGCTCATAATATTCTTGCGGCATATTTACTTTATAACCATAATTCGACTCAATGTAAGCGCTGACAGCGATCAGTTTTTCATTCTCAAAATCCGTAAACCTTTCAAATTCCGCTACCGATGCCGTTAGATTTCCGTATGTAAATTTTTCTCCGGGTTTCAGGATCCATTTTTTGTCCTGATTTTTTACATTCATCTGAACACTTCCTTCATAAAGTTCAACGGTTACTTCTTTTTGTGCATAACCTTTAACCGTAAAAGAGGTTCCTAAAACTGTAGTAGTGGTCTCATTGCAAAATACCTGAAAAGGATGCTGCTTGTCCTTTTTTACTTTAAAATAAGCTTCACCCATAATGTTCACTTTTCTGTTCACCGTAAAATTATTTGCATAGGTAATTTTAGAATTCGGGCTCAATTCGACTCTTGAACTATCAGGCAATGCAACCACTTTTAGTATTGAGCTCGTATTTTCGATAGTGGTTTGAGCTAATTGTACATCATGCTTTAAAGGATTACCATTAAAATAGAGTCCGGTACCGGCAAAAATTAAAACTGCTGCTGCCGCGGCATAATAAATCCAAGCCTTAGATTTCTTCTTTTTTGAAGAAAATGCCTTGGCCTGAAACTGTTCCCAGGAAATCTCTTTTTCACGATCAGAATGTGAAACGGGAGTTTCATTCCACACTTTTTTCAATTCTTCTTCTACTTTCTTTTCATCCATGTCTTTGAAGCTTTATATTTTTTGACAGCAAAATCCCTGCTTATTAAAAACACCATAAACCATTTCTTTTATATCCCTGTTGGTTTTGATCCTTAGAATAAGATCGTGATTCTCCTGATCAAAATTCATTATACAATCAGAAATAATAAACTGCAGAAGCACTACAATAAATTTTGCGTCTTCATTTGTTTTCACATCCGTTTTATAAGATTCAATATACATTTTATGTTTGCGTTTATAGAGATAACAAACGAGAACACAAAAGTTCCTAATGATCTTCGATTTTTTTTCTAATAAATTTACTGGCAAGGTAAATATGATTGGCAATTGTTTTTTCAGAAAGGTCTGTAATTGCTGCAATCTCCTTGTAACTAAGGCTTTCCAGTTTATGTAAAGTAAATATTTTTTGTTGCTGCTCGGGAAGCAAATTGATAAAATGATATAACTTTTCTCTTCTTTCTTCAAAAATTATGGTTTCTGTATCTTCAGATTCCATTTTTTCAAACTCCGGATCAAGCTGAATTATCTTATTCTCTCTGTTGACGTGATTGAGAATGATATTCTTGCAGATGGTAAACAATTGTTTATCGAATAAAACGTCTTCGTTAAGTAATTCCCTTTTATTATATAATCTTAGAAAAGTTTCCTGAACAAAGTCCTGCGGAGTCAGAACAGTAAAATCAAAACGTTTGGCAATGTTTATCAGTTTGTCATAGTAATTGAGATACACTTCTTTGAAAGAAGCCTCATTACCTTTTTTCAAACTTAAAATAAACTTCCTGTTGTCCATAAACGTAAATACGATGATTCTTCTTAAATAATCTAATATTGATGTGCTTTGAATTGGTCGCTAAAACTTAGACTTTGTTACTTTTTTTTATAAAATTTACTGCACAAAGAACAGAAATTTTATTCTAAAATTTTTTAACAAAAAAGAGATAATCTCAAAAAACAGTAATCTTAACTTTTAATTATGAAATCATCATGCCTTTTAATCAATGTGGTATATTGTAATTTTCTAAAAAAATAAAACACAAAAAAAACAGCATAATTGAAATACCATTATACTGTTTTTTATTAACTTATTTAAGCTGATCCAGAAGATACAAATAGGGCGGAAAAGAGTGATGAATCATTAAATCTTTACTCTCATTGGGAAATTTTTTATAATAATTCTCATCATTATCATTGGGATAAAGGACAATTGTATTGCCTGTGCGAACATAATTATTGCTATTGTAAAATTTAGGCGCTACAAACTCCGGCAGAATTTTTTGTACCCTTTTTGCCATTTGCTGACCTAACAATTTTTGATACGTCTTAACCGTCTTAAGCGATGGATTCGTTAACTTGCCATACACCATATTGAGGAACATTCTCTTAAAGAAGGTTTGCTTTTTTATTGTTTCCTCAAGCATTGCAATTGGACTAACAACAGGTAAATCATCCGGCATTTCGACTGAAAAAGGCGTTTGAGGTACCCAGTCTACAGCGCTCACCACATTATACGCCCAGCCATTTTGGGTTTGATTTTCGTAATCATAAGCAAAATATAAATTTCCGGGTTTAGGGGCTGCACTGCAATAGGTCTTAAAACGGATATCAGCCGGCAAAACTCCCCTATTTTGCAAATTATAAAAATGAGCCGTTAGTAAATAACTTATACCTCCGCCCTGACTATGTCCCATAATCAGGAAATTTTTGATTCCTGCTTTGTAACAGGAATCAATTTTTGGCACCATTTCTTTAGAAATAAATGCAGTACTTAAAAGATAACCTGTATGAACCGCGGCATTTTTATTGGTTGATAATTCGTATCGAAAAGTGTCTGTGCTGGAGATTTTCAGTTCGCCTTTCGCCGGAGTCATTGCCGCATAAAGATTTGCAAGCCAGCTTTCGCTTTTTTCAGTAGTTCCTCTGGTACATAATACAGCTGTATTTCGGTCTTTGAGCCATAATTCCCAAAGATTGTCTAAACCAATCGGTTTGCTTCTGTAGACTAATTTTGAATGTTCCGGCTGGGGAATTGTTTTTGCTTTTTCCGGAGATTCAGTCGACTGAGTAGCGATATAAATCAATTCTCTGTATTCTGCCTTATCAAATCCAGGTTTTAAATCCTGCGCATTACTGTGTGCCCATGAAAACAAAATACAAAATACAAATACGTAAGATTTTAAAAATTTCATAACGATAAAGTTTTTAATTAATTATTGCTGCTCGCTTGTACTATAACTTGAAGATAAATTCATTACTGAATCTTCGGTCCGATTACTCTAAGCAGCGCATTTTACCTTAAAGACTATTCATATCGTCTATTGGTAAACTTATCTTACAATAAATATAATCATTATTACAGTACTAGCGTAAAATACCGGAAATGATATCTTCTCCTAATACGATAAATATCTTAAACACAACAAAAACACACGCGCTCAAAACAAAGGCGATTAGCATTTTATACCATATAAAACGATTTATAAACCACCTCATAAATCCAAATATACGGATCTGTTTTTTCTAATTTAATTGATACATAACCGAAATTAATGTTGTTAACGTTTTGTAAAAAGAGGCAAAAGTGTTTTTTAAATACTATTTTTATGAAATGAAATTAAAAAACCCGGCCACTCTTTTTAGTTATCTTAAACAGCTTTTGCTGGTTGTGGCTTTGGTGTACGCTTTTTCTAATTGTCACGTCAAAAAATCTGTACTGCATTTTGCCGGAATAGGAGTTGTAGAAATTTCTCAAAAAAGCCTGACTTCCCTGCCTGTTCAGGGATCTTGTACTGCTAATATTCTTCATAAGAATACGAGTTTCAAGAAATCTTTTTCAATCCCTCAGGTGCCAATAGTTCCGGGATTAGCAATGTTTCATTTTCAGGTACAGAAAAATTCAGTTACTGCTAAATTACAAATTCACCCTGCTTTCGAATTCGAGAAGAGTTCTATTAATTATCCTGCTTTATTTATAGTCTTTAAAAATCTAAAAATTGCCCCGCGAGTTGTTTCACATCTTGCTTAAAACAATTTATTATTTTTAAAATTTTATAAAATGCAACATCAAAAAACTTTTAATGCCGCTTCTATAGCTGCTTTAGCCTTGCGTCTGGTAGTGGGCTGGACTTATTTTTCGGCCTTTTGGAGGCGACTTATTCTCGAAAACAAATTAATTCCGGAAGAAGCCGGTTATATCGGAGAAAAATTCAATCATTTTTTACCTAATGCATTGGGAATAAAACCCCTTATCGAATACTTAGTTACACATCCTGATGCCTTATGGATCAACATGGTGGCTTTTACTATCATTGAAGGAATTGTTGGTCTGGCAATGATCCTGGGACTTTTTACCCGTCTTATGAGCGTTGGGATTTTCTTATTGGCATTTGGTATTTTACTGGCTTCGGGCTGGATCGGAACAACATGTTTAGACGAATGGCAAATTGGAATTTTAGGACTGGCTTCCGGATTTACACTGTTTCTAACGGGAAGCAGTTATCTTTCTCTAGATGCTTATCTCATGCAGAAAAACTTTCGTTTTACTCAAACAAAATGGTTTAAAATATTGGGTTCAGGAGAATTAAACTTGCTTCCGTACAAAAGAATTCTTTTGGTTGTAGTTACTTTTATTATAGGTATGACTTTATTTACCAATCAATATTTTCACGGAGGAGTTTTTGGAACTCTGCATAATAAATCCGTAAAACCTAAACTTGAAATCAGCAACTTAAAAATGGAGAATAACCAAATGAGTTTTGATGTTTTTCGTGTAGAAGGAGTTGATGTTTATGGTTCGTTCCTGATTGGGATTTCTCTTCAGGATGTTTCCGGAAAATACCTTCTGCAATTGAATGGAAGTGATTTGTCTAAATTGTCTCCGCAAATTATCAAAAATCACTATGTAGCAAAGATTAAACCCGGCGCGCATAGTCTTATCATTCCACTTGGAGCAAAAGCAACCATCAAAATTCCGATAGTTGATAAATCAGACCTTCACAATGAGCATTATACGCTAACGCTAACCGATATAAGCGGTCTGGTCTGGACGGCACATTTATAATAACACTATTAAAAACGGGAAAGTTCATGCTTCCCGTTTTTTTATTTTCATACTGTAATTCTATAAGTAACACTTAAAATTATGTAATTTAAAAGGAACACTCTTTATGATCTTTGTAGTAAACAATTGTGTTGCGAACCTATTTCTTTACTAATAAATCGAAGTAATTTTAACAATATATACGCACTATTTGAGATATAATAGCTAAATTGCTTAGTATGAAAACAAATTCAGATGTTGTGATTATTGGCGGCGGTCTTGCTGGTTTGGCAGGTGCCTTACATCTGTCTGAGAAAGGATTAAAAGTAACATTAATAGAAAAATCATCTTATCCGCGTCACAAAGTGTGTGGCGAATATATTTCGAACGAAATCCTGCCTTATCTTAAATGGCTTGATATTGATATCTCTAAATTACATCCTACACATATTACTAAATTTGAGTTCAGTACTTCTAAAGGAAAGGTTGCTTCCGCAAATCTTCCGTTGGGTGGTTTTGGTATCAGCAGGTATCAACTGGATAATTTTTTATATCAAAAAGCAATAACAAACGGCTGTATCGTCATTAAGGAAATGGTTACTGATGTTTCTTTCGATAATGACCTGTTTACAATAACAACACCGCAGCAAATTTTATTCTCAAAAATAGTATTGGGTGCTTTTGGAAAACGATCTAATATCGATCAAGTATTATCACGTGAGTTTTTTAATAAAAAGTCACCCTGGCTAGCGGTTAAAGCGCATTATAACGGAAAATTTGAGAATGATGTTGTTGCACTGCATAATTTCAACGGCGGTTATTGCGGCGTTTCCAAAGTAGAAAACGACATCATAAACATTTGTTATCTCGCAGATTATACAACTTTCAAACAATATAAAAATATTGAAGAATACCAGCGTAATGTACTTTATAAAAACAAACAGCTAAAAACCATTTTAGAGAACAGCACGCTTCTTTTTGATAAACCGCTAACAATAAGCCAAATCTCTTTTGATCAAAAACAAGCCATCGAAAATCATATACTGATGATGGGCGATACTGCAGGACTTATTCACCCCTTATGCGGTAACGGAATGGCAATGGCAATTCACAGTGCAAAAATAGCATCAGAACTGGTGCTCGATTATTACTCGGGTACAATACCATCCAGAGAAATATTAGAAAAAAGCTATCAGCAACAATGGCAACGACATTTTGGCAAACGTTTGTTTATGGGAAGGATTTTGGCAAAAATATTACGAAAAAAAACCATCACAAATGCCCTTGTCGCCATAACAGCAGCACTTCCGATGTTACTGCCTGCGATAATCAAACAAACCCACGGCAAACCTATAGCAATCAATTAAATGGTCGTAAACACAAAATACAGAACACAGGAAATCGAGATCATGGATGATTTTTTTCTTCAGGGAAAAGAGTTACGCGATGCATTGGATAAAATTGCGAGTATTAACAGGCTCTTAGGCGGTAACAAACTCACGCTTCATGGACTGAAAATATTATTAAGAAAAACCGATACAAATCAACCAATAGTAATTGCTGATATAGGGTGCGGTAATGGCGACATGTTGCGCATGCTCGCGCAATACGGACAAAAAAACAAGCTTAATTTCAAGCTTATAGGTATAGATGCCAATGCTTATACCATAAATTATGCAAAATCATTATCGAATGAATTTCCTAATATCGAATATCAGTGTGTCGATATTTTTAATGATGATTTTAATGCATTACATTATGATATCGTTTTATGTACCTTAACCCTGCACCATTTTTCTAACGAACAAATATTAGATATAATTACTACCTTTAATAACAATGCCAGAATTGGCGTAATTATCAATGATCTGCATCGTAGTAAATTAGCATACCGCCTTTTTGAAAAAATATGTACGGTTTTTAATTTGAATAAAATGTCCCGCGAAGATGGACTTATCTCTATTTTGAGAGGATTCAAGAAAAAGGAACTGGAGGACTTCTCTAAAAAACTGAATTTAAAAAACTATACCATAAACTGGAAATGGGCTTTTCGTTACCAATGGATAATTGCTAAAAAATGAGTGTAAAAATTAATACAGTTGCAAAGCAACTTCCCAAATATTCGCGTACAACGGCAGATATTCTTCCATTACTGGACGGATGGCTGCAGGGACAGGACGAGCGTTTTATAAAAAAAGTAAAGAAAATTTTTGAAGGTGCGGCCGTAGACAAACGCTATTCTATAATGGATCCAGCGGAAGTATTTACAGCAACTTCGTTTGAAGATAAAAATGATATTTACAGCCGTGAGGTTATTATTTTAGGCGAACAGGTACTCAATAAAGCACTTGCCAAAGCAAACTGGGATCCCCAAAGTCTTGACTATATTATTACGGTAAGCTGTACCGGAATTATGATTCCGTCTTTAGATGCTTATCTGATCAATAAAATGAAATTAAGACAGGACATCGTCCGGCTTCCTGTAACCGAAATGGGTTGTGCAGCGGGAATATCAGGCATCATCTATGCTAAAAATTTCCTTCAAGCTAATCCCGGTAAGCGTGCCGCGATTATCGCAGTAGAATCGCCAACGGCAACATTTCAGCTCAATGATTTTTCGATGCCTAATATTGTCAGCGCCGCTATTTTTGGTGACGGAGCTGCTTGCTGCCTTCTGTCTTCGCATGCAGATGATGATGGACCCGAAATAATCGACGAGGAAATGTACCACTTTTATGATGCTGAACACATGATGGGATTTAAGCTTACCAATACAGGTTTGCAAATGGTATTAGACATTGAAGTTCCCGATACAATCGCATCGCATTTTGGTGATATCATTCACCCGTTCCTGCAAAAAAACAATTTAGAAATTCAGGATATCGACCACATGATCTTTCATCCAGGAGGAAAAAAAATAGTAACTACTGTCGAGTCACTGTTCTCAGGTTTAGGCAAAAACATCACTCATACTAAAGAAGTACTTAAAGAGTATGGCAATATGTCGAGTGCGACGGTTTTGTACGTTTTAGAAAGTATTATGGACGAAAAACCACAGTCAGGAGAAAAAGGACTGATGCTTAGTTTTGGACCGGGATTTTCGGCACAACGGGTTTTACTACAATGGTAATTATTAAAAAATATAAAATATGGAATTAAACAACATTATCGCACAATTGCCTTACAGTAAACCTTTTCTGTTTGTAGATGAGTTATTGCAAGTCGATGAAAACGGAATAACAGGAACCTATACTTACAAAGAAGATCTTGATTTTTATAAAGGTCATTTTAAAGATAATCCAGTAACTCCAGGAGTTATCTTAACCGAGACTATGGCGCAGATTGGGATGGTTTGTCTTGGCATTTTTTTATTAAAGGAAAAGTTTAACAAAGATACTGTAGTGGCTTTTACTTCAGCAGACATGCAATTTCTAAAAGCTGTTTATCCTAATGAGAAAGTAACCGTTACATCGCAAAAACTATTCTTCAGGTTTGGTAAGCTTAAATGCGATGTGGTAATGAAAAACGAAGCCGGACAAGAAGTCTGCAAAGGCATTTTATCCGGTATGATCACGACAAAATTATGAGCAAAAGAGTTGTCATAACAGGACTTGGTGTAGCGGCTCCAAACGGGGTTGGAATTCCTGCGTTTACCCACTCTTTAAAAAATGGCATTTCGGGAATTCGGCATGATGCTCAGTTGCAGCAATTGCAATTCTCCTGTCAGATCGCAGGTCAGCCACAGATCTCAGAGGAACTAAAATTGGCATATTTTACAGAACTTGAGTTAAGAGGCTTTAATAGTACTGGGATTTTATATGGTGTTATTGCAGGTATCGAAGCCTGGAAGAATGCGGGATTACCAATAGAAATCAACGAAAATCCTGATTGGGACAGCGGAACAATTTTTGGATCCGGAACATCCGGAATTGATAAGTTTCGCGAAAGCATTTATAAAATAGACGAACTACAAGTACGCAGACTTGGCAGTACTGTCGTGGCGCAAACCATGAACAGTGGCATTAGCGCTTATCTGGGCGGTAAACTGGGACTTGGAAATCAGGTAACAACCAATTCGTCTGCTTGTGCAACGGGAACTGAAGCTATTATGATGGCGTACGACCGTATAGAATCCGGACAGGCAAAGCGCATACTGGCAGGAAGTACCGGAGACAGCGGTCCTTATATTTGGGCCGGATTTGATGCGCTTCGTGTGTGCAGTTCTAATTATAACGATAATCCTGAGCAGGGTTCTCGCCCAATGAGCGCTTCTGCGGCAGGATTTGTACCCGGAAGCGGTGCCGGGGCATTAGTTATTGAAGATTTAGAAAGTGCCTTAGATCGCGGGGCAACCATTTATGCCGAAATAATAGGCGGCAATGTCAATTCCGGCGGACAACGCGGCAGCGGCAGCATGACTGCCCCTAACAGCACTGCTGTTCAGCGATGCATCACAAATGCGCTCCACAATGCCGGTATTTCAGCACATGATATTGATGCCATAAACGGCCATCTTACCGCCACAACAAAAGACAGTCTGGAAATAGAAAACTGGACGAAAGCCTTAAATCGAAAAGGCCATGATTTTCCGTTTATTAACTCTTTAAAAAGTATGACAGGCCATTGCCTTAGTGCTGCCGGAAGTATCGAGAGTGTTGCTGCAGTTTTGCAGCTTCATGAAGGTTTTTTATTTGGCAACCTGAATTGCGAAGATCTGAATCCTGAAGTCACCGCCCTTATAGATGCTTCAAAAGTGCCTTCTAAGACCATAAACACCAACCTGAATATCATTGCCAAAGCTAGTTTTGGTTTTGGGGATGTAAACGCCTGTATAATCTTTAAAAAATTTCAAAACTAAACCTATGAACAAAGAAGAACTTATAGCAAAATTAAAAGTCATTATCAAGCCTTACACGACAAATACAGAAGCTTATGATAACCTTACCGAAAGCACCGATTTTATTAACGATCTTAGTATCAATTCAGCCAATCTGGTAGATATTGTACTGGATATCGAAGAAGCATTTGATGTCGTTATTGACAATACTGATATGGAACGCATGCTGGATGTAAAAACTGCAGTAGAAATTATCGAAACAAAACTTGCTGCAAAATGATAGGCAATGATGTTGTCGATATTTTGCAATCACGCCGGGAAAGCAACTGGCAGCGCAAGGGACTTACGGAGAAAATCTTCACCACCGACGAACAGTTACTCATAACACAGGATCCTGAACCGGAAATGCTATTCTGGCTGTTATGGAGTATGAAAGAGGCGGCCTATAAAATCTATAACAGACAAACAAAAATAAGAGAGTACATTCCTAAAAAACTGGCCAGCACTATTAGCGCAAAAAATACTGCTTACTGCACAGGAAAAGTGATTTGTCAGGGAAATGTCTATTATACAAAAACAACGATTACTCAGGATAGCTTGCACACTATTGCCGTTACGTGTCCGGATCAACTGAAAAATGTAATGGAGATCGAAAAAAAAGACATTCTAAAAGATGATAACGCAATACCTTATCTGTTCAATTCTACATTGAATATACTTCAGGATGTTTCTGTTAGCCATCATGGACGTTTTGAAAAAGTGGTCATTCTTGATCAAAAATAAGAAGGATTTATGTTGCGCTCTTTTTAACTAATATTCAGTTTACTATCGTATTTCCCATGTTCTTTAATCAGGGATTCCATTATCTGCAAAGATTCTATGAATTGCGGTTCTTTAAACCGAAACGAAGGACCTGAAACACAAAGAACCGCTATTGGTTTATTTTTGTAAAATATTGGCATCGCGACACAATTTAGATCAGGATCATAAGCCTGAACATCCAATGCATAACCCGTTTTTAGTATTGTTGCAATCTCAGTTTCAATAGCAGCTACAGCTTCCGGATTGTATTGTTTGCTTAGACCAGACTGCAAATGTTGTGAATAAGCAAGAAATGATTTGCCTATCGCTGTAGTTGTCATTTCGTACTCCTTTCCTGTATTCAGCGTAATTTTTACCGCCCTGTTTGGCTCGCATTTGAGTTCGTGTCTGTAATAAGATCCCATTTGAACCGCTAGATACGAAGACTCATTAGTCAGATTGGTTATTTTTTCCAGAATAGGCCGTAATTCCTTCTTGAGTTCATTAACCGATAATAAAGGAGCATACAAACACTCCAGTTTTGAGGTTATTCGGTATCGCGGACTTACATCGTCCTGCTCCAGATAACCAAGTTGTTTCAGGCTATCTAAAAAACTGTGGACAGAATTTTTCTTTAAATCTAAGGCTGTGGCAACATCATTAAGCCTGACGAAATTACCGCTTGAAGCAATGTATTCTAAAATTTGAAACGTTTTTTTGACCGACTGATTCATAAGTTCATATATAATGAACAAATTTACATTTTTTACTATTTACAAATACAAAAGTTCATTAAATAATTACATTTGATAAAAATTTGATAGATATGATACAAAATAAAACATTAGGCAATTCTGCCATCGAGATTGCTCCATTGGTATTTGGAACAAATGTATTTGGCTGGACGACAGACCAAAAAATGACATCTAGTTTATTAGATCAATTTACAGATGCCGGATTTAATACCTTAGATACTGCGGATGTTTACTCAAAATGGGTACAAGGTCACGAAGGTGGAGAGTCTGAGTTGGCTATTGGAAAATGGCTTAAAGAATCCGGAAAAAGGGACAAAATTATTCTGGCTACAAAAGTGGGTGCTGAATTCTCTGAAACAAAAAAAGGATTAAGCAAAAAGTATATTATTCAGGCAGCTGAAGATTCGCTAAAACGACTGCAAACCGATTATATCGATTTGTACCAATCCCATTATGATGATCTTTCTACTCCTATACAAGAAACTCTGGAAGCTTACGACAGTCTTATCAAAGCGGGAAAAGTAAGAATAATTGGCGCCTCAAACTTTACACCTGAACGTTTGCAGGAATCTCTTGAAGTAAGCAAAGCCAATAACCTCCCGGCTTATCAAACCTTTCAGCCGGAATATAATTTATACGATCGTCATGATTTTGAGGATAATATAAAACCTGTCACGGTAAAAAATAATTTAAGTGTTATTAGTTATTTTTCTTTGGCAAGTGGTTTCTTAACCGGAAAGTACCGTGATAAAAACGATTTAAAAGACAGTAAACGAAGTGCATTCGTAGAGAAATATTTAGACGAGAAAGGATTTAAAATTCTTAAAGCACTTGATACTGTAGCCTCAAAACATCATTCTGTTCCGGGAACAATTGCATTGGCATGGGTAATGCATCAACCGGAAATAACGGCGCCAATTGTAAGTGCAACAAATCCTGCACAGCTTACAGAATTAATAAATGCAACTACAATTCATCTGGATCATGAAGATCTTGCGTTACTCAATACAGCAAGTTTGTAATTTAGATCAAACTATTAATGTACATCAGACTTATACTCTTGTAGACAAATCTGATATTATTTAATTTTTAAGGGACATTAAATACTTAAGTGTAAAACATTTAAATATTTAATGTCCTTTTTTGATTTGTATTATTTATTCTCTGCTTCTTTATAAATATCCCAAAAAGCAATGATTTCAGGCCTTGAGCTCAAGATTAGTTGCACACAAATTTCAAAAAATTTTATCATTATTAATTAATTTTATAAGTGTCAAAAATTATTAATTTGATTAATAAACATAGTCGCTATACATTTGTCTCATCAAAATCAAACAAACGATTTGAATCATTAAATAAATAACTATAAAAATTAAGATCATGAAATTTACAAGAAGAGCAAACGCAAACTGGAAAGGTACAGGAATGGAAGGAAAAGGTACTATTAGCACTCAAAGCACCACTTTAGATAATGCCCAATTATCTTTTAAAACCCGTTTTGAAGAAGGTGTAGGAACCAATCCTGAAGAATTAATAGCAGCGGCACATTCTGGCTGTTTTACCATGCAACTTAGCTTTTTACTTTCTGAAGCAGGATTTATTCCGGAAGATTTAAGTACAGAAGCAAAAGTAACTTTTGAAGACGGAACAATTACTTTGATCCAATTAATCCTTAACGGAAAAGTTCCAGCAATTACAGAAGAAGATTTTCAGAAAGCAGCACAAAAAGCAAAAGAAATTTGTCCTATCTCAAAATTATTAAATACTGAAATTACTTTATCAGTAACATTAAACTAAATACTTTATGTCAACCTGAGCGGGGGGCTTCGACTTCGCTCAGCCTGACACAACAAAACAACAACTTAATAGCAAAACACACAACAACAATTTAAAAACATACAATTATGAAAACAATAGCATTAAAAGAACAATTGAATCGTTATTTCATGTTCGCAGTACTTATTTTTAGTTTCTTATTTACAACAGCAAATTCTAATGCACAAACTACAGCTGCGCAAATTAAAAACGTTGTATTAGTACACGGTGCATTCGCTGATGGTTCTGGCTGGAAAGGTTTATATCAGGTATTAACTAAAAAAGGATATAACGTTACCATCGTCCAAAACCCTTTAAGCTCTCTTGAAGATGATGTGAGAGTAACTAATTTAGCCCTAGACAAACAAGACGGACCAACAATTTGGTAGGACATTCCTGGGGTGGTACTGTAATTACAGAAGCCGGAAATCATCCTAAAGTAGCGGCTTTGGTTTATGTAGCAGCTTTACAGCCTGATAACGAAGAAACTTCTGTGCAATGGTTAATGACTGCTCCTCCAGCTCCTGAAAATGGTGTTTTAAGCCCAGATGATAAAGGAGTGGTTTATTATGATAAAGCTAAATTTCATGCCGGTTTTGCTGGAGATATCAGCAAGGAAGACGCTGATTTTATGTATGCTTCTCAAGGCGCATTCTACGCAAAAGGATTTGGAACTCCTATTACAAAAGCAGCCTGGAGAAATAAACCTTCTTACGGAATTGTAGCAACTGAAGACAAAAGTATATCTCCTGAAATAGAACGTGCCATGTACAAACGTTCCAATACAAAAATTACAGAAATAAAAGGAAGCCATGTGGTGTTTATTTCGCAACCAGAGGCTGTAGCGAAAGTTATTATTGCGGCTTCTAAAAAATAAATTAAAATTAAATTGCAATTTTTTAAAATTCCAAATTCCAATTGGCTTGCCTTCAAGTTGGAATTTGTTTTTTTTTTATTTGGAGTTTATAAAGATTAAGAAATCCCAATTTTTTAAACTTTAGAATGTGATTTTATATAATCACTAACCGATTTGGCAAAATAAGGCGAATCATTCCAGCGTATTTTTCGATACGCAAAATCTTTTTTTAAGGAGTCCGGAAGGCAATTCCAGATCGCTTCGTTCATTTTTTCGAGCAATAGTTTTTTCGAAAAGGAATCAGAAACCACCAAACTAATTTCTCTTACCGGTTTAGGTTCTTTAAAAGGTTTAAAAAGTCCTGAATTATTTTCGTTCAAAATAGAAAGTTCCGGTATAATGGCAAATCCTAATTGAGCACGAACCAGATTTTTTAAGGTTTCGATTGAACTAATATCATACGTAAACTGCTCTTTTAATTTTCCAGGTGATTTGATTCCGCAGATATCCAGCAATTGTGCGTTGTAGCAAAACTCACTATGAAGCAATAATAATTCTGTTTTATCACCCTGCTGAAGTTCATAAAACTCATTATTCGCCATTGGGTGATGCTCGTTTAAATAGGCTACAAAAGGCTCTTTAAAAATAGGATGTTCTATTAAATTGGGGTTTCCGGTTGGCGTTGCCATCAAAACCACATCTAATGAACCGGTTTCCAATTCTTTCATCAATTGTCCCGTATTAGCTTCTCTTATAATAAAGTGCACTTTGGGAGTTGCTTCTTTCATCGCCTTTATAAACAACGGAATCAAATAAGGCGATAAAGTCGAAATTACTCCTACTCTAATTTCTCCTTCTAATAAATTTTTTTCGTTTACCACAAAATCCCTGATTTCATCGGCTTCGCGAAGTATTTTCTTTGCTTTATTAATGATTTCTGTTCCTAGTGTGGTTGGCGTTAACGGAACTTTATTTCGATCGAAAATTTTAATACCTATTTCTTCTTCGAGATTTTTTAACTGAATCGTAAGTCCGGGCTGTGTAACCATGCAAACTTCGGCAGCTCGTGCAAAATGACGTTCTTCATCTAATGCTACAATATATTTTAATTGCTGTATTGTCATGATTATAAAATTATTTTATAAAGATAGCAAAATATACTTTCTGCTTATATCATAAAAAAAACAGGCAAAAGAAAAATTTCTTCGGCCTATTTTAATATTTCACTTAATGCAAAATAAATTTAATCCAGTTTTTCTTCCCTGCGTTCTGTGTTAGATTCTGTTTCGGTTTTTCCTGCTTTCCAATAAGATGACGCATTATATTGGCTTCTCTCCCAGCCTATTTCTTCTTTAAAATAACTTCTTAAAGCTTTTACCGTATTGTATTCTGCTGCTATAAAGGCAAATCTTTTTGTTTTTATCTCAGGAAGCGAGATTTTCTTTATCCATTTTGAAAGCTCACTTCCTTTTTCAGGGTTTTTATTATATACCCAATCTACACTTACAGTGGCCTGAGAAACGAAATCAATTTTATCCTTTTTTCCGTATACTTCTAATACAGCTTTTACATTTACACCTTTTGGAAGCTGTTCCAAAATATTTCCAATGACCGGAAGCGCGGTCGAATCCCCTATTAAAAGATATTCATCAGCCTGCAGAACCAAATCTTTCGCATTACCTTTCATCGCGATCCCGAGAATATCTCCTGCTTCGGCTTTTTGTGCCCAGGCAGAAGCAGGGCCATTATCGCCATGTGCTACAAAATCAATGCATAATTCTCTTTTCTCAAAATCGATACTTCTGGTGGTGTACGTTCTCATGACAGGCAAAAGTTCCGATAAAACATTACTCTCTTTATTCGCAAAATAAATAACATTCATGCCTTTAGGCGGAATATAGATTTTGTTATTAGATCCCGGTTTTACATTGGCAAGCAAATCTAATTGCTCGTTTGTAACGTCAAAAATTACACGGATATAATGTGGTGTTATAAAAGACTTTTTCTTTACCGTAAACACAGAACGGATGACCTTTTTTTGATAATTTTCCATAATTTTTTTTATTAATCTCGTTTCAACAACAGCGTTCCTAAAGCCAGTAAACAGCTGATACTCCCAAATAAATAGATATCCTGATAACTGAACCAGCCTGCTATTAATCCTGCTGTAGGTCCTGCCAATCCCAGAGAGAGATCAAAAAATGCGGCATAGGCACCTAAGGCCGTTCCCCGCATTTGAGGTTTTACTTTTTTGATTGCGAGTACTCCTAATGAAGGAAATACAAGCGAGAAACCAATTCCAGTCAGGGCACAACCTATTAAAGCCATTTCTTTGGTATAAGAAGTATAAATAAGAAACTGTCCAATAACTTCAATAACTAAAGAAACTACCGCCACTTTATATCCTCCGTATTTATCAGGATAAGAAGCAAAAAAGACTCTGGTCAGGATATAAGATCCTCCAAAAATTATAAAGGCCAAAGAAGCATCTCCCCAGTTTTTTTCTGTAAAAAATAAAGCGATAAAAGAGGCAATGCAGCCAAATGCCATCGAAGAAAAAGCCAGTGTCAATCCCTGCTTTGCGATCGTTCCTACTACTTTATAAAATGGTGTTCTGACGTGCTTCTTGTCAACCGGAATGGCAGGCAATTTAATAGTCGCAATCCAGCTGGCAATGGGCAAAATTGCAATAATCCCCAAGGCATAAGTAATGTCAAAATCTCTAGTTATCCCGATGCTTAAAGGAGCTCCTACGGCGATTCCACCATACATTGCGATTCCGTTCCAGGTCATTACTTTGCCGGATTTTTCATGTCCGACTAAACCTATTCCCCATGTTAAAGCGCCAATTACCAGCAAACTTTCTGCAATGCCGTGAACGATTCTTGCCAGTAAAAGAAGTAATAATGCCATCAAAGGATATGAAGCAAATGACACTGCAAGCACATAAATTATTCCGGCGGCCATTACCAAAAGTATCCCGCCAAATTTAGATCTTTTAGCTCCCCTGGTATCTGTCATTTTCCCGAAATAAGCGCGGGTTAAAAGAGTGGTTAACGGTTGTAAGCCAATTACAACCCCTACAATCAAACTATTAAATTTTAAATCATTTTGTACAAATGCCGGCACGATTCCTAACGTCAGTCCTATCGTGAGGTAAATAGCAAATACCGATACAATGATGGGTATAGTCGCTTTGTAAAAGTCAATTGTCTGTCCCTTTTCTAAAATTCTACTCATGTTTTTTTTGTTTAAAAATTACGAGTACAAAGGAATGGGCTTTATAAGAAAACGAAAATGGCTAACTAAGAGTTTTGATTGGACAAATCGCAGTAATTCTTTCTAAATTCTAAAGGAGTGATACCTTCATTTCTTTTAAAAAATCTGGAAAAATAAGTATGATCTTCATATTGCAATGAAAAAGCAATTTGCTTAGTATTCAATTGCGTGTAAAAAAGCAATCGTTTGGCTTCGAGTAAAATTTCATGCTGTATCCAGTAACTTGAGGCGCATCCTGTTTGTTCCTTGACCATTTCGTTTAAATAAGGAACTGAAATATGCAACAAAGCAGCGTAGTCTTTGGGTCTTTTTAATGTTAAGAAATGTTTTTGTACCAATTGCCTAAACTGAAAAGTAAGTTCCGTTTTTCTATCGATACCGTTTTTGAGATAATTTTCGTTTTTAGAAAATTCCAAAACCACCATTCCCATCAAACTATCAATAAGGGAACGGATAATATTTTTTTGAATATCCCCAGCAGCTTCAGACACCTGGTTAAAAATTAATTCTGTAGTTTTAAATAAAACAATACTCTGAATGGGTACAACCTGAGAAATATTCTGATAGGTATCAAAAATTCTTCGATAGATGTTTTGCAGGTAAGAAGGATTTAAAAAGATAAAAAAACCTTTTGAATCCACTTGTTTTGTATAATAATGTACCTGACCCGGAGCAATAAAAAAAAGCGCCTGATCCTTTATCTGATAGTTTTTAAAATCAATCATGAGTTCGATCAGTCCTTCTTGCTGAATATAAAAAACATAATGATCGTCTCTGTGTGCTTTAGTCAAATGACCAGTAAAATCTACGTTATTAGCCACTATTTCCCTAATTTGGAGACCTAGACTATCTAATTCTTTTGTATGAAGTTCTATATTCAATTTCTTTTTCAATAGTTCTTTTTTAAGCTTATATCAAAGATACTGTACAAATTTAATAAAAATTGAATCAACGCTAAATGCCGTGGAAAAACATAAAATATAATTGCGATACGTCAAAATGCAAAAGTTAGCAAAGCCAAATCAATACAATCCCGATAACTATCGGGATTGCGGACTTTTCTTTTTTTATAAAAGCGTAAAGCAAAAAAAACTTAGCGATCTTTGCGGTAAATTTTCTCTTTCATAAGGTTTTTGATTTTTCCCAAAAGTCTATTTCTTATTTTTCAGCATTAAAATAATTTTCGAACAAAGCCAGTTGGTTGGCCAAAGATTTATTCCAATACTTTGGATCATGACTGCCGGGAGATTCAATATAGAGATGTTCTATTTTTTCACTGGTCAAAAGCTCATGAAAATCACGATTCATATCAATCATCTGACTATCCTCTGTGCCACAATCTAAAATATAAAACTGATTTGCTTTTGCCATTTGTTTCGTTTTCTCAAATGTGAAGTATTGCTTCGGCAGGCTTTTAAAATCTCCCAAAACTTTATCTACCTGATAATTATGAAAGTTCTCTCCAAAACGATTAAAATCCAATGCGCCACAGGAACTGCCGGCGATACCAAAAGTGCTTTGATAAAAAATCCCAATATTTAGTGCGCCATATCCTCCCATACTCCAACCCAGAATTCCCCTGGATTTTCTGTTTTGTATTGTGGGGTAATTTGCGTCAATAAAGTCTACCAGTTCCTTCCCGATAAAGGTCTGATATTGCGACGATTTATCTACAGGGCTGTCTACATACCAACTATTAAAATTACCATCAGGCAATACATAAATCGTGTTGTATTTTTGAGCTTTACCAATAAGATCCGGAATATCCTGTTTATAAGTCCTGTTGGCGTTTCCGCTGTAGCCATGAAGTATATAAACGGTTTTATACGTTTTGCCTTTTACAAGTTCGGGAGTAATAATAACTGTTTCGATTTCCTTGTTCATTTTTTTGCTCAGGACTTTTTTATGAATAATTT
Organism: Flavobacterium frigidimaris; assembly: GCA_900129595.1. Lineage (GTDB taxonomy): Bacteria > Bacteroidota > Bacteroidia > Flavobacteriales > Flavobacteriaceae > Flavobacterium > Flavobacterium frigidimaris. Next base: position 156,514 of record FQWG01000005.1, on the reverse strand, counting down.
CCTGTGCACAAACGGGTAGTGTTAGTCCTAAAAGTAACACTGTGGTAAATAATGTTTTCATCTTTTCTATTTTTAATGATGAGGCAAAATTCAGCTATAGAAAATGCAAAAACATTTACATGTGTTGAGAAATTGAAACTTTATTTCTCTATGTGTACGAGCAAACCAAAAGTACAATAACATATTATGCCTTAATAATCTAAGCCGATATTTTCTTTGTTTTTAATTATTACAAAATTTAAAACTAAAAATAAGTCAGATTTATGGCCTGAATTTTGATTAAAATCTTTAAATTTATGTTTTAAAATCTTATTTTATGAAAAATTACGTATTGGTATTCGTTGCTATTTTAGCATTATCTTTTAATTCTTGTACTTCAATGAAAGACACTTCAAAAACGGCCGATCTTTATAATACAACTTGGGAACTGGAGTATATTACCGGTCCGCGTATTGCTTTTGAAGGTTTATTTCCGGATAAAAAACCATTTATTAAATTTGATGAAGCGACTAAACAAGTATCCGGAAATGCAGGTTGCAATGGCTACAGCGCACCGTTTACGCTAAAAGGAAAATCACTTACTTTTGGAGAACAGGGCCCGGCTACTTTAATGTATTGTGAAGGTGGCGGAGAGCAGGTTTTTACAAAAACTATTAAAGATATTGATAGCTATTCTATTGATAAAGAAGGTAAACTGAATTTAATCATGAAGGATATCCCGATGATGAGATTCAAAAAAGTGACTAAATAATCCCGATCACTTTCAATAAAACAATTAGGCAATAAAAATCAAATCCCTCCATATTTAATGTTGAGGGATTTTTTTATGGATGCCAATAGCTTCAATAAAAAAAGGTTCCTGACAAAAAAGATTGTCAGAAACCCTCAAATAAAAAAACAAAAAATATTTTTACTTTTAGAAACTATAACAAGGTACCGGAGTACATGGTTGTTTTCTAAAGTTATTCTCTAAAATTTGAATGTTAGATTCACTAAGAAATTTGCGGGAGGCTGAGGCGCTCCCCATGAGCTCCAGTATTTTTTATTGGAAAGATTATTTATCTTAACTCCCACTCTCCAGTTTGATTGCTCGTAGAATATCGTTTGATTGTAAATCGTGTATGACGGAATATAAAAAGTATTTGTGGTCGCCATATAACTTTTGTCTACATAATTCGCACCAACACCAATACCAAGACCTTTTAAAACACTTTGAAATTTATATGAAGCCCAAAAGTTGACTACATCTTCAGGGGCATCTTGTGCCTTATTGCCTTCGATAGCTTTATTGGCCGCACTTGTTTTTACAATGCGATTATCATTATATGCATATCCTGCTGTAATGTCTAAACCCGGAAACGGATTGGCAAGAAATTCAAATTCAACTCCTTTACTGACCTGTTTTCCATCTTGTTGGTACGTCAGATCCGTTTGTCGTATTACAGCGTTATCATTTGTGATTTTGTAATAACTCACTGTAGCGCTTAATTTTTTATTAAACATTTCAGCTTTTATACCTCCCTCATACTGATTTGCATATAAAGGATCTAATATAAGCTGCTCACCAGCAGGTTGTGTAACGGGCGCTAAATTCTGAAATCCGTTCATGTAATTTCCAAATACAGAAACCTGATCCTTAACAATCTGGTAAACTATTCCTAATTTTGGTGACAATGAGTTTTGACTATATCCCGGTACGGTTCCGCTTTCTTTTCGATCAAAATTATCCAAACGTAAACTCGCCATTGCGTATAACCTGTCTGCAACACTTAATACATAAGAGGCATACCCGCTAAAAGTATATTCATCACGTCCGGCTCTTATGACCGGTACCAGCAATACTTTATCAATCTCGCTTCTTCTAACCGGATTAAAATTAGTTGTTACATCAATTGTTCTAAACGGGGCCGCAGGAGTTGGTGTAGACGAAAATGTATCTGTATAGTACCTATAATTTACACCGGCCAATATTTTATGTTTTAAGATTCCTGTCGAAAATTCACCATTAAAATTCTGCTGAATATTGGTATAATTACTCGAAATTGGTCCAAAAAGCGTTGCACGTATAGTAGCAGTTGTAGGCGAAGTCCAGGTTGGCAAAACCTGATAACTATAGTCTAAATCTTCACTTACATAAGAAAACAAAGTAGTTGACTTCCAGCGATCCGATATTTGATATTCGGCCTGAACAAATGCTTTTGATGAAGATGATTTTGCATCAGCATCATCGTGAACCAATGATTTTTTATAATTCAATTGTATATCGCCCGGGTTCGTTATTCCTGATGTGGTAGCAACCGTTGGGTATAACGGTCTTGTATTGTTAACTTTAAACAACTCTGCATCAACGCTAAAAGTAAGTTTTTCGCTTGCTTTAAAAATAATACTTGGCGTAAAAGAAAGCGTTTTATTAAAACCATAATCCAGGAAACTTTTTTCATTATTGACAGCAGCATTCAATCTGAAAAGCACATTTTTATCTTTCGTTAATGGTGTATTGATGTCAACCGTAAGTCGGTTTACACCAAAACTTCCTGCTGTATAGGATATTTCAGTAGCCGATGCTTCAAAAGGTTTTTTGGTCACCAGATTCACAACACCACCAAACGAAGAGGCAGATGAACCAAACAAAGTTCCCGAAGGTCCTTTTAACACCTCTATTCTTTCAACATTTGCAATACCAACACTTGATCTTCCTGAAAGAGTTTCCATTCCGTTTCGCGAATTAATTCCCACCGTAAAACCTCTAAAAATAACGGCAAATCCACCTGAGGGATAATTAAGCGGTACAACTCCGGGTGCATTTCTAACAGCCCCGGCAGGATCAATTACAATTTGCTCCTGAAGAAGTTCTTTGTGGATCACATTATAAACCTGCGGATTTTCTATATTTTTAAGAGGCATTCGTGCAACATATTGTGTTTTCTTAGACAGCAGACTTTTTCTGTTATTGATCACAACTTCCTGCAATTCTTTGTTCGAAACCTTTAATTGTACATTCAGGGTTGCTGTTTCATTATCTGCAACTACAACTTGCTGTTCTACAGTTTCGTAACCTGTCAAGGATATTTGCAGCGTATAAGAATTGCTTCGTATACGGTTCAGTTCAAAATTACCGTCCTCATTGGTGCTGGTAGAATATTTAGAGTTTTTTAAAACAATATTTACTTCAGACGCCGGCTTTCCGTCAGAAGTCGTTATTTTTCCTTTAATTTTCCCATGGTTTTGTTGTGCAACAGCCGCACAGACAGTAAATAAAAAGCTAATAATAAATAAAAACTTAGATGTTCTTAGATTAAAATAGTTCATTGGTTTTCTAATTTGGTTAGGTTTTATTTTTATTTAGAATTAATAAAAACAGCGCAAAAATAAAAATTAATAATCGTTTAACAAGTATTATTTCTATCTATTCTGTCAAATTAATATTAAGATTACAAACAAGCAATTAAAAATCAATGACTTAGCAACATACAAAACATCGTTTTCATTATATAAACAACTCTTATTTAATACTATTAGTAACAAAAAGTAGTCGATAATCTTCTTTTTCTACCGTTCTTCTTATTTGCATGGCGCAAAGTAGTAAGGCTTTAAGGCACTGATAAATGATAATTATTTTTCTTAAAGAGGCTATAGATTTAGTCTAAATAAGTATAAATTTGTGCCTGAATTTTAGAATATAGGATACTATGAAAAAAGGATTTAAAAAGACTGTTGGTTTTGTGCACTTATGGCTTGGACTAGGTTCGGGTTTAATTGTTTTTATCGCTGCATTAACGGGAAGTCTTTTGGTTTTTGAAAAAGAAATTGACAAAGCCATAAATCCTGAATATTATACTGTTTCAACTATAGGAAATTCAAAAAAGACAATTGATTTTTGCACGGACATTTTGCAGCAACAATACGGAATAAAAAAGATAACCCGTATTTATACTTTCAACGATCCTTTACGCACCATGCAAATCTTAGCCAAAGATTCCGATAAAAAAGCACAGTTTTTTTCTATCGATCCTTACACCGGGAAAGTGCTGGCAACAACTCCACAGGAAAAGAGGTTTTTTGTTTTTGTTTTAAAAATACACCGTCAATTATTATTGGGAGATACAGGACAAATTATCATGGGGACTTCCTGTTTGATTTTTGTTATTATGCTTATTTCAGGGATCATTTTATGGTGGCCAAAAAAGATCAAAAATCTAAAACAAAGATTAACAGTAAAATGGGGTGCTTCTTTCAAAAGAGTCAATTGGGATTTTCACTCGACTTTCGGGTTCTATAGTTTTCTAATTTTACTGGTTATTTCCCTAACCGGATTGTCTTTTGCTTTTACCTGGTTTCAGGATGGGGTTTATTTTCTGGCTGACGGCACAACAAAAAGACCTTCAGCAAAAGTAAAAAACCCAACAAAAACAGATCCTAAACTAAACAATACTGCCTTTTATCAAAGTATATATAATAAAGCGGACAGTATTTTTCCATATACAGGAAATATTCAGATCAGGATGCCAGTTGATACCATTAATAGTATTTTAGTGTTAAAAGAAAATACAGAAAAAACAATTCCAAATCAATCCAGCGCTGCTTATTTTGATAAATATACAGCCGAAGAAATTGAGGCAAGACCTTATGAATCTTTTTCGAACGGAGATAAAATAAAACGTTTGAACTACCCTATTCATACCGGAAGCATTTATGGATTACCCACCAAAATAATTGCATTTTCAGTATCACTTTTTGCGTTGACGCTGCCTATCACAGGATTATTAATCTGGTTGGGAAAAAAGAAAAAAAGAGTCCAAAAAAGTAATGCATAAACAAAGCCTGATCGATACAATCAGGCTTTGTTACTTACTACTGAATTAGATTATCCTCTAAGGTCATCAAAATAAGCGTTCGTTTCTTCAATAAGAGCGTGCATCAATTCTTTGGCTTTGGTATGTTTTAAAATTGGTGCGATTTGTCCGCCCCAAAATAAGATCATGTCCCATTTTTGCTGGTCAAGGGCTGCTTTTCGTAAGGGTGATATTAATGTTGTCTGTAACGGAAACGGCAGAACATCTTTTTCTTTACCTGAAATATCTTTGGCTAGTCTGCTGGTTAATCCACGACCTAAACGTCCGGTGTAAGCACGCGATAAAGTGGTATATTTTGCTGCATCAGAGAATAACATTTCTCTATGAATGGGTAATGCGTTTGATTCATCGCAGGCTAAAAAAGCTGTTCCTATCTGCGCGGCACTTGCTCCTAATGCCAATGCTGCAGCGACACCTTTTCCGTTCGCGATTCCTCCGGCAGCGATAATCGGCGTTTTTACTTTTTCACGAATGAGTTGTAATAATACAAAAGTTCCTGTTAGCGATGATTCAGCAGAAGCCAAAAACGAAGGTCTATGTCCGCCTGCTTCAAAACCTGAGGCAATAATCATATCTACGCCATTATTTTCGAGAAAAATAGCTTCGTCTAAAGTTGTTGCCGCGCCAACGGTTACGATTCCCGATCTTTTACATTGTTCTAAAACATCGGCAGAAAGTGTTCCAAACATAAAACTGAATACTTTGGGTTTAATATTCAAAATCACGTCTAACTGATTTTCAAACCTGGATTGAAACGGAGCCGGTTTTTCCGGTAACGAAATCCCAACTTCATCAAAATAAGGTTGAAACAATGCTGCTGTTTTATCGTATTGCTCATCTAATAAACCGGATTGTGGAATGTCATGATCAGAAACCCAGAGATTGATATTATACGGTTTATTGGTGGCTGCTTTTAGTTGTTGGTCTACCTCAAAGATTTTCTGAGGAGACATTGTATAAGCGCCGTACCCGCCAAGTCCACCCGCGTTTGATACCGCGGCAGTCAGTTCTATTGTTGATAAATTACCGCCAAATGGTCCCTGCATTACAGGATAATCAATCCCTAATAATGCTGTAGCTTTTGTATTGTACCACATTGCTATCTTGTTTAAAGTTATTCGCTTGTATCGGTCAGCAATTTACTGACGATAAGCCATTTTCCGTTAATCTTATGGAAAGATAAAAAATCCCGATAATTAAAGTCATACATTTTAACATTAATTTCGGCTGCTGCTATTGAATTTACTACATTAATCTTTAAAATTTCTCCTTTGAAAGGTTTTCCGGAATCTTTGGGACTTTGTCTGCTTTTTACGCCACTTAAATAAAGATCTACCGTTTTAAAATAAGGCTGACCTTTTATATCTCCAAAAAGTAAAGCGCTTTCATGAAAGATACTCCCTAAACGTCTTTCGTCTCCTTCGTAAATTCCTTTAAAATAATAATTTTCTAATGCATCAGCAATTGCTGACACGTCGTCCTCGTTTTTCATTTTAATGTTATTTTGAGCTTTTATGCCCTGCAAAGTACAGAGCATAAAAGCAATTAATAAAATAGTTCTCATTTAATTATAGGTTGTGTCCAGCTCCCTTACCGCCATCAACATTGATGACTGAACCGGTAATAAAACTGCTTTTGGCAACGCTATACACCATTTCGGCTACGTCATCGACTTCTCCTACTCTGTTTAAAAGATGCAGTCCTGCACTTTGATCTGATTTGTCTCCGTGCATTGGCGTACGAATAACGCCTGGTGCAACGGTATTGATACGAATATTTTGTTTGCCAAATTCTGCTGCTAACTGAATAGTCAAGGCATGAATAGCGCCTTTACTTGATACCGGAGCAGAAGCCGGCCATCCGCCCAATCCGTGGTTGACCAAAGGAGTTCCTATATTGATTACCACTCCATCTTGCTGTTTCAACATTTGCGGAATAACAGATTGTGTTGTGAAATAAGTTCCTTTTAGGTTGGTAGTCAAAAATTTATCCAGATAAGCTTCATCAACTTCCAAAAATGGTTTGCTTTCGAAGATTCCCGCATTATTGATCAGTACATCTACCGAACCAAATTTTTCTAAAGCAATTTTTACCAATTGTTCTCCGGTTTGTTTCTTGCTCACATCTCCGGCAAACATGGCCAGATTGTCTCCTGCTCCAAATTCGTTGTAAGCATTTTCTAATGCTGATGGTGTTAGTGAATTGATGACAACGTTATCGCCTCTGTCCAAAAAGTATTTGGCGATTCCTTTTCCGATTCCGGAAGCTGCTCCGGTAACTATTACAGTTTGTTTTTTCATGATATTTATTTTTTATCGGCTGTTATGCCTTTTTCTCTTAATACAGATACCTGATCTCCTGCGTAACCCCAATTGTCGAGTTCGATTTCCTGAATCACAACGTGGGTCAAATGCGGATCTTTGTTCAATACATCGGTAATCAGGTTGGTGATTCCACTGATTAATTCCTGTTTTTGCTCGCGGGTAACACCTTCGCGGGTCAATTCGATTTTTACGTAAGGCATGGCTTTAGTTTTTAGCTACTTCGGCTGTGATAATAAAATCTAAATCAAAGTCGTTGTAGATTAATGTATCGCCTAAATCTTTGAAGAAGTTTCCTGAACGGAATTTAATATCGTATTGGGTACGATCAATAATCAATTTACCTGTAAGTGAAAGTGCATTGTTAGTACTTTCTACTTCGGTTTCAAAACCTGTAAGATGTGTTATGTCCTTTATAGTAAGATTCCCTTCAAGATAATATTTACCATTTGAAATTTCTTTAACAAAAAGAATATCAAATGCTGCGGTCGGAAATTTTTCAATTGAGAAAAAATCATCCGAAGCCAGATGTCCTGCAAATTGTGCATTTGTATCGGGATCTGTAACGTCCAGAATTTTTATTAAGGCGGTATTGATGACAATATTTCCGCCATTTATTTTTCCGTCATTCAAAATAAAATGACCTTCTTTGATACCAATTGTACCATTATGCGCACCGGTAACTTTTCTACCAGTCCAATCGATTTGGCTTTTTGAACTTACGATTTTAAAATTTGTTGTTTCCATTTTTATTGTATTTAAAAGTACAGTACAAAGGAACGGTGGGGATAGAAATTGGTTACGTGATGTAGATCACAATCCTTTTTTTTCAGGGTAAAAATTTCAGAGTTACAGAGGTGCAAAGTTACTTTGCTTTACGCAGATATTTATTCTCATTTTGTCATCCCGAGGAACGAAGGATCTGCTGAGGTAGCGCTACAAAGATTGGTGATTTGCAGAAGCAGATTTTATTTTACGCAGATTTAAAAAAAAAATTAAGCACATGGGTGCGGATCTTTTATATGCTTAGTTTTTAATCGCGCCAAGACATAACGTTTTTATTTCTCGCAAATTGATCAGATTTAATTTTTATAATTATCTATAAATAAACTACTTTGCGCTTATCTACTAAATCTTTTTTAAATCTGCGTGAAATGATAATTCTTCTAATTTGTAGTAAAAAAACTTTATGAATTCAGTCGGCTAAGGGTTTCTCTTGAAACACCCAGATAAGCAGCGATTAGATGTTTGGGAACTAAGTTGTAAAGCTGTGGATATAATGCCAAAAGTTCGTCGTAACGTTTTTTGGTATTATTATTCATTAAAGATAACAGGCGTTTTTGAGAAGCGATATATCCTTTGTTGGTTCTCCATCTGAAGAAATGTTCTATTTGATGGAACTCTTTGCAAAGCTTTTCGCGATCGCTGTTGGAAAGACACAAAACTTCGACATCTGTAATACAATCAATATCTATCGTTGCAGTGGTTTGGTTGTATAAAGCATCATAATCTGATGTCCACCACGTAGGCATGGCAAATTGCAGAATGTACATTTTGATCTCATCATTGATAAAAAAAGCTTTTAGACAGCCTGAAATTACAAAATACTCGCAATCAACTTTGTCTCCGGCACTAATAACGGTTTGTCCTTTTTTGAAAGATTGTGGCTTAAAATACGAAAAGAAATAATCGAATTGCTCGTCTGTCAATGAAGCTGTTTTGCCAATATGTTGTTGGAGGGTTTCTTTGGAGTTCATAAAAAAGATGTAAAGTTTTTTTTGAAAGTTGCTCAAAGGCTAAGATACTGAGTTTTTTTTTGATCTTCTCTGTCTCTTATCAAAACGAGTGCCTGGCCCTGATTGAAACGGAAATCCTTTTTATTCATTTCTTTAAAAAATAAAAAGATTGGAGAGTAAAACAGCAAACAGCTCTTTATTAAAATAGATTCCAGGTTTTTTAAATTCAGATTAACAAAGTCGATGATTAGTTTAAAGTTGAAAATTTTAAATCATAGACAATACAATCAAAATTCTTAATTTACCTTCAGGTTTCAAAATACTTCAGCTCCTCTCAGGTTTACAATAAGTCCAAAACTTAGAATCTTTCAAAAAAAACTACTCTTCACTTTTTAATTGTAATGCTCTTTGCAAAAAGCTTTGGTGCATGATTTTGTTTTCGGCTTCGTTAATAGCCTGAAGTAAATTGTTCTGATTGTCGGTAATTTCTCTGAGAACACTGGCCATCAGATCCCAGACCGGTTTCATTTTTACAATTAATTCCTGTCCTTTTGGCGTCAGTAATATCAATCTTTTACGTTCGTCAACTTTGTCTTTTTTTGACCGGATTAACTTTTGTTTTTCGAGTTCTTTTAGCAGACTAATAGTTGACGGATGTGTGTAACCAATTTCGTTTGCAATTTCGACAACGCTTAATACTTCTTTGTGATGTAAGGTATAAATTACCGGAAACCATTTGGGTTCAAAATCGATTCCGTACGATTTATAAAACAAGGCGCCGTCTTTTCGCAATTGTTCGCTCAGGCGTTGCAATCGTGTCGAAAGGGCCAGAATTCCTGATTGATCTATAATATTCATCCTTACTCTTTTAGTTTTAAATGGCAAAATACATTGTCAGCACTCATTATCGGAAATCCAACCGGAAGCGATGCTTTGTCCATACGTACAAAATGATTTCTTTCGTAAAAACGTAAAGCGGCTTCTAGTATTGATATTGTTCCCAAATATAAATCATCAATTTGATTTGCTGTACAATAATCCAGTAAAGTGTCTAATAATTTTTGGGCAATCGAAAATTCTTTGCCGCGATATTCTTTCTTTACAAACATTTTTCTAATTGCAGCCTGAGAATCATTGAATTTCACCAGAGCAATTGTGCCTACTAATTCCTCCTTGATAAAAGCGCCCCAGAAATGACCGCCATCCGTATAATAGAAGTTTTTTATATTTAACAAATCCGGTTGGTCTTCGATCGTAATGGGAACATTGAATTCCTTTTGCTGGATGCTTAGAACTAAATCGATAACCTTATCTGCGTATTTATTTTCTATGGGAATAATTAGTGGTTTCATATTGTAACAATTTATTTTACAAAACTACGTAGTTAAATACATATATTAAAACATTTATAACATTTTTTTATTTATTGTTGCGAAATATTCGTGTAATCCCGATGACTCCGGAAAACTAAGCAACAACGTTTTTTCACGCAGATTTTAAAATGATTGAAGCAGATGTAAAATGATTTTATTGAATTGAAACAGGTCTTAAAATTGTAAAATCTGCCCAAAAAAGATCAATTAAATATGATCTGCCTGAATCGTTTTTTAAATCTGCTTGAACAAAAAAACTATCTATTGATAGTCCGATTACCTCATAGAAAACAAGATCTTAAATATTAAACTTATCACAAAAAATTAAAAACATTTGCAAACATGACCAATCGGTCATATATTTGTACCCGTAAAGAAAAATTACCATGACAAAGGGAGAAGAAACCAGACAGTTCATCATAGAGAAAGCAGCCCCAATATTCAACACAAAAGGGATTGCTGCAACTGCTATGAGTGATATTATGGAAGCGACCAAATTGTCTAAGGGAAGTATGTATGTTCATTTTGAGAATAAAGATGTCCTAGCCTGCGCGGCCGTTGATCATAATATGAAGGTATTAGGTGATAAACTTATGTTAGCCATCAGTAAAAGTAAAACGGCTAAAGAAGAACTTTTTACTTATATAGATTTCTTTAGTAATGCGGTAAATCCGCCTCTTGCGGGAGGCTGCCCTTTATTAAATTTTGGGACAGAAGCAGATGATACCAATCCTGTTGTAAAAGAGAAAATAAACAAAGGCTGTAACTCTAATCAACAAGTATTGGCAAGTAGTGTCAATAAAGGAATTGCCAACGGTGAGTTTAATCCGGAGTGGAATGCTGAGGAGTTTGCCATCGTTATGTTTGCCATGATGGAAGGTGGTCACCTCATTTCGAGAGTGTCCGGCAGTAATGATAAGATGAAAGTGATCATCAAAACCCTGAAAAAAATTATAGAGGAAAACACACTCTGATTTTTTTTACTAAAAAAATGACCGATCAGTCATATAATAAAATAAATATCAATGACAATTATAATGATAAAATTCAATATCAATTTAAAAAAACTAACAATTAAACAAATATCAATTCACAATCAACCATTCACAATTAAAAATTAAGAAAACATGTCAAAAACAATTTTAATTTCAGGAGCTTCAAAAGGATTTGGAAAAGCCTGGACAGAAGCATTTTTAGCAAAAGGATACAAGGTAGCTGCAACAGCCAGAAATATTGATACCCTGGCCGACTTAAAAGCACAATACGGAGACGCTATTTTGCCTTTAACATTAGACGTAAACAAACGCGAAGATTCATTTGCAGTTGTAGAAAAAGTAAAACAACATTTTGGTACAATCGATATCCTGATTAATAACGCAGGTTATGCCTTAAACGGAGCTGTTGAAGAAGCCAGCGAAACAGAAGCAAGAGCGCAATTTGAAACGAATTTCTTTGGTACGCTTTGGCTGACTCAGGCGGTTTTGCCTATTATGAGAAATCAAAAAAGCGGTCATATTATACAAGTTTCGTCTGTTCTGGGAATAGCAACTTTACCTAATATAGGTCTTTATAATGCATCGAAATTCGCCGTAGAAGGTCTTACTGAAACACTGGCTCAGGAGGTAAAACAATTTGGAATCAATGTTACTTTGGTCGAACCAAACGGTTATGTTACTGATATCTGGGGGAACGGATTTAATAGTAAAAGTATTGATGCTTATGATGGACTTAGAAAAGCAATAGCAGAAGGACATGATCCTGACACTTTCGGAAAAACAAGCGCTACGGTACCTGCAATTGTTAAATTAGTTGAAGCTGAAAATCCTCCTTTACGCCTATTCTTAGGAAAAGTAGCTTTGCCACTTGCAAAACAAGTTTACCAACAAAAGTTAGCTACTTGGGAAGAATGGGCTGACGTTTCTATAGCTGCTCATGGTTAATTAAAAATTTCATTTAAGACTAAAACCTCCAAAATCATTTGTTTTGGAGGTTTTATTATTTGGAAATTAAAGCATCCAATCTTTTACATTTTTTGCAAAATCCTGCATATCATTAATAAGTTTACTGGTATGATATCCGTCAGCAACTGCATGATTTACAAATACTGCAACCGGAATTAATGTTTTGTTATCTTGCTCGAAATATTTACCAAAACGAATTAATGGAAACATCAAATTAGATTCCTGATAGGTATCCTGAGAAAAATTAGTAAAACTTAACCAAGGCAAAACCGAAATTGAACAAAAATTTGCAGGACGATCTAAGCGTGCTTTTATACCTTTAACATCTTTATATTGCTTTATATCACTCGTTATTGTTTGGTAGAAAAGCTTAAAATCTTCATGATACTCGCTCCAAGCATCAGAAAAAGTTTTATCATCGTCATGAAAAATCGTATATGAAGGAAGAACGTAATTCCAATACCCTAATTGATTTTGACTGTTGTAACTCATCCTAAACTCCTTATTCTGATTTACAGCTCGCATAATTACGTACAGAAATGACGGAAAAAACTTTACCCCCTCTTCTTTTGATCGTGTTAGTAATTCTGTAATGTCAACATTTGCATTGATTGTGTATTTGCATTTTATTATATTATTAAAATAATCAAAATAAGGTTGTCGCTCCCAATTTTCGGGATCAACAGGTTCAAAAATTCTTTCCATCATTTCTTATTAAATCTATTATTGTTTTAGTCTGGATAGTATCCTCTATTGCAAAAATAAAATATCCACTCTGTAGTTAGTCCTAATATCGAGTAGAAAAACTTTAAACTAAAATAAATTAACAACTCTGTAATAAATAACTTCTGTATTTTTTTAGGAAATTATTCATATTTCAAATATTTTAAAACATCTGTTTTTGTTGCTGCATAAGCACGGGACAACACAATTATTAAAGTTAGAATTAATAAAATTAAAAAGCCAAAAATAAACGGGATCTGGGACAATTCTATTCTGTAAGCAAAGTTCTCCAGCCATTTATTGAGCAAATAATAGACTGGAAAAATGGCGATTAAAAATCCTATTATGCAATACCAAATATATTGTTTCGATAATTCTCTCAGTAAAACATTCGTATCTGCTCCCAGGGTTTTTCTAATTGCAATTTCTTTCATGCGTCTTTGTATGGAATAAGATGCAAGTGCAAATAATCCAAAAAGAGCAATTAAAATAACAACGATATTGAGCAGTGAAAACAAATTTTTTTGCTTTGTATAAGCTTCATAAGTTCTCGCATATTGTTTATCTACGAAATCATATTGAAACGGATATTCGGTATCGACTTTCGACCATAATTTTTCGATATTGGCAATCGTAGTTTCCATATCATCCCGTTTTAATTTTGCATAAACTTTGTTAATATTATGTGTCATACCAAACATTTTGATATTGTAAAAAGCCATTGGCGGCACTTTTAATTCAGGGCTTAATAAACTGAAATCCTGAACAATACCAATTATTTTTAATTTCTGTTCCCGAATCAAAAGTTCCTTGCCAAGAGGATCTTTAAGATTCATTAATTTTAATGCGCTTTCATTTATGATCACTGAATTTATAGTGTCTGAAGACAGTTTTCTATCAAAATTTCTTCCCTTAATTATTTTGATATTTAACATTTCAAACATGCCAAAATCTAAAGGGATAATGCGTTGTTTAAAAAGTTCATCATTGTATAAAACCGCTGATATAGAATTGTCTGAACCATCAAACGTAATAAGACCCGTGGAAATTTGTTCGACGCCTTTAATTTTGCTAAGCTGCTGTTTTATGATATTGTATTTGTTGTAAATATTTTGGGCTGCATTTTCTCCCTGGTAATCAACCGAAGGAAAATTTAAAGAAACCGAAATTACCTCATCGCCTTTAAATCCTAGATCTTTATGCTGTAAAAATTTAATTTGCTGGTATACGATATTTGAGCCAATGATAAAAAAAGCAGCAATGGCAAACTGAAAAATAAGCATTCCGTTGCGCAGCCAGATACCGTTTTTGCTTCTTTCGAAATTTCCTTTCAAAACTTTAAAAGTTTCGAAATTGGATATATAAATGGCCGGAAATAATCCTGCAGTCAAAATTGTAATGATAAAAATCAATATCAATTGTATGTAAAACTGACTGGCAAGAAGTTCAATGTTTTTGCTTAAAAAGTTATTGTAATACGGCAAAGTCAACTCTACAATTACTAAGGCCAGTAAAATAGAGAAACTCGTGGTTAAAACCGTTTCAAAAAGAAACTGACTAATAATATCGCCTTTAGATGCGCCCGAAATTTTGCGTACTCCAACTTCTTTCGCCCGCTTTACGGCATTAGCAGTTGCCAGATTGATGTAATTAACAATCGACAAAATGAGAATCAAAAGAGACAACCCCATCATGATCAATAAAAACTGATAATTCCCTCTCGTTTCAGGATAACCATCTGTTACCGAATGTAATCTGGCTTTAGCTAAAGGTTCAAGAATAACCTTAAAATAACCTACTTTTTTAGCCATAACTTCGGGTGTAAAACCTGCCTCTTTGGCAAGTTGCCTAATAAAATCGTGGTTATAAATTCTTTCGAGTTTCTGTCTTGTAAGATCAACTTTTGACGGGTCTTTTACTTTTAACAATAACTTTAAAATAAAAGGATTTGTCATTCCGGAAGTTGTAAGTTTCTTCATTTTATTAATGATGGCATTTGGCGCAATCGAAGAGTTTCCGGGAATATGGTACACGGCCCGTACAGAAAACAGCTGGTCAAAGCATTTTATTTGTTTTCCAATGGGGCTTTCATTTCCAAAAATCCTTTTAGCTGTAAGATCTGAAATAGCAATGCTGGAATCATCTTTTATAGCCGAAATTGCATCGCCTTGACTAATTTTGAAAGGAAAAAAAGAAAAGAAATTTTGTTCGACATTGATAATTTTATCTACAAATTCCTTTTTTCCTTTGTAAATAATTTTATCCTTTTGATACCAGTAATCAGAATCAGCATAAAGTGTAGATTCTATATTTGGATCTTCGTCTAAAGCCGGTTTCAGGAATAAAGCACAATCTGACCATGTGGGCATATCGCTTAGTTGAACCAAAACCTGATAAACATTCTCTTTTCCAGGATTCCAGTCATTGTAACTCTGTTCGTCGTTCCAATAAAGTAAAGCAAAAACTAATCCCGAAATTCCTATTGATAAACCAAGAATATTAAGAAATGAAAACAGTTTATTGTGCTTAAGTTGGTAAATAAATATGTTGATATAATTTAGTATCATAGTTTTAGTTAGTGATTAGATTCAATAAAGACTTCTTCTCTATTATTCGTATTTCAGGTATTGCAAAACATCAATTTTAGTTACCTGATATGCTTTTGCCAAAACGATTGTCAATGTCAAAAACATTAATAAAAATAGTGCAAGTAGAAAAGGAATTGCAGGAATATCAATTCTAAAGGCAAAATCCTCAAGCCATTTTTGCAATAAAAGATAAGCGGGAATTATTCCGATTGCGAAACCAATTACACAAAAGATCACATATTGTTTCGATAAATCTTTCAATAAAACATTGGTATCTGCACCTAATGTTTTCCTGATCGCGATTTCTCTTAATCTTCTTTCCATAGAGAATGAAGCCAAAGCAAACAATCCGAAAACGGCAATTAGAACTACAATTGCGTTTAAAAGAGAAAATAATTTACTTTGATTTTGATATTCTTTATACGTTCGGGCAAAGTTTTTATCTACGAAATTGTATTCAAATGGATATTCTGCATCGACTTTTGTTCTCCAAAATTTATTGAGAGCAGCAATCGTTTCAGTCATATCTTGCGGAGCAATTTTAACCGAAATATTATGCAAATCTTTTTGTATGTAATCGAAAGCTGTGATGTGTAAAAAAATCATCGGAGAAATTCTATTTTCAAGTCCAAAATAATTGAAGTCTTTTACAATACCAACAACTTTTAATTTTCTGCCTCCCCAAACAATTTCCTTGTTTACTGGATCTTTTTCGGCCAAGGTTTTAGCGGCAGCTTCATTCAGTAAAACATTTGTAATTGTGTCTGAGGCAAATTCGCTTGATAAATCTCGCCCTTTAATTACCTTTATTCCTAAAACATCCAGAATTCCAAAATCAATAGCCATTTGTTGTGTTATGACTTCTTTATTGTCTTTATAATGCATACCCGACCATGAATTAACGTTGGTTCCAAAAGAAAATACTCCTGCGGAAACCGCCTCAACTCCCTTTATTTTTAAGAGTTCTTGTCTGATTGTTTTATATCTTTCAAATTGTTTTTTGCCTTTTTTGGGTTTAAAAGAGATATCCATTACCTGAGCTCCATTAAAACCTAAATCTTTATTTGCCATATAATCTACCTGTTGATATACTATAAAGGAACCAATGATAAAAAAAGTCGCAATGGCAAATTGCAAAACCAACATTGCGTTTCTAAGCCAGATTCCGTTTTTGCTGCGTGAAAAATTTCCTTTCAAAACTTTCAGAGGTTCAAAATTTGAAACATATATCGCTGGTAAAACTCCAGAAACTAAAATAACAATAATAAAAATGAAGATTAATTGCTCATAAAACTGCGAACTTTCGAGAACGAGATTTTTACTCAAAAATGAATTATAAAAAGGCAATGAAAGTTCTACAATTACCAATGCCAGTAAGAGTGAAAAAAGGGTAATTAGTGTGGTTTCAAATACAAATTGCGTAATAATTTGCCCTTTTGTCGCACCCACTATTTTTCGTACTCCCACTTCTTTGGCTCTTTTTACAGCGTTTGCAGTCGCCAAATTAATATAATTTACAATCGACAATATTAATATAAGTATGGATAAACCCATTAATATTCGTAAAAACTGAACATTGATATTTCCTTCCGGAAAGGGAAAATTTCCCTGAACAAGCCTCGATCCCGGAAAAGGAAGAAATAAGGCTTTTGTGGGTTTGCCATATTGTTTTAAATACGCTTCATAGGTTATTCCTTCTTCTTTGGCCTGTTTTTTATAATTATTTTCAACATAGATTTCGTTTAGTTTTTTAATAACGGCTGTTGTATCACTTTGTCTTTTTAACTTTAGCATTAATCCGTAATTAAAACCCCAGCTTTCTTTACTTTTTTCCAGTTCATCCTCAATTATAGTAGTAACTGCGGCAGGCATTACCGAAGATTTTTCGTTTAGTCGGTATATACCCCGAACAACAAAATACCTCTCGGCATATCTTACCTGTTTTCCCATAGGATTTTCATTCTCAAACAAGCGCGAGGCTGTTACTTCAGAAAGCGCTATACTGTTGCTATCATGAAGTGCGCTTTTTCCGCTACCGTGAACAAATTCAAAAGGAAAAAAAGAAAAGAAATTACCTTGTGCTGAAAAAATCTTATCTACTACTTCGATCTTGCCATTATATTGTATCGTTTCTTTAGCATAATCAGTGGTGAAATAACAATATTCCTTTAAATCTGTAGTTGCTAATTTTAACATAGGACCAGATACAGCAGAGTTTACTGCCCAGACATTACCACCGCCAAGATCATTAAGAATAGTATAAATTTTATCTTTCTCCGGATTCCACTGATCGTATGAGTGTTCTTCGTTCCAATATAAAATGGCAAAAATTAAACCTGCGATTCCAATACTCAGACCCAAAACATTCAAAGCCGTAAAAAGCTTATTGTTTTTGATGTGGTAAATAAATATGTTGATCCAGTTTTTTAGCATTTTATTCGTATTTAAGGTATTTTAAAATATCCACTTTTGTTGCCTGGTAAGCTCTGGTTAACACCACTAATAAGGTTAAAGAAAGTAACGCTATAAATCCAACTAAAAACGGAT
Source organism: Flavobacterium frigidimaris (assembly GCA_900129595.1). Taxonomy (GTDB): domain Bacteria; phylum Bacteroidota; class Bacteroidia; order Flavobacteriales; family Flavobacteriaceae; genus Flavobacterium; species Flavobacterium frigidimaris. The sequence goes on along the minus strand of FQWG01000005.1, from coordinate 138,412 downwards.
AAACAGAAATTGTAATTCTGTAAGCAAAATTCTCTAACCACTTATTCAGTAAAAAATAGGCAGGAAACAGCGCTATTAAAAATCCAATGATGCTGAAAAAGATATATTGTTTACAAAGTTCTTTTAATAAAACATTCGTTTCGGCACCCAGTGTTTTTCGAATGGCAATTTCCTTCATACGTCTTTCGATAGAGTAAGAAGCTAAAGCAAATAAGCCGAAAAGTGCAATCGTAATTACAATAATATTCAATAAAGAAAAGAGGTTCTTTTGCTTTACATAACTGCTGTAAGACTTTTTATATTCTTTATCCACAAAATCATACGAAAACGGATATTCTGTATCTACTTTTTTTGTCCAGAGATTTTCTATATCAGCTATGGTTTGCTGCATGGTTTCAGGATCAGCCGTAATGTAAATATTATTCAAAAGCCCTGAAAACCAAGGCACGGTTTTAAAATGGAAAAAAGACATTGGCGGTATTGCATCACCCGGATTTCCTATATTAAAATCTTTTACAACCCCAACAATAATTGCATCTTGCCCGTTCCAGTTCAGTTTTTTTCCGATCGGATCTTTTTCATTTAATAATTTTAGTGCAGTTTCATTAATTAACATCGAAGTAACGGTATCCTGCGCAAATTTTGAACTTAAATACCGTCCTTTTACGATTTTTATTTTCATCATTTCCAACAGTCCAAAATCTATTGGTACATTGTTCCCATCAATATTTCTATCCTTATAGTGATAGGATATTACAGATTTTACCCCGTTTCCAAAAACAAAACCACCTCCTGCAACTTGCTGTACTCCTCTTACATGCTGCAATTGGTTTTTAATACTATTGTATTTGGCAAATTGATTTTTATCAGTTATTGCTTCGCCGTAAATATTTCTGTAGGAGATATTGAGAATTTGTTTTCCGCTAAAACCTAAATCTTTTGAATTCATAAGCTCTATTTGCTCATACACAATATAAGATCCAACAATAAAGAAAGCAGCTACAGCAAATTGAAATACCAGCATGCCGTTTCTAAGCCAGATACCGCTTTTACTTCTTCCAAAGTTTCCTTTTAATACTTTTAGTGATTCAAAATTAGCAACATAAACTGCCGGAAAGATTCCTGCCAATAGTACAGTGATCAAAAATATAGCAACAAGCTGCAAAAAGAACTGACTGCTTTGCAATACGAGTGATTTATCTAAAAAAGCATTATAGTACGGTAAAGAAATCTCAACAATTACAAGTGCTATTAAAATGGAGAACAATGAAATGATAGCAGTTTCAAAAATAAATTGTTGAATAATAGAAAATTTAGAAGCTCCTATAATTTTGCGAACTCCAACTTCTTTTGCTCTCTTTACTGCATTTGCCGTAGCTGAGTTAACATAATTTACAATGGATAGAATTAGAATTAAAACAGACAATCCAACCATGATAAGTAAAAATTGAAGATTACCGTTTGCTTCTATCACTCCACCGGTTTTGGTATGTAATCGAATAGATGACAATGACTCTAAACCTGGCTTTACCTGTCCATATTTCTTAATAAATTCTTCTGGTTTAATGCCCTGATCTTTTGCAAAACGAGCGGTCATGTTTTCAAAATATATTTTTTCAAGATTTTGAATCACTTCTTGCTTTCCATTAGGATTTTTTAATTTTAATAGCAGAACAAATTGAAAATTACCCCATTGCTGAATGGTCTCATTTATTCTTGCATCTATAAAATTAACCACGCAAGAAGGATTACAAATTGATTTTTTATCAAGTTTATAAACGCCTCGTACGATTAGGTTTTTACCCTGCAGCACGATTTGTTTGCCCAGAGCAGGCTGGTTTCCAAAAAGCTGAACGGCCAAATCCTGAGAAAGGCAAATACTGTTTAGATCTGGCAATGCGTTCTTTACACTTCCTTCAATGAATTGATAAGGGAAATAATCAAAGAAGTTTTTCTGCGCTGCCATTATCCTGTCAGACTGCACTTTTTTATTATTGAAGCGAATAATATCATTATTATAGTAACCATTTAAATAACAATAAGATACTACTTCATAACTTACTTCTTTTATAGCCGACCCTATTGGTGCTGAACTTGAAGCCCAATAGGTAGTCGCATCCATTTGATTGGCGACTAAAAATATATTGTCTTTACTAGGGTTCCATTGGTCATAACTCTGTTCGTCGTTCCAATACAAAATGGCAAAAATTAATCCCGCAATTCCAATGCTCAGCCCCAAAACATTCAAAGCCGTAAAAAGCTTATTGTTTTTGATGTGGTAAATAAATATGTTGATCCAGTTTTTTAGCATGATTTAGTTTGTTGAATTAGTAACTAAAACATCTACATTTCTATGGTTCATTTTCTCTGAAAGAATCATTCCGTCCTTCATTAAAATTGTTTTTTGCGAAAACGAAGCGTCATAATCAGAGTGTGTCACCATTAGGATTGTCGCTCCACCGGCATGAAGATCCGTTAGTAACTCCATTACTTCATTACCGTTTTTGCTGTCCAGATTTCCTGTAGGTTCGTCAGCAAGAATAATCGTAGGCGCATTGATCAGTGCTCTGGCAACGGCAACACGTTGCTGCTGTCCTCCTGAAAGCTGCTGTGGATAATGTTTCAAACGATGCGAAATACCCAATATTTTGGCAATGTCCTGCACTTTTTTCTTTCTTTCAGAAGAAGGAACATCATTATAAATCAAAGGCAATTCGATATTATCATAAACTGATAATTCATCAATTAAATTAAAATTCTGAAATATGAAGCCAATATTTTCTTTTCTGGCTTTTGATTTTGATTTCTCTTTGAGCCCAACCATTTCCTGTCCCAATAATTCGTAACTTCCCCCTGAAGCACTATCTAATAATCCTATGATATTTAGTAAAGTCGATTTTCCACTTCCGGAAGGTCCCATAATCGATAGAAAATCGCCCTGGTTAATGGTTAGTGAAATTTCGCTTAATGCTTTTGTTTCTACTTCTTCAGTTCTAAAAATTTTTGAAAGCTTTGTAATGCTGATCATAATGATTTGTTTTTGATGTTTGTTTTTCTTTCTAAGAATTGTATTACTGAAGTAAAAAAACAGATCCTAAATTAAGATAATTGGCAACATAATCTATAAATATCTATTTTTGTTACATTTACCAGCAATAATGATTCTTGAAATTGATGATTTACTAATCTTATTGTGATTTTCATGCCAAAAATTTAAAAACTGTAACTCGCTTATTTTTAAATTTTTATTTATTTAAGAAATTAAAAAGTGTCCATAATTGGACAGCTTTCGTCCAAAACCGAACAAAAAATGAAAAAGACAAATGCCTCAATTTTAATCATAGACGATCAGGAAGACATCCTTTTTGCGTCGAAAGTGTTCCTTAAAAAGTATTTTGAAGAGATTTATACGCTTAATAATCCTAAAAATATTGTCGAATTATTGTCTAAAAAAAGCATTGATGTCGTTTTACTCGATATGAATTACAGAATAGGTTTTGAAGACGGCAGAGAAGGTTTGTACTTATTGAAGGAAATAAAAACGCTTTCTCCTAAAACGGTTGTTATTTTAATGACCGCTTTTGGTAAAGTTGAAACAGCGGTTGAGGGCCTAAAAAATGGCGCATTTGATTATATACTGAAACCGTGGGAAAATAAAAAACTGCTGGAATCTGTAAAACAAGCCGTTGAAAAATCCCGCAAAGAACAAAAGAAAGAGCAGCGTATTCAAATCGAAAACGACTTTTTTATTGGTACCTCTGAAATCATCAAGAAAGCCTATTCTCTGGCTAACAAAGTAGCCAAAACAGATGCCAATGTTTTGATTCTTGGCGAAAATGGAACCGGAAAGTTTGTTTTGGCACATTATATATACAGCCAGTCCGAAAGGAAAAGTGGCCCTTTTGTTGCGGTTGATTTGGGTGCTTTGAACTCGAATATTTTCGAAAGCGAATTGTTTGGTTATGCTAAAGGTGCTTTTACCGACGCCAAAATCGATACTCCGGGACGTTTTGAAATGGCACAAAACGGTACGATATTTTTAGATGAAATCGGGAATGTTCCCTTGCACTTGCAATCTAAGTTGTTACAGGTTATTCAGACCAAAACCGTGACCAGATTGGGAGAAACAAAAGCAAGACCGTTGAATGTCCGTATTATTACGGCAACCAATTTAAACCTGAAATTAGAAGTTGCTGACAAAAACTTCAGAGAAGATTTATATTACCGTATCAATACAATGGAAATTCTGCTGCCGCCTTTGAGAGAACGCAACGAAGATAAAATTCCGCTGGCTGAATATCTTTTGGAAAAAATGATTGAAAAATACGGAAGAGATGAAATTACTTTTGATAAAAAAGTGACGGAACAAATCCAAAAACATGCTTGGAACGGGAACATTCGCGAAATGGAGAACAAGATCGAACGTGCGGTAATTCTTTGTGAAAACAATAAAATTACAAGTGCTGATTTAGATTTAGAGACTATTACAGCTTACGAAGAATCATTAGATGATATCCAGCTTTCCTCTGTAGAAAAAGCTACGGTAGAAAAAGCATTGCTTAAAAACAATAATAATATCAGCAAAACGGCCGAAGAACTTGGATTATCACGCGGATCGCTTTACCGTCGTTTAGAAAAATATAATATTAGCATCAATTAATATGTTTCAATCCATCAAAACTTATAAACTTCTTTTTTTAAGATTAATTCTGATTGTTGCAGGAATTGAGCTCTCTATTTTCTTCTTCAAAGAAGAATTGCTTTTTACCGGAGTATTTGCACTCTTCGTTGTATTTCTGCTGATAAGGGAAATGTATTTTTATGTTAGGAATTTTGTTTTGCTGTACAATAAAACCATAGGTTCGATATTGCAGAATGATTTTAGTTCTGATTTCTCTAAACATAAATTCAATACCAATTATAAGGATTTATTTCATCTGTACGATACATTAAAGAACAAACAAAACGAACAGGTTTCAAAAGATATTATCTACCGTTCTATTCTGAACAACATCGAAACCGGAATTATCATTTTGAAAAAACAGGATACGGACTGGAATATCTTTTTAATGAATGATTACTTTTCAAGCCATTTTAATGTTCCTAAAGTATCCAAATGGAAGTACCTGAAACACCAATTGCCTGCATTGTGCGAGATTATCGAACAGGATGATTTTCAGGAAATAAAAACAGCAATAGAAATTAGTGTAAACCAACAAAATAAGCAAACCTTTGTTTTGCAGGCTTCGAGAACCGAGATTTTCGAAATGGGTTATTTTATTGTTTTATTGGACTCTATTCAGAATGTAGTGGAGAAAAAGGAAAAAGAAGCCTGGGTAAATTTGATGAAAGTGATTTCACATGAACTTTTGAACTCGATCACACCTATTCGTTCTATTTGCCAGAATTTACAAGATCTGGTTGAACAGGATTCCTTGTCAGATGAAGATTTAGAAGATGTAAAAAATAGCGTCGAAACCATGTTGAGACGAAGTGACCATTTGCAGAAGTTTGTTGAAGGCTATCGAAAACTGGCAATGCTGCCTTCTCCTAAAAAAGACAAGGTCGAATTACAGCTTTTGATGGAGAATTGCCTTCAAATCATGAATCCGTTATTCAGAGAGAAAAACATTGAAGTTCTAAATGCTATTACCTTTAAAAGATCGATCAATATCGATGCACAGCAAATAGAACAGGTAGTAATCAATCTGCTGACAAATGCTATGCATGCCCTGAAAGATACTTTTGAAAAGCAGATTCTAATTTCGGCAGAAGCCAAAGAAAACCGGATTTATATTAAAATTACCGATAACGGAAACGGAATTGAGAAGGAAATCGAAAACAAAATATTCTTACCTTTTTTTACCACAAGACAAGAAGGTGCAGGAATTGGATTAACGCTGTCTAAAAACATTATAGAATCTCATGGCGGCTATATTAATTATAAAAGCGAAGAAGGCAAAACTACTTTTGAGATTTCTTTGATTGAGGATTGATTTTCTTTGATGTAAGTTCAATTTACAATAGGTGTAATTATATAACATCTGAACAAAATTATATAACTACACTGTTCGGTTTTTAAAATAATTTCATGGAATGAAAAATACAGTAATTTTATTGGTAGACGACGACGACGACGACTGCGAACTTTTTGTTGCAGCAATTGCCTCATTGAACAAAAATATTATCACCACGATTTCCAATAACGCTCTGGAAGCGCTTAACAACCTAAAAGCGGCCACCGTATTGCCTGATTTTATATTTCTGGATATGCAAATGCCTTATTTAAATGGTGCCGAATTTATACATGAATTACGAAAAGTTCCTGAACTTAGTAAAATTCAGGTAGTCGTTTATTCTTCTCATTCACATGAAGTACTTCAAAATTTAACCAAAGAATTTGAATCAGTTCAAATTTTTACCAAACCTAATAATTTTAAGGAATTGGTGAGCACCTTAGACAGTATACTATAATTAAGGTATTTAAACATTCTATAATTTCCTTTGATATAACTAAAGGGTTCAATCTTTATAATGTAAGATTTATACTAATATATTTTCACAATACGATCATAATAGGTTTCCCAGATTGACGTGTTGGGCTATCTTTTAATACCTAAAATTAGAAATCATGTAACATTTTTGGGGAAAAGTATAAATTCTAAAGTCTGCTCAGTCAGTAACTTTGGGTATCCATTTTATCACTAATACTCTAATTACTATGTTACTACAATTTATATCTAATTTATTTGAAAGTGATGAATCTGTTCAAAATCCGTACGATATTGTAATTCAGATTAATGATAAAGTTTCTCCTTTAGACCGAAGAAATCTTTATATGTTGCCTCTACATGATTTCTTATCTGATCATAATTATGGTGAAATTTCCGGTGGAGGAATACTTAAAGAAGAGCCCGGAGAAATTATCTTTTGTGACATCCATGTCAAATTTTATAAAAAAGAGATTAGTACAATAGTTTTAAACGAAATTATAAATTTTGTTGAAATTTGCGGCGCTCCAAAAGGTTCAAAAATTATTATAGAAAATACCCATCAGGAAATTCCGTTTGGAAAAAATGAGGGAATCGCGATTTATTTTGATGGAGAGAATCTTGACGAAAAAGCGCATTTCGTTCAGTCAGAAATTTCAAAACGAACCAATATATTACAATCTGCTGACCGATATTGGAAAGGAAATTCGACAACAGGCTTGTATTTCTACGGACAATCTTTTGAGAAAATGAAAGAGGAAGTATCTTATTTTATGAGTGCACATCCAGTATATAAAAGTGCCAGAATTACTCAAATAGCTTAATCAGGTTATGAAAGTTCCATTATTAGCTTTCAACGACAAAGGTATATATTGCCAGCAGGCCGATGTATATCTTGATCCTTGGCGTCCGGTTACCAATGCCATCATTACACACGGACATGCAGATCATGCGCGTTGGGGACATCAAAATTACATTACGCATTATGACAATGTACCCATTATGAAACACCGTTTGGGCGATATCCATGTTACCGGAAAAGACTGGAACGAAAGTTTTACGGTAAATGGTGTACAATTTTCCCTTCATCCTGCCGGACACGTGATTGGTTCTGCGCAAATACGTGTTGAATACAAAGGTGAAGTCTGGGTTTTTACAGGAGATTATAAAACCGAAGATGATGGCGTTTCTGTTCCTTATGAAGTAGTAAAATGCAATTCTTTCATCACCGAATGTACTTTTGGTTTACCTGCTTTTAAATGGGCTCCTCAAGCCGAAGTCATGACCGACATCAACAATTGGTGGGCAGAAAATCGTGCTGAAGGAAAAACGTCTGTTCTCTTTGGATACTCGTTAGGCAAAGCACAACGGCTGTTAAAACATTTAGATCCTAATATTGGAAAAATATACACGCATGGAGCCATCGAAAATATGACTGAAGTTTTGCGGCCGTTAGTCGATTTTCCGCTCACAACAAGAGTTACACCAGCAACAAAAAAAGAAGATTTACTGGGCAGCATTGTCCTTGCTCCGCCAAGCTCACACGGGAGTACGTGGATTCGTAAAATGACACCTTTTGTTACAGGTTCTGCGAGTGGCTGGATGGCTTTTCGCGGTGCAAGACGTCGTCGCGCCGTAGATAGAGGTTTTGCTTTAAGCGATCATTGTGACTGGACGGGTTTACTGGAAAGCATCAAAGCAACAGGCGCCGAAAAGGTGATTTGCACGCACGGATATTCGGATATATTCTCGAAATACCTTCAGGAAATTGGTTACGATGCCCGAACAGCTCACACGCAATATGAAGGGGAATTGGGGGAAATGGATAGTAAGAGAGATGTTGAGGAAGAGAGAATAGAACAAAGAGAATAGAGTATAGATTTTCTGTTTGGTCTTTTTCTTTAATCTATACTCTTATCTGTTTAGAGAAACACATTTCTTTCACATAGCTTATACGCAAATTACTATGTGAATTTCAAATTAGTGAAACGCCTAATTTAGATTATTAAAAGCTATGTCTCTATGTGTTTAAAAAAAATTAAGTTCAATAATGATCAACTTTTAACATCTAACAAATAACTTTTAATGCCAAAAACATGAAAAACTTTGCCGAACTTATAAAAGCGCTTGACAGTTCTAATAAAACTTCGGTAAAAGTAGATGCTTTGACCAATTATTTTATTAACGCCAGTAATGAAGACAAAGTCTGGACTATTGCGATTCTTTCGCACCGTCGTCCTCCCCGACCTGTAAATACTACTTTATTGCGATTGTGGGCTAATGAACTGGCCAATATTCCGCTTTGGTTATTTGAGGAAAGTTATCATATTGTGGGCGATCTTGCCGAAACTATTGCATTGGTAATCCCGACTACAAAAGAACATTCTGATAAAAGTTTAACCGAATATCTTCAGGAAATTATTGCTCTGAAAAAGAAAACAGATGTCGAAAAAAAAGAATATCTGCACGAAAACTGGCTGGCCCTTAATTACTACGAACGTTTTGTTTTTACCAAATTAATTACCGGAAGTTTCCGAATCGGTGTAAGCCAGAAATTAATGACGCGCGCTCTTTCTAAAGCTGAAAATATTGATGAAGATTCATTGGCACATAAATTAATGGGCGATTGGAATCCGAACACCATTACTTTTCAGGAATTAATTTTAGACGAACAAAACAGCGATTATTTATCAAAACCTTTTCCGTTTTATCTGGCATATCCTATTGAAGGTGAACCTACAAATTTAGGAAATCCCGAAGATTGGAGCGCTGAACATAAATGGGACGGAATCAGATCGCAAACCATCATTCGTGATAATGAAATTTTTATCTGGAGCCGTGGTGAAGAATTGGTAACCGATAAATATCCTGAATTTGCTTCTTTCATTGGAATCATTCCTGACGGAACTGTAATCGACGGGGAAATTCTTCCCTTTATAGAAAACGAAATTGGAACTTTTAATGATCTGCAAACCCGAATCGGGCGAAAAACCGTTTCGGCTGCGATCCTTAAAAAGTCACCTGTCATTATAAAAGCCTACGATTTATTAGAATGGAAAGGTCAGGATATTCGAAATCTTCCTTTTGAAGAAAGACGTATAGTATTGGAACAGTTGTATGAAGATATTAAACACCATGATATTCCGCTGCAGCTTTCCGAAAGGGCGAAATTTTCAACCTGGGAAGAATTGACGGAGGAAAGATTACGTTCCCGCGAAATGAAAAGCGAGGGTTTGATGATCAAACGAAAAGATTCGCCTTATCTGGTAGGAAGAAAAAAAGGAGATTGGTGGAAATGGAAAATTGAACCTTTGGTCATTGATGCCGTCCTCACCTACGCCATGCGCGGTCACGGACGACGTTCAAATTTATTTACCGATTATACTTTTGCCCTTTGGCAGAATAACGAAAATAACGAACGTGAACTCGTAACTTTTGCGAAAGCGTATTCTGGTTTAACCGATGCTGAATTTAGAATGGTTGATGATTGGATTAAGAAAAATACTTTAGAACGATTTGGTCCCGTTCGAAGTGTAACGCCACAATTGGTTTTCGAAATTGGTTTTGAAGGAATTGCGCTTTCAAAAAGGCATAAAAGCGGTATTGCGACAAGATTCCCGAGGATTATAAGATGGCGACATGATAAGAAAATTGATGAAGCTAATTCTATTGAGGATTTGAAGAGTATGATTTTATAGTTATGGATTGCGAGATGGCACTCGGATCATACGGATTTGCAAGCAAAAATACGGATCAGCGCGGATTTTTTATTTCTTGTTTTTAAAGCTCCTGAGGAGTGTAATATTTATAGAAATTATGAATATGAGCGAAAAAGAGCTCCAGAGGAGCGATATATTAATTTTTAATTAGTAGCTAAATATGATGTCCCTCTGGGACTTATTAAAAAAAAAGATTACTTAGTTTTCTTTAAAAAAGCAAAACTTAATGAACCTTAATATCTTAATGGTAAAAAAATAATGAACAGAGAGCAACTTTTTTCCGTAGCAAATGACTGGTTTGAGAATCAGGGATGGAAACCGTTTCCGTTTCAGACTCAGGCCTGGACTGCTTTTTTGCAAGGAAAAAATGGTTTACTGAATGCTCCTACAGGCAGCGGAAAAACATATGCGCTCTGGTTACCTATTGTTCTCAATTATATAAAAAATAATCCCGATTATAAAACCAAACACAAACCCGGACTTAAAGCAATTTGGATTACGCCTTTACGTTCACTTTCGGTTGAAATAAAACAAGCTGCCGAACGCGTGGTTAATGATTTAGAAACCCAAATGACTGTCGGCATTCGGTCTGGAGATACATCAGCAAGCGAAAGAGTCAAGCAAAAAGGAAAAATGCCGGATTTATTGGTTACTACTCCGGAAAGTTTGCAATTGCTTTTGGCAACAAAAGGCTATGATAAAATATTTGGCAATTGTACGGCAATCGTTATTGATGAATGGCACGAATTATTAGGTACAAAACGAGGTGTTCAAACTGAATTGGCTTTATCGCGACTAAAAACTATTGCTCCAAAAATGCGCATTTGGGGAATTTCAGCTACGATTGGAAATTTGCAGCAGGCACAGGAAGTTCTTTTGGGAGTTGATTCTGAAGCCTATAATAATTCGGTTTTGATAAAGGCTCAGATTCATAAAAAGATAAAAGTTATTTCGATTATTCCTGATAAAATGGAAACGTATCCGTGGCGCGGACATATGGGTTTGCATCTTATTGATGAAGTGGCTAAAATTATAAAAGCCAGTAAAACGACTTTGATATTTACGAATGTTCGTTCGGCCTGCGAAATCTGGTTTCAGCGATTGCTTGAAAAATATCCTGAGTTTGCCGGAGAAATGGCGATGCACCATGGGAGCATAAATCGCGAAACGCGACTTTGGGTAGAACAAGCCATTAGAGATGAAGAACTAAAAGTTGTGGTTTGTACCTCTAGTCTAGATCTTGGGGTTGATTTTGCCCCTGTAGAAACTATTATTCAGGTTGGCGGTCCTAAAGGTGTTGCACGCTTTTTGCAAAGAGCCGGACGAAGCGGACACCAACCGGGAAAAGAAAGTGTGATTTATTTTCTGGCGACACATGCAATTGAATTAATCGAAGCTTCGGCCTTAAAAAAAGCGGTTGAAAATAATGTTATCGAAGATCGAGTTCCGTATTTAAACAGTTGGGACGTTTTAGTACAATACCTCAATACTTTGGCAGTTTCGGATGGATTTCTTCCTGACGAAATTTTCAAAGAAGTTAAAGGAACATTTTGCTATCAAGCCATCACGGAAGAAAATTGGAATTGGATACTGAATTTTATCTCTAACGGAAGTCAAAGTCTGCAAGCTTACGACGAATATAAAAAAGTAGAAATCGAAGAAGACGGACGTTTTAAAATCAACAGTAGATTAATTGCTATGCATCACCGTATGCAGATTGGAACTATTGTAGGCGATGCTGTTGTAAATGTAAAATTTATGAGTGGCGGTTATATTGGTACTATCGAAGAATGGTTTGTATCGAAATTAAAACCGGGCGATACTTTTATCTTCGCTGGAAAACAGCTCGAGTTGTTCCGAATTAGAAATATGCAGGTTCTGGTTCGAAAAGCAAATCCTAAAAAGAAATCGAAAGTTGTGAGCTGGATGGGCGGACGAATGGCGCTTTCGGCACAAATGAGCGAATTGCTTCGTCATGAATTATACCGTGCCAATACAGATGATTTATCACCGGAACTCAAAGCATTACAACCTTTATTTGCTAGACAACGAAAAGAATCTATCGTTCCCGGAGACGATCAGTTTTTGATTGAAACTTTTAAAACCAGAGAAGGTTATCATGCTATTTTTTATCCTTTTGAAGGTCGATTTGTGCATGAAGCGCTGGCAAGTTTATTGGCTTATAGAATTAGTTTACTTTTGCCTATCAGTTTTTCACTGGCATACAATGATTACGGATTCGAATTACTTTCTGATCAGGAAATTGATATGCAGAATGTTCTGGATAATAATTTATTTTCAACAGAATATGTGCATCATGATTTGCAAAAAAGTCTGAATGCAACCGAAATGGCAAGACGCAAATTCAGGGATATTGCCGTAATTGCAGGTTTGGTTTTTACAGGTTTTCCGGGGAAAATGGTCAAAACAAAACATTTGCAAAGCGGTTCTCAATTGCTCTTTGAAGTTTTCAGGGATTATGAGCCTGATAATTTATTGTTTCAGCAAGCATATCGCGAAACCTTTGAACATCAGCTGGAAGAAGGCCGTTTGATTATGGCTTTGGAACGAATAAACAATCAGGAAATTATTTGGAAACCGTGTTTGAAACCTACACCTTTTAGTTTTCCTTTAATTACAGATCGATTACGCGAAAAATTATCCAGCGAAACATTAGCAGAACGAATTAAAAAAATGACTGCTTCGTATATGAAGTAAATATTTATGACGATTACAATACAAAATCAGACATTTATTTTGCATCCAAGCGGGGCTTTATTTTGGAAAACCAGAAAATTGCTTCTGATCTCTGATGTGCATTTGGGTAAAGTATCACATTTTAGAAAACATGGCGTAGCAATTCCAAATAATGTAGTTTCTGAAAATTTTAAACGTTTGACCGAAATTGTGGAAAATTTTAAACCTGAAAAGATTATTTTTCTGGGAGATTTATTTCATAGTTCTAAAAATAAAGAATGGGATTTATTCGAAAAATGGGTAGAATGCTGTACCAATACTATTATCCTCATTTCAGGAAATCATGACATTATAGATAAAAAACACTATAATCAACTTGATATTGATGTTCTGGAATCTCTGGAAATTGACAGCTTTTTATTAACACATCATCCCACAATTAAAGAAGGGTTCTTTAACTTTTCAGGACATATTCACCCTGGAATTATGCTGCGTGGATCTGGTGCGCAATCTTTAAAACTGCCTTGCTTTTTTCAGAAAGAAAATCAAATGATCCTGGCTGCTTTTGGCGAATTTACAGGAAAACACATTTTAAAACCTCAACAAAATGACATTGTGTATGCCATTGCAAATGATGAGGTTATTAAGATAAAACTAAACTGATTTCTTAAAGTAAAGCTGTTTTTGATCTGTGTCGATTGTACTATCGTTTTCAAAATTGAATTCCTGATAATTCAAAGATTTCAAAGTTTCTATTAAAACAGTATCTATCTCAAAAGCTTTTACCCAAATCAAATCGTGTTTCCTTTGCAAAGCTACTTCTTGGGCACGCTTAAAAAGTGCGATTAAATCTTCGGGATTAAAATAAATGATATGATACACGCCAATTGCTTTGTTGGCGCCCAAATTTTGATTGGTTAATCGGGAGGAATTCAGCTTCATAAAAGACAAAGGATTTTCTCCTTCATAAGCCATCAATACTTCGATTGAAAAATCATTCTGTATTTTGAATAATTTCTGACTTGAAAGATTTTCTGCTGCATACTTCTCCCCTGTTTCTTTAGCAGAACCAAATAAATGGGAATAGAATTTTAGTGCTTTTTCTTCCATCCAAACCACATTATCATTTATGATTACTACGAATTTTGCGACTTTAGACATATTTTATATTATTAAGTTTTGATAATAAATTTTCAATTATCATAGTACAAAGTTGCGATGATTTGATGGATCAGGAAAGAGCCAAAAGTCTTGTGTTTTGTTCGAAAAGGCGGAAATTTATTGGACGCCTTTTTAAACACATACAGACATAGCTCAACTTTGAATTAATCACATAGTAATCACCTTTGTCAAAGTTTGTAAACATAGCCAACGGTTGAAACCGTTGGAACGCAATGCTTAACACGTTATATTTTACCACAATGTGTTTATCTTGCGTTATTATCCATTTATCATACGATCTTAAGGTTGAAACCTTGGTCTATGATTAAAATATGACTTGATATATAATAACTTAGCTATTTCTTCTACGATATTCTAAAGGTGAAAATCCTTCGCACTTCTTAAAAAATCTTCCAAAACCGGATTGATTCGGGAAGCTTAAAATATCACTGATTTGATTGATTGTAAGGTCTTTATTTTGAAGTAATACTTTAGCTTCAAGAATTACAACATCATCAATCCAATCGCTGGTAGTTTTTCCACTATTATTTTTAATTACCTCTGATAGATATTTACGGGATACATTCAAAGCATCTGCATAATACTGTACTGATCTTTGGCTTAAAAAATCTTTGGAAAGGATTTCTTTGAACTTTTCAAATAAAGGATTTTGAGCTGAATCACTTGTAGTTGTTTGCTTTATAACGTCAAGTTCGTAAATCAGAATATAAAGATAAGCTCTTAGAATAGAAGGCTGGTTATCTGAATTGTGTTCGATCGATTCTCGTAACAAATTAAAGATTTGTTTAAACTTCATATTGTTTTTTTTCTCAAGATTAAAAACATGCATTTCGCTATTTTCGAAAAATTCATATTGTGAGAGAAAAAAAATATTAGCCTGATTGTGCAAAAAAAATTGAGGTTTGAAAAAGATAATATCGATTAAAATTTCGTCGCTGTCTTTTGTAAAACTTCTAATAACCGAAGGCCCTAATGTTACTATTGCAGGAGCGTAAATTACTGTTTTCTTTAGTTTGGTTTGCATTACAATACTACCTTTTCGAAGAAATTCTATCGCAAAACTTTCTGCGCGATAAGGTTCACTGATATAAGGATGGTCTTTTGCCTGAATATAAAAATACTCTCTATCATTATTGGCATCGGTAAACAAACTTTTATGATGCTTTAGTGAATATGTGGTAATTTTTGTATTCAATTGTTTTTACTTTTAATCCACACCAAATATAAGGAACTCCTTTTTGCATAACAAATAGTGGCGCCATATAGCGCCATTATCAGTATTCTCCTAAAAGAATATATATTTAAAAATTGAAACTTATTTTTTATCAATTTTGTAAAGTCTTCCACCGTCAGTAACAGCGTATAGAGCTCCGTCATTTCCTTGCGTAACATCTCTGAAACGTTGATTTTCTGAAGCAAGAAGTCTTTCTTCGCCAATTACTTTATTGTCTTTTATCGCAAGGCGAACGATATGCATTCCGCTTAAAGCGCCAATGAAAAGGTTATTTTGCCATTCCGGAACGCGATTACCCGTGTAGAAGGTCATTCCGCTTGGTGAAACTACCGGATCCCAATAGTAAACCGGCTGCTCTAAACCATCTTGCTGCTGAATTCCCGCTCCTACTTTTTCTCCGCTATATTCGATACCGTATGTAATAGTTGGCCATCCGTAATTGGCACCTGCTTTAAGTCTGTTAATTTCATCTCCACCTCTTGGTCCATGTTCTGCCAGCCATATTTCGCCCGTAATTGGATTAAGTGCCAGACCTTGCGGATTTCTATGACCAATAGTATACAATTCAGGTAAAGCTCCCGTTCCGGTAAAAGTCGGATTTCCGGTTGCCGGCTGTCCTTCTTTTGTAATTCTAACCACTTTTCCTAAACCTGATGCTACAGATTGTGCCAATGGTCTAGTTTCTAATACAGAACGTTCTCCGGTACTTACTACAAGAAAACCGGCTTTGTCAAAAAGAATACGTCCGCCATAGTGAAGCGTGCTTGCATTCGCAGGTTTTGCTCTGTAAATAACCGTTGCGCCTTCTATCGTTTTTTCGTCTGCGGAAAGTTTTCCTTTTGCGACAGCTGTGTTGTTTCCGCCTGTTGTTGCTTCGGCATAAACCCAATAAATCATTCGGTTTACAGGAAATTCAGGATCAATAGCTAAACCCAATAAACCTCCTTGTCCACCAGCATTAACAGCAGGAATGCCTGTAATTGGAGTGCTCAAAACTCCGGCTGTTGTAGCAATACGCATCGTTCCTGTTTTTTCTGTAATCAATAACCTTCCATCAGGAAGACTTTTTATTCCCCATGGGCTTGTAAGTGTTGTGGCAATAACAACTCCCTCATAAGGAGTATTGGTCTGAATACCGCTGATTCTTGTTTGCCCTTCAAATGCAGGTTTATACGCTGTATTGGCAGGACTACCTTCAACTGGATTGGTAATTGTGCCGGGATCTATATTTGTTTCTTTATCACTTGAGCAGCTTAATAAGGTTATCAGCATACTCGAGACTATAGCAATCTGGTTAATATTTCTCATAGTTTTGGGATTTTATATTAGAATAGATCAAAAATCTTAAATATAAAATAAAAATTGTTATATAATTTATGGGACATTTTACATAATTAACTGTAAATCTTTTATTTAACTACAAAGAGCGCCAAGTTTATATTGCTGGTTATTTTTTTTAACCACAAATTTCACAAATTATCGCAAATTTGTAATCTCTCAATCTTCGGTTAAGCTTTGTAAACTTTGCGAACTTTGAGTAATTCTTAGCGTGCTTTGCGGTAAAAAAATAAGTTCTTTGCTGTTATTTAAAATTTTTTTATACTTTTGCAATCATCAGATGATATGATAACTCAATTATGGCATTAATCAATAAAAAATCTTTAGCGGAAGAAGTTGCCTCTAAATTGCAGGAGCAAATCTCTTTGGGTCACTATAAGCTCAATGAGAAGTTGCCTATTGAAGCAGAGCTCATGAAAAGTTTTGGTGTTGGCCGCTCTTCTATCAGGGAGGCTATGAAGATACTTGCTAACTCAGGATTACTACGCATTCAACAAGGAGTTGGTACATTTGTGCAGGAAGTTACAAGTACACGTGAACCAATGGACCAGCGCTTACAACGTGCAAGTCTAAAAGATTTAGATGAAGTAAGACAATTATTAGAATTGAAAATTGCCGAAAAGGCGGCTATTAACAGATCTGAAGACGATATAATCGCAATGAAACAACATCTTGCAGCCAGAATGAAAGCTGCAAATGAAGGCTTACTTGAAGACTGTGTCGAAGCGGATATACAATTTCACATTGCTATTGCAGAAGCATCAAAAAATGAGATCCTCGCTGATCTATACAAATCTATTTCGAAACATCTCAAAAAAGAGTTTCTTAGTCTCTATCCGGATACTGAAATATTCAAAGAAACTTATGCTATACACGAACAATTATTAAAAAGCATTATTGCAAAAAATCCAAAAAAAACCTGGAACATTGTCGCCGAAATCGTAGGACATACCCATTACTAATTTTTTTCTAAATTCATCAGATGATCTGATTTTTAAATTATGACAACAAACACCATTTCCCATTCAAAACAGTTGGCCCAGCAAACTGTATTCTCCATTTTATTTACCATTAGTTTTACTCATTTTATCAATGATCTCTTGCAGGCTGTCGTTCCTGCTGTATATCCTGTTATAAAAGATAAATTTCATTTAACGTTTACAGAAATAGGACTAATTACCCTGACCTATCAACTTACAGCATCAATCCTGCAGCCTTTTGTTGGTTTTTATACAGACAGAAGGCCTCGTCCGTATTCGCTGGCCGTTTCAATGGTTTTTACATTGCTTGGTTTAGCAGCCGTGGCTATGGCTTCGAGTTTTAACAATATTCTGCTTGCCGTTAGTTTAATTGGTATCGGATCGTCTATATTTCATCCCGAAGCTTCAAGGGTGGCACACATGGCATCAGGCGGTAAAAGAGGTTTGGCTCAATCTATTTTTCAATTGGGCGGAAACGCAGGAAGTGCTATTGGTCCTTTGCTTGCCGCGATAATAGTGGTGCCTTACGGACAATTTAATATTATCTGGTTTTGCCTTGCAGCGGTTGTAGGGATTGTGGTTCTTTCAGGTATTGCCAAATGGTATCAGGAACATCTAAATCTTAAGGCATTAAATAAATCTGTTGTCAAAGAAGAGATTCATCACTCGCTTTCAAAAAAGAAAGTCATCTTTTCATTGGGTATTTTATTGGTACTGATCTTTTCAAAATACTTTTATATGGCAAGTATGACCAGTTATTATACTTTTTATCTGATCGATAAATTTCATTTGTCTGTACAGGAATCTCAAGTGTATCTTTTTGCATTTATGGGAGCAGTTGCTGCCGGAACTTTATTTGGCGGACCATTAGGAGACCGTTTTGGAAGAAAATATATTATCTGGATTTCGATATTGGGAGTTGCACCTTTTACTTTGTTATTGCCCTACGTTTCTCTTTTCTGGACCGGAATTTTATCGGTAATCATCGGTTTGATTATCTCATCGGCATTCTCGGCAATTTTGGTGTATGCAACTGAACTTGTACCTGGAAAAGTAGGTTTGATAGCGGGCCTTTTCTTTGGACTGGCATTTGGTATGGGCGGATTAGGTTCTGCTATTTTAGGAAAACTGGCAGATACTACCAGTATCGAATATGTTTTTAAAGTATGTGCATTCCTTCCTTTGATTGGAGTTTTGACTAGTTTACTTCCTAATATCGAAGGCAATAAAAAATCTCCAAAAAATTAAATCCCGGAAAATTAAAATGTTTTACTAATTCGAATTATTATATATAAAAAGCGCTGAATTTAAGGATTCAGCGCTTTTTTGCTTATAGTAAATCAGCTATTGCAATTATAGAATTAAGGTACTAAAACTGCACGTCCTTTTATTTTTCCCTGACGTAACTTATCATAGACTTCAAGTGCCTCATCTAAATTATATTTTTCGATTTCGATATGAATTTTCTTTTGTATCGCCAGTCCAATTACTTCCATTAGTTCTGTTCTTGATCCCCAATACGGATTTGTCATGCTCACACCGAAAGGCAATCCGTTCATATTATATTCGAATTTTCCTCCTCCTAAACCTACAATAGTTAAGTCTCCGTCTAAGCCAATTATTTTAGTCCCCAGATCTATTGTAGCTGTTGCGCCAACAAAGTCCAAAACTACCTTTGCCTTTTTTATTCCGGTAATTTTTTTGATTTGTTCGCCAGCATCTTTATCCGTAGAATTTATAGCATAAGCAGCTCCAAGTTGTTTTGCAAATTCCAGTCTTTCTGGAGTTATGTCGCAGGCAATAATGGTTGATCCGCACATTTCAGATAAAATTTGCAACGCCACATGCCCTAATCCTCCAACTCCAATAACTACTACGTATTCATCGGGCATTAATTTATGCAGCGAGCGTTTTATGGCCGAATAGGGTGTTAATGCTGCATCTGTTAACGGAGCGGCAATGACAGGATCTAAATCATGAATAGGCACTAATAATCGTGATGAAGGTACTAACATATAATCTGCCATTCCGCCGTTTAATCCTAATCCACCGCCATAAGCTTGTTCTGACTGGTGATCACAATAATTTTCGTTTGAATGTTGGCATGGTTTGCAATGTCCGCATCCCCATGGTCCGTAAACCAAGACAGCATCTCCTTTTTTAAATCCTTTTACATCTTGCCCGATTTCTTCGATCCATCCGGCATTTTCATGTCCTAAAGTAAATGTTGTACCAGTAATAGTGCCTTCATCAATTATATGCAAATCAGAATGGCATACTCCTGCTCCGCCAATCTTTAATAATACTTCATCTCCTGAAGGTTTAGGTTTTTCTAAGTCAGTTATAATCCTAACATCTTTGTGTCCATAATATCGTACTGCTTTCATAAGAATATATTTATAATTTGATACTATAAATTTACTAAAACCATACTGAAGACAAAAGTTAATCTATTATAAATAAAGCTTTTTATACGTTAAAAAAACAAGGGAAAATGATTCAAAGTTTAACTGTTATTTTGACCTGACTTTTAATATAATTCAGTACGTAAAAACTAAAAGCCAATATTATTAGCAGGATCGGTAAAACTGCAACTACATTCTCTGCGCATATTTTTAGACTGTTTAAAAATATATTTTAAGTAAAACTGATGTGAAGAAGGCGCATATTTGCCCAATCCGTTCAGATTATAATCATAAGCGTAGCCTGCCTGGAAATCCTTTAGAATATTGATTCCCATCATTGCTGTAATGGCCGAATCCCATCGGTAGGAAACTCCAAAACGGAACTTTTCCATATACTCAAAATTAAAGGCAAAGTCTATTGCAAATGGTGCATTCTGAGCTGCTTTTGCCAGGATCGAAGGTTTAAATAATAGCTCATCGTTGAGGCGTGTCTGGTATCCGGTCGTAAAATAAATCTGAGGCATTGTTGTTATTGACGCGCTTTTTATTGTGGGATTATAACTCTCTTTAATAAAATTAGGAGTAGACAATCCGATAAACCAACTGGGGGTATTGAATAAAAAACCAACACCAATTCTTGGGGTAATCTGATTCTCTATATTGTTTTGAAAACTAACATCATCGGGGTTATTGAGATCGAGACGATTGTAATCAAGATTCAGCATATTAAAACCTGCTTTAAGTCCAAAGGTCAGCATGTTTAATTCATTTGTATAAATGGTATACGAATAATCGCCTGTTACAATCAGGTCCTGCGTTACTCCCAGCTTTTGGTTTATTACATTAAATCCTGCTCCCATATTCATAGAAATCGGAATGTTTATATTAAGATTCTGAGTTTCCGGAGCACCTTCAAAACCAGTGAATTGTGAGCGGTGAATTAACAACACACTTCCATCAAAAAAACCGGCAAAAGCGGGATTAAAACTAGACATATTGAGTTTATAATCTGAAAATTGTGCATCTTGCTGTGCCCTGGCAGAAAAAAGTGTAAATGTAAACAGTAAGACTACTATAGTATTGAATTTCATTTGTAATATTCGGTTTGTGATTAGGGATTTAAGTGCAAAAAGCCTTTTTTAGTGATGCGCTTATTATCGTGATTGGTGAAACTAAATACATAGTAATATGTTCCAAAAGGAAGCAAACCTTTGCCGCTGCCTAATCCTTTATTTGCAAATCCCCTAAATAAATTGTCATCATCTCCATAACGTGTGGCTTCGAATACCAAACTGCCCCAGCTATTAAAAATTTCGAGTTTATTGTCCGGAAAAGCCGTAACTCCTTCTATGGCGAAATAATCATTTTTTCCGTCACCATTTGCTGATATTCCGTTATATACTTTAACATCACAATAGCGAAAAACGACCTCAACCTGCAATCTTTTAGAACTCTCGCATTCATCTCCTACATAAGAAGCATAATAATTATGATGATCTTCAAGGACTGTGGCAGCACTTAATGGTAAACCTCCTGAAGCGCTTTCGTACCATAGAATCTGTTCTTCATTGGTAATAAGATCCGTAATTGTTGCTTCTTTTTCTCGACAGATGTATTGTACTGCATTTCCTGTTGGGACTAAAGCATCTTTCACATTTATAGTAACTGCCACACGATCACTGTAACAAGTACCGTTATAAATCGCGGCATAATATGTTCCACTGGTTAAAGCAGCGCTCGAAGAAAGAGGCTGTGAAGATGAAGCATTAATAAACCATTTTACGTTTGTACTGTTTACTCCTATTGTCGCTACAGTAGGATTTTCGATGGCACAAAAATCTTGCATTAAACTGGTGAAAACCGGAGGTGACAGCGGAAGAACTGTAACAATTGCTGTTGCCGACGCCTGGTTTCCACTCTTATCCTTTACTGTGAGTGTTACAGTATTATCTCCAAGGTTACTGCAATTAAAAGTAGTTTTATCCAAAGTCATCTTATCAATAACACAATTATCACTTGAGCCATTGTTGATCTGCGCTGCAGTAATTACTGAATCACCTGAAAGAGTGAGCTGGATAGTAATATTTTGTGTTACAACTACCGGATTTATTCTATCCTCGACAGTAACTATTGCGGTCTTTGAAGCCACATTTCCGTTGCTATCTGTAACGGTAAGAGTTACTATATTAGGTCCAATATTCGAACAATTAAAATTGGTTTTATCTATAGTCATTGTAGCGATACTGCAATTATCCGTAGAGCCATTATTAATCTTTGCCGCAGTTATAACAGCACTTCCTGCGGCATCGAGTTGAACGGTTGTATTTTGTGTTACCACAATTGGTTTTACTATATCCTCTACTGTAACTGTTGCTGTTTTTGAAGCTGAATTTCCGTTGACATCCGTAACAGTAAGAATTACAGTATTATCACCAATGTTAGAACAGTCGAAAGTAGTTTTGTCTAAAGTCATTGTAGCGATCGCACAATTATCTGTTGAACCATTATTAATCAGCGCCGGAATTATTGCTGCATTCCCTGTTGCATCGAGTTGGACTGTTATATTTTTTGATACAACAGTTGGGGCGGTCAAATCTTTGACAGTTACAACAGCAGTTCCGAACGCTGAATTTCCACTTTTATCTATTAGGTTAAGTGTTAAATTATTATCACCAATATTCGAACAATCGAAAGTGGTTTTATCCAAAGTCATTGTAGCAATCTCACAATTATCAGTTGAACCATTGTTGATTTGTGCTGCGGTTAAAACTGCATTTCCTGTAGCATCAAGTTCAATGATAATATTTTGTGTTACTACTATTGGGTTTATTTTATCCTCGACAGTTACTGTTGCTGTGTTCGAAGCTGAATTTCCGTTGACATCCGTAACTGTAAGTGTTACCGTATTTGCTCCAATATTAGTACAACCAAAATCTTTCTTATCTAAAGTTATTGTAGCAATACCACAATTATCAGTTGAACCATTATCGATTTCTGCCTCAGTTATAACAGCATTTCCTGAAGCATCAAGCTGAATTGTGATATTCTGCGTAACTACTATTGGTTTTATTTTATCTTCAACTGTAACTGTTGCGGTTTTTGAATCTGAATTTCCGTTGACATCCGTAACAGTAAGCGTTACGGTGTTATCTCCAATATTGGTACAATCAAAATCTTTCTTATCTAAAGTTATTGTAGCAATACCACAATTATCTGTTGAACCATTATCGATTTCTGTTGCAGTTATAACAGCATTTCCTGAAGCATCAAGCTGAATTGTGATATTCTGCGTAACCACTATTGGTTTTACTTTGTCTTCAACTGTAACCGTTGCCGTTTTTGAATCTGAATTTCCGTTGACATCCGTAACAGTAAGCGTGACTGTGTTTGCTCCAATATTGGTACAATCAAAATCTTTCTTATCTAAAGTTATTGTAGCTATACCACAATTATCTGTTGAACCATTATCGATTTCTGTTGCAGTTATTGTTGCTTTTCCTGAAGCATCAAGCTGAATTGTGATATTCTGCGTAACCACTATTGGTTTTACTTTGTCTTCAACTGTAACCGTTGCCGTTTTTGAATCTGAATTTCCGTTGACATCCGTAACTGTAAGTGTTACCGTATTTGCTCCAATATTAGTACAATCAAAATCTTTTTTATCTAAAGTTATTGTCGCAATAGTGCAATTATCAGTTGAACCATTATCGATTTCTGCCTCAGTTATAACAGCATTTCCTGAAGCATCAAGCTGAATTGTGATATTCTGCGTAACCACTATTGGTTTTACTTTGTCTTCAACTGTAACCGTTGCTGTTTTTGAATCTGAATTTCCGTTGACATCCGTAACTGTAAGTGTTACCGTATTTGCTCCAATATTAGTACAATCAAAATCTTTTTTATCTAAAGTTATTGTCGCAATAGTGCAATTATCAGTTGAACCATTATCGATTTCTGCCTCAGTTATAACAGCATTTCCTGAAGCATCAAGCTGAATTGTGATATTCTGCGTAACCATTATTGGTTTTACTTTGTCTTCAACTGTAACTGTTGCGGTTTTTGAATCTGAATTTCCGTTGACATCCGTAACAGTTAGCGTTACGATATTATCTCCAACATTGGTACAATCAAAATCTTTCTTATCTAAAGTTATTTCGTCAATACCGCAATTATCTGTTGAGCCATCATTGATTTCTGCTGCAGTTATCGTTGCTTTTCCTGAAGCATCAAGCTGAATTGTGATATTCTGCGTAACTACTATTGGTTTTACTTTATCTTCAACTGTGACTGTTGCCGCTTTTGAATCTGAATTTCCGTTGACATCCGTAACAGTAAGCGTTACGGTATTGTCTCCAATATTCGAACAATCAAAATCTTTCTTATCTAAAGTCATTGTCGTAATACCACAAATATCAGTTGAACCATTATCTATTTCTGCCTCAGTTATAATAGCATTTCCTGAAGCATCAAGCTGAATTGTGATATTCTGCGTAATTACTATTGGTTTTACTTTATCTTCAACTGTGACTGTTGCGGTTTTTGAATCTGAATTTCCGTTGACATCCGTAACAGTTAGCGTTACGATATTATCTCCAACATTGGCACAATCAAAAGTAGTTTTATCTAAAGTCATTGTCGTAATACCACAAATATCAGTTGAGCCATCATTGATTTCTGCTGCAGTTATCGTTGCTTTTCCTAAAGCATCCAATTGAACCGTAATGTTCTGCGTATTAACTGTTGGTTTTACTTTGTCTTCAACTGTAACTGTTGCGGTTTTTGAATCTGAATTTCCGTTGACATCCGTAACTGTAAGTGTTACGGTGTTATCTCCAATATTAGTACAATCAAAATCTTTCTTATCTAAAGTTATTTCGTCAATACCGCAATTGTCTGTTGAGCCATCATTGATTTCTGCCTCGGTTATTGTTGCTTTTCCTACAGCATCCAATTGAACGGTAATATTCTTTGTTTTTACAACTGGAAGTTCTGAATCTTTAACCGTAACGTTAAAAGAACAGGTGTGTACAATATTGTTTTTATCTGTTATTTCAAATGTATTTGTAGTAGTACCCACAGGAAATAAACTACCATTTGGCAA
This sequence comes from Flavobacterium frigidimaris, assembly GCA_900129595.1. Lineage (GTDB taxonomy): Bacteria > Bacteroidota > Bacteroidia > Flavobacteriales > Flavobacteriaceae > Flavobacterium > Flavobacterium frigidimaris. The sequence goes on along the minus strand of FQWG01000005.1, from coordinate 113,265 downwards.
TCCTGAAATTTGCTTTATTTTCAAACCTTTCCCTGTCCATTTTAATGAATTGGCTATTATTTTAGCTCCATCAGTAGAAGAATCCCAACCATCAAGGTCAACAGTAGTTGAAGCAGGATAAAAATTTAAACTAACACGTTTTGCATTATTCAAACCAACATTTTCCTTTGCTATTACTAGCATGTCATTATTATTATATCTAGACACTACATGAGATCCGGGAGTGATATTTGTAGAACCAGAACGATAACCGCCAGTAAAAGTGGCTACATCTTTCATTATGGGGTGATTTGGGATGTCGATTGTTCCTAAACTTAATACTCCACTTAAATTAATATCAGTAGGAACTAATACTCTATATGCATTAGTATTATATAATCCTGTAATAGGCTGGCTACTATTCTCAAAAAGAGCATCTACAATACCGCCCCCACTATCGATATATTGAGCTAGTACATCGCCTAAACCTGGCCTGCCTATCTCGCCATAAGCAGTGCAAACAAGTATTGCATCATACTTTTGTAAAACCACTAAGTCTGGTATAAAAGAGGACAAACTGATAACATCTACATTATCAAATTCATGAGTATTTTCAAGTTTCTGTTTTATATCAAGCGCACTATAAAAAGAATATGAATTAAGAATAAGAACATTTGATGCATGATTGTTCTTAAAATAATAATTAACAACAGCACCACATTTGCCCGGGCCATTATTATTTACAACAATATCTGCAGGACAATTTAAAGGAATTGTTACTATTGCTGTTTTTGAACTTGTATTACCATTCACATCTGTAACTGTCAATGTAACGATATTATCTCCTATATCATTAAAATTAAAGCTGTTTTTACTAAGTACTTTTGTAGCTATACCACAATTATCTGTAGAACCATTATCGATGTCATCTGCTGTTATAGTTACTTTTCCGGTATTGTCAAGCTGAACAGTTTTATTTTGTGTTTGTACTACCGGAGCTTCTGTATCTTTGACCGTTACAATAAATGTTGTGGTAAATGTATTAGAATCTTCATCCGTTACAGTTACGGTAATTGTTGAAGTACCTGTTTGATTGGCTAAACCTGTAAAACCAAGAGAACGCGTAGCTCCTGTACCCGATAATATTAAGTTTGCATTTGGAATTAAAGCCTGATTTGATGAAGACGCAGATACTAAAAGATCAGCTGGTAATGTTTCTTGATCGTCAATCCTAAATTGCACAGAACCTGATTCTCCGCTACAAGCAATTGCTACAGGATCAATTAGTGTAACAAAAGGTATTTGAGAAAGTTTACTTATCATTCTGTACAATAAATTCAGTATTTGAGGTTTAGGAATCCAACTGCCACTTGCAAAAACTCCAGTGGTCAATCCCGAAAAACGAACCAATCCCGACCCTGTTTTTTTTTCAGCTAATATTATTTCTCCTGTGGGAGAAACTAGAATTTTTTCTAATCCCGGGCCTGAAAAAAAATTATGCGCAAAGGAGGTTCCTGTATATTGATTAGGGATAATAGGTAAATATGGTGATAAAGCAAAAAAAGAACTGGACGTGTCAAATGGTAATCCAGACGTAAAAACCCCTCTTGTACTGGTAACTCCAAAACCTACATTGTAAGGTGATAAAGCTTCGTTTGTTGCTGTATTTATAAGTAAGGTACCACCTGCGTTGACCCAGTTTTCGATTAATGCAGTATTTGCAGCAAGGAAAGTTAGCATTTTACTTGTACTATTATCACTACCCTCTATCCAGATAAACCTTCTGTTAGAATCAAAAAGTGCCGCAGCATTTACGGTATTATAATTATATTGCGTCCAGTCAGTTCCGTAAACTGAATTCATCGCATCAATATTTCCAGTCAAACCAAATGAATACCAAGGTTGTGTAACATCACTTAAATAGCCGGCAGTAGTTTGGCTTTGAAGTTTAAATACACTAAATAATAGTAAGAAGAAGCAAAGTAGTTTTTTTTTCATGTATTGAATCAGAAATTAATAGTCGTAGTATTAAAGTATAAATCAGAAACTACATTCATTTACAAATGAAGCGGACAATAGATACTTATGGAGCTGTTGACAAATGTAATTCACACATTATACTTTTAACAGCATCAAAGGGGGACAAATAAGGGACATTTTTATTTAAAAAACCATTAAAACCAATGCTTTACAAATTAAGTTGTAAAAACTAATAGATTTTTTTTACTATTTTTACGCACCAGATTTAATAACAACCTACAAAAACGTAATGCTTTTTAGAAAATCATATTGTGTTCTTTTATTGCTTTTTATTTTACAAGTAAAATCACAGAACCCCCCAATCAAAATTCCTTGTCTGGAAAATAAGATTGCCAACATTGAGGCAGTCTTACTTCAAGAAAAGTCTTTTGATACTGATACTATCTCGTTAAAAAAGCATCTTGAACTTTTAGGCAAATCACAAACATATAAGTCTGTTTATGACGGTTTACTGGCTAACGGATACAGTGATTTTTATAATACCGCCAATTCAAAAAGTAAGTTTTATTATTCACAGTCCATTAAAAGCGCTGCTGTACAAAAAGATGTGTCTCTTGAGATCTGGGCAGAACTTAACTATATTAGTTATCTCTATCTCTACAGGGATTATATAAATATGACGCCTAAGTTGTTGCAGGTAATTGATAAAATAAAAAAAACACCTGCCAATGAAATCATTCTTCCGGGAGAATCTTTCAAGAAAATTGGCTGGATGCTCCAAACCCTCGAAGACTATCCTGAATCCTTATATTACCTAAATCTTGCCAAAAAACATACTGCAAAAAATACTGCCGGATATGCCTCGCTGATAGATAATATTGGCATGAACTATTTTCGTTTGGGAAATGATCAGGAAGCCGAATCTTATTTTAATCAGGCAGGGGTTTTGGCAAAGCAAATTCAGGATGAGCTACAATATGCAAAAGCTTTAGGTAATCTGGCGCTTGTAAAACAAAAGAAAGGCGATTTGCTACCAGCGATTTCTTTACTAAAAAAAGATATCGAAATTTCTGAAGAGCATAAAAGCAATCAAAATACGATGTATGCCTCTATTCTCCTGGCTGAATTGTATGTAGAAAATAAAGAGCTTAACCAAGCAGAAAAAGTACTAAAAAAAGCAGCTGAAATTGCCAATTCAAAATCCTATTTTAAAAAAGCAGAACTTCAGATCATCAAACTAAAATTGGCTATTTTAGACCAGCAAAAAAGAAGTGATAATGAATTAGTGCTGAGACGAAGAATGGTTGTTCTGGAAGATTCCCTAAAAAACAAAGACGGCGATCTTGCTATAAGAAATGCCAACTGGATAATTCAGAAAACGAAATTTCAGCAAAACATCAACAAAACAACCAATCAGGTGAAGCATGAAACTGCGATAAAAAAGAGCTATGCTATCGTGATTGTTTTGGCTTTTATGTCGGCATTATTTATATTCTTCAGCTTAAAAAAACAGTTAAGAAACAGGCAACGACAATACAATCAAAAAGTTAATTTGCTAAAATTAGAGAAAATAAAGATCGAACAAAAGCTTCATGAAACTAATGAAAATTTTAATGCTCAGGTTGATTATCTGAAAGACAAAAACATTCAGATCAAAAAACTGAAAGTTGAAATCGAACAGATTAAAAAATCATCTTCTCACTATCTTGAAAAAGAAAAGGGACAACTCAATACGCTTCTTGAATCGCATTTAATGACGGAGAATAACTGGAATACTTTTAAGAGGGAATTTCAGAAGGAATATCCTGAATTTTCCCGATTATTACAACAGGATTTTCCTGAAATTACTGATGCTAACAAAAGGATATTGTTATTGCAAAAGCTCAATTTCAGCAACAATGAAATCGCCGAATTATTAGGGATTACACCTGATGCCGTTAAAAAATCGAAACAAAGGCTAAAGAAAAAACTAGGTTCAAAATTTGATCTGCTTTTTGAACATCTCACTTCAAAGTCAATGCAAAATTTGTAATAAAAAAAGCGCCAAATCAATATTTCTGTTTCATTTAAAATAAACAAAACAGCACTATGCTATTTTTGTTTACTCAAGATTTCCGCATACTTTCCTTGATTTTTTCCCGATGCTGTTCACCCCATGCACTAAGTTCACGAATCACGCTTTTTAAAGTTTGGCTGTAGTCCGTAGCTTCATAAATGATGCTTACCGGAGTCGTGGGATACACATTTCGTTTGATAAACTCATTCAGTTCTAAATCCTTGAGTTCGTTGGCTAAAACTTTGGGCGAAATTCCCGCGATTTCTTTCTGAATCTCATTAAAACGTTTCGGCGATTGTATGAGGCTAAGAATTAAAGCCATCTTCCATTTGCCGTTTAAAACATACAGTGCATCCAGTATGTTTTTCAGTGATCCGGAGCATTCATCCTTTGTTAGAAGTATTTCATCTTCAATTGTTTTCATATTGCAAAGATAGACACTTTCCTAAAAGTAACCACTTTCCTTTGGGTAAGCACTCACTTTTGTATAGTTGCTAATTGTAGCTTTGCTCATATAAAATCTAACATTAATAATTTTGTTTATGAAACACATACTTCATTTAATTTCAAGTATTCAAGGCAATGAATCCTACAGCCTTAAACTTGGTAAAGCTATAATTGAAAAGATTCAGGATAAATATCCCAACAGTACAGTTGAAGAATTCAATCTGACCGATATTCAAATTCCACATCTTCACCCTGAGGTTCTTCGCACGTTTTTTATTCCGGAAGATCAGTTGACACCACAAGACAAAGAATCTATTGGTTTTTCTGATCAGGCTGTAAAACAATTATTAGCAGCAGATATTATCGTCATTGGTGCACCGCTTTACAACTTTACCATACCGTCATCGCTAAAAGCCTGGATTGATCATATCACCAGAGCAGGAATAACCTTTGGGTATGGCGAAAATGGCCCGGTTGGAAAAGTAACAGAAAAAAAAGTGTACGTTGCCATGAGCTCCGGCGGTATATATTCTGAAGGACCGGGCAAAACCAATGATTTTGTGGTTCCTTATCTAAAAGCTTTTCTGGGTTTTCTGGGCATGACAGATCTTACAGCCTATCGTGTTGAAGGACTGAAAGTACCGGGAGTGAAAGAAAACGCCATGAAAAAAGCAATTGAGAGTATAGAGATTGATTAAATTATAGTTGGTTCAGCAAGAATTAAAATACATTTACTTTTAATTCTTGCCTCAATCAATCTTTTGCAAGTTAGAAAAAGCTTTATTTTACGCAGGACAATTGCAGCACATTAGCATTTAAGGGCTGCTCAATTTTTCGCTCAATTTTTTCATTATTCAGTGTAATGTAAACCTCCATAGAACCTGTGCCCACTTTTAAGGCAAGAATGTGTCCGCCATACGCATTAAATTTATCATCGGTTGCCACGCCATGAATGTGCAATGACGGTTTATCTCCATTCCAGGCAATAGAACCCGTAATGCTTCCCATTTCAACTTTATTAAAGGTTTTTGGATTGAATTTCTTGAGATTAAAATCATAAAAGCCAAAAGTGACCTCTTGTGCAAAGCCAATTCCGGTAAAGTTTCCGGAAGGGATTTTTTCTTCCCGAACCAGCTTTTCAATAGACTCAATAACATTATCTGATTCTCGTAAAACCATTAAATAACCTGTAGCAGTTTTAACATACCGGCATTTTGAAGCATCGTCTTTTTGTTGCGCCTGTGCAAGACTTACTATGAAGCAAAGCAAAACTGAGGCAATAATGTTTTTTGTTTGAAAATTCATTGGATTGATTTTTTAGAATAAAATGCGGATTAAATAAGGAATCAATTTCTATGTTTATTGATTTGACTTTAGAGATTTGTTCCTGCAGAATAAATGTAACTATTTAGTTTTGCTTTTTTCCTAATTACGGTGATTCTTATGATTTGTTTAATAATGCCTGAAACTAAAAAAAAGCGCTAAATCAGTAGATTCAGCGCTTTTTTATTGTCTTCAAACAGGGGACAGATTCTTATTACCAGCCTTTTACAGCTCCGCCTTTGAATTCTTTAAGAGCGGCCGCCTCTACTTCTGCAGATTGAAAAGCCTGTAAAAACTGTTTTACCTTTTCTTCGTTTTTATTGTCTTCGCGACTTACCACTAAATTTACATAAGGAGAATCTTTGTCCTCAACAAACAAAGCATCACGCGAAGGAACAAGTCCTGCCTGCGAAGCAAAAGTATTGTTGATAATGGCAATTGTAACGTTTGCATCATCAAGAGCTCTTGGCAATTGAGGCGCTTCTAATTCTAATATTTTAAGCTTTTTAGGATTACTTACAATATCTGTTACTTTAGGCAATAAACCAATCCCGTCTTTAAGTTTCAGTAGACCGTTTTTCTCTAAAAGCAATAATGAACGTCCTCCGTTGGTTGGATCATTTGGAATAATAATTGTGCTTTCATCCTTCAATTCAGCCAAACTTTTGATCTTTTTAGAATAGGCCGCAATTGGGTAAATAAATGTTTTCCCAATGATTGCCAGTTTGTATCCGCGTTGTTTCGATTGTTCGTCAAGATAGGGTTTGTGCTGAAAAGCGTTCACATCAATATCTCCCTGACTCAAAGCTTCGTTAGGAATCACATAATCGTTAAAAGAAATCAACTCCACTTCAAGTCCGTATTTTTCTTTTGCTACTTTTTTAGCCGCTTCTGCTACTTTGTATTCCGGTCCTGTTGCAACACCCACTTTTATGTGGTGCGGATCGTTGTCTTTACTTTTTCCACAATTAACCAATGAAAGTGTCAAGGTTAAAATTCCGATTATTTTAAAAAAATTATTTTTAGTAATCATGTTTTTAATTTTATAATTAATATTTATCTGTTGTCTGAAAATTTAACCACAAAGTAATCTCAGAGCATTTATCTATGATCAAATCGTTTTGATAAAAAGTCTCCTGCAAACTGAATGATGAATACCAAAAGTACCAGTAATGCCAAAACCGAATTCATAGTCACAGCATCATAACCAATATATCCGTATTGATATCCAACCTGTCCCAAACCGCCGGCACCCACTGCTCCACCCATTGCAGAATAACCTACAAGTGTGATTAAAGTGATCGATGCTGCATTGATTAACGAAGGTAGGGCCTCTGGAAGTAATACTTTATATACAATCTGAAAAGGTGTTGCCCCCAAAGCTCTTGCTGCTTCGATTAATCCCGAAGGCAATCCCAGAAGACTATTCTCTACCAGTCTGGCGATAAATGGCGCTGCACCAATACTAAGCGGAACTAGTGCTGCACTCACACCAATAGAAGTGCCTACCAAAGCACGCGTAAAGGGAATCATCCATACAATTAATATAATGAACGGAATTGAACGAAAAATATTCACCAAAACCGATAAAACTCTGTTTAAAACCGGCTGCTCCAGAATTTGATTTTTTCGGGTAAGGAAAAGCAAAATACCAGTTGGAAGCCCCAATACAAAACCAAAAAATCCCGACACAAATGTCATCACAATGGTTTCCCAGGTACCTTTTAATAATAAGTCAATAATAGAATCAGACATAACCTATGATTTCTGTTTTAATATGTTTAGAAATAAAATATTCAATTGCAGCTTCGTAATTCTCGCGCTTGCCTGATAATTCGATTAGCATTACACCAAAATTCACATCTCCGGCCTGGTCCATTTGTGCACTAACGATTTTAAAATTAGTATCAAACAACCTGGAAACTTCAGAAATTACAGGTTCATTAACCGACTTGCCGGTCATTTCAAGCCTTAACAACGGACTTAATCCTTCACCATCTTCTTTTTGCAATCTTTCCTGATACACTCTTGGAATATCAAGATGTAAAGACGAAGCAATAAATTCCTTTGTCAATGCATGTTTAGGGTCGGCAAAAATTTCTCCTACACTACCCTGCTCTATTAGTTTTCCGTGACTGATTACTGCCACTTCATCGCAAATTGATTTCACGACTTCCATTTGGTGCGTAATCAATAAGATCGTAATGTTTAAGCGACGATTAATATCCTTCAGTAAATTCAAAATAGATCTTGTAGTTGCAGGATCAAGCGCGCTAGTTGCTTCATCGCACAACAATACTTTTGGGTTATTCGCCAATGTTCTGGCAATGGCTACCCTTTGTTTCTGACCTCCTGAAAGACTTGCAGGATAATCGTTAGCTTTTTCGGCCAGGCCTACTAATTCCAGTAATTCTAAAACACGAGTACGAATATCTGTCTTTGAACCTCCAACCAATTCAAGCGGAAAAGCCACATTCTCGAAAACAGTACGTGAAGAAAGCAAATTAAAATGCTGAAAAATCATTCCTATTTGCCTTCTTTCAATGGCCAGTTGCGCATTGGATAACCGCATTAGCAACTTTCCGTCTACGATAATTTCTCCCGAAGTGGGTCTTTCCAGTAAATTTACACATCGAATTAAGGTACTTTTTCCAGCTCCCGAAGTTCCAATTACACCAAAGATTTTCCCTGGTGGAACTTTAAGAGAAACATCCGATAAAGCCGAAACAATTCGGTTTTTCTGATGAAAATTCTTCGTTACATTTTTTAATTCAATCATTTTATTAATTCAAGTTAAATCTGCTACATCCACAGACATAAATACTTAGAGCTTCCGAAATATAAATTTTAAAATCAAAAAGCCTTTCAATTGATTATGAAAGGCTTCAGAAATAAATAATTTTACTTTTATATATAAGCCAGTTCATACCATCGCATAGCACCACAACACATCATGTTGCAGCTGTAATGAATTGTATACTGGTTATTGTTTTTCATTGCTGCGGCAAATTTAAAGAGATAATTTGAATTTCAATATAAAAATCGAATCTTTTTTAACCCTATCGATATAATAGAGTATTTTAAGATTCTGGAGCTGTTTACTTCGTCAGGGCTAAGGCATTCGTATATATAAGACTTTTTTTGATGGCACGCGGATGGAACGGATTTAAACAGATTGATGCCGGTTTATTTTTTGTCAGGATAGATTTCTCCACGCAAAGGGCTTCGACTCCGCTCAGCCGGACAAAACCAGACCAATTTCGTTTTGAATAAAATCCGTGCAAATCAGCGGTTTCGCGATAGCGAATCTGTGTCATCCGTGTGCAACTAAGAATTATTGATTTTTAGTACGCGGATCTCACAGATCTAAACAGATTGATGCCGGTTTATTTTTTGTCAGGATAGATTTCTTTACACAAAGGAGCTTCGACTACGCTCAGCCGGACAAAACCAGACGTATTTCGTTTTGAATAAAATCCGTGAAAATCAGCGGTTTCGCGATAGCGAATCTGTGTCATCCGTATGCCATAAATTCAATAACAATTATTCTCCGGCATCCAATAATATCGCCAATTGAATGCAAGGCAAATCAGATCGGTTACTCCACGCATGGTTGGTTCCTCTTTGCACTACAATATCTCCGGCCTGCAATAAAGTTTCCCCTTGGTCTACAATAAGCCAGATTTCTCCGGAAAGAATTACGATATAATCTAAAGTATCGGTTTGATGCATCAACGGATGTGGCTGCCCTTCGGGGGCTTCAATTCCGAGCTCTTTGTCTGGCGGAATCTGAACGTATCTGAAATAACTACCGTTTTTGGGCGTATTGGGGAAAGCGGTGTTTTTGATCACTTTTTCCTCGTCTAATTTTACAGGCATACTATCTGTCGACCAGATATCAGATATAATCAGACCCGGAAAGTGTTCGGAAACATTCGATACAATTGCATCACTTTCGATTATTGATTTTCCGTCTTTTATTGCCGTAACGATCCTTCTCGGAATTGTTTTCATAGTTGGTTTATTTGCATTATTAATTTCTTTCCGTTCGTTTTATTTTCGCGAAGTATACGGTGTGCTTTGGCAACCGTGGCCACTCCCAGACCGCCCACTATTTCAATATTTAGTGGTGTAATCAAATTTTCCTGCAGTAGTTTCGCTAATTCCGCCAGTCCATTTTTATAATAATTATATCTTTTTTCCAGACTGTACGCATAGTTAGAGATATTGAGAATCGCGGCTCCTTTACTAAAAAGTGCTTCACGGGAATCAGGTGTAGTAAAATTGGTAACATCCACATAAATTCCATTCGTCTTTAAAAGTCGGGCTGCGACAACTGAAATTTCATTTCCCACCAAATCAATTGCAAAATCAAAATGCTCTTTATTATTTAAAGCCAAAGCAGTTTCATAAACATTATTTTTTCTATAATCGATAATCTGACTTGGCTGTATGCCAATTTCCAGCAATGCTGCAATACTGTTTTCATTTCCGGCCGTTACAACAAGATTGTCATATCTTTTTTGAATAAGCATTTTAAGGAGCATATTCCCTACTCCTCCGGCAGCACCGGTTATAAAAATAGTATCCGATAAATTTGCTTTCATTCTGTCAACAGACTGAAGCGCTGTTAAGCCCACAGAAGGGATTCCTGCACCTTGTTCAAAAGAAATACTCTGCGGCAAATGCATTACTATTTCAGCAGGAACACAAATATATTCGGCATAAGTACCATTGGATCCCATACTTCCCGAACCACAAAAAACGGAATCCCCTATTCTAAAATCCGTTACGTTTTCTCCAACAGCAGCAACAATTCCGGAGAACTCCCTGCCCAATATTGGTGAATGCAGCAACTTACGTTCTATTGCATTTTCGGTCATCTGATAATCTATCGGATTAAAACCTGCTGCGGCTATTTTTACCTGAATCTGATTGTCTTTTGGTTGTGGCGTATCAACTTCCAGCAGTTCAAATTCTCCACTTTGATGTAAAACGATTGCTTTCATTTTTATTATTTTATCATACAAAATTAAAATACAAATACTTTATTTTTGCTATGGGTTAACCCGAGGTTACCACTTACCAATAAGAAACTACTATGGCAAAAATCAATGATAACGGAACGCTTCGTGAGGCCAATTGTTCAGAAGAACTTATGGCCATGCGCGATAGTCTGGATGTATTAGGAGGAAAATGGAAACTGATAATTCTTCGGTTTTTAACCAACAGAACACATCAGGTAATTAACTTCAAAAAAATGCAACGCGAGATTGACGGCATTTCGGCTAAGATGCTGAGTAAAGAACTCAAAGAATTAGAAAACAATTTACTGGTTTCCAGAACAACACAGCAAACAAAACCTATTACAGTAGTTTATGCGATTACAGAATATGGAAAATCGGTACTTCCGGTAACGGAAACTTTAGTTAATTGGGGACTACATCATCGTGAAAAGATCATTGAAGCAATTAAAAAGTAAAGAATTAGCAGTAAAACAATCACAAAAACTGAGTTCTCCTTTTTTCAATTTTAAGCATCTAAAAATCAAAATTTCACTTTTCTGCCACTTCTTATTTTATATTTTAATATGTTCTAAAATATAAAATAGAATTAAAAAACAGGCCATTTTATCACTGTCTTTTAATCTTTTCGAAAACTTAAAAATTCATTAAAATTGGACTTTCTTTCCCAAATAAATTGATTTACTAATATTAATTTTTACATTTGTGTTATTTTTAATTATTCTAAATAGATTATAGGTCTTATTTGAATTTTTAGAACATAGAAAATGCTCTTAAACCCATTTAAACAATAAATACCTCCATATGAAAAAGAATATTTTTATCTCTTTTGCATTAGCCGCAACTTTATTTGTTAGTGCCCAACAAAAAAATAGCTTATTAGAACAATCCTTTTGGAAAAATGCACCTGATACCAATACGGTTAAGGCTGAAATTGCGAAAGGAAGTAATCCGGCTGAACCAAATGCAAATGCGTTTGATCCTACTGTACTTGCTATAAACAATGACGCACCAATAGCAACGATCAAATTTTTATTAGACCAGCCAGGAAATGAGGTAGGGAAAATGACGCATGATAATCGTATCTATCTGCATTGGGCGGCTTACAGAGGAAATACCGAACTGATAGAATATCTTATTGCCAAAGGTTCTGATATAAATCTGGAAGACAGCCACGGAACTACTCCAATTGTTTTTGCTGCTTCTAATGGTCAGGCTGATCCTAAATTATATGAAGCTTTTTTTAAAGCGGGAATTGATCCAAAGAAAAAATATACTGATGGTGCAAACCTTCTTCTTGTAGCTGTTCCGGCAGATAAAAACCTTGCTTTAACGGACTATCTAACCACTAAAGGATTGTCTCTTAAAGATGTTGACAGTAACGGAAGTACTGCTTTTGACTATGCTGCAAGAACGGGAAACATCGAACTTTTGAAAAAGTTATTAGATAGAAAAGTAAAATATACGGATAACGCACTTCTTATTGCTGCACAAGGATCCCGAAGAGAAACCAATACACTTGAAACCTATAAATATTTGGTAGAAGAACTAAAAATCAAGCCAACTGCGACCAATAAATCGGGAGAAAATGTGCTTCATATTTTGGCCAATAAACCAAAACAAGGTGAAATAATTGCTTACTTCTTAACTAAAGGTGTTGATGCAAACAAAGTAAATAAAGACGGAAACACTCCGGTAATGATTGCTGCCGGCGCCAGAGAAACTGCTGCTTTAGAAAAATTATTACCTGTAGCCAAAAACATTAATTTACAAAATCTAAAAGGAGAATCAGCTTTGACCACGGCAGTAAAATCAGGAACTCCTGAAGCAGTTGCCATTCTTTTAAGTAAAGGTGCTGACGTAAATGTAAAAGACAAAGACGGAAACAACTTAGGGGTTTATCTAGTGCAATCTTACCGACCAATGGGACGTGAAGCGAACGCCGCTAAAGACCCATTTGATGCTAAAGTAAAATTACTTCAGGAGAAAGGATTGAATCTTAGTGCTCCGCAAAAAGACGGAAGTACATTGTACCACTTTGCAGCTGCTAAAAACGACCTGAACCTGGTAAAAAAATTAGCAGATTTAAATATTGATGTTAATGCTAAAAACAAAGACGGTATAACAGCTTTACATAAAGCTGCAATGGTAGCCAAAGATGATACGATTATGAAATATTTAGTATCTGTGGGCGCTAAAAAAGACGTTACTACAGAGTTTGACGAAAGTGCTTATGCTTTGGCCAAAGAAAATGAATCCCTAACAAAAAACAATGTTTCGATTGAATTCTTAAAATAAGTTATTTGTTATAAGTCAGAAGTTAAAAGTCTGCCTTATAACCCACAACTCATAATCCACAACTCATAATCCACAACTCAAAATTCATAACTCAAAATTCATAACTCAAATATGAAATCAATACTTAAAATAGCTTTAACAAGCGCACTAATCTTTGTTATCTCTTTTCAGGCAAATGCACAAGCGAGTAAATACAAATGCATGCTGCAAATGGCAAATTACATGGGAGAAGGAGCATACATCGTCGTTTCGCTTATTAATCCAACAGGAAATTACGAAAAGACACTTTATGTAATGGGCGATGATAAAAAATGGTACAAATCACTGAAAGAGTGGAATAAATTTCAAACTTCAAAACCTGCAGATATCAGTGCCAAAACCGGAGCGTCAGTTACAGGCGGAGATCGCAGCATTACAACCATAGAAATTGAGGATTCTAAAATTAATAAAGGATATAAATTAAGATTTGAATCTGCTGTTGAAGATCAGAAATACTATGTAAGTGATCTTGAAATTCCTTTAACAACTGAAGGTCTTGCTGATAAAACAGAGGGAAAAGGTTATATCAGATACGTGAGATTAAACAAAATTTAATCGTATCGCTTAAAAATAAAATTGCCACAGATTAGAAAGATTGCAAAAGATTCTTTTTCGGTTAAATGAAAAAATCAATATAAATCCTTTTAACCTGTGGCAAACCAATTCTCAATTACATTTGATTACCCTATAGATTACACTCAATGACTCTTTCTTTCTGGCGTTATACACACTTGGCCCTGGCTTTGTTTTCTTCTTTGTTTTTAATTTTAGCTTCAGCAACCGGTATTATTCTGGCAGTTGATGCAATGCAGGAAAAAACACTCCCATATCGAATAGAGCACTTTGATAAAATTACTTTAGGAGAAACTTTACCGATACTAAAAAAGGCATATCCTGAAATAACAGAGCTAAGCGTAGACCACAATCAATTTGTAACCTTACAGGCCATTGATGAAGAGGGTAATGATGTCAATGCTTATATTGATGCCAAAACAGGTAAAACTTTAGGAAAACCAGTAAAAAAAAGTGAATTTATTCAATGGGTTACCGGTTTCCACCGTTCCTTATTTCTACATGAAACAGGACGCTTCTTTGTTGGTGTAATCTCTTTTTTATTGGTTTTGATTGCTATTTCAGGCTTTGCTCTTGTTCTGAACAGACAAAAAGGAATACGTAATTTCTTTTCGAAAGTGGTCAAAGAATATTTCAGCCAGTATTATCATGTCGTTTTAGGACGACTTGCTTTAATTCCAATTCTGATTATTGCACTTACCGGAACATATTTATCCTTAGAAAGGTTCAACTTTTTTATGGGTAAAGAAAAAAAACAAAAGGAAAAAACAGAAATTGCAGCTCCAAAAGGCAAAACTGTCTCTGTCTTTACAACTACCCTTTTGTCTGATGTCAAAAAAATAGAATTCCCCTTTACAGACGATCCTGAAGAGTATTTTATCATTCAGCTAAACGATCGTGAAATCGAAGTCAATCAGGTTACCGGCGCTGTTGTGACAGAAAAACGTTCTGCAATGACCGCTCAGTTAGCAGATTTAAGTCTTAATCTTCATACCGGAAAAACCAATGCAATTTGGGCTTTTATATTGGCTATTGCCAGTATCAATATTCTCTTTTTTATCTATTCAGGTTTTTCAATTACCTTAAAAAGAAGAGCAAGCCGTATCAAAAATAAATACAAAGCCGGCGAAAGTAAATTTATCCTTTTGGTTGGTTCAGAAAACGGAAGTTCATTGCGATTCGCCAATGCTGTTCTCAAACAATTGATTGCTCATGGTGAAAAGGCTTTTATCACGGAACTGAATAGCTTTACTGTATTTCCAAAAGCTGAACACCTTATTGTTTTCTCCTCTACTCACGGATTGGGAGACGCTCCGTCTAACGGAAATAAATTTATATCTCTCTTAAAGAAACATATACCACAACAAAAAATCAATTATGCTGTAGTGGGTTTTGGTTCGAAATCGTATCCGGATTTTTGCGGATTTGCATTTGAAATCGACAAACAATTAGAAAATCAGCATTGGGCAGAACGTTTCTTAGACGTTCAAACGGTTAACGATAAATCGGCTTCTGAATTTGTAGAATGGGTAAAATTATGGAGTACCAAAACTGAAATTCCGCTATCGACAACTCCTTCATTATACAATCACGTACCCAAAGGTTTGCAAAAAATAATGGTATTGGATAAAACATTAGTTTCTGAAAACGAACAAACCTTTATCCTAACGCTTAGAGCTAATTTGAAATCGCGATTCAATTCCGGAGACCTACTGGCTGTTTATCCGGCAAACGATACCAGAGAACGCCTCTACTCTATTGGGAAACATACCGGAAATATCCAATTGGTTGTCAAATTACATCCGCATGGTCTGGGTTCGGAATTCTTAAACAGTCTGGTGCCGGGCAATGTTATCAAGGCTGGAATTATCAACAATAAAGCATTTCATTTTCCTAAAAAAGTATCACAAGTCGCTTTAATTTCAAACGGAACCGGAATCGCTCCTTTCCTTGGAATGATCGAACAGAATAAAGCTAAAATAGAAACGCATTTGTATGCCGGTTTCAGAATGGAAACTGAAACTGTTTCAGGCTATAAAAAGTTTACGACAGAAATGATTCAAAAGCAAAAACTTCAAAGTTTTCATCTGGCTTTATCACGCGAGAAAGAACATTTTTACGTAATGGACCTGATAAAACGTGACGCCGACTTTTTTATTCATTTACTGCAGCAAGGCGGCATAATAATGATTTGTGGTTCTCTTGCCATGCAAAAAGATGTAGAAGCTATTCTGGACAAATTATGTACTGAAAGAAAAACAAACAGTATCGCTCATTACAGAGAAAATGGTCAGCTACTGACGGATTGTTATTAAGTATTATTTTAGATTTTAGAATATAGATTTTAGAATATCAATTTAAAATAAATCTGCACACCTGAACGATAGCAACAGGCAAACTTATAAAATAAAGTTTTTACTATTGGTTTGTCATCTATATTATAACAATTAACTGTATTAAAAAAATTATGTCAATTCAAAAGTCAGTTTACGCTTTCCTTTTTCTTTCTGTAGTACTGTGCGGCTTATCGGGTAATGCGCAAGTCTTAAGAAAAAGAACCACATTACTGATGGGCGGACGTTTTGATATTACAATCGTTGCCAAAGATTCCCTTTCAGCAGAGCAAAATATTGATGAAGTCATTGCTGAAATTACCCGAATAGAAAACCTGATTTCAGACTGGAAACCTACTTCTCAGGTATCTGAGGTCAATCAAAATGCGGGAATCAAACCTGTAAAAGTAGATCGTGAAGTCTTTGAACTAACACAAAGAGCCATACAATTTTCTGAAGCTACAAATGGCGGTTTTGATGTAAGTTTTGCCGCTATGGACAGAATCTGGAAATTTGACGGGTCGATGACGGAGATGCCTTCGGCGCAAGCCATAAAAAAATCCGTAGAAAAAGTAGGTTATAAAAATATCATTTTAGATTCCGTTCAATCCACTATATTCTTAAAATTAAAGGGAATGAAAATCGGGTTCGGCGCTTTGGGAGAAGGCTATGCAACTGATAAATGCCGAAACATGATGCTCGCAAAAGGTATCAAAGCCGGAATCGTAAACGGATCCGGAGACATGACCGCCTGGGGAAAACAACCCAGTGGTAAAGACTGGAATATTGGGATGACAAATCCGTTTCATCCAGACACCTTATTTGCCGTAGTACCTCTAAACAATGGCGCGGTAACGACCTCTGGAAGTTATGAGAAGTTTGTTGTTTTTGATGGAAAACGTTATTCTCATATCATAAATCCCGCAACAGGTTATCCTGCAACAGGATTGTGCAGCGTGTCCGTGTTTGGTCCAAATGCAGAAACTGCTAATGCTTTAAGTACTTCACTTATGGTTTTAGGACAGACAAAAGGTTTGCTTTTACTTAAAAAATATTCTGAATATAGCTGTGTAATGATTACAGACAATGGAAAACTTGTTAAGTCTAAAAACTTCAAAATCAAAAAATTTAAGGCAAAATTGTAGCAAAAAAATCGCGCAAAGACGCAAAAGCGCAAAGGTTTTAGGTGTAAACTTGGCGGCTTGGCGACTTTGCGTGAGATTTATTCGGTACAGTATTTCAGCTTAATGACATTGAGCTATCGGGAGAGAAATCTCAATTTTTTAAATTAAGAAAACATTCCTTTATCTCTAAAACATCCCTTAACTAATATCAGTATAAGGATTTAAATACCCCTTATTTCCAACATTAGAGTTTCTAATGTAATTCTAATGATTTTCTAATCTGTTTATTTAGATTAAATATAAACAATACCATAAGTTTGCGTTTCTATTGATACGTAAATTTATTATGAGATTTTTATTACTTGTTCTTTTGCTTGCCAATTTTTCGGCTTGGTCACAAAATGGAAACATTACCGGAAAAGTAAGCTTTCCGCATCATCAAACGGCTTCCGGAGCTTCGGTACTGGTTTTAGGAACTCAAAAATTTGCAATTACAGATAATGATGGTCAGTTTCAAGTCGAAGGATTGGCTTACGGACATTATACTTTAGAAATTTCTTCATTAGAGGCCAAAACAAAAACGGTCAATATTCATTTGAATCGCCCTTCTCATTCTATTCATATCTCTTTAGAAAAAAATGATCCTAAAAATCTAAAAGAGGTTGTTATTCAAAAGAAAACCATAAAAAAAGAGATTATGTACAAAGGTTTCTCTGTGAATGTCATTGATACTAAAGAAGCTGCCACGAGAAATCTGCAAACAAACGATTTACTGGATCGTTCTGCAGGAGTTCGAATCAGACAAAATGGTGGTTTAGGTTCTAGTGTTAACTATAACGTAAACGGAATGACAGGAAATTCTATCCGGGTATTTATCGACGGGATTCCAATTTCTACTTACGGTTCTTCTTTCAATCTAAACAGTATTCCTCCGGCATTAATCGAACGTATAGAAGTTTACAAAGGTGTTACTCCTGCTCATTTGGCAGATGACGCCTTGGGTGGAGCTATAAATGTAGTGTTGAAAAAAGGCGCTAAAAATACCTTGAATGCCTCTGTTTCTTATGGTTCTTTCAATACCGTTCAGTCCAATTTTAATACTACATACCGCGACAAATCAGGTTTTACACTAAAAGGGTCCGGATTTTATAATTACTCTGATAATGATTATGAGGTTTGGGGAAAATTTGTTTACAATATCCTTCCTGACGGACGTTACGATTACGTTAGGGCCAAACGTTTCGAGAATAGATACAGATCCTACGGTGGAAGATTTGAGGCTGGTTTTACGGATGTAAAGTGGGCAGATAACTTTTTAATAGGCGTAAATGTTTCTGAAGATCATAATCAGATTCAGCATGGTCAATACATGACAAGACCTTATAAAGGCCGCTTTACTGAAGCAGATGCAACCGCAATCAGTTTGAATTATGCCAAAAAGAATTTCCTGGCAAAAGGACTTGACTTTACGTTAAACACCGTTTATAGTCAAAGAAACGAGACATTAAATGATACTGTAAAGTGGACTTACAATTGGTTTGGAGAAAAGGCACTGGGATTATATGGCAAACCTATTTTATCAACTTACGGGGCACAACAGGCCGGACCAACGATTAATACCATTGCAAGTAATATATTGACTTCACGAATGGGATTGAACTATAATATCAATGAAAAGAACAGGATTGTGTTTAGCAATATGTTTTATATGGTGGACCGAAATGATAACGACCTGATCAAGCCGGAATTTCAGAACAACTTTGAGGCAACACGTGATTTACAAAAAACCGTTACTTCATTAGCCTATGAAATGGAAGCATTTGATTCCCGTTTAAGAACCAACGTTTTTGGTAAATTCTATGAACAAAAATTAAATGAAATAAAACCTGAAATCCTTTCTCAAAATGGGCAAAGCACCATTATTGAAAAAGCGACTAAAAACACCACTTCATTTTTCGGATACGGTTTAGCAACTTCTTATTTTGTTACCCCTAAAACAATGGTATCGTTATCTGCAGAAAAAGCGATACGATTACCCTCTGAAGATGAAGTATTCGGGAGACCGGGGGAAAACATAATAGGAAATTCTGAATTAAAACCTGAACAAAGTAAAAATGTAAATGCCGGAATAAAATTTGGTCCTTACGATTTTGACCAACACAGAATATCTTTTTCAGGATCAGGATTCTGGAGAAATTCTACAGACAAAATTGTACGTGCCATCAGTATTCGTCTGAATGAAGCTGTACAGTCTACACCTTTTGCGAATCTTGGAAAAGCACAGTCTTTGGGCTTCGAAGCCTCATTTGATTATGTTTATAACAAAAGATTATTCGTGTCTATGAACATGTCAAAATTCAATTCATTGTATAAAAGTAAATACGACAATAACGGCAATGTATTGCTGTACTACAATAAACAATTACCTAACGAACCATATTTTACCGTAAACGGAAGTGTTCAGTATAACTTTAAAGATATTCTACAAAAGAACTCTGAACTGAACTTGTATTACAATTTTGGTTACGTAGGCGAATTTTATACGTCGTGGCTTGAAATAGATAAGACCACTACTCAGTTTCCACAAGACTTAGGATTGAGTTATGCTTTCCCTAACAAAAAAATAATAGTAAGTTTTGATGCCCGAAATATTCTTAACGAACAGGTATACGACAATTTTGCTGTTCAAAAGCCCGGAAGAGCCTTTTATTTAAAATTAAACTATACGCTCAATAAATTCTAATACTCTATTATAATTAATTTTTTTAAATACATGAATATGAAAAAAAGTACATTTAAATTGTTTGCATGCGGTCTGGTTTTGACCACATTTGCCTTAACAACAAGTTGCAGCAGTAATGATAATAATGACAATCCGGCACCAACATTACCGGAAACTCCCGGTCGCTGGATCACTCTTGCAGGTGCATTGATGCAAACTGAGCCCGGAGACGGAAACGGAGGTACAAAAGTATTTTCTGTTACTAAAGAAGATGCAAGAAACCCTAATTTTTCTATAGATGTTTACGGAAAAGGATCTCCTGTTCAGTCAAGCAGAACTGCACGTTTACAATCATCTGTAGATGGAAGTACGCTTTTTAATATTACTTACACGGGTGCAAACGGCGGTGAGTTTATGACCTACAAAGTAAACGGAGCTGCTAATTTTGCGCAATCCGGAGCTACTGTAAATATTTCGCAATACGCAGGAACATCACCAAGATGGAACAAACTTTTTGACGGAGATAAAACAGGTGTCGCAGTAAATGTGGCAACACCGGTAATTGTAACTAACCCTGACAAAAGCTACAAACACACCAGAGGACTGGCAACGGTTTTATCATTGAACATGCAACAAACTTTAATTTCGGCATACAAACAATACGAAATTGCATTAAGTGCTCAGGAAGAAGCACAAGGACATCACCTTTTCCGTTTAGATGCACCAACGCTTAACAAAGCAGGAAACAAATTAATCATTGGTACATGGATGCGTAAAACAAATCCAACAACGGGGCAAAATGAAGCAACATTTGATCGTTTGGGATCTAAGTCAGTAATCGTTGATTATCCTTCTTTAGAAAACCCACAGGTGATTACTTCTACAGTAGCATTTGGCGACACAAGTGGTTTCCGTAGTTTTAACAGCTTTTTAGGAACTGATGGAAACATTTATCAGGCCACTCAAAGAGATACAAAAAATGGTTCTTATATCTTAAGAATCAACCAAAACAATCAATACGATAACGCTTATAACTTTAGCTTAGATTCAGCTCTTGGAGTAAAAGGATCTTATATCGATGCCTGGAGATATGCAGGAAACGGAATTGCTTATGTCCTTTATAATCATGCAGATGCAGGAGAACAAGGATTTGTAGCAAGAGTTGACCTTAATGCAAAAACAGCTAAAAAAGTAGAAGAAATTGCTTACGACCCGGCTTTAGATTTTGGTCAATACCAAGGTTTTGTTGTTGACGGAAACGATTTATATATCGCAGTTACTCCTGTTGGAAAAGACGGAAACCTTTATATTATTGACATTCCTACCGGAGCAGTTACCAAGGGAGCGAAATTAATCAACAATCCTGGAAACCATTATATTGGAGTATTCTAAAAATATGCAGCAGCAAGTATGCAGTCTGTAAAGATAATAACTTGAATTTTTTTTTTAATTAGAACATTCCGCTTCAATTTTTTGGAGGGGAATGTTTGTTTTTAATAGTGTTGTGATTCAATTTTACCCCAAAGGGCGCTAAGTATTTTGCTCAATATTACGTTGATAAACGCAAAGTTCGCAAACCTTAAAAAAGAAAAAACTTTGTGTCTTTACGACTTTGCAAGATTTTTTTCTAAGCATACTTTAAGACAAGATGGTTGCAGTCTTTGAGGTAAAATTCACTTTTTACTTTAAATTAATTCGTAAATTTTAGGTATCGCAAGTAACATGATCCCAATCCTGCTCCATATAATTGATAAGCCAGTTTAAGGCATATTGTCTTTCGTAAACGATTCCGGGATTAATTGCTTCTATCTGCCTACCATTAATTCTTTCGTCAACACAAGCCCAATTAAATCTGTAATACAAATCATTGGCATCTAAAATTTCACTTTTAGAACGTATTGAATCGATCGAATCAATAAAAATATTAGGATCTTTATCCTGTCCCACTGGATAATCATCCGGATTAATGTTTTCCAGATCGCAGAACTCATCGGGAAAATCAAGTGTGTCAATCTTATTCAAAGCCCACATTAAAACCCAGATGCCTTCGCATTTCCAGCTTTCATTTGCTTTTTTGTCATCTGTTGGGTCCGCCAGAAATTCTTTTTCATTTTCAGTTGTAAAATCCCAAAGTTTATAAGTTTGCAAATAATCTGTCGCTTCCTCCGGAGAAATACTGCCAAAAGCCACCAAATTTACTACTGCCAAAGCACTCACTCGCTGTGCAACTTCTTTTGGAGTTCTTGTTACAGTTTCGTTTTCAGATTCTATGCAAGGCAAATGTCTGTTGATTTTGATGTTATGCTCCTCGAGGATTTTTTCGTTATTCTCTTTTCTTTGCTTTTGATCTTCTTCTAATTCGTTCTGATCTCCATCAAAATAAACCGAATTGATTTTGACATCTAAATCTTCAATTCCACAATTTCCTTCAGTGTCGATAATTAAATCTAAATTTTTATCTAAAAAATGCTGGCCGGCTGATTTGCTGATAACTGCATCGGGCTGAACAAATAAAACAGCATCAAGTTCGTTTGCTATATTGGCTATTATCGTTTTTAATTCTTCTACTTCTCCTTCTTCCTGAATAATAGTAAACTCTGAATTTAAAGTCTCTATTTTATGCAGAAATAAATCTTTGACTTTTTTATTTACGGTCGGCAATGAGTATACAAAACCATAAAGCCCTTTTAGATTAGCTGTTAAAGCAGAATCATTAATTTCAGGGATTTGATAGGAAGGTTCAACTCTTTCACGATACAAAATTTTTATCTTTTTTGAAGGAGTCGAATCGCTTTCTTTAATTTCTAATTCGATGATATCAGATTCGTCTTCTTTACTTAGTGAAATATTCCCTTTTGGAAAGTTCAATAAGATGGTCTCTTTAATGTTTTCAAAACCACTTTGGTGCGAATAAATAGTGCAGGTCATTTTACGGCTTTTATATATTTAGATCTGCTAATATAAGTTTTATTCTATAAAATGTGTTAGCAAAATCGCGACATCATGAAAATACTTTGTATCGTTTTTAAATTAAATCTCTACTTTTACTTTGATGTAAAATACAGTAATATTAATAAAGTACATGAAAAAAATCACGCTATTTTTAGTTCTAATTATTGCTTTTTGTAGTTGTCAAAACAAAAAAGCAAAGACTACTATTGCTAATCAAGAAATTAAGGATATCAACGAGATTGTCAAGACAATTATAATTCAGGATAGTTTGGATGTATTTTCGAAAGATAAAAACTCTAAGATGTTCTGCAGTGAACTAAGAAGGCTTAATATATATATTCCTGAAAAAAGAAAGGATGGATTAACTCCTCCACCTCCACCCAGAGACATTTATATTACGTCATTATTAAATAATCAAATAGGAGATGAAGTATTTTTTTCATCTAAAGATTCTTTATATCTATTAGAACAAAATTCAAATCCTCAACAACTCAAAATTGAAAAAGAACTCATTAATAAGCTGAATACAACCACAGTTGAAAACGCATTAACAAAGCGAAAAAATTCTGAACTGTTTAGGTTTTACGAGATGACAATTCCAGTTTTTTCTCTTGATCGACAAAACGCCTACGTTCAATTAGATTATCATTGCACCGGCCTTTGCGGAAGTGGGAGAGCCATCTATTTGAAAAAAATAAACGGTAATTGGAAAATAATTCAAAACTGGCAAACCTGGATAAGTTAACATAAAAAAAACAAACCATATAAATGATATAAACTCCATTAAGAAAAAACTTAAATCACTTATATAACTTATATGGTTCGAAAAACTTCGCGGCGTTACCAGCAATAAATTTACTGCACTTTAACTTCAATCACAGAAGCTTGCAAACTCCCCGACTTGGCTTTCAATTGAATAGTCTCCTTCTTCCCATTCGACTGAATGATCACAATACATTTACCGTTAAACAACTTACAGGAATTGGCTTTAAAAGAATCCAGATTGGCTTGATATCCATTATCAACTCCAACTAATTTTCCTCCGCCTGAAACTTCAAAATCAATTAAATCATTAGCGTTTGGAAGCAGATTCCCATCCTTATCTACAGTAGAAACCGTTACGTAAACCAAATCATAAGTATCATTTTTTATTGTCGTTTTATCTGCTTTTAAATCAATTTTAGAAGCTTCTCCGGCGGTATGAATTTCCTTTTCTAAAACTACTTTTCCAGCCTTTCTGGAAACTGCTTTTATCGTTCCCGGTTCGAATTTTACGCGCCATGAAATGTGCAGATCATCATTTTGTTTTGCTTTCTTCCCAAGTGATTTTCCATTAAGGAATAGTTCAACTTCATCTGCATTATTATAATATGCCCAAACCTCTACTTCCTGTCCTGTTTTCCAGTTCCAGTGCGGGAAAATATGCAAAACCGGTTTTGTAGTCCATTCGCTTTGGTACATATAATAGACATCTTTTGGAAGTCCGGCTAAATCGATGATTCCGAAATAAGAACTTCGTGCCGGATACGGATATGGGTCAGGTTCTCCTATATAATCGAATCCTGTCCAGATAAAAGTTCCCGCCATGAAATCCTGTTTCTTGATGGTTTTCCAGTTCTCTTCGTGTGTTGCACCCCAATAGGATTTTACCTGATCGTAGGCCGAAACCGTCCAGTCTGCATTGCCGTCAAACGGAGCGCCGTGTTTTGTTGGCCAGGCTTTAATTCCATCCGGAAGATCATAATGTCCACGTGTTTCTAATGCCGAAACACTTTCAGAAGCTAAGATTTTCTGCCCTTTAAAACGTTCCGGAAAATCTTTGTAATCTTCGTGTTTGTAATTGAAACCTAAAAGATCCAAAGCACCCGATTGATAAATAAAATTCTTCTCGATGATATTCTCTGTCAAAGCTGCAGTTACGGGACGAGTTGTATCTAAAGATTTTACAATCTTAGCTAATTCTCTCGTAATTGCAATTCCAGTGCTGTCAAATTGTTCCCTGATTTCGTTACCAATGCTCCACATCATCACTGACGGATGGTTGCGGTCTCTTTTAATAAAATCTTCCAAATCCTGTTTGTGCCACGCATCCCAGTCTTTATGGTAATCATTGGTTACTTTTTTCTTTTTCCAAACGTCAAAAGCCTCATCCTGAACAATAAATCCCATTTCATCACACAGTTGCATCATTTCCAGAGAATGTGGATTATGTGACATTCTAATGGCATTTGCTCCCATTTCTTTCAACAAAGTCAATTTTCTTCTTACGGCATGAATATTTTCTACAGCGCCCAAGGCTCCATTATCATGATGCAGACAAACACCATGTATTTTGGTTGGTTTTCCGTTTAATGAAAAACCTTTTTCAGCATCAAAATTAAAAAATCGGAAACCCAGAGGTGTTTCGTAATTATCCAGTAATTTCGATTTATCATAAACTTTCGTCACCACTTTATACAAATACGGACTGTCTGTACTCCACAATTTTGGCTGATTCAAAACCAACTCATGAATCTTTTTTTCTGATGTATTGGCATTTATTTTTTCTGTTGAAGTAAAACTAGCCACTTCTTTATTTTCTGCATTTAAAATTGAAGTAACCAATTTAAACTCTTTTGAAGCCGCATTGTCATTATCAACCGTAACTTCTAAATGTATTTTTGATTTTTCAGAAGAAACTTCCGGTGTTGTTACAAAAGTACCCCACTTTCCTACGTGCAGTTTTTCGGTAGCAACCAAACGTACATTTCTATAAATTCCTGAACCTGTATACCATCTTGAATTGGGTTGTGCATCGTTATCGACTTTTACGGCAATCACATTTTCTTTGCCAAAATTCAAATATTTTGATAAGTCATATCCAAATGAAATATATCCATTAGGTCGCATTCCCAGTGAATGTCCGTTAATAAATACTTCACTATTTTTAAAAACACCGTCAAATTCTATAGCAACCGATTTGTTTTTCCAATTGGCAGGAACAGTAAATACTTTACGATACCATCCTTTTCCTGCAGGCAAAAACCCTTGGGCCTGTTTTGTTTTATTGTCTTTATCAAAAGCTCCTTCGATACTCCAATCATGCGGTAATTGAAGAGTTCGCCAAGTTGTAGCATTAAAATCAGATGTAATCGCTTTTGGATGATCTCCTAAATTGAAACTCCAATTTTTATTGAAATCGGTAACAATTCTGACTTGTTTTTGTTGTGCGGTAGCTATTGATGAAGACAATACTAAAAGCGCAATTGCAATTTTCTTTAAAATCATATTCTTTAGTTTTCTCTCGCAAAGCCGCAAAAGCGCAAAGTTTTTTTATTAACCATATAAGTCAATTAAGCTAAAACTTAAATTATCTTATATTACTTATATGGTTTAATTTACTCTGCGACTTTGCGTCTTTGCGAGATTATTTTCTTTTATTACTCGTAATCTCGTGCATCTAACACACAGTATCAACAATTAGAACGTAGACGTACTGCGGTGCGCCTCTACAATAAAATCTTTCGTGTCTTTGTGCCTTTGTGGCAACAACTACTGAAACTCAAAATTATCCAAAAGTAATCCTTTTAAATCCTCCCCTTCCAAAGTAATTTTATACGTTCCGGCATTGATATATCCTCCCGAAGTCGTATTTAATACCTTCCATTTTTCTGGTGAAGGAAAAAACTCAATTGTATCATTTCGCATTAAAATCCCGTAAGCATCTTCCATTTTGAATTTTACTTTTAATGGCGTTTCATTTCTGTTCATAAAACGGAAACGCATCAAATAAATTCCGGCAACTCCGGGTTTTACTTCAAATTCAATGCTGTTATTGGTCTTTTTTGTGAACTCAATATAATCCGCTTTTTTGAAATTTCCTTTTTCTATTCCGGTTCCGGTTACTTTTGTCTTTTCTGCCTCAATGACTACAACGGGTCTTGAATCGTCTTTTTCGCCCATATCATAATTTGGAACTACAATAATAGCACTCAAAACGGCTGCATTATCAAACGATATTTTTTCTCCTTTTTTTACTTTTTTTGAAAAAATGGCAAACTCAATATTGTTGCTGTTCTTTGCAATTTCTTCTGATTTTTTATAATCCGATAACCACGCAAATTTTGTTTTTATTTTATTGTCAATTAACTGATATACATCCGAATCTTCTTTGACGGTAAAAGAACCTTTCATCTTAGAATTGGATGAAAACTGCAAATAATCGGCTCCAAAAACTTCTGAAGGTAACTGAGTGAAAACAACTTCTGAATCTGAATATTGTTTTGAATTAATATCGAGCCACGAAGCTATTTTTGCCTCATTTTTAGCTGAAGCATCCAAAACCAAATTTTGAATATTTCTTAGGGATTCGTTCGCCGGCTTAGCATTCTTATTTTTGGTTGCAATCGCAATGGCAGCAATAATTGCTTGTCCCGCTTTTACATTTGGAAACGAAATATTGATCTTTCCGTTTTTGCTTTTCACCACAAAGGTTTTCTTCAATGCTTTATCGTGTCCGGCTTCTGACCAAATATCAAAATCTTTTAATACTACATTGTCGTTAATTGCAACATCAAACAAACGCCAGCCTTTGCAGTCTAATCCTCCTCCGGTTCCGTACCACGGCTCTGTGAAATATAATTCGACCAAATATTCTCCGTCTGAAGCAGGAAATTCATACTGCAATTGATCCACGCCGTATCTGAAACTCTGAAATAAAGCCTGATCTTTTGTACCGTTTACAGGATCAAAAGTGCTTCTTTGACTGGCATAAAAATCCGGAAGTTTTTCAAATTTATCTGTCCACGATAAAGATCCCCAGGTATTTTGACCGTTTTTATGTGCATCTGTAAGCCAGGTATTTCCCGCAGTATCTTTTAGTTCTGAACCTCCGCAATTTACTCTGTAAATATAATTATATCCTTTTTTTGCTTCTAAAATATTAGTTTGATCAGGGTATAATGCATTTAAATTTGGTGCTTTCGGAAGTGTGTTCAAAACAATATAATCTTTGGCTACAGCCTGACCCTTTACATAACCAACAGCATATAAAACATTGTACTGAATATTAACATTATTCCATTGAAAATGCTGCCCTAAGCCCGGATTTTTTAATCTGCCCAATGAGGTTTGATTCACGTCATTAAACAACTCTACTTCATCACAATTCGAGTAAACATCAATTCCATTTTTTATTCCCGCCGAATCCCAACGGCTTGGCCAGGTGTGAGAAACAATGTATACCATTGGGTTGGTTTTGTTCGAAACATAATTGGCACGGTACATATAATATGCATCCTGAGGTTCACCCCAGATCGTAAAAAGTCCTTTGTAATTGACCGGCCCTACTTTGTCGATATCCCTAAAACCTTCTCCGTTCTGAACACGTCCGGGGTTTTCGTGTGAAGCAAAAAGCCAATTGAATTGTCCTGCAATTTTATCTTTTACCGACTCTGCTTCACGGACTTTAATTTCCATTAATTGAGAAAACCTGTTCTCGCTGTGAATTCCTTTTTGGTCAAATTCACCTTCTGTATGTAAGTCTGCTGTTCGCCATGCACCATATTCACCATTTAATAACTGCGTGGTCATTTCGAGATGGTATTTTAGCGGATCGCCTCCGTAAGTTCCCGACCAGTTTTGTACGACATTCCAGTCTGTTCCTTCTCCTCCGTTACAAGTCGTAACAATACGCTGTGAAGCCGACATGGGATCCATTTCGCGAATAATTTTAGTGCATTCCTCAGCAAACTCTTTCGGAATAGTGCTTTCGTTTTGCAATCCCCACATCACTACTGACGGACTGTTTCTGCGTTCTTTAATCCATTCTCGTAATAAGGTTTTAAAGTTCTCTTTGAACTCAGGAGTATCGTACCAGATATGAGCTGAAAACTGACTCCAAAACAGAATCCCGTTTTCATCCAATTCTTTTTGGTACAATAAATTATGGGGCTGATGTGCTTCTCTAAAAGCATTAAACCCTGCAGCTTTTATCTGCTCGATTCTGGAATGAATCTGCTCGTCTGAAAACGAATGGCTGTTACCAATTAAATGTTCGTATTCGCAGGTTCCGTTGATGAATACAGGTTCATCATTAATAAAAAACCGATTGTCTTTTCCGTCTCTGCTAACTGGCCAGCTGACCCAACGGATTCCGTAAGGTGTTTTTAATTCATCTATTTTTTTTCCGTTTTCATAAACAGAAGTTACCAATTGATACAGATATGGATTTGATGGCGACCACAATTTAGGCTGAGGAATCGCAGGAAGTGTCTGGGCTATCTCTTTTGTTTCATCAGAGTTAGTGTCAACATTACTTTTTACTGAAACTACCTTTTTTCCGTTAGTATCAAAAAGGACATTTTCTATGGTTATATTTTGTTTTAAAGTACCATAATTTTTGATTTCGGTTCTGGTATGAAGAATGGCGCTTTCTTTAGAAGTTGCAGCATCATTCCAGATATGAACACCAAAAGGCTCTATTCTGACGTCATTGGTAATAACCAAAGAGACCGGTCTGAATATCCCCATAGGCTGAGAGCCTTCAGAAAAGCCCCATTCGCCGGAACATCCTCCGCAAACCCAGGGAAGATCTGCAATAAAAGAGGGATGAGCAGCTTTTACTAAAATCTTATTTTCTTTGCCTAAAACAACCAGTTTGGTAATGTCTAATGTAAAAGTCGTTCTGCCACCTTTGTGTTCTCCGGCTTTTTGTCCGTTTACCCAAACTGTAGCGTAGGAACTCACTCCTTCAAAATACAGAAAAAGTCGTTTTCCTTTAGCTGATTTATCTAGTTTTAATAATTTTTGATACCAGGCAGTTCCGTGTAAATTTCCGTG
Source organism: Flavobacterium frigidimaris (assembly GCA_900129595.1). Taxonomy (GTDB): domain Bacteria; phylum Bacteroidota; class Bacteroidia; order Flavobacteriales; family Flavobacteriaceae; genus Flavobacterium; species Flavobacterium frigidimaris. The sequence goes on along the minus strand of FQWG01000005.1, from coordinate 83,596 downwards.
TTTTGTTCTTCTAAAACCATAATATTGATCCCAATTGTGCGGTACATTGACCTGCTGCCATTGTGCGTCGATTTTTGGATTCTTTACAAAGGCTTCTTCTTGTTTTGGAAGCTGGTCTAAAACAATCGTAGCCCAAGCCGAGTTCAGCGAAATTTCCTGACGAAATTTTGCTGAACTATTGTCCTGACTCCAAACAAGACAACTACCTGAGCAAAAACAAAAAATAAAAAAAACTATTTTCTTCATATTTTTAGTAAACCATATAAGTGATATAAGGCAATTTTAGTTTGTGTTGCTGTTTTCTAATTAGACCAGACAGGTTTTAAAAAAACCTGTCTGGTCCGGATAACGTTTGGTTTGCGTGAGGGATGGCAGTGGAGCTCTTTTTTGAGGTGATTTTTTATCACCTCAAAAAAAGCGGGAACGTACAGCCCGACCCGAAGGGTCACGCCCAAATTATATGCTTTATTCTAAATTTTATTAATAAAACAACCAGTCTATTGCACCTTTTTCTCCTGCATCGATATACCCCACATCACGTGGCGTTACGGTTTGATTGGCGTCTATAAATCCTAAAATCAATACTCTTCCTTTGCCTAAATCCAGTTTATTTTCTCCGGGCTGAAAGGTATAGGTATGAATGTTTACACGTGGTAATTCTTTAAGATTCATAGCACTCGCTAAGATCACTTCGGCTTGACCGTGTGCATTTCCGGCAGCATCTGTCTCTAAACTTGGCGGAAACAAAAATCTCTTCTGGTCTGAATTGAAATAACCTACAACCAGTTTTACGGCTTTGGTATTTTTGAATTTCAGCTGTGTCCCGTTTTCATTCTGAGATGTTTCGTCGAATGTAATTCCTTTCAGGTTTTGCAATTCAGGTGCCACTTTAGTAAGCTCAGAAATTGGTGTTCCGTATACTTTTGTTCCGTTTTTTACTGCGTAAGTTCCTTTGCTTTCACTTAATAAAGTGACTTCGGCAGTTTGCCACGGTTTACCTTCTTTAGTTTCTATTTTGCCATCTTTTGATGATTTCAATAATCCTAAATTCCTTTTAAAATTAACCAATTCACGTTCGTAATGTGGTAATAATTCTTTCCATGTTTTGTTATTTCCGTCGTCTCCACCAATCGGAATACGGCGTTGTGCGGTTTGCATACTATTGGCATACCAATACGTATCTTTTGTAAGATCGACCAATAATTCATAATATTCGATACTTTTTTCTAAATGCGGAAGCGCTTTATCAAGATCTGAAATATCATTTGAATAACTGTATCTTAAAACCAATAACGCCGCTTTTACTTTTTCTGAAAAGAAATCAGCGAAAGCTTTATAAGCATGCATATCGTTTTTAAGGCGTAAAAACTCCTCTTTGTCTTTCGTTACTTTAGGTTCGGCTTTGTCTATCGCTTCAACAGCTAATCTGCCGTGTTCTGTGATTTCGGCAATGATTTGAGTTGGAAGTTCCCCTGAATGCGGTTCTTTATTCCATTCTTTTTTGGCATATTCTAAAAGCAATTCGCCGGCAGGTCCGCAAGATTCATGAAATCCCGGATACACACGCCATTTTGCCGGATTAACCAACTGGCTTTCGAACATTCCTAATAATAAAGTCTGACGGTTTCCTTCTGTAATTCCGAAACGTCTTAGTGTTTTTGGAGCAATTTCTCCCGTTTCTTCGTAGGCTTTTAGAATATTATTTGCCGCTTCTAAATCTGTTCCGTATTTAGCCGCTAAATCTTTATCCCAGAATTTAACCTCTTGATTTCTGTCTCTTTTGCTGTCCCACGCATATCTTGCCCAGGCTTTGTACCAAATCCAGTCGCGGTCCATTTCAAGAATTCGTTCGCCTGTTTTTGTTTTATCTGCTGAATAAGGCCAATCCCAATACGATGCCTGAGGATATAAATGTAATGCATTAGCACCGTGAACACTGTGCATTGCTTTTACCGTTTTCTGGATAAAATCAGGTGAACCGTATCTAAATGGCTCTAAATTGGCCAGAATATGTACATTCTCGATATGAATAGATTTTAGAGCACTTAACTGTTTATGGGTTTCTCCCCATGGTCCGCCAGGTGTATAAGTGGTCAATGATTCTCCGGTATATTTACTTTCTGTATATAAGTTTTTGTACAACGGAAGCGATTTTTCCATTACCAAAGGACCATCAGTATCATGCGAACGCAATATAATTGGCGGCTCGTCTGTTCTTCCCAAGGCTTTTAAGCCATCCTGAACTCCGGGAATAATAGTTTTAGTAAACCATTCAACATCATCATCGATAGTATTTATAGCTTCGCCAAGGCAAACCAATAAACCAACATTTGGGTATTTCTCTATAAAAGCCGCAATTGATTTTCTGGTATAATCTGAAAGTAAAGGCGTAATTGGTCGCGAACGATCCTGTGTTTTAATGTTATAATGCTCTGCAAAAGGCTTGGAAACAATGATATTATAAAACATCTGAATGACCCAGATCCCCCTTTTATTGGCTTCTTCTGTCAGGAATTTATAAATTTCTTCATTCTTTTTGAAATCTTCTTCGCTTACTTCAAGAGCAAACGGGTAATCTTTGAGTTTTACTAAAGAAGCAAAAGGATGCCCGTTCCATAAATACAGAGAGTTCATTCTGTTATCGACCATCATATCGAGATACTTGGTCCATAATTTTTTATCGTAAAACCAGGGAAAAGTTTCCGGTGTATACGGATATTCGTAAACGTCTCTGCCCGGAAGGTAGGTCGTTTTCTGCATACCAATACAAGCACCTCTTAAAACCATTTCAGGGCTGTCTTCGATATTTATTTCGGTTGGGATCTTACCTGAAGTTTTAATGCGATCTGCTAACTCCATTGCGCCATACAAAACTCCGGAAGCATCAGTTCCTTCAATATAAATGATATTTTTTTGGGTACGAATTTGAAAACCTTCTTTTTGGATCAGTTTACTATCATCGATTTTAGCATTCTTTGCATTTTGTTTCCAAAAATCAGTTCCTTTTTCTCCAAGAACGATTATAGTCTCTTTTGATTTTTTAGGCATTTTATCAGAAGAAATCATTTTGATTCCTTTTATTGATGCAATTTCAGAGAGTTTCTCTGCTCCAAACTGGGCTCTTGGGGATTTTGAATCACTAACTATAGTCACATTTTGCGCTGTCGCAAAAGAGACATAAAAACCTAAAAAAAGTAAACTTAAATATTTCATGGTATTGTAATTTTATTCTTGAAAATTTTATTTCAATTAAATCTGCAAAATCTGCCTGTATGTAAATAAATCTGCGCGAAATTTTTGCACGCAGATTTAAGCAGATCAAAAAAAAAAAAAAAAAACTATTCGTAAAAACGTATGCAATTAGTGTCTTATTTAATTCTGGAATATGCGTTTTAAATAAGCCACATTTGCACCATAATTGGCTTTTACATTGTGTACTTGTGTAACGTCTCTGGAACGCTCAACGATCAGCCAGCCGCTCCATTTCATTTCGTCAAGTGTTGTTTTTATTTTTGGCATATCAATCGCAGTGTCGTTTTCTAACCATACTTTGTCTGTGTTCGATGCATGAATTTGTGCCAGATGCTTTTTGCCTAAAATCTTTAATTCGCTTACAATGTCTCTTCCGTTGTCTACAGCATTTGCAAAATTGAAAGAGCTTTTAATGTATTTAGAATCAATTTCTTCGAGTAATTTTTTCTCTTCGGTAGCGTCTAATGAAGTTTCGATTGCAATAACACCTCCAATTTTACCGACTTGTTTTCCTGCCCATTTTAATCTTTCGATAATTACCGGACGCAATTCTGGATTTTTAACCAAATCACTTTCTGTACCTAGAGGAAGATAAGCGACTTTTACTTTCATGTCTTTCATTGCTTTTGCACAATCTTCGATCATTGGCACTATGGTTTCTCTCTTGGCAAAAGACTGCGCATAAAATCCGGACATGGCAATAGAACTGATTCCAACATTCAACTCTTTGGATTTATCGAGAAATTTTTGCCTTTCGATCGGATCGCCAAGTTTACTGTCAAAAGTTGGTCGGTTTCCCAGACCTCCCATATCCAGTTCGATTCCGTCAGCTTTTATTTCGGCTGCCAAAGCAAAAGAACCCAGTTTTTGTCTTTTTAAAATCATCCAGTCGCAAACCGCCACTTTATAACGCTGTTTGTTATTAGATGACTGAGCCGTCGCACAACTGTTGAATGCTGTTGATAAAGCAACAAGAAATGCGATAAATAATTGTTTTTTTAGAAATGATTTCATGCCTCTATTTTTTAAGGCCACAGATTAAAATTATTAAAATGATTTTTAAATTTAATTGAATCTGCTAAATCTGCTAGAGTTAATTTTTTCACGCAGATTTGGCAGATTTTTCAATCATTTAAATCTTTTAATCTGTGGCAATATCCTTTTAAAATTACTCTTCTTCTGCCTTTACAGCCGTTACCACTTTGTTTTCTTCACCAGGCCAGATTCCGTTTTTGATCGGAAGTGTTTTTAATTTGCTTGGATCAATTTTTACGTATTTTAGTTTTTCCCTTCTCCATGTATACACGATGTGTACCATCCCGTCAGAACTCTGGATCATCGACGGATAAGAATACTGACTGATTTTTGAGTCTTCCAGAACTAATGCTGCATTCCAGTGAATTCCGTCTTTAGAAACTGAAACATTCAAAGGTGTTCTTGGCCCTTTTGCTTCTGTTCCCGGAGGCAAAACGTGATTATAGACTAATAAATGTCTTCCGTCTTTAAGGGTTACGGCATCCGTTCCGGAGTTATTATTTGGCAGACCAATGAGTTCTATGTCTGACCATGTTTTTCCGTTATCTTTAGAAAATGTACTAAAAATAGCTCTGTTTCTTGTTCTTCCAATTGCCTGTATACTTCCGTCTTTATGAAAAAGAATACTGGGCTGAATGGCATTTATTTTTTGTTTTCCTCTTGATAAAGTATCGCCCATGACCCATGTTTTTCCAAAATCAGGCGTACTTTCCATGCGAAGTCTCCAGCCATCACCTTCGATACTTGAAGGGCATAATAGAGTTCCGTTACTTAATAAAACAGGTTTGTTTTTGATTGGTCCCAAGAAACCTTCTGGCATTTTTTCAGCTTCAGACCATGTTTTTCCGTTATCAGACGAAGTTCTGATTACACCCCACCACTCAGATGGTTTTGGACCAATTTTGTAGAAAAGTATTAAATCTCCACCCGGAACCTGATATAAAACCGGATTCCATGTTGGCAATCTCGGGCCTTCTTTCATCACACCGTCAGCGACTTTTACACCTTCGCTCCATTTATCACTTCCTTTAGGTTTGATGCTTACATAAATACAAACATCAGGATTTCTTTCGTGCGTTCCTCCAAACCAGGATGACACTAAATCTCCATTTGCAGCCTCAACAATTGTTACAGCGTGACAAGACGGATAAGGCGCTTTATCGTATATAAATTCATCTACTAAAATTCCTTCTTTCCACGTCCTGCTTTGTAATGTAGGTTTACAACTTCCTAAAAAAAGCAGTCCAAAAATGACACATGTTAGTTTTATAATCTTCATTCCTGATTTTATTTTGAATTAAATTTTTTGGTTTTTTATGCATTCCTAATAATTTTTCGCACAAAATTATTTATTAAGTGTAAAAATGACACTAAAAAATTAAAGATGTGTCCTGTACTGTCCCGAATTTTAAAAAATGTCTTGACTTTTTCAGTTTTGAAGACAGAAAATTTAAGCATCCATTAAAAATGATAAAATCTTTGTCAAAGCTTTACACTTTGACAAAGATCTAAAACAGCATTATGCCCGCTACAATTCAGATATTCCTATTTTACATTTACAACATAGGAACCTGAAGGCAATGTCAAAAGAATTTTATTATTTTCTTTGGTATAAGCCAAATTTGTTTTATCCAGCTTCTTATTATCTACTAATACACTTGAAACATTCATTGCAGGCAAATAAACTATGGCAGATGTATTTGCCGGAATGGTAATATTCCATTGCAAACTTTTTTTAGTTTTCTTCCAGTTGCTTTTTATCGTTCCGTGAATTGATTCATAAGAAGCATTCACAAACGTTAAGTCCGTTTCAAAATCCGGTTTCATAATAATTTGTTTGAACCCCGGAGTTTCGGGATTGCTTTTAATTCCGGCAATATTCTCATAATACCAAATCAATAAATCGCCTAATAACATGACATGGTTTTGCGAATTCATTTTAGGATCGGCAGTATTTCCGTTCCACAATTCCCAAATGGTTGTCGCGCCGTTTTTAGCCATATACCCCCAACTTGGGTACGTATCGTTTGATGCCAGTTTATAACTTAAATCCGGTCTTCCGTATTCAGATAACGTTCGCATTAAAAACTGGGTTCCAATGACTCCGGTACTAATATGACCTTTGTAGGTTACTTCGACTTCATGAATAATATTATCAAATACTTTTGACTCCAGGTTTTCAGCAACCATCCCAAAGGCCAACGGAAGCAGATTTGCCGTTACAGTATTATTTGCATAATTGTTTTTTGATGCATTGAAAAACTTCGCATTAAAGGCTGTTTTCACTCTTTCAGAAAGTGAATTATAATATTGAATGTCTTGCTGGTTTGTACCGTTAATTGCCGCAAATTTTTTCATCTTCTGCAATAAATGATAATAAAATGCACTTGCAATTAATTCTCCATTAGTTGTTCTGGCTGAGTCTTTGGAGTGAATTAATTCTAAAGATTCCGGTGGAACGCACCAATCTCCGTATTTGTCTTTGGTCATTAAATCCTTCACCAGATAATTCTGTTCCATATACACCACCCATTTTTTCATGGAGGAATAATGTTTTTCGATTACTTTTTGATCGCCAAACTGCTGGTACAACATATCGGCAACCGTGATATAAGTTCCCGGCCAGGTTACATTATCACCGTAATAGCGCCAGAAAGCCGGTGCGACATCGGGAATTCCGCCGTCAGCCGTTTGTGCATTTTTTATATCGTCGAGCCATTTGACATACAAGGTTTGATTATCGAATAAAAAACTTTCTCCATAAGCGCCCGTTGTTCTGTCGCCAAGCCATGGCTGACGCTCATTTCGCTGCGGGCAATCGATTGGCATTCCTTTATAATTTCCGCTAATTCCCCAATATGCATTTTTGAAAATCTGGTTCATGACAGCGTCAGATGATTCGAAAGTTCCCGTTGTTTTAATGTCGTCATACACTACTTTTCCAACAAAATTATCTAACGCTGGCTTTGTTGTATATCCTGAAACCTCGACAAATCTAAAACCGTGAAAAACAAAAGTAGGTTCCCAAATTTCTTCACCTTCGCCTTTTAAAGTATAAACATCAGTAGTTCTTGCATCACGCAAATTTTCTATGTACAAAGAACCGTCTGCCTGCAATGATTCGGCAAATTTCAGCTTAATTTTATCTCCGCTTTTTCCTTTTACTTTCAGTTGCAGCCAGCCTACCATGTTTTGCCCCATATCTAAGATATAAGTTCCTTTAGGCGTTTGTTTGATCGAAATAGGTTTTACCTCGCCCATAATTTTCATATTCGGTGTCATTTGCGCTTCATAAAAGCCACCCGGTTCCTGAACATATTCTGCCAACAGCCACTTTTTATCATCGAAATTGACCGTGCTCCAATTTTTCATTTCTTTACGGGCATCGTATTCTTCTCCGTCATATTCATTGTTGGATAAGATTGGGCCATTTGTGGTCACTTTCCAGGTATCATCTGTTCTAATAATCTCTTTGCTTCCGTCTGTATATTCGACAAATAACTGAAGCGCCATTTTAGGGTAACCAAAAGTTTTAATTTTATAAGGTTTAAAATCCTGACGCATCGTAAAAAAACGTCCGTTTCCTAAAATCGTCCCCAACATATTTTTACCTTCTTTTAGTTGAGAAGTCACATCAAAAACATTGTATTTTACATTTTTGGTATAATCAGTCGGAACGGGAGCTAAAACCTGATCGCCAATTTTATTTCCGTTAATGTACAACTCATACAAACCCATTCCCATGATATAGACCTTCGCATTTTTGACTTGTTTCTTTAAGTTGATCTCTTTTCTTAAATAACGAGCTGATAATCTCGAATACTGAGAAATACTATCTCCCGCAGCAGCTTTTTCATAACCAATCCAGCGTGTTGATTTCCAATCAGCATAATTCATGATTCCCATACTAAAATGAGCTTTTTCTACCGATTGAATTTCTCCTTTATTGGTCCAGACAATTACTTTCCAAAACGCATTTTGGCGGTTCTCCAGTCGTTTTCCGTTATAAACAATATGAACAGATTTGTCACTTTGTACTTTGCCACTATCCCATAAATCTGCTTTATTAGCATTCAGATTCTCTAAAGTAGAAGCTACAACAATTTGATAACCCGTTTGTTCTACATCATTTACACCAGCATTTATCTGCCAGCTCAATCGTGGTTGAACGACATCAATTCCTTCAGGATTGCTGAGCATTTCGCATTGTAAATTAATAACGCTGACTTTGTTTTGGGCTTTCGCCGAAATTGAAATCAGGGTTATAATGATGAATGTAAGAGGTAAAAAAAACTTTTTCATGGTATTATTTTTTATGCGCTTTAAACCCGACAGTTTTAAAAAAAATGCCGGGTCTTATGAGTGATTGAGAAATCAATTTTATCAGGACTTCTTTTTATTTTTACAGAGAATAAATATTGCCATATCTACCCCTTATTTTATCCATTAAACTTAAATCCTGAACTAGAATATTCCTCTCCTTAAGCATGTTATGGGCGTTCCAGCGAATTTTCCAATTGGTATCTTTTGTTTTCTCTCTCAGTTTTGAAATAACGGACTGTTTGATTCCTATACCGTCAAAATCCAGCCAATATTCTAACAAGGACAAAGAATTAAAACGAATTTCTAATATTTTATTATCGAGCTCTTTAACCAATATTTCTCTCACTTTCTCCGCATCTAAAGAATCCGTTTCATCCACTGTAATATTCTCCAAAAGCGGATACAGCTGTGCCATTTTATTTTGATTTATGGCAATTTCAAAAACCCTTGCAAACTCTTTAGTTAAAAAATCATTCCAAAAACTATAGTTTTCGCATTCAGACAAAGAATAATAAATAAGACTAATTTTATCTGTTTCTAAAAATAGTTTATCAGTGCAAAAACGTTTTAACTCCTCAATATTATCTCTGCATAGTTTTTCTATTTCTGCTTCTACTTTTTCTGATGCTTCAAAGTCAAGATTTGAATATTCTTCGTAGCTAATTATACTTTCTAATGCCATTTTAGTAATTTAAATTTTGCTACAATTTACATTAATTAGCAACCAATCGCTCCAATCTCTCAGAAAAAGCAATTTCCTTTCCGTTTTTAAAGATCCTGAAACCTTTTCCTTTTTTATATTTTTCTCCTGTTTTGTCCCAAAGAATTGTAATGATATTACCGTGGTATAAAACATTGTCCAGACAAAACCAGTCCCATTTGTCTTGCGGAATCAACGGATTCACTTCTATTTTTTCATCTGCTCTTGGTCTTAAACCTACCAATCCTGTAATCATTAAATCATTAAAGGTCGAGTGATTGTAATAACGGCTGCGTTCTCTGTCTCCCATTAACCAATATCCGGTTGTTTCATCAAGATATTCTCCCAAATAAGGTCTTCCGCGATAATATTGTGATTCTACGTACAGGTTCATTTGCTTGAAATAATCCGGCTTAGCGACAAAATTCTGATCATAGTTATTCAATACATTCGCCAAAGCAGTTAAAGTCTGAGAACTCGCAAAAGGCCAAATCGCACCGTCCCATTCACAAGTTCCGGTTCCGTGTGATCTAAAACGCGGACTTCTGCGTTCTGCAGTGGTTAATCCAAACGGTGCCGAAAATCCTTTTTCATCCTTAATCTGTTCCCACGCTTTTTCAAAACCTTTGTCTTTTTGTGGCAGGTTAAAATACCACGGAATAAATCCAATTGCTTCTCTAACCTGTGCTAAAGTATCTTTTTCTGTAAAGGTTTCAAAGAATTCACTTTTACTGTTCCACAGTTTTGTTTCTACTAACTTTTGCAGTGTATCTGCTTTCGCTTCAAAATAATGCTCTTGTTTAGGATCTCCTTTCAGCTTTGCAATATTCGCCAAAGCTTTAGCATTTCCAAACATATAACTGTTGATCGTTGGGCGTGCATTTCTAAATTTTCTGGCTCCGCTTAATGATTCTTCCATTCCGTCTTTTACATCAAACTGCCAGAACAAACCATCTTTACGTTTTCTGTCACCTTCCCAGGCTGCATATTCCGCAACCAGATCCGGATACATATCCAGCAAAAATTTATCATCTTTATTCACTAAATAACGATTGTACAATGCATCGGCTGTCCAACTGCTAAAAGTTCTGAGCTTTTTCATCGGTTTACCCTCATTTCCCCTAAACCATAAATGTACATCCTGTTCAATATATTCCGGATTGTGCAACCATCTGAATTCATTAATGTGATGCCCCAAAGCGCAACTGATCATATTGTATTGATCCGCATACGACCGATCTACCAAAAACTCTGTAATTGCATATCCCTGAGGTGTTTTCTTAATGTGTTTTCGCGCACTCCACCATCTGAAATAATAAATCTCCTCAAAATTCTGCTGCGGACATTCAAACAACGGAATATTTTTTTCCATCCAGCCCCACGCACTATCATTCGGAATTGCAAATTTTAAATTTTCCTCTTCCATCGTGTTGAAATAATCAACGTAATGTTTGAAGTTTTCTTTTTTCAAAATTATCGCCGTTCCTTTATTAGAATGACTTAATCCAGATTTGCAACTTATGTTTAAAGTTGAAATCAGGATCATGAAAGCTATTATTTTGTATTTAAAATGATGTAACATATTTTAATTTATTATTATAAAATTCATTCTTTGGGCGTGCCCCTCCGTAAAAACTCCGGAGCGTGCTGTCCGTTCCCGCTTTTTTTTGTTCGGCAAAAGCCTCTCAAAAAAAGAGCTCCACTTCCATCACTCACGCAAATCCACCGCATCAAGACCTGACAGGTTTTTAAAATCTGTCAGGTCTAACCGCATTTATATTAATTGCCATAAAAAGTAAAAGTCTGTCCCGCTTTCATCTGCACATCATACTCATTGTACTTTGGCAATTGTACTTTAGACAATTTTGCTTCTTTAGCAATAATTGGCTTTTTTACTTCAACATCATAAAACAAAGGATTTGTGTTTTCTCCTTTTGCTTTTTTAAGCGAAATTCCTTTATCTCCTTTTAGTATATTCTCTACTTTTAATCTACAGTTTCCTCCTAATTTTGAATAAATTTTTAAAGTTGAAACTTTATTGTTTTTCCAGCTCATATCAATTACAAAACCACCTCTTGCAACAAGACCTTTAATACTTCCATTTTTCCAAACACCTGGTAAAGCCGGAAGTAAATGAATCGCGTCTTCCTGACTTTGCATCAGCATTTCGGCTAATCCGGCTGTACAGCCAAAGTTACCATCAATCTGAAACGGCTGATGCGCATCGAGCATATTCGGATACGTTCCACCGCCTTTTCTTTGTTCTGCAGTAACCAAATGCAACTGATCCTGCAATAATTTATAAGCGTGATCTCCGTCTAATAATCTGGCCCATAAATTCACTTTCCATCCCATTGACCAGCCCGTAGATTCATCTCCTCTGTAATTCAATGAATTCTTTGCCGCTTCAAATAATTCCGGTGTTTTTATTGGAGAGATCTGATTACTTGGAAACAAACCATACAAATGCGAAACATGTCTGTGTTTGTCTTCCGGATTGTCCCAATCGTTCTGCCATTCCTGCAACTGACTGTGTTTTCCCACTTTCATTGGAGGCATTTTAGCCAAAGCTTCACTTAGTCTTTTTGTATAAGCATCATCAGGTGCCACTATTTTTGATGCTTTTATTACATTCGTAAAAAGATCAAAAATCAATTGATTGTCCATTGTTGTCCCCGATGCAATTGTCGCTTTTCCGGTTCCTCCTGCATGCGTATTTTCAGGTGAACTTGATGGCACCACAACCAAATAACCTGTATTGGGGTCGATGATCATGAAATCTAAAAAGAAATCTGCGGCACCTTTTATAACAGGATAAATTTCTTTTAAATAATTTTTATCTCCTGTATATAAATATCTTTCCCATAGATCCTGGCTTACCCACGCGCCGCCTGTTGGCCACATTCCCGATGCAGCAGAATCTACAGGTGCCGTTACGCGCCAAATATCAGTATTATGATGCAGTACCCAACCACTTGCGTTGTACATCATTTTTGCTGTTTCTGCTCCCGTTATACTTAATTCTTTTGCCATTTGAATAAACGGCTCGTGCATTTCTGAAAGATTCGTTATTTCTGCCGGCCAGTAATTCATTTCGGCATTTATGTTTGTCGTGTATTTACTGTCCCATGGCGGTGTAACCATATCATTCCAGATACCTTGCAAATTTGCAGGTTGTCCGCCCGGTTGTGAACTTGAAATTAAAAGATAACGACCAAACTGAAAATACAAACTCGCCAATTGCGGATCAAATTGTTTAGAGAAGTCCCGGATTCTTTCGTTCGTTGGTTGCTTTGCCACTTCATTTGTGCCTAAATCAAAAGAAACCCTGTTGAAAAATTTTTGATAATAGGCAACATGATCTTTTTTGATACTGGCAAAATCTTTGGTTTCGGCTTTAGCCAAATAGGCTTTGCTTTTGGCTACTTCATCTTCGGTTATATCCTGATAATTCTTAAAATTTGTGGCGATCGAAATAAAAAACGTTACTTCATCGGCTTTGTTAATGCTGATGATTCCGTTGCTTGCTGAAACTTCTCCACCTTTATTTTTAGCTATTAATCGTCCCTGAAACTTTACCTTTCCTTTTACACCTTCAAAATTGCTTCCGGTTCCCGAAAGTAAAATCTGACTACCCTCAGTTCCTGAAACGGTTTTATCAAGCGGGCTATTCATAAAAACATTAGCTGTAATTTGTCCCGGCTGACTTGCCGAAAGTTTTACCACAATTACCTGATCTGAAAATGAGGTTAAAATTTCCCTGGTAAATTCTACTCCGTTTACGGTATATTTTACTTTTGCCGTAGCATTTGCAATATCTAAATCCCTGTAATAATTTGAATATTTTTGATGTCCGGGAAACGAAATATAAACGCTTCCAAAAGTCTGATATGGCATTCCGTCATTGGTTTGCGACATAATATCCTGTGTGGCCAATTCCTGCGCTTCATCAAATTTTCCGTCAAAAATTAATTGTCGGACAACTGGCAAAGCTTTTAATGATTTCGAATGTGCATTGCTGTTTGGTGAACCTGCCCAAATGGTTTCTTCGTTCAATTGCAGACGTTCGACAGCCGGATCTCCAAAAACCATTGCTCCCAAACGGCCATTGCCCAAAGGCAAAGCTTCATTCCAGATTGCAGCGGGTTTATCGTACCAAAGTTTTAGATCACTTGTTGTCTGCGCTGTTGCAGTTACCGAAAAAATTCCGGCACAAATCACAGTTATTTTTTTTCTTAGGTTCATATTATTTTTTTTTCGGCAAGAATTACTCGAATGGCGCTAATTCTTGCTTTATTTTTATTACAATTTCTCTAATTTATTTAGCCACAGATTAAAGAATTTTCATTGATTAAAATCTGCCAAATCTGCGTAAAAAAGTCACTCTAATGTTTTAATCTGTGGCAGAAATTTAATTCGTGAATTCGTGGCTATTTTTTTTACATCTTACTTCTTAACTTCATAAATCTTGTTATTTTTCTCTCCGAACATATCATATAATTTATTGATGTCTTTTAAAGCATTTTTAGGCAGATTTTCAGCTTTATTACCAAAAACATATAATTTATCATAGGGTTCAATTACACAAGTCGATTCATCTATTTCGCCTTTTGCGTTTTTTACTTTATTTAAATCCAAACCTAAATATTTTGCCATAAAGGGATACAAAGCCATACGTTTTGAAACTCCAAAATCGTGTCCTTCTTTAGCAAAATGAGCATTTTCTACCAGATCTTTCTTTCCGTATAATTCGTACGTTCTTTGGATAAAAGGAAATTCAAGTTCCGGAACTGCAAGCGTCCAGTCTTTTCCGTCAGAAACAATTAATTGTGGTTTTGGCGCCATCATTGCAGAGATTTCCGCATTATTGGTTCCGTTTCCACAAAGATGTATTCCGCGTCCGCTTTCGCAAGGACAGCCTCCTGAAAAATGCGAAGAAACCATGACAACGGGAGCCGAAACTGTAATTCGATCGTCTAAAGCGGCCAAAAACATCGTGTGTGATCCACCACCGGAACCTCCGGTAACACCTACTTTTGAAACATCAGCATTTTTAGTCGTTGCCAGATAATCTAATAAACGGATTCCGCTTAAAACCTGAACAGTTGAAGCAATACTATTTCTGTGTGTTTCTTCGGGAAATTGCAACAATGATTCTCCCCACGCAAACAAATCATAACTCACTACAATGGCGCCCATTTTTGCCATAACAGCGCAACGGTATTGTTCGTCTTTTCTGTATCTTCCATCTCCAAAATGCCCGTCAGGCGTTAAGATGACTGGCGCTTTTTTATTGAAAGGATAAGGTCTGTAAATTGATCCCGTTACGTAAACACCCGGCAGAATTTCTAAACCAATATTTTCGATACTGTAATCTTTATAAATCCTTTTTGGAGTCAAAATAGGTTTTGACTTGGGCATTGGCGGTGCTTTGTCCAATGCGAAAGATGTTATCATACAGGCTTTAATTTCTTTTTTACGCGCTTCCCATTCGCCAACATTCGAATATAAAGTCGTTAAATAGGCCAAACGCTCTTTTCCTTTATCAACAGAAACTTTATGGTTCTCATATTTTCTGATGATGTAAGTTCCGTCCGGTTGTTTGAAATACATCAATTCAAACGGAGCCAGAATATTGGTCAGTGAAACTGCAAGATTTCCCGGTTCGATTCTCCAGTCGGCATAATCAAGTTCTTTTCCTTTTAACAAACCTCTGTCGTCATTAATGGTAACATGAAAAACCGTTTCGATTTTTTTGAGTGTTTCCGAAACAGGTTTTCTGAAATTTTCATCAGAAGTAACTTGTGCATTTGAACATGTCAATGCAAAAATTGAGGCTAGTATTGTGTATTTAATGTTTGTTAAATTCATCATATTCTTATTGTTGAAATTGGCCCACGGATAACACGGATTTTTTATTCTTTCCTTATTTTTTTGAATTACTTTTCATTTTATATTTAAAATATAAAATCCGTATGCCCATTTATATTTTACATTCTATTGTATATTTTCCTGATCCTAAATTTAAATCTTTTGCCAATTTTCCGTTTATTTTTATTTCTGATTGTACTGAAACCGGTAATTTTATTGTTGCAGTAGTATTCACAGGAATTTCAACTTTTAGAATTAATTTTCCGTCTTTCTTTTCCCATGCCGATGCAATAGTTCCGTAAATAGATTGGTACGTTGCTTTTACAAAAGTCATATCGCCTACAATTTCAGGCTGAATAAAAAAGTGTTTGAAACCCGGTTTTTGATCATCTGCCATAATTCCGGCTAAACTTTGATAAAACCATTCTTCGATTTGTCCCAACATAAAATGATTCCACGAATTTCCTTTTCTTGGATCCCATTGCTCGGTTAAAGTGGTTAAACCAAATTTGATCTGAAAACCATAGCCCGGAGCATCATAATGATTGTTCATTTTATACATCGTTTCGTTTTCGCCATTTTGAGCCAAAGTCTGAAATAAATAACGGTTTCCAACATCACCCGTTGTCAGTCGGTCGCCTTTTGCTTTTATATCTGCTAATAGATTTTGCATTACTGCAGCCTTGTATTGCGGTTCTACGATATCCATAAAAACCGGAACAGCATTACTAAACTGACTGTTAGTTCCGTACTGTTTGGTTTCGGGATTGAAAAACTCTTTATTGAAAGCATTTTTTATTTCAGAAGTCAAAGTTTCATACTTAGCAATATCATCTGTTTTATGCAACAATTTTGCTGCTTTTGCCACCAAACTTGCTCCATAGAAATAATGAGAAGTTGCCGAAAGTGCAATCGGACTATTCTTAGAATATCCGGCAGCATGCGTTCCGTAATCGTACCAATCGCCTAATCCGTGTGACACAATATGATTGGTCGATTTAGACGTTAAATAATCAACATATTTCTTCATTACAGGATAATATTTCTCTATTAAGGAAGGGTCTCCGTAATATTGATAATACATCCAGGGCAAAATAACTCCTGTTACGCCCCACTCCGGAGAATCTGTAAAATCACCTCCAAAAATAACATATTCAGGAACGATACTCGGAATTAAACCATTTTCTCTCTGTGAATCTGAGATGTTTTGCATGGTCGACGGAATGTAACTTTGGAGATTATAATTGAACATTAATCCCGGACCGTTTAAATGAATTTCTTCTAACCAACCCAATTTCTCGCGTTGCGGACAATCTGTAAAAACACTCTGAAAATTACTCTTTATGGAGTTGTTGATCAGTTCATGTGTTTTATTGAAAATGGTATTCGAAGATTCAAAAGTTCCCGCTTCTCCTGCTGAATTATAAATGAAATTTGATTTTAAATCTACTAAGGTTGGCAGATTTTCATTTTTCGTTTTTTTGTAATTGATATTCTCAATCTGAACGTATTGAAATCCATAATAACTGAATTTTGGCTGCCATTCTTCTATGCCTTCTCCTTTTAAAGTATAATCATAATAATAGGGTTTTCCGGATCTTCCCTGCCCTATTGTTCCGTCATCATTTAAACCTTCTCCCACCCAGACACGAACGGTCTGACCTTTTTTTCCTTTGACTTTTATGGTGGTGAATCCCGAAAGATTTTGTCCCATATTAAACACATAAAAATTAGGTTTCAGTTCTTTTACGGAAGCAACATTATATTGTTTCTGAATTGTAATTGGCGGTGCTGTCTGCGCTCTTAAAACTCCTTTTGGTGCTTCCTGAACCACTACTTTTTTCCAATCTGAATCATTGAATCCTGCTTCGTTCCAGCCTTTCTGTTCTAAGTTGGCGTTGTAATCTTCTCCTCCAAAAAGACTATTGTATGTAATGGGGCTTTTGCTGTATTTCCAGGTTTCATCGGACTTTATAAAATCTTCTGAACCGTCTTTGTACACGACTTTCATTTTCAGAAATAAAGTTGGCGGACCAAAGCTTACAAAAAACTTAGTATATCGTTCAGCAAGTGTATTATACATTCCGTTTCCAAGAAGAACACCCATTACATTTTCGCCGTTTTTCAGTTCTTTAGCGCTTAATTCATACGTGTTATAGTTAACCGTTTTGTCATAATCTGTCCATAAAGGAGCGAACTCACTATTGCCTATTTTCTTTCCGTTAATCGTTAATTCGTAATGTCCCAGACCTGAAATATAAACTACTGCTTCTTTAATTTCTTTTGCAACCGTAAATGGCTTACGAAGCATAATACTTCTGCGTGACAAAGAATCTGAAGCATTAATTATTGCGTCCTTTTTTTGCCTGTTAAAAGTTGCCGTATGGTAATTTCTTCCTTCCGGTAAGTGGCTGTTGGCTTTTGTAATGGCTCCAATCCAGATCGGATTCAAAGTTGAGTCTAAAGGAGCAATTCTGAAAGATGCCGTTTCACTCCATTTAGAAAACTTGCCTGATTGATTCCATACTTTGACCTTCCAGAAGTATTTGGCTTGGTTTTTTAACGGGCTCCCTCCATAAGTGATCTGCAAATTTTTATTTGAATTTACCCTTCCGCTGTTCCAGATATCGCCTTCATCAATTTTTAGTTTTTCTTCAGAAGATGCAACCAAAATCTGATAGCCTATTTGGGATGAATTGAATTCTTTTGAAACCAATTGCCAGCTTAATCTCGGCTGATTTTCAGTAACTGCCAAAGGATTTACGGTCATTTCGGTAGTTAAATGCACAGCGGAAACTTGCCCTTTCGAGATAAAAGTGACAAAGAAAGCAAGAGCTAATACTATATTTTTAAAGTTCTTCATTATTATTTTTTTGTCTGCAAAATGCTTATTTCACGAAGATTTAACAGATTATGCTGATTACTTTTTCGCCACGAATTCACGAATTATTTTTAATCATAACTTAAATAAAAATTCGTGAATTAGTGGCTGTTTAATTTTTTACAATTTCTTCGTAATCAACGATTGAATATTAAATACCGCTTCAGGAATTAATTTTCCGGTTTGCGGCAGATCATCATAATCATCTGTGTCCGGTGCTGTGTCCGGATTGGGCGTATATCTTTGTTCTCCTGTGCGGAACATAATACGCTCAAAACCATCTACGGGAGCATAAAAAATTCTCGTTGATTCTTTTTCGTTGTTTACTTTTATGGTATAGGAACGTGTTTTAACATTCAGTTTCACGTTTACTTTGTATTCTTTTCCGGCTTCGTATTTTGCGATGGTATTAAAACGGGCTCCGGTTTTTGTTTTCAATTGTCCATCTGAATCAAAAGTCAGTCTTACAGCTGGTGATCCTTGTTTGTTTTGAAATTCAATCTGTAACAGACCATGATTGTTTTGTTCCGGTTTAACGGTAAAAGTTACTTCCATTTTTTCGGAAAACGGAATAACACGCTCTGCACGGGAATAATCAAAATAATCCTGATCTCTTAAAGTCAGCCATTTTTTACCATCAGCTTTCTTTTCTATTTTGGTTGAAGCCCAGGATAAATCATAGGTATTCCACAGTTTTAATTCTTGCCCGTCAGGAAGCTCGCTAAACGTATCATTTACATCTTCGGTAACTTTAGAAACTACCGGAACAGGAATCGACGCTACCCAAATATCTTCTTTGTTTACGCTGTAACTAACCCAAAGTTTTCCGTCTAGCGGAGTTCCGTCGCCTTCTGAAATTCCCCTTACATATTGTGGGCCTGCAGATTTGTAGTTTCCTCCATAACGCATTGGGCTTATCTCGCCGTGAACCAATAATAAATCCTTATAATTTAATCCATCATCACTGGTTGAAATTGCCAACGGCCAACGGTATTCTGACGGATTATAAACCGTCGCATAACGATTGTCTGATGTTTTTTGTCCCCAGATTTTAGCATTGCTGTTTACAAAACCGGGAGCACGCACCGGCATATATTCCCAGGATTTTCCGCCGTCTTTGCTTATCGAAGTTAAGGCATGTTTCCATAAACCCACTACATCTCCGTTAGGCAAATGATAAGAGCTAAGGGCTTTATACGGTTTCTTTAACGGAATTAATTCGTCATCTCTGTCCGCTTCTTCAACCCATTGTTGTAAAATCAAAGGATCTGAAAGAATTTCTTCGCAGGCTTTTTTCAAACCTTTGTCTTTGGCCTGTGTATAAAAGGGAAAAGCTGATTTTGATTTGTCCCATGATTTATTGTATCTAATGAAATAAATTTCTCCAAAACTTCCATCTTTTTTGATTTCACGAATTACACGTCCAATTCCTTTTCCGTCATTCGGATCGTCTTTTTCATCCATTGCAATTCCGTAGTATGCAAGAGCAAAAAGTCGTTTGTCTTTTGAGGTATAAAAACCCATTCTTTGGTGCATAATGGCATCCAGGTTTTTGGCAACGCCTTCTACTCCCTCTTTTTTCCATCCATCGGGAATGTGGTAAATAGGAAAAATTACTTTTGGCATTTTCCAGCTCACACCATCTTTTGAAGTCATGATGAATGTCTGGCTTGGCGGAATATGTTCTCCTGCAGGATCACTAAGGTATTGAAGATAAAAGCTATTATTCCAATACGCCATCGTTGGCTGATGATTGTATGTCCAGCCAAAACCATCTGCTTTTTCAGGATGCTCGCGGCTTGCACGCATAATTTGTGTAGCGTGAACTCCAATTGCCGGACTTAACTGACCGTGATGATAATCGACATTTGAAAGTGTTTTACCCACATAACGCACGGTGTCGTTTTGTGCATGTACAGCGGTACCAATCAATAGAATTGTGGCTGTAGTTAAGAGGTTGGTTTTTATGTTTTGGAAAGCAATCATTATTTTTATGTTTTTGTTTCACGCAGATTCTACAGTTGTGGCTGATTCTCGCAGATAAATTTAAATCTGCGTGAAATTTTATTTTCTAACTATTTCTTTTCAACTAATCCTTTTAAAACTTGTTCAGAGATTGTGGTGATCGTTCCGTGTTTGTGTCCTTCGGGAAGGCTTATTTTTGAGGAAACATCTTCAAAATGAACAAAATCTGAGGTACTCAAAGCTTTATAATTTTTTGAGCCGTAATTATCGTAATACAACAGCCATTTTTTACCCACTTTTACCACCGTTGGCCCTTCTGATAAATACTCTGTCAGGGGTTCTGAACTTTTATTGAATGGTCCTAAAGGTGATTTACCAAAAGCTACTTTTATATTGCGCATTGGCCTTGTATTGTCTTTCAAAACCAAAACATAATCTTTTTTGCCTTTTTTTACAATCACACAATCGATTACGCTAAAGCCTGGTTCGTAGTATAATTTTGTATCTGAGAAAGTTTTAAAATCTTTGGTCGTCACATAATACATTCTGTGGTTGTTTTTTTCTTCTTCTACTCCTTTTTCAAATCGGAATGGAATTGTAGATGCCCAAATAATAATGTATTCTTTTTTGACATCATCATAGAAAATTTCCGGTGCCCAAACGTTTATTACTTCCGGTTCATTTTTCATCACCGGAATGTATTCCTGTTTTGACCAATGAATCAAATCTTTAGAACTCGCGTATCCAAAACCGTTTCCGCCTTTCCAGTCCGTTGTCCAAACCATATGGTAGGTTCCGTCTGCGCCTTTTGTAATCGATGGATCACGCATTATTTTGCTGGCACCAATTTCGGGTTTCAAAAACGATCCTTCAAGACCTTTCCAATTGTAACCGTCTTCACTGTAGGCTAAATATAAACCTTCTGTTGCCGGTTCCCTGAACGATGTAAAAAGATAAATGTCTTTCTTTTTCTGCGAATAACTAATCGCAATAACGAAAAAGGTTATGATGATGACTATTTTTTTCATGTTGTGTTTCTTTTAAACTTTGTCAAAGTTTTGAACCTAGACAAAGTTGACTCATCAATTTTATTCTATAATTGCTTTTTTATCTAAGGCTGCTCCTTTTTTAACGGCTGTTGTAACGTTGTTAAAAACATTATTTTTTACAAAAACATTCTTAGTTTCTTTTCCGTTTGCTTCGATAAAAATGTCAGTTGCATTAAACGGGAAATTATTATTGATCATCATATTCGAAACATTATCAAGTTTGATCACCGGAACTCCTTTGATTGGTGTTGATGAACCTACATTGTCTAAAATAATGTTTTTTGAATCGGATATTTTAAAAGAAGAGCCAATTGACGCGTTTACTTTTACATCATGAAATTCAACATCTGTTGCTGTGCTTACCGTAAAACCTTCTTTTCCGTCCATATTAATATTGGAAAAAGTAACATTTTGAATTGGCATTTCGGTAATTCCTAAAATTTGCCCCGCTTTGTTTACATTCGAACCCGTAATATTACTCATGTGAATATTTCTGAAAATAGGGGTTTTCTCAGTTACGGGTTCTACTTTGGTATCTTTATCATAGAAAAGGCTCAATACAATGGCTTCTTCTTTTATGTTTTTCATTACAATATTGTCGACACGAATATCTTCTACAACTCCTCCACGACCACGAGCCGCTTTGATACGGATGCCGCGGTCAGTTCCGTCAAAAACACAATTTGAAATCGTCACTTTTTTAATTCCGCCCGACATTTCGCTCCCGATAACTACTCCACCGTGACCACTTAACATCGTACAATTGGTAATTGTAACATTCTCTGTTGGTCGGTTGTATTTACGGCCGTCTGCATCTCTGCCGGATTTAATGGTGATACAATCATCGCCCACACTGATATGGCAATTCGAAATGTGAACATTTTTACAAGAAGACGGATTAATTCCGTCTGTATTTGGTGAATGCGGATTGAAAATTGAAATTCCTGTAACCGTTACATTATCACAAAACTCAGGATTTATGGTCCAGAAAGGTGAATTCTGAAATGTAACCCCTTCGATTAATATGTTTTTACAATTATACGCTTGAAAGAAAGAAGGTCTGAAAAATTTCTTGTCAATTGTTCTTTTGTAATAATCAGAATAGACAATTCCTTTGTTTTGCTCTTCCCACATTTTTTGATATTTCGTTAACGGAATTGGTCCTTTTGCAGTTTCAATTCGGTATACTTCATTCCACCATGCTTTTCCCTGACCGTCGATTACTCCTCTTCCTTTAATGGTGATGTTCTCTACATCTTTGGCATAAAATAAAGGTGAAAAAGATTGCATTACAATTCCTTCGTAACGCATTTCTACATAAGGCAAATAATCATCAAAATTGTCTGAGAATTTCAAAAGTGCGCCTGAATCTAGATGAATCGTGATGTTGCTTTTTAGTTTTATAGGGCCTGTCAGATATTCTCCGGCAGGAAAAAAGATGGTTCCTCCTCCATTTTTAGAAGCTTTTTCAACTGCATTCTGAATGGCTTGGGTACACTTTATTCCTTTATTATTTCCTCCTTCGTTTAGGATGTTTAACCAGCCGTCGTTTGCGAAAGCGGTGTTAAGTCCTGTTATGAAGCAGAGTATTATTAATATATTTTTGATTTTCATAGTTTCTGTTTTTGGTTTCACGCAGATTTGGCAGATTGATAATCAAAAAATCTGTAGCAGCTGCTTAAATCTGCGTGAAATATTTAAAACGCGCTAAATGCCACGAATTAATCTGATTAATCACTTTTTACTTATCATTAATTACTAGTTCGATCTTAAAATCAAAACCCAGTCATTACCGTCTTTTTTATCTCCTGAAGGCTGAAATTCCTTTGTTCCTGTATTGTCTATAATTCCGATTTTAGTCTCTTTTCCGTTTCTTGGATTATACCAGCTTGCAGTTATTTTATCTCCTCTAATTTTGCCCATATTCACGGCTATTTTTCTGCCGGTATATGTGTAAATCAGTGCATAATTATTTGCTCTGGTTGCCACTAGATAATCGTATTTTTCACCTTGATTGGCAATTAAGGACTGATCCGGAACTCTTTCTAAATAAGGAAAAGCTAACATGAGTTTCTTAATGTGCACCATTTGTTTTGCTCCGGGCGCATTAATGGCAGAGGTCCACAATTCTTTATTTCCGTAGGCTGGCTTATCACCTTTTCTAAACATTTGCATTACAGCATTGTGTCCATAAGTATATCCTGCAGCACCTGCAAAAACAGACCAATAGCCGTAACGTCTTACATCGTTATCCGTCCATTTTGGTTGTAAAGTATCGTGTAAACCATGCGGAATTCCTTCGTAAGACGGTTCTCCGTCAAGTGTAGGTTTTATTGGTTTTAAAGTTAAATCTCTCTGAACAAATTTGTAGTTGTCTTCTTTGAAACTATTAGGCAAAGTGTCCTGATCGTAACGACGGTGTCCTGACTGAAACATGTTGAAATCCAGCCATTTTGCATTGTGATAATTTTCAGAAGAATCTGTTCTGCCAAAAGGGTGAAATGTTACTAACTGATCGGGATTACTTGTTTTTAAGGTACTTCCGATTGCGTTCCAGATGTCCATAAATTCATTTCCGTGTGTATCACCTCCGTTTAACCAGATAATGTTGGTTCTGTTTTTATAACGATTGGCTAAAAACTGCGCGTATTCTGTAGCTTGCGCTTTGCTGACTTTGTTTCCCTTAGAAACGTTGGTTCCCCAAACCGGAACCATCGCAACGTAAATACCATTTTTCTGAGCCACATCTAAAGTATAATCTACATGATCCCAATAATCGTATTCTTGCGGATTCTTGAAGTTATTTCCTCCGGTGATCAAAGGCTTTGAAACATCTTCGCTAATTAAAGCCATATCGCCATAAACATTGGTCACATTCAAAGTATGCAACACCATCACCTGCACTACATTAAAACCTTTATCTTTTCTGTCTTTAAAGTATTTATCGATTCCTGCTCTGTCTAATTTCCCGAATGTCAGCCATCCTGTATCTCCTAGCCAGAAAAATGGCTTTTCATCTCCGGTTACGAAATAATGCTGATTTTTTGAAACTTTAAGCTGAGGCAGACTTTTAGATTGAGAATGTCCGATTTGTGCTGTCAACAAAAAGCATATACTTAGGGCGTATAAATATTTAATTTTCAGATTCATTTTGGTTTGTTTTTGAAATTATATTTTTTGGTGTTTGTCGGCCACGAATTCACTGATTTTTATTTGAATATGATTATAAATAATTCGTGAATTCGTGGCTAACAACTCTTTTATTTTTTTACTATGAAAAGTACTTTTTCTTTGATTTCGGCTTGTGGAATTCTTACTTGTTTTCCTCCGTTTATATTTGCTTTTTTAATGAAAGTTCCCTTTGTAGCATTAATTTCATATACTTCGAAAGTACCTTTGTAATCAGACAAATCGATTGAAATATCCTGTGGGTTCTTCGCATAAAAAAGATAACTTTTTCCTTTATTTTCTAATTTCCATACTGGGTCTGAAAACGTATTTCCGTCTACCCATTTCATATCAGCTAAAGCCGAATAAAATTGTGGAAGTTCAACTTTTGGAATATTAGGTAAAGAAGCTCCTGCCATTAATGCCGGCCAGCCAAATCGTGAAGATCCATCTGTTGAATACAGAATTATTTTTTCAGGATATTTTTCGCGGTATTCACGAACTGCACGATATACCTGATCGTCTGTTTCTTTTCCGGTTTTTAGTTTTCTGGCATGTTGTCTCGGTGCTAAGTTTACGCCGCCTTGTGGTGCGTACGCTGTTCCGTCTTCTTTATAATACCAATAACGAATATCAATTAAGTCTACCGTTTTGATTCTTTTTGAATCGTTTAAAATAGCGTCCTGAACATCTTTTGTAGCACTTAAACCAATAATTGCTTTTTTACCGGTTTGGTCTTTCCATTTTTGAACTTCGTCCAGCCAAAACTCCATAAAATGAAGCGGTCCTGTATATTCGGCACTTGTTAATTGAATTACGTTGCTGTTCTCCTGAAAATTCTCCAGAGATTTTCGGATGAAACCCTCGTGCAATTTTCTTCTGACAGGATTTGTAATATCATAAAACTGTTCTGCCATAAAAATACGTTTGTCTCCTGCATAAGGCGGCGGTTCCGGAAAACCTGTACTGTTTATGTTGTTTGCTGAACGCCATGGTGAACTTGACCAATGCGCTCCTGCCTCTATAATGTTATGCTGAAAATATTGTTGGTTCACGAGCAGTTGTCCTTTGGCTTCAGCCAAATCAGCAAAAAGAGCTAAACGATCCCAATACCAATCATTGAATTTTGTTAAGTCATATTTACTTAACTGATCCCAAGCCAAGTCCTGACCGCTTCTGGCAAAAGGCTGTTCGTAAAACGGAGGCCACACATCAGCATCAAAACGACGAACGCGTTCGTGATCGTCCATTCTTCGCTCGTACCATAATCCGTAATTATGTTCTAAGGCGACCATATTGTTGGTACTCAAATATTGTGTTACTTCGCTGATATTATCAGTAAATCCAGTTCCTGTTCTTCCGGGAACAAATCTTGTAACATCCGGTAATGACTTAGAAATATCACTATCTCTCAGACTTCCACGCCACCAGGGAACGCCTAATCTATTTCCTGCAATTACTTTATTGTCATAAGTAAGCCAGCCATTTTTTGTAACTACTTTATTCTCTGAACTGCTATTTTGTTCTGAATTTATTTTTAAATCGTTGGCATTTTTAAGTCCTGAAGCGTTTGTATCTATTGGATTTAATCTTGAAACTTCGGCAATCCATTCGACTAAACTTTCTTTTGGAGCAACTGAATTTTTAGTTAATTCCTGCGCTACTTCAACTGTAGGACTTGAAGATGGTTCTGAACCTAAGTCATAAATATGAGGATCTACAGGAAGTTTATCCAATCTGTTTTCTAATTGTGCGTAAAATAAACTTCTTGGCGAAATGTGATTGTTTACGTCTTTCCAATGACCATCACCAGCCATAATTCCACCCCAAACTCCAAAAGCCCAGTTTTGTGCTGTTGGCGGATTATAACATTCTATTTTAGATGCTGACGTTTCCCAAATAACGCTATTTGCAGCCGTCCAGCCTGCTCCTCTGCCGTTTTGCTCTCTGTTGTTATAACTTAAAGAATGACCGTCTACATAAGAAACATCAAATAGTACTCCTGTAGCCCAGCTGCCAATCGCTCCGCTATTATTGAAAGGTAAAAACGATTCACACTGAATAAACACATTTGGACCTGTTGTTCCAAATCCGCCTACCGCAAAATCATGATAACCATGTTCAGAATAACAGCGTTGAAATAAAGTTTGTTGGCCTTCTGTATAAAAAGTATGTCGTCTAAAGCCGCCAATTTCAGAAATTGGTTCCGTTGCCATACAATCTTCAACTGTAATTTGCTGCGCCGATTTTAACAGCGAGACTGCACCTCCTGCAAAATGCCTGAAATTAACTTGTTTTACCCAAGCATTTCTTGTGTTTTCGATACTAATTCCAATCCATCTGTGTTCTTCGTCTTTTGGTTTTGACAAATCATAAGTTGATTTTATTAGAACATTTTCGATTCCGATTTGCTCAATTCGTCCCGACCATGAGTAGGTAGTTACTTTTGCTGTTCCGTAAACATCATCCAAGGCCATTGTCAAAGGAGCATTTAATGTTACTTCATTGCCATTTATTTTAGTTATAACCCTGTTCCATGAAATATCCCAATCGTCTTTTTTCCAGCCAATCCAACCTGTTTCTGCTCCAAAATCATCCATTTTCAATTCCTTAATCCAGTTTGCCGTTAAAGGTTTTGTGATGATAATTTCATCTGATGGTTTTAATTTTGAGGTATTCTTTAATTGGATTGTTTTTGTTCCGAGTGGCGTATAAGAGGTATTGAATTCAAAAGTTTCGCCGGTTTTTTTATCCTCAATTCCTAAAACCCGAATTACAGCTTCCCGCTTCAATCCGGTTCCTAAAAGAACAGTTCCGTTTTCAGTATTTCCGCTTCCACGCAACACTACGCCGGACTTCTTAATATATAAAGTTCCATTGATTTTAAAAATACCTTTGTCTAAAAGAACTGCTCCTCGAAAACCTGCTTTATTTGGTTTAAGATTGCTTACATAATCTATCGCTGCCTGAATTTTTTGAGTAGCATCGTCTTCTTGTTTTGAAACAAAAATTTTATTGTCCAGATTCGGAATTGCTTTTTCAGAAGACATGTAACCCGCATAAGAAAAATCGGGAATCAGATTTCCTTTATTATCAGCTGTAAAAGAAAGTTTTCCTTCTTTGGTTTTTATGATATCCGGGAAATTAGTTTGTGCTGATCCTGTATGAATGCCGAAAAGGATCGCGAAAGCAGACAAAATGATTTTATCTTTTTGACAGGAAATTATATTTTTTAGCTGATTGAAGTTCACTTTAAAATATTTTTTGTGGTGATTTATCCTAACAGGTTTCTAAAACCAGTTAAGTATTAACTTTACTGTTTATATTCTCGAATTAATTCTTATTTATATTCTTGAATACCTAACAGGTTTTAGAAACCTGTCAGGATAATTTGAAATAGTATTGTTAACGGAATAAATTTAAGACTTTATTGCAATAATCCTTTTAACTTAGCTAATGTGTCTGTATTGTTTTCGGTTTTTGTCCAGTCAATTTTAGATTTTGGATCAATTCCGTTAAAATATTTCTCAATATTGGTATATCCATCTCCGTTCGTATCTTTATTGGCATCTGAAGCATCATTTGGATTTAAACCAAATTTCTTTTCCCATGCATCCGGAATCCCATCGTTATCAGAATCTTTATAGGCTTTTCCTTTGTATACCGGATAACCGCCAACTTGATCAGGATGTGTTATAATTCCTTTTTTATAAGAATCTGCCGGTAATCTTCTTTTTACAAATGCTACACCAATTGCATTTTCTAATCCGTCCTTCACTTCAATTTTTCCTGTGCGTACTTGTTTGATAATTCTTTCGTCAACAATGTCTCTTTTTGGAAAAGTGGCTCCCACATTATTCAATACAAATTCATAAGCTTCTTCTGCCGTCATAATGTTGAACTTGGGCATCGAGAAGGCTTTGGGTTGCTTTATTAATTCCAGATATGATTTTTTTTGTTCATCAGGCATATCTTCCAATTGTATACCTCCATTCCAGTTGTCCGCTGTAACTTCCGGCGAACCGTCTATATAGTTTCCGGCAACATACGCTCTTCCGTATGTTTTTGGCACCATATATCCTGATTCCGGTTTTAGAATTCTATAACGAATTGGCTGATCTGTCGGTGTTATTGGTCCCGGCTTATAATAATTGTTAATGATATTAAACATCGAGCGGTAATCACCACCGTCAACAGAGCGGTTCCACCAATTGAAAATCACATTATTCACGAAATTAAAATCTCCGTACATTCCCACAGAAGCATTTCTTGAAATATTATCTGCCCACAGATTTCTCATAAAAGTACTGTTTAGTCCTCCAATTGTACTTCCAAAAGCATGATTGTAAGTGTCTAAACCTTCTGATGAAATGGTGTTTTGAATGGTAATATTACAGGCCGGTAATTTCTCTAATTTAGATTTTTCATTGACTTGAAACTGATGTCTGTACAACGAAATATTCTCGTCTAATCCCCAACTTACAGAGCAGTGATCAACGATTATATTTCCCATTGGGTTTCCTCCAAGTGCATCGTCTCTTCTGGTTACTTCAGTTGCACCACGTCTGAAACGCATGTGTCTGATGATAACATCGTGTGTATCTATTTCTAACGTTTCCCCTGCAATGCAAATTCCGTCACCCGGAGCAGTTTGTCCTGCAATGGTAACATACGGTGCACGCATACTGATTCGTTTTTTTAACTGAATAATTCCTGAAACGTTAAACACGATTGTTCTTGCTCCAACGGCTTCACAAGCTTCACGAAAAGTCCCTTTTCCGTTGTCTTCTAAACTGGTTACTACAAATATTTTACCGCCACGACCACCTTGTGTAAAAGCTCCTCCACCTTCAGCTCCCGGAAAAGCAGGAATATCTGCCTGAACAAAATCTTTAGGATAAGAAGCCCACGGTAAATAAGGTTTTCCTTGTTTGGCTTCGGCCTGAATGATATTGTAATTGGCTGTCCAAATTTCGCTTAAGCGTTTTTCTTCATCAGCCAAAATTGCATCGGCTTTTTCCTGAACCGGTTTCGGAATTACAGGATATTGCGCATACGCAGATGAAACCACTGAAAAAAATGAAGCGATCATCATTGTTCGTTTTAGAATGCTATTTGAGGGATTATTTTGCATGAGAATTATGGTTTGCTATGATAACTAAGAGGTCTTTATCTGCTTTGTCTTTTCGACAAAGCAGAAATCAGATAAGGATATCGAAAAAAGAATAATGAATTTCTGCACGAAATTTCTATTGTGATTCCTCCTTCGTCAGAATGACATTATTGTGTTTATTCTTTGCTTTTATTTTTTTCACGTTCTTCAACACGTTTGTGCCAATCGGTGCTTTCTTTATTTAAATCGTATCCTTCTTTAGATAAATAATTGTTGATTCTTCCTTTGTATTTTCCAAACCAACCGTGTTTTTCTTTAGAAGATCCACCATCCATTGCATGTTCTCTTGCTTCTACCAGAGCTTTATAGATGTATTCTTTTTGTGTTGTTGTCAAAGCAGGCAGCATATCCTGATATCCTGCATAAGTAATGGGTAAAACTCCGTAAGTCATTCCGTCTTTTACTTCTGTAATTTTATCTTCGGATAATTGTTTTCCTAATTTTTTAAGATAGGCTTTGTGCAATTTTTCGATAGACTGATCTGCTTTTGATTTTAGCTTATCGATCTTTTCGTTTTGCTTTTCTTTAGATAAACCGGTATCTTCTTTTACTTTTTTGATTTCAGCATCTCTTGGATCCTGAATTGCTGTTAAGTCTCTGAATTGCTGTGCCACAATATCGGTTACTGCTTTTTCTTTCTCAGGATTTTTCAATCCTAATTTATCGACAATTTTAGCCGCTCTTTCGTTGGTTACTTTGATGTATTCCGGATCTGAATGCTGTTGTGCAATGCTGGTAAAAAATACCATTACCATTACCAGAACACTTATATTTTTAATTGATTTCATTTTATTAACTATTATGAATTATAATATTTTTATAAAATTTGCCCAATCTGCGTGCTATTTTTTCACGCAGATCAAGCAATTTTTTTAAAACTTATTCTTGTATAGACTTTGTTAATGTCTCGTGATTGTTGCTTAAATCTTTCCAGTCTGTTTTTTGGTTTGGATCTGTTCCGTTTAAATATTCTTCGATATTAGAATAACCATCATTATCAGTATCTAATTTAGCATCTGAAGCATCATTTGGATTTAATCCGTGTTTCTTTTCCCATTTGTCCGGCATACCGTCTTTATCCGTATCTACGTAAGGTTTTCCTTTGTACTCCGGATATCCTCCAACTTGCGAAATATCAGTGATAATTCCTTTTTTATAAGAATCCATCGGTAAACGTCTGTGCTCGAATTGATAGAATGTTTTTTTCTCTAATCCTTTAGCATATTCAGGAACTCCTGTTTTTACTGTTCTTACGATTCTTTCGTCTACTTTATCTCTTATTGGTAAAGTTGCCCCTACGTTTTTAAGTACAAAATCATAAGACTCTTCAGCTGTCATAAATTTATTGAACCATGGCATCGGAAAGGGTCTGTCGCTTTTCATTTTAGCGAAATAATCTTTGGCTTCATCATACGACATTAACTCTCCTTTTTTGTTTTCGATCTGAATTCCGCCATCCCAGTTGTCTTTGGTTACTTTTTCGTTATTGTTAATAACGTTTCCGTTTACATATGCTCTTCCAAAAACCATATAAGGCAATTTGCTTCTTCCTGATTCCGGTTTTAAGATTCTGTAACTAATTGGCTGCGTTAAATCTGTAACTGGTCCCGGTTTATAAAAGTTATTGATGATATTATAATTTGCTGTATAATCACCACCATCTGTTGATCTGTTGTACCAGTTGAAAACAACATTATTCACAAAATTGAAAATTCCGTTCCATCCAATCGAAGGGTTTCTACCGGCATTATTTGCCCACATATTTCTAACAAAGGCGCAATTTTCTCCCCCTAAAGTACTTCCGAATGCATGGTTGTAAGTATCCAATGCTTCACCAAATAAACTGTTTTGAATGGTAATATTTACTGTAGGTTTCTTTTCGTCCGGATAACCTGCACCAGGACTGTACATATGTCTGTAAATTGACATGTTCTCGTCTAATCCCCAAGTTGCCGATACGTGATCGATCATAATGTTCCCAACCGGATTTCCTCCAATAGCATCATCACGACGGCCTACGAAAGTTTCTCCACGACGAAAACGCATATGTCTGATAATTACGTCGTGCGTATCAATCCAAACTGATTCTCCTGCAATACAAATTCCATCACCCGGAGCGGTTTGTCCTGCAATAGTAATATAAGGCGCACGAATGATTAAAGGGCTTTTGATTTTGATAATTCCGGCAACATTAAATACGATTATTCTTGCTCCTCCTTTTTCACAAGCTTCGCGCAAAGTTCCCGGTCCTCTGTCTTCCAGACTTGTTACCGTATAAACATTTCCGCCACGACCACCGTAAGTAAACATTCCTCCACCTTCGGCTCCCGGAAATGCAGGAATCTCTGCTTGTGGTAAATCATTTGGTCTTGATGCCCACGGAATATAAGGTTTGCCATGTTTGGCTTCTTCTTCGATAATCACGAGTGCTTTTTCCCACGCTTCGTCAGAAAGTCTCGAAGCTTCTTCTTTTATTGCCTTTTCTTGTTCCTGAACTTCTTTACTTAGTTTTGGATATTGAGCGAAACACTTTGCACTTCCTAAAAAAAGCAGGGTTGCGATAAATAATACGGAATTTTTCATGTTAATTTTTACTTTTGGTATTTCTTTTTAAACAAATCACCTGTATCTTTTGATGAGAATACAGGTGAAAAGCTTGATATATGATCTTTTTTGAATAAATATTATTCTTGATAATTGTAGGTTCCCAATCCTCCAAAATTATCATTCCATCCTATCGTTTGCAATAACCAAGGGTTTGAAGTTAAAGCAGTCGTATTAAGACCATTAATATAATAGTTAGGATTGAATTTAATGTTCACAGCGCCTCCGTTAAAATTATCCATTGGTGTAATTAGTTGGGTACGTGTAAAGTTAGTATTATAAAAAGCGGCTAAAGTTGTTAGCTGCGCATCAAAATTAGCTGCATCCGGATCTGCTACAATACTTGCACGAGCAGCCAATAAAGGATCTGTCGTTGAAGATGCTGCAGTATTTTTGAACTGTAAAAAGTTTCCTGTACGTTTTGTTCCGTTAATTGGGGTCAAGCCTAATTTACTAACAGTTCCCGCAGATACACCTGGAAGCGCCTCATTGTCATAAAGCATCCATCTTTGAACATCCCAGAAACGTTTTCCTTCGTACGCCAATTCTACTCTACGCTCATATAAAACGGCTTCTATTGCTTTATATTTATCTGCTAATGTCCCTATTCCGTAATTATTTGCAGAAGGAATACCCACACGGTTTCTAATTTTTCCTAAATATGCTATCGTATTTCCTGTTTGCCCTAATGCAGCATAACATTCAGCAATATTCAATAATAACTCTGCATAACGATATTCGAAGATGTCTGTTCCTGAATATTGGAAGTTAGTTTCTTTACTAGCTGCGGTATTGGTCATTTTTCTAACAAATGCCGGACTTGATATTGCGGTATTTCCATCTGAGAAACCTGCTTTGTTCGCATTATCTACCCAACGGTACGCCCAAAGAACTGAATTAGGAGTTTCTTTAGATCCCCATTTAGCACCGGAGAAAGTAAATGTTCTGTAAAATCTCGGGTCTCTGTTTAAAAAGAATGTAAAATCATTGTATCCGTTTGCAGCAGTAGGTCTTGATCCATCTTTCATTGGAAACAAATCGATCATTTCCTTAGGTGCAGCTACTCCTCCACCTGTCCCGCCTAAACTCAATAAACGAATTCCTTTTTCCCATGAATTGTTAACTACGGCAGGCAAAATACCTGTTCCGCAAAGCTGAACAGTGATCGCCTCTGAACAAAAAGCATTATCAATCAAAAACATTGATTCCCATTGTTTTGCCGAGTTACCATATAATCCGTATCCGTCTTGTGTCAATTGAGCTTCTGCTTCTAATCCTGCTTTTAAAGCGGCATCCCAACGCTCATTTGAGCCATCCCAGTTTTTATTGAATAACGGACTTGCAAATGTTAAAAGTACTCGCGATTTTTGCGCCAAAGCTGCTCCCCTTGTAAAACGTCCGTAAGCCCCAGAACCCCAGTTGCCTGGTAATAAACTTGCAGCCATGTCTAAATCTTTTACAATTTGGGCCACAACCTCAGAAACTTTTGCTCTTGGCAGCTGAATAGACGGATCATTAGCTGATGCTGTCTGAACAGTAGTAACAATTGGTACTCCACCATAAACACGCATCAAATCAAAGTACTGCATGGCACGCATGTAATACATTTGTCCTTTTGCCTGATCACGAAATGTTTTATCTAAGTTTCCTCCTTTTACATCAATATCTTCCAGAAAACCATTACATTCTCGTATCCTGTTATAGGGATGATTATTAATACTCGTTGTTAGCTTTGCTCCATAGTAACCACTGGCATCAGCAGAATTTATAAACGTTTTATTTGGATTGATAAGATCCTGAGTACCTCCAAATTCTTCTGTTAATTTTGAATTGGTATCTGTATAAGAACCAATAATTGTAGCACTTGGTGATTTATATGCATTGTAAAAATCATAATATTGATTGTCTACATAGGCTTGTGCACGTTCCTGAGTTTGGTAGAAGGTGTCATCATACAAACCATAAGGTTTTTTTTCTTTTAGAAAATCATCACTACAAGAAACAGCGCCTGCAGCAAGCAATAGTGATAATGTTATATATTTAAATGGTGTTTTCATAATTGCGATTAATTTAGATTAGAATGATACGTTAAAATTAAGCGTCCAGGTTCTAAGTGTCGGATAATTTACAGAAGAATTATCATACATATTTCTATAATGATCTGGATAAGGATTGTATAAATCCCAAAGGTTATTTCCTGTTATACCCAATGTGATGGCAGCAATTTTAGTATCTGCAAAAACTTTTTTAGGAATATCATACCCTACAGACAGTTGTCTAACAAAACAACGGAAAGTATTTAATTGCCAGAAATCGGATGGACTTGACATATAAGCCCACTGTGCTACGTTAGGATATTTACCATTTGGATTATCTTCAGCGTACATATCATTCCAGAAGCTTTCACGAGACCACATATTGTGTGCAGATGAAGTTCCTTGGTTTACTAAATCTACAAAGTTAGCGCCTCCCCATGAAGTAGAAATTTGACTTCTGAAATAAAACCCTTCTACTTTAAAGCCTAAATTAGTAGTAAATCCGTAAGTTCTACTGCTGTTTGCTAATTTTACGTAGTCATTGTCTTTCATGATCTGACCATCAGCCGGAGCTACAGTTCCGTCAGGATTAAGTTGTCCTGCAACATCCTGATAAGCCAAAGATCCTTTTCTCATTCCCGATTGTGAGTTAATATCTAAATACCTTGGCACTCCTCCTGCTGCAGTTGCACGCTCTGTTAGATATGACCAGTAATTTGCAATATCTTCATCTGTACGTAAAATACCATCTCCTGTAGATGTTCCTTTCCATACTGCAAATCCCCAAACAGGATTGTATCCTACTGATCTTCCTTCTCTTGTTGCATTGTTAGAAGGAAGCACATTTCCTTGGTCAGGGAATCTCTTAACTTCATTATTATTGTAGCTAAAGTTAATTCCTATGTTGTAACTAAAATTACTTTTTATTTTATCACTCCAGTTAAGGCTAAATTCTGACCCCCATGCATTAATTTGTCCGTAATTTTCCTCAGCATATCCTCCTCCTACAGAAATTG
Source organism: Flavobacterium frigidimaris (assembly GCA_900129595.1). Classification (GTDB taxonomy): domain Bacteria; phylum Bacteroidota; class Bacteroidia; order Flavobacteriales; family Flavobacteriaceae; genus Flavobacterium; species Flavobacterium frigidimaris. The sequence goes on along the minus strand of FQWG01000005.1, from coordinate 48,523 downwards.
GCACACCAACAGCACTACTCATATCTGTTAGCATTTCTTTATTTTTATCATAGTAGAAGTCATATGTAAAATTCAATCTGTTTTTCAACACATTAATATCAATACCTACGTTGTTTTTTATAGAAGTATCCCAGGTAACTAATCTATTAGGATTAACTCTTGGTGTTAAACCATTGCCATTTGTTCCACCACCACCACTAGAAGTACCAGGTCCAAACTGAGCACCTTTATCTACGATAAGATCATAAAACTGCATCCATCTCCATGGCTGAATATTATCTTTACCTGTTTTACCAATCGAGTAACGAACTTTTAAGAAATCAACCCACGGTAATCCTTTTTCAAACCAACTTTCTTTAGAAACGATCCAACCCACCTGAGCAGATGGAAAGTATCCCCAATAATTTTCAGGTGCAAATTTTGTTGAAGCATCACTACGGAAAAGAAATTGTAATAGATATTTTTGTTTGTAGCTATAATTGATACGTCCAAAATAAGAAAGAGTTCCCCCTTCAACTTTAGTAGCTGTACTGTTAGAAGGACTTAATGTTCCCGCAGTACGGTAATCTCCCAAATAGTCTTTACCTGTTTGTTCATAAGCCAAACGAGTAGCTGTACTATACACTTCTGATGCTTCTCCTCCTACCATAGCTCCAATTTGGTGATCCCCAAAAGTTCTGTCGTAGTTAATCATGAAATCTCCCTGAGTACTTTTGCTATCACTATTGTTATAATAAACTCTGGAATTTCTAACGTTTGTATCGATAATATAACTACCTGTTGGGTTAGTAGTTGCATTATAAATAGTAGGATTAGCAGCACTTGCCAAGTGTTTGTCTAAAAGCTGGTAATCTCTGATTCGAGCCAAATCATAAGGCAATTGAATTTGTTCTGTATAAGAAGAATTTTGAGTTCTGGAATAAGTTCCTTTTATAGACAAACCTTTAACTGCTGCTATTTTATAGCTTAAAGATGCATTTATATTAAACGAATTATCATCAGTAATTTGATGCGAACCGTTGTTTAAGTTGGCAAAATAGTTCCAGCCTGCAATTGTAGTGTTCGCATTTGCACTTCCTAAGTTTTTGTTTGAATTAGGAAATGGCGACATATAATATTGTTTTCCATCTACTACTGTTTCCCAAGGCACATGTTGTGGCATGTGTAATAAGAATCCATAATCTGCCTGTTCTCCACCGGCAGCAGATCCATAACTTCCGTCACTAATATTCGATGATGCTTTTGTAAATGATTTATCAATTGTTCCTACATTTCCCGAAACAGAAGCAGAAAAGTCTAAATTCTTAGCGATTTTCGCATTGATTCCGGTACGGAAATTCCACTTATCATATTTTTGATATCCTAAATTGGCACCCTGAGTAAGGTAAGTTGCACCTGCAAAATATGTAACATCTTCATTACCACCGCTTACATTGAAAGAGTGTTTTTGCTGAATAGCCGGTTTCCAGGCTTCATCTAACCAGTTATAATTCAAACCTTTCATTTGCTCCAGTTCAGATTGGGAATATAATGTAATTGGATCAACAACAGCTGGCGCAGCTACTCTCGAAGTATTAAATCTATTGCTAAAAACTCCAAACTCATAAGCGTTTAATACTTTACTATGACTAACAGCATCATTCACAGCAAACTGACTGTTATAGGAGAACTTTGCTTTACCCGCTTTACCACGTTTCGTTTTTACCACAATCGCTCCTTGTGACGCGCGAGAACCGTAAATTGCAGCAGAACCATCTTTAAGAACTGTGATACTTTCAATCTCAGAAGGATCCAGTCTGTTGAATTGTTCTAATGTTGGTTTACCGTTAGCAGGATCTACCTGAATCATATCATCAATGATTATTAAAGGTATGGTTGAATTTCCATCCTTTGAGAAACCAAACGATTGACGAATCTGAATACTACCAGCATCTCCGGGACGCCCTGAACCACTTGTAACTGAAACTCCAGGAACCAGTCCTTTTAAAGCGTCAGATAAGTTTGTTACCGGCAAATCCATTAAATCATCAGGCTTAATAGTAGCAATAGCCCCTGTAAGTTCTCTTTTCTTTTGAGTACCGTAACCAACAACAACAATATTGTCAAGCTGGTTAGAATCTTCTGCTAATTTCACATTAACAATATTTCTTCCGTTTATCGGTAATTCTGATTTTTTCATTCCAATGAAAGAAAAAACCAAAGTTGCTCCGGTTTTTACTTTTATCGTATACTGTCCGTTAAAATCTGTAGTTACTGTATTTTTTGTGGATTTTTCAGTTACGTTAACTCCGGGTAACTGGCCTCCTAAATTGTCAGTAACAGTTCCTGTTACAGTTACAACAGTGTAAGTAGTTAAGTTCTGAGCATAACCCATCACCGTCATTAATGTAAACAAAAGAAAACTACATCTTTTTATAAGTGCTTGTTTCATAAATGTTTTTTTTGGTTAGTTAGTAATTGTTAAGTGTTTGTCATGTTTAATATGCTTTTCTTTTAATAAACAAAATTTAAAGAAATCTTAAACCGATTATTAAATGTTTAAAACACATTTATTAATTTTGATCCAAAAATATAACGATTGCGTATTACAACCGTCCTGCTCTATCCTGCTAAAATAGTATTATCCCAAAAAATTACACTTAAAAAAACAATATTAATAAAAAAAAGAAAAAATCAATAGGTGTATCAGAAAAAATAAGGAGAATATTTGACTATAATCCAACACAAAAACTCCTTTTGTATAAAAAAAAGAAAGAAAATCAAAAAAAGTAATTATAAGCTGTTTAATTCGTAAAATTCATAATTTGTATGTTGATACAGAATCAATTAAACGGGATAGGTCTTTAGTCATTATTTTCGTTTTCATGTAAAAAACACACTTATTAATTACTAAAAAACTTACAGTATCGCTTAAAAACATTAATAAAAACTTACTATACAATTTTTTAAAAAATTTTATTTTTTTAAACGTAAATTCTGACCAATTAAATTTGGCAAGATGTTTACGGTATAAAAAAACATTTTTGTTTAACGATATTAGAAATCATTAAATTTTACAAAAGAAAATAATTCCGGGAAAAACTATCCTTTTTTCATGGCATTAAAAACCAGTCTTGCCACTTCTCTACCGCCTGCAGTCTGAAAATGCGTATTATCGTTTTGTCCGCTGGGATATGCATGAAATGCGCCAGCTTCGAGATTCATGAAGTAATTTTTCGTAACAAAATCCTGTCCTTTAGAAGAGAAAAATTCCATAGACAATTCGTTCAGATCTATTAATTGAACGTTTAATTCTTTTGCTACATCTTTTACCGCTTGTGGATATTCGCCATGAACGTTTGTTAATTTACCATCTTTCCAGGGATAGTTTCTGGCAACGGGAGTCAAAAGTATGGGTGTTGCCCCTTTTTCCCTGGTTTGATTGATAAAAAGACGTAAAAACTCCTTATATCCTTCAATATTTACATAACGCTCTGTCTTTTCGACTGATGCATCATTGTGTCCAAACTGCATCATGACCCTATCGCCTTTTTGAAGTGATTTATAAACTGCAGCCCAGCGTCCTTCCTGAAAAAAAGTTCTGGTGCTCCTGCCGCCTTTGGCCCTGTCGTCAATTTTTACTTCAGTGGCATTGCCTAAAAAGCTTTTTACAAGTTTCAGACTGTCTTTTTCAAAAAAAGGCTGAAACATTTGTCCCCAGCCTACCTGCGGAAATTTCTTTGTCTGGTACTCTTCTTCGAGCGAATAATCCGCTACTGTTGAATCTCCAATTAAATAAATTGTCATTGTTTTAGATTTAAAACTAAAAGCGCTCAAAATTAAAATTGAACTTATTGTAACTATAGCGATTTTTAAATTTTTCATAAATATCAATTTATTATTTATTCGGATTCCATCCATTAAAAACTAAATCTCTACTGTATTTCTTTGCATCTGTTTTTTTAAGCTGATGAGACCATGAAACTCTTTGTGACACATTTTTGGCAGCTGCTCCTTTGCTTGCATATTCAGCATAATAAGCCGTTTTATCTTTATCAGGGAATCTTGAATCAATCCAGGCATTCCAGCCTTCGGGGATAATATGCGAACCTAAGTCTGTGTTTATAAAAATGGTTTGCGCGTATGGTCTCCACGGTCTTCCCAAAAATACTTTATTAACTGTACTGTCTTTTGCTGTAAGCCTGCAATCGGTAAAAACAAAACCATAAGGCTGGTCTTTAGGAGTTGAAGCGGCTGTAATATAGGAGTTAGTTAAACTTTCGATAGTACACTTATAAAAATAAGCTGTTGCAGCACCAAAAATAAAATCAGTTGTGCCGTTTATAAAACAGTTTTCAAAATAGCTGCGGGTATTACCTTCTGATAAATAAAGTGTATCCTGATTTCCTAAAATACTGCAGTTTTTCACTATAACTCTATCACTTTTGATGTGAAGTGCTACCGCCTGCCCCACTTTTCCCGCTGCATTTTCGACAGTAAGATTCTCGAGTGTACAATCATTTCCCTGAATTAAAAAGGAATAAGAAGTTGAAGTTCCGAATTCCTTCTTGCCCGATGCATCCATTTCTCTAAGTGGCTTTCCTGAGTAATCATCAAACGAAATAATCGTTTTTTCACGGTCAGTTCCTTTTAAAGTAATGAATGTTTTAGAAGGAAGAATAACCAGTTTCTCTTTATGAACTCCGGGCTTTATTGTTATCACCACGCGTTTATCCGCATTATCCTTAACATTATTAATGGCTTCCTGAATGGTTTTAAAATCACCGGATCCATCTTTTGCGACGGTTAATTCCAACCGATTATCAAGGGTTTGAGCGCTTAAAAAAGTGGTTGCTAATAAAAATAAAGCTAGAATATATTTCATGGTTTTTAATTTAAATGTTCTCAATATCTTTATCAGTTATTCAAACTTTGAGAAAGATTCGGGTATTTTTTAGTGTGACATCCAAACAGTCATCTCTCCTTTTCCTTTATTTCCCCATGCAAAATACGGAATCAATTTTATAGTTACCGATTTTCCGTCTTTAGCAGCAATTGGCTTGTAAAGTGTTTTATTCCAGGAGTTGTCCGCAATTATAGAACTGGCTTCAATTGTCATAAATTTTCTGTTTTTCAATTCGGCAAAATCAATTTTAAAATCAGAATTCAAATTTAAAATTACATCGTTTACACTTGTGTTTGCAGGAAGCTGATCTGATTCTAAGCAATAAACAAGTGGTCCTCTTTTTACAGCAACCTGATTTTTAACTTCTTCTACTAATGGATTGGCTTGCATTAACTCCACCGGCATTGGAAGATTCAGTTCGATAACATCTCCTTTTTTCCATTTTTGATTTACTTTGAAATACGTTCCGGAAACGATTTTATCATTATTCTTTTTATTATTAATTGAAATTGACGCATTTTGACTCCAACCCGGAATCCTTAGAAAAAAAGTCTGCATCTCTTTTGGTGCTTTTGTAATTTTCAAAGTTATTTTTCCGTCCCAGGGATAATTGGTCTGCTGTTCTATTTCTAATGATTCTCCGTTTAATGTTTTTGTATTTAAAGTATTGCTTCCATATAAATTTACATATAAACCTTCTTTTGAAAGATTGTAAGCATAATTTCCAACTTCGGCAACTGTTCTGGTAACGTTTGGCGCGCAGCAATTGGATAATTTAATATACCCTTCGCGCTCATTTCCCCATCTCTGCTGAAACGGCAAATCATTAGAAACATTCAACGGATTGTTATAACAAAATTTATCTCCTTCGAGGTTTACTCCTGATAAAACGCTGTTGTATAAAGCCAGCTCTACAATGTCAGCATATTTGGCATCTCCGGTAATCTGAAGCATTCTCCAGTTCCATAAGACGTTTCCAATATTGGCACAAGTTTCTGTATGAGCAGTAGCATTTGGCAATTGAAAAGGTCTTCCGTAAGCCTGATGAATTTTCTGAACCACAGTAGGATCATAAGAGGTTCCGTCTGGCGAAACTCCATCATATAAAGCCCCACAAGCGCCTGTTATATACATTTTTCGATAGGTAACATCATCCCAAATTGATTCAAGATTGTCCAGTAATTTTTTTTCTCCGGTTTCTGCATACAAATCAGCCACTCCGGCATAGAGATAATTAGCTCTTACGGCATGCCCCATTGCTGTAGTTTGCTGCCTGAACGGAACTCTGTCCTGATTATCATCAGTTCCGTCATCTGTAGTTCCTCTTATATCAATCAGATTATTGGCGAGTTCCAGATATTTTGGATTTTTAGTGGTTCTGTACATTTCGACAATTCCCATATAATGAGAAGGACAAATGGCATTTCGAGCCAGTTCCGGTGATGCTTTTTTATAGAAATCATACAAATAATCTGCAACGCCTTTTGCAATATTCAGGAAATTGGTTTTTCCCGTTGCACGATAATGAATACAGGCAGCGGTCATCAAATGTCCCATATTGTATTTCTCGAAACCCAGTTGCTTTTTAACTTCTTCAGGTCCCAAAGTTCCCCAGCGTTCGTCGATTAAAACCGGTGTGTGAATGTAGCCGTCTTTGCGCTGTACTTTGGCAAAAAGCGCAATTGCCTTATCCATTTCCTGATCCAGTTTTTTATCTTTTGTTACGGCGTAAGTAGCCGCCATTCCCTCAAAAATCTTATAAAAATCACCATCATGAAAAGAAGGTCCGCTAAATTTCCCTTTCATTAAACCTGCTGCAATTTCGAAGTTTTTATACGCATGCGAAATCGAATCGTTATGATACAAATCCCACATATAAGGCAGAGTGCTTTTGGTTTCTACATCAAATTGTTCTTTCCAGAAACCGTTTGTCCATTTTACATCTTCTAAACCTACACTTTGCAATTTAGAATAAGGGCTTTGAGAATTGGCGACCAATCCTTTGTTCTGTGCTAAAAAGGAAGTAGAAAAAAGTACTGTCGATAATAGGATTATATGCTTTTTCATTTTGAATATGTTCATAGTATTGTGGTTTGTAACGCTGATAACACGGATTGCTAAAGCAAAACGCGGAATACAACAGTTTTTTCATTTAACTGTTTTCCTAAGTCAATGCGTTAATTTTTTCACGCAGATCTAAAAAGATTTGAGCAGATTATAATTTGATTGTATTATTAAAAAATCTGCGTAGATCTGCTTAAATCTGCTAAATCTGCGTGCTATAATTTTATTTCACAAAGAAATTGATCACTCTGCTCATTGAATCTCCATCTGCATCTTTTACTGAAATGATGAATGAAGCGAAGCCTTTATTTGTTGCTGTAAACTGAACTTCTTTTCCTTTTAAAGTTACTTTTCCATTTTTTACTTCTGAAAAAGTATACACTGGTTTTTTCTCATATCCTTTGAAATAATCAGAAGCTGAAAAAGTAATTTTCGCACCGGAATTCACAAAATAATGCGGCGTAGCTAACCAATCTAAATAATTGTCTAATTGTGTAAAACCATCTTTATCAGTATCAGAATTAGCATCAGAGAAATCTCCTGCTTTAGAATTTTCATTTAATCCAAAAGCTTTTTCCCACCAGTTTGGTAATCCGTCATGATCTGTATCCCAGTCTGCCGGACGGCTTTCTGTTGCAAAATTGGGCCATCCGCCTGCATCCGCTTCATTATCGATCATTCCGCCTAAACCGCTTTTGCTTCCTTTATACGTATAAGTTCCTTTTAGGGTTTCTTCTACAATTCGTTTATCGTGTTTGTCAAAGAAAGGCTGATTGGCCCCTACATCTGAAAGTACGTCTTTGTAAGCTGTTCTTGCCGACTGAGTGTTCACAAACGATGGGAAAAATGGTTTATCAACGAAAGTTTCATAATTAACCATTTCTTTGTTGGACACAGTCATTTTTCTGCCTTTTTCCTGAGATTTCTCATCGAAATAACCCGGCATTACATTCCCGTTAAAATAATAACGCTGCATTCCTTTTCCAACTCCTTCGTGCTGTGCATTTAAAGCTACAAAAATATTGGTTGAAGCTCCGGGTTTGTAAAAATTATTAACAAAGTTTACTTCATTTGCTCCGCCATCAGTTGTACGATGTCCCCAATTGTACACGACATTATTGGTGATATCTACCCTGCCGGAATAAAAACCATCTCCGTTTAAACCTCCGCCAATACTCCAGTTACGCCCATAATTGTGCGCCAGTAAATTGTGATGAAAACTACCTATATCACCACCAATTGTTGCCGCATATCCGTGCATTTTTCCAGCCTCATATTTATCATGTCCGGCCACATTTAAAGCTTCCGAAATTAAAGTTCTCTGTAATGTAATGTGATGTGCGCCACGAGAACTAAACGATTCATCGATTGTCCAGCTTATCGAACAGTGATCGATAATACTGTAGTTTGCCCCCGTTAATCCCATTCCGTCAAAAGTCGTTCCGCCGCCAATTCTCACTTTCAAAAATCGAACAATCCCGTCATTTCCTGTAAGGCCAATTGGTGCTCTGCTCAGTGTGATTCCTTCGCCCGGAGCTGTTTGTCCTGCAATTGTAATATAGGGCTGATTGACTACTAATCTGGATGCCAGTTTGATGTTTCCCGATATATTAAAAACAATGGTTCTTGGGCCTATTTGCTGATTTACTGCATCGCGTAAACTTCCCGGACCATCATCATTCAAATTCGTTACTTCCACCACTTTTCCGCCACGACCTCCTACTGCATAACGTCCGTATCCTTCAGCTCCCTTGAAAGCCAATTGTGCAGGCTTAAACGACCATACATTGCCCAAAGTCACATCGCCTTTGCTGTCGACTTCATCAACACGCCAATAATAGGTAGTGCCGCTATACAGATCAGTAACTGGAAATGTATTGGCGGTTAATTTTCCTTTAAACTCTTTTGAGGTTTCATTTGCATTTGTAACTGCCGTTGAATCTTCTCCAAAATACAATTTATGTATTACGGCTTCTTTAGAAGAGTCCCATTTTAAAACTGTCCTTTTATCTGCCACAACAACATGTTCATCTCTACTTTTAGGTTCAGGAGAACGTGCCTGATTCATTAAATTTGGCGTATCGATTTCAAAACCATTAATCACAATTTGTTTTACAACATTAGGATTTGTGACTGGATCTATTTCAAAACGGATAATCACATCTTTAGATTTCTCTGCGTTAAAAATAATATAAGCCATCGCAGCATCAATTTTTGCATTGGCTCTTTGGCTGGCGTTTATAGTTTCTGTAAGTTTTCCGTTTACATAAATTTTGATGGGCGAAAAAGTCTTTCCTGTAATCACATCAAAAGCATTATGAAAGGTCAAAAGTGTATGTTTTCCTTCTTTTAATCCGCTTATTTTTAGTTCTAAATTTTCAGCCGTAACCAGTCCGTCACTTCCTAATCTGTTATAAAAAGGCGCATTCATACCTACTTTATACCATTTTGAAGTAAAATTTCCCTTTAGTTTAAAAGTGACATTATTAAAGGTTTTCTCTGCCTCTTTCCCATCATTAATTACCCACGAATCGTAGTTAGGATCGTGCACTTCTTCTAATCTTCTCTGGAAAAAATCAAAATCGACTTTTACGATTTGTTTTTCAGATTGTGCTTGTCCATTTGCTGCCAAAAGCGTTGCCAAGGCAAAAGAACTCACTAATTTCTTTATCATTTTGGTTTTAGTTTAATTTTGTTTTTTCTGTTTCAGATTTTCCTAACAGATTTATAATGTCTTTTTTTCTTTCTTGCGGAATCACTTTTAAAACTGTCAACTTGCCATTTATAAGTGTTGCTTCGATAGTTGTATTCTGTGTTGCATGTAATTTAAAATGAACGTTCCAGTCTTTTGGCCAGGCCGGAAAAAGATATATTTTTCCATTTGATTCCTGTAACAGCATTTCCTGCATGCCAATCATTCCTGCTCCACCCCAGTTATGATCGGGAACCCAATCAAAACCAGGTCCCCAAAATGCCGGAAATCTTCTGTCTGAGTTGGCCATTTTCAACATATTATATTTTGCTGCTTCATTGGTTACCCCTAATCTTGCAGCAAAAATATTGTCTTGTTTCCAGCCCACATGACTTCTGAATTTTATGGCATCTGTGTCGTATTTCCATGTATTTAGGGCTATTTCTAAATCCGGTTTCCCGATACCGTAAATTCCCCACGGATACACCGGATACAATTGTGGAACCTCAGAATTATTAATTCGCTCCCATGTTTTTGCCGGAACTAATACTTTATGATGATCAATCTCACCATAATTTAATGGCGGTATTCTGGTTTGAAAACCTTTTACATAGCCTAGATCTTCTTTTGATAATTGTTTCGAAGAAAGGTTTAAAAGCTGTTCTGTAATTACTTTCAAAGCCGAAATTGTACTGTTTGCATTATAAGTCATCTTATAGGTTTCTGCTGCTGAACCCGGATACAGTACTAAATGACCATTACCATCTAACGCTTTTCTTCCTCTTTGTTTGGCTAAATATTGATAATGTTCATCAAAAAAACGTAGACAGCTTATGATAAACAAATTGTATTTTTGAATGTCCTCACCTGCATATTCTTTTTGCTGCAGCATCATTTGGCAAAACTCAAAAACGGTGTCCCATTCGTATTCCAGCCAGGCATTGTATTCCATTCCCGGATCGTAATCTGCAGGACGTTTCCAATCGTATTCAGCAGGATTTGGCAAACCAAAATTCTCTAATTGTTCCGTAAATGATGCGCCGTTATGTTTCCAGTAAACTTTACTTCTTAGTTCAGCATTTTTTTGTAAACTCAGATAATAATCCAACTGTGATTTCATCATATCAAAATCACCGCTTTTTATCATCGGAAAATAAACCAATCGCTGGTTTTGAGCCGTCATTGTTCCGCCGCCCCAATTTCTGAAGTCCGGTGTGAAATTCAGATCAGGATTGGTAAAAACAGGATCAACTGTAAAAAGTCCGCCATTGAATTTCGTCGGATATTTTCCGTACGCGTTGGCCCCTAACATATAGCGAAACAATTGATAATTTTGTCCAATCTGATACACTGAATCTTTTGCGGCAGCATTGTTTTTTTGAGTATAAATAAAGCTTCGGTCCCAGAAATTATTCCACCATTTGATCGTGTTTTTTTCTGATTGTTTTGAAGTGTTTTTATTAGATGAAATTTGATTTTTCAATACAGTATTCCAGACATTCAAATCAGATTGACTGGTGTTTAAATAAAGTTCTACAGAGTGCTTTTTTGAAGGCTTTATACTCGAAAGACTAAATCCTTTAAAGTCTGTATTTTGATACGTTCCCGTATAAGTTCCGTGTGGTTTCAGATTATTTCCGGTCATGAATCCGCCAAAAGTAAGATTCGCCAAAGGATTCAGCATCTGCTCTTTTACCGATTCCATTTTTTGCTGTTTTACGGCCACATCAAAAACAGTATTTTCCCTGTTTCTGTGATAAAATTTTATGCCGTTGTTTTCAAACGAAACAGAATCTTTATACGTGATAATCTCTCCCTGAGGCGCCCATTTATAAGAATTGGCATTGTTTGCTTTTCCTTTTGAATCTCTGTTTTTATAACGCCAGCTTTCATAAGAAGCTGTCATTTGCACCGGATTTTTACTTTCTAAATCCAGATGAATAATGGGTTTAAAAACATCCACCCAAAGTTTGATTTTGGTATTGTTCTGAGCAATCAAAATACAACCGTCTTTCAATACTAATTCCTGATGAAAACCTTCATTATCCTTGAACGGATTTGGTGTTAAAGCTACTTTTACACGACCTAATTTCAGTAATGTATTGTGCTCATCGAAAGTACCGCTACGAGAAAAATAAAAATACAAATCTCCCTTTTCTACCCAAACATTCAAACCAATATCCCCTCCGCCCAAAGGCATCGATTCTGACGCATTGTTGCTTTGCGTTTTCCAAACCTGATTGTAATTATCAAGCACAGGAATCTGAGCTTTAATACAAAGCGTTGTGAAGAGAAAAAATATAAATATTAAATTTTTCAAATTTATTTATTTTTTAATGTGCAAAATCTGCGTAAAAAAAATAGTTCGCAGATTTTGCAGATTAAGCAGATTTATTTTCATTTTTTGTCATTTCGAACGAGAAATCACAGTAGAGGCTCTGTAAAGAATGTCTTCAATCTTTGTCGAATTACGAGCGTGATTTCTCGTTCCTCGAAATGACAACTAAACGTCAAAAATCTTAACTTATAACTCATAATTAATAACTCATGACTCTTTACCACTCATCTGTCCTAAAAGACGAAACGGGTAAACCTCCGGCACTAAAAAGTTCTGCTTTTGCAAAATCTTTAAACAAATATCTTACTGCAACAGGTTTAGCCACTTTATCTGATGTCAAAACCACTGATTTTCTGCGAACTACTGTTTTTGCGGGATAAAAAACTTTGTCTTCTCCTGCCAGTTCAAAACCCGTTACTTCTTTATCATACGCTGTAATTCCATTCGCGGCATCATCAAAAGAAACGGTTACCGAATTATCTTTTATTTCCATCGATTTGTATTTCGGGCTTTCAAATTCAAAACCTTCAATGCCGTAAGTTCTGGCCAAAGCCTGAAAAGCCAATCGGTTTCCGCCTTTTTCCTTGTCCATTGGGTGAATACTATTTTCTTCTCCCACATCCATCAGAACTGCCATAGCCGAATTCGGAATTTCCTTTACAGCCTTCAGCTGTGCTTCTCTTAAATAAGCTGAATTGTATTTTTCTAAATAGTCTTTCGGATGAAATGTAGCATAATTAAACGGTGCGATCTGGGCGTAATAAAAAGGGAAATCTCCTTGTTTCCATAACGTTCTCCAACTGCTTACCATTTTCTTCATTAGGGCTGCATATTCATCCCCTCTTTCGTAATTGGATTCGCCCTGATACCAGATACAACCTTTTATTCCGTAACCAATTACAGGCGAAAGCATTCCGTTAAACAATGTTGTTGCCACACGATTGGGATCTTTTGCCAAATCTTCTTTTTTAGTTGGGATTTTAGCACTTGCAAAATCCTTCAGCATTTCCTGATTCATCCAGGCTTCCATGCTTGAACCTCCGTAAGAAACGTGAATCAATCCCACCGGAACATCTAAAACCTCCTGCAAAAGTGAGCCGAAATACCAAGCCGTTGCGCTAAAATTAGCGGTCGATTTTGGCGAAGCAGTTTCCCATTTTCCTTCAAAATCATCCAACGGTTCCAGAACTGTCGCTCTTGGAATCGTAATCAAACGGATGTTCTTATTGGTTGATCTTACGATAATTTCATTGCCATTTTTTACAGGCTGTCCCTGAAAACCTTTCAAAGGCATTTCCATGTTAGATTGTCCTGAACACAACCAGACTTCTCCAATCAGTACGTTTTTTACAATTACTTTTTCAGTTCCTTCAGTCACTTCGATAGTAAAGGGCCCTCCCGCAGTTGGTGTCTGCAAGGCTACTTTCCATTTTCCCTGATGGTCTGCTTTTGCTTTATAAATTTTAGAATTCCACGATGTTTTAATCGTGATATTTCCGTTTTTCTCTGCCCAGCCCCACATTGGTGCATTCGACTTTTGCTGCAGCATCATATTATCCGAAAATAATGCCGGAAGCTTGATTTTTGCGTTGATTTGAATGCTTGCGAAAAGCAATATCATGAATGTAAAAGCGCATTTAATATTTTTCATTTTTATCTTCTTTTTTGCCACAGATTAAGAGGATTAAAAAGATTATTAATCTGTGTTGAAATTTTATTTACTCTTTTTTTATTGCCTCCAGCCTTAGCTGGAAGAATAAAATATATCTAAAATTGGCCTTAGCCAAAATGTCGCGTTTATTGGCTAAAGCTGGAAGCTATTGATCATGATTTATTTATTCAATTCATTTTCATATTTCATCTTTATTCTTTCATCTTTATTCTTTCATCTTTATTCTTTCATCTCTTTCAAAATCGTAACTGGCCCTAACAACCCTGCATTCAATAAAGGTTCTCCCTCTAATCTAAAAGGCGCTGTTGTCCAGGTTAGTCTTTTCTCCTTTGGCAATTTTTCATCACCAATTAATCGGTTTGCCCAGGTATTCGTGATCTTTATTTCGATTGTATTTTTTCCTTTTTTTAATGCTTCGGAAATATCCACTTTATACGGGAAAGTCCAAAGTGTTCCGCACTCTTTTCCGTTGATTGTTACTTCTGCAATATTGGCGATTGTACCTAAATCCAACCAGATTTTATCTGTGTTTTTTCCTTTCCAGTTCAATTCTTTTTTATAAACTGCTGTTCCTGAATAATATTTAATCTGATCGTTCTCTGACGTGCTCCAGTCAAAAAGCCGATTCATTTTTACCACTTCTTTTGGCCCGTTAAATTCAGGATCAAATCGCAATTCCCATTTTTCATCCAAAGTCTCAACTGTTTCAAATGCAGAATTCTTTTGATCTGCTTTTGCTAAAATCTCTTTTGTTGCTTCTTTAAAAATCACAAAACCGGATTCATTTTTATCTAAATTTAAAGAAACAATCGTTCGTCCATTTTCGATTTTCCAATTCGCTAAAACGGAAATTTTATCTGTTACAGGATTGTACCATTCCGGTTTTTTTCCTGTTACACGAAATGAAGCTTCAAACTCTCGTTTTTCTTCTTTTTGATTGGATATAAAATAAATATCTTCCGTTGGAGATTTACGGTGTGTCCAGGCTAAGGTTTGAGAATCAGCCCGGTTTAATTTCGGAAAATAAATATCCTGTTCAATTCCAATTGAAGTAAAATCATTTCCTGAAAAAGGCAATTTAATAACTGTTCCTTTTCCTATTTTCCATAAAGAGGCATTTGATTTATTGTTCCAGATTTCATCCAGTACATTCTGCCATTTTTTATGATCGCTTTCGGATTGAATTCCGGGTTGCAGATCTGGTTTTTCATCAATAAAAACAGTAGCTCCCTCTTTTATTAATTCCAGCATTTTTTCGGCTACAGCCAAAGAAATCATTTTATTGGGTGCCATTTTATGACTTCCCGGGAATAATAAAGCCCTGTATTCGATACTATTGCTGAAGATTCCTTTTCCGTTTTCTACTTTCGAATTATGCAACAAAACATCGGAGTTGAACGAATCATACTGATAACCATTCATAGCATTTATCCATTGCGATAAATCGGTTGAATTTTTAGTAGAAGTGACTTCTTTTGGAATTTTAATACTTGGCTGACCTTCATTTTTCCATCGAATAGCTTCGCTTTCCACTCTTTCCTGTCCAAAAACATTTGGAATAAAAGGCACTAAACGATCCGGAAGTACCGAACGCGATGGCAAATCTTCACCAATAAAAACAGCCAAATCAACAACAGGTTTTCCTTTTTGTAATTGAAACTGAACTCTCTGACAATAATCAAACCAAGCTTTTCCGGGTTTCCACCACGTTTGATCTCTTTGAAAATAAGTTCCAATATCGTTTAGAGTCATTCCGGGTTTACGATCTGTCCAGGGATTATGAACAAAAACATGATAGAAAAAACGATTAATTCCCAGTGCATAATTTCTGTCTGCCATTGTTTTAAGATTCCCCGGATGCTCATCCCAATCCATTCGCAGCTCAGTAAAAGCTTCTGCCTGAATAATGTCTTTTCCGTAAATATGTCCGCCTGATATCGCATCAAGCATATCGTTTGGTTTGTCATGTGTGGGACTTTTTAGCCAAAATTCACCACTTGGATAATCGATATGTTTAAAGTGCAAAAGTCCATCGCTCATCATGGTTGGTGCCACATTTTCTGAACTGAATTTTACATTTGCTTTTTTGGCTTCATCAGCCAAAGTGCCAAAGAAATTATCGACAATTAATTCGGAAATCGTCTTTCTCACATCGTACAATACTTTCTCTGAAGTCTGAATATCCTTTACAGGCATTCCTGCCATAACCGGCAAATAATCAACAATATCGTAGCCTCTTCTTTTTTTGAATTCGTCTCTGAAAATCGGCGACCAGTTCTGGCTTCCACATTCCCAACTGTCTATATGCAGTATTTTAACCACTTTTGAAGCCAATTCAGGTCCGGCAGTTCTTAACATTTCACCAAACCAGTGATCTAATTGAAAACGCACAGCTTCTGCGTTAAATTTATCCACTTCTAAGCCTCTTCCTGCTCCTGCTGTTGCATTTTCATGTCCGGTAGAAGTATATCCAAAACGAATAATGCGCCAATTTCCTTTTGGCGCAGTTTTCCAATTCAGCATTCCTTTTTCATTTACAAACTTCGAAATATTAATCATTTTTGATGGTTCAATACAATCCGATTTACTGATTTCCTTGTCTGTTATTTGTGGACTCAAACGCCAAATTGCACCTGATTTCCCCTGATAATTATCGATTAAGGGTTCGTTTGACAAGAGTATTTTTGCGACTTTTAAACCCTGATTCCATTTTGCGGGATCCAGATCTTCTGCACCTGGTTCTGTTCCTTCCGGATCGTAAACAAACCTGAAATATTTGGCTTTTGTTGGTACAATACTGTGTGTGTAAAAAGCATCAACATCCTGCCAGCCATGACGTGGAGTTGTTAAGCGGCCAAGGCTTTTAAAGTTTTTACCATCATCACTTACTTCAATAATTAAACGATGTGCCTGATAATTATTTCCTTTGGTTTCTATCTGAATGGATTTACATAAAAACGGCTGATCAAATTCGTATTGCACCCAGCCTTTTTCCTTTAGTCTGAACTGATCGTCTTTGCTGGCATCACTTAAAAATGACGCATCAAAATCCGGTAATGTAGAAGTAATTTTCGGACGGTTTTGATTGGATGTTGTGTAGGCTTCCTTTACCGGAACAGCAAACGTGGCAATATCCTTATAATAGTCTTTGTAATGATTTGGCGTAGGTAATTGCAGGTTTTTAAAACTATTTCCGTTTACGGTAACGTCTGCCCAAACCACTTTTTGCATGGAGATTTCCGGCGCTATCCACGGTCCTCCGGCAACGGCAAAACCATCTGCAGGATGAAAAGCAATTTTAACACCTAAACGATCTGCTTCTGTCAGAGCCCAACGCACCAAAGTCCAGAATTCCGGACTCAGTTGCAAAACCGGAGGATTCATTAATGGCGGATTTGCCGGGCCTTTAATAGTCATTAAATACGCACCTCCAATTCCGGCTTGTTTCATCGCTTCCAGATCAGCTGTAATGCCTTCTTTTGAGTAAGCGCTTTGCATCCAATACCAATATACCCAAGGTCTTGAGGATTCTATTGTGGGCTGAAACGGATTATTTTCTTTTTTATGTATTCCTTGTGCGGAAACGAATCCCGTGACAAGTACTATTAAAAAGATGATTCTCTTTTGAAACATTAGTAATTATTTTTTAAGAAATCTGCCAGATCTGCTAAATCCGCGTGCCTATTGTACTCACGCAGATTTAGCAGATTTTAGCAGTTTTTTTTGTATTTCTATTAATATTTGAATTTCTTCAAACTGCTATCTAATTCATTTTTCGAACCTGAAAAAGGAACCAGATAAAAACTGTATTGATAATCTCCTGACTTGATCTGATATTGTTCTAACGGCTGCGCTACTGTAGTCCAACTGTCGTTTCCTCCCACTCCCATTTGGACCAAATCGATATTTACGGTTAAAAATCCCGGATCTTTGAGATCAAAAGTATGTTTGGCGGCACTTAAATTTTCCTGCGTATACGGCCATGCGCTCATGCTTAAAACTTTGGCATCATCAACTACCAACAAACCTTTATTTTTCTGAGGCGTTGTAAAAGCCATCCATCTTACTTCTGTCCTGTTTGCATTTTCCTGAGGTTTTACATAATGCTCCAGAAAATCATTAATTGGCAAAGAATATTTCCCTACGAAGGATCCAAAACTTCTGTCGCTGTAATTCTCCAATTCTCCTTTTCCGTACCATGAAATCTGATCGAACTTTCTTTGCACTCCCATTTGCATTCCAATTTTTGGAATGTTGGGTAATTTGTTTGTTGCTTTTAGGTTGTAATCGACTTTTATAATTCCGTTTTCATTAATTTTATAAACAACCTGTACTTTGGCACTGTCTTTTATAACTTCATATTCGCTTGTAATTATCGTTCCGTCAATAGCAATGGCCATTTTGGTACTTATCACTTTTGGTTTTGCCTGATACCATTGTTTTAAAAGTTTATGCGATTTCCAGCCTCTTTTATCATTATCAGTAAGCGGTCGCACAAAATTAGGCAACAATGGAGCAAAAACCTGTTCTTCGCCATTGAAAACATAAGAGCTCAGGGCTCCGTTTGCCTTGCTAATACTAATTTCAAAAGACTTTCCTTTAATTTTAAAATCAGAATCTGTTTCTGTGGTTTTATATTTAGAATCTTTTTCTTTAAAATCAATTACAACATCTTGTTTTTTTAGCAAAAACTGATCTTCCGCAACAACGTAACCTTTTGTTGCCCATAATTCATCTTTTGAAAGTTGGAATTCGATATTCAGAAAATACTCGGCATCTTTTTTCAGTTTTGGTAAATATTGTTTTACATTTAAAATAACAGATTGTCCCGCTTCTAAATTAAAAGGTTTTAATACCTGAGTTTTGATCACATTTCCGTTTTCTAAAATTTTTAAAACCGGAATATAGGCAGCTAAAGATTTTACGGCCTGACGATTTTTAATTTCTAACTGAAAATTGTCTTTTAAAGTACTTGTCGCTGGCTGATAAATCCATTTGTTCTCATAAATAGAACCTTTTGGTTTTCCGTTAGAATCAACAATTCCTTTTGTATTGAAATTTCCGTCATGGTATTTTTCTCCGAAATCTCCTCCATGAGCAAAAAATTCCTGACCTGTTGCAGGATCTTTTTTCACTAATCCCTGATCTTTAAATTCCCAAATACAACCTCCAATAACTCTTGGTAGTGAACGAAATTCATCCCATAATTCTTTTAAATTCCCAACCGAATTTCCCATGGCATGAGAATACTCTACAAAAATAATTGGTCGTGTATCTTTCTTTTGATCTACTAAAAATTTAGGTGTAAAAACTCCCGGATAGAATCGGCTTACCATATCCACATACGGCTCGTCCTGCGGGTTTTCGAATCGGTAAGCGTGATCGATTGTTTTAGGATATCTTGGGTCAAGCGGATCGATATATCCGTCTAATCGTGGGTTTCCTTGCGCCGGTTCGTAATGCACCGGACGTGTAATATCAAAATCGTGAACCCAACCCGCCATTGCAGCATGATTTGGTCCTTTTCCGCCTTCGTTTCCTAAACTCCAGAACACAACCGACGGATGGTTTTTATCGCGTTCTACCATTCTTGTCATGCGCTCCAAATACGCATTTGTCCATTTAGGGTCGTTGCTTAATTTTCCGCCAATTCCGTGTGTTTCCTGATTGGCCTCGTCCATTACCATGATACCATATTGATCACATAAATCATAAAAATAAGGATCGTTAGGATAATGACTGGTTCTGATAAAGTTGAAATTGAACTTTTTAATGGTTGTAATATCTTCTTTAATATCTTCTCTTGTGACAGCTTTCCCTCTTGTTGGATGTTGGTCGTGACGGTTTACGCCATATACATACGTCTCTTTTCCGTTGATGAGCATTTTGCCGTTCTCTTTAGAGAATTCAACGGATCGAAAACCAACTTTACAGCTTTTAGCTTCAGTAATATTTCCGTTTGCATCTTTTATCGACATCACCAAAGTGTACAAATTAGGTTCTTCTGAACTCCATTTTTTTGGATTGCTGATATTTTCCTTGAACATTCCAAAACGTACATTATCCAAACGGGGATAACTTTCGTTGATCATATCGATCACCGGTTTTTGAAGTGGTGCTTTGAATAAAGCCACATTATTGGCATCGTATAATTGTGCCTGAAAAGTATAATCTTTGATTTTTTCGCCTGTTAAGTTCTCAACTTTTGGACGTAATTGAAAAGAAGCGTCTTTGTATTGCTTGTCTAATTTTGTCTGATAAAAGAAATCCTGAATGCGTAATTTTGGCTCTGCCATAATAAAAACCTCACGCTGGATTCCGCTTACACGCCAATGATCCTGATCTTCAAGATATGAACCGTCTGTCCAGCGAATTACCTGAACTGAAACTACATTCTCCCCTTCTTTCAAATAAGGCGTAATATCAAATTCCGATGGCAGAAAACTATCTTCTCCATACCCCAGAAATTCTCCGTTAAGCCAAACCTGAAATCCGGAACTTACAGCGCCAAAATGCAAAGTTACCGTCATATCTTTCCAATTTTCAGGAACAGTAAAACTGCGTTGATAAGAACCTACTCCGTTATAATCTTTAGGAATAAAAGGAGGATTTATAGGTCTAAACGGATAAACGGCACTTTTATAAATCGGAATATCGTAGCCTTTCAATTCCCAATTAGACGGCACTTCGATTTTATTCCAACCATTCACTTTTCCTTTATAAAAATCTTTCGAAGCTTCTTTGAGATTGGTTGCGTATTTAAAATCCCAATCTCCCGTCAGCATTTTTAGCCGGCTTTTGGTTCTGTCGCCTTTTAAGGCATCTTCAACATTGGTATACGAATATGCCGTTGCTCTGGAGGGTTGTCTGTTGATACTCGTAACTGTTGGATCTTCCCAAGGTGCAAATTCATATTTTTTTGGTATTTCAGGAATTCCCGCAGGCTCGCCTGTTACAGATTGTGCCTGAATGCTGACTGCTAACAGTAAGAAGTAAAATGTGAAATGTAAATTGTGAATCGAAACTCGAAACTTGAATAACCACTGACCTATTTTAACCATAATATTTTATATAACTGCAATCTGAATACTGAGACTGCGACTGAATACTTTTATTTCTTCTCTTTTTTCTCCGGTGGTGCGACAAAATTCGTTTCGCTTTTCCCTAAATCTTTTGATGTTGCAACTGCAATTCCTCTTTGTTCTGCTTTATTTACGGCACAATAAAAGTGATACACTACTCCATTATGTTTTACTACAAATGATTTATGCGCAAACATATTATCATAAGGTTCTGAAGATTTGATTAAATCATCGCCTTTCCAATCTGACCAGTTTACTAAATCATTCGAAACTGCAAAACGGTTAAATGCACCTTGATTCCAACCCGTCCAGAAAGCTCCAAAATAGAACATCACCCAAGTATCATTGATACGCTGAATATAGGCATCTCCTGAGATTCCTTTATGATGATTGATTAAAGGTTTATTACCATAACGTTTCCATTGTTTCATATCGTCCGATACTGCCATAGCAATACGCTCTGCGCCTTTAGCAGGATTTATGCTATCACCACGAGCATTATAATACATGATAAAATTGTGTCCTGTCAATTTATCCTTATCACGAATCACACTATTTTTATACATCGTACTATTATCCCACCATTTAGCATCTTTGTCTTTTGGCGTTAAAACCGGATTTTCTAATCTTTGAAATTCGTGCGGTTTTGTTGGAGATTCTTTAGTATAAGCCATCCCGATCGATAATACTCCGGCTTCGTAACCTTTGCTGTCTCCTCCAAAATAACTCATCCAGTATTTGCCATCGTATTTTCCCCATTCATAGCTTCCACCCCACGTTGGATCTTGCAATGAAATATATCCTGCTTTTTGATTGACATCCCAGTGTTGTTCGTTTTCAGAGAAAGACATTACTTTTCCTAAATGTTTCCAATGCAATAAATCGTCACTTTCTGCCAGCCAGGTTTCGTATCCTCTTCCGTCATAGATTAAATAGGTCATGAACCATTTGCCGTCTTTTCTAAATACACTCGGGCAATCCATTTTATAGGAGTTGTCTGTGGGAACCATTACTAAACCGTATTTGTAAGGCGTTTTGATTTCGTTGTAGATCTCCTGCATTACAGTTTCGTTGATGTCTCTTTTCTTGTATTTTTGAGCTTTGCAACTGCTTATCAAAAGTGCTGCAATGGCAATAAATAGGTATTTAATTTTCATGTTTTATATTTTGGCTACGAAGACGCTAAGCACTAAGTTTTTTTGTTTTTCTTTATTAATCTCTGCGGTGAAATAATCGCGCAAAGTCACAGAGCCGCAAAGTTTCTCGACATATTATTCTATTCTCTTTTCAACTCTTGCAATCTGGATTCCATTACGTCTTTGTTTAGTTTTACTTTTACCATTCCCATTGGGTGAAATCTTCTTTTCAGGTCAATTCCGGCGTAAACAATGGTGTAAACGTCATTTCCTTCTGGAATTAGACATAATGGTGTTCTCATAATATCCCACCATTTATCGACTTTGGTTTCTATAGGAAGATATCTGGCTTCCTGCCAATTTTTACCATCTTTTGATAATGAATAGGCAATCATATTGGGTAAATGATGTCCCCAGCCGTCTGGCCCACCGTCAAAAATGGCAATGTATAAACCGTTGGGTAACTGACTCACAATCGGATTCTCAACAAAAAACGGATGCATCGTTTTAATTGGATTATTACCTTCTTTTATTCTTGACCATGGACCTTCTAAACTTTTTGATTCGGCTAAAGCCACAAACCAGCCTTTTCCTGATTTCTTTGGATA
Source organism: Flavobacterium frigidimaris (assembly GCA_900129595.1). GTDB lineage: Bacteria > Bacteroidota > Bacteroidia > Flavobacteriales > Flavobacteriaceae > Flavobacterium > Flavobacterium frigidimaris. Next base: position 26,046 of record FQWG01000005.1, on the reverse strand, counting down.
ATCCGCCCAGGAATTAAAAGGATAAGCTCCGCTATAAAAACCAAAATACTTATCGCCTACTTTGTATGGAAAAAAAGAAGCCACACCCTGACGTCCTTCCCACGGTTCTGAGTCTAATCCGGGTTCCATGATAATGCCCATATCTTTATATGGACCACCAATTCCATCGATTCCCTCTACTGTTGATTCGCATCTCCAAATCCTTCCAAAAGAATGGTTCGGTTCTATTTCTTTACTCACTGTATAGGCCAAATAATAGCCGTACCATTTGTTTGCCTTTTCGTTAAAAACCGGCATATACGACCAAATAGCGGCACGGCGATCATTCATTGGGTTATCGTCTTCGGTTAGGGCGTATGTTCCGCTGGCCTGATAAATTGTTGACTCTCTTTTCCAGTGAATAGCATCTTTACTTGTCCAGTGTCCAATACGGGTTTTTACACGATCATAGTAATAATCAACCCCTTTTTCTCCTGCCCTTTCGGTTGGAAACATGTGATAGGTATCACCTACTTTTACCACACGTCCTCCTTCAAAACCACCTTGAATTCCTTCGGTTCCGGGCATTCCTTCTTCTACAACAGGTTTATTTTCTCCGCCTATAATTTCGAATAGCGGTTTCTCATCTGAAAAACCTTCCACTATATAAGTCGGATTCCAAAGATTTCCGTCCGGAAGTGCCGCGTTTCTAAAAGCTAGTTCCTGATTGTTTTTTGCAACTCCTAAAACTGCAAATAATCCTTTTCCGGGATGTATTGTCTGAGTTCCTTTTGGATATGAAATCGCATAAACATTTACTGGCGGTAAACCTGTAATTGTCACACCATTTTCTAATACTAATTTTGCATTTTGCAATTTATCAGCCTGAAGATATTCTGTATTGTTTTCCTTAAAAACACCAATTAAAACCTGAACTGGTTCTTTAAATTTTAATTGTAAAGCAGTGTTCGTTCCATTTTTATAAACATTCAAAGGAAGTTCGACACCCTGCAAACCTTGCAATTCTGGAGATAAACGAACGATATTATGTTTACTTCCTGAAAAAACATGCGCGTATTGCGTTGTTTTGAATGTTTTGTAATTTGATTTTACAACTTCAAAAGAAGCTGGTTTCCAAGCCTGGTTTTGTGCCAGAACTGAAAATTGAAAGCAAACTGAGAATACTACCAGAAAAGCTGTTTTTAATTTGAAATTGTATTTTATATTTTTTGAAAACATTGTTTTTTATTTTTAATTGACTCGCGAATTTCCCCAATCTTGTAATTTCGAATAAAGAGGAATCGCACTAAAAATTCCGTAACTATAATCGACAATCTTTTGGGGTTTTGCGTGTGATTTCTTCTTTGTCGAAATGACACAACTAGACGTAAAAATTATAGCGCTTTATAACTTATTTTATATTCTACATTAGGCTGAATAATCAATTGGTATTTATTTTTAGCCAATGTTTCAATTATTCCTGAATTTGATTTGGGCTTGCCTGAACTTTCAAAAACTAATTTTCCTTCGCCTTCAGCTGCTTTTACTTTGATTTCTTTGGTACTGCAATACAATTCGACTTCTCCGTTTGGTGTTGGAACTTTTCCCTGCATCCATTGTAAACCGCCTAAGTTGGGTTTAATTTCATACTCAGAATATCCCGGCGAAGTTGGTTTTACGCCCAAATAATATTTCCCTAACAAATAAATTGGACTTGCTCCCCAAGCATGGCAAAGGCTTTTCCCGTAAGGACGTCCATACATGGCTAAATGGTCTGCTCCTTTTTTGTTTGGGTTATATTCTTCCCAGAAAGATGTTGCACCCTCTTTTAGCATTCCGCCCCAATAGTCTTTCATTTCTTTTAAAACGTAATCCTGTTCTCCCATAGCACACAAAGCCTCCAATTCGTAAAAACGCATGTATGGTGTTGTGATTTTAAGAATATTATCATTGAGCAACACTTTATTTTTTATACTTTGTTTTTGCTCTTCATTAAAATAATTAAAAAAAATACCGAACATATTAGCGTATCTCGTGACAATTTCTTCCACTTTTCCGTTTATGCGCTGGTGCTTCATGACGTTTTGTTTTTTATCCCAAAAAACATCAAATAATTTTGTTTTTAAATCATCCGCTAATTTTTGATACTGCTCTTCATCTTGCTTTTCACCAGCAATTTCAGCACTAACTACCATCGCTTCTAAACTTCTTGCTAAAAGCATTTGCTCAAAACTAACCTCGCCTGTTTTTGGCAGTCCGTCAGCCCAATCAATAAACACCCAATCGCCTTCTAATGGTTCGAGGAATCCGCTTGTATTTCTTCTTTTTAAACAGAAATCCATAAGTGATTTCATTCGCGGATAAAAAGTTTTGATAAATTTCGTATCGCCTGTGTGCAAATAATAATCGTAAACACCCACAAACCAATAGAGCGAATAATCCATTATGATATTAACATGAGCCGTCACAGGTTCTTTTCCACGAAGCGCTAACATGGTTCGTTCTACAGAAGCCGAATCAAAGAATAAATAATAATTCATTAAATAACTTTGATAAGCGTCGCCAGACCAAACCCAGCGGTCGCGTTTTATTCCGTCTATAAAAAATTCGCGAGATGTTAAATGCATCGTATAAGCCGAAACATCCCAAATTTGATTCAATTGTTGGTCTGAAGATTTGAATGCACCACGATAGTCTAATGGTAAGTATTCATAAAGCATCGAAATAGAATCGTATTTTACCGTTGCATCTGCTTGTACCTGAACATAGCGGAATGCTTTTGATCCATTATGTGTGTACGTTTCAGGCTGATTTCCATCAAAAGATAAATGATCTAATGTTTCGCATCGAGCAGAATCCAGCGCTTCCTCACGAGATTCACCATAATAAAGTGCCACTTTACCTTTTCCTTTTAAACCGTGAATTTTAATGTAACCAAAAGTTTCTTTACCGAAATCTACTAATGCGCCACCTCCTATTTTTTCTGTTTTTTTAGCGTTCATAGGTTTGGTTGTAAGTTTAAATCCCGAAGGCTTATTCTCCGGCGCATCAAAATTCCAGGAACCAACAGGTACCCATGGTGTGCCGGATTGTTGTGCTTTTCCGGTTTCATCAATCCAGAGTTTATCTTCATTGGTCACCTTCCAGGATGCATCAGATTTAACATACTTACCATCTATATAAATAGCCGGCAACACTTCCTGATTATACACTTTGAATGAAATTTTGTGTTTTCCGGCAGGAATTGCTATTGATTTTGGCTGCCCATACACCTGAACGCCATCTAAAAGTAATTGAAAAGGTCCTTCTGAATAGATTTTTACCTCGTCTGGCTTTGGAATATCTACTTCTGTTTGAAAAGTTACCAGGGCATAAGGACTATAATATTGCCAAAGCGGCGGAAATACTGCTTCGCGTTCTGTACGTTTTACCTGCATTTTATTACTTAACCAAACTTCAAAATCTCCTGGATACCAGATCCATGTCGCTTCTTTGGATTTTTCCTGCGCAAACAGAAAAACAGAAGGACAAAAAATAAGACAAACAAACAAAAATCTGGAAATTGAAAATTGGTTCTTCATATAAAAATAATTTAAGGCTAAAGATAAATGTTATTTTTACATTTCACAACCTGTACTGTCCTGTTTACACGGAATAATTAACCTTTTTTATACCATGACCGTAATTTTAGTCCCATTTTTTTATTTAATTCTTTAAATTTTATTTGATTTTTTTCCAAATAGATAATGAGTTGTGAGATTTATCATTCATTGGTTTAGAAAAGTATAGATATAAAAAATGCTTCAGGAATTCTGAAGCATTTTTTTTTATTATTTTCTAAAGTTTATCTGAATCTAATTGCCATTAAAAACAAAATACAAGCATAAAATTACAATCCCTAATAACCCAAACAACAGTTTTACTTTCTTGCTGGTTTTAGGAATATCAACTTCAACTGAAAAATTGGTTTCAGGGCTTTTATCCAATAATGAAATGATAACTGCCCCAATTAATAAAACGGCAAAAATGTAAAAGGATATCAATAAAAAGTGTGGCCAAATGGTGTAAACATCGGCAGGGAAGATCCAGAGATATAAAACCCCAACAAATAAACTAAAAGCAGATCCCCAGGAAAGTGTGGCATTTACCGCTTTTTTTGTGGTGCGTTTCCAGAAGATACTCAACAAAAACACAACGGATAACGAAGGGGCTAAAAAGCCCAAAACAGCCTGAAATATATTGAATAAATTTTGTCCCTTTATATTGTCGATTGCCACTGCAATTAGAATAGCAAACAAACATCCGGCTGCAATGGTGATTCTTCCTATCTTAATCTGATCTTTTATAGTTGCTGCCGGGTTGATTTTCTTTACATAAATATCATTGGTAAAAACGGTGCTTAACGCATTTAGCGACGAACCAATTGTTCCTACCAAAACAGCAATCATCACACAAATTACCAAACCGTTCATTCCGCTTGGGAACAAATTTGTTACCATGGTCATATACGCCAAATCAGAGTTGTTGCCTAATTCAGGATATAGCGCATAACAAAGGATTCCCGGTAAAATAAACAAAGGCAAAGCCATAACTTTTAGCCAGCCAATGAAATTTACCCCTAATTGCCCCTGTTCCAGATTCTTTGCACCTAAAACGCTTTGAACCATCGATTGATCTGTACAAAAAAAAGCCACAGCGGCCACAGGATATCCTAATAAAATCGCTGGCCACGGATAGTGCGCATCGTTTGCCGGCTGTACTAAATTCCAGAAATTAGACGGTGTTTTAGCAATTAAAACATCGATTCCTCCTAATTTTTGCAGCCCTAAAAACGAAAGTGTTAATGAAACCACAATCAGCAGAATCATCTGAAAAACATTAACTTTGGCAATGGCTTTTAATCCTCCTGCGAAAGTAAAAATTCCTGAAAAAATTACTAAAACGGTCACACTTTGCCACATCGGGATTCCAAGAATCTGACGCACTAAAACACCTCCACTAAATAATCCTAACGATAACCAGCTTACCAAAATTTTGACTAAAGCGTACCATGCCAAAATATTTTGTGTGCTGTCGCCATAGCGTTTTCCCATATATTCCGGCATTGTGCTTACTTTGCTCGCAATATAACGCGGTGCAAAAACCATTGCCAAAAGCAGTAAAAAAACAAAAGCATACCATTCGAAATTTCCCGCTACAATTCCGGTGGCGTAACCAATACTTGCAAATGCCAATAAGGATGACGGACCCACATTTGTTCCCCACATATTGAAACCGATGCTGTACCAGTTTAGTGAATTTCCGGCGAGAAAAAGTGTTTCGTTTTTCTTGCTTTGCTTGACACTAACGACCCAGCCAATGATTAATAAAGCCACCAGATAAACGGCAACAATTACAAAATCAAGCGTTGTTAATTTATCATAGATGCTGTTCATAGTCCATATTCATTAAGAACGTCAGCTATTTTTACTGGCAATCCGGTTTGCAGTGATCTGTCCATTGCCTGTAGTAAAGCTACGGTTCCAATTCCTTCTTCCATGTCCGGATAGGCAGTAAAGTTGAGTTCGATGCTGTCTACAAAATATTCCAGATAATTTTGATATTCTCCTGCGTGATGGCTTTGTCCTTCAAAACGGAAATAATGTTTTAAGGTCGAATCTCCCCACGTAATTACTTTTTCTTCCCCCGTTTTGTCTGTAACGGCATAACGCAATTCATGATAATCAGCCTGACTTGCACCTTGAGTTGCTCTTAAAATAGTGCTCATTCCGCTGTCTCTTTGCGCAGGCTGCGTTGGAGAGGTATAAACACCGCTTACTCTGGCAATTCTTCCGTCTGCGGCCTTGAAGATAAAATGCATCGTGTCTTCGTTTTTCAAGCCCGCAGCACTTCCGTTACTACTAATCATTCCGTAGCCCATAACTTCTTGAATGTTGGGTAAATACCATCTGATAAAATCTACAGGATGGCTTAAACCTCCGTACAGCCATTTGAAAGACTGCAACAACGACCATTCTTTTTCTAAAAACCATCTGTGATCTGCGTGATACTGCGCTTCGATAGTGATTAAATCTCCCAGTAAACCTTCTTCATAATCTTTTCGTTGTCTTTTTGCAGGTTCAAAAAATCTTGAACTCTGACCTATAAAAACCTTTTTACCTGTTTTTTTACTGAGTTCTAAAAGTGAAGCAGCATCTGAAAGATCATCGATAAATGGTTTGGTACAAACTACATGTTTACCATGCAATAAAGCTTGCTTTATATGTTCTGCATGCAAATGATCGGGTGTATAAATGGCAATGATATCAATTGAATTATCCTTTAATAAATCATCATAATTGGTGGTATAGGAATGGAAATCGAATTCCCTTGCTCTCTTTTTACACAATTCTTCATTTCTGTCGCATACTTTTACGAGTTCTAATTTTGAACTTCCTAAAGCAGCAGACATGGTGCTTCGGCCTTCTCCGAGTCCTAAAATGGCTATTCTTAACATTTATATTTTTGGTTTGATAGTTAGATTTTCTATAGTATCCTAACAGGTTTCTAAAACCTGTTAGGTATTACTTTTTATTTATTTTTTGCCACAGTTTAAAAAGGCTTAAAGGATTTTCAATCTGTGTTAATTCTTATATCCCAATAGCTAGCGGGAGTATCTTACCTTTTTATTGGCATTAAGCATACCTAAGAGGTTTTGGAAACATATTAGGATAAGTAATATGTCATTATTTCGTCTCTATTTTATTTAAGAAAATCCAGGTTTCGTCTGGTTTTGCGCCTTGAATTCCGGTTTGGTATTTTTTCATTAAAGCATTCCATTCCTCAACACGTGGATTGTTTTGAGTGGTCTTCGGGTTTAATTTATCCAGATTTTCTCCTTTGGGAATACTGATAATCAATATCAATTGTTTTTCATTTTTAAAAACCTGCAACTGTTGAAAATCAGCATTACAGAAACCTTTTGCGATTTCAGGCCATTTCTCGAATTGCGTGGTATGATAATCTACATATTCCTTTTGCAATTTTGAATCATCAACCAAATTGGCTGTCAAAACAACATTCTCCCATTCAGATGCCGGTTTTGAATCTTTGCATCTGTCAAAATTTTGGAAATCATAAATCGGATTTTCATAGATTTTAATTTGAAGGGATGGAAAAGCCAAAGCCAATTTTCGCTTTGTTCTTTCAGGCTGATTCATTTTTCCGTAAATCACCAGACGATTTTTCCATTGGTACAACGATTCACCTACAATTCTAAATCCTTTTATAGTCGATTTTATTTTTTCGATATCAAAGTCAGATCCTATCAATTCTATCGCAACCGGTTTTGGTAATTCTTGTAAACCCCAGCTTTCATCAATAAAAACCTCTTTTGTTAAATCCGTATACGGCGCTCTGATTCCGGCTGCCTCTTTGATTCTAGTGCTTACATACGGATTATTATCCTGCCAGATATTACCTTGAGGACCATTATTGTTTTTTAGGATTTTCTCGGTCGCAATCCAATTGTTTTTGATTGTAAATCCCTGACTTCCTTCATCTGTATACAAATACAACCACAAAAAAGGATCGTGCGCATAAGGACTGTTGTACACCTTATCGATATAATTCTCTTCAATTCTGCTGTTTGGCTGTGAAGAAAGGGTATAAATTCCTGAAACATCATGCAAATGTTTGGCATAATGATGAATTTTATTTCCAAGGATTTTATTGTTTTTCATTACGTTTGCCGTATGTGTCCAGCCCCATCCCATTGCGATTCCAGAGTAAGATACGTCTGAAATTTCGTTGTGTTCAATAGTAATATTACGAACAAAACCTGCACTGATTCCCAGTGTTCCCCAGTCTTCAGTGGTAACGTTTGTAATCAAATTATCAGCAATTAATTCATCAGAACAAATTTCTCTTTCATCTTTTACATTTAATGGTAAATGCGCCTCGAAGGCTTCTTCTGAAAATACGCCAACATTTATAGCGCTTCCACCAATGTCTTTGAATAAATTTCCTTTTACTGTATTGTGATTTGTTCCTTTATTCAAATCCAATCCTGTTGAGGCTAAATGCTCAAAACGACACGATTCAAACTGAATATTATTTGCATAATTCACTTCCACAGCCGCTCTTGGCCTGCCTACCCACGCCTGGTTTTCTAAACTGGCCTGATTTGGAGTTCCCGGAATCTTTAATTTATAAGCATCTAATAAATACAAACCAGATTGCAACGGAACATGACCTTGCTGCGAAGGACGAAGCCAATTGCTGTATTGAAATGAAATTCCTTTAAATCTAAAATCATGTACGGGAGTATCTATAGTTCCCTTTACTTCTACTAAATTTTCTAAAACAGGAACCGTTACTTTAGCCGAATTCATGTCTTCGCCAGCTCTTGGAATATAATATATTTTTGCGCTTTTTTTATCCAGATACCATTCTCCGGCTTCATTAAGCATCGAAATTCCGTTGTTTAAATAGAAAGCTGAATTTCCGTTATTTTTAGAAATCCACGGTGCCGGCCAAGGATGTTCGCTTTGAATGCGGCTTTCCGGCTCTTCAAACGAAAGTCTGGCGCTGTCTTTTTGAACTTCGATATTTTTGATTCGAAGATTCGCAACCGACCACCATTGTGTGATGAACATTTCCATTCCGGGCTCAAACTTAATCGACTTGTCTTTAAACGGAATCCAGCACGTTTGCGATACATGATCCCATGACAAAATACGATCCATCGTTTTTCCGGCTGTACTCTTGGCTCTCACCGCTTTTTTATCATTGACCCATAACTGACGGTAATTGATAATTTCACCAGCAATTTTAGGCGCATCAGCAACCCATACATTGGCTTTTTTTACACCATTTATAGTCGTAACTTTTTTCCAATTTTTAATTTCAAATCCACCATTAATAATTGGTTTTGCATTTAGATCTGCTACTATTGTTGTTGGACTTTCCGGAGTTCCTGAATCTTCAGGTCGCACAAACAAGGGTTCGTTTAAATAATAAGTACCATTCATTACGATAATCTGAATCCCTCCTTTTACAGACGGATCTTTTAGTCGGCGTAATTCTCTGGCTTTTCGCATTGCCATTTGTACTGTTGCCACAGGATTTGATTTTGTCCCTACATTAGTATCTTTTCCAGTTGGAGAAACCCAAATTTCTGCAGCGTTGGCTGAAAAAATAGAAAAGAAAATAAAAAGAACAATGAAAATTTTATGAAAAGAATTTGAATGCATTATTTTGAATTTTTAAACTTTTTTTGGTATTAAAATTATTAGGGATATAATTTAAAGTAATAAAAAATTTACATCAACAGATATTTTAACATTTACCTTAAATATATGGCACAATTTAAAAGAACATAAAAATATAAGTATCCTGTACCCTCCTGCTATTATTGAAATGAACATGGATAAACTATATTTTCTTAACTTTTACTATTTCTTTTGTGGCAATCTTTCAATTAGGAGGAATATTTAGAATATTTTTTTATAGATTTGTGTAATCGATTACATTTATGTTTTATTATTAATGCTCAATCATTTTTTCTTTATCAATAAAAAAACAAGGATCAATAAACAGATTTAGCAAATAAAACCTTCTAATACAGATCTAAATTTTAACCATAATACAATATCAATGAAAACTAACCCAATTAACTTTTTACGTATTGCTTTGGCAATTATGATTGCAAGTTGTTCGCAGAACATTGTCGCCCAAAATTCGAAACCCTATGACACTTACAAGAATATTGAGTTTAAAATGGCGAAAGTCAAAGAACCTGTAATTCCTAAAAACAGTGTCAACATAAAAGATTTTGGTGCTGTAAACGGCGGGTATGTTCTCAATACTAAGGCTTTCGCCGATGCTATAGATGCGGTTTCAAAAAAAGGCGGAGGAAAAGTAATTATCCCTGCGGGAATATGGCTTACAGGACCGATTATTTTAAAAAGCAATCTGGAACTTCATGCTGAAACCGGAGCATTAATCAAATTTTCTCCTGATAAAAGCCTATATCCAATTATCGAAACGAGTTTTGAAGGGCTCAATACATGGCGTTGCATCTCTCCTATTTATGGTAAAAACCTTGAAAATATTGCTTTCACCGGAAGTGGTGTCTGGGACGGATCCGGCGAAGTCTGGAGACAGGTTAAAAAGAGCAAATTAACAGATAGTCAATGGAAAAAATTTGTTTCTTCCGGCGGTGTTCTAAATAAAGATAAAACGAGCTGGTATCCTTCAGAAGTTTTTATGAATGCTTCTAAAGGCGCGGATCAAAACGTGCGTCCGGATTTAAAAATAAAAGAAGATTTTGAAAAAATTCACGACTTTTTACGTCCGGTATTGGTAAGTATTCAAAACAGTAAAAGAGTTTTATTTGACGGACCTGTATTTCAAAATTCTCCAGCCTGGAACATTCACCCACTAATGGTTGAGGATTTAATTGTTAGAAATATTACAGTTCGTAATCCTTGGTATTCTCAAAATGGAGATGGTCTTGATGTAGAATCCTGCAAAAATGTAATCATCGAAAATTCAAGTTTTGATGTGGGTGACGATGCAATTTGTATTAAATCAGGAAAAGATAAAGACGGTCGCGAAAGAGGTGTTCCCTGTGAAAATATCATCATAAAAAACAATATCGTGTATCACGGACACGGAGGTGTGACGGTTGGTAGCGAAATGTCCGGTGGTGTAAAAAACATGCATGTCTCAAATTGCACTTTTATGGGAACTGACGTTGGTCTTCGCTTCAAAAGTAATCGCGGACGTGGCGGTGTAGTTGAAAACATCTATATCTCTGATATTTTTATGACAGATATTCCGTCTCAGGCGATCTCTTTTAATCTGTATTATGGAGGAAAATCGATAGCAGAAACGTTAGAAGAAGGCGGAGACAAAATCATTAATAAAGCAATGCCTGTAAATGTAGAAACGCCACAATTTAAAAACATTTCCATCAAAAATGTAACGATCAAAGGCGCTCAGCAAGCCGTGTTTTTACAAGGTTTACCTGAAATGAATTTAGAGAATATCGAAATCTCTAACTTAATTGCTACAGCAGAAAAAGGTTTTTCGATCATTGATGCTAACGGAATCAAAATCACGAATGCAAAACTGGATATTGCAGAAAGCAATGTATTTGAAATCTACAATGCTAAAAATTTATCTTTAAAAAATGTGGAATTCAATTCAACTTCAGCAAAAGCAATTTCCATTAATGGAGAAGGTTCTAAGAATATTGAATTTACGTCTTCGACTAATTTTGATTTTGCAAAGAAAACTACTGTTGGAACAACTGTTCCTAAAGGAGCTGTGAAGTTTTAAAAAATGTTGGCTGTTAAAAGCGACATGTAAAATGAAAAAAAGCAGGCTTTCCGATTGAAAGCCTGCTTTTTTATTAACTCTTTTTTGTCATTTCAGTCGAAATGACAATTACACCAGACAGGTTTCAAAAAACTGTCGGGTTTAACTGGAGAAATCAGTGTGACAACTTTGCGGTTATTTACAGATTATAAAAAGAACCGGCATTTTCAAACCAAATCTTATTCTGATCTTCTGTTGAAAGTTGTGCTATATACTCTTCTAAAGTTTCTACGACTTCTGAATAATCAGAGGCAACATTTAAAACCGGCCAGTCAGATCCGAACATTAACTTATTGGAAGGGAAATTTTCAAAAATTACATCTAAGTACGGTTTTAAATCAGAAGGTTTCCAATTATTCCAACGGGCTTCTGTTACCATTCCAGAGATTTTGCAGCTTACATTTTCGTATTTTGCAATTTCCTGAATTCCTTTTTTCCACGAAATAATATCATCTGATTTTATATCCGGTTTTGCAATATGGTCGATAACAAAAGGCTGATATGGAAAATGTTTTACCAAATCTACTGCTGCAGTTAACTGACGATGAAAAATAAGAATATCGTAGGTATAATTGAATTGCTTTAAAGACGAAATTCCGTTACGGAAATCTTCTCTAAACATAAAATCATCAGCTTCGCCCTGAACAACATGTCGGAATCCTTTAATTGCTTTTTCTGAAGAAAAATGCGCTAATCTTTCTTGAATATTTTTATCCCTTAAATCAACCCAGCCAACAATTCCTTTTATAAAATCATTTTTAGAGGCTAAATCAACTAAAAAATGGGTTTCTTCTTCAGACTGACTCGCCTGAACTGCGACACAACCAGAAAATTGGTTTTGCTGCAATAGCGGCAAAAGGTCTTCGGGCAAAAAATCTCTTTGAATCTTTTGCATCGAATCATCGATCCAGCTGTCTCTTATGGGATCAAATTTCCAAAAATGCTGATGTGAATCAATACGATTATTCATCTTATATTAATTTACATCACTAATTAAGGCACGATCCAGATGTACGTAACCACCATCAACAAAAACAAATTGTCCTGTAGTATGCGACGAGCGATCTGAAATAACAAAAAGTGCCGTATCTGCAATTTCTTCGGTTTTGGTCATTCGGCTTTCAAACGGAATACTTTTATTGATTTTCTTCAACACAGTTTCTCCATCCGGAAGTGTTTTCAACCAATCATCGTATGCAGGAGTAAAACTTTCTGCGATAATAATGGCATTCGAACGAATTCCAAATTCAATTAAATCAACTGCCCATTCTCTGGTAAGTCCGAGAACTCCGCCTTTCGCAGCAGCATAACCTGAAGTTCCGCCCTGTCCTGTCAGAGCAACTTTTGAACCAATATTCAGGATATTTCCTTTTGACTCTTTCAGGTACGGAAGTGCATATTTTGTCAATAAAAAATAACTCACCACATTCAGTTTCAGCGAATTCATGAAGTCCTCATAACTCGCATCTAAACCTGCTCCGTCATTGACTCCAACATTGTTGATTACGGCATCAATCTTACCGTATTTTGCAACTATTTTTTTAACAGCATTTTCAATTTCAACAGGATCGGTAACATCTGTTTTTACGAATAATGAATCTATTCCTTTTTTTTGAAGTTGTTCGGCATAACCAAAACCTCTGTCATTTCGATCGACAAGTACCGGAATTGCACCTTCATCTGCCAGTCTTTTGATAATTGTTTCTCCTATACTTCCTTCTTTGCCCGCCGAACCCGACACGACAATAATTTTACCTTTTAAATTTAAATCCATTTTTTTACTATGTTAGAAGTAATTTGTTAGATGTGAAATCTGAAATCTGAAATGTTAGATGTGAAATGCAAATCTGAGACCTTAACTGTGAGAAGAGCTTAAAAATAAGTTCAAAGAACTTTTTAATTTACCATCTTCTCACTATTTACATTTCACATCCAACATTTCACACTTTTAAATTTTTACGCTCTTTTCTTATTCTATTTCTATTAATGCTTTAATCACATTATTTTTCGGATCAATTAAATCTCCAAAATTGTCAATCATTTCTGAAAAACTAGTTCTGTGCGTAATGTATTTTTTTGGATCTATTTTTCCGTTTTTAAGACATTCCATTACATATTCAAAATCCTGAATGGTGGCGTTTCTACTGCTCATTAAAGTCGATTCTCTTTTATGAAAATCAGGATGACTGAACGTTAATTCTCCTTTTTGAAGTCCGACCAAAACAAATCTTCCGCCATGCGAAATATAATTGAAAGCATCATTCATTACATTTCTGTTTCCAGTTGCATCAATAACCACATTTGCCATATCACCATTGGTAATTTCAGCCAGTTTTGCAGTAACATTTTCGTTTAACGGATTTATAGTTGCATCGGCATTCAGCTCGTTTTTACAAAAACCCAATCGGTATTCGTTGATGTCCATCACGATCACTTTTGCTCCGGCAATTTTAGCAAACTGAATTAGTCCAATTCCAATTGGTCCGGCGCCCATTACCAAAACAGTATCATTAGGTCCAACAGCCGCTCTTCGAACACCATGCGCAGCAATTGCCAACGGTTCTACCAATGCCAACTGATCATAATCTAATCCTTGACCGTGCAGTAAATATTGCTCGGGAATCGTCACATATTCGGCCATTCCGCCATCAATGTGAACTCCAAAAACTTTGATATTCACACAACAATTGGTTAAGCCATTTCTGCAAGCCACACATTTTCCACAATTGAAATACGGAATAAAAGTTACTTTATCTCCAGGCTCAAAACCTTCAGCGTTTCCTTTTACGTATTCTGCAGCCAGTTCGTGCCCCAAGATTCTTGGGTATTCAAAATAAGGCTGCGTTCCTCCAAAAGCGTGAATATCGGTACCACAAATCCCTATCCTTTTTATTTTTAATAATACTTCACCTTCTTTTGGTTCTGGTATTTCTTTTTCTTTTAATTTGAATTCCTGTGGTTTTTCACATACAATAAATTTCATCGCCCTTTTTTTTATTTTTAGATTACTTTTTATATGCAACTGCAGTTTGTTTACTCGTGCCTAAACCTTCGATACCAAGTTCTACAACATCACCGGCTTTCAGGTAAACAGGATCAGGTTTAATTCCTAATCCAACTCCAGGAGGCGTTCCTGTACTGATGATATCACCAGGAAGCAAGGTCATAAACTGACTTAAATAATGTACTAAATATGGGATTTTGAAAACTAGATTTAAAGTATTACTGTCCTGAAACTTTTTACCGTTTACACTCAGCCACATCGACAAATTATCAACGTCTTTTACTTCATCTTTCGTTGCTAGAAATGGTCCAAGAGGCGCAAATGTATCACATCCTTTTCCTTTAGCCCATTGTCCGCCACGCTCGATTTGAAATTCTCTTTCGCTGTAATCGTTTAATAAAGCGTATCCTGCAACATAATCTAAAGCCTCTGCTTCTTCAACATAACTTGCTTTTTTCCCTACAACAAATGCCAATTCTACTTCCCAGTCCGTTTTCACACTATTCTTAGGAATAACGACATCATCCGCAGGACCACATAACGAAGTGGTTGATTTAAAGAAGATGATCGGTTCTGTTGGGATTGGCGCTCCGGTTTCTTTGCAGTGATCTACATAATTTAAACCAATACAGATTATTTTTGAAGGTCTCGCTACAGGCGATCCTAAACGCACATTTGCATCCACTTCTGGTAAAGCAGGATTACTCTCTAATGCTTTTTGTAATTTTTCTAAACCCTTTTCCTCAAAAAAACGCTCGTTAAAGTCTGTTACAATCGACGAAACATCATATCTTTTATCACCAATTAAAACTCCTGGTTTTTCTTTTCCTATCTCTCCAAAACGTATTAATTTCATATTTTTTATTTTTATTGTAAGTTACTAAGTAGCTAAGGTTCTAAGATGCTAAGTTTTTCTTGGTGTTAAGTTTCTTAAGTGACTAACCTTTTAATTTTTTTTAAACCTAGAGTCTTAGTAACTCAGAACCCCAGTACCTTTATTTAATTATTTAATTTAATAAATCCTCCGTCGATTGGGTAATCGCTTCCGGTAATAAATCCTGCTTCATCACTGCACAGATATAAAGCTAAGGCTGCAATTTCATCCGGTTTCCCCATACGTCCGATAGGTTGGGATTGTGACAATTTCTCGAACATTTCAGCTTCTTTTCCAGCATAGTTTTTCGAAATAAAACCATCTACAAAAGGCGTATGAACCCTTGCAGGAGAAATCGAATTACAACGGATATTTTCTTTGATATAATCTTTTGCCACTGATAATGTCATCGCCATAACTGCTCCTTTTGCAGTAGAATACGCAAATCTGTCCGGAATACCTACCCAAGCCGCAATGGATGCCATATTGATTATCACACCACCTCTAGAAAGCCGAAATTGCGGAATTGCTGCAAACAAACAGTTGTAGACTCCCTTTACGTTCACCTCCATCACACGATCAAAATCAGATTCGGGTGTCGTGTCAACTTTACCCACATGAGCAATTCCGGCGTTATTGATCAGAATATGTATATTGCCAATGGCTTCAAATGTTGCAATAACCTCTTTTTGGTTTGCCACATTACAGGCATGCGAAAATACATTTCCGCCTAGTTTTTTTATATCTTCAACTGCTTCCTGAGCACTTTCGAGCCTGAGATCAATGATATGTACTTCTGCTCCCTGTTTGGCAAAAAGTGTTGCAATTGCTCTTCCAATTCCGCTACCGCCTCCTGTTATTACTGCTTTTTTATTTTGTAATGAAAACATATTTTATTCCTGTTTAGTCCTTATTTCTATCGTTGTAGTGTTCCTAAATTAATAAATGTAAAAAACACAATTACAAATGTAATTTTTAATCTCAATATACTGATAAATTTTTTTCCTTATTCCTCAAAAAATGATCATAGTCTAAGATATTATAACATTTTTTATATCATTTGTAAAAAAACAAGACCTCAGATTCACATCCTGCAAAAAACGACTGTTAATAAATGCTTCAGTCATTGCGCAATTCAATCTTATTTCTATTTTTGTAATTGTATATTTTACATTTATTATTCTTCAATCAAAATTATCACCATTAAATTATAACAAAATGACGATACTAAAAGGGATAACCTGGAATCACACAAGAGGTTTATTGCCAATGGTTGCCACAGCACAGCGTTTTACAGAACTACATCCAAATGTTGAGATTACATGGGAGAAAAGAAGCCTGCAGGAATTTGCTGATGCATCAATTGAAGATTTAGCCAAAAGATTCGACTTATTGGTTATCGATCATCCGTGGACAGGTTTTGGAGCGCACACCAATGCTATCCTTCCTCTCTCCGATCATCTTTCTGCTGAATATATAAAAGATCAGGAACTTAATACTGTTGGGCGTTCTTACGAAAGTTACGTTTTTAGCAACAAACTATGGGCGTTACCAATTGATGCCGCGACTCCGGTTGCAGCCGCACGTTTGGATATTTTAGAAAAAAAAGGTTTGAAAGTCCCTCAGACTTATGACGATTTATTGGCTTTAGCTAAAAAAGGATTGGTCGCTTTCGCAGGAATTCCGGTTGATGTTTTAATGAGTTTTTATCAATATTGCTGCAGTTTGGGTGAAGCTCCGTTTCAGTCTGAAGAAAAAGTAATCTCAACAGAAACAGGAAAAAAAGCGTTACAAATGTTCCGCGAATTGGCACAGCTTATCGATCCTGCGAATTTCAACAGAAACCCTATTCAGGTTTACGAAGCTATGGTCAATTCTGATGCAATTGCCTACTGCCCTTTTGCCTACGGATATTCTAACTATTCGAGAACGGGTTACAGCAAAAACTTACTTCACTTTTATGATTTAGTACGTTTGAATAATAATCCGATGATCAGTTCTCTGGGCGGAACGGGTTTAGCGGTTTCTTCTTTTAGTAAAAATATTCCCGAGGCCATCCAATATGCTGAGTTTACCGGATCGTCTAACGTTCAACAAAATATATTTGCCGATAACGGTGGACAACCCGGCCATTTACAGGCCTGGAAAAGTGACAGAATAAATGCTTTAACTCATGATTATTTCAAAAATACCTTACCGGCTCTGGAACGTGCTTTTTTACGTCCGAGATATTCCGGACACATGTATTTTCAGGATCACGCAGGCGATGTAGTTCGTGATTATCTGATGAATGGCGGAGATGAAGAATTGGTTTTAGAAGTCCTGAATTCGCTTTATGCGAAATCACTAAACCTGCAAACCACATGAGACCACTTGAAGGATTAGTTGTATTGGAGTTTTGCCAGTTTTTGGCAGGTCCGTCAGCGGGATTAAAACTGGCTGATTTGGGTGCCAGAGTCATCAAAATCGAACGTCCTGTAAAAGGAGAAGCCTGCAGGCAACTGAGCATAAAAGATCTCTTTGTTGATGACAGCAGTTTGTTGTTTCATACCATTAACCGAAATAAAGAATCTTTTGCAGCCGATCTTAAAAACCCTGAAGATTTAATTTTAATTAAAAAACTGATCGCTCAGGCTGACATTATGACACATAATTTCAGACCGGGCGTAATGGAAAAAATAGGACTGGACTTTAATGAAACATTGGCTATCAACCCCAAAATAATATACGGAACTATTACAGGTTACGGCACTATTGGTCCGTGGTCAAAAAAACCGGGACAGGATTTATTGTTGCAATCATTATCAGGATTAAGCTGGTTGAGCGGCAGAAAGAGTCAGGAACCCGTTCCGTTTGGTTTGGCTGTAGCCGATTTAATGTGCGGTAATCATTTTGTTCAGGGAATCTTGGCGGCATTACTCAAAAGAGCCAAAACCGGAAAAGGAGTTTTGGTCGAAGTAAGTTTGTTAGAATCGGTTTTGGATGTTCAGTTTGAAGCGATTACTTCTTTCTTAAATGATGGAGGTCAGTTGCCTGAAAGAGGTGATATAAAAGGAAGTGCACATGCTTTTTTAAGCGCTCCATACGGCGTTTATCCCACTCAGGAAGGTTATCTTTCCTTAGCGATGGGCGATTTGATTTTTATTGGAAATGCTTTAGGATTAGACTTAAATAAGTACGCTGACAAACAGGATTGGTTTACGCATCGGGATGAAATCAGGACTATTTTAAGTGAAAAATTAGCCTCTCAAACAGCCGATTATTGGCTGGAAGTACTCCAAAAAAAAGGAATATGGTGCGGAAAAGTATTTAATTATGAAGAATTGGACAACCAGCCTTTCGTAAAGGAATTACAACTGAAACAAATCGTAGAAAATACCGACGGAAAAACAATGATCACTACGAGAAGTCCAATTCAGCTTGACGGAAAAATTTTAATAAGCCCAAAAGCAGCTCCTAAAGTTGGAGAAGATAATTTAGCCATACACAAACAATTTTTAAACAACGCATGAAACCATTAGAAGATTATTTAATAGTAGATTTTAGCCAGTTTCTTTCCGGGCCATCAGCAAGTTTGCGATTGGCTGATTTGGGTGCGCGCGTGATAAAAATTGAGAAACCGGGAACAGGCGATATCTGCCGGACCTTATATACTTCTGATTTGATTATGAATGGCGAATCGTCAGTATTTCATACCATCAACAGAAACAAAGAATCATTTGCCATTGATTTTAAAGAACCATCAGAATTAGAAAAATTAAAGAAACTATTGGCTAAAGCCGACGTTGTCATGCATAACTTCAGACCCGGAGTTATGGAACGCGTGGGTTTAAGTTATGATGATCTCAAAGCCATTAATCCAAATGTAATTTATGCTTCTATTTCAGGTTTTGGCGAACATCCAGACTTAAAAGATTTACCGGGACAGGATTTATTATTACAATCCTTAACGGCCTTGACATGGCTGAGCGGGAATCAGGATGATGGTCCGGTACCAATGGGTTTATCGATCGTCGACATGCTTGCCGGAGCACATCTGGCTCAGGGAATTTTGGCCGCTTTGTACAGAAAAGTCACTCACAATATTGGCGCTTCGGTACAGGTCAGTATGCTGGAATCGGCTTTTGATTTTCAGTTTGAAACGATCACGACTTATTTTAATGATGGCGGTGAATTACCTGTTCGAACTAAAACCAATAATGCTCACGCCTATTTAGGGGCACCATACGGAATTTACAAAACCAAAAATGGCTTTCTGGCTTTGGCGATGGGTTCGATTCCGGTTTTGGCTTCACTTTTAAAATGTGATGCGCTTTTGGCGTTTCCTGAAAATAAATTTACTTTAAGAGACCAAATCAAGAATATTCTGGCAACTCATTTGCAAACCCGGAATACTGATTTTTGGCTGAATATTTTAGAACCTGCAGACATTTGGTGTGCCGGAGTTTTAAACTATCAGGAGCTTTTTGCTGAAGATGGATTCAAGATTTTAGACTTTACGCAAAAAGTAACAATGCTGGATGGTTATTCGTATCAAACGACAAGATGTCCCATTAAAATTGACGGGGAATATTTGACTTCAAGTAAAGGTTCTCCAAAATTAGGACAGGACAATGAGAAAATTATTAAAGAATTTATAGCTGTATAATGAAGAAAATAAGAATCGCTGTCCGCAAATTCGATCCTTTCGAAAGTACGCTGCAAAAGCTATGGGATTTATTTTGTATTGAAAATAATATTCAGATTGAAGCCGAAATGGTTCCCCTCGAATTGCACGAACTTTATGAAACTACAATTTTAAAAAAAGGTTTAAAAGAAGGAAAATGGGATATTGCACACCTCAATACCGATTGGATTTATGATGCCGTACACGAAAAAGCGGTTCTTGATTTGTATTCATTCATAGCAGAAAATCCTCCTGAAAGTTATCCCTACGGATGGCACAAATCGCTTTTGCATTTGCAAAAATTGGATAATGGCACATACGGACTTCCTTTTCACGATGGACCAGAATGTTTAATTTACAGAAAGGATTTATTTGAGAACGAAACTGAAAAAGAGAATTTCAAAAAGCAGTTTGGTTATGCGCTTTCTACTCCAAAAACCTGGACAGAATTTACAGAAATTGCAACCTTTTTTAACCGTCCCGAACAAAATCTATACGGCTGTATTTTTGCTAATTATCCGGACGGGCACAATATGGTTTTTGATTTCTGCCTGCAGTTGTGGACTCGTGGCGGATCGTTGATCAACGAGAAAAATCAAATCTCGATTCATAGCGACGCAGCGGTTCAGGCTTTAGATTTTTATCGTAAAATCGTAAATAACAAAAATGCTGTTCATCCCAAGTCGAAAGAATTTGGTTCAGTTGAAGCCGGAATGGCTTTCGCCGATGGACAAGCAGCAATGGCAATCAATTGGTTCGGATTTGCTTCGATGGCTGAAGTTATCGAAGAATCAAAAGTGAAAGGAAAAATTGATATTACTTCTCTCCCATCCGACCCAAATCATAAAACAGCTTCTTTGAATGTGTATTGGCTGTATACAATTGGTTCGGGAAGCAAACACAAAAGATTAGCTTACGATTTTTTACGATTTGCCACTACACCTGAAAGTGACAAACTATTGACCATCGAAGGCGGAATTGGCTGCCGAAAATCGACCTGGAAAGATGAAGAAATTAATACTTTAATTCCGTTTTACCATAAACTGGAAATGCTTCACGAAAATGCGCTGACATTACCACAAACGCCAATTTGGCCAAAAGTTGCTGAATTTATCGATCATATGGTTTTAAAAGCCATAAATAGTGATATTCCTTCGGCACAATTATTAGAAGAGACACAAATTAATATTCAAAAAATAGAATAGACATGAATATTCCCTATCAACCTAAATTACCGGAAACGAACCAGCCGATCATCATCATCGGAGCAAGCGGAATTGTAAAAGATGCGCATTTGCCTGCTTATGAAATGGCCGGTTTTACTGTTTTTGGTATCACCAACAGAACGATTTCTAAAGCACAAGATCTGGCAAAACAATTCAAGATTGCCCATGTTTTTGAAAACGTTGCTGACGCAGTTAAAAATGCACCATCAAACGCTGTTTACGACATTACAGTGCTGCCCGATCAGTACATCGAAATATTGGAACAATTGCCTAACGGAGCCGCAGTTTTGATCCAGAAACCTATGGGAAATGATCTTGCTCAGGCACGTGAAATCATCGCGGTCTGCGAACGTAAAAACCTGGTGGCAGCAATTAATTTTCAATTGCGTTTTGCTTCATTTGTAAGTGCTGCAAGACATTTGATCAATGAAGGAATTATTGGTGAATTGTACGATTTTGAATTTAAAGTTACCGTAAACACCCCTTGGGAATTGTTCCCGTTAATTAAGGAACATCCTAGATTGGAAATTCTTTTTCATAGTGTTCACTATATCGATTGCATCAGGTCCTTTTTGGGAAATCCGAAAAGTGTGATGGCCAAAACAGCAAAACATCCGTTAAAGAAATTATCCTCCTGCCGTTCTACCATTATTTTGGATTACGGAGAAGACAAACACGTCGTAATCAACACCAATCACGACCACCATTTTGGTCCTAAACATGAAGAAAGCTACATCAAATGGGAAGGAACCAAAGGAGCGATCAAAGCCAAAATGGGTTTATTAATGAATTATCCTGATGGATTACCGGATGAATTTGAATATTCGATACTAAATGAAAACGGCGAATACGAATGGAAAAAAATCGAATTGGAAGGTTCCTGGTTTCCCGAAGCTTTTATAGGAACAATGTCAAATTTAATGCGATTTAAAGAAGGCTCTGACACTAAATTACTGGCAAGTGTTCTGGACGTTCTCGACACTATGAAAGTTGTTGAAGCCTGCTATGTCAGTAATAAAAACGGAGGAGTTTCTCTTGGCGAACTGTAAAATCAGTCGCAAGTCGAAAGTCATAAAGTCAAAAGTGATTGACTTTATGACTTTGCAACTTTTAAACTAAAAAATATATGTATTTCAAATCAACCTTTTTTGAAGAGTATCAAATTGGCGATAAACGCGTCACTTTTGGCCGAACAATTACCGAAACTGACTTTGTGGTTCACGCAGGTCACACAGGAGATTTTTTTCCGCATCACATGGATGAAGAATGGTGCAAAACACAACCTTTCGGACAGCGCATTGCACACGGAACTATGGTCTTTAGCATCGGAATCGGCCTGACCGCATCTGAAATTAATCCGGAAGCTTTTTCTAAAGGATACGACAGAATGCGATTTGTAAAACCGGTGCACATTGGCGACACGATTCATTCTGAAATTACCATCTCAGAAAAAGCAGAAGCTAAAAAACCGGATATGGGAACTGTAACAGAACACGTTGAAATTATCAATCAAAAAGGAGAAGTTGTTCTCGTTTGTGATCATTTATTACTCGTAAAAAAGAGGCTCTAAGTTTCTAAGCTGCTAAGTGTAGCATTAAAATAATCGCGCAAAGTCGCAGAGTTGCAAAAAAAAACTTCTGAACCTTTGTCACTTTGCACCTTGAACCTATTAACTAAAAAAAACTATGCAAATAACCAATCAAACCGGCGATCAACACGAAGCTGCCACAGAAAAAGGAACAGGTAAAAAATACCTTTTGCCTTTTATACTAATTACCAGTTTATTTTTCCTTTGGGGAATGGCGCATAATCTGGATTCTATTTTAATTCCACACCTAAAAAAGGCTTGCGAATTAAACAATCGCCAATCTACTTTGATTGATACTGCCGTATTTTTTGCTTATTTTATAATGGCCATTCCGGCAGGGATGCTCATAAAAAGATTTGGTTATAAAAACAGTATTATTACCGGATTGTTAGTTTTCGCAACTGGTGCTTTTCTGTTTGTTCCTGCGGCAAATACCAGAACTTACGAATTGTTCTTATTCGCTTTATTTGTAATTGGCTGTGGACTAACAATTCTTGAAACGAGTGCCAATCCGTATGCAGCAATTTTAGGTCCCCCTGAATCCTCCTCAAAACGATTGAATTTAGCGGCTTCCTTCAATGGTTTGGCTGCGATGGTTGCGCCAATTGTGGGTTCATTATTTATCCTTTCGGGAACCAATCATACACCGGAACAAATGACTGCAATGCCAGATGCTGCAAGAGCGGCCTATTTGTTAGAAGAAGCTTCATCTGTAAAATTACCTTATATTATTTTGGGAAGCGTATTGGTTTTGGTGGCGATTTTATTTTATTTCATGCATTTACCTTCTATGAAAGCAGAGCATGCAGAAGTTGAAGTAAAACCGGGATTTTTCTCTGTATTAAAATTTCGTCATTTAAGCTGGGCAGTTGTAGCGCAGTTTTTCTATGTAGGTGCACAAGTTTGTATTACCAGTTTCTTTATCAGAATTGCACAACAAGGTGCAGGACTGGACGAAAAAACGGCCGGATATTATCTTGGTATTTATGGATTCCTGTTTATGGCCGGACGTTTTATTGGAACTTTCTTTCTGAAATTCGTTAAAGACTATGTGCTTCTTTCAATCTATTGCATATGCAGTATTTTATTATGTTTAGTCGCCATTTACGGAACAGGAATTTACGTAATTTACGCGCTTGGCGGAATCGGGTTTTTTATGTCTATTATGTTTCCAACGATCTTTTCTTTGGGAATAGTGGGCTTAAAATCGAATACAGAAACCGGGTCTTCATGGCTTGTAATGTCAATTGTTGGCGGTGCGATATTACCTTACGGAATGGGAACTTTAATTGATATGAAACACGACGATATTCAATCGGGATATATAATTCCGTTGTTGTGTTTTATTATTATTTTATCTTTTGGCGTTTTTGGACACAAGGTAAAAGAGGTAAAATAAACTTTTCGTTTTGATCTCTTATAAAAAAGGTTTGAATCAAAAATTATTTGATTCAAACCTTTTTCATATTTATTATAGTTTAATTGGAAGTACTTATTTTTAACACATCGAAACATAGATTTTGTATCCTTAAAAAAGACGTTTCACTTTACATCAATTCACATAGCAACATTTCTCAGATCTGTTTTTAGTACATTATCCGCTCTTTTTTCTATACTCTTTCTTCTTTACTCTAATCTCTATTCTCTGCTTAGAGACTAAAATTCCAAAACAGGCTCTTTCATATCATGATACAAAAGAACTTTCCAATGTTCTTCTTTGGCTTGTTGCTCCCACTTTTTACGGGATTCCATCGCACGTTTACCATCATAATCTGTTTTGTATGCCACATGAAGTTTTAAGTAGGCTTCTTGCGGCAAATCATCTGCTCCGTAAAAGGTGATTTCGTTATTTTTCCTGATCCAGAATACCTGATGAAACGGTGAATGTCCTCCGGAAACTTCATAGAAAATTTCATCGGTTATTTGTCCCTTATCCTCTTTCAGTTTTACAACATTAGAAAACGATTGTAACTGATTTAATAGCTCCAAATTATAAGATGGATGCTGCTGTGACAAAGCAAAATCAAGTTCTCTGCTTTGCAAATAAATAGTGGCCTGTGGAAAATTCTGGATAAAAGTATCTCCTTCAAAAGAACCAATACCTTCAATATGATCTTTATGAAAATGCGAAATCAGCATCTTTGTAATTTGTTCTGGTGCAACACCATGACTTTCTAGTAAATGATGAATTAAAGGTTTTCCGTTTTTCTTCAATCCCAACCCTAAATCTAAAAGTATACAATCATTTTGAGTAACGATCAAAAAAGGCTGAATAGCCATCTTAAGTCCTGAATCTAATGGGAATTCATCAATAAGCCTGAACTCTTTATCACTATTAACCACGTAATTCCCTTCTTGTAACGGTATTATTTTCATTTTGGTTCAATCATTATTTGGTACAAAGGTCTAAAGAATTTCTATATTTATAAAACCTTATTTTTCGATATCATCAATCGATAAAACCGATTTAAAAACAGAGCTAAAACAACGATTAAAATTGTTTCCGGCGATTATTTATGATATGTTAATACTGGGTAAACCGATGAAAAATTAAAAAATCAACATAAAAAAACGCCTCAATTATGAGGCGCTTTCCATCTATTTGTATTTTAATTAACGGTGATCACCGTGAGAATGATTCTGATCTTTTTTAGAATTTCCATTAGATTTGTGTGAATTATCTTTTTTAGAATTTCCGTTGTTATTTTTATACTTGTTATTTTGTTTATAGGCCTTATCGGGTTTATTTCCTCTATTTTTCTGAGGTTTTCCGTGATAGCCTTTTGGATATTCGGCTCTGTGTTTTTTATGATAACCATAAGGAGCATCTCCTCTATAATCACTTAAAACTACTTTATAACCTCCATAAAGATCATATTGTCTGTACTGCGATGGCAATCTGCTTGCACGAATCCATCTGCCATTATTGTCATAAATAAACTGTTTTTGTGAGACATCATAGTAGGTATCAATATCGGGCAGATAGTAATATCTACTCTCGTCATAACCTTGTGGGCCCCAGCTTGGAGGTGTACCAATATTAACATTGATCGAAACTTGTGCGTGCGCAAAAACACTCATCAGTAGTATTAATGCAAATCCTATTTTTTTCATTTTTCGTGGTATTAAGTATTAATGTTATTTAATATTAATCCAAAGTAGTGCCAATGTTTTAGGATCTAGCCTTGATTATGCAGAAAGGCAAAACTAATCGACGAAAAGGTATTTTTAACCGATGCAGACCAAAAAAAAGGAGCCGTCTCAAAACAAAAATTGAGACGGCTTTTTATTTGTTGCCCATTTTGGCTTTTAATGTTTTGATTTTAAGGGAAGGAAAAAATTGCC
>FQWG01000004.1 GCA_900129595.1 Flavobacterium frigidimaris | reverse complement strand
TTTAGAAGTCAATTTAGAGGAGTGCGTAAAGTAGATTTCTTCTTATTCAGATTATCTAATCTTTTTGGCTAATCCCCAAGCTTTGCGTTTGATCCTTCATTTAACAGGTGGCATTTTACAACACAATGTTATATTTACTTACATAACTTATATGGCAGAAAACTCACAACTCCCCTCGTGCAAAACAGAAAAATTGCATGAATTAGCAATAAAACACAATTGGTTCGCCTTTGTATGCAATTCTATTGCCAACGCTATTTTATCAGGATTTGAAATCTTTACTTTAGGTTTTAATCTCACTTCTGTAAAACGACCGCTCCCATCTGCAGAAACTTCGAGCGTGGCTTCGGCGTTATCTGAATATTCCAGAACTTCTATTGCGTTTTGAGAGCAGACATATAAATAGGACATCATGTGACAGGAAACTAAACTGCTTAGCAACAAATCTTCGGGATTGTATAATTCCGGATCGCCTTTGAATGCTTTGGCTGCCGAGATATCTAAAACAGGTTTCCCTTCGATTTTAATTTGATGACTTTTACTGTAAAACCTTTTCGTTGAATCTTCTTGATTTTGTTTGGAAGTCCATTTTGCTTCTGCTTTGAATAGATGTTTCATTATCGTTTTTTTGCTATTGCTAAGTTATGATTTTTAAAGATGCCCGTGAATTAATCCCGATAACTACCAGGAGCGAAGACGCAAAGTTTACAAACAAACCTAAAAAGCTTTGCGCCTTCGCGACTTTGCGTGCAATTTCTCTTCAGTTTTCCCATAAAAAAACCCCGAAAGTATCACTTTCGAGGTTTTCTAGAGAATTGAACTAATTAACAAATTCTAAAAAATTATTTTTGCACTGAAAACTTAAAAGTAGTTTTAGTTTTATAATTTTCTCCCGGGTTTAGAACCGTAGTCGGGAAGTTTTTCTGATTTGGAGAATCCGGATAATGTTCTGTTTCCAAACAAAGTCCGCTTCTATGTCCGAAAGTACCGCCTTTCGGTGTTGGTAAAGTTCCGTCAAGGAAATTTCCGGAGTAAAACTGAATTCCAGGCTCGTCTGTTGTCATTTCCAGCACTCTTCCGCTTGCTGCGTGGTATACTTTTGCAATGATTTTTTTTCCCTTTTCAGGATTGTTCAGTACCCAGCAATGATCGTATCCTTTTCCTCTTTCTAATTGTTCGTTTTTTACTTCGATGTCTTTTCCAATTAATTTTGGAGTTCTGAAATCGAAAGGTGTATTGGCAACATCTTCTAATTTTCCTGTTGGAATAAGAGTTGCATCAACCGGAACAATCTTATCAGCATTTAAAGTCAATTCGTGATCTAAGATTGTTTTTGTAAAATCTCCCGATAGATTGAAATAAGAATGCTGCGTCAGATTCACCACCGTTTTCTTGTCTGTTGTTGCTTCGTATAAAACTTCCAACTGATTATCATTTGTCAATGTATAGGTTACAAAAACCTGAAGATTTCCAGGATATCCTTCTTCCATATCTTTACTTAAATACGATAATTTCAATGTAGCTGCTGTTCCTGATTTTACCTCATCGGCTTTCCAAACAACATTAAAATATCCTTGCGGACCACCGTGTAAAGCATTTGGCGCATTATTGATTGCCAATTGATATTCTTTTCCGTCTAAAGTAAATTTCCCTTTTGCAATTCGGTTTCCGTATCTTCCGATCAAAGCGCCAAAGAATGGATTTTCCTTTTCATATTGTGCCAAAGAATTAAATCCGATTACGACATTTTCAGAAACTCCTTCTTTATTAGGCACTTTCAAATCTGTAATTCTTCCGCCAAAAGTGATGATGTCAACTTCCATCCCATTTTGGTTTTTCAATTTGTAACTATCGACTTTTTCTCCTTTTGAAGTTGTTCCGTAAGAAGATTTTTCGATCGTAACTGTCGCTTTTTCATCTGAAGAAACTGTTGTAGCATCCATTTTTTTATCGTTTTTGCATTGAACTGAAATTGCGGCCAGACTTAATAAGCTGATTCCAAAAACACATCGTTTTAATACATTCATAAATGGTAATTTTTTGGTTCGTAAAAAGTTAAATGTTAGAAGTAAAATGTTAGACGTGAAATTTAATCATTTTAAAAATGTAAAAATTACCTTTTTAAGTTTTTTCACATTTTACATCTTACAAATTACATTTTACTGCATTAAAGGCCGTGTTGAAACAAATGAAAGTAAGCTTCGTTCGCATTGATCTTGTCTTTAAAGTCTCTTACGGTTGTTTTTTCGTCAATAACCAATAATTCGATTCCGGCGATATCAGCAAAATCTTCCATGTATTCTGTTGTGATTGCCTGGCTGTAAACGGTATGATGCGCGCCTCCGGCAAGAATCCAGGCAGTTGCAGCAATATCAAGGTTTGGCTTACAATCCCATAAAACTCTCGCTACAGGTAATTTTGGTAAATCTGCCAATGGCTTAATGGCTTCCACTTCGTTTACGATCAAACGGAAACGGTTCCCCATATCAACCAAAGAAACGTTGATTGCAGCTCCTGCAGGTGAATTAAATACCAAACGTGCAGGATCTTCTTTTCCTCCAATTCCTAACGGATGCACTTCGCATGATGGTTTTGCCTCTGCAATCGATGGACAAATTTCTAACATGTGTGATCCTAAAACATATGATTTTTGTGGAGTGAAATGATACGTATAATCTTCCATGAAAGAAGTTCCGCCTTCAAGACCCACGTTCATTACTTTTAAAGCACGAACCATTGCAGCAGTTTTCCAATCTCCTTCTCCACCAAAACCATAACCATCTGCCATTAATCTTTGTGTTGCAATTCCCGGAAGTTGTTTCCAAACTCCAAGGTTTTCAAACGTATCTGTAAAAGCTCCAAAACCTCCTTCTTCAAGGAAAGCTCTTAAACCTAATTCAATTTTTGCTGCTTCTACTAATGAACTTCTTTGCGCTCCGCCTTCTTTTAAAGAGTCGGTTAGAGAATAAGAAGATTCATAAACTGCTAATAAATCATTCAATTGCTGTTCCGTAACTTTCTCGATATGTTTAGTCACATCAGATGAATCATATCCGTTTACCGACATTCCGAAACGAATCTGAGCCTCGACTTTATCGCCTTCTGTAACAGCAACTTCACGCATATTATCTCCAATACGGGCTACTTTTAAGTTTTGAAGTTCGTCCCAACCCAAAGCCACTCTTGTCCAAACACCCAGTTTGTTCAAAACGCGAGGATCTTCCCAATGTCCCACCACAACTTTACGTTTTTTACGCATTCTTGACATGATAAAACCAAACTCACGATCTCCGTGTGCAGATTGATTCAGGTTCATGAAATCCATGTCGATAGATCCCCACGGAATTTCAGCGTTGTATTGTGTATGTAAATGGCACAATGGTTTCTTTAAAATACTCAAACCGCCAATCCACATTTTTGCCGGAGAAAAAGTGTGCATCCACGCAATGATTCCGATACAGTTTTTAGCCGTGTTGGCTGCTAAACAAACGTCTAATATTTGAGAAGGAGATTTTACCACATCTTTATAAACCACTTTTACCGGTATACTAGAGGATGCATCTAATCCTTTTGCAATTAATTGCGAATGTTCTGCAACTTTTCGTAGTGTTTCTTCACCATATAATTCCTGGCTTCCTACTACAAACCAAACTTCTTTTTGAGAGATATCTATCATTTCTTTATTTGTTATTTTTGTTTCAAGTTTCAGGTTTCAGGTTATTGGAACGTGAAATTCGAATTGTTAATTTTTAATTTTGTTTCAAGTTTTCTTTGTTTCACGTTTCAAGCTTCACGTTCCAACAACTTGAAACAAAAAAAAACCTGAAACCTGAAACAAACCTTTATTGTCCGTAATACGAATCTTTTCCGTGTTTACGATTATAGTGTTTCTTTATTAGAGAATCTTTTAATCTTGGTGCGTTTGGATTTATTTGTAAAGTCAGGTACGCCATTTCGGCAACGACTTCTAAAACCTTGCTGTTGTATACTGCTTTTGCTGCGTTTTTCCCCCAGGCGAATGGACCGTGATTTCCGATTAAAACCATTTCTACTTCTTCGTACGAAAGATTTTTTTCTTTGAAACAATCCAAAATCTGAATTCCGGTATTGTGTTCATAGTTTCCTTCGATAAGCGAATCTGCCATTGGCGGCGCGCACGGAATATCAGCTGTTAAATGATCGGCATGTGTAGTTCCGAAAATCGGAATATCACGCTGTGATTGTGCCCAGGCAACAGAATAGGTGGCGTGTGTATGTGCCACTCCGCCAATATTTGGCCAGTTTTTATATAAATAAGCATGCGTTTTTGTATCAGATGACGGACGCATGGAACCTTCGATAATATTGTTATCAAAATCGACAATTACAATATCTTCCGGTTTTAAATCTTCATACGGAACGCCGCTTGGTTTAATGGCAAAAACACCATTTTTTCTGTCCACTGCACTTACATTCCCAAAAGTATATACGACCAGGTTCAATGCATTCAATTGCATATTGGCCTCATAACATTCCTGTTTTAAATCTTTATAAAGAGAACTCATGTTGTGCTATTTTAATAGTTGGATCTTCGTAAGCGCTTAATCGGTCGTAAGCAATTAGCAATTTGTTATAAGCCGCTACTTTATCTAATTGAGGGAAATATTCTCCGTCGAAATCACTTCCAATTTTTTGACTTGCCTCGATTACGTTTGAATAAATCCCGGCTGCAACGGCAGCATAAATTGCGGCTCCCAAAGCAGGAGTCTGATCTGAAGCTGCAATTTTAATTGGCTTGTTTAAAACATTGGCCAAAGTCTGCATGATAAAAGGTGATTTTCTGGCAACGCCTCCAATCCCGATTACGCTGTCAATCTTTACACCTTCTTCTTCAAAACGATCTACAATTTTCTTCGCTCCAAAACAAATGGCATTTACTAAAGCCTTGAAAATATGTGGTGCTTTTATTCCTAAAGAAAGATTCGAAATTGCACTTTTTAATTCCTGATTGGCATCCGGAGTTCTTCTTCCGTTGATCCAGTCTAAAGCAATTGGAAGACTTTCTGAAACCGGAATTTTCTCCGCTTCTTTTGTTAATTCTATAATTAATTTATCACTGAATTCTTCTCTTAATTGCTCTTTTTGCTCGTCATTTAGAACAGTCGAAGCCGTTAATAAATGATCTGTTGGCCAAAGCAATAATTCTTTGTACCAGGCCAGTAAATCTCCAAAAGCAGATTGTCCCGCTTCTAAACCAATATAACCTGGAATTACTGAACCATCAACCTGACCGCAGATTCCGCGAACGGTTTTGGTTCCTACTTCTTCTTTTGAACCTACGAGAATATCACAAGTTGAAGTTCCCATTACGCGAACTAAAGTATTTTCTCCAATTTTAGCTCCAACAGCCCCGGAATGTGCATCAAAAGTTCCCACAGCTACAACAGTATCTGTAGAAAGCCCTAAACGATCTGCCCATTCTTTGCTTAAATTTCCGGCAACTACATCTGATGTATAGGTTTCATCATATAAATTACCACGAAGCTGCGCTAAATACGGATGTAATTTTTCTAAGAATTCAACCGGAGGAAGTCCGTTCCAGTCTTCATGCCACATCGCTTTATGTCCTGCAGCGCAACGGCTTCTTTTGAACGTTTTTAAATCTTTATCTTCTATTAATAAATAGGTCATTAAATCGCAGTGTTCCATCCAAGTGTGCGCTGCATTTCTTACGGCTTCATCTTCTCTGGCGATGTGCAGGATTTTTGCCCAGAACCATTCTGATGAATAAATTCCGCCTACATATTTGGTTACGTTTTCACCGCCCCAGCTTACTGCCAGTTCATTGATTTCGTTTGCTTCATTTATCGAAGTATGATCTTTCCACAATACCATCATGGCATTTGGGTTTTCCTCAAAACCTTTTGTCAAAGCCAATGGAATTCCGTCTTTAGTAACAGGCACAGGAGAAGATCCTGTTGTATCAATACAAATTCCGCGTACCAGCGAAGGATCAACTTTACTCTCTTTTATAACAGTTTGAATTGTAATCTCCAATCCTTCAATATGGTCTAAAGGATGTTGACGAAACTGATTTGCAGCTGCATCACAATATTGCTTGTTCTTCCATCTTTTGTAATGAGAAACATTTGATGCCAGTTCTTGCCCATTTTCAGTATCAATTAGCATCGCGCGAACAGAATCTGTTCCGTAGTCCAATCCTATAACGTAATTTTTCATTCAAATACATTTTATAATAACGACAAATATAAAAATAAATATTTTATAAGTGTACAAAAAACACTTAACAAAAACAGAGACTGTAATTTTTACAAATAATGCATAAAAACAACCTTTTAAGCTTAAAACAAAAAATAAACGTCAGTTTTACATTTATTATTATGAGATTAGTTCATCTTAACTT
Source organism: Flavobacterium frigidimaris (assembly GCA_900129595.1). Classification (GTDB taxonomy): domain Bacteria; phylum Bacteroidota; class Bacteroidia; order Flavobacteriales; family Flavobacteriaceae; genus Flavobacterium; species Flavobacterium frigidimaris. The sequence continues at coordinate 386,396 of FQWG01000004.1, read as the reverse complement.
TCAAAAGCGCGAAAAACGTTCGTTTGAAAATTGTAAAAAAAATTACCTGATTTTAATTTAGAACTGACTTATCAGGATTCTTTTATAAGATTAAAAGAATCGTTCAAAAATAACAATGCTAAATAGTGCTTACTTTCTATTTTCCTTCTAAAACTACTACCGAAAAAGGCGGAACAGTGATTTCCAGTTTTCCACTCTTATTTTCGAAATTTTTAAAAACTGCCGGAACAATTTTATTTGGAACTTCAAACGAATTGTAGTCTTGTAATTTTGCCGATGTTAAGATGGTTCCCGTAAAGTTTTTTACTCCCAGCCCTTTCACATCGATCTCAATTTTATTTTTATTCTTCGAATCGATATTTACCAGCGAAATATGAACCACCCTATTTTGGTCTTTTGAAGCTGATACCGAAACGGCAGGAAGCATTTCTCCTTTATAAGTATACCTGGGTGAATTAAAATTCACAGGCAATAATGTAGCTCCCTGATGCACATTGTACATTTTCATTACATGATAGGTTGGCGTAGTAATCATCTTTGCTTTATCTGTCAAGATAACGGCTTGCAAAACATTTACGCATTGTGCCAAATTGGCCATACGAACTCTATCAGCATGATTGTTAAAAATATTTAATGTTGATCCTGCTAAAACTGCATCACGCATTGTATTTTGCTGGTATAAAAATCCCGGATTTGTTCCTTTTTCAACATCATACCAACCGCCCCATTCATCTACAACTAAATCAATTTTTTTATTAGGATCGTATTTATCCATAATGGCTGAATGTTTAGTAACCAATTCTTCCATTTTTAAAGCTTCTTTCATTGTGGCAAAATATTGGTCTTCGGTAAAATCAACCCCATCCCCTTTTTTATTCCAATCAATTACAGAATAATGATGAAGTGCCAGACCTCCTAACATATTAGCAGGAATATTTTTCATCAAAGTTTCTGTCCAGTTATAATTATCACTATTTGCTCCAGATGCTATTCTAACGATATCATTTGGCATGAAAGTGGCATATTTCCGATATTCGTTTGCATAATAATCTGCCGTCATATTTCCTCCACAACCCCAGGCTTCATTTCCTATTCCCCAAAAATTTACTTTCCAGGGTTCTGCCCTACCGTTTTTCTTTCGCAGATCACTCATTGGACTTTTGCCTTTATAATTTGCATATTGTACCCACTCTGAAAGTTCCTGAACTGTACCACTGCCAACATTTCCGGATAGATACGGTTCTGCTCCAAGTAATTCACACATGTTTAAAAAATCATGCGTCCCAAAACTATTATCTTCTGTTACACCTCCCCACCATTGATTTACGATTGTTGGCCTGTTCTCTTTTGGCCCAATACCATCTTTCCAATGATATGTATCTGCAAAACAGCCGCCGGGCCATCTCAAATTGGGAATTTTCAATTCTTTCAAAGCTTTTACAATATCGTTTCTAACTCCGTTTGTATTTGGAATTTTCGAAGTATCACCAACAAAAAAACCGCCATAAATAGATCGCCCTAAATGTTCCGCAAAATGTCCGTAAATATTTTTATTTATTACAGGAGCATCTGTCTTACTGACTAGAGTAATTGCTGTAATTTGATTTTGAGCAAAACTAATATCAGCGCAAATCGAAACAAGAAATGCCAGCAAAAGTGTTTTTTTCATAACGTATCTGGTTTAGAATATAATACAAAGCTTTCCAGCCTTTTTTGGTTTGGTTTACATTAACGTTAAGTGTTTTTTATACATTTGTAAAATTAACTAAAATAAAGCCTTAAAAACAAATTAATAATATTAAAAACATGAAATAAAAATACATTCCTCAATTTAAATGTAAAAATTCAGCTAAAAACAGATGTTTTGCCTGTTGAATACAGTATTGAGTATCGATTATACTTATTAATTCTATTAAGTAAGTATAACTTTTACTAAGGAATGACGTTTCAAGGCACTTTTTAGCAAAAAAAAACCATTACTTTTGTGTGTATTTTTATAACAATCATTAACTTAATTATTATTAAATAAGTTTTTATTTATAAGTGTAAAATCAACATTAATAAATTATGAAACGTATTAGGAAGTTTATATATTTACCAATAAAAAATTGAATATGCTAAACAGTTATAGCTCTGCGGATAAAGTCTTATTAGCAGTAGATTGTATCATTTTTGGATTCGACCATGAGGGGTTGAAAATTCTATTAATCAAGAGAGATTTTGAACCGGAAAAGGGAAAATGGTCTTTGATTGGAGGTTTTCTAAAGCGCGATGAAGTTTTAGATGATGCTGCAATCAGAATCTTAAATACCTATACAGGTCTAAACGATATTTATATGGAGCAATTATATGCTTACAGCGAAATCGATCGTGATCCTGTCGAAAGAACCATCTCTGTTTCCTATTATGCTCTGATTAATATCGAAAATCATAATGCAGAACTGATTAAAAATTATCATGCTCAATGGTTTAGTATTGCTGATGCACCAAATTTAATTTTTGACCATAACGAAATGGTGGAGCAAGCCATAAGAAGACTTCGCTACAGAACTTCGATAAAACCAATTGGATTTGAATTGTTGCCGGAAAAATTCACCATGCGTCAGTTGTTAGAGTTATACGAAGCTATTTTGAGTAAAGAATTAGACAAACGAAATTTCATAAGTAAAATTAATTCCTTGGAAATCCTGAACAAACTGGATGAAAAAGACATGCAGTCTTCCAGAAAAGGATCGTATTTATATACTTTCAATAAAGAAAAATATGAAGAGAAATTACTTAACGATTTTGTATTGAATTTATAAAAGTCAGCGCACTGATTTTACGGAGTAAACGGGTTATGGCAGATTTACTTCTCCTGTCGTATCGCTTTTGTAGCACATAAATCAGATTAAGAATAAAAAAACCCGTGTCAATCTGCATCACCGCACAATCCGGGACATTATAAAAAAAACAAAACCCTGAAAGCCACAAACTATCAGGGTTTTTTCTTCAAATAAAACTACTAAAAAAACTAAACAAATTATTCTCTTTATAATTAGCCACGGATTAAGCGGATTAAAAACTGATTGTCACGGGTTTTATACGTATCAAATCTTACTGATAAATTTAAATTTTGCTATCCCTTTTAAAAAAAAAATTAAATGTGTGACAGCCTTTTTATCCATTAAATCCGTGGGCCAAAAAATTTACTTTTACTATTTCCTTTTTGTAATCTGCCCGAAAAATAGCCAGTCCAATATCCGTGAGCCATTTTTTATTTATTTCAGACAAATAATAAGTGTGAAATATACATTTACAAATGTATGTAAAATAATTCCACAAAAACAAAAAAATTGTTTCCTTATTTTTTTAAGCAAAAATTTAACGATTTAGCGAATAGCAATCTCCATGGTTGTGATATAACCATTTACTTAGACAAAATATTTTTTTAGAACATCAAAGAGAGTTTCGCATCGTCAGCGAGGATTTATTTTCTATTTGTTCTTTCTTTCCTTTAAGAACCATGCCTGCCAGAATTTTTCCCATGGTTTCAAAATGGGTCGAAATAGTTGTAATTCCATTGGCTACAATCTTTTTTAATGGCGTTTCATTATACGATATAATCCCCAGATCAATTCCTAATTTCAGGTTCTGGTCTCTGGCTTTTTCGATTACGCGCACTAAATCCCGATCGTTAGGAATAATGTATAAATCTCCCAAAGTAATCTCGCGATCCGTAAACTCTGTGATGATTTCATAATCAAAATTATATTCGGCACAAAAAGCTTCAAAACCAATTTTCATTCCGAGTGGTTCCCTGAAACCGGGAAATATCAAAATTAGCTTTTCATATTTTCCTAATCTCGATTTCCCTTTAAACAAACCTTCAAAAATATCTTTTTCATGATTTTGATAAATTGCCGGGTATAATTTCAGGTCCGGATTGGTTTGATCCAGTATGATAACTTCGCTTACTGGTAGGGTTTTTATAAATTTAGCCACATCCGTTAAGTTGGTTGGCATGATGATGTATTTTGTATAATTTCCGCTGCTGTCATTAATCAGCTTTTGAAAAACCTGCGGATTAAAATGATGAAAGAAAATATCGACTTGTACATTTTTACCAATATGCTGCAAAAACGAATTATAGATGTCTTCCTTAAAACTGTTTAATTCATCAAATAATAAGAAAACCTTCTGTTTTATAGTGACTTCAATGCTTTTTACATAATATCCTTTGCCAGGAATGGCATAAATAATACCTCTTTTTTTAAGTTCATCATATCCTAACAAAACGGTATCACGGGATAAGGAAAAAGCCAGACAAACTTTATTGACAGACGGAAGCCGATCACCTTTTACCAATTTTTCTTCTTCAATTGCTTTTTCTATTGAAAGAATTATCTGCTTATATTTTGGCAGACCAATGTTATTCTGAATTGAAATGATATTCATAAAAAGAAGGATTTTTGCGCAATATACAAAAAACTGGTAGGTACTGGTATGGAAAGATAAAGAAATGTTTCTATTTTTGGATTTCACTTTTGGTAAAAATAATATGGAAATAAAACATATATCGCATTTTCAAGATGCATCTCTATCTAAATTATTTGGTTTAACACCGGAAAACGAAGAAATTCTTGCTTTTGAGTTATCAAATAAAAACGGAATGAAGGTTCAGATCATTAATTATGGTGCTGCTGTGACTTCTTTGCAAATTCCGGTTTCAAATGGTCGTCTTATCGATGTTGTTTTAGGTTTTGATAATGCGGCATCTTATTTAGCCTCTTATCAATTATCAGGTGCGCCTTATTTTGGTACGACAGTTGGACGTTATGCCGGAAGAATTAACAAAGGTACGTTTACCCTTAATGACAAGACCTTTCAGCTGAACATCAACAATAACGAAAATACATTGCATGGCGGAAATATAGGTTTTGGAGCTAGAATATGGAATGTTACCAATATAACTTCGGGTGATAATCCTTCGATTACGTTCCGTCTTTTGAGTGCGGATTTAGACGAAAATTTTCCGGGAGAATTACAGGTTGACTTAACCTATACTTTATCAGAAGAGAACGAATTAAAACTGGAGTACAAAGCAACAACTACCGAAGACACGGTTATAAACTTAACGCATCACAGTTATTTTAATCTTGACGGTCATGATGCTTCTGTTTTAGATCAAAAATTGTTTATTGCTTCTGATCAAATACTAGAATTAGACTCACACAATATCCCAACAGGAAATTTTACTGATCTTTCCGGTCATGATTTTGACTTTACAACTGCTAAAAATTGTCCCGCGTCTATTGACAATTCATTTGTAATAGAAGCTACAAATGATGTTGTCGCGCAATTATACAGTTCAAAACACAATCTGCAAATGAGCGTTTACACAGATCAGCCGAGTGTACATATATATGTAGGCGGAAAATGTACTGATACTTTAAAAGGAAAAGAAAATATAACGTATCATGCGGCAAGCGGAATTTGTTTTGAAACTCAGAATTTTCCTGACGCACCCAATCACAGTCATTTTCCGAATTCGGTTTTGAGAAAAGGTGAGGCATACCATCAGAAAACAGTCTATAAATTTGAAAATACAAACAAATAACCATTTAACGCAAGTTCAAAAAACACAAGATATTACCCTTTCAATTACAAAATAATGAATGACATTTTAATACAGAACACTACTGCTTTTTTTGAGAAATCTTTTGGATCAGCTCCTCAAAAAGTGGTACTTTCTCCGGGAAGAATCAACATCATTGGGGAACATATAGATTATAATGACGGCTATGTTTTACCTGCAGCAATTGACAAAGTAATTTGTTTTGCTTTTGAGAAAAACAACACCAAAAAATCTAAAATAATCGCGATCGATTTAAACGAAGAATTCGAAGCTGATCTGACTGAGGAAATTAAATTGAGTGATGTTGTCTGGACGAATTATATTCGCGGCGTTATCAAACAATTGCAGGATAACGGATTTTCTTTTGAAGGTTTTAATTGTGTTTTTAGCAGTAATATTCCGGTTGGTTCGGGATTATCATCTTCGGCAGCTTTAGAATGCGGCATGATTTATGGCATTGCCAAACTTTTTGATTTAAAGATTGAAAAAATCGATATTTCTTTATTAGGACAAAAAGCAGAACACTGGGTGGGTATCAATTGTGGTATTATGGACCAGTTTTCGAGCGTACACGGTCTTGAAAATAAAGTGATAAAACTGGATTGCAATACATTGGATTTTGAATATCACAATGCTGATTTCAAAGATTACTCTTTGGTTTTATTTGACAGTAATGTAAAACATTCTCTTTTTACATCTGAATACAATACCCGAAGAATTGAGTGTGAACAAGGATTGGCCATTATTGCAGCTAATTTTGCTGAAGTAAAAAGTTTCAGGGATTGTACCGAAGAGCAGCTTTTAAGCATTCAGGACAAAATAAATCCTACCGTTTTTAAAAGGGTACATTATGTTGTAAAGGAAATTAATCGTGTTATAAAGGCTTGTGAGGCTTTGGACAACGGAAATATAGAACTTCTAGGACAATTACTTTTTGAAACTCATTATGGTTTATCACAAGAATATGAAGTAAGTTGTGCAGAGTTGGATATGCTGGTAGATACTGCAAAATCTGATGATGCAATTATAGGTTCCAGGCTAATGGGAGGCGGTTTTGGCGGCTGTACCATCAATTTGATTAAAAAAGGTCATGAAAATGAGGTGAAAAGTAAGTTTTCAAATCTTTATTTAGATACATTTGGGATTGAATTAAAATTCTATGATGTAAAAATCTCAAACGGAACTATACTACTTTAATACCACAGAAATTACAATGAAAAATTTTGACATTAACGAAGATCCTCACAGACGTTTCAATCCCTTAATCAATGAATGGGTTTTAGTATCACCTCATCGTGCAAAACGCCCGTGGCAAGGACAAAACGAAACAATTGCAACTGAAACATTACCAAAATACGACCCAACTTGTTATTTGTGTCCGGGAAATGTTCGTGCGAACGGAGTAAATAATCCGAATTACGAAAGCAGTTTTGTATTCGAAAATGATTTTGCTGCCATGAAGCAGGACGAAATTATTTTTGAAGAAGATATTAAACATACTTTTTTTAAAGCACAACCGGAACAGGGAATTTCGAGAGTAGTTTGTTTTTCACCAAGACACGATCTTACTTTACCGGAAATGGAAATTGACGGAATTGAAAATATTATCAGAACCTGGCAAAAAGAATATACTGATTTAGGAAATATCAAGTATATCAATCACGTTCAGATTTTCGAAAATAAAGGAAGCGTTATGGGCTGCAGCAACCCGCATCCGCATGGGCAAATCTGGGCGCAGTCGTCATTACCAACTCAGGTCGAGAAAACACAAAACAGCTTAAAAGCTTATTTTGATAAAAATAACAGAACGCTTCTTGAAGATTACCTGCAAGCTGAATTAAAAACCGGAGATCGTGTTGTGATCGAAAATGATCACTTTGTAGCATTAGTTCCGTTTTGGGCAATCTGGCCATACGAAACTATGATTATCAGCAAAAGGGCTGTTAATAAAATTACAGATTTTACCGCTGAGGAAACCAATGCTTTTGCCGTAATTTTAAAACAATTAACGATCAAGTACGATAACTTGTTCAGCACTTCATTTCCTTATTCATCAGGGATTCACCAGGCACCAACAGATGGTTTAGACCATCCGGAATGGCATTTTCACATGCATTTTTATCCGCCATTATTGCGTTCAGCAACGGTTAAGAAATTCATGGTTGGATATGAGATGTTGGGTGAATCACAACGCGATATCACACCTGAAAAAAGTGCAGAGATTTTAAGACAACAAGCAGATGTGCATTATAAATCGACTAAGAAATAACCAACGAAAGTCTTTTTACAGAAAGCCAATTTAAAATTTAACATAATAATTTATTTATAAATGTAAAAAACACATTTGTGAAGGGTGTATTTATAATTTTTTATTTTACTTTTGGCTTTCGCTCTTATTTTCATAAAAAAATAACAGAATAAAAACACATATCTTATTTTTAAAGGAATACAAATAATAAAATCTTAGTTTGAAAAATATCCTAAACTACTGATTTTAAAAAAACCAAATTAAACAAACAATCATCTATACTAATTTTTAAAATACTACTAACAATGAACCAGAACCTCGCTTTCGCAGATTATGCGGTTTTTATTATTTATTTTATCGTAGTTTCTGCCTACGGTTACACGGTTTACCGCAAGCGTAAACAAGACGAACAAGATGCTAAGGCTTACTTTTTGGCTGAAGGAAACTTAACCTGGTGGGCCATTGGAGCTTCATTAATCGCATCAAACATCTCCGCTGAACAATTCATCGGAATGAGTGGTGAAGGTTTCTTTTTAGGAATCGCTGTGGCTGCTTATGAGTGGCTGGCCGCTATTGCTTTGATTATCGTAGCAGTTTGGTTCATTCCGGTATATCTTAAAAATAAGATTTATACGATGCCACAATTCTTAAAAACACGTTACAATGAATCTACTGCGTTAATCATGGCGGTTTTCTGGTTGTTTTTATATGTATTTGTAAACTTAACTTCGATTTTATATTTAGGAGCTGTTGCTATCAATGGTTTGGCCGGAGGAGAATACCTGCACGTTATCATGATAGGTTTGGCGGTATTCGCTTTATTTATCTCTTTAGGAGGTATGAAAGTAGTCGCTTATACTGATGTTATTCAGGTGGCTGTTTTGATCATTGGAGGTTTAGTAACTTCTTATATCGCTCTTACAACTGTTGGACAATATTTTGGAGTGGGCGCAAATGCCATTGAAGGTTTTAAAGTTTTAATGAGAGAGGCTCCGGAGCATTTTAAAATGATCATCCCAAAACCAACTGCAACATCGTCTCAGCTTGATATCGATAAATATTTGACTTTCCCTGGTTTGATGTCTTACCTTGCCGGTATCTGGATCATTAACTTAAACTACTGGGGCTGTAATCAATACATTACTCAAAGAGCACTTGGAGCAGATTTGCAAACAGCCCGTACCGGTATTTTATTTGCAGGTATGCTAAAATTATTAATGCCATTGATCGTAATGTTACCGGGTATTGCTGCTTATGTTTTATATACGAATGGTCATTTACCTCAATTGGTTGGAGGAAAAGACGGAGCATACTCTGCTGTATTGACTTTCTTGCCAACAGGATTAAAAGGACTTTCTGTAGCAGCCCTGACTGCTGCAATTGTGGCTTCATTGGCCGGAAAAGTAAACAGTATCTCGACAATTTACACATTAGATATTCATAAAAAATACATCCAGAAAGATGCTGGCGAAAAACAACAGGTAAACATTGGTAGAATTGCCGTTTTTGCCGCAATGCTTTTAGCTGTATTGTTTACGTGGAATGATATTTTAGGAATTGGCGGAGTTGGTGGGTTCACTTACATCCAAAAATACACCGGATTTATTAGCCCCGGAGTTTTCGCCATGTTCTTCCTTGGTATGTTCTGGAAAAGAACAACCGGAACTGCAGCCATTGTGGGTGTAATTTTAGGATTCGTTCTTTCTGTAGTGTTCAACGAATATGCACCGGCTTTATTCGGAAACGAAACTTTATTGTACACAGCATATCCTAACGGAAAAGGTGCATTCGAAATCCCGTTCCATATTTGTATGGGATTATCATTCTTCTTTACTATGCTGGCAATGATTGCAATCAGTTTTGCAGGACCAAAAGTAAATTCAAAAGCGTTTGAAATAGACTCTGAAATGTTTAAAGTAAAACCACAAACTACAGTCTTAATCGTAATTACATTATTGATTATTGTGGCTTTGTATGTTAAATTCTGGTAGTATAATTTTTTTACTATATTATTTTTTGAAGATTAAAAGAGGATGCTATAACAGCATCCTCTTTTTTATTTAAAAAGATTTTACTTACATTTATACCGAAAATCACTTTTATTTACAAAATGGTATTTCACCAAAAAACCTTGTTTTTTACCAATTTCTATTTTGTAAAAGAATTTTAAATACCTTTGAATTATGAGTACAGCAACTAAACCAAAACACATTGGCAGAAATATCAGCCGAATCAGAGAACTTCGCGGTATGAAACAAGAAGCACTTGCAGAAGCAATTGGCTTAAGTCAACAAACTGTTTCCAGTATTGAAACCAGCGAAACTGTCGATTTCGAAAAATTGGTACAAATTGCAAAAGCACTTGGCGTTACGATTGAAGCTATTGAAAATTTTACAGAAGAATCTGTTTTTAATTTCTTTAATAACTTTTACGATAATAGTGCTAATAATGGTTATTTAAATAACACTAATAATAATTGTACTTTCAATCCTCTTGATAAAGTTGTGGAACTTTACGAACGTTTGGTTCAGGTTGAAAAAGAGAAAAATGAATTTTTAGAAAAAATGCTAAAAGAAAAATAATATTCTTTAGACGAAGATAATTTTTATAAAAAACGCAAAATCTAAAAAGATATTTGCGTTTTTTTATTTTGCTAATTAAGAACCTTGATTTTCTTTTTCTTCTTTCTGCATATTCAGTAAATAGGCCATATTCTTAATTACATGATCGTGTTTTTTTACAAACGAATTTTCTTCGTTCCAGACATAACCCGCCAGAACTGCACATATCTTTTCTTTTACTTCCGGATTTTCCGGTTGGTGAAAGAATAAAGTCTGAAGGTTTCCGGTATACCATTCTTTCACGTAAGTGGTAAAAACCGCAATTCCTTTTTTCATGTATTCTGTAAATTCAACTTCCCAGTCTACTTCAATTCCTTGTGATTCTTTAAGGTATAATTTTGCAGCTAACATTCCGGATTCTGTCGCAAAGGCAACTCCTGAAGAGAAAACAGGATCTAAAAATTCAGAACTGTTTCCTGTAAGGGCAAAACCGTCTCCGTACATTCTTTTTACCGCTCTTGAATAATTCTCGAGTTTTACGGGTTCGAATAAAAACTCCGTTCCTTTAAATCTTTTGATATAATAATCTGATTTTTGAATCGCATTGCGCAAAGCCTCGGCATTGTTTTTATTTTCAGATAATGAATTGATAAAATCCGTTGGCCCTACAACTCCCAAACTGGTGTTGCCGTTAGAAAACGGAATTACCCACAACCAAACCTCGGTTTCGAGAATATCAAACGAAATCTGAGTTCCTTCCTCGCCTTCGGTTCTGTTAATATCTTTTACATGGGTAAAAATCGAAGAATGGGGATCTAGTTGCGATGGCGTATCAAGATCTAAAAGTCTTGGCAGAACACGTCCGTATCCGCTGGAATCTATAATAAAATTAGCATGGATTTCTTTAAGATTTCCGTCCTTATCTTTTACGATTGTTTTTGATTTTTTACCTTCAAAAGAAACCTCCAAAACCTCAGATTCAAATTCCAGATCAATCCCTTTTCGAATCACTTCCTGTGCCATTGTATTGTCAAAATCAGCTCTTGGCACTTGCCAGGTCCAATCCCAGCCTTCACCAAATTTTTTACTGAAATCAAAAACACATATCTCTTCTCCCCTGATAAATCGGGCGCCTAATTTTTTTTCAAAATTCATTGCGTCAAGACTTTCAAAAAGCTCAGCCTCAGCAAAATGATCCATTACCCGGGGTATAAGACTTTCGCCAACCACCAGTCTGGGAAACTTTGTTTTTTCGACCACTTTTACCTTAACATTGTTTTTGTGAAGATAAGATGCTGACACACATCCTGAAGGTCCCGCACCAATCACTAAAACATCAACAAACTCCTTTATCATATTAAAAATATTATCAATTATTAACCTACATTTGCCATCATCAAAATAACTACATTTATTTTGATAAATAAAATTAAATTAGCACAATCAAAACCAGTTTAATGAATACAATTAATGAATATTTAAGTTTAGCAGAATTCGAGTCTATCATTTTTGGAAATAACAAAGTTTCTATCAGCGATGCTGTTTTAAACCGAGTAAATGAAAGCTTCAATTTCCTGAAAGAATTCTCCGGAAACAAAGTAATATATGGAGTAAATACAGGCTTTGGACCAATGGCTCAATATAGAATTAAAGAATCTGACCAAATTCAGTTACAATACAATTTAATCAGAAGCCACTCTTCCGGAACAGGAAAACCATTGAGCCCTGTTTGTGCAAAAGCGGCAATTCTGGCGCGATTAAATACTTTATCATTAGGCAACTCAGGAGTTCATCCTTCTGTAATTCATCTGATGGCAGAATTGATCAACAGAGATATTACGCCTCTTATTTTTGAACACGGTGGTGTTGGTGCCAGCGGAGATTTAGTACAATTATCACACTTGGCTTTAGTTTTAATTGGCGAAGGCGAAGTTTTTTATAAAGGAGACAGAAGACCAACTCAGGAAGTTTTTGAGATCGAAGGCTTAAAACCTATTCAGGTAGAAATCAGAGAAGGTCTGGCGCTAATCAACGGAACTTCTGTAATGACCGGAATTGGAGTTGTAAATGTGCACCACGCTAACAAATTATTAGACTGGTCATTAAAAGCTTCTTGCGCCATAAACGAATTGGTTCAGGCGTATGACGATCATTTCTCTGAAGAATTAAACCAAACCAAACGTCATAAAGGACAACAGGAAGTGGCGTTAAGAATGAGACAAAATCTTTCTGACAGTACTTTGATCCGTAAAAGAGAAGACCATTTATATTCTGGTGAAAACACCGAAGAAATTTTCAAGGAAAAAGTTCAGGAATATTATTCGTTACGTTGTGTACCTCAAATTTTAGGTCCGGTTTTAGAAACAATCAATAACGTTGCTTCTATTCTTGAAGACGAATTCAACTCAGCAAACGACAATCCTATAATAGATGTAAAAAACAAACACGTTTATCACGGAGGAAACTTTCACGGCGATTATATCTCGCTTGAAATGGATAAGCTGAAAATTGTTATTACCAAATTAACGATGTTGGCAGAACGCCAGCTGAATTATTTACTGAATTCAAAAATCAACGAAATCCTTCCTCCATTTGTAAACTTAGGAACATTAGGATTTAATTTCGGAATGCAGGGTGTTCAGTTTGTAGCCACCTCAACAACTGCCGAAAGTCAGATGTTATCTAACCCGATGTATGTACATAGTATCCCAAACAACAACGACAATCAGGACATTGTAAGTATGGGAACAAATGCAGCCGTTATCACATCAAAAGTTATCGAAAATTCTTTTGAAGTTTTGGCAATCGAATTGATTACAATCGTTCAGGCAATTGATTATTTAGAACAAAAAGATAAAATTTCATCCGTTACTAAAAAATGGTATGACGACGTTAGAAATATCATTCCTGTATTTACAGAAGATCAGGTCATGTATCCGTTTGTTCAAAAAGTAAAAGATTATCTGATCAACAGTTAAGAAATACCTTTTTTCACATTATTAATATTGAACCTTAAAATCATGAAAAAACCACTTATTTTTTTATTCGTATTATTTATTCAATTTGTTAATAGTCAGGAACTGGCTTTGGTTAAAAAAAATGGCAAAATTGGATATATTTCTAAAGATGGAAACTTTAAGATTGAACCTCAATACAAATTAGCCAAAAGTTTTTCTGATGGTTTAGCTGCCGTAGAAAACGGAGGAAAATGGGGTTTTATAGATACTAAAGGAACCTGGGTAATTCCGGCAACGTTTAGTGACGCGAAAGATTTTAACAGCGGAATTGCAATTGTAAAAAAAGATAAGGACTGGGTTTATATTGATACTAAAGGAGAAATTCAGAAAGCACCTTTCTCTGATAAATTATTTGATTTTAATAATGGGGTTGCTTTTATCAGACAAAATACCAAAGTTGGATTAATCAATTCAAAAATGGCCGTTGTCCTGGAACCAAAATACGATCAGATTAAATCTTTTGAAAATGGTTTTGCAAGAGTTGAACTGAACAAAAATTGGGGAATCATCAATACTGAAGGAAAAGAAGTGATAGAACCTTCTTATGCCGAAATAGGAAACTACTCTAAAAACACAGCCTGGGCAAGAAAAGACAAAACTTTTGGAATCGTTAGTGCAGGAAAATTTATTCCGGTAGATGGTGCTGAAAAAATCTGGGATTTTGAAACTCAGGATCTGACTTATGCCAAAAAGAACGGCAAAATTGGATTCATTGACTTAAAAGGAAACTGGGCGATTCTACCTATATATGACAAAGCAAAAGCATTCTCGAAAAATTTGGCTCCGGTCTGTGTAGGATCTAAATGGGGGTATATCAATCCAAAAGCAGAATTTATTATTCCGCCAACCTATAGCGATGCAGAAGTTTTTAGCTCAAACGGACTGGCTCCTGTAAAAGAAAAAAACTGGGGTTTTATCAATGAATCCGGAAAATTAGTTATCCCGACTCAATACACCATCACTGCAAACGGATTCGTCATTGCACTTTTTGTACAACAAGACAAAGGTTTTATTGATGGTCTTGCAAGAGTAAAAAACGAAGGCAAATGGGGATTTCTTAAACCGGACGGAACTGTATTGGCTAATGAATGGTTTGAAAACGCTGAACTGTTTTCGAAATCAACTGAAAAAGCAATAGAAAAAAAGGTTACAACTGAAACCGTTTCTGATAAACAAAAAACAGAAACAAAGACTGCAACAAAACCTACAGCTAAGCCAGCAGTAAAATCAGCAGCTAAAAAGAAGAAGTAACATTAAAAAAAATAAATTCTACAACATATATGAAATGTGTATTAGTAACAGGCGGTTCAAGAGGAATTGGAAGTGCTATCTGTAAAAAATTAGCCGTTGATGCCAATTATCACATTCTGATAAACTATCACTCCAATAAAACAGCTGCCGAAGCAACACTTCAGGAAATTCAAAAATTAGGAGCAACCGGAGAAATCTTAGGTTTTGATGTTTCTAATTTCGAAGAAGTACAAAAAACATTAACACAATGGCAGGAAGCAAATCCTGAAGCGATTGTAGAAGCAATTGTAAACAACGCCGGAATTACAAAAGATGGTCTTTTTATGTGGATGACTCCCGAAGACTGGAACGGTGTTGTGAATACAAGTCTGAACGGTTTTTTCAATGTGACGCAATTTTTCATTCAAAAAATGCTGCGCAATAAATATGGCCGAATCGTAAACATGGTTTCGGTTTCTGGTGTAAAAGGAACCGCAGGACAAACCAACTATTCCGCAGCAAAAGGCGCAATTGTTGCTGCTACAAAAGCATTAGCACAGGAAGTTGCGAAACGAAATATTACTGTAAATGCTGTTGCACCGGGTTTTATAAAAACCGATATGACAAGTCAGTTAGATGAAAAAGAATTACTAAAACTAATTCCGGTAAATCGTTTTGGCGAAGCCGAAGAAGTAGCAGATTTGGTAAGCTTTTTGATTTCTAAAAAATCGAGCTACATTACAGGAGAAATTATCAATATAAACGGAGGAATATATTCTTAATAGTTCCTAAGTTTACGAGACTATTTTAAGTTTTTTAAAATTGTTAGCAAAGACGCAGATTCACAATGTTTTATTAAAAAAAGATTTAAAAAGAAGAACTTTGCGACTCTGCGCCTTTGCGAGATTAAAAAAATTACACTTTAAATAAATTACTTTAAAAGACGATGAATAAGAGAGTTGTAATTACTGGAATGGGAATTTATTCTTGTATCGGAACTTCTTTAGAAGAAGTAAAGGAATCGTTATACAACGGAAAATCCGGTATTCAGTTTGATTCCGAAAGAAAAGAATTTGGTTTTCAATCTGCCCTTACGGGAATGGTTCCAAAAGCTGATCTGAAAAACTTATTGACCCGAAGACAACGTATGAGTATTGGTGAAGAAACCGAATATGCTTATATGGCCACCATCGAAGCATTGAAAAATGCGAATATCGACGACGCTTTTTTTGACAATCGCGAAGTAGGAATTATGTACGGAAATGATAGCGTATCAAAAGCAATTATTGACGCAACAGATATTGTGAGAGAGAAAAAAGACACCGCACTAATAGGTTCCGGGGCCATTTTTAAATCGATGAATTCTACGGTAACAATGAATTTATCTACTATTTTTAAACTCCGTGGCATCAATCTTACCATAAGTGCCGCTTGTGCAAGTGGTTCTCATTCTATTGGATTGGCTTATTTTCTAATAAAAAGCGGTTTCCAGGATATCATCATCACCGGAGGAGCTCAGGAAATCAACAAATATGCCATGAGCAGTTTTGATGGTTTGGGTGTATTTTCGAATAGAGAAAATGAACCTCAAAAAGCTTCCCGCCCTTTTGATGCTGATCGCGACGGATTAATTCCGAGTGGCGGCGGCGCTACTTTAATACTCGAAAGCTACGAATCTGCCGTTGCAAGAGGTGCCACCATTATTGCCGAAGTCGCAGGTTACGGATTCTCTTCGAACGGCGGACACATCTCGACCCCAAATGTCGAAGGCCCGTCTATAGCCATGCAACGAGCGCTTGATGATGCCCAATTAAAAGCAACAGACATTGATTATATAAATGCACATGCCACCTCAACTCCGGTTGGAGACGGCAATGAAGCCAAAGCTATTTTTGAAGTTTTTGGTGAGAAAAATCCGTACGTAAGTTCTACAAAATCAATGACCGGTCATGAATGCTGGATGGCAGGAGCCAGCGAAGTAATTTATTCAATCTTAATGATGCAGCACGATTTCATTGCGCCAAACATCAATTTGGACAATCCTGATGAAGATGCCGCTAAATTAAATTTAGTCAAAACTACTTTAAACAAAAAATTTGACATATTTTTGTCCAATTCCTTCGGGTTCGGAGGAACCAACTCTGCGTTGGTGGTTAAAAAGTTTAAATTGAACGATGAATAAAGAAGAGATTATAGCAAGAATAAATGGTTTTTTAGTTGATGAATTTGAAGTAGATAATGAGGATATTGAACCAGATGCTAATTTAAAAGACACACTTGGGTTAGATAGTTTAGACTATGTTGATTTAGTAGTTTCGATAGAAGCTAACTTTGGTGTAAAGCTGGTAGAAGTAGATTTCGTAGGAATTGATTCTTTTCAAAGTTTTTATGATCTTATTGAAAACAAATTAAAAGCCAAAACTGCTTAATGAGCGAATGGGATGGCAAATCAAAAGGAACTGTTTTAGGGTATAGAATATTCGTTTTTCTTATAAAAAAAGCGGGTGTTAAAGCTGCTTATGTTTTACTTTACTTTGTCGCTTCTTACTATTTTTTATTTCTAAAAAAAAGCAACAAAGCCATTTCTTACTATTTCAGAGAAAGGCTCAGGTACTCAGGTTTCAAATCTAAAAAAATGGTTTTCAAAAGTTACTACACTTTTGGACAGACCATCATTGATAAAATTTCCATTTCGGCAGGAATGCGGAATAAATTCACCTATGAGTTTGACGGGATCGAAATCCTGAAAAATCTTTTGGCAGAGAAAAAAGGAGGTGTTTTGATCAGTGCCCATATTGGAAATTTTGAAATCGCCGAACATTTTCTGGGCGATATCGACATTGATTTTCAGATTAATCTGGTGACTACAGATCTCGAACATTCTGCTATTAAGAATTATCTCGAAAGCGTCACCCAAAAACCTACCGTTAAGTTTATCATTATCAGAGATGACTTGTCTCATATTTTTGAGATCAATGCCGCGCTTTCTAAAAACGAACTGGTTTGTTTTACCGGAGATCGCTATTTTGAAGGCACCAAATCACTTTCTGAAAAAATCCTAGGAGAGGAAGCTAACTTTCCTGCAGGTCCGTTTTTAATCGCTTCAAGATTAAAAGTTCCAGTCGTTTTTGTTTACGTAATGAAAGAGCCCAACCTGCATTATCACTTGTATGCAAGAGAAGCTATAGTCAAACATCGTGACGAAAAAGGTTTACTAAAAGCCTATATCGAAAGCGTAGAATCGATGCTGGCAAAATACCCGCTGCAATGGTTCAATTACTTTGATTTTTGGAATAAGTTAAAATAAAATCTCTCTTTGTGTTCTCTAAATCTATGTGTGTTTTTGTGTTTTTAATTAAAACCACTCCAATAAAAATCTGCGTAAAAAAAAAAATTAACACATAGAAACATAGATTGTATGCTGCGTTTGAGGTAGTTCTAAAAAATCAAGATTTTAT
Source organism: Flavobacterium frigidimaris (assembly GCA_900129595.1). GTDB lineage: Bacteria > Bacteroidota > Bacteroidia > Flavobacteriales > Flavobacteriaceae > Flavobacterium > Flavobacterium frigidimaris. Next base: position 368,265 of record FQWG01000004.1, on the reverse strand, counting down.
CACATAGTCTTACGAATAAGCTATATTGTTCTAAATCTATTTATTGCAAATCAAAAACACTCCAATAAAAAATAGAAATCTGCTCAAATCTTTTAAAATCTGCGTGAAAAAAAAATTTAGCACATAGAAACATAGATTGTATGCTCCGTTTGAGATAGTTCTAAAAAATCAAGATTTTATCACATAGTCTTACGAATAAATTATACTGTTCCAAATCTATTTATTGTAAATCAAAAACACTCCAATAAAAAATAGAAATCTGCTCAAATCTTTTAAAATCTGCGTGAAAAAAAATTAACAAAGAATATACTTTTAAGTTTTTTTACAAATTCCGTCAAAGCGTAAAAATTATTTAATTAAAAATCGTTCTTTTATACTTTTCAATTCTTAAAGTAAAGTATGCAGGAATTTGACACCATTATTATTGGTTCCGGAGTTGGCGGATTATCAACGGCAATTTGTCTTGCAAGAGCCGGACAAAAAGTTTTGGTACTCGAACAACATTATGTTCCCGGTGGCTGGAGTCATAGTTTTACTTTAAAAGGACAACGTTTTAGTCCGGGTGTACATTACGTAGGACAATTAGAAGAAGGACAGTCTACCAATGAATTGTACAGAGGTTTGGGAATTGCCAACGACATGGTTTTTTTTCGAATGAACACCAATGCTTACGAACATTGTCTGATTGGAGAGGAAACTTTCGATCTTCCTGCAGGAGTCGAAAATCTAAAAGAAAAACTCTCTGCACATTTTCCACACGAAGAAAAAAACATCAAAGAATATCTTTCATTGGTTGAAAAAGTGAGTTATGAATTGCAGTTAATTCCAAAACTGAAAGGTTTCTGGCAAAACATTACCGTTCCGTTTCGCACCAAACATTTTGGGAAATTTGCTTTGTTTCCTTTAAAAAAAGTAATTGGCTGGCACGTCAAGGATCCGAAACTAAAAGCGGTACTGAATATTCAATGTGGCGATCACGGACTTCCACCAAGCCGGGCTTGCTTTCCGGTACATTGTTCTGTAATGAGTCATTATTTTGATGGCGGTTTTTATCCAATGGGTGGCGGAGGCGGAATTGTAAAAGCCATGACAAATGGTGTAAAAAGACATCACGGAGAAATTCGCGTAAAACAAAACGTTCGTAAAATCATCATCGAAAATAAAAAAGCAATTGGTATCCAGCTTAAAAATGGCGAAGAAATAAGAGCTAAAAACATTGTTTCAAACGCAGATCCTTCTATTACTTATCTCAATTTAATTGACAAAGAACACCTCAGTAAATCACTTCTTAAAAAACTCGACAAGACAAAATATTCGGTTACTTCTTTGATTTTATTCCTTACACTTGACATTGATGTTACCTTATATAATATAGATTCCGGAAATTTTTGGATGATGAAAGATGAAAATGACGATGCCAACTTTGAACATTTAATGAGCAACACCATTGATTCCGGAGATTCATTTCCTTCGGTATTTATCAGTTGCACCACACTCAAAGATCCGGCAAGCTTCAACGGACGTTATCATAATTTTGAAATTGTAACGTATGTGAATTATGATCACTTAAAAGATTTTAATGGTTTAGACGATTATCACACTGAAGAGTATAAAATTTTCAAAGAAAAAATCATCAATAAACTGATGAATAATGTCGAAAAAATAATTCCAAACGCAAAACAACATATTATTCAGGCAGAATTAGGAACTCCTAAAACCAATGAATTCTATATTAACTCAACCAAAGGCAATGTTTACGGAACCGAAAAAACATTGAATCAGGTAGGCCCTTTCTCGTATAAAAACAAAACCGAAATCGAAAACCTATTCCTTTGCGGTGCCTGTACGCTGTCTCATGGTGTTGCTGGCGCGACATACTCAGGCGTGGCAGCTGCGGCGGCCATTTTGGGATGCACATCTGATGATTTATTAATAGAAGATAACAACCAGAAAATCCGAATTTACGATGCCGAAGATGTTTCGACATGGCCGGATTGGGTACATACCAAACGAACAGATAAAATAAGGAAATTCGTTTAAAAAAAATACTTATTTTTGCGCAACCACCAAAGCCATCAAACCAAATGAAAAATGTTCTTGTTATTTATTATTCTCAATCCGGACAATTAGAAGAGATTGCGCGAAATATCGCAAAACCTATCCTGAATTCAGAAGCAATAAATGTAACGTTTCATGAAATACAATTACAGAAACCTTTTCCCTTTCCATGGGATAAGAGTTCTTTTTTTGACGCCTTTCCTGAATCATTTCTTCAAATACCTACAGCATTAAAACCTGTTCCTGAAGAGATTTTAAACGCGAAATTCGACTTAATACTTTTCCATTATCAGGTGTGGTATTTGTCGCCTTCGATTCCTGTCAATTCATTTTTAAAAAGCGACGATGCAAAAAAAATCCTGAACAATACGCCTGTTGTCACCATAAGCGGTTCTCGTAATATGTGGATTATGGCACAGGAAAAAATCAAAACTTTACTAAAAGAAGCCAATGCTCAATTAGTAGGGAATATTGCTTTGGTAGATCGCGTTGGAAATTTAATCAGCGTTATCACAATAGTAGAATGGATGTTCTCCGGAGTAAAGAAAAAATATTTGGGAATTCTTCCGTTACCGGGAGTTTCAGACAAAGACATTCAGGAGTCGGATAAATTTGGAAATGTCATTGTTTCCGCATTAAACGAAGGTAAATTAGAAGATTTACAGCCAAAATTATTAGCCATTGACGCAGTAAAAATTAGCCCGTATTTAGTTACGGTGGATAAAACCGCGAATAAAATTTTCAATAAATGGTCTAATCTGATATATAAGCACCAAAAAAACAGAAAACAGCTTCTTAAAGTATTTAATGTTTATTTATTCCTCGCAATATGGTTAATCTCACCAATAGTATATATATTGCACCTTATTACCTACCCTTTTAAGTTAAAAACCATAAAAAAAGAAACTCAATATTATCAAGGAGTTTAGAAGACGAAATTAGATTATGTTTGAAGTATATATTACCAAAGCCGCAAAGTATTTGCCAAATGAGCCTGTTTCTAATGAAGAAATGGAAGATTATTTAGGACTCATTAATGATGCTGCCTCTAAAGCAAGACGCATTATTTTGCGCAATAATAAAATTACAAGTCGTTATTACGCCATAGATAAAACGGGAAAAAGCACACATAACAATGCTGAATTAACCCGAAATGCTGTTGTACAATTATTTGATGAAAATTTTACAGCACAAGATCTTGAAGTGCTTTCATGCGGAACCTCAACACCTGATATTTTCCTGCCTTCGCACGCTGCGATGGTTCATGGTTTATTAAAAAACAAATCGGTAGAATTAAATTCGTCAACTGGTGTTTGTTGTGCCGGAATGAATTCTTTAAAATTTGGTTTCCTTTCTGTAAGATCAGGAAACTCTAAAAATGCAATTTGCACAGGCTCAGAAAGAGTTTCAACCTGGCTGAATGCTCAAATGTACAATCATGAAGCAGCCAATCTAAAAAGTCTTGAAGAGCAGCCTATAATTGCCTTCAAAAAAGATTTTTTACGTTGGATGTTATCTGACGGTGCCGGTGCTTTTTTATTAGAAAATAAACCAAGTGGCCCTATTTCTCTAAAAATCGAATGGATGGAAGCTTTTTCGTATGCGTACGAATTAGAAACCTGTATGTATGCCGGAGGAGATAAATTAGAAAATGGCGAAATTAAAGCGTGGAGTGATTATCCTCCCGAGCAATGGTTAAACCAATCGGTTTTTGCCATTAAACAAGATGTAAAATTACTGGATGAATTTATACTTTCTAAAGGAGCTGAAAGTATGAGCGATGCCATGTCTAAAAATAATATTACAGCAGATCAGGTCGATTATTTTATTCCACACGTTTCTTCTAACTTTTTTGTTGAAGGTTTAAAGAAAGGATTAACTGAAAAAGGAATCGGAATGGCTGATGAAAAATGGTTCATGAACCTTTCGAGAGTAGGAAATGTAGGCTCTGCCTCTATCTATTTGGCTGTAGAAGAACTGATGAATTCAGGAAATTTAAAAAAAGGAGATCGTATCCTTTTATCAGTTCCTGAAAGTGGAAGATTCTCTTTTGCTTATGCGTATTTAACAGTTTGCTAATGGAAACAACTTTACTTTTAGAAAAAGAGGCTGTCGAAAATTTATTGCCGCAAAAATTCCCTTTTGTTATGGTCGATCAAATGTATTCGTATACCGAAACTTCATTGGTTTCCGGGTTTAAGATTCAAAATGATAATATTTTCTTTGACAATGATACTTTTCTGGAAGCAGGTTTAATAGAACATATGGCGCAATCTGTAGCTTTGCATACAGGATATCAATTTTTCTTAAAAAACGAAATAGCCCCAACGGGATATATTGGTTCTATTAAAGAAATTGCGATTAAAAAATTGCCGAAAATTAATGATACCATTCAATCAACGGTAACAATTTTACAGGAATTTGCCGGAATTACACTGGTTGATATTGTAACATATCTGAATAATGAAGAAATTGCTAACGGACAAATGAAAACTGTTTTAGCGAAATGACAGCAACAATGAAAACCGGAGTTGATATACAAAATTACTTACCGCACCGAGCGCCAATGCTTATGGTGGATTTAATTTTGGATATAGATTCTAATTTTGTAGAGACCATCTTCCTGATAAAAGAAGACAATATTTTTATTGACAATAACATTTTTATCGAAGCCGGTTTAATCGAAAATACAGCACAAACCTGTTCGTCTATTGTAGGCAAAAAGTATTTTTTTGACGAAGACGGAACAGAAAATGAAAACGTAAATGTATTGGGTTTTATCAGTGCGATAAAAAACCTTAAAATACATTTACTCCCAAAAGTGGGTGATACAATTATTACCAAAGCAACCCTGGTTTCAAAATTCGAAGGCGACGATTATACATTGTGCACCATGCGCTGCGAAAGTATATGGGGACATAAATTACTTTTAGAATGTGAAATTAATTTGTTCATTCAAAAGATCGTTTCGGTGTAAATGAATGCTAAAAAAATCATTCTGCATTTATTAATCCGGATTGGAATTTTAGTATTATTAATTGGATCGTTTTTTTTACTTTGGTATCTTACCGTTGATCGGCATTCACATTGTCATGGAGATGATCACAAACATTTTGATACTGGTTTAGGGTTCTTTATTATAGAACTTATGGCAATCCAGGCGTTTTGCGTGGGAATGCTGATAGAGATGATTTATTTATTTGTGAAGAAAAAACAAAATTTAGCTTTCGCAAATCTGGGGTTTTTAATAATTAGTGTATGTATCGCATTCGCCTTATGTATCTGATAAATTAATAATGAAATGGAAAAAGAAAAAGTACCACAAGACAAAAGCAACTTAACCGCGAACAACGTTAAAGAGCTTTTATATGCTACCGATGAAAATGGCGATTATACCACTACTCTAAGTACAGGTTGGGAACCTAAATCTATTGCACTATCCAATTCAATAGACGAAATAAACGAACGAATTGCCGAAGCAAAATTACAAGTTCAAATTGGCGAAGTAAGCCCAATTTGCTATTATATGGAACGCTCTAAAATGGATCTTACTATTCTGGCAAGTTATGTTGGAATGTGGAAATGGCGCGTAAAAAGACATTTTAAGCCAACCGTTTTTGCTAAACTAAGCGATACCATTTTACAAAAATATGCCGATGCTTTCGAAATTTCGGTAGCTGAATTAAAAAATATTAAAACAGATTAATGCAAACTAATTTTACACATCATCAAGCCGCACATTGTGAGAATGGAGTTGCTTCGAATTTGTTAAAAAACAGCGGACTCAACATCAGCGAACCTATGGTTTTTGGTATTGGTTCCGGACTTTTCTTTGTGTATTTGCCTTTTCTAAAAGTAAATCATGCACCTGCAATCAGTTACAGAACTTTGCCGGGACAAATTTTTAATAAACTGGCCAGCCGTTTAAATTTAAAAATAAAAAGACAAAAATTTTCTTCTCCTGCAAATGCAAATAAAGCTTTGGATGAAAATTTAAAAAACAATATCCCAACCGGATTACAAGTTGGAGTGTATCATTTGAGTTATTTTCCGGATGAATATCGCTTTCATTTCAACGCACACAATTTAGTCGTTTACGGAAAAACTGAAACTGATTATTTAGTGAGCGATCCTGTTATGGAAACCGTTACCACTCTGACACATGACGAACTAGACAAAGTACGTTTTGCCAAAGGCGCTTTTGCCCCAAGAGGACAAATGTATTACCCGATTCAGATTCCCGCAAATGTTGATCTAAAAAGTGCCATCATCAAAGGAATCAAAAATACTTGTCGTGATATGTTGGCGCCAATGCCAATTGTTGGTGTACGCGGAATTAAATTCGTATCAAAACAAATCCGTAAATGGCCCGTAAAACACGGAACCAAAAAAGCCAATCATTACCTGGCACAAATGGTGCGTATGCAGGAAGAAATTGGAACCGGAGGCGGAGGTTTTCGATTTATTTATGCTGCGTTTTTACAAGAAGCTTCCGTTATTTTAAACAATGAAGAATTAAAGGTACTTTCTAAAGAAATGACCTTAATTGGAGATTCATGGCGAGATTTTGCTGTAGAAGCTTCGAGAATTTACAAAAACAGAAGTGCCAAAGAAGATGCTTACAATGCCATTGCCGATGAACTTTTGAGCATTGCCAACAGAGAAGAAATCTTTTTCAAGAAACTAAAAAAAGCGATTAGCTAGATATATTTTGAAACCCATTATAAAAATAGAATCCCTTTCGAAAAAGTACAAAGATGCAGACCAGTATTCTTTGAACGATGTTTCTCTGGATATCAACGAAGGACAGATCTTTGGTTTACTTGGCCCAAATGGTGCCGGGAAAACCACTTTAATCTCCATGCTTTGCGGATTGATCAAACCCACTTCCGGACATTTTACCATTGATAACCTGAACTACACGAATCATTCCTCTAAAATTAAAAAAATTATTGGAGTTGTTCCTCAGGAATATGCGCTCTATCCTACTTTGACAGCAAGAGAAAATCTCCATTATTTTGGAAGTATGTACGGCTTAAAAGGTTCCTACCTTAAAGATAAAGTCGTTGAAACTTTAGATCTTTTAGGTCTGTTAAAATTCGCCGACAAACGCATCGAAACTTTCTCAGGCGGAATGAAACGAAGAGTGAATCTGATTGCCGGAATTTTGCACAATCCTAAAGTCCTGTTTTTAGATGAACCAACTGTTGGTGTTGATGTTCAGTCTAAAAATGCCATTATCGATTATTTGAAAGTTCTCAATCAAAATGGAACTACGATTATATATACGTCGCATCATTTGGCTGAAGCCGAAGATTTTTGTACCAATATCGCCATTCTGGACCGAGGCAGAATTTATGCGCAGGGAACACCATCAAGTCTAATTGATTCGACAGATGAAGCACGCAATCTTGAAGAAGTTTTTATTTCATTAACCGGTAAAGATTTTAGAGATGGTCAATAAAATTTGGATGTCAGTCGTAAAAGAATTCCTTTTACTGAAACGAGATTTAGGCGGATTGATTATTCTGTTTATCATGCCGTTGGTACTGGTAATCACGGTAACTTTAATTCAGGACAGTACTTTTAAAACCATTAGCGACAATAAAATTCCAATTTTATTGGTTGATAATGACAACGGTTCTGTGTCTAAAACCGTTTTTGATAATCTTGAAAAAAGCAATTTGTTTAGTGTTATCACGCAAATCGACAATAAAACCATTACCGAAGAAGTGGCAAAAGAGGCCGTTTACAAAGGAAAATTCCAATTGGCGATTGTGATTCCCAAAGATTTAAGTATCGACTTACAAACCAAAATCGATCAGAATGTTGAGAACATTATCAGTAAAATGGGCTTAACAGAAACCGATTCTACAGCACAAACAGAAAAACCTAAAGTAATCAGGGAAAAGGAAGTAAAATTGTATTTTGATCCGGCGGTTCAGATGAGTTTCAAAAATGCCGTGATGAGTTCGATTGACAAGATGATTTCTCAAATCGAAACCAAATCCATTTACACCACGTTCCAAAATCAATTGGGAGAAGGAACTGTTGAATTCGATCAAAAGAGTTTCATTACTTTCAAAGAAATAATTCCGAAAATAAACAACAAAGAAGTTCGACCAAACTCGGTACAGCATAACGTTCCGGCCTGGACACTTTTTGCGATATTTTTTATCGTGATTCCGTTATCTATTAATATTGTAAAAGAAAAATCACAAGGAACCTTTGTTCGGTTATTGACCAATCCGGTTTCTAATTTAGTGGTGATAATTGGTAAAACCATTACCTATTCAGCCATTTGTATGATTCAGTTTTATATGATGGTGGCTGTGGCGGTTTTTTTATTTCCGCATATTGGTTTGCCTTCCTTAAATATTGAAGGTCATTTATTTTTAATGAGTGTCGTGGCTTTATTCTCCGGTTTTGCTGCCATTGGTTTCGGTATTTTATTAGGAACCGTAGCCAATACACAAGAACAATCAGCTCCGTTTGGCGCGACAAGTGTCCTTATTCTCGCTGCCGTTGGTGGTGTTTGGGTGCCTGTTTTTGCCATGCCAACTATTATGCAATATATCGCTAAATCATCACCTATGAATTGGGGATTAGAAGCTTTCTACGATGTTTTATTGCGCAACGTTTCTTTCCTCGAAATCATCCCAAAAATAAGTTTGTTATTTTTGTTCTTTATTATCACAACATCTATAGCCTTATTTTATGACAAAAAGAAAAGAACAGTATAACGAAGCCACTGAACTAACCGTTTCTCACGAAATCAGAATTCGTTTTAACGAAACTGATCCGCTTGGAATCGTTTGGCATGGCAATTATATTACCTATTTTGAAGATGGACGAGAAGCGTTTGGCCGCCAACACGGACTTACCTATTTGGATATTGGCAATACCGGTTATACGACTCCAATCGTAAAATCAAAATGCGAACATAAATTGTCTTTACGCTACGGTGATGTCGTAACCATAGAAACAACGGTTGTCGATACTCCTGCTGCCAAAATGATCTATCGTTTTAGAATATTAGATGCAAAAGGCGAAGTGGCCTGTACTGGAGAAACCGTTCAGGTATTTTTAGACGGCGACGGAAATCTAATGCTGACAAATCCTCCTTTCTATGAAGAATGGAAACGAAAAGTGGGATTATTAAAATAAAAGACAAACACGAATTACACTAATTTTCACGAATTAAAATTAATAAAAATCCGCGTTAATCCGTTTAATCCGTACAATCTGTGGCCCATTTAGCAGCCAGAAATTAAGATAAAATGATAAGAGAAGTATATATCAACGAAACGAATTGTATCACGCCTTTAGGTTTTGATGTTGCATCAAACATTGAAGCGATTGTTCGCGGCGATTCCGGTATTCAATTGCATCAGGATATTGCTTTAATGCCAATTCCGTTTTATGCTTCGATTATTAGTAATGAAAAAATAAACAGTGCTTTTGAGAAAATCAGTACTGACACCAAATATTCCCGCTTAGAAAAAATGATGATTTTGGCTTTAGAGCCGATTATCAAAAAATCCGGAATCGAATTAAATTCGAAAACAGCTTTTATACTTTCGACCACAAAAGGAAATGTTACAGCATTGAAAAACAATTCAGAGGAAAGTTTTAATAGTGCACATTTAGATATTTTGGCAAAAAATGTTGCTGATTTCTTCAACTTCCAAACACAACCAATTGTAGTTTCGAATGCTTGTGTTTCCGGAATTTTAGCGGTTTCGGTTGCTAAAAGAATGATTCAGTCTGAGTTGTACGATAATGTTTTTGTTGTAGCCGGAGATGAAGTTTCAGAATTTGTTTTGTCCGGTTTTAATTCTTTTCAGGCGATGAGCGAATTGCCTTGTAAACCGTATTCTAAAAACAGAACCGGAGTAAGTTTAGGCGAAGCAACGGCTGCTGTTTTAATTTCGGCGAATCCGGCAACCGCAAAAATAAAAGTGATTGGAGACAGTTCGATAAACGATGCCAACCATATTTCGGGTCCGTCAAGAACGGGTGAAGGTTTGTTTAGAAGTATTCAGAATGCTTTGAAAGAAGCCCAAATTGAAGTGGACAAAATCGACTATATTTCAGCTCACGGAACAGCAACTCCGTTTAATGACGAAATGGAAGCCATTGCCTTAAATCGTTTGGGTTTGCAAAACGTTTCTATAAATAGTTTAAAAGGTTTTTACGGTCATACCTTAGGCGCTTCGGGATTATTAGAAACCGTAATCGCGATAGAATCTGTAAACCAAAATATGCTTTTTGAATCGAAAGGTTTTGATGAAATGGGGGTAAGTGAATCGATAAATATTATTGAGAAAAACGAAGAGACAACTATTGAGTATTTTTTGAAGACGGCTTCCGGATTTGGAGGTTGTAATACGGCTGTGGTTTTTGAAAAAGTGAAATGAAATGGAGAATAACGAAACTAAATTTCTAATTTACGACAATCCTAATGGAAAAGTAAGAGTAGATGTTTTTGTGCAAGACGAAACAATTTGGCTTACACAGAAAGCTATGAGTGAGCTTTTTGGCGCAGTAAAATCAACAATTAGCGAGCATATAGCTAATACATTCGAATCTAACGAACTACAAAAAGAGGCAACTGTTCGGAATTTCCGAACAGTTCAACAAGAAGGTGAAAGATTAGTTAATAGAGATCTTGAATATTACAATCTTGATGTCATAATTTCTGTCGGTTATCGTGTAAATTCTGCAAAAGCAACGCAATTTAGAATATGGGCAACCCAAACCTTAAAAGAATATATTATAAAAGGGTTTGTTCTAGATGATGAACGATTAAAACAAGGAAAAACTGTTTTCGGCAAAGATTACTTTAAAGAATTATTACGCAGAGTTCGTTCTATCCGCGCCAGCGAACGTAGAATTTATCAGCAAGTAAGTGACATTTTTGCAGAATGTAGTATCGATTATGATAAAAATTCAGAAGTAACGAAGAATTTTTATGCTATGGTTCAAAATAAATTTCACTTTGCTATAACTGGAAATACTGCTGCAGAAATTATCCATAAAAATGCAGATAAAAAGAAAGATAACATGGGACTTAGCAGTTGGAAAAATGCTCCCGACGGAAGAATATTAAAATCGGATGTAATTGTTGCTAAAAATTATTTACAAGAAAAAGAAATAAGTCAACTTGAAAGAACCGTTACAGGTTACTTTGATTATATTGAAGGTTTGATCGAACGTGAAAATACTTTTACAATGGAGCAATTAGCTACAAGTGTAAATAAATTTCTTTCATTCAATGAATATAAAATTTTAGAAGGAAAAGGCAAAATATCAAAAATTCAAGCTGATAAAAAAGCCATTAAAGAATATGATGAGTTTAATAAAACTCAAAAAATAATTTCAGATTTTGATAAGGAAATTAAAAAAATAGGAAAGAAAAAATGAAAACAAGCAAGTCTTTCTTAACAGGTTTTGATGAAAATGGCATAAGTGAGACTTGTAATACACCGGTGATTTTAAAAAAATGAAATGGAAAATCAAACTAATTGGACACCGTTCGCAGACGATAATTTACTTGGCTTAACAGATAAAAATCAAATCAATGAGTTTGAAGCGTCCGGAATTGCAAAAGCTGAGCTTTATACTTTTGAATTAGAAACTGATGTTGAGATTTCAACATCGCTTGTATTGGAAATTCATAAAATTGCATTTGAACAACTTTACGATTGGGCTGGAAAATGGAGATTATAAATTAATAACCCAATTAATTAGTGAAGAACTGGTTTCCTTTTAATTCTTTCTCTTTTAAAATGGCATCGACAATTTTAACAACTTTACTCTTCGAAACCTGTTGGTCTTCTAAAGACATTGTAGAAAATACAGTATCCGTAAGTACTTTTGACAAAAAGCTTTTCTGTTTTAACTGTGGATATTTTTCGTAGAATTTCATAACTTGACAAAGTTACAAAAAATAATGACTCAAAAAACTCACATACAATCCTACATCACCATCCAAAACAACGAAATTGTTTTGAACGGAACTTCTGTATTCAAAATAGAACCAACCGATTTTGGTGATTTTTCTAAACAAGCGTACCGTAACTTTGACATTCAATATCCAAAGTTTTTCAAAATGGATGCTTTGAGCAAGCTGGCTTTTTTAGGATCTGAATTGCTTTTGAGTCCGATAACTTCGGCAGATCAGGAAAACAATATTGCTTTGGTTTTTGCCAATAAATCGTCGAGTTTGGATACTGATGTTAAATACCAGAAATCGATTTCAGACAAAGAAAACTACTTTCCAAGCCCTGCAGTTTTCGTTTATACGCTGCCAAATATTTGTTTGGGCGAAATAAGTATACGTCATCAGCTGAAAAGTGAAAATTCTTTCTTTATATTTGACGCCTTTAACACTGAATTTATGTCGAACTACTCGGATATTCTGTTGAATACGAATAAGGCAGATAAGGTTCTTTGTGGATGGGTAGAATTTTTTAATAACGATTACAAAGCGTTTCTTTGCACGATTAGTAAAGAAGAAAGCACAAAATATACAAACGAAAATATCAATACATTATATAATAAATAATCATGGAAGCATTAAAAGAAGAATTAAAAAATAAAATCATTACTACATTAAATCTTGAAGATATCGCAATTGAAGATATTGCTGATAACGATCCTTTGTTTGGAGATGGTTTAGGTTTAGACTCCATTGATGCGCTTGAATTAATTGTGATTTTAGATAAAGATTACGGAATTAAATTGGTTGACCCAAAAGAAGGAAAAACAATTTTCCAGTCGATTGAAACGATGGCTGCTTATATTAGCGCTAACAGAACAAAATAAGACTGCTTAGACTTGCTTAGATTTTTAGACAACTTAGACAAAAATGTCTAAATCTGGAAATTACAAAATCTAAGAAGTCTACTATCTAATAATCTAAGCAAGTCTAAAAATCTAATAATCTAAGCAAGTCTACAATGAAAGGTGTTGCAATAACCGGAATGGGAATTATCTCTTCGATTGGAAATTCAGTCGAAGAAAATTATATTTCGTTGATCGAAAATAAAATTGGCATTTCCCGTATCACAAATATTTCGACAGTTCATGCGGATGTTATTAAGGTGGGAGAAATCAAAAAAACCAATGAAGAATTAGTTAAAGAATTGAACCTTACTGAAGATAATAACTTTTCGAGAACAGCAATGATCGGTACTTTGGCAGCAAAACAAGCTGTTGAAAATGCCGGAATTACATCGATAAACGAATTCAGAACCGGACTTATTTCGGCTACAAGCGTGGGCGGAATGGACATGACTGAAAGACATTATTACGATTATTTCACACATCCTGAATTGGTTAAATACATTACTTGCCATGATGGCGGTGATGTGGCGGAGAAAATTGCAGAAGAACTGGGACTAAAAGGAATCGTTACGACTATTAGTACGGCTTGTTCGTCTGCAGCAAACGCGATTATGCTGGGTGCAAGACTGATAAAAACCGGAAAATTAGATCGTGTTATTGTGGGCGGAGCCGATGGTTTGGCAAAATTTACGATTAACGGATTCAAGACTTTGATGATTTTATCAGACGATTACAACAAACCTTTTGACAATGAACGAAAAGGCTTAAACCTGGGCGAAGCTGCAGCATATTTGGTTTTAGAATCAGATGAAGTTGTGGCAAAACAAAACAAAAAAGTGCTGGCAAGAGTTTCGGGTTACGGAAATGCAAATGACGCTTTTCACCAGACTGCTTCTTCAGAAAATGGAGATGGTGCTTATTTGGCAATGAAAAAAGCATTTGAAGTTTCGGGTTTAAAACCTTCTGAAATCGATTATATCAACGTACACGGAACAGCAACTCCCAACAACGATTTATCTGAAGGAAGAGCTTTAAAGAGAATCTATCAGGACGAAAAAGTGCCTGATTTTAGTTCTACAAAACCCTTTACCGGACATACTTTGGCCGCGGCAGCAGCAATTGAAGCGGTTTACAGCGTTTTGGCGATTCAGAATAATGTGGTGTATCCGAATTTGAATTTCGAAAATCAAATGGAAGAATTTGATTTGCAGCCTCAGACTTCGTTAAAAAATAAAAATATCGAACACGTTTTATCCAACTCTTTTGGTTTTGGAGGAAATTGTTCCACCCTTATATTTTCAAAAAGCTAATGAAATCGTCATGATTCCAATAAAAAATAAATTAATAATGACGATTCCATGTTCCTTTAAAACAACAAATTTAATCTTCGCATGAAAAAAACATATATAAATGGAGTAGGCTGTATTTCGACTCAAAAAACATTTGATACTGTTTTTTTAGAAGAAGCTATTGTCAATCATGATCAAAATGTACTGGCAATCGTTCCGCCCGTTTACAAAGAATACATTTCACCAGCCGCCAGCAGAAGAATGGCGAAAGGCGTAAAAAACGGAATCGTTGCTTCGGCTTTAGCCATGAAAGATGCCAATGTCGAAAAAGTAGATGCTATCATTACCGGAACCGGTTTAGGATGCATCGAAGATTCTGAAAAATTCCTGAAAAGTATCCTGGATAATAACGAAGAGTTTTTAACACCAACTTCTTTTATTCAGTCGACTCACAATACCGTTGGTGCGCAAATCGCCTTGTTGCAGCAATGCAAAGGTTATAATTTTACGTATGTAAATGGCGCTGTTTCTTTTGAATCGGCACTTTTAGATGCTAAAATGCAAATCGAGGAAGAAGAAGCCCAATCAGTTTTAATTGGTGGAGTTGACGAAAATGGTGATTATACAACCGCACTTTTTAAACTTTCCGGTCGTATAAAAGAAGACGATAAAGCGCCTTATGATGTTTTGACTTCTACTACAAGCGGTGCTGTTTATGGCGAAGGAGCCAGTTTTTTTGTTTTAGAAAATGAAAGAAAAGACACAACTTATGCCGAAGTTCTGGATATTGCCATTATAAATACCCTCGAAGAAAACGAAATTGAAGCCGAAATTAAATCATTTCTGAAATCAAATAATTTAGAGATTTCCGATGTTGATGCTTTAGTTTTAGGTTTTGACGGAAATATAGATTTCGAAAACTATTATAAAAATCTTGCTGAAAATGCTTTTGCAGCAACACCTCAATTGTATTACAAACATTTGAGCGGTGAGTACGATACTGCTTCTGCTTTTGCTTTATGGATGGCAGCAAAAATTATTAAAACACAGGAACTTCCCGAAATCATAAAAGTAAATTCGGTTGAAAAACCAACTTATAATACCATTTTATTGTACAATCAATTGAATGGAAAAAATCATAGTTTTACTTTGATCACAAAATGATAACGCATAAAAACATTTCGTTATTCTTTCTCTTTTTATTGCTTTTACTGGTTCTTCTGAACTTTTATACAGCAATTAGCTGGGCATGGTATATCGCAATTGTTTTGATTTGGCTGGGAATAAACGCTGTTGGTTCTTCCCGAATATCTTCTGATTATCATGTCAAAGCATTTTGTAATAATCCGTTGGAAACGGAGAAAAAAATCGCTATCACTTTCGATGACGGACCAACTGTTTTTACTTTAGAAGTTTTAGAATTATTAAAAAAACACGACGTAAAAGCGACTTTCTTTTGCATCGGAAAAAATATTGAAGCGCATCCTGAAATCCTAAAACAAATTATTGCTAACGGACAACAGGTATTGCTTATCGAATGCCTTCAGGTCTTGCAATTGAATTTAGATTTAAAAAAGGTTTTTTAGATGTTTTAGACAGCGATTACTATCATAATAATTCTAATAGTCATTACTTGTTTGGTGATTATAATACTAATATCAATTTTCAAATAGGGATTTCTTACTCTTTTGAAACGAAATAAAAAAATACAAATATGGTTTTAAAAGACTTTTATAAAGTACTTTCAGAAGAAAAAACAGGAGATGCTAAATATAATATTCGTATATTAGTTAATGCCAATCATGAGGTTTTTAAAGGTCATTTTCCAGGAAACCCAATCATGCCGGGTGTTTGCATGATTCAGATTATCAAAGAACTTACAGAATCAATTACTAAAAGTACGCTGATGATTCAAACGCTTACAAATGTAAAATTCATGGCATTGATTAATCCGGAAACAAATCCGGAATTGCGTTTAGAACTTGACATAACAACCACAGAAGATGATTTGGTAAAGGTGAAAAACACCACATATTTTAACGACACCGTTGCTTTAAAATTAAGCAATGTGTATAAAAAACTATAACTATGAAATTACTATTATCATTATTTCTATGGATAAATTTTGCCAACACACCAGATTTGGCTACGATCCGAAAAATCTATCCTGATGTTGCAAAATCAGAATCAAATGCCAAAGAGTTTACAGAGAAACTTTCCGGAATTTCAAACAACGATGAGAAAATTTTAGTGGCTTATAAAGCAGCTTCCATTTTGGTAGATTCTAAATTTGAAAACCTGATAGGAAGCAAAATTTCGCGTTTTAAAGAAGGTGCTAAACTTCTTGAAGCGACGTTAAAAAGTGATCCTAAAAATATTGAAATCAGAATGATTCGATTGAGTATTCAGGAAGATGTTCCCGGAATTACCGGTTATAAAAAGAACATCAAAGAAGACAAGAAGTTTATTACTGATCATTACGCTGAACAAAGTGGTGTTTTAAAAGAATACCTGAAAGACTTTGTTTTACAATCGAAAAGCTTCTCTGAAAAAGAGAAACAATTTGTAAAGTAGGTCAAGAAAAAAATCCCAAATGCAACCAACTTTATCTCAGCAGGAATTACTTAATTCAACTCATTTTTGTGTTATTGTACCAACGTACAACAATCACAAAACGT
This sequence comes from Flavobacterium frigidimaris, assembly GCA_900129595.1. Taxonomy (GTDB): domain Bacteria; phylum Bacteroidota; class Bacteroidia; order Flavobacteriales; family Flavobacteriaceae; genus Flavobacterium; species Flavobacterium frigidimaris. Next base: position 351,389 of record FQWG01000004.1, on the reverse strand, counting down.
TGAAAAAAGTGCTGGATTCTATTTTAGACTTTACTCACAATATCATTATTGTCAATGATGGTTCAACAGATACAACCAATGAAATTTTAAAGCAATATTCGGAGCTTACCCAAATTCATCATCCTGCAAATTTAGGAAAAGGAAGGGCGCTCCGAAATGGTTTTAGAAAAGCAATTGAAATGAACTTTGAATATGCCATCACGATCGATTCTGATGGTCAGCATTTTGCTGATGATATTCCCAATTTTATTGCTGAGATTCAAAAAGAACCCAATTCTTTATTGATTGGAAGTCGGAATATGACACAGGAAAATATACCTAAGAAAAGTAGTTTTGGGAATAAATTTTCGAATTTCTGGTTTAAGTTTGAAACCGGAATTAAGCTGGACGATACCCAATCCGGATTTCGATTGTATCCTTTACAATTGATTCCGAAGCAGTTTTATACCAATAAATTTGAATTCGAAATTGAAGTTATTGTCCGTTCTGCCTGGAAAGGAATTGTGGTAAAAAACATTCCGATTCAGATTCTCTATGATCCTGCAGAACGCGTTTCGCATTTCCGACCGTTTAAGGATTTTACCCGAATCAGCATTCTCAACACCGTTTTGGTTATCAATGCATTGTTGTACATCAAACCCAGAGATTTTTTTAGAAGAGCAAAAAAAAAAGGCTTTAAAAAATTCTTTCTTGAAGATATCTTAGAAAGTTCTGATTCTAATTTTAAAAAATCAGCCGCAATTGCTTTGGGTATTTTCATCGGAATTTCTCCGTTTTGGGGATTTCAAACTGTTTTGCTTTTTACTTTCGCAGCTTTGTTTAGGCTCAATAAAGTCATTGCTTATCTGGCCTCGAATGTAAGTTTTCCCCCTTTTATTCCTTTTGTTATTTACGGTTCTTTAAAAATGGGAAGTTACTTTGTTTCCAATGATGCGCCTCTAATTTTAGACAGTTCGGTAACGCTTAATGATATTCAAAAAAATGCTACACAATATATCGTGGGAAGTCTTATTTTAGCATCCGTTTTGGCACTGACTTTTGGCTTAATAAGTTATTTACTTTTAACCGCTTTTAGTTCTAACAATAATAAAAAAATTACGTAAAAGTTTGCCACAGATTAAACGATTAAACTGATTTTAAATCCTGAGTCAGTTCGCCACGAATTTCACAAATTTTCACGAATTAATTTGTGAAATTTGTGGCTAAAAAAAAATCATTTTAATCCTTTATCCCGATAGCTATTGGGAGTGGCAACAAAAATTAAAAAATAACCATGCATCAATACTTCTACGCCATTCACTTGTTTGTAAACCGACGAAAAAAATTATCGGTGGTATTGGCTATTTTGATGCTATTCGCTTTTGGATATTTTGCTTCACAAATTAAGTTTGAGGAAGACATTACCAAATTGATTCCAACAAACGATAAGGCAGATGTTACGGCAAAAGTGTTGAAACAGCTCAACTTTGCTGATAAAATCACCGTTATTTTCAAATTGGATAAAAACGGAACGGAAGAAGATTTAAAAGAAATGGCCACTATTTTTTCAGACAGTGTGGCCAAATCCTGTAAACCTTACGTTACCGGAATTCAGGGAAAAATTGATGAAGAAAACATTCAGGAAACCATAGATTTTGTCTACAATAATTTACCGCTTTTTCTGGAGAATAAAGATTATGCTGCGATTCAGAACAAGCTTCAAAAAGACAGTATTGCGGCAACGGTTCAGGGAAATTACAAATCGATAATTTCTCCATCGGGATTTGTAACCAAAGATTTTATTCTGCAAGATCCGTTAGGGATTTCTTTTATCGCTTTAAAAAAATTACAGCAATTAAATATTGGTGACGATTTTACGCTCAACAATGGTTTTGTCATGACCAAAGACAAAAAGAAACTGTTGCTTTTTATTACGTCAAATCTTCCTTCTAGCGAAACGGAGAAAAATACCATTTTTGCCAATAATCTAAAATCGATTCAGGATAATTTAAATACAAAATTCAAAGGCAAAACCTCGATTAGTTATTTTGGTTCGGCTTTGATTGCGGTTGCCAATGCGAGTCAAATCAAAAGCGACATTATCTTAACCACGACAATTGCGATGATTACGCTGATGTTGATTTTGATTTTATTCTATCGAAAGATATTTATTCCGTTAATCATTTTCCTTCCAACGGTTTTTGGCGCTTTATTTGCCGTGGCCTTTTTATATTTTGTCAAAGAGCAAATTTCTGCTATTTCTCTCGGAATTGGTTCTATTTTATTAGGAATCACAATCGATTATTCGATACATATTCTCACGCATTACAAACACAACAGCGACGTAAAAACGTTGTACAAAGACATTACAATGCCTGTAATCATGAGTAGTTCAACAACTGCCGTAGCCTTTTTATGTCTGCTTTTTGTAAAATCTGATGCATTGAACGACTTAGGAATTTTTGCCGCTGTAATTGTTATGGCTTCGGCATTTTTCTCTCTTTTGATTGTACCGCATTTGTATAAACCGAAAGAAAATAATTTTGATCACAAGAAAAACTGGATCGATAAACTCGCTCATTTCTCGTTTCACAACAATAAATTCCTGATTGGATTTTGTGTTTTAATCACCATCATTTGTTGTTTTACTTATAATAATGTGGGCTTCAATAATGATTTATCGCAATTGAATTTTGTTCCAAAGGAAATCAAAGCGGCCGAAAAAGATCTCGAAGAAAGCACCAGTCTCACGGAGAAAACCATTTACGTGGCGTCATACGGAAAAAGTATGGAGGAAGTTTTACAAAACAATTCTCAACTTTTTGCTGATCTATCAAAAGAAAAACAAACGAACAAAATAGTACATTTCAGTTCTGTTGGCGGAATTATGCTTTCGCAGAAACAGCAACAACAAAAAATCGACAAATGGAATTCGTTTTGGGACACCAATAAAAAACAACTTTTAGAATCTGAATTAATTTCCGAAGGTTCAAAACTCGGATTTAAACCCACAACATATTCGGCTTTCTATGATCATTTAGATTATAAATTCAAGCCTATTGCGGCAGAAGATTTTCTAAAAGTTCAGGCTTTGCAACTGAAAGAATTTGTAACCGAAAAAAATGGTTTCTTCACCATTTCAACTTTGGTAAAAGTTACACCGGAACAAAGAGATGCTTTTGTCAAATCGGCTTCAGCAAAAAATAATGTTATTGCAATTGACCGTCAGCAAATGAATGAAACGTTTTTCAGTACGCTGAAAACCGACTTTAACTCGCTTGTTAATTATTCTTTTGTTGCTGTAATTCTGATTTTATTTTTCTTTTTCAGAAGATTAGAACTGGTCATCGTAAGTTGTATCCCAATTGCGCTAACCGGAATTGTAACGGCTGGAATTATGGGGATTTTTGGCATTCAGATGAATATTTTCAGCATGATTGTCTGTACACTGATTTTTGGTCATGGTGTCGATTTTAGTATCTTCATGACAAGTGCACTTCAAAAAGAATATACCACCGGTAAAAACGAAATCGCGATTTACAGAACTTCTATAATCCTGGCAGTTATTACGACTATTTTAGGAATTGGTGCCATGATTTTTGCACGTCATCCGGCCTTGAGATCTATTTCTTCTGTTTCCCTAATTGGGGTTTTTGCTGCGCTGATTATTACGTTTATCTTCTACCCTATTCTGTTTAAATTATTTATATCGAATCGTGCTAAAAAAGGAAATGCGCCGTTTGTACTGCGCACTTTTATTCACGGTATTATTTCGTTTACCTATTACGGACTTGGCGGTATTTTGATGTCACTTTTCAGCATCACCATCATGCCCATTCTTCCGATAAAGGAGAAAACAAAGATGAAAGCATTCCGTTATTGCATTTCAAAATTCATGAAATCAGTATTGTATTCGAATCCGTTTATTCATAAAAAAGTCATCAATAACTTTAACGAACATTTCGAAAAACCTGCGATAATTATTGCCAATCATTCTTCCTTTATCGATATTCTGGCGATGGGAATGTTGAGTCCTAAAATTATATTTTTAGTAAATGACTGGGTGTACAACTCTCCTATTTTTGGCGGTACGGTTAGAAAAGCTGGTTTTTATCCGGTTTCTGAAGGAATCGAAGGCGGTGTTGAACATTTACGCCAAAAAGTAAAAGAAGGCTATTCGCTGATGATTTTTCCGGAAGGAACACGATCAGAGAGTAATCAGATCAAGCGTTTTCATAAAGGTGCTTTTTATCTGGCGGAAGAATTTAATCTGGACATTGTTCCTGTTTTGATTCACGGTGCTTCAGAAGCAATCCCGAAAGGCGATTTTGTCATTCATCACAGTTACCTTACGCTTTCTATTTTAGAAAGAATTGCTCCGGACAATCTTTCTTACGGAAAAAATTATGCCGAAAGAACAAAACTGTTAAGTACGTATTTCAAAGCCGAATTCCAGAAAGTGCGTCAGGAATTAGAAGGCCCGGAATATTTCAAAAAAATGCTGATTCATAGTTACGATTACAAAGAAATTGAGATTATTAATAGTGTCAAAAATGATTTGCAACATAACTTAGAAACTTATTATCAGCTAAATAAGCATATTTCGGCAAAAGCTAAAATAATGCACTTGTCAAATGATTACGGGCAATTAGACGTTTTATTGACCTTGCAGGAACCACAGCGAAAAATAGTTTCATACAATTCTGATGAAGAAAAACGTGAAGTCGCTAAAACGAATTATTTCCTTAAAAAGAGAAAAATATCTTATCTGGATAATCTCGAACTGACGTTAGAAAATCAATATGATGCTGTTTTAATTTCTGATGAAAATTATAAAGATGCTCCTGAGAAAATTATTGCGATGACTTTCTGTGTTATTTTAATAAATAGTCCGGGTTTAAAAAACACTATAATTAACCTTGGTTTTGAATCTGTTTCAGAGGATAATTCTATAATCGTATTAAAAAAAAATTAGCATGAAAGAGCAATACGATGTAGTAATTACAGGCAGCGGTTTAGGCGGTTTAGTCTCGGCAATTATTCTGGCCAAAGAAGGCTACAGCGTTTGTGTGCTCGAAAAAAACAATCAATATGGCGGGAATCTGCAAACTTTTGTGCGCGATAAAACCATTTTTGATACAGGAATTCATTACATCGGAGGATTAGGAGAAGGGCAGAATTTATACAAATATTTTAAATATCTGGGCATTATGGACCATCTTAATCTGAAAAAATTAGATGAAAATGGTTTCGATATTATCTCTTTTGAAGACGATGAAAACAAATATCCCCATGCACAGGGTTATGATAATTTTGCCAATCAGTTAGTCAACTTTTTTCCGGATGAAAAAGCAAATATTGAGGAATACTGCAAAAAAATAAAAACAATTTGTGAATCTTTTCCGCTCTATAATTTAGAATGGGAAGGAAAATACGATAACGAAATTCTGGCACTCAATGCAAAACAGACAATTGAGGAATGCACTGAGAATGAAAAGTTGAAAGCAGTATTGGCCGGTTCTAATTTTTTGTATGCCGGTATTGCTGATAAATCACCGTTTTATGTGCATGCGCTTTCTGTAAACTCTTATATTCAAAGTTCCTGGCGATGTATTAATGGCGGAAGTCAGATTACGAAACAACTGTTGAAACAGCTCAAAAAACACGGTGGAGAATTTTATAAATACAAGGAAGTAATCCGTTTTAATGTTGAAAACAAAAAAGTAACTTCGGTTGATATGAAAGACGGAACAAAGGTTTCCGGTTCTTATTTTATCTCTAATATAGAACCGAAAACTACGCTGAAAATGGCTGGGGAAGAAAACTTCAGAAAATCCTTTTACAGCAGGGTCCAAAGTCTCGAAGGTGTTATTTCGGCTTTTAGCTTATATGTTGTTTTCAAACCGGAGACTTTCAAATACATCAATCATAATCATTATCATTTCAAGAAAAGCAGCGAAGTCTGGAGCGCTCACGACTATGACGAGAATTCCTGGCCAAAAGCTTTTATGGCGTCAATGAATGCCTCAAAAAAACAGGAAGAATGGGCAGAAGGAATGACTTTTATAACTTACATGAAATATGATGATGTTACTCCCTGGATGGACACCTTTAATACAACTGTTGAAGAAAACGATCGTGGAGAAAGCTACGAACAATTTAAATCGCGAAAAGCTGCGAAATTTTTAGAAGAAATTGAGATCAAATTTCCCGGTATCAAAAACTGTATAAAATCTGTTCATACCTCGACACCACTCTCCTATCGTGATTATATTGGCGGAGACAACGGGAATATGTATGGTTATGTTAAGGATTCTAATAATCCGATGAAAACATTAATTCCTTCTAAGACCAAACTGGATAATTTATATCTTACCGGACAAAGTATTAATATGCACGGCGTTTTGGGTGTAACTATTGGAGCGGTAGTAACCTGCTCAGAAATTGTTGGAAAAGAATATTTAGTGACTAAAATCAACAAAGCATCTGATATGTAATTCATCAGAGCATGACTCCGAAACGAAAACATTAAATTCCCAATTTTAGGAATTAAATTGTAATTTTGATTTCGACTTAAATTTGGTACAAAATCTCTATGAAAAATATTGACAAGAACAGTTTAGAAAATGCATATCGATTATTTGAATCGAATGATATAGACAAAATAGAAATTGGCACAACCAAAGGTCTTAAGGCAATTCACCATTATCTATTTCATCCTTTATATGATTTTGCCGGAGAAATAAGAAAACTCAATATTTCAAAAGGTGGTTTTAGATTTGCAAATGCATTATATCTTAATGAAATTCTAGTGAAGATTGAGCAAATGCCAGAAAACAGTTTTGAAGAAATTATCGCTAAATATGTTGAGATGAATATTGCTCATCCTTTTATGGAAGGTAATGGCAGATCTATGAGAATATGGCTGGATATGATTCTAAAAAACCAACTCAATAAAGTTGTCAACTGGCAATTCGTTGACAAAACTCTTTATTTGCAGTCAATGGAAAGAAGTCCTATTAACGATTTGGAATTAAGAACTTTATTAAAGGAAAATCTAACTGACGAAGTTAACAATAGAGAAGTTATTTTTAAAGGAATCGAACAGTCATACTACTATGAAGGTTATGAGAAAGATAACAATGAATGAATCCATTATTCTTGGATAGGTATAGATATGAAAAACCTAATTAAATTAATATCTTTCTTTAGTTTTTTATTGATGCTGGCCTCCTGCGGAACATCAAAATCCATGCGTCATCTGCCTGAGATTTCTCAATATAATGCAACAAAACCAGTTGTTACAAAACAATCTGACAGTGTTTTTGTTTCAGGAAAAAATTCACTTTTAAAAAACAAACAAGGTATTTGGGAATTGTATGTTGAAGGGGATCCTCTCGAAATTGGCCTCAACTCCGGCGCTTTGTCGGATTCTCTTTTGAAAAATCAGGAACATATTTTTTTCTCTAAAATAAAGGATATCGTTCCTTCTAAATTTCAACAGAAGCTGCTTCGGAATTTTCTGAAATGGTACAATCGGAAATTATACCTGAATGTTCCGGAAGAATATCAATCTGAAATTTTTGGCGTTTCGCAATATACGTCGCACGATTTTGACAACATTGCACCGCAATATCAGCGCAGTTTATACTTGCATGGCGCACACGATATTGGTCATGCTTTGCAAGATCTGGCTTTGGTTGGCTGCTCCTCTTTTGCTGCCTGGGGACAAAAATCTGAAGACGGAAATTTAATCCTCGGACGTAATTTTGATTTTTATGTCAATGACGCTTTCGCGGAAAATAAAATCGTGGCGTTTATAAATCCAAAAAAAGGTCATCAATTTATGATGGTTACCTGGCCCGGAATGATTGGTGCCGTTTCCGGTATGAATGAAGAAGGTTTAACGGTTACGATTAATGCTTCTAAATCTAAAATTCCGTTGATCGCCAAAACACCTATTTCGATCCTGACACGTGAAATTTTACAACACGCTAAAAACATTGATGAAGCGATTGCCATTGCAAAAAAAAGTGAAGTCTTTGTTTCAGAATCTATTATGGTTGGAAGCGCTAACGATAACAAGGCCATTCTGATCGAAGTTTCCCCTAAAAAAATGGACGTTTATGAAGTACCCAATAGCGATGAGTTATTTTGTTCGAATCATTTTCAGGGAGAAGATTTAAAAAATGAAAAACGAAATCAATCGCAAATCACCAATAGTCATTCTGAATATCGCTTTGAAAGAATGCAGGAACTTTTTGCCGAAAACCCGAAAATCAATCCTAAAATTGCCTCAGAAATTCTAAGAAACAAAGACGGTTTACAAAATAAGGCACTGGGTTACGGCAACGAAAAAGCATTGAACCAATTGATGGCACATCACGGAGTTATTTTTAAACCCAAAGAAAAACTAGTTTGGGTATCGGCAAATCCGTATCAATTAGGCGAATTTGTCTGCTATAATTTAGATGCTATTTTTAAAGAAAGGAAAGCGAAATCAATTGTTTCTTTCCAACAGGAAAATTTAAATATTGCCAAAGATCCTTTTCTGGAAACCATACAATATAAAAACTATCAGAAATTTAGGATTGAAGATGATAAAATCGATTCGCATTTAAAAAATAAAGACGTTATTAGTCCTGAATTTATTCAACACTATCAATCCTTAAACCCTGATTATTGGGTTGTGTATTACAAAGCAGGGTTGTACTTTTATCAAAAAAAAGAATACCTGCTTTCTCAGGCTAATTTTGAGAAAGCATTAACCAAAGAAATCACAACTGTTCCTGATAAAACAGCCATTGAAAAGTATTTAAAAAAAATCAAAAGAAAATTACAATGATTCCATTAATAGAAAAAGATTCTTTAGAACAAATTAAAAATTTTCAAGAGCAGAAATTAGCGGAACTTTTACAATACATCAGTCAGAACTCCCCTTTTTATAAACGTCTTTTTGCAGGACAGAATATTGATATTTCGAAAATTAAAACACTCGAAGATTTACAATATTTGCCGGTAACAACGAAGGAAGATTTACAAGAATACAACGATGATTTTTTATGTGTTCCGCAAAACAAAATCATCGACTATGCTTCTACTTCAGGGACTTTAGGCGATCCTGTAACTTTTGGCTTAACGGATTCTGATCTGGACCGACTGGCTTATAATGAAGCTATTTCGTTTGCCTGCGCCGGAATTGCAGAAGGCGATGTAGTGCAATTAATGACTACAATCGACAGAAAATTCATGGCCGGACTGGCTTATTTTCTGGGATTAAGAAAACTAAAAGTAGGCGTAATTCGCGTTGGAGCCGGAATTCCGGAATTGCAATGGGATTCTATTTTAAAATACAAACCTTCTTATTTAATTACCGTTCCTTCATTTTTGTTAAAGTTAATTGAATATGCTGAAGCACACGGAATTGATTACAATAATTCAAGCATAAAAGGTGCAATATGCATTGGGGAATCGTTAAGAAATCAGGATTTTTCGATGAATATCTTATCCAATAAAATCACTGAAAAATGGAATATTAAGTTGTATTCGACTTATGCTTCTACCGAAATGAGCACTGCTTTTACAGAATGTGAACATGGAGTTGGCGGTCATCATCATCCGGAATTGATTATTGTTGAAGTGCTGGACGAAAATAATATTCCTGTAAAGGACGGAGAAATTGGCGAATTGACTTTTACCACTTTGGGGATTGAAGCGATGCCTTTATTGCGTTTCAAAACCGGAGATATTGTTCAGTTACACAACAGTCCCTGCGCCTGCGGAAGAAATACGCTGCGTGTTGGCCCTGTTGTGGGACGTAAAAAACAAATGATCAAATACAAAGGCACAACGCTTTATCCGCCAGCAATGAACGATGTTTTGAGTGGTTTTGATAATATCGAAAATCATATTATTGAGATTTCCACCAACGATTTGGGAACGGATGAAATCCTGATAAAAATCGCCGCAAAAAATCAATCGGCTGAATTTTTACAGGAAATCAAAGATCACTTCAGAGCCAAATTAAGAGTAACGCCAAAGATTGAATTCGCCTCAAAAGAAACGTTGAATCCATTAGTTTTTAACCCAATGAGCCGAAAACCAATTCGATTTTTTGACTACCGAAAAACAACTATATAATATTTTTTTTCACCATATAAGTGATATAAGTTCATATTAAAGTTGGTATTAATCGCGCACTTTATTAAATGAACTTATATCGTTTAAAAACCTTTGCAGCTTTGTCCCTTTGAACCTTTGAACCTCAATTTGGCGCAAATTAAACTAAATGTTGTAATTTTGCACAAAATATTGAAGATGGTCAAGATTGGCAACATAGAATTACCCGAATTTCCTTTATTACTCGCACCAATGGAAGATGTGAGCGATCCGCCGTTTCGCAGATTATGCAAAACGCACGGTGCTGACATGATGTATTCTGAATTTATTTCATCTGAAGGATTGATTCGTGATGCGATCAAAAGCAGAATGAAGCTGGATATTTTTGATTACGAACGTCCGGTTGGAATTCAGATTTTTGGTGGTGATGAAGAGGCAATGGCGCTTTCGTCTAAAATTGTTTCTACTGTAAAACCTGATTTAGTGGATATTAATTTTGGTTGTCCGGTAAAAAAAGTAGTTTGTAAAGGTGCCGGAGCCGGAGTTTTGAAAGATGTAGATTTGATGGTACGTTTGACAAAAGCGGTTATCAGAAGTACAGATTTACCGGTTACTGTAAAAACGCGTTTGGGCTGGGATGATAACTCAATCAACATTGATGAAGTGGCTGAAAGGCTTCAGGATATTGGTGTTCAGGCTTTGACAATTCACGCCAGAACCCGCGCACAAATGTACAAAGGCCACGCCGACTGGTCGCACATTGCACGTGTAAAGAACAATCCAAGAATCACAATGCCTATTTTTGGAAATGGCGATATCGACAGTCCGGAAAAAGCATTAAAATATAAAAACGAATACGGTATCGACGGTATCATGATTGGTCGTGCCGCAATTGGTTATCCGTGGATTTTTGACGAAATCAAACATTATTTTAAAACCGGAGAACACTTGCCTGCTCCAACAGTTGCTGATCGTGTAGAAGCTGCGAGAAACCATTTAATGTGGTCGATGGAATGGAAAGGTGAACGCTTGGGAATTGTTGAAATGCGCCGTCATTATACCAATTATTTTAAAGGGATCCATTCGTTTAAAGAATACAAACAAAAACTGGTTACGACTGATGAACCTGAAAATTTGTTTGCCATTATGAAAGAAATTGAACAGGTTTATGCAGGATATGAATTTGTTTAGAATATAAGAATCTTTAGTTTTAAACAAAATAACCCCAATCTTTGTCGAGCTTCTCAAGGAGATACAATAAAGACCTTCAATTTTGAAGGTCTTTATTTTTATTATAAACTATACTTCAATACGTTTCCATTTTCCTCTTTTGTAAAAGAAAATACCTGCCAGAGTAATCGCTGTTTCAGCAACAGGAATTGCTATGAAAACACCCGTTGGTCCCATATTAAAATGTTTCGCCAATACATACGCTAACGGAATTTGGAACAGCCAAAAACCAAAGAAATTAATTCCGGTTGGTGTCCAGGTATCTCCTGCTCCATTAAAAGTATTGATCAAAACCATTCCGATTCCGTAAAAGATGAATCCGATACTCATGATTTGTAAAGCTTCGACCGCGATTGTTTTTACCAATTCATCATTAGTAAAAAACGAGATGATGTACTGACCAAAACATAATGTGATTATCATAATGGTGGCCATAAAAATGACGTTGTATCTCGCAGTGGTATACACTGATTTTTCGGCACGATCAATTTGTTTGGCTCCCAGATTTTGTCCTACCAAAGTTGCTGCTGCATTACTTAATCCCCAAGCCGGAAGAATAAAAAACATCATAATTCTAAGTGCTGTCTGATAACCCGCAGAACCGTGATCGCCTCCGGTTGTTGCTACTAGCTGCGCCAGAAAAATCCAGCTGCAGGAAGCGATTACAAATTGTAAAATCCCCGGAGCAGCAATTTTTACTAATGCTTTTATCTGATCAAAATCGGGAACGAAATAGGAAATTTTAATTTTCAAAACACCATTTCCAAAAAACAAATGATACACCTGATATAATACTCCAATGCTTCTTCCTAAAGTAGTCGCAATTGCAGCACCGGTTAATCCAAAAGCCGGAATTGGTCCAAATCCGTTGATTAATACCGGACATAAAATGATATTACAGATATTTGCCAGCCAAAGACTTTTCATAGCAATTGCTGCATTTCCGGCTCCACGAAATATTCCGTTGATCAAAAATAAAAGCATGATACACAAACTAGAACCAATCATAATCTGTGTAAAGATATATCCATGTTCTGCGGCTGCTACAGATGCTCCCATTAGAATCAGGATTTCTTTGGCATAAATAACGCCCAAAATACTAATTATGCTTATAATGAGAAATGCGATAATGATAGCCTGCATTCCTGCCTTTGCAGCAGCTACAGGATCTTTTTCGCCAATACGCCTTGCTACAACTGCTGTCGCAGCCATACTCATTCCAATGGCAACTGAATATATAATGGCTAATACAGATTCTGTCAAACCAACTGTTTGGATCGCAAAACTACTGTGCTCTAAATGCCCGACGAAATACAAATCAACCAACGCAAAAACAGATTCCATCATCATTTCTAAAACCATCGGAATGGCTAATAGAATAACTGCTTTTTTGATACTGCCTGCCGTATAATCAAAAGATTCATCTCCTTTGATCGCTTGTTTTAGTGTGGTGAAAATTTTAGAAAATAAACCTTTCTGTATAGTTGTTTCTGTCATGATGTATTAGGATAAATGATAAAATTAGTCCGGATGCAAAGATCTGGACTCAAGAAAATAAACGTAAGTATCCTAATTATTCAAAAAAATAAAATAGGATTAGGCAGAAACAATCATAAACTGTAGTTTTTTAAGAGGATAAATATAAGTAATATTTTTTAAGAGAAAATATTAATCCAGCAACTTTTTACTAACACGGCTACTGGCAATTAAAGAAGCCATAAAACCAAGTGATACAATGGTTCCCATAACAATAACTACGTTTTCAAGAGTAAAAACTACGGGATATGCTAAGGTTGGGGTCAGCATAATAAATTCATAATGCTGTTGTAACAGCACTAGAATAATCCCGAGAACAAGACCTGTTATACCTCCAAAAACACTTAGTATCGTTCCCTGAAGCAGGAATATTTTTCGCAAACTATTGATTTCAGTTCCAAGATTAAAAAGAGTTTTTAAGTTTCCTTTCTTTTCCAGAATCATCATAATCAGAGCACCAACCAAATTAAAAAGGGCTACAATAATGACCAAAGTAAAGATCAGGTAAACCACTATATTTTCAGTGTTAAGCATTTTGTACAAGGACTCATTAAGTTGTGCCCTGTTTTTTATTGTGATCTTATTATTGAAAATTGTTTTTAGTTTAGCACCTATTGCATTTTCATCTGCGTTATTTTTCAGATCAAACTCAAGTCCTGAGATTTGATTGTGCTTGTACATCAGTAATTCCTGCGCCAGACCCAAATCTGCAAACACAAATTTTGAATCTAAATCTTCGCTGATCGAATAGGTTCCAACTGGTAAAACGTCTGTTTTATTAAAAGCTTCTTCGGGATTTTCGATTGCTCCTTTTCCGGGTTTAGGCGCAAATACCTGTAAAGGATTTTCGAAATCTAATATCCCTAAAGAAAAATCTCTTGAAATTCCATAACCAATAACCACCTGATACGTATCCGGTTTCAGCCAATCTCCGTTAAAAAGCCTTTTCTTTATATCATTAACTACCGGATAATTTTTGTCAACACCTTTTAAGTAGGTTACCTGTTGTTTGTCTTTGAAGACGAATAAAACACGTTCTTCGATAACTTTAGTGTATAAAACAACTCCTTCAATTTTTTTAATCTGATTTTCCTGCTCTGGCGTAATCAAAAATGATTTTCCGTAAGTACTGGTAATTTTCAGATCGGGATCTATTTCGTTTGTAAACGAAAGACTAAATACTTTTAGTCCGCTAAAAACCGACAAAACCACAAACAAAGCCATTGTGCCAACAATAATTCCAATGCTGGCAATGCGATTAATAATATTGATAGCGTTGTTTTTACTTCTGCTAAAAATATAACGTTTGGCTATGTAAAGGGGGAAATTCAACTTATGATTTTCTTCTTTTTTCTAAAAGATCACGGTTTTCAATTGGGTTTTCTCTGTTTGATAAAGCATTATCAATTTTTTCGATATAATCTAAAGAGTCGTCGATAAAGAATACCAAATTAGGTACACGACGCAATTGCAAACGAACACGTTGTGACAAATCGTGTTTAATTAGAGTTGAATTTGATTTTATACCTTCTAAAGTTTCTTTGGCTTTGTCCTGAGGAAAAATGCTTAAATAAACTGTTGCCACAGATAAATCTGAAGTAACACTAACTTTGGATACTGAAATTACCAAATTACTAATTCCATTTTTTCTCACTTCACCTTGCAAAATATCAACCAAATCTTTCTGGATGACACCGCCTATTTTTTTCTGTCTATTTGTTTCCATACTGCAAAAATACTATTTTAAATTTCAATCGATACAATTTCAAATGAACAATAGAATGATTTTTATATTCTTATCTGTTTTATCTTTTATAAAGTTACAATTTTGAGACTTTATTTGGGTAAAAACATAAAAAATAAGGTTTTTACAGCTGAAGCAAACACTATCCGCAACATGACAAAAATCATGTTTTTTATGAGAAATATTTTACATATTTGATTAAACTTTAAAACCTGATCTATTATGAAAAAAAGAGAACCAATCAGTCATATAATGACTAAAGGTGTTGTTACTGTAAATGAAAATGACGACTTAAGAAAAGTAGTCGAAACGTTGAAGAAACACACCATTCGCCACATTCCAATTGTTCGGGGTAAAGATGTCGTTGGTATTATTAGCAGATCTGATATCAACAGATTGACTTTTGGTGCTTTATTCGAAGGCCAGGAAGGAGCTGATGAAGCTATTCTCGACATGTTGACCATTGCTCAGGTAATGACATCGAAACCAAAAACAGTATCCTCTGATACGATTATAAGGGACCTTGCAGAAATTTTTGCGAAAGAAGAATTTCATGCGCTTCCGGTAGTTGATAATGGAGAACTTAAAGGTATTGTAACGACAACAGATGTTTTGAAATATTTCTTAGAACAATATGATTAAATTCATGAATCAATTATAAAAAAAGGGAGCTAGTCAGGCTCCTTTTTTATGAGTTATAGTATCATATTTCTCTATTTTAAAGCAGGCCTACAACAAATTAATCAAAATATTAATACTTTATATACTATAATTACAAAACAAAACTACTTTAAATGCGTATTAAATAAATTTAATATTGATAATAAAAACTCATTTTTATACAAATTACTCATTTTTTTTATAAAAAATAGGAGTAAACGATAACGAACTTAAAAAGCAGTAAATCAACCATTCAAAGAAAATTATTGGCTTAATCTCACTAAAAAACGGCTATACACTTCATAATTAGCAGGATAGAACAGGATACAAAGGGATCAGGATATAAATAAGTTAGTTCACTATAACTAACCAAAATTATATTTATGAAAACCAAAATTAATCATTTGATTATTTTGATCTTTTCCATTTTAATGCACTGGACTGGTCTTGCGCAAAACAAAATGGTAACGGGATCAATAACCGATTCAAACGGAGTTCCAATTCCGGGAGCAAATATCATCATTAAGGGATCCCAAGTAAGTACGATCTCAGATTTTGATGGAAAATATTCCATAAGTGCCAATACGGGAAGCATTTTAATTTTTAGTTCTACAGGTTCACAGACTATCGAGAAAACCGTTGCTCAATCTTCTACTATTGATATCATTCTGGCTGACGAAATTTCAGAACTTAAGGAAGTTGTCGTCGTTGGTTACGGAACGATGAAAAAGAGTGACCTGACGGGTTCTATAACTCAAATTAAAGGCGATGTACTGAACACTGTCACAAGTTCGAATCCTCTTGAAGCTGTTCAGGGCAGAGCCGCCGGGGTTGCGGTTCTTAACAACGATTCTTCGCCAGGCGCTTCTCCAAAAATAAGAATCCGTGGTAATGGTTCTGTCAGTGCGGGTAATGATCCTTTGATTGTTGTAGATGGTTTTCCGTTGGTCAACAGCAACTTAAACGACATCAGTTCTAATGACATCGAATCAATGGAGATTCTTAAAGATGCATCCTCTGCCGCAATATATGGCTCGAGAGGGGCAAATGGTGTGATCCTGATTACCACAAAAAAAGGAAAAAAAGGGCAAAACAATTTAGAGATTGTGGGTACAAGCGGTATTTCTACACCTACACGAATGCCTAAAACGCTAAGCAGGGATAACTTTATCAGTTTTATCAATGATGCTTATACGTACTCAACAGGAAAACCGGTTTACTCAGCTACAAATCCTGCTCCAAATACCAATGTAAACTGGCAGGACCAAGTCATTAAAAATATGGCTCAAATGCAAAATTACTCTCTGTCTTTCAGTGGCGGAAAAGACAATACAACTTACCTGCTTTCGGGAAACATTTTTTCTCAAGACGGAATTGTAGAGGCTTCGGGATTCAAAAAAATGACGCTTAGAACAAACCTGAACCATGAGTACAAACCATGGCTTACCGTAGGGACACATTTACAGGTTGGCCGCTCGCAAAGAGACATTCGCAATAACCCTACCGGAGACATCTTTCGATACGGATGGCCAACAATACCGGTAAAAAATCCTGACGGAAGCTGGCATTATGCCACTGAAGATCCGTCTGTGAGTTCTTACTTTGAAGGTACATGGAATCCTGTTTCAGAGGCAGCAGAAATGACAAATGAAACCTCTTCTGATCGTGTTTTGGGCGATGTATATGCTCATTTTAAACCAATGAAAAATGTGACTTTTAATACCAATTTTGGTGTCGATATTTCTAATGAAAAACAGTATGAATATTATACTTCAAAATCAACTGCAGGAATAGGATCCGGAAGTACCGGTACAGGATCTCAATATTACAGGAGACAAACTTCTCAGTTAACAGATAATATCTTAAGCTATTCTAATACCTGGAATGACAAACACAGTTTTACGGCTACAGGCGTATATTCATGGCAGGAATATGTATATGAAGATTTGGGTGTTAGAGGATCCGGTTTCCTAAATGATGCTACGGGAGCAAATGATATTACGTATGCAGACAGAGGAAGTATCACAAATTCTTCTAACAAATATTCAAGCAAACTAATTTCATGGACTGCCCGAACATCTTATGCATACGACGAAAAATACCTGATTACATTAACTGGCCGTTATGATGGATCGTCCCGGTTTGGGAATAATAATAAATGGGGATTTTTCCCTTCTGTTGGATTGGGCTGGAGAATTGATAAAGAAAAATTCTTAAAAGATAATACTACAATAACGGCATTGAAACTAAGAGCCAGTTATGGTGTTACCGGAAATCAGGAAATTGGTAATTATCAATCACTGTCTAAACTGGTAAAAGCAAATTATGTGTATGAAAACAATCCTATTTTCGGATTTGTGGAAACGATTGGGAATCCGGATTTAAAATGGGAACGCAACATTCAGTACAATGTTGGAATTGACCTTACTTTATGGAACAGATTTGATCTGAATTTAGATTTTTATCAAAGACAAACTTCTGATTTGTTATACAACGTGCCTATTCCTACGACTTCCGGATATTCGAGTATGCTGCAAAATATTGGTGAGGTTAAAAATGTTGGTTTTGAAGTTACAGCAAAAGTGCAAATTATTGATTCTGATTTTAAATGGGATGTAAGTACCAATTTCTCTAAAAACAAAAACGAGATTGTAAGTTTATATGGTGATGTGCAACGTATTAACATTGGAAGTTCGTCTGCCGGAATTGCCAAATACCTAATTGTAGGTCAGCCTGTAAATAGTGTTTGGGCGCGAGAATCTGCCGGAATTATCAAAACACAGGAACAATTAACTGCTTATCAGCAAATTCGCCCAACAGCAAAATTGGGAGAAGAAATGTATGTTGATAAAAACGGGGATAAAATCATTAACAACGATGACTATAGCAATATAGGTTCTACTTCTCCGGATTTCTTCTACGGAGTTTCAACTAATCTGAGTTATAAAAACATGACGCTGGATATTTACGGACAAGGTGCAACTGGTTTGGCCTCTGATGAGGATAATAATTACATGATTTTTGGTGAAAATCAAATTCAGAACAGAAACTACATTCCAACCCAATATGCTTATGACAGAATGTGGAGTCCAACCAATACCAATGGAAATTTCCCAAGAGCAGGTGCACAAGAAGTATATCTTTCTAATCGTACCAATGGGGATTGGAATTATTTTGTAATTAAAAACATCAAATTAGCCTATAACTTGTCGAAGGTAATTAAACACAGCGATTGGATCAAACAATTAAATGTTTATGTAAATGCGCAAAACTACATCAATATTGCCAATCACAGAGGTTACAATCCTGAAAGCGGCAGTGTAAACTCGCCATATGTAAAAACGATGCTTGTTGGTTTTAGCGCGAAGTTTTAATTCTAAAAATCTATAAAAATGAAAATTCTAAAATATATCTTTTCAGGTTGTGCACTATTCTTTTTTTCGCAATGCACAGACTTAAACGAAGAACCTTATACTTTTTTATCTCCGGCCAATTACTATAAAAATGCCGATGAACTCAATACGGCATTGGTAGGTGTTTATGACGGCTATCAAAATGGTTTCAACGGCTATTATAAATACATCATGTATCTGGAGGTTTTGACGGAGTTTGGCTCTCCTGCTTATGCAAAAGACGACGTACAACTATGGAATGTGTGGTCTGACATGAATAATTCGGACAAAATGGTGATCACCAACTGGGATGATGCTTATAATATCATCAACAGGGCCAATCTGGTTATTGGCAGAGGGGCAAATGTCGAAATGGATGAGAATCTAAAAAAGCGCTATTTTGCAGAAGCCCGTTTCCTGCGAGCAGCAACTTATTATAATTTAGTGCGTATGTATGGTGGTGTCCCAATTCCTGAAACTTTTACAGAAGGGCTTAAAAACCTTGCGATTGCAAGAAAAACAACTGAGGAAACCTACGCTTATATCATCGCTGATCTGGAATATGCCGAAGAAAACTTGCCTGTGAAATCAGATTATAAAAATGGTAATGTCTGGAGAGCATCAAAAGGAGCCGCACAAGCTTTACTTGGTGATTTATACTTAACCAGAGGCGGTATGACCGGTGACAAATCTTATTTTCAAAAATCTAAAGACTATTGTGGCAAAGTGATTCAGTCCAGTCAATATAATTTACAGCCTAATTTTAAAGATCTCTGGTTTTGGTGGAATACCAACAATAAAAACGGAATTGAATCTGTTTTTGAATTACAATACGGATCTGTAGAAAATGAATACAACAACAATCATGTGATGTTTGGTGTGAATATAACCGAGACTACTCTTGGCTCTTATATGTACCACAGATTTGGTCCATCAATACAGCATTATCTTTCTTATGGTAATGATGACACGCGAAAAGAGGGCAGCTTTTTGACACGCGTAAATGTAACTGAAAAGGGTAATCCGACTAACATTATTCAAACTATAGAATTTGTACCTGAAGACAAAGGTTTTTTCCCGGGATCAAAAGGCTGGAAAACTGCGTCGCCTGGAAATCTTAAATTTTATGACCGCACAGAAAGCTCTGCCTCATTAAAGAAACCTCAGACCAATTCTTATGCTATTCGATATGCGGATGTATTATTAGATTATGCTGAAGCGGAAAATGAAATCAACGGACCTGCAGCTGCCTATACGTATATTAACCGGGTAAGAAACAGGGCAAATTTACCTGATCTGACGCCAGGTTTAGGCAAAGAAGATTTTGCAGATGCCATTTATAGAGAACGAGGATGGGAATTTGTTGGTGAAGGGGTATTGTTTTTTGATGAATTACGAACGAATCGCATTGGCAAAAATGTTGCAAATCACGTAAAATGGGGCAATGACAATAAGATTAATATGTATGTAAACAATCCACTGCAATTTATTCCTTCAAAGAATTTCTTATTTAAAATTCCTCGATACGATCTGGACTCTAATCCTGCGTTAATTCAAAATCCGGATAACGTAAGCAATTAAAAAATAAAAAATCCTTTTCACCAGATTAATGCTGATGAAAAGGATTTTTTTTTAAGCTCAAATCAATTGAATTATTTGATACTTTTTTAATATTTATATTGATGATTAAAAATCAAATTTCAATTGAACTATCTGTTTTGCAACCATCCTTCCGGATTGTTGTTTGATGTATTTTGAAGAATCAGGAACTTAATAATTGTTTTTCCGGTATCTCCACTTGTTCTTACTTTTCCAATAACTTGTTTTACTTTGACTTTATCACCTTGTTCAACAGATACCTGACTTAGGTTTTGATATACCGTAAAGAAATCTCCATGCTGAATAAAAACAGCTCTGTTTACAGGAGATAAAGCGATCACTTTTGATACTACTCCTTCAAATACGGCACGTGCACTTGCTCCTTGTTCAGTAGTAATCTCTACTCCTGAATTATGAACCGTAAGTGTAGGATATAATGGATGTGGCTGATCTCCGTAACCAAGTGATATAAATCCTTTCTCTACCGGCCAAGGCAGTTTTCCTCTGTTTGCTTTAAAATCAGCAGCCAGGATTTTACCTTCCGGCGTTAATGTAATTCTATCTGATGAATAACTTTTAGGTGATGTCGCCTCTGCTTTCTCTGCTTCGCTGGCCTTCCCTTCTGCGATTCTTTTACGTCTTTCTTCTTCGGCTCTTTGATTCGCTAATCTAATTTGTTCACGAATAAGCTCCTTGATTTTAGCGTCGATTCTTCTTGATTCCTGTTGTTTCGATTTTGTATCGGCAATAATTTTATTCTTATCCTTTTTAAGAGAGTTTACTAATTTTTGCTGTTCTTGCTTTTCGACTTCTAAACTTTGTTTTTCTTTTTGATTTTCAACAATAATTTTTTTCTTAACCTGTCTTTGTCCATCCAATTTAGCATTGTAATCAACTAATTCTGCTGTTTTTGATTGAATTTCTAAACCTTGGTTTTTTCTGAAATTGGTATATTGTTTTAAATATTGTGCTCTTTTATACGCTTGCAAAAAACTTTCTGAAGATAAAATAAACATAGCCCTGCTTTGCTCAGATCTGCTTTTGTATGATTTCAAGATCATTTTTGCATAATCTGCCTTTAATACTTCCAGTTCTTTTTTTAGTTTATTAACCTTAACCTGGTTAATGTACATATCATTGCTTAAAAGTTTCTCCTGTTTTGCTGTAGTCGTAATCAGTTTTTCTTTCAGTTTAATTTTATTCGCCTGAATCAAAAAAACATTTACCGCTGATTTTTCTTTTTTCTTTACAGACTGCAACATTTTTTCATTATCTCTAATTTCCTGTTGAATCTGAGCTTTACGCTGTTCAAGTTTTTCTTGTTGCGAATCTTGTGCCCACATAAATGTAGTGGCGCACATAAAAATTAGACTTAGGAGAAATTTTGGCATGTTTATATTTTATTTTGGCAAATTTACTTAATTATAACTTTTTTATAACCACTTGGCACACTATAAGGAAAAGAAAGTTCTTCATTAAACGAAATATTATTATAATTCAGGTTAATAATCGTTTTCCCTTTAGGCTGAATTGCATTAATTTCGAGACTTGTGGGAAGTGTCCCCTGATTAAAAACTTTACTGTCACCGTATGAAATCTGCAACATTCTGTTTTCTTCAGGCTGTGAAATCTCTTCTTTTTGCAACAAATATTTTTCTGCATCCAAATAGAAAGATTTTTTCAGATTGGTGTCTTTTTCATCTTCCAGCTTAAAAAGGTTTTCTACGATTGTCTGGGTGTATTTTCCTTTTCTTAAATCATCTAATGCTTCTCCTACTAATAAATTCTGAACCTTACTATAATCTAATTCAGTGCCCAGCCACTTGCTTAAACTGCTAAAATCACCATCGTAATACGTGCTGTTTATTTTTTCATAATAACTTACAGATGTAGGTGTTATTAGAGCTTTTGCCATTGTAATTCCCAGAAAACGAACACTCACTAAAATTTGCTTGTCTTTTTCGATTCTAATATCTGCAGTAACATTTTGACTTTGTTTTTCATCAACATATTTTGCACTTGCTTTTATGTATAAAGTCGAAAAATCTAACTTATTGTCATAATGTTTGTCAATTGCTTTTCTGTCTACTTTTGTAACAACTTCTTTTGTGTCGTTATTATTTTGTACTGCAACCGCCTTTGATTTACAAGAAACCATTACCGCAGTTACTAATACTAATGCTATATATCTTTTCATCTGAATTTACTCTTTTACTTTTTTTTCTTTAATAATTCATTTGCCTTCAAAAAGTATTCCTCTTTTTTCCTGGCATCTCCCAAACCATTATAGGCCTCTCCTAACTGAATATTAAAATTTGCTTCAAGCGTTTTATCATCGACCACATAATCAAGTCCCATTTCTAAAACGGTTTTTGCGTTCTTAAATTGTTTTAACTGATTGTTTCCCAAACCGGCATAATAATAAAACTGAGGCTGACTTGGATATACTTCAATCATATTCATCGCCCTTTTTGTCATAGGCTCATATTGTTTTGCAAGTGTATAAACTTCAAGTAGCAACAAATTGGTTTCGCGATCTGTATCTGAATTTGTTTTTAAATCTTTCTCATAATACCTGATTGCATTCTCATACTGGCCTTTACTATGATAAAATTTCCCTATTTCTTTTGCAACGTCTACATCTTTATCATTGTCGAAATAAGCAATTGCTTTTTCTAAATCCGGCGCATATTGCGGATTTTTGTTCACATAAAGTAAAAACTCATTTAAGGTACGATGCTTTATTTTTGAATCAATCTTTGGACTTGATAAAATCATATTCATCGACTTAATGGCTTTATCAGCCTGATTGGCATCTAAATATACTTTGAACATGCTGACTTGCGCCCATTCAGAATTTGGAACTTCTTTTGCCAGTTGTTTCATTACATCCAGAGCCTTATCTGTTTCTTCAGCTTTTGAATATAAAAAAATCAGATTTACATAATTCGATTCTTCTTTTGGGTTCTTTTTAATCTGATCAATCAGATTACCTATCTCAGCATTCTGATACTTTCCCTGAGATAAAATCTGTAATTTATAACGGTCACGATCTTCAGATTTCCCGAACTTATCATTCATTTCATTAATCGCCACCAACGCTTTATCAAATTGATTGGTGATCATGTACAACGAAATCAAATCGTCTTTATACTCTTCATCAAAAACAATTATTTTCTGAATCGTCTCGATTGCCAGAGGATAATTTTTGGTTTCATAACTTACATCGTAAATCCCCAGCCAGTACCATTTGTTTTTAGGATCTAATTGTGTTGCTTTTTCAAATGAATCCTGTGCATTTCGATAGTCTTTTAAAGACAGATAATTTTTACCTAGTTCAAAATAAGCTACAGCATCGTTAGGTTTTAGCTTTACACATTTCTCTAATGACGTGATGGCTTTATCATAATTTTCAATTCCTTTTTGTTTTAATGATTCATAAAAAGCATCCTGATATTCATCTGTTGCCATAGCAATATCTTCCGGTTCTGTCTGTGCCATAACCGAAGTTGGATTGCCAAGCAAAACGAAAAATAAAATGACTATAACTCCTTTTTGTATCATTTCTACAATTTAATCTTTAAACAAAAACGAATCTCTTTAAACGTATATTTATTCTAAAACAGAATAATCTCCAATGCTAATGCTGGTAAACTTACCATCATAAACAACGTGATTTCCTATCATGGCATTGTCTAAATTCGCATTTTTTATTTGAGAATAAGTCTGTACCAAACTGTTTTTAATCGTACTGTCAATAACATGACATCCTTTCCCGATAGATACATTTGGTCCAACAGTTGCATTTTTCAACACTACATTCTCGCCAATATAACACGGAGGGATAATTGTTGCGTTGTCTAATTGCACGTCATAATCAACCAGATGTTCTCCGTCGTTATGTAAAAACCCTAGCATTCTTGAATTTGTTTCAACGGTTACATCTTTGTTTCCGCAATCCATCCATTCGTCAACGCTTCCGGTTTTAAAAACTTTACCGTTCGCCATCATCGCTTTGATTCCGTCGTTGATTTGATATTCTCCGCCATTCTGGATATTGTTATCCAAAACGCCCTGAAGTTCTTTTTTCAGATCACCAACTTCTTTAAAATAATAAATTCCGATAACCGCTAAGTCACTTACGAATTCTTTTGGCTTTTCGACCAATTCGATAATCTCATTATTAGCGTTTAATTTTACGACACCAAATGCTTCAGGCTGTTCTACTTGTTTTACCCAAATTACAGCATCAGCAGCAGGATCTAATTCAAAGTCAGCTCTGATTAATGTATCCGCATAAGCGATAACTGCAGGACCTGACAAAGATTCTTTTGCACACATAATGGCGTGACCGGTTCCTAATGGTAAATCCTGACGGTAGATCGAAGCTTTTGCTCCTAAACTTCCTGCCAATTCTTCTAAACTTGTTACAAGATCATCTCCAAAAAAAGCAGGATCTCCCAATATAAAAGCAACTTCTTCGATAGGTTCTTTTAATATCTCGGCAATGTCTTCGACTAAACGATGTACAATTGATTTTCCTGCAACAGGGATTAATGGTTTTGGAACAGTTAAAGTATGTGGCCTAAGTCTTGATCCTCGACCTGCCATTGGAACGATTATTTTCATATTTTATTGAAAGATTAAATAATTGAATAATTGAAAGATTAGTAAGTCTTTCAATTATTCAATCTTTAAATTATTAAATTTTATTTTACTCCAGTACTTCCAAATCCGCCTTCGCCTCTTGAAGTTTCGGAAAGTTCTTCAACTTCAATCCATTCAGCTCTTTCGTGTTTGGCAATAATTAGTTGTGCAATTCTTTCTCCGTTTTCGATTACAAAAACTTCATTTGATAAATTTACTAAAATTACACCTATTTCTCCTCTATAATCGGCGTCAACTGTTCCGGGAGAATTTAAAACAGTAACTCCTTTTTTGGCCGCTAATCCGCTTCTTGGTCGCACTTGTGCTTCGTACCCAATTGGCAGTTCAATAAAAAGTCCCGTTTTTACAATCGTTCTTTCTAATGGTTTTAACGTAATAGATTCAATTAAATTGGCACGTAAATCCATTCCTGCCGAAGCAATTGTTTCGTAGTTGGGTAAAGCGTGCTGTGATTTGTTGATAATTTGTATTTTCATTTTTATTTTAAAAGATTAAAAAGTAAAACTACTTTCTATTCATAATTCCTTTGATGGTTTCTTTTTCGTTGTGATACACAAAATACATGAATCCTAGTAATAACGGAATTCCAACGAAATAATTTTCTCTGAATCCGTAAAAAGAAATAGCAGAAAACACGATTGAAATTCCCAGATAAGCTCCAATTTTGTTCATATCATAAGGTATCGGGTAATATTTGTTTCCTAAAACATAAGAAATCAACATCATACTTCCGTAAGCTGAGATCGTTGCAATTGCGGAACCGTAGTAACTGTATTTTGGAATTAAAAAATAATTTAAAACCAATGTTACAATCGCTCCAACAATCGAGATATATGCTCCAATTTTCGTCTTGTCTGTCAGTTTATACCAAACTGAGAGGTTGTTATAAATTCCTAAAAAGAAGTTTGCCAGTATAATTAACGGCACTACTTTCATCGCTTCCCAATAGGCTTTATTGTCAAGCAAAAGATATTTTAATAAATCTGCAAAAACAATCACTCCCAATAAAATTAAGGAGCCCAGAATAACGAAATATTTTGTGATAACGGCATAGGTTTGTGGTGCGTTTGCATTTTTAGCATGACTGAAAAAGAAAGGTTCTATTCCTAATCTAAAAGCTGTTGCAAACAAAACCATAAACAAACCTAATTTATAACAGGCAGAATAAGCTCCAACTTCGGATTTTGCCAGGTTTTCAGGTAACAGATATCCCAAAAGAATTTTATCAAAATGTTCGTTTACTGCAAATGCCAGTCCGGCTACCAAAATAGGTAAACCGTATTTCATCATTTTCTTCCAAAGAATTGGATCAAATTTTCTTCCCAGTGCCAGATAATTTGGCGAAAGCACAATAAAAGTAGCTAAACTTGCCAATAAATTTGCAATGAAAATATAAGCAATCTGAAAATTCTCAACATATAAATTATCCCAGACAGAATTAGGATGTGCAGCTGCAAGGTTAGGTAAATACATCAGGAAGAATATATTCAGCAGTAGATTGATTACTACATTACCAATTTTAATTGCCGCATACATCATTGGTCTTTGATTGGCTCTAAGTTTAGAAAATGGTATTAAAACCAAAGCATCCAAAACTAAAATCCAAACGGTGTAGGTAATATACTGTACATCAACTTCAGCAAGATTGGCCAGCGTATTTCTGAAAATCAGCGCAGCAAACAAGAAAATAATTGACGACCAAAAGATCGATATTGTCGAAGTTGCAATTACATTTTTCTTATCCTCTTCGGCACTGTAGAACCTGAAAAATGCCGTTTCCATTCCGTATGAAAGAACCACATTAAAGAAAACCATCCATGACAAAACGATCGAAACCTCACCATATTCTGCTGTTGGTAAAATACCAGTATACAACCTTACCAATAAAAAACTCAGCATTCTTGGCAGTACCGTTGCTAGTCCGTAAATAGCAGTTTGTTTGAACAGATTTTTATATAATCCCAAAATAATTTTATAATAAAGTTTGTAAAACAAAAATAACCAATTCTTTGGTTTATTATTGATTTTGTAGGTTCAATAAAATAATTGGCTTGTAATTTTATTGTGTTAGTTTTTTTTCGTCCAAAATTTTAACAAAATGGAAACCTTTTGGTCCATAGCCCTGATTGTAGTAAAAGCGATGTGCGGCAAAATTTCCGGTAAAAGCATCTAAAACTATAGAACTACAATCAAGATCTACAGCCTTTTTTTCGATATAATCCGTAAGCAATTTTCCAATTCCTTGTGAACGAAAATTAGGATTCACTACAAAATTATCAATTTCGAGGTATTTGCCAGTCCATAATTTAGTAGCAGACCAACAACCTGTAATTCCCATACAAATATCTTTATCAAAAACCCCAACCTGAATATAATTATGGGGTACCATCTCAGAAAGATAGGCCTGATACTTTTCGACCGATAAATTAGGATAAAGAAATCGCATCGTTTCGATTTCATTCAGCATTGCTTCTATAGTAGTCAGCTCTTCTATATGTAGATTCATTGTAATAAAAATAGATTTCAAAAATACTTATTTTTTTTCATTGACAGTCATATAATTCTTATCCTAACACGATGTGTGAAATCTATAATAAAGAGTAAAAATTGTATAAGCCTTTCGCAGTACTTCTATACTAACTTTGTATCAAAGGGAA
This sequence comes from Flavobacterium frigidimaris, assembly GCA_900129595.1. Lineage (GTDB taxonomy): Bacteria > Bacteroidota > Bacteroidia > Flavobacteriales > Flavobacteriaceae > Flavobacterium > Flavobacterium frigidimaris. Next base: position 323,805 of record FQWG01000004.1, on the reverse strand, counting down.
TGAGCAAAGCTAAAATACAACCCTTTAAAAAAAGCAAAGCATTGGGACTAATAAAGCTAGTTTGTTCCCACAAAAGACAAAGCAAAGGGATTGATTCTGCTGATATGTAACCCTCAAAAAAACAGAGCATTGGGACTAATAAAGCTAGTTTGTTCCCATAAAAGACAAAGCAAAAGGGAGTGATTCTGCTGATATGTAACCCTCAAAAAAACAGAGCATTGGGACTGATAAAGCTAGTTTGTTCCCATAAAAGACAAAGCACTACAGAGGTGATAAATCTGTCAATAATTTTATAAAATGGTAACTGATTCTCGGTTTTTGATTGAATTGAGAATCACCATTTTATAAGTTTAAAATTAAAAACTAAAATTGCTATATAAAGAAAAAGAGCCGATAATCACTTATCGGCTCTTTTTTGTATGTCTTGAATAAATTATCCTTTTAAAGCTTCTGCTCCACCAACGATCTCAAGGATTTCGTTTGTAATAGCAGCCTGACGTGCTTTATTGTAAGTCAATTTCAATTGGTTTCTTAATTCAGTTGCGTTGTCAGTTGCTTTGTGCATAGCTGTCATACGTGCTCCGTGTTCTGAAGCAAATGAATCACGAATACCTTTGTATAATTGTGTTTTTAATGATTTAGGAATCAAAGTCAATACAATTTCTTCTTTTGAAGGCTCGAAAATATAATCTCCTGCAGTAACAGGAACATCAGATTTAATTGGCGCTAATGGCAAAAATTGTTCTGTCTGAACGATTTGTGTCGCAGCATTTTTAAACTGATTGTAGATCAATTCGATTCTGTCGTATTCTCCTGATAAGAACTTCTCAGTTAAATTATCAGCAATTCCACCAACATTTTCAAAAGTTAAATGGTCAAAAATTGCATTATGATGACCGTGTACTTTGTGAGTTTTGCTTAAAACATCATTTCCTTTTTTACCAATAGCAAAAACGTCAACTTGTTTTCCTGCATAAAATGAAGTACGGTTTTTAATCTCTTTAATTACATTTGTATTAAATGCACCACACAAACCTCTGTTTGAAGTTATAGCAACAAGTAATACTTTTTTTACTTCACGTTGTGTTGTATAATCTCCTCCAACTTCACCATCAAGTGTAGCCGAAAGGTTTTGCAACAACTCCGTTAATTTCTCGGCATAAGGGCGCATTGCAGTGATTGCATCTTGTGCTTTCTTAAGCTTTGCAGCAGAAACCATTTTCATTGCCGATGTAATTTGCATCGTCGATGAAACGGAAGTAATTCTATTACGGATTTCCTTTAAATTTGCCATTTAGTTGATTAAAAAAATGTGACAATTTGAAAATTAGATAATTAGAAGGTCTCCGGAGATGTTTTCTAATTATCTAATTTACGAATTCTCTAATTAGATATATTTTGCTGAAATTTCTTTTGCTGCTTTTTCGATAACGTCAGTAATGTTGTCATCTAATTTACCAGCTTTCAACGCGTTAAGCGTATCTTTATGTTTACTGTTTAAGTAAGCTAAGAAATCAGCTTCAAATTCTTTTACTTTATTTACAGGAACGTTTCTTAATAAGTTTTTAGAACCAGCGTAAATAATTGCAACCTGATTTTCTACTGTATAAGGATCGTTCAAACCTTGTTTCAGGATCTCAACGTTTCTTTTTCCTTTTTCAATTACGTTTAAAGTAACAGAATCCAAGTCAGAACCAAATTTAGCGAAAGCTTCTAATTCACGGAATTGAGCCTGGTCTAATTTTAAAGTTCCTGAAACTTTTTTCATAGATTTAATCTGTGCATTACCTCCAACACGAGATACAGAGATACCTACGTTAATAGCAGGACGAACTCCCGAGTTAAACAAATCTCCATCAAGGAAAATCTGACCATCTGTAATCGAAATTACGTTTGTTGGGATATAAGCAGAAACGTCACCAGCCTGAGTTTCGATAATTGGCAATGCAGTCAATGAACCACCACCTTTTACGATAGACTTGATAGAATCCGGTAAATCGTTCATGTTTTTAGCAATTCCATTATCTGCAATTACTTTACAAGCACGCTCTAATAAACGAGAGTGTAAGTAGAAAACGTCTCCAGGATATGCCTCACGTCCCGGTGGTCTTCTTAATAAAAGAGAAACCTCACGGTAAGCAACAGCTTGTTTAGATAAATCATCATACACAATAAGTGCCGGACGACCTGAATCTCTAAAGTATTCTCCAATTGCAGCACCTGCGAAAGGAGCATAAACTTGCATTGGAGCAGGGTCAGAAGCATTAGCTGCAACAATAACTGTATAAGCCATTGCACCTTTTTCTTCTAACATTTTAGCGATTCCTGCTACAGTTGAAGCTTTTTGCCCAATTGCAACATATATACAGAATACAGGTTTTCCTGCATCGTAAAATTCTTTTTGATTTAAGATTGTATCGATACAAACAGTTGATTTACCTGTTTGACGGTCACCAATAACAAGCTCACGTTGTCCACGACCAACCGGGATCATAGCATCAACAGCTTTAATACCTGTTTGCAATGGCTCAGTTACTGGCTGACGGAAGATAACACCAGGTGCTTTTCTTTCTAAAGGCATTTCGTATAAGTCTCCACCAATTGGTCCTTTTCCATCAATTGGAAAACCAAGAGTGTTTACTACACGTCCTACCATTTGCTCACCTACTTTAAGAGAAGCAATACGTTGTGTTCTTTTTGCTGTTGAACCTTCTTTAATTCCTGTTGATGGTCCTAAAAGTACCACACCAACATTGTCTTCTTCAAGGTTCAATACAATAGCTTCAAGTCCGTTATCAAATTCAACTAACTCACCATATTGTACATTAGATAGCCCGTAAATACGAGCAATACCGTCTCCAACTTGAAGTACAGTTCCTACTTCCTCTAGTGTAGCACCAGATTCAAAACCTTCTACTTGCTTTCTTAATATTGCTGAAATTTCAGCAGGTTTGATTTCCGCCATCTTAAATTTATAATTTAGACACTTTTATGTGTAATAAAACTAATTACTTAACTCTCTTTTTAATACCTGCAATCTGTTTGCTACAGAAGCATTGTATTGTTGATCACCTATTCTTAAAATAAATCCGCCAATAATTGATGGATCTACTACATTTTCTATTGTTATTTTTTTATCTGATAAAGTTGCAATTTTAGCTAAAACTTTAGCTTCTAAAGCTGCATCCATTGCAATAGCAGTTGTAACTTTTGCTACTTCTGTATTATTACCTTCATCAAATAACTTACTGTATTCTAAAGAAATTGCCTCTAGAATTTCGAATCTTTTGTTTTCGAATAATAAATGAAATAAACCTTTAGTTATACCATTTATATTTGCAAAAACCTCTAATAATGCACTTTCTTTAACTTCAACTTTTATAGTTGGACTTTGAATAAAAGTACTTAATTCTTCATTACCGTCAATTGTCGAAGCAATTGATTTCATGTCGTTATTTACAGCTTCGGCAACACCTTTAGAGTTTGCTAAGTCTAGAATTGCTTTTGCATAACGAATTGCTGCTCTTGTACTTGCCATAATATTAGTTTAACTTTACGTCACCTAACAATTTCTCTACTAATTTAGTTTGAGATTCTTTGTTAGATAATTCTTCTTTCAATAATTTTTCAGCAATGCTCAATGATAAAGTTGAAACTTGTGATTTCAATTCTGCCATAGCAGCATTTTTTTCATTTTCGATCGCCAATTTAGCTTGTGCTATTAATTTTTGACCTTGCTCTTGTGCTTCATTTTTAGACTCAGCTATCATTTGCTCTTTCATTTCGCGAGCTTCTTTTAACATTGCATCACGTTCTGCACGAGCTTCTTTTAAGATACGCTCATTATCAGCAGTTAAATTTTGCATTTCTAAACGAGCTGCTTCAGCTGATGCTAAAGCTTCATTGATAGATTCCTCACGACTTTTTACAGCACCTAAAATAGGTTTCCAAGCAAATTTTGCTAAAAGAAAGAAGAAAACAATAAAGATAATTGTTGTCCAAAAAATTAAACTTTCTGGTGAAGTTAATTGCATAACAGTATATATTTAAAAATTGTTTGTCGTTTTTTGAAAAAACTTCCTGAAGCCAACCGCTACAGGAAGTTTAATTTTTTTAATTATGCGTTTGTGATTAACGCAACAACTACTGCGAAAAGAGCAACACCTTCAATAAGTGCAGCAGCAATAATCATAGCAGTCTGAATTTTTCCAGCAGCTTCTGGTTGACGAGCGATAGCGTCCATTGCAGAACCACCAATTTTTCCAATACCAAGACCTGCACCAATTACAGCTAATCCAGCTCCGATTCCAGCTAATACCATAATAATAAATTTATATAGTTAATAATTAATAAAACTCTGATTAATGATGATCGTGCTCTTCAACAGCCTGACCAATAAATAATGCTGAAAGCAAAGTAAATACATACGCCTGCAAAGCAGCAACTAATAATTCTAATACACTCATGAACAATACGAATGCTCCGGCAACCGGGCCAACAGCGATACTTTTGAAAATGAAGATTAAAGAAACTAAACTTAAAATGATAATGTGACCTGCAGTAATGTTTGCGAACAAACGAATCATTAATGCGAATGGTTTAGTCAACATTCCGATAATTTCTACAGGAATCATAATTGGAGCCAACCATACAGGAACTCCTGGTGTGTTGAAAATATGTCCCCAGTATGATTTGTTTCCGCTTAAAGTTGTAACGATAAAAGTAATAAATGCCATTACGAATGTAAAGTAGATATTTCCTGTCAAGTTAGAACTGAATGGGAAGAAAGGAATTAATCCAATAAGGTTATTGATCCAGATAAAGAAAAAGATAGTCAAAAGGTATGGCATATATTTTCCAGCCTTTTTTGTACCAATATTTGGAACAGCAATTTCGTCTCTAACATAAGTAACCAATGGCTCTAAAAATCCAGCCAATCCTGTTGGTGCTTTATCATTTTTCTTGTATGATCTTGCTACAGCAAAAAATAAGAAAAACAAAATGATTGCTGACATCAACATAGAAAAAACATTCTTAGTGATAGAAAAATCTAAAGGTCTTGCATCAAAAGCAAAAGCTCCGGTATTTTTCTGATCAGCTGTCATTGTTTCAAATTTATCAGCGTAAAAAATTATTTCTTTATAACGAACTAATTTCTGACCATTAATATCAACTACATGCTCGCCTGAATTATCATGATGAAATTTAGCAGATGAAAAAATCTCCAATCCGTTATTAGTCCACAAAATAACTGGCAGACTAAAAGAAATTGGATGGCCATCCCAATCAGCAATATGAAAATCGTGAGAATCTCCAATGTGTGAATTGATCAATTCACTAGCGTTAAATTCTTTTTCAATTTCGTGACCAACAGATTCTCCGTGACCTACTGCTTCTGTATGACTTGCTTCTGTTGACTCAACAGTTTCATGTTTTACAGAAACACTATCAACAGGGGTTGAAGCGAAATTAATCGACGAACTAAGTGCTAATAAGGTAACTAATAAGTACTGGACTGGTTTATTTGAAATTATCATTATAAAATCTGTATCTAATTTTAGGTTCCAAAAATTTTTTGCAAAGGTACATTTAAAATTGAAAATTGAAAATTTATGGGTGTAATTTTTAATATTTAGATTTTTAAAGACCAATCTTCCTGTTAATAAAGCAATTAACGTTTATTTATTAACCGAATTGTGAAATAGGTTTCGAAAAGTAAAAATAAAAAATAAGGGATAAAAAATGTACTCAGGTCAATTATAGGATCTTTTACATGTGCCTTTATTAATGGGATCAGAAAAACAATGGCTGCCATCATTCTAAAAAAACTTGCTCCCAAAAAAGCAAATCCTGTATAGTCAGGAACATTTTTATTCACAAAAATTAAAAAAAGATATACTAAAAAAGTAGCCAGTATATTAAACAAATAAATACTCCACGCGGAATAAAAAAAAACTAATTTCTCTGATAATGATTGCATGGCAAAATATTGGGCCACAAATAGTACAACGGAAAAAGGGATAAAAAACTTTAGAAAATCGATCGTTTTATTCATTATTTATTTAAATTTTTAACTTGCCTAATGACATTGTAAAGTGCCAAAAAAACCGAAAACAAAGATAGAATTATTGTCCATAAAGAACCTCCATTTGAATATTTTTCGTCTAACCACACTCCTAAATAAGAAAACAAGAATATAATAATTCCCATTTGAATAGGAATATTCATTAATGCCAGCCATTTATTATTGGATTTATTATTCGGTTCTTTTTCCATCTTTTAATGTAACTTCTTTAGTGTTATTTGTTAACATTGTACAAGTAGCGGTAAACTCAGCTCCCGGTTCAATAGACAGTTTTCCAACGACAACTTCTCCATGAATCTTTGCGGATGCCTTTATATTAAGGATTTCAAGTACTTTTATTTTACCCTGAAACTCTCCTTCAATATCTGCATTATTGCAAATAATTTCGCCTTTTACAATTCCGGATGCGCCTATAACTAATTTTCCCTGTGAAGTAAAATTTCCTATTAATTCGCCATCCAGCCTAAAGTCGGCTTTAGAGACAATGTCACCTATAATAGAGGTTCCTTCAACAATTCTATTCGTTTTTCCTAAAAGTTCTGTTCCGTTTTTTTTAACTTTATCAAACATGATTATGGGGTTTTGGGCGCTAAATAAGCTTCCAGATTTTTTTTGATTTGTATTACTTTATAATTTTCACTCGACATAATAATTGCCGGATGTGAGATTTTATATTTTTTATCCTCTCTTAAAACTTCTGAAACATCTTTGGCATAAGCTTCCGATTTTACTCCGTGAATCACAACAAAACTTTCTGTTTTGTTATATTTATCCAATGAAGTTGTCAATTTCTCGAAATTCTCTACTGCTAAAAATTTCCTGATTGCTTCTTCAATTTGTTTCGCCGTTTTGGTATCCTCTTTTGGAATTGAATAAATAATTTTCCAGTTTTTAGTATCCACTGAAGAAAAATCAAGTTTTTCTAAACCTGGAATTTGCTTCTCTAAAATTTCTCTTGCATTTTTTCCTTCATCACTATTTGGATAATTATCAGCAACATTTTCCAATCCTTTCTTATAGGCTGCCAAACCATTTACTTTTCCTAAAACATTTGCTTTCAGCAACTCATATTTAGAAACAATTTCATCACCGGAATATTGATTGATCAAATTATCGATAGCATCTAAGATGGTATCAAATTGTTCTTCCTGATATAATTTATACCATTTTTGATATTCTTTTTCAGGAGACGCTAAATCATCTGTGTTAGTATTGTTTATAATTTGTGCATATCTCGAATTTGGATATTTTGTCGTGATATCAAATTTCACTGATTCTGCTTTGGCAGGATTTGTAATCTGATATATTTTATACAAATTATACATCGACGGCAAAATCAATTTTTCCTCCGGATTGTTTTTTAGTAATTGTTCCAGTTTTTCGCTGGCCAGATTATATTCTTTAAATTTCTCTTTATAAATAAGTCCTAATTGGTAATAAGCAAAGTTTCGCTCTACACCAATACTATCTATTGCAGATTTTGTTTTTGGAAGTTGTTTTTCGTAAAAATCAGTTGTGTATTTTTCAACAACAACAGAATCTTTCAATTTATTAGCTAAATCCTGATTGTCATTTATGGTATCATTCATTGCAGCATTATTGGCTGATTTTATTGCCGCTAATCTCCAGTTTCCGTCTACGGTTCTGTTACCCCACAATTTCCTGAATTGCAATTTTCCGTAAGCAACCGTTGTTGGGTTATAAAAATAGAATGTACTTGCACTGGCTGTTTCACCTCCTGCCGGAGGATTAAACGCTCCTATACCGGGATCACTTTTGCCAATTGCATTAGGATTTACAGCTGTTGGCTCATTACCCCCATTTGTATTACGTTCGATATTGGCTAATCTTGCTTTTTCTTTTTCTTCTAAAATACGTTTTGCTTCATCTTTCTTTTTAAGCTCTGCAATATAATTTTCGAAATATAATTTTCTTTCAGGAACCGGTAAACCGTATACATTAATGATACTGTCATTGCGTTTCGCAATTGCTTCGTATTTGATTACGTTATCTAGATTTTTTCTGTTTTTTTGAATAAAAGCAAATTCTCTGGTTTTAGGATCTAATTTTACTAATGTACTATCGTAATATTTGGCAGCCATAGTATAATTGGTATTTTTAAAATACATATTCCCAATATTTCTATAAGTCGAAGCTACTAAGTAAGGATCTTTAGAATCCCTGTCTAATGATTTATTATAGAATATCAAAGCGCTATCCTGCACTTTATAATTCTCATAAAAAACACCCATCTGATACAACAGAATATCATAATAAGGTCTGTTTTCACGGTCCGCAACTAGCTTATTATAAGCCTTAAGAAACATTTTTTTATTATCATACTGATAATCAAACATTTCAGCTTTTTTAGCATAAGCATGCATCATATATTTACGATCTGCTTTTCGATTCATATCGATTACACCATTATAGAAATAATTGGCACTGTCTTTTTTTCCGGCTTGCTGGTACATCTGACCTAAAATAAAACGATAACGCGCTTTGTCTTCATTTACTTTAGTAAATTCTTCAGCGATTCTAAGTTTAGAAACGGCACTGTCTTTTTCTTCCATATTCAAAAAAGCCTCTGCCAATAAAGCATTTGCATCTGAAAAAGTCTGTTTGTTCAGGTCCGTATTTTTTAATAATAACTTAATATTTTTTAAGGCTATGGCATCGTTTCCTAAACGCATATTGGTTTTTTCACGCCATATTTTTGCTGTATAAATATTACTGCTATTGGGATATTTGTATAAGATATAATTGAATGCTTCAAGGGCGGGAATAAAGCGCTGATCATAATATCTGGCTTTTCCAAGCATCAAATACGCTTCATCAATTTGTGAATTCCTTTCTCGGCCGCCAATATTCATGGAGTGTTTCTGAATGGCTTTTGTTGCTTTGGTTTCTGCCTTTTCAAAATCGGGATTCTTTGCTTTTTCTTCTTCAGAAAAATTTTCGTCAAATTGCATTTTTTCGATCGGCAGGGTTTTCCAGAAATTATCCTGATTATTTGCCTGAATAGATTTTAGACCTTTATCAAGGCCAATTCCTCCGTTGTACAAAATGTTATATTTTGTACTTAAGGCATGCGAATTCCTGGCCAGAAAAGTATTTTTCTTGGTAGAACAAGCTATCAAAAGAAACAAAAAGACAAGAAAAAAACTATATTTAAGAGTATTCTTTTTCAATAGAAAGAGTTTAAATCAATTAACTTCTAAAATGAATTTTTAGTATAATGACTTGTAAAATTACGCTTCTTTTTGAAATATAGAAGCTTATACCGCAAAAAACGATTCTAATTCTTGTAAGGTTTCTTTTGAAGTTTGAATATCTTTAACAATCTCGCCCTTATTAAGTGCTACAATTCTATCGCAAACCTCTACTGTATGCTGCAAATCATGACTTGAAACTAATACTGTAACATTTGGATTTTCAGCAAGGTCTTTGATTATTTTTTTTAATCTGCTTACAGTTGTAGGATCTAAATTAGCAAAAGGCTCATCAAGAATAACCACTTCAGGATTACTAATGAGTGTCGCAATTATCCCCACTTTTTTCTGATTTCCTTTGGATAAATCGCGCAGGTATTTTTTGTTATTCAGGATTTCACCATTAAAAAATTCTTCATGAGTGGCTAACAAAGCATCAATATCAGCTTTGTTTTGATGACGCAAATCTCCGATAAAATAGAAATATTCCTCCGGAGTCAAATATCCTATCAGAAAACTTTCATCAAGAAAAGATCCCGTAAAAGATTTCCAGTTTTCACTCGTATTGACCTGAATACTATTACTTGTGATATTTCCTGTAGAAGGCTGAATCAGATCTAATAATAAACTGAAAAAAGTTGTTTTTCCCGCTCCGTTATTGCCCACTAAACCAAAGCTTTGTCCCTTTGGGATTTCAAGATTGTTAATGTTTAATACTGTTGTTCCGTTATATGTTTTTGAAAGTTGATTTACTTGTATCATTTTCTATCTGTTTAATTGGTTAATCGTTGATTGGGTTAATTTTCAATAAGATAAAAATTATCTTATCATCAAATTGACACGTTCTCTAATTTAATTCTTTTGTTTATAAGCGCTTATCGTACTGTATTTCTCGATTTTATATCTTTTTTCGATTAGGGAAAAAACCTTATCTTTTAAGATAAAACCTAAAACTCCTGCACCAGCCACTAATGATAAGCCAAGTGTTTTATTTCCTAAATAAAGACCAATGGCATAAAGTCCTAAAGGCAATAATATTTTAGGTAATGTCAATAACATCGCGCTTACATTAAATGCTTTTTTATCTCCAAATGCTCCTCCGGCAGAACTTAAATCGATTGGTGTTTTTGTAAATGCCCCTCCCAAAAGTACTAAGTGTGAGTTGACTCCAATGTTATAAATCGCACCTACTACAATTGTCAGATAAATTTCCCACCCGAAAAAAAGATAGAATGAAGCGATTATAGTTGAAAGAATTGTGGCAATAACAATCAGCCACCATTTTGAGGTGATATAACCGCGATACGGGATATTTTGTGTCATCATTAATTGATAATATGAACTATCCCAGCTTGGTACGAACTGACCAAAGACAAACAAAAATCCTCCTGAAACAAATATCCCGGCAAAAATATGCATCACTTCCGGCTGATGTGTGTTTCCGAAAAAGATGAATCCGTAGAACAAAAAGAAGACACTCATGAAGATCGTTGTTTTCGATCTCTTGTTTCTTTTAATTAATTTAATATCATTTTTAAGAAAAGTCCCTAAAGTACCAAACTGATTCAGCCATGAAAGGTTCTCAGTTTCAGCAACATCTTCTTTTTTAGAAAGTCCGGCATCTAAAAACAGATTGTTTTTAAAATATTTAAAGGTAAACGCATACAATCCTATCAATACTAAAACCGGAATCAAAAACAATCCTTTTAAAGCATAAAATCCCTGAAAAGCTGGAGTTGTAAAACTCGTAATATCAAATATTTTATAATATTGTGCTGCAGCCATTGCGAGGATTAGTCCTACAAAGAAAACAAACAATTTATCGATATTGCTTAAAATAATATTCAAAAAATTATTGATATATACTAATGAAAAAGCTGCTAAAAGCCAAAAAATAACGCCCGTAATATCATAACCTTCCAGAACTAACACAATAGAAAACGGAATAAAGAAAAGGGCATGAACCCAATTGAAAAAAGACAACGCCGTTTTGCCTAATGAGAAATGTACAATTGTTGGTTTTTTGAAAGGTAAAACCAGTAAAGGTTTAATATTCAATACCGGAATCGCCTGCATCAGTAACCTAATTACAAGGTCGAACAGAAAATAATAAATCAGAAATTGATTGATGGTTATCAATGGTTCCAGATTCATTTTTCGTAATACATAAAATGCTCCTACTCCCATTCCGATAAAAAGTATCGAAAAATAGACCATCAAAAAACCAATTAAAATTTTCATCGCGACATTTACGCCAAAGGATGCAGATCTGGTAAAGGCCTTCCATTCTAGATAAATAAACTTTTTAATCATGGTTATTTGGTTTTCAGTTTTGTAGTAAGAGATCAAATGTAAGTAAACGTTACAAAAAAAGTTAAAAATAATTATTTCGTGCCTGACATTTAATCTCCGTTTGCTACTTTTGCATAAAATATACAATCATGCCTTCATTCTTAAAACTTATAATTAAAGAGGTAAAACGCGAAACAACCGACGCGGTTTCTGTACTTTTTAATGTTCCAGAAGAACTAAAACAGGACTATAAATTTATAGCCGGACAATACATAAATTTAAAATTAACTCTTGATAATCAAGAGATTCGTCGCGCATACTCTATTTGTTCTGCACCGGAAAGCGGTGAATTGCGAATTGCAGTAAAAGCAGTAAAAAACGGTTTGTTTTCTCAGTTTGCCAATACCAGACTTAAAGCCGGTGATGTCCTTGAAGTAGGTCATCCTGAAGGAAAATTTACTTTTGAACCGGATGCTGAAAGACAAAAAAATTATGCTGCTTTTGTTGCCGGAAGCGGAATTACTCCTGTGCTTTCGATCATAAAATCTGTTTTGAAAAGTGAACCAAAAAGCTCATTTGTATTGGTTTACGGAAATAAAACTCCTGAAGACACTATTTTTTACCAGGAATTACATGATTTGCAATTGCAATATGTAGGTCGTTTTTTCGTGCATTATGTTTTTAGTCAGGCCAAAGCAGAAAATGCTTTGTTTGGCAGAATCGAAAAATCAGCAGTAAATTTTGTTTTGAACAACAAACACAAAGAACTACAATTTGACAAGTTCTTCTTGTGCGGACCGGAAGAAATGATCAATACTGTTTCGAATGTTCTGAAAGAAAAAAATGTAAAAGAATCAGCTATTAAGTTTGAGCTTTTTACTTCTTCATCTCAGGAACACGAAATAAAAACATCATTAGAAGGACATACAAAAATCACTGTTTTAGTTGATGACGACGAAGTTTCGTTCGAAATGTCTCAAAAACAAACCATATTAGATGCGGCTCTGAAACAAGGAATCGACGCCCCATATTCTTGCCAGGGCGGAATTTGCAGCAGCTGTCTTGCCCGCGTAACTTCAGGAACTGCAGAAATGACTAAAAATTCGATTTTAACGGATAAAGAAATTGCATCAGGTTTGATATTAACATGTCAGGCACATCCAACATCTGAGTCTATTTATGTAGATTATGATGATGTATAGGTAGTTAAAATTCCAATAAAAAAAAATCCAAATTCCAAACTTACAATTGGTATTTGGATTTTTTTTGTTTGATAATTAGTAGCAATCTTTGTAAAATTGTAATTTAATTGAATATGAGATCAGTACGGGAAATTTTTAAAAGCAAGGAATATCTTTTAGACGAGCCTGAAGTTGAGAAACTTGTAGAATACTGCGAAGAACTGCAAGATGAAATTGTAGAGTTTAAATATCAGAAAACCAACAACAAAGAACTTGCGATGCTGGACATGCTCAAAGAAGTTATAAAAGGCTGCAATGCCATCGAAAAAGAGCAAATAGAACACGAAAGATTTGGTTATGAAGCACCAAACTATGAAGCCACAATTTCGAATCTTAAAAACTATATTTATAGCCGATGTCGGGATGAAAAGATATGGTTGTGAGAAATTCCAATTAAAAAAACACCGTTGAGTAATACATAAACAAACATATAAGTTTTTGATTTTTTTTTAAAAAATATGCTTAAAATTTAGTATATTAGTACTTTAACTAAAGCTGATCATTCTTCTTTTCTTAAGACAGATTTGTAAAGCTATATCTGATTGTCAACCTAAAATTTAAATATTATGGCAATGCATCATTATCTCCGTCTCTCTTTTATTGTACTTTTTGTAATAACATCCTGCTTTTGTATCTACTTCATAATTAAAAAAAGAAGTAACAAAAAAGCTCCTAAATTACTTTCAGAAGAAAAATACAATTCCTCCATGACTGATGGAATGAAAGAAATATCATCTAATGACAGCTTTTTTAATATTTGGCCTTATGTAAGTGAATTAAAAGCAGCTAAAATCTTATCGAAAAAAATTAAGGAATCTGATTTGGTACATAAAGTTTACAGAAACTCAACTGAAGATTTTGAACATATTTTACTCGCTACTGAAAAAGAAAATCATTTTGTTAAGGTGGTAGTGGACAGAAACAAAAAGAAAGCAATGGGATATCTTTTTCTTGATTTATAAAAAATGATTAATAATCTTTGACAAAGTTTTACACAAAGTAACCGTTCTCATTGTCATCCCGAGGAACGAGGGATCTTCGCGAGAAACTAACACAAAGTATTTTTCTTAAATTGTCGAGCTACTTGCGAAGATCCCTCGTTCCTCAGGATGACAAAAATGCGCAGACCAACTTTGAATATAAACAAAGATTTATCTTAAAATAAAAAAATTCCAAATTCCAACTTTATCATTGGGATTTGGAATTTTTTTATTGGAATTTAGTGTTCTTAAAATTTACAAAACTTTCTGGATTTTTCCGACTATTTCATCGGGAGAAATACTTCTCATCGCATCTTCGTAGCCTTCAACCACCTTGTTTCCATAAACCGATGTTGGTAGTTTTGGATATTGATTTCGATCTGAAACCAAAGCGTTTTCAATAGTTTGATTAAAAGGTAAAAAACCTGCGTACGGATGCGTTGCTCCCCAAAGCGTAATTACTTTTACACCTAACATTGCGGCAATATGGGCATTTCCGGAATCCATAGAAAGCATTACATCGAGATTGCTTATCAATTCTAATTCCTGCTGAAATTTTATTTTTCCGGCCATATTAATTACATTTTCAAATGGCTTTGCAAATGAATCCAGAATTTCGATTTCTTTCTTTCCTCCACCAAAAAGTAAAATTTTATTAGCTTTATTTTCAGCTAGTTTTGCAATAACTTCTTGCATTAAATCCTTTGGATAAACCTTAGAATCGTATTGTGCAAAAGGTGCAATTCCTACCAACTTTTGATTATTGTCGCCGATAATATCGAGAATTTCTGAACTTAAAATTGCCTTCTCAGGAAATTGAGGATTCGATAAATCTAAAGTAAAACCAAGTTCATTAAACACTTTTACGTGTCTTTCGAACATTGTTGGCAATTGCCTGAAGATTTTATTTTCTGAACGGGTTAGTTCTTTTTTACCTTCTCTTCCTTTGTCAACTGTAGCTCTTTTTTTTCCGCTTAAAGCGAAAAGTAAGCTCACAATCTTAGATCTTAAAACATTATGAAGATCCGCGAAAGCATCAATTTTTAGTTTTTTAACATCGCTAAACAATCTCAAAAGTCCTTTGAAACCTTTGTGACGTTCTTTTTCATCAAAAGCAAAAAATTCCAAATTCGGAATTCCGTCAAAAAAGGGTTTAAAAAACGGACGTGAAATGACTGTGATTTTTACCTCCGGATATTGTTTTACGAAAGCGCGTAAAACAGGAACCGTCATGGCGACATCTCCCATTGCGGAAAGTCTCATGACGGCTATATGCTTAATTTTATTGGACAATTGTGCCAATTATTTCTTATTTTGGTATAAGACAGGATTCAATTCATCGTCATTGTACATCTTCATTTGTTTGTACACTTTCATGAATTTATCTCCATTTTCTATGTCAGTCAATAAATCATCAATTGCTGTTGATAAATCCGTTCTTTGTTCTAAAAGAATGTTCAATTTTTCCTGACATTTATCTCTGTGCTCTTGTGAAGCCTCTGCGCGATTAGCTTCTTCCTGCATATGATAAATCTTTAATGCTAAAATAGACAATCTGTCAAAAGCCCAGGCAGGACTTTCAGAATTGATTTTTGCACCATCTTTTACTTTTACATCACTGTATTTTTGTAAAAAATAACTATCTATGTATTCTACCATATCAGTACGTTCCTGATTAGAGGCATCGATTCTTCTTTTTAAAGTCAATGCTGCTACAGGATCAATTTGCGGATCACGAATAATATCTTCAAAATGCCATTGAACAGTGTCAATCCAGTTTTTTAAATACAATAAATGCTCGAATTTATCCTTAGGATAAGGATTGTTGATAGGTTGATCAACATTATCAAATTGATGATAATCTTTGATGCTTTGTTCGAAAACAGAATATGCTAATTTTGAAAACATGTCTTTATTTGTTAGAGTTACAAAGATACTTTTTATACTTTTATCGTGCGAATAAAACGATTTTTTTTTCGTTATCGTGTTGTAACCATTGATAATTCTAAAATTTTATTATGAAAATCCATTATATATCTGAGAATAATAGCGTATTAAATCATTTTTTAGGTCAAATCAGAAATATAAATGTTCAAAACGACAGCATGCGTTTTCGAAGAAATATTGAGCGAATTGGCGAAATTATGGCATATGAACTGAGCAAAGATTTGTCATATAAAAATGTCGAAATTCAGACCCCGCTTGGTATTAAACAAACCACTGAAATCGAAAGTGATTTGGTTTTATGTTCCATTTTAAGAGCTGGTTTACCGCTTCATAATGGCTTTTTGAACTACTTTGATCATGCAGAAAACAGCTTTGTTTCGGCTTGTCGCTACCATCCAAATAATGATGAAGAATTCGAAATTAGAGTTGAATATCAAGCGGTTTCGAATATCAATGATAAAACTGTTTTGCTGCTTGATCCAATGTTGGCAACCGGTCAGTCTATCGTTGCGGTTCATGAAAAATTAGTTCAAAATGCTACTCCAAAAGAGATTCATATTGTCGTGGTTATTGCTGCTCCTGAAGGAATTGCGCTTCTTGAAAAAAGTCTTCCTGAAGACTGTCATTTATGGGTAGCTTCTTTGGATGAAAATTTAAATGAGAAAAACTACATTGTTCCGGGTCTTGGTGACGCTGGTGATCTTTCTTACGGCAGTAAATTATAACTGTGAGAAAAACGTAAATAAACTACACAAAATCAATACATAAAAGACAATTTCATTATTGAGTTTTTGCTGCATATATTCTACATGACTTGAAGCCATAATCGTCAAAGGTGCAATGCTAAACAATAGCAGATCATTACTTTTATTTGGCGAAACAATAAAAACAAGTGCTGCAATAAAAAAACAGGCTACAATTTTTTTATAGGATGAATGTACAATCTGTGGTCTGTTTGACAGCGTTGTCAACATAGAAGTTACAAAAAACAAAGCTACTGCAACATATATCGAAAGTGCCCCATTTTCATAATTGTTCTTGAAATAATTAATATTAAAATCGATCACCGCATGTTTCTGAAAAAACTGAACTAAATCAATATGGAAGATTAAAGAGATCAGTAAAAAGATTATTGATACTGCTAAAAGGGCTACAAAAGGTAAAATCCAGTTTCTGTAATCTCTCGAAACATGAAAAACGATGGATATAAAAACCAATATTAAGAAAAGAATACACCAAAATTGAAATAAAGAGGCTATTAAAATCCAAAAAGAGGCGTCAAATATTTTTTCTTTTGATGATTTTAAGGATTGCAGCGAAATCAATCTTCGAAGTGCCAACAGTATAAAAAAGTTGGCATATACAACATTGGCATTATTAAAAATCGTGGGGAAAAATAATATAAACAATAAGTAAAAAAATATCGTGTAACCGTTGTCTTTACTGAGGCCGTTTTTTTTTACAATGAAATTAATCAGGAAAAATGAAGCCAAAATAAAGAGCAGGGAACTTACTTTTTGAAACGCCAAAAAATAAGAACTCACCCATGATGGATCTTTAATTTGAAAAATAAAAAAGAAAACCAGTATCAAAATTACGACCAATGAATAATTTAATGGCGTAGATTTTTTAAAAACACTTGTTATCATAAGGATATTTTATACTTTTGTGATTGTAAATATAATACTTGTTTAAAAAGGAAAACCAACAAGTTGAAAAAAGATTCTTTATTGAATTTTGTCTTCAATGCGTTAAAAACAATAAATAACATATAATTTTATAAATTATGACAGCTTTTTTTGAAGGAATACAATACTTATTCGTTAACATTTTATTTGCTCCACTTGACTTTTTACGTCACCTAGAACTTGTTACTTGGTTTGGTGCTAATACTATTAACTGGATTTTTATGATCATCTGCGCATGCGCAATCGTTTATTGGATTAAACAATTACGCATTTTTGATGACGCCGGAACGGAAAATCAAGATACTACAGCTCACTCTTTTTTAAAGTAAGTCGAAGCCAATATCTTTTCTAAAATACATCTTATCAAAATTTAGTTTATCTATATTTTGGTAAGATTTTTTTATGGCCTGTTGAAAATCGTCTCCATAAGATGTTACAGTCAATACACGTCCTCCATTACTAACGACTTTATCGCCATCTAATTTTGTTCCAGCATGAAAAACGATCGAATCGGTAATATTTTCTAAACCTGTAATTACTTTTCCTTTATCAAAATCTTCAGGATATCCGCCGGAAACCACCATAATTGTAGTCGCACTTCTTGGGTCAACCTCCAATTCGAAAGTATCTAACTTTTGATCTGCCACTGACTGAAACAATTCAACCAAATCAGATTTTAATCTTGGCACAACAACTTCAGTCTCAGGATCTCCCATTCTCACGTTGTATTCAATAACTATTGGTTCGTTTTTTACATTGATCAAACCAATAAATACAAATCCTTTATATTCGATTCCGTCTTTCTGGAATCCTTCGATTGTTGGTTTTACGATACGAGTTTCGATTTTTTCCATCAAAACAGCATCAACATAAGGAACCGGGGAAACTGCTCCCATTCCGCCTGTATTTAATCCTGTATCGCCTTCTCCAATACGTTTGTAATCTTTTGCTGTTGGAAGAATTTTATAGCTTTTTCCGTCCGTTAAAACAAAACAGCTTAATTCGATTCCGTCAAGAAATTCTTCAATTACTACTTTTGAACTTGCTGCTCCAAATTTTTCGTGAACCAACATGTTTCTTAATTCGGTTTTAGCTTCTTCAAGATCCTGAATAATCAAAACTCCTTTTCCCGCCGCTAAACCATCTGCTTTTAAAACGTATGGAGGTTGTAATGTCTCAAGAAATGTACATCCTTTCTCAACTGTTGCTGCAGTAAAACTGTCGTAAGCTGCTGTTGGAATGTTGTGTTTCATTAGAAACTCCTTAGCAAATTCTTTACTTCCTTCTAATTGAGCCCCTAATTTTGATGGTCCAATAACCGGAATATGCTGTAAACTTTCGTCATTTTTAAAATAATCGTAAATCCCTTTTACCAAAGGATCTTCTGGCCCTACGACCACCATTTTTACATTTTCCTTAATTACAAATGCTTTTATAGCTTCAAAATCAGTTGGAGACATTGCAACGTTTGTAGCAATTGCAGCTGTTCCCGCATTTCCTGGTGCAACAAAAAGTTTTTCGCAAAGCGGACTCTGAATCATTTTCCACGCAAAAGCATGCTCTCTTCCGCCTGATCCCAATAGTAAAATTGTCATGGTATAGTTGTATTTAGTTGTGGTGCAAAAATAATTGCTTTTGTACGTAAAAAATAATTAAATCTTAAAAACTTGTTGATTCTCCTTTGTTAGTAATTTGATGCTATTTTTTTTGATCAAAATTAAGTTCGCAAATGATTTCTATTTTATATTTAAAAATGAATTTTAAACTTCACTTTCACTAGAAAAATTTTCAATCTTATATTTAATATAAATAAAATCTTACATTTGATTTTTTTAATTAAAAATCTATGGAAGATCAGTCTTTACTTTCTGAAGAAACTATTTCTACTAAAATATATTATATCCGCAATCAAAAAGTGATGCTCGATCGTGATTTAGCCTCTCTTTACGGAATTGAAACCAAGGCATTAAAACAAGCTGTTAAAAGAAATTTATCACGATTTCCTGAGGATTTTATGTTTGAACTTACTAAAATAGAATCCGATTCTTTAAGGTCACAAATTGTGACCTTAAAAAAAGGAAGAGGAGAACATCAAAAATATTTACCTTCAGCTTTCACAGAACATGGGGTTTTAATGCTTTCCAGCGTTCTAAAAAGCGATAAAGCAATTCAGACCAATATACAGATCATGCGCATTTTCACCAAAGTGAGACAGATGCTTTTGGATACAACAGAAATTAAAGTTGATATTCTTCAAATCCAAAAGAAGTTAGAAAATCACGATAAAAATATTGAATTGGTTTTTTCTTATCTGGACGAATTGACTGAAAAGAAAGAAAAAGAAAGTGAACGGGTGAAAATTGGATATAAAAAATAAGCCGTTTTTTAAGTAACTCATTATAAACGAAAACGGGCAAATATTTATTGAATATTTGCCCGTTTTTTTATTTTATATAACTTGAAAAATCTTTGTGTTCTTCTTTTGAAAGTTCTTCTTTTGAAAGCGACCTGAAATAATCATACGTAATCTTCATTCCTTCAGCGCGATCTACTTTTGCTTCCCAACCTAATAATTCTTTTGCTTTTGTAGTGTCTGGCTGGCGTTGTAAAGGATCGTTTATTGGTAATGGATGGTAGACTACCTTTTGATTCGTTCCCGTTAATTTAATGATCTCTTCTGCAAAATCTTTAATTGTAATTTCGTCCGGATTACCAATATTTACGGGATATACATAATCTGAATGCAATAATCTGAAAATACCTTCGACCTGATCATCAACATAACAAAAAGAACGGGTTTGCATTCCGTCTCCAAAAATGGTTAAATCTTCGCCGCGTAAAGCTTGTCCGATAAAAGCCGGAATTACACGTCCGTCATTCAAACGCATTCTTGGTCCGTAGGTATTAAAAATACGCACTATTCTGGTTTCTACTCCATGAAATGTATGGTAAGCCATTGTAATTGATTCCTGAAAACGTTTTGCCTCATCGTAAACGCCACGCGGGCCAATTGTATTTACGTTTCCGTAATACTCTTCCGTTTGAGGATGAACCAATGGATCTCCGTAAACTTCAGATGTTGAAGCGATCAAAATTCTCGCTTTTTTTACTCGTGCCAAACCTAAAAGATTATGAGTTCCCAGAGATCCGACTTTTAAAGTCTGAATTGGGATTTTTAAATAATCTATTGGACTTGCGGGTGAAGCAAAATGCAAAATATAATCTAAATCACCCGGAATGTGCACAAACTTCGTGATGTCGTGATGATAAAATTCGAAATTTTCAAGTTTGAATAAATGTTCAATGTTTTTAAGATCTCCCGTAATCAGATTATCCATTCCAATAACATAATAGCCTTCTTTTATGAATCGGTCGCACAAATGCGATCCTAAAAATCCTGCTGCTCCGGTAATAAGTATTCTTTTCATATTAATTATTTATACATCGCAAATGTAACTGATTTGAAAATTATAGAAACTATTCTAAAAAAAAACTGCCTAAAAATAATTAGGCAGTTTTATAAATCTTAGTCTCATATTTACTGATTGTGACTATTTTGAAATAATCATTTATCAATTTATTTTACGTTGAAAATTTGTTCCAAAATTTTAATAGTAATCAAATAGGTAGGCTTTACACCCGTTGTTCCTAATCCGCCTGAAGCTAAGGTGCTTCCTGTTTCCAGAGGATTATCTGAGGCATAATAAGCATAACGCACTTTGATATCGTGTGGTACGCTTTTTCTAATTTT
Organism: Flavobacterium frigidimaris; assembly: GCA_900129595.1. Classification (GTDB taxonomy): domain Bacteria; phylum Bacteroidota; class Bacteroidia; order Flavobacteriales; family Flavobacteriaceae; genus Flavobacterium; species Flavobacterium frigidimaris. Next base: position 302,609 of record FQWG01000004.1, on the reverse strand, counting down.
TGATGCTGACTGAATGGCTTTCTGATAATAAGATCCTTCCATCTCAAGACCAATTACTCCCCAGGTCGATTCGTGAAAGAATTTCAATAAATCTCTGTTCTGTAGTGATGTTCCTAAAACAGTAACCATTGCACCTTCAAAAACTGCAATATCATTTCCCTCAAACATTGCTCCTTTTAATTCATTTTCGAAGAAATAATTATCCGCGGTTCCTTCGTTTATATGTGCAGTCGGGATCATGATATCACCTTTTCCGCCTTCCAGAATTCCGGCTTTACCCATTATTGAAACTGAAGCTACATTCAATAACGTTTCTTTTTTATAAGGTTTTAATAACTCATCGATAGTTTCATAAGCCTGCTCACCAAAAGCATAATCCATTACAATAATAACTGGTTTAGCTTCATCAAGAGCTGCTTTTGGAAATCCCGTTTTTGCCCAGTCAATTTTTGCCGTATCAAAAATCTGAACATCGATATTAGTCCCTGAACTATCTGGCAGCGAAATCATACCATTTTTTAATGCCAGTTCTTCTACCTGGCTTCTAATTTCTTTGGCTCCGGATTTGCTTAATTCTTCATAAATATAAAAATCAGACTTGTCCTTGAATTTCGTTTTCAACAACGGTGTTGCAAAAATAGAATTCATAACGCTGTGCATATTGGCACTTATTACATGAATTGGGCGTTTTAGCAGGTTATTTGTCTTTAAAACCTCCTTGATATTGGTTGCCCATATTTCGCCGTGAATATGATGTCCTAAACGTTCTCTAAGAACAGGACTAAAAGTTATAGTACGTTTATTATTGTCAACCACTTCTTCGATTGCCAACTTTCCTAACCAATAAATAACATGAAGAAAACGGTCCGGAGTTTCTTCAGATCCAAATGCTTCATATATATCCAGAACCTCTTCAAAAGTTCTTCCTAATATATTGGCAACATGCGAAATTGCTTTTTCTTTCTCAATTAAAGGCAATTTTTTAGTTTGCATTACGGCCTGCTCTAATTTCATCCAATCACGGGAAACTTCCCCGCCATCGTCTAATAAAACTCTGTTTTTAATTTTATGAGATTCAATGAAAATAAAAGTCAAATGCGTCAGGATATCATAAATGTCTGAACGCCCTCGGGTGATTTCAACATTCATTTGTTCCTCATCAATCCTATAACAATTTCTTCGTCTTTTTGGAGGAACAATGGCCTCAAAATGTGATTTAGAATATCCTTCATCAGAGGTTAAATTGATAAATCGACATTGTTCAATACCTATTGGTAAACGTTCTATAACATACAGAAGTCCGTTAAGTTCTACTTTTTCTTCGCCTATATTTCCGTAAATTTCCGGACGTAAGGCTAATAATGATTCACGCAAGCCATCACCCGAAACTCCCATTGGTTTATAAAAACCACGGTTGAATAAATGGCGCATTGTAATGTACATTCTTTCTATTGCCGCAGATGATTCCTGCGCTCTTGATCTTGATATATGTTTGGTTTCTTTCATGCTATTTTATTTTAAAAATCTTCTGTTTGTGAAGATGTAATATGTATTTTGTTAAACGAAATTAGGAATTAAAAATGTTAATTCAACTGAAATCTGCTCATGTCATTATTTAATAACATTTATTTTAAACTAAGATTAACAATTTCAATCACTTCACATTCCGCAACTTTATGAGGCCCTTCCATAAAAAAACCTTTTAATCCAATTTTAATTCTCTCTCTATGTAATTCATACAATGTTTCATTTAATATCCACATTTTTGCCTTACCAGAAGTTGGAACACGTATAGTTTTATCTAAAATGATATTATTTTCGTTATCTAAAAATTCTGGCCAGATCATCCATAATTTTTTTAGATTTTCATCACCGGAATACATAAAATCTGAACGATAACCCTGAATAGGATTTCCAGTTTTTCTACCTCCCTCTTCTCCTGAAAAAAAACGATATTCGACTATAAAATCACATTCTCGATTTCTAACCTTCTCGTATGCTATATGATTTTCCAATTTTCTCTACTTCAAATTATCTGCAATCTTTCTGTCATTCGACAATCTTGGAATTTTATTCTGGCCGCCTAATTTTCCCTGCGATTTCATGTATTCCTGAAATCCGTTTTTAGAAACTTTGGTTACCACCACTTTTCGCAACACATTTCCGGTGATTAAATCATCGTAATAAATATTTTGTTTTCGCATCGAATCGTCAATTGCTGCAGCGAAAGCTTCGATACTTTCAGGCTCATTTTCGAATTCAACCAGCCATTCGTGATACGGTAATCCGCTTGACGGGTTTATTTGTGGCGCGACTGTAAATTCGTTGATTACGATTTTGGTTCCCGCTGTCGCTTCTTTCATCGCGCTTTCTACTTCTTTTGCAATAACATGTTCTCCAAAAGCAGAAATATAATGTTTGATTCTGCCTGAAACGATCACTCTATATGGTGCTAATGAGGTAAACTGAACGGTATCGCCAATATTATATCGCCAAAGTCCGGCATTTGTAGAAACGATCAAAGCATAATTAACACCTGTTTCTACTTCACCAATGGTATAACTTTTTGGGTTTTCTGTAAAGAATTCATCTGCTTTAATAAATTCATAAAAAATTCCTGAATTCAGCAACAACAGCATTCCTTTTGATTTTTGAGAATCCTGATAAGCAAAAAAGCCTTCAGAGGCCGGAAACAACTCAATGCTGTCTACTTTTCGCCCAATCATTTTTTCGAACTTCGCACGATAAGGTTCATAATTGACTCCTCCGTAAATAAACAAATTGAAGTTTTTGAATAAGTCCCCTATTTTCTTTCCGCCGCTTTTTTCCTGTAAACGCTCAAAATACATTTGCACCCATGACGGAATTCCGGAAATAATGGTCATATTCTGATCAATGGTTTCCTCTACAATTGCATTTACTTTGGTGTCCCAATCTTCGATACAATTGGTTTCCCACGAAGGCATCCTGTTTTTTTGAAGATATTTGGGTACAAAATGCGCTCCGATTCCCGACAATCTTCCAAATTTGATTCCGTATTTTTCTATTAAAATTGGACTTCCCTGTAAGAAGATCATTTTTCCGTCTACAAAATCGGCATTTCCGGTTTCGTATATATAATGTAAGATTGCATTTCGTGAAGCTTCAATATGATACGGCATTGATTCTTTGGTCAACGGAATGTATTTTGCCCCGGAAGTTGTTCCTGAAGTTTTGGCAAAATAGAGCGGTTTCCCTTTCCATAAAATATTTTTTTCGCCCATTCGAACTTTGTCGATATAAGGTTTTAAATCTTCATAATCCCGAACCGGTACACGTTTCCTGAAATCATGAACCGTTTTTATTTTATCAAAATGATGATCTGTACCAAACTGCGTTTCTTTGGCACTATTTATTAAACTTTTAAATACTGCGTGCTGAGTTTCTACCGGTTTATTGGCCCAAGCCTGTGTTTTATAATATATTTTGGTGGCAAATAATTTTGCTGCTACTGATTTAATAGACATTTCTTATGGTATTATTTCTTGTCACTTTTGTTTTTATTTCGAGTTTTTTCACCTGGCTCCTTCTCCATCTTTGCCACTTCTTCTCTTAGCTTAAGTTCTTCTTCAGAAGCTTTCATATTTACATCAGAATGCTCATCAGTTTCCGCTAAAATCGAATCTTTATTGAATTTTGCATACTCCAATTCGCCTGTTAATACTTTCTGTATCCCTTTTATATAAGCTTCATTTTTCTTCAAAGCAGTTTCTAAAGAGTCTGATTTAATGGCTAATTCGGTTGCATTCTTTTTTAATTCAGTAGAAGAATATCCCGGAATAAATTCGCGCAAAGGCGTAAAAGCGATGATGAAAGTGGTAATTAAAATTAAAAAAATCCCTCCCAATGTGAACGTTACGAAAACATTCATCAAGTTAAGTTTAAACGAGAAAATTTCTTCGAAAGTGTCTTCATTCAAAATTACCAATCGGTTTTTGATGAATAATTTTTTTCTGAAATTAAATTTTTTCTTAGTCATTAGGTTATTTATACAAGCAAATATAATAATTAATCATCTTGTTAATGCCCGATAAAAATAAACGGATTCCGTTATTTCATCATTTTATAAAATATTTAACGCAAATAGATACGAATATTTTAATCCAAAAACACTTCTTCTTCGTATATTTCTATATACCTTTGCGGTATTATTTAGAAATTAATTTGCTTCGGCATTAAATATACAATCATGGGAAGATTAGGTCTTACAGAAATCCTCGTAATAGTAGGTATTGTGATATTACTTTTTGGAGGTAAAAAAATTCCGGAATTAATGAAAGGTTTAGGAAGTGGTATTAAGGAATTTAAGAACGCTGCTAAAGACGATCAAACTCCACCTGCGCCTTCTGTTAAAAAAGAAGAAGAAGAAATTAAATAAGAATTTAATATTCGTATTATAAACCCCAAATTACAATTGTAGTTTGGGGTTTTAATTTTTTATAAATAAGCTTAAGAACAAAACTCCCAAATTATAGTTTATAATTTGGGAGTTTTTGTATCAATATTTCTCTATCCAATTGGAATTTATTTTTTAAAAATTTTAAAGTACCATCGTCAACTGAATTCTCTTTCTGTCTTCATCAACTTCTGTAACCTTAACGTCAACATGTTGATGAAGCTTAACTACTTCGTTTACATCACTCACAAAACCGGCTTTTAATTGAGAAATATGAACCAATCCGCTTTCTTTGATTCCGATATCAACAAAGCAGCCAAAATTGGTGATGTTATTCACAATTCCCGGTAAAATCATTCCGGTTTTTAAATCTTTAATCGATTTTACGTTTGCGTCAAATTCAAAAACCTTAGCTGACTTTCTTGGGTCTAACCCTGGCTTTTCAAGCTCTTTTATGATATCTTTTAAGGTTAGTAAACCTATTTCAGGTGTAATATAGTTTTCAACCTTAATTAAGGCTGTTTTCTCTTTGTTTGCGATTAGGTCGTTTACTGAAAGTTTCAAATCTTTTGCCATCTTTTCAACAACAGGATAAGCTTCAGGATGTACTGCAGAATTGTCCAGCGGATTTTTTGCATTCGAAATCCTGATAAAAGCTGCGCCTTGCTGATACGCTTTCTCACCTAAACGAGGCACTTTTTTTAGCTGTTTTCTGTCTTCAAACGGACCATTTTCTGAACGATACTGTACAATATTTTCTGCAAGCTTCTCTCCTATTCCGCTCACATAACTTAATAAATGTTTACTCGCCGTGTTGATATTGATTCCAACCGAATTCACGCAGCGAATCACGGTATTATCTAATTCTTCTTTAAGTTTCGTTTGATCTACATCATGTTGATATTGTCCTACTCCAATTGCTTTCGGGTCGATTTTTACTAATTCGGCCAAAGGATCTGACAATCGTCTCCCAATAGAAACCGATCCACGAACCGTTACATCATAATTAGGAAATTCTTCACGTGCAATTTTTGAAGCAGAATAAACCGAAGCTCCAGCCTCCGAAACAATAAAAACCTGCAACGGTTTCTCGAATGCAATTTTTTTGATAAAAAATTCAGTTTCTCTCGAAGCCGTTCCGTTTCCTATAGAAATCGCATCAATTTGATATGCATTTACCATCGAACGAATTTTCTTAATTGCCATTGTTTCCTCATTTTGAGGTGCGTGCGGATAAATCGTTTCATTATATAATAAATCTCCTTTTTCGTCCAGGCAAACTACTTTACAGCCGCTTCTGAATCCCGGGTCAATTGCCAGAATTCGTTTTTCACCCAAGGGCGGTGCTAATAAAAGTTGTCCTAAATTATTCGCAAAAACCTGAATTGAATTGGCATCAGCTTTTGCTTTTGCTTCTTGTAAAGTTTCATTTCCAATCGCCGGATTCAACAACCGTTTATAACTGTCTTCAATCGCTAATTGCAAATGTGCCGTTGTACTGTTTTGCTTTTTAATGATTAATTCATCAATAATATCATAAGCTTCATCGATATCAACATCTACTTTCATTTTTACAAAACCTTCGTTTTCAGCACGAAGCATAGCTAATAATCGATGCGAAGGTGCTTTTGTCAATGGTTCTTCCCAATCAAAATACTGACTGAATTTCTGTGCTCCTTCTTCTTCAATTTTCTTTTTTACAACTTTGGTTCCAATTGTTGCTTTGCGCTGATATAATCTTCGCAATTGCTTACGAACATAAATATTCTCGTTGATCCATTCGGCAATAATATCTCTTGCACCCTGAATTGCAGCTTCCTCATTAATAACATTATCATTTAAATATTGTGTCGAAACAAAATCAACATCAACATCATTCTGCGACATAATAATTTTTGCCAACGGCTCTAAACCAAATTCGCGCGCAACATCAGCCTTTGTTTTCTTTTTCTTTTTATATGGCAGGTAAAAATCTTCTATTTCCTGTAAATCAAAACTTTGTTCAATTTTCTGTTTCAATTCGGGCGTAAGCGCTTTTTGCTCTTCTATTGATTTCAAAACCGCTTCTTTACGTTTTACAATTGTTTCATATTCTTTCTGAAGTTTAGCAATATTCTCTATCTGAACTTCATCAAGATTTCCGGTTGTATCTTTTCTATAGCGGGAAATAAACGGAATTGTACAATCTTCCTCTAATAATTTTACCGTATTTTGAATGTTAATAGCTGCTGTTTGAACAGTCTTGGCAATGAATTGAATATTAGTCATACTTTTAATGAAATAATTTCTTGATTACAAAATGTGATAATCTGTTTTTTAAAAACCATTAACAGATAATCAATCACCCGGCTAAAATAATACCTTTGCTTTTAATTTTAAGCCTATGGAAGTTTTATTACTGTATTTTTTATTTGTAAATATCCTCGTTTTTGTTCTCGCCGGATATGATAAATATCAAGCCCGAAAAAACAAACAAAGGATTCCGGAAAATACATTATTCACAATTGCATTTTTTGGAGGTTCAATCGGATTATTACTAGCAATGCTCCTGTTTAGACATAAAACGAGTAAATCTTCTTTTATTATAAAATTTGGAATAATTTTTATACTCCAAATTGTATTGGTTTATCTAAAATTAACTAATAAAATCTAGTTGTTAACAATGTTAATAACCCTGTAATCAACTGAAATATAGAACTAAAAAACAAAAAACCGGATGAATTATAAAAATCCACCCGGCTTACTTATATTATATTGGCGCGAAGCACCTCGTTTTATTTACTTACTGACAAGCAATTTTATTTACCCTGTTTTGGTGTCTTCCACCTTCAAAAGCCGTTGTCAGGAATGTTTCAACAATTTCTACCGCTTGTGGGATAGATGTAAAACGTGCCGGAATACTCACAATATTAGCATCATTATGTAAACGTGTTAAATAAGCAATTTCTTTAGTCCAGCATAAACCCGCTCTCACTTTAGGATGTTTATTAACCGTCATTGCAATTCCGTTTCCGCTTCCGCAGATTACAATTCCAAAATCAGCTTTACCTTCAGATACATCATTGGCAACAGGGTGTCCAAAATCAGGATAATCAACAGAATCTTCAGAATCTGTACCATAATTGGTTACTTCATATCCTTTTGCTTTAAGCATTGCAACGATTGCTTTTTTATAATCTGGTCCTGCGTGGTCGTTTCCTATCGAAATTTTCATTTTAAATACTATTAAGTTGTGTTTTGCAAATTTACTTAAAGTATATGATATATACTTTACTATAGATTTGTTTATTTTTTACTTAAAATTAAAAATAATGAGAATAGATAATTTACAATGTATAAATCTTTTTTTACGATTTATATATAAGTTTTTTACTATTTTTAAAAAATATAATATTTTGATTTTCAAAAACATATAATAAGTATAACCCTATTTTAAAAACATTAAAAATGAAATATATCATCTTTATTCTATTTAGTTTAAATTGTTTTTCACAAGAGAATTCTAAACCGCAGTTTCTATTTGATGAAAATGATCAATCAATAACGCAAGACCAATTCAATAATAAATTAAAAGATAAAAAATTAGAAATAATTACTTACCAGGTTGATACTGCTTATATAGGAAGATTTTTAAGAAAAGATGATTTTGGTGTTTTATCGCCATCTGAAAAAGTAAAAATTCAAATAGAGCTGGAAAAACTAACGGGTAAAAAAATTGATTCTTCAAAAACTATAATCATTAATTTTTATTACAAAGATAATTCGGAACCAAACGGAAGCTGTATTGACTATTATGTTAATGATAAAGCCTACAAAAAATTCTTAGACAAAAATAATACTATAAATCAGTTTTTTATCACCCAGAAAGATTATAAATATAAAGACAAACAGGTTTACCAGGATACAAATGATTTAATAAGAAAGACTCTTTTTAAATATCACTTTGATTGTGGAAATTACATTATTATAAAACCTAATGGAAAATTTTATCGAAAACTAGGAGAGTATAAACAAAATGAGATTCCTCAAAATTTAAATAGAATCGAATAAAAAATAAACTCAATCAGAACTTACATAATATCAGAAACTTAACACTTATCAACATTATTAACAACTCTATAAGTATCTCATAATCAATAAATAATATTCATAGATTTTGTTAATTTTTTATATTGTTAATACCAAAACCTAATTACTTGATATTCAGTTAACTTTAAGTTAACATTATTTGTTAATAAGTTGAGATAGAAAATTAGAAGTTTTTTTTGGTTGTGTCGAAAAAAAACCTAATCCAAAACCGGAATGAAATAACCTAATAAAGTTTGATGAATTTTTGGAAAAGTTATCAATATCAAAAATGCCATTTTCAACAAATATCAACATGTGAACTTATCTACAAAATGAATCTATTTTAGGTTGTCAACCATTGTTAATTAAAATAGAAAAAGTCTTAGAAACTAATCGTTTAACTTAATATAAGTATGTTGATAACTCACGATAAGTAAGAGAAACTTCATTTCAATGCTTTTAAAAATAAATTTATAGCACATATTAACAAGCTATAATAACAAACAAAAATTAATTTAATTTAAATTTTTCTTTTTGTTGTATTTAATATATGTTGACAACTTTGAAAATTTTAAAAGAAAAAAAAATCCTGAAATTGAAAAAACAGATGAGTTTAAACAATTTTAAGTGGGTTATTAAGATTGTCCAGAATTTGCTGAACTTCGTCGAAATCGTTGGGATGAACTTTGAGTTTGATTCCACCCAGTGCAGTGGTGTACATTGGCACGACAGATAAGGTCATTTCGTTCTCAAAGTAATACGGAATCTGTTCTTGCTCTAATAAGTGCTTTAGAACGATTGTTTCGTGCTGATAATTGAATATGGCAATGGTTTTAAAGCTTTCCATAAAGGGTCTTTTTGTAAATATACGAAATGAGCATTACTAAAAATTTGTCGTTCGCAAGAATTTTGAATATTCGAATTACAAATGACCTTTAAAAATCAATATAAAATCTCCCTTTGAAAGTTATATTTTTAATAATTTATTTGTTAAAATCTATAATCTGATATCTTATTTGTAATTTTAACTTTTTAAGAAAAGATATATGAGTAAGAAAATTAGAAAGCCGATAAAAAATGAGAAAGATTTCTCAAGTAAAATAATAAAAATTTTATCGCAAAGTCCTAATAAAGCATTTAATTACAAACAGATAGGAGCGAAGCTCGAACTTGATGATACAAAAAGCAGAAACCAGATTATAAAAGATTTAAAAATTCTGGCTGCTTCAAAGAAAATTATAGAATCTGAACCTGGCAAATATTTAGTAAAAGCAGAGAGTCAGGATTATTACGAAGGAACAATAGATATGACCAGTAGAAAAACTGCTTATTTTGTTTGTCCTGATTTTAGTGAAGATGTTTTTATCCCAACCAATAATCTGAATCGTGCTTTAGACAAAGACAAAGTAAAAGTTTATGTTTATAACCGAAGAAAAGGGAAAAGACCTGAAGGTGAAGTAATTGAAGTTGTAGAAAGAAATAAAACAGAGTTTGTTGGAGTTATTGATATTCAGGCCAATTTTGCCTTTGTATCTACTGCAAACCCAAAAATGTATACCGATATTTTTATTCCAAAAGATAAAATTGGAGAAGCAGAAAACGGTGATGTTGTTTTGGTTACGATTGAAGACTGGCCAAAAAGAGCCGATAGTCCGTTTGGATCTGTGATCAGAGTTTTAGGAAAACCTGGAGAACACAATACTGAGATTCACGCTATTTTGGCTGAATATGGCTTGCCATCAGATTTTCCGGTAGAAGTAGAGGTTTATGCACAAAAAATAGATACATCCATTCAGGAATCTGAAATTGCAAAACGTCGTGATATGCGTGATACACTTACGTTTACTATTGACCCGAAAGATGCAAAAGATTTTGATGATGCCTTGTCTTTCAAAAAGTTAGAAAACGGAAATTTCGAAATAGGAATTCACATTGCCGATGTTTCGTATTATCTTGAAGAAGGAACAATTTTAGATGATGAAGCGTATCAACGTGCAACATCAGTTTATTTGGTAGATAGAGTAGTGCCAATGCTTCCGGAAGTTTTATCTAATTTTGCTTGTTCGTTGAGACCGAATGAAGAGAAATATACTTTCTCAGCAATATTCGAAGTTTCTCCAACTGCACAAGTTATCAACCAATGGTTTGGAAGAACAGTAATTTATTCAGATCAGCGTTTTGCTTACGAAGAAGCACAATATATCATTGAAACAAAAGACAATACAATTCCTGTTGATATTTCGATCACTGGAGAATCTTATGTTGTGTCTGATGAAATTACCGAAGCTACTTTAAAATTAGATGAATTAGCTAAGATTTTAAGAAAGAAAAGAATGGCCAATGGTGCAATTTCTTTTGATAAAGTCGAAGTAAAATTCAACTTAGATGAACAAGGAGAACCAGAAGGAGTTTATTTTAAAGTTTCTAAAGATGCCAATCATCTGATTGAAGAATTTATGCTTTTGGCCAATAGAAAAGTGGCTGAATACATTGGTAAACAAAAGAAAACATTTATTTACAGAATTCACGATGAACCAAATGAAGACAAGCTTATTGCGATGCAAACCGTAATTGCTAAATTTGGTTATAAAATAGATTTCCGTAATAAAGGCGATATTTCGAAATCATTGAATGCTTTGATGGAAGAAGTAAATGGTAAAAAAGAGCAAAACTTAATTGATACTCTTGCTATTAGAAGTATGAGTAAAGCCAAATATTCGACAGAAAATATTGGTCATTACGGTTTAGCTTTTGATTATTACAGTCATTTTACTTCGCCAATTCGCCGTTATCCTGACGTTATGGTACACCGTTTGCTGCAATATTATCTGGATAACGGAGCATCTGTAGACGAAGAAGTGTATGAAACGAAATGTTTGCATTGTTCGAATATGGAAAGTTTAGCAACAAATGCGGAACGTGACAGTATCAAATACATGCAGGTTAAATACATGCAGGATCACCAGGACGAAGAATTCCTTGGAGTTATTTCAGGAGTTACAGAATGGGGAATTTATGTTGAAATTGTTTCTAACAAATGTGAAGGAATGGTAAGAATCAGAGAAATAAAAGATGATTATTATACTTTTGATGAAAAGCAATATGCTTTGGTTGGAGCTACTTCAAACAGTATTTTACAATTAGGAGATGAAATATATGTAAAAGTTAAAAATGCAGATTTGGTTAAAAAACAACTGGATTTTCATTTTTTAAGAAGAGCAGAATAGAGGTTTAATTAAAAAAATAAAAGTATGAAAAAGTTAATTATAGGAGCGGCAATTTTATTTGTTCAAATGTCTTTTGGTCAGGTTACCAAAGAATTAGGTGAATTCGATACTGTAAAAGTTTACGATAAACTAAGTGTGAAATTAGTTCAGTCATCTGAAAATAAAGTTGTTATAAAAGGAGCGAGAGAAGCCGAACTGGAAGCTGTAAACAAAAATGGAATATTAAAATTAAGAATGCCTTTTCCTAAGCTTTTATCAGGAAATGATCTTCAGGTAACGCTGTATTATAAACATATAGAATTGATTGATGCTAATGAAGGTGCAGCTGTAACAAGTGACGGAACAATAAAAGCTACTTCGTTTAAAGTAAGTGCACAAGAAGGCGCTAAAATTAATGTAGGTTTGGATGTTGATAAACTTAAAGTAAGTTCAGTTTCGGGAGGAGAAATTACCGCAACAGGTAAAGCAGCCAACCTTGATGCAAGTTTAGGAGCTGGCGGATATTTCCTTGGAAGTAAATTAGTCACGTCTCAGACTAAAGTAAGCGTTTCTGCGGGTGGAAAAGCAGATGTTAATGCTTCTACACTTGTTGATGCAAAAGTAAGCGCAGGAGGCTCTATTTACATTTATGGAAAACCGAAACAAATTAATCAAAAAACGGTTTTTGGAGGTAAAATAGAAGAAGTAAAATAAGAAATCGTATTTGAATGATAAATGATATTTTGGCTGGACTGCCATGGGGACTTTTTTTAAGTTTTATGGTAGGTCCGGTATTTTTTATATTACTGGAAACCAGTATTACAAAAGGATTCAGAGCTGCAATAGTTTTTGATCTTGGAGTAGTATTAGGTGATATTTTTTTTATAGCAATCGCCTATTTAGGCAGTTACAGATTAATACAGAGTTTAAAAGATAAACCCGCACTTTTTATTTTTGGCGGAATTATTATGCTGGCTTATGGAATAATTTCTTTCGTTAAATTAAAAAATGAAGAGAAAATTGATGACGAAGCAATAGATCGCGATATTATAAAAAGAAACTACGGCAGTTTGTTTATAAAAGGCTTTATATTAAACGTTATTAACATTGGTGTATTGGGTTTTTGGTTAGCTGTTATCATTTCTGTAGGACCAAAATTAGAAATGCAAAATTCAAGAATGTTTACTTTTTTTACTGCAGTCATCATTACTTATTTAGTAGTAGATTGTATTAAGATATTATTAGCCAAGCAATTAAAATCTAAAATGACACCAACGAATATTCTTAAAATAAAAAAAATTATTAGTATTGTTTTAATGGTTTTTGGATTTGTTTTAATTATCCAGGGTTGGTTTCCAAAAGAAAAAGAAATGGTAAAACATGCTTTTGAAAAGATTGAGAAGTAGTTGTTAATAACTCAAAAATATAGATTAAACCTCTGAATTTCAGAGGTTTTTTTATGTTTATAAGTACATGTAATCGTCTAGTTTGTCATTTCGACGAAGGAGAAATCCTCGCGAGAAGCTCGACAAAGATTGGACAATAGTTACGGAGTTACTTGCGAAGATTTCTCCTTCGTCATGACAAAAATTGCTGTAAAATAGGAAACCGACAGGTTTTTAAAACCTGTCGGGTTTATATGTAAACTTTAATAATTTGTTTTTTTCTAAAAATTAACTATAAAAAAAATCTTCAAATTGCTTTAAAGATTTTAGAAGATCGTCCGGATTCGAACGTAATCTTTGATTTAATTTTTTTTAAATTAAACATAAAAAACCTCTAAATTACTTTGGAGGCTTTCGAGGCATCGTCCGGATTCGAACGTAAATCTTTATGTAATTTTTTTTTTAATTAAACATAAAAAACCTCTAAATTACTTTAGTGGTTTTTGAGTCATCGTCCGGATTCGAACGTAATCTTTATCTAATTTTTTCTAAAAATTAAACATAAAAAAAACCTTCAAATTGCTTTGAAGGTTTTTGAGGCATCGTCCGGATTCGAACCGGAGTAGGAGCTTTTGCAGAGCCCAGCCTAGCCGCTCGGCCACGACGCCGTAGTTGAACGGATGGCAAAAGTAACTAAAATCTTTAAATTTCAAAAGTTTAAAAGTAACTATTTTAAAAAAATAGCTTTTTAATTCAAAAAATTATCCTCTAATTTCAGTCATTTTGATAGTAACTGATTCAACATCACCACCAATAGGAGGATTTATTTTTGAAACCCAAACTGTTGTTTTTTCTGCAGTTTTTATTTCTGCAAGTACACGAATATTGATTCTTTTGGCTACATGCTCTAATAAATGCGAACGAATGGCCATTTCTTCTGTCACAATTTTGTTCAAATGTACATAATCAACAGTGTCGGCAAGATGATCTGTGTCGGCTGATTTCTGTAAATTAGTTTTAATTTTTAGATCAACAGTATAGTCAGATCCAATTTTTCCTTCTTCAATCATACATCCGTGGTATGAAAAAGTACGAATGTTTTTTAATTTTATAACTCCCATTTTCTTGTTGTTTCAAGTTTAAAGTTTCAGGTTTTCCGCCACTTAAATAACTTTAAACCTGAAACCTGAAACCTTTTTTTTATCTTTGCTAAAATTACTATAAAATAATGGCATCAGAAGAGAAATCACTCAATTTTATTGAACAAATCATAGAAGAAGATCTTAAATCAGGTCTTTCGCAAAGTAAACTTCATTTTCGTTTTCCACCAGAACCAAATGGTTATTTGCATATTGGTCATGCAAGTGCTATTGCATTAAATTTCGGTTTAGGAATTGATTATCAATCTCCTGTGAATTTACGTTTTGATGATACAAATCCGGAAAAAGAAGAGCAGGAATTCGTTGATGCTATTAAAAAAGATGTAGAATGGCTGGGATATACCTGGGCAGAAGAACGTTATGCATCAGATTATTTTCAACAATTATACGATTGGGCAGTTTTATTAATAAAAAAGGATAAAGCCTATGTTGATAGTCAGTCTTCTGAAGATATGGCGATTCAAAAAGGAACTCCGTCTACAATTGGAACCGATAGTCCGTACAGAAATCGTTCTGTCGAAGAAAATTTAGGTTTATTCGAAAGAATGAAAAACGGTGAATTTGAGGCTGGAACTCATATTCTTCGTGCTAAAATAGATATGAAATCGACTAATATGCTCATGCGGGATCCTATCATGTACAGGATTTTACATAAAGATCATCACAGAACCGGAGATGCCTGGAAAATTTATCCAATGTACGATTGGGCACACGGACAAAGTGATTACTTAGAGGAGATTTCACATTCATTTTGTACACTTGAATTTTTGCCTCACCGCGAGTTATACGATTGGTTTTTAGATCAAATTATAGATGATAATAAACTGCGTCCTAAGCAAAGAGAATTTGCAAGACGTAACTTATCACACACTGTTGTTAGTAAAAGAAAATTACAGCAACTAGTTAAGGAAAAGCATGTTAATGGTTGGGATGATCCAAGAATGTCAACTATTTCAGGTTTAAGAAGAAGAGGTTTTACAGCTGCTTCATTGCGTAATTTTGCCAATACAACCGGAATTGCAAAACGTGATAACTTGATTAGTATATCTGTTTTAGAGTTTTGTATTCGTGAAGATTTAAACAAAATTGCACCTCGTGTAATGGCTGTTTTAGATCCGGTAAAAGTAATTATTACAAATTATCCTGAAGGAAAAGAGGAGTGGTTAGAAGCTGAAAACAACCAGGAAGATGAAAATGCAGGTTTCAGAAAAGTGCCTTTTTCCCGTGAATTATATATTGAAAGAGAAGACTTTCTGGAAGAAGCTCCGGCTAAGTTTTTCCGTTTGACTTTAGGAAAAGAAGTACGTCTTAAAAATGCTTATATCATTAAAGGTGAGAGTGTTATAAAAGATGCTAGCGGCAATATTACAGAGATTCATGTCACTTATGATACCGATTCTTTGAGCGGAAGTGGGACAGAAGCAAGCCAAAGAAAAGTATCCGGAACATTGCATTGGGTTTCTATCTCTCATGCAGTTGAAGCAGAAGTTCGTATGTACGATCGTTTGTTTACAGATGAAGCTCCGGACAGTTACAAAGACAAAAATTTCTTAGATTTTGTAAATCCAAATTCTTTAGAAATTATCACAGGATTTGTTGAACCAAGTTTATCAACAGCTCAAAATGAAGATAAATTTCAGTTTCAACGTTTAGGTTATTTTACTGTTGATAAAGATTCAACTGCTTCAAAATTAGTATTTAACAAGACTGTTGGACTAAAAGATGCCTGGGAAGAAAAGGGTAAAAAAGAAGAAAACAGCATCAATAATTCTTTAAAAGATATCAACAAATATTTTAAAGTTGAGACCAAACCGGAACGTATTGCAATCGAAAGTGCAATAGGGGAGAGCATCAAAAATGTTTCAAGTTTTTCTTTATTGCAAAATTCATTAAAGAAGAATATCAACAATAACAAAGGATCATTGTTATTTGCTCAGTTTATTTTGAAATATTCAATTTTGAAATCGAAAGATTTTGAAGAGGAGGATATCAAAAAATTATATACAATGTCTCTAAGAAGTGAGTCAACTTATGTTCGATCTAAAGCTCTTTTGAATTTAAGAGATATTGAAGATGTAAGTTTCAAAAATCAATTTGAAGATGATATTTTGAAATTATATTCAAATCCTCCGAAAAATGCCTCAGAGCGAGAAAAGGAAATTCTTGCTGAAATGGTAAAAATATAATATCATTATAATCTATTGAAAAGCGCTTTTTATAAGCGCTTTTTTTATTATTTCTGTTTTCTATTTAAAAACAATAATTTATAGATTTTATAGATGGAAATTGACTTTCATAAATTGATTTTAAGACGTTTTTTAGTTTCTTTCACCTCGTAAGACCTCTTTGAAAAATTAATTAAAGAGAACGCTTTATTTTAATTTTAGGCATCGATTTACCTTGTTTTTTAGGTTATCAACATTCACTTGTTTATAACGTTGACTGAAGATGACCTTTTTATAAAATTTCAATATTTTTCATTTTAATTTCAATATTTTTAAAATAGTATAATTTTAAAATATCAATTTTAGTTATAGTATTATATTTTAAAAAGTTTTTATTTATTATTAATTTTATTTATCATTTTTGTTATTTTAATAAAATTATATGATTGAAATTGACTTTCATAAATTGTTTTTAAGCTCAATTTTCATTTCTTTCACCTCGTTAATCCTCTTTTTAAAAATCGTTAAACAAAACGCTTTATTTTGATTTTATACCTTATTTTACCTTGTTTTTAGGGTTGTTAACACATGATTGTTTATAACAGTGACTTGAGAGTAATTCCTTTAAAAATTTTGAATTTTGAATTTTATTAAAACAATTGTAAAAATTAGTGAACTTTTAAAGTATCAATTTTAATGATGTAGTTTTATATTATTAATAGTTTTATTTATTATGTGTTTTAACTATGGTTTTTGTTTTTTTAATAGATAATTATAGTAAAAAAAGGCCTTCATAAATTAATTTTAAGCGCATTTTTCATTTGTTTTATATCATTAATCAACTTTTAAATTATTGTTTGTTTTTGGGCTTTATTTAAGTTTTAGAGCTTATTTTTCTTAGTTTAACGCGTTGTTAACATACAATTGTTTATAAAGTTGTTATTTTTATCAAAAGGTCAAATCTAAAGTGTCAAATTTCAAAATGCACTGAAGAATCGAATCTGAGTTTTTCTAAAATTTTAAAATGAATAATTTTTAGTTTTAGAGTCAATTCAAAATCTGAATTCTAAAGATTGATTTTATGGTCAATTGTAATTGTGATTGTATTTTGATAATACTTATAGCGTAAAAGTATTTTTCAGAAAGTATTTCATAATTTAAAAATTTCATGAAATTAATTTTATGGGTTATTTGAAATTTTGTCTTTCGTTTTGACATTAAAAATTTTAATCCTTAAATTTTAATATTATGAAAATTATATTTTTTACGCTATCGATTTTATTTGCAAATATTGCAATTTCTCAAACACACCAAATTACAAAACACAATGGTGAACAACTAGATGTTAATTTTATTAAACTGGAAAATGATTTAGTTTATTATTCTTTGAACGGAAGTGCTGAAGAACATAAAATTACCAAGTATGCTGTTTCACAAATTACCAATAAACAATCCAGCAAAACTGAAAAAGTTTCAGATAAAATTATAGTAGATTCAAAATCAGATTATAAATCCGTAACTGTTTTATCTCAGGACAAGACAGTAGGGTTAAAACAAGTGGCTAATTTTACAGGAGTCTCGACAAAGACAAAAGGTGAACCGCCAATTGCAAATCAGAAGAATACTGCTATGAGAATCAAAACCCAATCTGCTTCAAACGGATATCCATTTGTTAGTATTGTTGAAAAAGGAGATGGTAAATATGAAGCAGTAGCTTACGTGTATTAAATTTAGTGTTAATTTTTATTAAATTACAATGATCCAATAATTTGTAATTCAAAAAATGACTACCTTTATTAATCATTTAAATTTTAATATTATGTCAAAAAACGTAAATACAGTTGCAGCAATTGTGGCTGGTGCTGCAGTAGGTGCAGCAATCGGAATTTTATTTGCTCCGGATAAAGGATCAAAGACTCGTGCTAAGCTTAAGGAAGGTTTAGATGATGCGAAACATAATTTGAAAGATTCACTTTCAGCAAGTTCAGAAGTGTTACGTGAAAAATTTGCACATGCAAAAGAAAACCTTGACGGGACGTATGGCGAGTTACTTTCGAATATGAGTTATAAAACAGAAGAAGTAATCAGTTTTTTAGAAACTAAATTAGCTGACTTAAAAGCGCAAAACGCTAAACTTCAAAAATAATAATCCAGGAAGCACAAAGCTCAATGTGATTTTAATGATTGATTAGGTTATTTTAATTTTAGAATAATCAAAACGCAATTATTAAATCATGAGTTTTGTGCTTCTTTTTTAAATTAAAATTACAATTATGGCTTTTGAAGAATTAAAAGAAAATACTGAAAAAATTCAGGATCAGGCTAAAGTTTATATAGACAGTCATCTGGCGTATTATAAACTTTGGGGTTTTAAAGTTGCCATGAAATCAACAACTTTAATTTTTAAGTTTACTTTGATTTTATTGTGTTTTAGTATGGTTATGATTTTTGGATCTTTTGCTGCAGCATATGCTTTTGGATCTTTGTTTGAAAGTAATGCACTTGGTTTTTTAGCGGTAGGAGGGATCTATTTTATCTTTACAATTTTACTTTTCTTCTTAAAAGATAAAGTTGTCGAAGGTCCAATCCTGGAGAAATTTTCAGAAATCTTTTTTAATGACTAATTATGGAAAATAAAAAATACTCATCATACGCAGCAATCGAAAGAGACTTAGAAATTTTGAAATTAGAGAAAGACATTAATTATCAGAAATTAGTTTTAAGTTTTCAGAGAACGAAAGAATCTATTACACCACAAAGTATTGTTGGAGGCGTTTTTTCTTCTTATAAAGAATATTTTACAAAATCATATCCACAAATTTTACAATCACTTTTACCATTTGTAATCAATTGGTTTATCAATAAAAAAAGAGGCAATTAAGCCTCTTTTTTGTTTTATGTAATTATTTAGTTTCTGGTAGAATGTCATCTTCATAACCTGATTGTGGTTCAATAGGTTTTGGTTTCTTCTCTATCTTCTTGTTGTTTTTCTTCATCATTTCACCAACCTGATTTGATGCTGAGAATGATGCAACCATATTATTTAGCATATCACTTCCGGCTTGCGGAGAGTTTGGTAACAAGATTAAGTTCGAATTTGCATCGGCACCAATTGCTTGTAATGTATCATAATGTTGAGTTACCACAATTAGGGCAGAAGCTTCCTGAGAATTAATACCAACGCTGTTTAAAACTTCAACACTTTCTACAAGACCTCTTGCAATTTCACGACGCTGATCTGCAATACCCTGACCTTGTAAACGTTTACTTTCGGCCTCAGCTTTTGCTTTTGCAACAATTCTGATTCTTGAACTTTCAGCTTCAAATTCAGCAGCTGTTTTTTCTCTGTCGGCAGCATTAATTCTGTTCATGGCATTCTTAACCTGAATGTCCGGATCAATATCGGTTACCAAAGTATTGATAATATCATATCCGTAAGTAGTCATGGCTTCATTTAATTCTCTTTTTACTGCAATGGCGATATCATCTTTTCTTTCAAAAACATCATCTAATTTTAGTTTAGGAACTTCGGCACGAACGACATCAAATACATAAGCTGTAATCTGATCGTGTGGATATTCCAGTTTGTAAAAAGCATCGTATACTTTTTCCTGAATCACTTTGAACTGAACCGAAACTTTCATTTTGATAAAAACGTTGTCTTTGGTTTTGGTTTCAATGATAACATCAAGCTGTTGAATTTTTAGATTTACACGTCCGGCCAATCTGTCAACTACCGGAATTTTTAGTTGTAATCCTGAATTTCTCACACTATGGAATTTTCCAAATCTTTCAATAACAACAGAACTTTGCTGTTTTACCGTAAAGAAGGAAGACATGAAAATAAAGAGAGCGAGGACTAAAAAGATAATAAGTACTGGATTCATAATGATATTGATTTAGTTTTTATGATCTGGTAAATTACGAATAATCTGCCAAATTCAATTTTTTTTAGCGTAAAAAAAACGCTAAGTACATTTTAACAATGTTCTTAGCGCTTAGATTATTTTACCATTAAGATATTAAGTTCATAAAGCCTGACTTAATTTTTCTTAATTTCTTAATGGTAAAAAAAAATTATAATGTTGATATCGCTTTCTGAATTCTCGCAATAGTTTCTTCTTTCCCAATGATTTCAACAATGTCAAATAGGTGAGGGCCTTTAAGAGCTCCAACCAAACTTAGACGGAAAGGCTGCATTACTTTACCCATTCCAATTTCGTTTTTAGTCAACCAGTCTTTTACGATTGCTTCAATATTTGCCGAATCAAAACCGTCAATATATTCAAGGGTCGAAATCAATTCCTGCATTAAAGCCGGTGTTGCTGAATTCCAGTTTTTGCTTGCTTTTTCATCATAAGATGTTGGGGCCTGGAAAAAGAAATCAGTCAAATCCCAAAATTCAGAAACAAAATGAGCTCTTTCTTTTACGAGTGAAACAATTTTCGTTGTCACTTCGAGCGGAGTCGAGAAGCCTTTTTCTACCAAAATAGGAGAGAAGCTTTTCGCTAAATCAGCATTATTTTGTTTGATTAAATATTGGTGATTGAACCATTTGTTTTTCTCCGGATCAAATTTAGCTCCGGATTTATGTACTCTGTTCAAGTCGAAAGACTCAATTAATTCTTCTAATGAAAATAATTCTTTATCCGTTCCGTCATTCCATCCTAATAAAGCAAGGAAGTTTATAACCGCTTCCGGGAAAAATCCTTTCTCTCTGTAACCAGATGAAATCCCTTCTTCGGTTTTCCATTCTAACGGAAACACAGGAAATCCTAATTTGTCGCCATCTCTTTTAGATAATTTTCCGTTTCCAACTGGTTTCAAGATCAATGGTAAATGTGCAAATTCCGGAGCATCCCAACCAAAAGCTCTGTATAATAAAACGTGAAGCGGCATAGATGGCAACCATTCTTCACCACGAATTACATGTGAAGTTTCCATCAAATGATCATCAACAATATTGGCTAAATGATACGTTGGCATCCCGTCACTTTTAAACAATACTTTATCATCAAGTAAACTCGTTTCAAATTTTACATCTCCACGAATGATATCTTTTAAGTGTAAAGTTTCATCAACCGGAGTTTTAAAACGGATTACATAATGTTCTCCATTTGCAATTCTTTTAGCCACTTCTTCAGCAGCAATTACCAAAGATGTATCCAGCTTTTCACGGATGGTATGATTGTATATAAATGTTTTTCCTTCAGCTTCTTGTTCTTTTCTCAAAGCATCAAGCGCTTCGGGAGTATCAAAAGCGTAATATGCCCAACCTGAATTGATCAACTGATCAGCATAAGTTTGGTATAAATCTTTACGATCACTTTGTCTGTACGGACCAAATTTTTCATTTTTACCAACAGTTTCGTCAGGAGCAATTCCTAACCATTCCAATGCTTCCATAATATAAGCTTCGGCACCAGGAACAAAACGGGTTTGATCTGTATCTTCAATTCTTAAATAAAAAACACCATTGTTTTTTTTGGCAAATAAATAATTAAATAGGGCAGTACGAACGCCGCCAATATGTAAAGGTCCTGTTGGACTTGGTGCAAAACGCACACGAACTTGCTTTGACATTTGTTTAAATTTTGATGCAAAGATACAACATTCGTCAAAAGTCAAAAGTCGAAAGTCTGAAAGCTTTTGCGTCAAGATGCTAACTTTTGACTTTCGACTTTTGACTTTCAAACTTATACTTATAATTAGTACTTTTATGGGTTATAAATAAAACAGATTCACTTTGAAAACAACATCTGCTATATACCAAAAGTTAGAAGCTTTTATAAAAAAATATTATACCAATGAATTGATAAAAGGAGCACTTCTTTTTATTGGTTTCGGATTGTTGTATTTTTTGTTTACACTTTTTATAGAGTATTTTCTCTGGCTAAAACCAATTGGAAGAACATTTTTATTTTGGATCTTTATTGCGGTAGAAGTTTTTCTATTGTTTCGTTTTATTTTGTTCCCAGTTTTTAAGCTGTTCAAACTTCAAAAAGGAATTGATTATAATCAGGCTTCAACGATTATTGGAAACCATTTTACAGAAGTAAGTGATAAACTGACGAACTTTTTACAATTGTCAGCTTCTGAAAATTCGTCTGAAAGTTCAGAGTTGATGTTGGCTTCGATAGAGCAAAAAGCAAATTCGTTGCAGCCAATACCGTTTGGTAATGCCATTAATTTTAAAACAAACAAAAAGTATTTACCATTGGCAGTCATTCCAATTTTGCTTTTTGCCGTATTTTATATTTCAGGAAATAGCAATGTAATTTCTCAAAGTTTAAATAGAGTAGTGCATTTTAATGCTACATTTTTGCCTCCGGCACCTTTCAAATTTGTGGTTCTAAATCAGAATTTGCAAACAGAACAAAATAAAGATTTTATTATCAAGATGGAATCTGTTGGAAAAGTAGTTCCGGAAAATGTAATGATTCATATTGGTAACGAAAGTTATTTTATGGAATCGTCTCAACCCGGAAAGTTTGAATTCAAGATTGAGAAACCGGTATCGAATGTTGAATTTTCTTTTGAAGGAAATTCAGTTTCATCTGAAGAATATGAGTTGAAAGTAATCACAGTTCCGTCAATTGCCAACTTCGAAATGGTATTGAATTTTCCATCTTATTTAAAAAAGAAATCAGAAACAATTCAGGGAACAGGTAATGCAATCGTACCCGAAGGAACTTTGGTAACCTGGAAAATGAATACACAATCGACTCAGGAAATTGTTTGGAAAGATGATAATGCGACTTTCAAGTTCAATAAAGACGAAAACGAGTTTGAATTGGCTAAAAATATTACTCAAAATACAGAATATCAAATTCTTACATCGAATAATAAAGTCAAAAACTACGAAAAACTGGATTATCAGCTATCGGTGATCAAAGATCAGCATCCAACGATCACAGTTAGTCTTGCACCGGACAGTTTAAAGCTGGATAAAAATTATGTTTTGGGCAGGTTAGGGGATGACTATGGTTTGTCTAAACTTCAGGTTGTGTATTACGAACGCAACAAACCGAACACTGCCAAGCGTGGAACAATACCGGTAAAGTCCGGAGTGTTTGATCAGTTTGTTTTTAACTTTCCAAGTAATCTTGCCGTGCAGGAAGGAGTATCTTACGAATACTATTTTGAGGTTTTTGATAACGATGCGCCACATGGTTTCAAGAGTACAAAGTCTTCTGTTTTTTCTGATCGTGTTTCGACTACAGACGAAGTTCATGATCTTGAATTGCAACAGCAAAACGAGAATATCAATAGTTTAGAAAAGTCTTTAAAGAATCAAACCAAGCAATTTTCTGAAATTGATAAGATTCAGAAAGCAGGAAAAGAGAAAGATAATTTAGAGTTTAAAGATCAGCAAAAAGTAAATGATTTTATCAAACGTCAGAAACAACAAGACGAATTGATGAAGCAATTTGCGGAAAAAATGAATAAAAATCTGGATAAATTTCAATCTGAAAAGAAAGATAAAACGGTAGATGATTTGCAAAAACGTTTGGATAATGCAGAGAAAGATTTAGAAAAAAATCAGAAGTTGATGGATGAATTGAAGAACTTGAATGACAAATTAAATAGCGAAGAGTTGTTTGATAAGATGGAAAAGTTCAAACAAATCAGCAAGAATCAATCTCGTAATCTGGAGCAATTGGTTGAACTGACCAAACGTTTTTATGTTTCGAAAAAAGCAGAACAGGTTGCAGATAAATTAAAGAAATTGGCTGATCAGCAAGAGCAACTTTCTAATAAGGAAAAAGAAAACACACAAGACAAACAAGAGGATATCAATAAAGCTTTTGATAAAATTCAGGAAGATTTAAAAGATTTGAAAGAAGAAAATAAGACATTAAAAGCGCCTTTAGACATTCCGTCTGATGCTTCAAAAGAGAAAGATTTAAAAGATGATTTGAAGAAAGCTTCGGAAGAGTTGAGTAAAAAGAATTCTTCTTCGGCCAAACCAAAACAAAAAAGTGCAGCCAAGAAAATGAAGAGTATGGCAGAGAAAATGGATGCCGGTATGGAAGGTGGAGAACAGGAACAACTAGAAGAAGATGTAGCAATGCTTCGTCAGGTTCTAGATAATCTTTTAGCGTATTCTTTATCTCAGGAAGATGTGATGAAACAATTTAGAACGATGAAACTGGGTTCTTCGGCTTTTACAAAAAACATTAAAATCCAGCAGAATTTAAAACAACAGTTCAAACATGTCGATGATAGTTTGTTTGCATTGTCGCTTCGTAACCCAAAAGTGGCTGAAGATGTGACGAAAGAAATTGGAAATGTACAGTACAATGTAGACAAGGCTATTGAAACTTTAAGCGATGTTCAGGTTCCTAAAGGAGTTTCGCATCAACAATATGCAGTTTCATCTGCCAATAAATTGGCTGATTTTTTAAGTGATTTATTAAATAATATGCAGATGTCAATGTCTAAACCGGGAGCGGGAAAACCAAAACCGGGTGACGGACAAGGAATGCAATTGCCGGATATTATTCAAAAACAAAAAGGTCTGGCAGATAAAATGAAAGCCGGAATGAAACCGGGAGATAAACCCGGCGACAAATCTGGAGATAAACCTGGCGAAGGAAAACAAGGACAAGGGAAAAGTGGTGAAGGTAAGGATGGACAGGGAAGTAAAAATGAAGGAAAAGGAAATGAGAATAAAGACGGAAATGATGGGGAGGGAGATGCTGAAGCTATCATGGAGATTTATAAAGAGCAGGTAAAACTTCGCGAAGCGTTACAAAAAGAGTTAGCAAAACAAGGATTAGATTCTCAGGGCAGATCTGTAATTGATCAGATGAAAGCTTCTGAAAAGCAACTTTTAAATAAAGGTTTTAAGAATGAAAACTTGCAGCGTATCCTGAATATTCAGCAAGAATTATTGAAATTAAACAATGCAGTACAGCAACAAGGACAAGATACAAAGCGCCAATCTGAAACCAATAAAGCGGAGTTTTCTAATAGAACAAATGCTTTGCCAAGTTCATTATTGGATTATTTAAACAGTGTAGAGATATTAAACAGACAATCACTACCTTTGCGCTCGAATTTTAATCAAAAGGTTCAAGAATATTTTAATACAAAATGATCAATTTTAATTACGAAACCGAATTTACTTTAGACAACGAAGAAGCCTTTGCCTATTGGTTAAGTGCTGTAATCGTTTCTGAAAGCAAGAACGAAGGAGAGATAAATTATATTTTTTGTGATGATGAATATCTTCATAAGATAAATGTAGAATATCTAAATCACGATACACTAACGGATATTATCAGTTTTGATTACACAGTTGGTAATGAACTAAACGGAGATATTTTTGTTTCTGTTGAAAGAGTAGCTGATAACGCTAAGGATTTTAATGTTTCTTTTGAAGAAGAATTAAAACGTGTTCTTGCTCACGGTATCTTACATTACTGTGGGTATAAAGACAAAAGTGATGCTGACGCAGAACTTATGCGCTCTAAAGAAGATGAGAAGATTGCAATGTTTCACGTGGAACAGTAGAGAAATTTGTTTGAGGTTTTTTTGATTTCAAGTTTCAGGTTAAGAAAGTGAATTAAGTGTTCCACGTGAAACATGAATGGTTATAATAATAGAAGTACCTAAACGTTCCACGTGAAACATATTTAGTTTTGATAACGAAAATTAGAATGTTTCACGTGGAACATTTGATTTGAAGTTTTGATTTGAAGTTTTGATTTGAAGTTTTGATTTGAAGTTTTGATTTGAAGTTTTGATTTGAAGTTTTGATTTGAAGTTTTGATTTGAAGTTTAAAAAGGGAATTAAAATGTTTCACGTGGAACTTTTCGTAAAGCGAACCTGAAACTTGAAACCTGAAACTTCTAATACGTTCCACGTGGAACAAAAGAATAAAGAAGTTAATTCTGAGAACCGACTTAAATGGTATCCCAGAGAATATAAAATAAAATGTTTTTAGAAGAATACGATGTTATTGTAGTTGGTGCAGGTCATGCCGGATCTGAAGCCGCGGCAGCGGCCGCAAATTTGGGATCCAAAACTTTGTTGGTTACAATGAGTTTGCAGAACATTGCACAAATGTCTTGCAATCCAGCGATGGGAGGAATTGCAAAAGGACAGATAGTGCGTGAAATTGATGCGCTTGGTGGATACTCAGGAATTGTTTCCGATCGCACGGCAATTCAATTTAAGATGTTGAATAAATCGAAAGGGCCTGCAATGTGGTCGCCAAGAGTTCAAAGTGATCGAATGCGTTTTGCTGAAGAGTGGAGAATGATGTTGGAGGGAACTCCAAATTTGGATTTCTACCAGGAGATGGTAAAAGGTTTGATTATTGAGGACGGAAAGATAAAAGGAATCAAAACTTCGTTAGGAGTGGAGATTCGATCAAAATCTGTTGTTTTGACAAATGGAACTTTCCTGAATGGTTTGATTCATATTGGAGAAAAACAATTTGGAGGAGGAAGGGCAGGTGAAAGTGCTGCAACCGGAATCACAGAAGATTTAGTAAAAGTTGGTTTTGAGTCAGGAAGAATGAAAACAGGAACGCCGCCACGTGTTGATGGACGTTCTTTGGATTATTCGAAAATGAACGAAGAAAAAGGAGATGCAAAGCCGGATAAATTTTCTTATTCGGATTTAACCGTTCCGCTAACGCATCAAAGATCTTGTCACATGACATACACGTCGCTGGATGTTCATGATATTTTGAGAGAAGGTTTTGATCGTTCGCCAATGTTTAACGGAAGAATCAAAAGTCTCGGCCCAAGATATTGTCCTTCGATAGAAGATAAGATAAATCGTTTTGCTGATAAAGAGCGTCACCAATTATTTGTGGAGCCGGAAGGTTGGAATACTTGTGAAGTTTATGTAAACGGATTTTCAACTTCGTTACCAGAAGATATTCAATTTAAAGCATTGCGTTCTGTTGTTGGATTTGAGAATGTGAAATTCTTCCGTCCGGGTTACGCAATCGAATATGATTACTTCCCGCCAACACAATTGAAACATACTTTGGAAACCAAGTTGGTTGAAGGTTTATATTTTGCCGGACAAATAAACGGAACAACAGGATATGAAGAAGCAGCTTCACAAGGTTTGATGGCTGGAATAAATGCGCATTTAAAAGTGCATGAGAAAGCGCCGTTGATTTTAAAACGTGACGAAGCTTATATTGGAGTTTTGATTGATGACTTGATTACGAAAGGAACAGAAGAACCATATCGTATGTTTACGTCAAGAGCAGAGTATAGAACATTGTTACGTCAAGATAATGCCGATTTCAGATTAACGCCAATGTCCCACGAAATTGGTTTGGCTTCGGAAGCTCGTTTACGCCGAATGGAAAAGAAATTGAACGAGTCTGAAAAGATGGTTGCTTTCTTTAGAGAGACAAGTGTTTCAGTTGCGGAAACAAATCCAATTTTGGAAGCGAAAGAAACGGCTCCGATTACGCAAGGTGATAAAATGTTTAAAGTATTCTCTCGTCCGCAAATCGATTTGGAGGATATGATGAAATTTGAAAAAGTAAAGGAATATATTGAAGCAAATGATGTTGATCAGGAAATTTTGGAGCAAGCCGAAATCCAGGTCAAATATTCTGGTTATATAGAAAAGGAAAGAAATAACGCTGATAAACTAACTCGTTTAGAAGAAGTGAAAATTCCGGAAAATTTCGATTACAATAAAATTAAATCAATGTCGATTGAAG
Source organism: Flavobacterium frigidimaris (assembly GCA_900129595.1). Lineage (GTDB taxonomy): Bacteria > Bacteroidota > Bacteroidia > Flavobacteriales > Flavobacteriaceae > Flavobacterium > Flavobacterium frigidimaris. Next base: position 274,485 of record FQWG01000004.1, on the reverse strand, counting down.
CAAAACAAAAATTAAGCAAGATTCGTCCAATAACCATTTCTCAAGCTTCAAGAATCAGCGGAGTTTCTCCGAGTGATATTTCGGTGTTGTTGATTTATATGGGTCGATAAGAAATTTAGATTTTAGATTGTTTGTTGTAATATATTATGCATTTAGTTTGAATTGTTCCACGTGAAACTATTTTGAATTTATTTATTTTTATGTTTAAAAGAATCTAAAATCTAAACTAAGAAATTTAAAATTATTTTTGTTCCACGTGAAACTAATTGGTATAGTTTCTCATTTCGAGAACGAGAAATCTCCATAAGATCGACAAACATTGGTTCTTTGATTGTGGAGCTTCTTGCGAAGATTGCTTCGCCAGTTTGCTATCGCTCATGTCCTTGTTCCTCGGAATGACAAAAGTGATGAAATCTAAATTTTTGTTTTATGAAGATCGTTGAAAGAGAAGTTTTGTCATTAAAAGAAAAAGAAGTTTTACGTGAACTTTGGAATAACGAGTATCCGGCAAAATTAAATTTGAAAACTATTGAAGGTTTTGAATTGTATTTAGCTGGACTTTCAAAAACCAAACATTATTTGTTGTTTGATGAATCAGATAAAATTAATGGTTGGGCTTTTACTTTTTTAAGAGATCAGGAAGAATGGTTTGCTATAATTTTGGATTCTCAAATACAAGGAAAAGGAAATGGATCTTTTTTGATGAATGAAATAAAAAAGAATAATACTAGTTTGAACGGTTGGGTTATTGATCATGAAAATGAAGTAAAACAAAATGCAACATTGTACAGATCGCCAATGGCGTTTTATATCAAGAACGGATTTGCAATTTGTAAAGAGATCAGAATTGAAAACGAAAAAATGTCAGGCGTTAAAATAAACTGGAAACGCTGAAGAAAAAATAATAAAAACTGACCCTAAAAGCTGAATTTTAGCTTTTAGGGTTTACTATGAAATTAAACCAAAAAATACCCTATAATTTAAAAATGGACGTTTTAAACAAAAAACATTTTCTTACTGTAAAAGACCATTCTGTATCTAAAGAAATTTTCGAATTGTATCATGACGAAACTTTAGACATGTTGATTACATCTCCGCAACCAGATTTGGAAAATCTGGGAAGATATTACGAAAGCGAAGATTACATTTCTCATACAGACAACAAACGATCGTTGTTTGAAAAAGCATATCACTTTGTGAAAAATATTGCTTTAAAGAATAAACTGAATTTGATCAATGCGGAACAATTGCACAAAGGAAGAATTTTAGACATCGGTGCAGGAACCGGAGATTTTTTATTGACAGCCAAAAATGATGGTTGGGAAACTGTTGGAGTAGAGCCCAGCGAAAGAGCAAAAAATATTGCAATTCAAAAAGGGATTTCTTTTGTGAACGAAATTGGCGATCTTCAAAATAATTCTTTCGACGTGATTACGATGTGGCACGTTTTAGAACACGTGCCAAATTTAGAATTGCAAATCCGGGAATTAAAGCGTTTGTTAAAACCAACTGGAACATTAATTGTTGCGGTTCCAAATTTTAAATCGTACGACGCAAAACATTACAAAGAATTTTGGGCAGCTTTTGATGTGCCAATTCATTTTTGGCATTTCTCCAAAAAAGCCATTCAGTCGCTTTTTGAAAAAGTAGATATGAAGTTAGAAAAAGTGCTTCCAATGAAATTTGATTCTTTTTATGTGAGTTTATTATCCGAAAAATACAAAACGGGAAAAATGAATTACATCAGTGCTTTTTTTGTTGGTTTAAAGTCAAACTTGAAAGCGGGGAGTACAAAAGAGTATTCATCGCACATTTATGTCTTAAAAAACAACTAAAACGCAATTTAAGCGCGTTTCTGGCGTTTTCTTAGTCTAAGTGAGGAGTAATTATGTCTTTTTTGAGATAATGTTTCTACTAAAAGCTATGAAAGCCACTTTTGATAGGGTAGAATTATTGACATTTTTCTTTCCATAAATAAAAACAATATCATAAAATTCTAGCATTTTTTAAACTTTATGTTGATGCTATTTATTTTTTTATATTTTTGTCTTCAATACATTAAAAAATTAGAAATTCAAAAAATGAAAAAAGCATTAGTAATTATCGCACTTTCAATTTTCGCCGTTTCATGTACTAAAACTGCAGAAGTTAAGGAAGTAAAAACAGCTTACGTAGATACTTCAATTTTAATGAAAGAGTACACTGAAGCAAAAGACCTTGAAGCAAAATACAAAGGGCAAGCTGAAGAAAAAGGAAGACAACTACAAGCCGAGATTACACGTTTTAAACAAGACGCTGCTAATTTTCAAAGTCAGGCACAAGCAAACGGCCAGGCCTGGGCTCAACAAAGAGGAGCTGAGTTACAAAAAAGAGAGCAACAATTGGGTTATGCTCAACAAGCTTTGTCTCAGCAATTGCAACAAGAAAGCGGTGTTGAAATGGATTCTCTGGTAAGCGGGGTTAAAAAATTCATCAAAGATTACGGTAAGAAAAACGGTTATTCTTATATCTATGGTACTGGTGATGCTGCCTCAATTTTATACGCTGAAGAGAAATATGATATTACAAAAGATATCATTAAAGCTTTGAACGACAAGTATAAAGCAGCTCCAAAAACAGAAGAAAAAGCTCCGGTAAAAGAAGAAGCTGCAAAAAAATAATACCAAACTAACTAACTAAATTTAAAAACCTAAATCTGTCAAGATTTAGGTTTTTTCTTTTATAAAAATGCGATACTTTTAGTTTTCAATATACGCCCAATGCAAAACGTTACAGAAGCAGCTGCTTACACCTTACAATTCATCAATCAAACGCAAAAATCGATCTTCCTGACTGGTAAAGCAGGAACAGGAAAGACTACGCTTTTACGCGAAATCATTGCTACAACGCATAAAAACACTGTGGTTGTTGCACCAACCGGAATCGCAGCGCTAAATGCTGGCGGAGTTACGATTCATTCGATGTTTCAATTGCCATTTTCTGCCTTTATTCCAACGTATGACGAAGCTTCGCAGTTTACTGAAACGGTGAAATTTGAGAATAAGGAAACCTTGCGCCGACACTTCAAAATGAACAATGTCAAGCGTAACGTGATAAAAAACATGGAACTTTTGATTATTGATGAAGTCAGTATGCTGCGTGCTGATTTACTGGATGCTATCGATTTTATGATGCAGACTGTTCGTAAAATTTCACGTCCATTTGGTGGAGTTCAGGTGCTTTTTATTGGAGATTTATTACAGCTTCCGCCGGTAATTAGGGATGAAGAATGGCGAACTTTACGCAATTATTACAAAGGAAAATTCTTTTTTCATTCGCATGTAATTCAGCAATATCCGCCGCTATATATCGAATTATCAAAGATTTATCGTCAGAGCGATGATACCTTTATTTCGGTTTTAAACAATCTTCGAAACAATCAGATTACGGCTCAGGATATTCAGGTTCTAAACGAATATGTAAAACCTGATTTCGACTTAAAAAATAATCCGGGATACATAACTCTTACAACGCATAATGCTAAGGCTGATTCTATTAACGAGCAGGCAATTGGTGATTTAGCCGGAAATGAGTTTGCTTATCAGCCGTTTATAGTTGGGGATTTTCCGGAGAAAATTTTCCCGGTAGAAGAAAATCTGAAACTTAAAATTGGCGCTCAGGTGATGTTTGTAAAAAATGATTTGTCTTTTGATAAACGTTATTTTAATGGAAAAATGGGCGTTGTAAAATCACTTTCACCAGAAGAAATTTTTATACACTTTCCGGAAGAAAATAAAACCATTGAAGTGGAGAAATACGAATGGAAAAACATCCGGTACAAAGTAAACGATCTCACCAAAGAAGTCGAAGAAGAAGTTTTAGGCACATTTGCGCATTATCCGCTTAAATTAGCGTGGGCCATTACAGTGCATAAAAGCCAGGGTTTAACTTTTGAGAAAGCTGCGCTCGATGTATCGCAGGTTTTTTTGCCCGGACAAGCATATGTTGCTTTATCGCGTTTAACGTCCTTAAACGGGCTTATTTTACTGTCTCCGCTGCAGATGAATGGTATTTCGAACGATCAGGATGTGATGGATTATGCTTTAAACAAAGCAACCGAAGAAGTTTTGAAACATTCTTTGCATTTCGAAACGAAGAATTTTATTCATAACTATTTGATTAGTAGTTTCAATTGGGCCGATTTGGCTCAGGAATGGCGTAATCATCGTTTTAGTTATAATGAAAATGCGGTTGCATCAGAAAAATCGAAACATTCTGTCTGGGCGCACAAACGTTTAGAAATTATAGATTCGCTTGTTGATCCGTCTCAGAAATTTGTTCATCAGCTCAATAAAATATTCAATAAAGAAACCGTTGATTTATTTTTTGTGCAGGAAAGGGTAGTGGCGGCGTACGATTATTTTTTTAAACCGATGGACAAACTGGTTACGGATCTTTTGAATAAAATGGCCGAAATTCAGAAATTCAAAAAAGTAAAAGAATTTTATGAAGAGCTCGCCTTTTTAGATGATCTGCAGACAAAAGCTGTTTTGCGTTTAATGAAGGCCAAATTGCTCATAGAAATTGTCGTTGCAAGTGAAACCATCTGTAAAGAAAAACTAACGTCTACAGCGATTAAAAACTACAAATTAGACAAGGTTGCAAAGATTCGCGAGGATTTTAATATGACCAATACTGATATTTTTAAATCGGAAGAACCTGTCGTGCGTTATACTGCACGCAAACTGGATAAAACCACTCCAAAAGCTGAGAAGAAAACAACTATAGAAGAAACGCATGATTTATGGCTGGAGAAAAATTCGATTCAGGATATTGCCCGAATTAGAAAGTTAACCGTACAGACTATCGAAATGCATTTGGTGAAACTTATTCAGGCTAAAAAAGTCGAGATTTCAGATGTATTGCCTTATGATAAAATCCTGGCACTTCGGGACGCTTTTCAGTTTTATCAGGAAGAATCCTTGAATGGTTTAAAAGAAAAACATGGAGACGAATTTACATGGGATGAACTTAAAATGTTCAAAGCCAGCATCAATTGATTCCGGAATTTTGTAACTTAGAGTATTCAATTTGTATTATTTCTTAAAAACATTATGTAAAATAGATAGCATATGAAAAAGCTAATGTACCTGATATTCATTGTTTTATTTGTTCATAACGCCTCAGGGCAGGACCTAAAGCCCGAATATCAAAAGTTCGTTAAAAGTTTTATTGATAATGTAAAAAACGACAGAAAAGAGGCTGTAGCCGAGGCAATTAAATATCCCTTAAAAAGAGAAAATCCAATTCCGTCTATTAAGAATAAAGCAGAGTTCGTAAAAAGATATGCTGAAATTTTTGATGCTAAACTTAAAGCTGAAATTTCTAAATCGGATCCTGCAAAAGACTGGTCAGAAGTAGGCTGGCGAGGCATAATGCTCAATCAGGGTACTATGTGGATGGATACTGACGGAAAAGTTTTTTCTATTGGTTATCAGTCAAAAGTTGAAAATGATCTCAAAAACAAATTGATAGCGTCTGAAAAAAATAAACTTCATCCATCGATTGCTAAGTTTAAAGCACCGGAAGTTATTTTAGAAACTTCTAAATTCAGAGTCAGAATTGATGATTTGGGAAATGATAATTACAGATATGCTTCGTGGTCGATAAAACAATCCATGAGCGAAAAGCCGGATTTAATCATTACCAACGGGAAATGGTTTCGGGACGGAACTGGAGGAAATAATCATTACGATTTCAAAAAAGGAAATTTTCTTTATCAGTGTTATATTACTATTTTGGGTACAAAATATTCAGCACCAGCTAATTTAACTATTTATCAGAACGGAAAAGAAATTCTCAATCAGGACGCTAAAATTGTTCCACGTTAAACATAAATCCTATTCGTTCGGCGAATGGGATTTTTTGTTTCGTACGTATTTTGACTTTGTTCAAATCGAATATAAATTATTTATATTTGAATGTAATTACCAGATTAATAATCAATTAAAAATATTTCAAGATGAAAAGAAGAAGCGTATTTTTAGTAATATTAATTTTGTTCAGCCGTTTTGTGATGGCGCAGGAATCGAAAACTGACTATCAGAAATTGGTTAAAAAATTCATTGAAAATATAAAAAGCGACAACAAAGAAGCAATTGGTGATTGGGTCGTATATCCGTTAAAAAGAGAGTATCCAATACCTGATGTTACCGAAAAAGCTGATTTTATAAAGAGATATTCTGAAATCTTTGATGCAACATTAAAAAATGAAATCATCAAATCTACTCCGTCAAAAGGCTGGACTGAGATGGGACTGCGTGGAGTAATGCTAAATCATGGCAGTATCTGGCTGGATATCGAGGGACGCTTAACGGCTGTAAACTACCAGTCAAAAGCTGAAACTGAGCTTAGAAATAAAATAATTAGTTCACAGAAAAAGGCACTTGATCCCAGCATTGCTTTTTTTCAGACGCCGATTTGTATTCTCGAAACGTCTAAATTCAAGATCAGAATTGATAATCTGGGGAAAAATAATTATAGATTTGCTTCATGGTCAATTGAAAAAGAAATGACAGAGAAGCCTGATTTAGTGCTTAATGGCGGAGAATTAGTTGTAGAAGGAATTGGAGGGAATCATCAGTATGAATTCAAAAAAGACAACTATACTTATGAATGTGCCATTATAGTTTTAGGCGAAAAAAATTCGCCTCCGGCCAGATTAACGATTTATGAGGGCGGTAAAGTTATTCTTTCTCAGGATGCTACAATTGTTTCACGTTAAACAAAAAAATCCTGTCAGCTGTGGCGAATAGGTGAAAGAGAGCCAAATGAGTTTTTTTTTTGGATAACATAAGGTCAAAAAAAAACCTATTCAAAGCGAATAGGTTTAGAGGATATTATAAGTTTTCGATTAGAATCCAGGCTTCCGGATTTTCACCTTTTTGTATTTCTTTTTGTGCTTTTTGCGCTTCAGACATAGTAGCATAGCTTCCGTATAAAACAGGAAATAAACCATGTTTGTTTTCGCCTAGCATTCGCGCTTTAAAACCATCTTTAACCAATTGATTATAGGCTTTTTTTGCATTTTGTTCACTTCTGTATGCACCAGCCATAATATGGTAAGGCATTGCTTTTTCTTCAGTATTTTCTACTTTTGCAGAATCAATTGAAAGTGTTACCGCCGGTAATGGACTCTGAATAAAAAATGTAGCTTCCTGTATCTTGTTTTGTACTTTTTTCTGAACAGCGCTTTCTACAATAAGTGTTTTGGCAGCGATTTGATTCTGATACAAAGGGTATCCGATACTTCCCGTGATTCCTAGTCCTAAAATAAAAATTGCTGCATATTTTAAGAATGAATTCGAAGATTTTCCATCTTCTTCCTCAAACAAAGCAACAGGCTCTCTTTCGTGGATTTCTTGTATTTTTTTCTCGAACAGTTCTTTTTTAACAACCGGAGATACAAAAGGGCTTAGTCCAAAAGAGCTCGCCAGATAATTCGTTTGATCGTTAGGTGTGAAAACAATGTTTTTCTCTGCGTTAAGACGCATTTCACCAATATTTTTAAGACTTATAAAGCCATTTTCTTCTAATGTTTTTTTCCAGTTTGCAACTTCATAAGCAATAGCGCTTACTGCAAAACCATAGGATGTCTTTTCTGCATTAGCAATATGATTTGCTAATAGTCCATCATTATTTTTTAAATGACTATTGAAAGAGATTGATTTTTTGGGTGGAAAAAACGAATTTGTACTTTCATTCAGCTGTGCCGAGTGAATTTCGGTTAAAAATGCTCCAAACCCTGGAACCGTTACACACTGATAACGATACAATAACTGTGCTATATAATTTTCGATTTTCATAGTAACAAAGTTATGCAACGAATATAGTTATCAAAATTTTATTCACAATTTTTATTAACAATTCGAATAATTTTACAGTTCATTATTCTCCAGTGAGTTACATTATAGAAAGATTTTTGCGAAAGTATTCGTATATCTTTATTTTTTATTTATTTGAAAGAATTTACTTCTAATTTATATCTTTGCCGTGCTTCAAATTACAATTTAGGATTTGTTTTATAAGCTATTTTTCGCCGCCATTAAACCGTATTCAATTCATGACAGATCAAGATTTATTTTATTTATTAGCCTTATTAAAAGTGGACGGAGTAGGAGATATAATGGCAAAAAAAATGCTGATGCATTGTGGTAATGCCGAAAATGTTTTTAAAACCAAAATAAATCAAATTGCTGATATAGACGGAGTTGGATCTGTTTTATTAAAGAATTTAAAAGATAATAGCATTTTTGACAAAGCAAATCGTGAACTGGAATTTATAAAATCAAATGATGTAAAGGTGTCTTTTTTTCAGGATCAGGATTATCCTGAATGTCTGAAACATTGTTTCGATTCTCCGGTTTTGATTTTTTCTTCAGGAAATATTAATTTAAAAAACAAAAAAATAATCAGTATTGTTGGAACCCGGCAGATAACATCGTACGGAATGGAGTTTTGCAGGAAGCTTATCGAGGATTTAGCGCCGCTTGATCCTGTAATCGTGAGTGGTTTTGCTTATGGAGTTGATATTGTAGCGCACCAACTGGCAATTGATTTTAATTTGCAGACCATTGGTGTTTTAGCACATGGTCTGAATCAGGTTTATCCAAAATCACATAAAAAATATGTTGCCAAAATAGAAGAAAATGGCGGTTTTATTACAGAGTTCTGGAGCTCGTCAAATCCTGATAAAGAGAATTTTGTACGCAGAAACCGCATTGTTGCCGGTATGACAGAAGCTACAATTGTCATAGAATCAGCAGACAGAGGAGGTTCGTTGATTACGGCAAATCTGGCCAATGATTACAATCGTGATGTTTTTGCCGTTCCCGGAAGAGTGACAGACAAGTACAGTCAGGGCTGTAATAACCTAATTAAGACTCAAAAAGCAAATGTACTGACAAGTGCTGCTGATTTGGTTTATATCCTCAATTGGGACATTGGAAACAAAGAAAAAACTATTCAGAAACAGTTGTTTGTAGAGATGGAGCCTGATGAACAAAAAGTGTATGACTTTCTTTTGAAAAATGGAAAAGAATTGCTGGATATTATAGCGTTAACATGTGATTTTCCTATTTATAAAATCTCCGGATTATTACTGAATATGGAACTGAAAGGCCTGATCAGACCATTACCGGGGAAATTATTTGAAGCGATATAAACAATTGTAAATTCTATTTATGTGATTTAAAAAGGTTTATGAAAAAAAGGATTACAGAAAGAATGCAAAAAATTAACGAAAGAATTAATTTTTCGGAAGACATGAGGTAGATTGTCAATATAATAATCTCGAAATGGGCTAAAGAAAGGTAATAATTTGTCTTTCGCCGAAGAAGAAATAATAGGAGGTATCCAAGAATAAAAAGACTTTGTGAGCATACAAAAAATGCAGTCAGATAAATTTGATTCGAAAGAGTATACGCCCAGCCAACAGTTTTATTTATTGTATAAGACTGTTCATCTCCAAATAAATAACCCAATAAAAAGCCCAATGTAAAAAGGGTTATCAGAAGAGCAAACAGGTATTTGGTAAATATTTTTCTCAATATTTCGATGAATCAAAAAGGCAGCATTTATAAATAAAAAAGCGGCAGGTTTATCCGGAATATTCCGGATAAACCTGCCGCTTTTAGAATATTATTTTCCAAATCCAAGTACTTCGCGAACTTTTACCAGAACGCCATCAGCAACTAAAGAAGCTTTTGCTGCCCCTTTTTTTAGTAAAGTATCCACTTCGTCAAGGTTATTGATATAGTAATTGTATTTTTCTCTTTCAGTCTTAAATTTTTCTGTAATCAATTCAAATAAAGCTTGTTTGGCATGACCGTAACCGTAATTTCCGCCTAAATAATTGGCTCTCATTTCAGCGATTTGGGTTTCAGTTCCTAACAATGAATAAATCGCAAATGCATTACAAGTATCCGGATTTTTAGGGTCTTCAAGTGGTGTGCTGTCCGTTTCGATGCTCATAACCTGCTTACGGAGCGTTTTATCATCCATAAAAATGTTGATGATATTATTTGCAGACTTACTCATTTTTCCACCGTTTGTTCCGGGAATCAATTTGCTGTCTTCCTGAATTTTAGCCTCCGGAATTACAAACGTTTCTCCCATTTGATGATTAAAACGAGAAGCAACATCGCGAGTAATTTCTAAATGCTGCAATTGGTCTTTACCAACCGGAACAAATTCAGCGTCGTATAATAAAATATCGGCTGCCATTAGCATCGGGTAAGAGAACAAACCAGCGTTTACATCGTCTAAACGATCGGCTTTATCCTTGAAAGAATGTGCCAAAGTCAAACGTTGAAATGGAAAAAAACAACTTAAGTACCAGGTCAATTCAGTTGTTTGGGTCACATCTGATTGTCTGTAAAATGTAACACGATCGATATCCAGTCCAAAAGCAAGCCATGCTGCGGCTACACTAAAAGTGTTTTCGCGCAAAGTTTTGCCGTCTTTAATTTGTGTAATCGAATGTAAGTCAGCGATAAACAAAAAAGATTCGTTTGCCGGGTCATTTGATAATTCGATTGCCGGAATAATTGCTCCCAATAAATTGCCTAAGTGTGGCGTTCCAGTACTCTGAACACCAGTAAGTATTTTTGCCATTCTAGTTTTTTTCTTAACCGCAAAGATTGCAAGTTTATTTTTTTTAACCGCAAAGTTCGCAAAGTTTTTCGCAAAGTCAGCAAAGATTATTGAAGATATCGTTCATTTAAAGATTAATTTAAAAAGAAAGTCTAATATTCTAAAAATCTAACGATCTAAAAATCTAAATTAATTTCTGTTTTCTTACATTTGAAACCATGAAAGGATTAAAGATTATTTTTTGGGTTTTATGGCGCATTTGGTTTTATATCTTAATGGCCATTCCGATATTGATTATGTTGCCGTTTTTGCTGATTTCTATTGTGTCTGAGAGTGGTTATCCCTATTTCTTTAAAATGGCCCGCATTTGGGCTAAATTTATCCTTTTTGGGATGGGTTTCTATTATAAAGTCGAACGTGAGCAGAAACTAATCAGGAATAAAAGCTATATGATCGTGGCGAATCACACTTCAATGACAGATATTATGCTGATGTTGGCCGTGGTGAGAAATCCTTTTGTTTTTGTGGGTAAAAAAGAACTTTCGAAAATTCCATTGTTTGGATTTTTCTATAAAAGGACTTGCATTCTGGTAGACAGAAATTCTTCGAAAAGTAAAAATGAAGTTTTCAAGAGAGCACAGGACCGGCTAAATCAGGGACTGAGTATTTGTATTTTTCCTGAGGGAGGAGTTCCTGATGATGAATCTATTTTACTGGATGAGTTTAAGGATGGCGCTTTTCGACTGGCGATTGAACATCAAATTCCTATTGTTCCGATTGTTTTTGCAGATAATAAAGAACGATTCTCCTATACTTTTATGAGTGGAAGCCCAGGAAAAATGCGCGTCAAAATATTAACTTTTGTTGAAACACAGGGATTAACCAGCGAAAATAGAAAAACACTTCGTGATGAAGTAAGACAGCTGATTTACAAAGGATTATTAGAATTCAAGAAGAAGAAAAACGCAGTAAAAGAGTAATTAGAAAACCCGACAACTTTTAAATTGCCGGGTTTTCTTTTGAATTAAAATCCCCCATTTTATATTCAGTACTATCTGTGAATGATCTTTTCAGAAATAAAACGCAATACTTTTTTAAATTTTAATTTGGTTTTTCTACGGTTTTTACTGTACAACACTTCTATTTTTTCTTTCATGGTTAAAAATATTAACGGTTGATAATAAAGAGTTTGGTTAGAACTCAAGTTAACGTCACAATATAATAGAGAGTAAATGATGAAAAAGGTTGCGTCGAAAAAGTTATCTTTTTTTTAAATAAAAGATAAAAAATCCGCTAGCACCAAACAGCTAACGGATTTCTATTGAATAAACAACCAAATTTATCCTAAAAAAAACTTCAGAATGGGCGTTATGGCTAACACCAAATCTTATGTCTGTTTAATAGATGAAGCTATTTAAAAAAGGTTGCGTCATTTTTTTTAATTTCTAAAAATAAAAAACCCGACAAGTTTTTTAAAACTGTCGGGTTTGATGTAAATAAGCAAGTAAAGTACTCACTATTATGATTTTAAGCGTTTGCTAGTTCTTTGATATGCGCTTTAATTTTAATTTCTAATTCATCTGCTAATTCCGGATTATCTTTTATTAAAGATTTTACAGCATCACGACCTTGTCCTAATTTTGTATCTCCGTAGCTGAACCATGATCCTGCTTTTTTAACGATTTCAAATTCAACCGCTAAGTCAAGAATTTCTCCTGTTTTAGAAACTCCTTCTCCATACATAATGTCGAATTCAGCAGTTTTAAAAGGCGGAGCCACTTTGTTTTTAACGATTTTAACTTTAGTTCTGTTTCCGATAACATTTTCTCCGTCTTTAATCTGAGAAGAACGACGAATATCTAGACGTACAGAAGCGTAGAATTTTAAGGCGTTACCACCCGTTGTAGTTTCAGGATTACCAAACATAACACCAATTTTCTCTCTCAACTGGTTGATGAAGAAAACAGTACAATTTGTTTTGCTAATAGTTCCTGTTAACTTTCTTAAAGCCTGAGACATCAAACGTGCGTGAAGACCCATTTTAGAATCTCCCATTTCACCTTCGATTTCACTTTTTGGAGTCAATGCAGCAACCGAGTCAATAACGACAATATCAATTGCTCCTGAACGAATTAAGTTTTCGGCAATTTCTAAAGCTTGTTCACCATTGTCAGGCTGAGAAATGATTAAGTTTTCGATATCAACGCCTAATTTCTCGGCATAATTTCTGTCAAAAGCATGTTCAGCATCTATAAAAGCTGCAATTCCGCCCGCTTTTTGAGCTTCAGCAATTGCATGTAAAGTCAAAGTAGTCTTTCCAGAAGATTCAGGACCGTAAATTTCGATTATTCTTCCTCTTGGGTAACCATTTACTCCAAGTGCTAAATCAACACCAAGAGAACCTGAAGAAATCGTTTCAACTTCTACAATGGCTTTGTCGCCCATTTTCATTACGGTTCCTTTTCCGTACGTTTTATCTAGTTTGTCAAGCGTAAGTTGTAGCGCTTTTAATTTGGCTTCTTTCTCTGAACTCATCTCTTTTTTTTCTTTTTCTTTCATGTAAATTTTTATAATTCATTCTCAAAAACAAACCAGAAATGATAACTTACTGATTTAGATTTGTATCAGGCTTGTATTTTGTAAAATTAGTTCTTTTTTTTGAAGTTTGATTCTCTCAAATTGTTCTAAATTGTCACAATTTTCACTATAAAAATAAAGCCTTTAATTCTGTTGCTTCTGAAGGTTTCATTTTCCCGGCTAGTAGTAAACTCAATTGTTTACGACGTAAAGCAGCCTCAAAACGTTGTATTTCAAGCTCAGTTTCCGGCGCAATTGGCGGAACTTCAACAGGTCTTCCGCTATCATCCACTGCAACAAAAGTATAAATGGCTTCATTGGCTTTGGTTCTGCTTCCGGATTCACGGTCTTCTACCCAGACATCGATAAAAACTTCCATAGAACTTTTAAAAGATCTGGAAACCTTTGCTTCTATTGTTACTACGGCTCCAAGCGGAATGGCCCTGTTGAAAGCAACGTGATTTACAGATGCTGTAACTACAATTCGGCGCGAATGTCTGCGGGCGGCAATACTGGCTGCGCGATCCATACGTGCCAATAATTCACCTCCAAAAAGGTTATTTAAAGGATTTGTTTCGCTCGGTAAAACTAAATCAGTTAATACAGTTAGAGATTCTGAAGGGTGTTTTGGATTCATTTTTTTAATGTAAAATTTTATTTTTTGCCACAGATTAAAAAGATTTAAAAATCGGTGTGAATTTGCGAAATCTGTGGCTTATTTTTTTAAATAATTTCGATCAGTTTAATTCAACCAGTAAACAGCCATAACGGCCGGGATAAAATAAATTACAATGGTTCTCGCACCGTCATAATCTTTGGCTAATCTTTGCCCAAAAAGCATCATCAATAAACAGATACAAGAAAAAATGGCTCCGTAAAAACCAAATTCTCGTCCACTATTTGTTAGTAATTGTATGGCACCAACTACACATAAAATTCCGGAAATTAATTCAAGAATTAAAAGATGCAAAAGTGCAAGCGGTACTTGGTTTTTTAGTGGTGTTTTAGCAAAATGCCCTTTAAGCCATTCTACATTATCTTTCCAATAAAAGATTTTTTCATATCCTGATTGTAAGAAGGTTAAGGCTAAAAAGGCTAATAGTAAAATGGAGGCAACATTATTATTCATTTGAAAACTATTTTTTATGAATTAAACGAGTCAGTTTTATAGACAAATCCGTCAGGATTATTTTTGCATTTCCATTTCTTTCAATGTGATACATGGCATCTGAAAGTTCCTTGAAAATTTCGTGAATATTATTTCCGTTTACAAAAGGCGCAAAATTTTCGAGTTTGAATTTTTCGACTTTAGGTTCAATGTAAACTAAAGTTGGTGCCTCGTAATTGAGCAAAAGTGCCTGACGAAACATTTCGATACAGAACTGAATGAATTTTTTCTGGCTTTCTCGGCCCAGACCGGCAATTTCTTCGCTCCAGGAAATCAGGTCCTGAATAGCAGCTGCATTACCTTTTGCCCTAAAAGCGGCGCGAACCCAGTTTACAAACCATTGCTCAAAAGGATATTCTGAATCATCTTCTTTTAAAAGATGCAGGGCTTTGCTGAAATTTCCCTGTGCCTGATGCGCAATCTTTTTAGCTAAGTTAGCGTCTGTATTTTCCTGAGAAACCAATGCTTCAGCAATTACTTTTTCGGGTAATCCGTTAAAGTGAATAACCTGGCAGCGAGAACGTATGGTTTGTATAATGTCTTCTTCGTTTTCAGAAATTAGAATAAATATCGTTTTATCTGAAGGTTCTTCTAAGAGTTTCAAGAGTTTATTAGAAGCGGCAATATTCATTTTATCCGCCATCCAGATAATCATAATTTTATACCCTCCTTCGTATGATTTCAACGAAAGTGATTTTAAAACTTCCTGGGCATCTTCGACCCTTATTTCTCCCTGTTTGTTCTGAACACCTAAAATTTTATACCAGTCAAATAATCCTCCGTAAGGCATTTCCTGAATAAATGTGCGCCAGTCCTGAATGAAGTCTAAACTTTTTGGTTTTGTTTTTACATCTTCAGTAGTAACTGTTGGATAAATAAAATGAAGATCGGGATGTGATAAGTTTTGAAATTTCAAATTGCAGGAATCATTTCCGTTTGAGTTTTCATTTCCTGTATTGTTACACAAAATGTATTGCGCATAAGCAATTGCAGTTGATAAGGTACCGCTTCCTTCAGGCCCAATAAACAATTGCGCATGAGGTATTCGTCCGGAAGCCGCACTTTTTATCAAGTGACTTTTGATGTAATCTTGACCTAAAATTTGAGAAAATTGCATGAAGCAAAGATAGAAGAAAATGATGTAGTCAAAAATTTTAGACAAAAAGTTTACCAGCTGCCTTTTATTTATGCCAGAATGAAGTTTTTTCGCCTGTTTTTTTGTGGTTTATTAACGAAGTTTTGTTAATAAAAAGAAGAAATAGAGGAGATATCAATAGTTTTTTGTTAATAGTTTTTTCGGAAAATCGATAAACGTAAGTTTTTTTTTGTTATTAATATATTGTAAATTTAATGATTAGCAAGTAATGTCTTACGGTTTTTGTTTTAAGAATTTTAACAAAAAAGCCGTTAAAACGCACATTTTCTCGACATAGCGCTGATTTTTAAGGTTTATTTAAGGTTTTTTTTTGAAAAAAGAAATCAATAAAGTTGCAATTTGAGTTAATTTATATATTTTTGTTTTCATCAATAACCTACTTAATAAGAATCTATGAAAGGGAAAATTATTTTATTTAGTGCACTTTTTATATTGACAACCGGGGCTATCTCAGCTCAGGCTAAAAATGCTCCTAGAAGTATAATTAGTACAACGGCTCTTATTCGTAAATATCACGATCAAAAAGAATTGAGTGGTATGCAAAAAGGAGAACTTTTGGAATTATACATCGAGCGTATAAAAGTTTTAGTAAAAACTCTCCCTTACATTGCTTTGGTTACTAAACCAGGTGTCACGATGGCAGACTTAGGTATTCCGGACGATAACGAACACAAAAAAGTATTAGATGCTCAGGCTGTTGGTACCAATACATTTTTAGATACAACAGTAGAGTTTCAAAGAAAAATGATGCCGTATTCTGATAAAGGAAACTTAATTGCAGCAATTTTATTTTACGAAAGCACATTAAAATCTTTACACGAGTTCAATGAGTTGAACGAAATGTAATAGAAAATATATTTTATAAAACTTTTTTTAGAATGTTTACGTAAATGGGTTGATTTTACGCAGCGCTTTAAGAAGAGATAAAAAACAACTCGTCCTTGATGTGTTCTGGCAAAGTCAGAAAACTCGAGATGAGTTTTTTACGCATACCCAAATTATTATTAACCGTAATACCCCCTTATCATGAAAAAAATTACTCAAATGATCTGCGTTCTTTTGACAGTCACTACTATGAGTGCTCAGCAAGAGAAAGGAATTATGGGCTACAACAACTGGTTGAATAACTGGACCGAATTTAAGCCTAACAAAATAGAGTATGGAGAAGCAAATCAAATTTTAGCAGGAAATATTTCTGTTAATACTAAATTGCTCAAGAGGAATATTTATGTTTTGCAAGGCAATGTTTATGTAACAAACAATGCTGTTTTAACGATTGAACCGGGAACTTTGATTATTGGTGATTTCGAAACTAAAGGAACTTTGGTAGTTACAAAAGGTGCACAACTTATTGCTGATGGTTTAGAGACTGACCCAATTGTATTTACTTCAAACCGCAGCCAGAAAAAAGCTGGAGACTGGGGTGGAGTTGTAATTCTTGGTGATGCTCCGATCAATAAATTTGGAAACATGGGATCTTATAACCTGGACCTTGACCCGTCACTTACTACTTATGGAGGTGATAACGTTGCCGGAAATTCAGGAATTCTAAGATTTGTGAGAATCGAATTTGCAGGTAAAAAAGTGAAGGGATCAGATACTTTCAATGCTTTAACTTTGGCTGGTGTTGGTAACAAGACAATACTTGAAAACATTATGGTGAGCTACGCTGGTGGTGACTCATTTGGTTTCTTAGGCGGAGATGTAAATGCTACAAAATTTGTTTCTTATAAATCGATCAACGACGATTATAAATTTTCTCAGGGAGTGCAATGTCGTTTCTATAACTCACTTGCAGTGAGATCTTCATACTTCTCAAGTACTAAAGACGGATCCCGTTGTATGGAAGTGAAATCATACGAAAAGAAAAGCGAAACAGATTTTACTAAAAAACAAACTTTAGTAGTTGCAACTAATATTACAATGCTTAATGACAGCGAAAATATTAATGCTGATATTCAGGCAGGTTTAGTAAAAGAGGCTGTTTATGTTGCTGAGAATGCTTCTCTTGAAATGAAAAGAAGTGTAATCTCTGGATTTAATCCGGCAGTATTATTAGACAGTAAAACAGAAATCAATGATGCCAACCTTAAAAAAATCAAATTCGAGGAAATGTATTTTAACCTATGTAAAGGAAATATCTTTACAGAATACAATTCTAACAATGAAGATTTAGAGAGCTGGTATGGAAACAGTGTTTTCTTCAACGTGTACTCTCAAAGCAGTAACAGAGAAACATTTATTGATATTTTTAATGCTAAAAAACCAGATTTCAGACTACAATTAGGAAAAATCACTGCTTCAAGCGGAAACAGATAATAGATTTAGATTTTTATTTCAACGCGTAAATTTTATTAATAAAGTCCCCAGACACAATTTATGTATTCGTCTTAAACCGGACCAAATAAAGATCAAGACATAATGGCTCAATCTACAAAAAAATATTTTTTAAATATAATATTTTTGGTTTCACCTATTACGTTAAGTCTATATGCACAAAGTTCAATAGAGAAAGTACCACATCCTATTGCTGCTATATGCAACATGACTGCGTCAAATAACCAAAATAAAGACATAACTGATACTAGTAATAGTAGCGGTCAATTAGAGAATTCTAATCAGTTTATAGTAGGGCTATCCATCCCCAAGGATAGCCTTCCTATCGCAACTGATCTGGATAATCAACGTACTCCAAAATGTGAAGGAGATCAATCAGTAGCAGCTTCTTATTCCGTTCTTGCAAAAGACATTATTGAGAACTACAGATATGATTTTTCTGAAACATTTATTGATATTTTATTTTTTGAGAATATAGATCTGGCCCGAAAACGCACTATATGATTCGAAAAAATACCCCAAAAAATACCACACTTATTACTATTATTTTATTTAGCATTTTATTCTTTGCTAAATCAAATGTGTATGCGCAGACCAAAGCGATTAATCCACAGGTTTTAGACTTTGACAGAATCTGTGCGGGTTCTGGTGGTAACGAATATAGTGCAACGTTCACTTATACCGGATTTCCTGCAGGAACAGTTTTTGTGGTTGAGCTTTCAACTAACAATTTTGTGGATATAATTACTGCAAATACAATATCAGTTTCAGATCCTTCAGGTAATCAGAAGAAAATACTTTTTTCTGTTCCTACCAATCTTCCGGGATCTGATACGTATAGTCTTAGAGTCTCTACTACTGGATTTTCAAGTAGCAAGTTTGTTTCTTTTGGACTTAAAAATTCTTTTCCAATTTATTACAGGGCACATGACAGGCAGTATACCATAAATAATTTTAGTGGTAGTGCCGCATTTTGTGCAGGTGGTAGTTATACACTGACTATAGATGATGAAATTAAAAATCCTGATTCACCATTAAAATATAAATTTTTAAACTATAACTGGTACAGAGATAATGGTACAACTACACTTCCCACTCTTGTTGCAGGAGCTTCGGGACCAAGTTATACTGTAACTTCTCCGGGAGTTTATTATGTAGAAACAAATTACGGAACATGTAGTTCTGAATCGTATTCCAATCGTGTAACCGTTACATCAGTCGCATCTGGTTCATCAGTTACGGTTGTATCAAGTTTAGGAAACCCTTTTTGTGCAAGTACAGATGGTACTGTACTAACAGCAACTAGCGGTAATAAGTACACATGGAAAAAAGATGGTAAAGACTTTGGTGGCAATACCCGCACTGTTAAAGCAACAGAAGCCGGAATATATACTGTAGATGTCGATTTTGGTGGCTGTGTTGCAACCGGATCAATTGATCTAAAAAGTAACGGTTTTACTGCCAGTATTGATGTTGCTGATGAGTTTCAACTTGAAGAAGGAGAAACTTTAAGCGTTAGCGTTACAACAGATGCTACAAGTCCAACTTACGAATGGTATTTAAATAACAATCTTATTTCAGGTGCTACATCAGGCAGTTATTTGGTAGCCGCTATTGGTACGTATAAAGTGAGAATTTCGCAGTCTTCAGGTTGTATATCTTCTAAAGAATTTATTTTTCAAGCCAAAGGAAAAGCAGGCCCGTCTTCAGTTATTCCAAACATAATTAGTCTGAGCGGTGCCAGTCCGTATTGGAATATCCCGGATGAATACAAAAATGCAAATACCAAGGTTATGATTATAAGTTCGAATGGTGATATGGTTCTTGATGTTAACAATTATCAGGGAGACTGGCCTCAAACTTCAATAAATTTTAAAAATGTAAATCCGGTATATTACTATGTCATTAAAGGCGACGCAGGTGAGAAAAAAGGATCAATAACTGTGATACGATAATATGAAGAAAATTTTACTATTCATCACTTTATTTTACGGTTTTTCAAATACACTCTATTCACAGACAGCTACTGAGGATGGAGTTGTTTCGTTTTCATTACCTATAAGAAATTCTTTAAAATTTAACAGATATTTAATCAACCCAACGTTTAGTTTTGTTCGTGAAACCAATGCCTATGCAAGTTTTTATAATAAAAGACAATGGGTACAATTTGAGAATGCACCCAATACTTACTTAGCCAATTATTCAGGCCGTTTTAGAGAAAATGAAGCCTTTGCTTTTGGTTTATTTCAACAGAATTATGGTATCATGACCGTTTTTGGCGGAATAGGAAATTTTGCCCATAACATCGTTTTAGAACAAGACAGTAATTTAACTTTTGGTATGAACGTTGGAGTTTACCAAAGTGGATTAAACAAAGGAAAAATTATATCTGATGATCCAACACTTTTAAATGGTGATTATCCTTCAAACACTTTATTAACGGTTAATCCGGGTATCAACTACGGAACAGCATTTCTTGATTTTGGGGTTTCTGTAAACAATTTAATTCTTTACAATTTTGGATCGGGTATCGTAAAAGAAGACCCTGAAAGAGCCATCGAGTTGCATGCTATGTATACTGGATATCTTGATAGTTACGGTTTTTTTGACAGAAGTAAATTTTCAGGAATCGTAAAGACAGAAATCAAACAGGATAAAACAGTAATTTCCGGACTTGCCATGATTGCCATTCCGCAAGGAGTCTGGGCTCAGGCAGGTTATAATACGTTATACGGAATTTCAGCCGGTTTGGGTATTAATATTTCTCCCAGCATAGCTATCGAATACAATTACGAAAGAGGAATGGGCAACTTCACCAATATGGGAGGTTCTCACGAATTTGCAATTGCATATAGATTTAAAAGTAAAAATTATTATTACGGCGATGATGAAGAAGGTTCATTAATAGATCCTTCGAAGCCAAAAGCAGTAATGGCTAAGCCAAAAAGTGCACCAGTAACAAGAGTAAGTGGTGTAGAAACTGCAAGACTTGCTGCTGAAGCTAAAGCTAAAGCAGATGCCGAAGCCATTAAAATAAGATTGGCTGCTGCTGAAAAAGTGAAGGCTGATGCCGAAGCTGCGGCGAAAGCAAAACTATTAGCAGATAATAAGGCTAAAGCCGATGCTGAAGCCTTAAAAATTAAGCTAGCCGCAGATGCAAAAGCAAAAGCAGATGCAACAAGAGCACAAACAGCAACAACAAACAGAGCAGTTGCTACAGAGCAAAAAACACAGGCACAATTGACTGCGGATAAAGCGAGAGCCGATGCTGAAGCACGCAGAATAAAGTTGGCAGCAGATAATAAAGCCAGAGTTGATGCCGCCGCGGCTGCAAGAGCGCAAGCTGCCAGTGCAAATAAACCAGTCGTAGCTAATCAAAAGACTCAGGCGCAATTGGCTGCTGATAAAGCGAAGGCTGATGCAGAAGCGTTGAAAACAAAACTAGCTGCAGATGCAAAAGCCAAAGCCGATGCTGAAGCTGCTGCAAAAGCAAAATTACAAGCGGATGCCAAAGCGAAAGCTGATGCCGAAGCATTAAGAATAAAGTTAGAAGCAGATACGAAAGCGAAAGCAGATGCTGCTGAAGCAAAACGTAAAGCAGATGCTAAAGCGAAAGCAGAAGCTGCAGATTTACAATCGATTTTGGCTGCTGATGCAAAAGCCAAAGCAGATTCAGATGCCCTTCAGGCAAGATTAGCTGCTGAAGCGAAAGCTGCTGCTGCTGCTGCTGCAAAAACGAAAGCAACTATAGATGCTGCTGCAAAAGCAAAATTGGCTGCAGATGCAAAAGCTAAAGCCGCTGAAGATGCTGCCTTAAAAGAAAAACTAGCTGCAGATGCAAAAGCCAAGGCTGATGCTGAAGCAAGAGAAGCACGAATAGCCGCAGATGCCAAAGCGAAAGCCGATGCAGAAGCTGCTGCAAAAGCAAAATTAGCTGCAGATGCCAAAGCGAAGGCTGATGCTGAAGCTTTACAGGCAAAATTAGTTGCAGACGCAAAAGCCAAAGCGGATGCCGAAGCTCTTCAGGCAAAATTAGCCGCAGATGCCAAAGCGAAAGCCGATGCAGAAGCTGCTGCAAAAGCAAAATTAGCTGCAGATGCCAAAGCGAAGGCCGATGCTGAAGCTTTACAGGCAAAATTAGCTGCTGATGCGAAAGCAAAAGCAGATATGGAAGCACTACAAGCAAAACTAATTGCCGATGCCAGAGTTAAAGCTGACGCAGAAGCAACTGCAAAAGCCAAAGCCGATGCCGAAGCGAAACAATTGCAAGAAGCTGAAGAGGCGCGTTTGGCTAAACTAGCCGCAGATGCCAAAGCGAAAGCAGACGCTCAGGCACTTCAGGCTAAATTGGCCGCAGATGCCAAAGCGAAAGCAGATGCAGAAGCACTACAGGCAAAACTAGCTGCCGATGCAAAAGCAAAAGCAGATGCTCAGGCACTTCAGGCAAAATTAGCTGCAGATGCCAAAGCGAAGGCCGATGCGGAAGCTTTACAAGCAAAACTGGATGCTGATGCTAAAGCCAAAGCAGATATGCAGGCAGCTCAGGCCAAATTACTGGCAGATCAAAGAGCCAAAGCCGATGCCGAAGCGACAGAAAAATTAAAAGCTGAAGAAGAAATAAGACAATTGCGATTAGCAGAAGAAGCACGTGAGGCGAAACTGTTGGGTGATGCAAAAGCGAAAGCAGATGCAGAAGCTTTACAGGCTAAATTAGCAGCAGATGCACTTGCAAAAGCAGCAGCATCTACTAAAGATGATACGGCTAAAGCGATAGAAGATTTAACGCTGTCTATTGAGAGTTCAACTAAAAATCAGAAAGATTTATTATCGCAGTTTAATACAACCGTGGCCAATAAACAAAGGGATTTGAATGATTTAAAAGAAGAGAATGATTTAAGCGAAAAAGGAATTTATAAAGAGCCAAAACCGTTCAAAAGCGTTGCGGCTGAAAATAGTCAGTTAGAGGCTTTAAAATCGCAGCTTGCTGATGCCAACAGAGCTCAAAAAGAGGAAATCGCTAAGTTGACTAATTTATATAACGAAAGACTCAAGAAATTCCCGAATAAAAATGATGCTTTAAACAAAGCATATCTTGATAAGATCAATCAGTTGAAAGCTGCCCAATTAAAAATGGAGCAGGACAGTGCAACCCTATTGTCGAATTTGGAGCGTATTAAAGCAGAAACTGAAATCGAGAAAAAACGTAGAATCAAACGTGCCGCTTATGAGAATGATCAGGGAAGATATGCGCAGGACGTTGCTGCCCTTAAACGTATAAAAGAAACGACAAAAATAAGCAGTACACCTTTAACCGCAAGTGATTTTGATTTTGGTGAAGACCAGTCGAACATGCAGATTATCAAGAATATCAAAAATTCTGATAGTGGTTATTATCTAATTATTGCTGTTCACAACAGTGTCGAAAAAAGAGATCAGTTCCTGACTAAGGCTGTTGCCGCGGGACGTTCAGATGTTAATTTCTTTTATAATGTGACAACAAGCAAGTATTACATCTACTACGAGAAATTCGATGGTTTACCGGAAGCAACTAAGGCATTAGAAGCAAAAGGAACCAAGCCATACAACGGGAAAATGGCGATCGTAAAAGTGGAGAATTAATAAAAGATTAAGTAAAGCCGATCCTTCTTTTTTAAGAAGGATCTTATAATAAATGTTATAGAATACTAATTGTTTTATTCACTAACGCCCCTTAGTAAATAAGATGTAAGTAAACAAAAAAGATTATGAAAAAACCTACTATTTTTAAAGTATTTATTGCAGCTGTATTTATATTGCTTAGTATTTCTTCTCATGCCCAGTTACGAAAGGGGTTTACTCCGAGAAAGGCAACTAGTTTAAATGGAGATATTTTGGTTATTGGTAACAATATACTAAATAGGGAAACTTCAACTAAAGTTCCTAAAGATCCGTATAATGACATTGGGGATGACAGTTATGTAAACGATGAATTCAATATGAAATATATTGATATCGATACTGATAACACAACTAAAAATTCAAGTTCAGCAACATTAACAATTCCAAAAGCGAGTGAAACTTGTTACGAGATTGTTTATGCAGCTTTGTATTGGGGAGGAACTTATCAAGGTACTGACAGAAAAAACATCAACAAAGTTAAATTAAAAACACCAGAAGCAGGAGCAAAATATAAAGAGCTTACCGGTGATTTAATGTGGGATGAAGGTGCTACTGGTGTAGATAATGCATATGTTTCTAAACCATATGCTTGTTATGTTGAAATTACAGACGAAGTTAAGACTGCTAAACAAGGAGTTTATACTATAGCTGACGTAATATGTTCTGAAGGAAAGTTAGATAATGGAAGAGGAGGTAACTCTGCAGGATGGAGTATTTTTATTATTTACAAAGACCCCTTGCTTCCAAACAAATACATTACCAGTTTTGATGGTTTTAGTATTATTAGGGCTACTGATGGTCCGTTAGATATTCCTATTTCTGGTTTTAGAACCAATCCTTTTGGAGATGTAAATGTAAAATTAGCATTTAGCGCGTTGGAGGGAGATAATAGATTAAAAGGAGATGGTCTTGAAATTAAAGGCACAAAATCTTCTGATTGGGGTGCAATATCTTCACTAACGCGACCAATTGAGGTTACTGGTGGCAAGCGCCCTAAAACAATACCTAATTTTTTTAATAGTAGTATCACAGATGGAGATGTTATTCTTGGCGGACGGGTTCCTTCCAGCATAAACACATTAGGTTATGATGCAGGTGTTGTAAAGGTAGACAACAAGGATAATAAGATTATACAAAATGATGAGACAAATGCTACACTTAGAATAAGTACTTCGTCAGATTCATATTACATGTTTTTTAATGCGTTGTCAGTAGAAATTATTGCTCCAAAAATAGTACTGAGAAAAAATGTACTAGACAAGGATGGCAAAAATATTAATGGACAGCCAGTAACTTTAAGTCAGGAGCTTCAATACGAAATTAAGTTTAAGAACGAAGGAAATGATAGTGCTAAAAACTTTACCATTACAGACATCCTTCCTAAAAATGTAATTTTTGGTGGTCTTAGCAGTATGACGATGGATTCCAGAATTACTGCAACTTATGACGAAGCTGCAAGAAAACTTGTGTTTACAATACCTGATGCATTGGTTGTGACAAATGGACCTCTGGATCCTTACACTATTAAATTTAAAGTAAAAGTGGTCGATGATTGTAATGAATTGATTGACGCTTGTGCAAACAAAATTGAAAACACAGCATATTCTAAATATTATGGTGTAAAAAACACCTCTACAGACGGATTTGGAGAAGGAAGTTATTCTACGATTTCAGAATGTAATGTTGGAGAACCAACAGCAACAAACTTTTTAGTAGGTATTGATAAATGTTTATTCAGTAGAGATGTATCACTTTGTGGCACAGCAACTTTAACGGCCGCTTTGGGGTATAATACTTATGTATGGAGAGATCCAAACGGACTTATTTTTGGTGATAACAATAGAATCGTTACAATTACCAAACCTGGAAAATATACTGTTAACAATAGTGGCGCAGAAAATTGTGAGCCTATCCAACAAACATTTAATGTAACAGATTATCTTGCTGCAACAATTAAAAATCCGATTAAAGGAGACAATATTGATCCGGAGACAGGAGAAGCTTTCGCTTGTGTCAGGGATAAAAAACCGTTTCCTAAAATCTTCTTATGTGGTCTTAATGACAAGAGAGAAATTGATACAGGAATTACGGGAGCAACAAAAGTAACGTGGCAGGAAACAAAAGATGTGCCTTCAAAAGAAGAGCCTAATCCAGAGAACTGTCCTTTTGAAGGAGCAAAAAACTGGACAACAGTTGTAGAAAACGATACTAAATTTATTGCTGACAGAGAAGGTGTTTTCAGAGTGGTTGTAAATTATGGCAACACTTGTTTTGTTACTCATTATTTTAATGTTTACCAAAATAACCTTGATCCTAAAGCTGAAAAGCAAGATATAATTTGTGGTACTAAAGGAAGTATTACAGTTACAAATCCACCTCAAAATTCAGGATATCTTTATAGCCTGAATGGAGTTGATTATCAACCCGAAAGTACCTTCAATGATGTTCCCAAAGGAAGTTATAAAGTTCAAATTAGACAAACTGTATTAATAAACGGTCAAATTTCAAAATGTCCGTTTTATGTAGATGTGAATGTTGAAGAGCTTGAATTTAAAACAGAACTTAAAGCAACTCACCCAATTTGTAATGGAGAATTCGGAACTATAAATGCTACTATTAGTAATGTTCCTGGTAATTATAAATTTATTCTTAGAAAAAAAGGATCTGACGTTGAGATTCAAAATACTGGATTTATATCAGATAATTTTATTTTATTTAAAGGTGTTGACCCAGGGTATACATATGAGGTAGAGATGTCTACTGCAAATAATGGCTGTAGTGTCGTTAAAGAAGTAGAGGTTTTCGATTATCGTTTGACAGCTGAAGCAAAAATTACTAAAACGCTTTCAGCATGTGATAATGGTATAATTGAGGTAACGGTACACGGAGGAACTCCAAGGCCGGGACCGCCACCATATTATATGTATTATATAAATGGTAATGCTAATTATGTTACAGATCCTAAAATAGTGGTTACACCAGAAACATTACCTGCGGATGGCATCTTCAATATTGAAGTTGTCGATGCTAAAGGATGTTCAGTTATGTTGCTCCCGGTAACAATGATTATGGCCCCAAAACCTGTTCTAAAAATTAATCCGGTTAATATTAAATGTTATGGTTATAAAACGGGTCAATTAGAATTTGTGGTAACCCCTGCAGATTCTGGCTATGATGTTTCGTATAGTATTGATGGTACTAACTTTAATACTATTTCACCAATTTCAAATTTAGCTGCCGGAGATTATAATGTAATTGTAAAATATACTTATGATAAAGTAGAATGTGTAGATCCACCAGTAAAAGTTACAATTAGTGAGCCTACAACTGAATTAACTGCTTCTGCCGGAGTTTCGGAGTTAGCAGGTTGTGGAGCAGCAGGCGAAGGAAAGATTCGTATTACAAATCCACAAGGAGGTGTAGAACCGTATACTTATAGTTTTGATGATCAGAAAACCTGGGTTAAAACAAACGACGCTTATAAAGATCCCGGAACATATACTGTATATATAAAAGATGATAATGGATGTATATATTCAATGTCTGGTATTACAATAGAATTGCCACCGGTAAAACCTGAGATTGAAGTAAAAACACCTGTTAATTTCAATTGTGACGGAAGTGCTACAAGTACTGTTACAGTAAAAAATCCTGGAAATGGAAATTTTGAGTATAATTATTATTTAGATAAAAGTACTGTTGCTAATACCAATAATCCACCAAACGTATTTCCAAATGTTGGACCTGGAGAGCATACGGTTCGTGTAGAATATAAATTGGTTACCGTTCCTACTTTCAGTAATTTACTGATGGAAGATTTTGGATACGGTGGTGATGTTGAATCTCCTGGTATCAATAAAGATTATTATTGTTTTGAAAGACAGGTAGAGGCAACGAAATGTAGAGGAAGCATAGAAATCAATGACGGAGATTATTCAGTAACAGCCAGAATTGTTCAGCCTTTTGGACCTTGGTTACAGCCAGGTGATCATACTCCTCCTCCAGTACCTGCAAAAGCAAACGGAAGATGTTTAGTTGTAAATATTGGAGACAAAATACCTGTAACGGCTATTCTGTACGAGAAAACAATAAAAGATATTATTCCACATCAGCCAATTAATGTCGAATACTTTGCATTTAATTTATTAAATAAGGACAACGGTCAGGCTGATCCTGATTTAATAGTTGGTTTGATGGATATGGACGGAAATGAAATTTCATCTTTTCCTTCAGGAAGAATCCCGAAATCTGAAAAATGGGAAAAATACCCTAAAACGGCAATTACTCTTGATCCGAAGGCTAATACGACTTTACGATTTATTGTTCGTTCTAATTTAAAGGAAACAAGTGGTAATGACGTTGCGATTGATGATATTAAAGTCTATCAATTGCCTAAGAGTTGTATAACTACCGTAGATGTTCCTTTTTCAATTCCAACAGGAAAAGGTTTTACTGCATCTGCAGCAACGAATAAAGATGTAACATGTGCTACAGGAGCAGCTGATGGTGAAATTACTATTACAGCTTCAAATTTTGATGCTACTAATGGTTATGAGTATTCTACTGATGGTGGTTCAAATTGGACAAAAACAACAATATCTCCATTAATCGTAAAAGGATTTAGTGCAGGTACATATGATGTCAGAATGCGTTATGATGACACTCCTGAAGGATCAGCCTGTGTTAGAACATCTTCACCAACCATTAAAGCAGCAGAAGTAATAATTGCCGGAGCAGTTTTAACAACTCCTGCAAAATGTTCTGAAGGGGCTACTATTACAGCTAGCGCTACAGGTGGATCAGGTACATACGAATATGAATTAAGATATGCTGCAGGAGGTGTTTACAGAATTTTCCAGAAAAATGGAGAGTTCTTAGATGTTGACCCAGGCGACTATTTTGTATTTGTAAAAGACAATAAAGATTGTGTTAGCCCGGACGGAAAGGAAATAAAAGTAGATAAATCTCCAGATGTAACTGCTGAATTGGATATTGCTACAGATTATTGTTATGATACAACTGATAAAGCAACATTAGTAGTAAAAGCAAGTGGAGGAACTGGTACATTCAGCTATAGTTTGGATAAAGAACCAGGACAGAAATCTAATATTTTCAAAAATGTTGAACCAGGACTTCATAAAATTATTGTAACAGATGATAATGGATGTTCGTCACTTGAGATATCTATTACAATTGAACCAGAATTAAAAGTATCACCTTCTATTAAGGCACTGGACTGTTCTTCACCAACAACAAAAGATGCCATAATAACAGGTAATATAACAGGCGGATATCTTCCGTTTACAATTACGAAAGTTTCAGGTCCGGCTGGAGGAACATTAGATGGCCCGTCTCCGGCAGATACAGGAAGATCATTTACTTACACAACTGGTGTATCGGGTGATTATGAATTCTTGATTACAGATAAACAGGGATGTACAAAAACATTAAAAGTCAAGATAGATCCTATTACAGATCCTACAATTAAAGAGACCAGTAAAACCAATGTTTCTTGTAAAGGTAAGACTGACGGAGCTGTTGTATTAACTGGAGAAAAAGGTTCAGGAGGATATAAATTCAGTGATGATGGTACAACATTTACAAATAACACAGGAATTTTCTCTGGATTATCTGAAGGTCTTCATACTTTTTATGTAAAAGACAGTAAAGGCTGTATCGGAAAATTAGACGTTACAATTGCAGCTCCTGTTGCTTTAGCGGGTTCTGCTGTTATGTCACCAAAATATACATGTGATACAAAAGCAGTAATTACTGCCACTGCCACTGATGGAAACGGTGATTATACGTATGTATTAAAAAGAGGTAATACGGCAGTAGGATCAAATAAAGATGGTAAGTTTATAGATATCACTATTCCAGGAACTTATACTGTAGATATTACAGATGGTAAAGGATGTCCGTTAACTGTTTCGGCAGGAACAATAGAGGCTTTAACTCCTCCAACAGCTATGACTTTCTCTCATACGGCTTTAAAATGTCCGTCGAATAAAGTTGATGTAACGATTGAAAGTGTAACCGGAGGAAAAGGTACAATGGCAACATTCCAATACCGTATTGTGTTGCCAACTGCATCTGAAACACCTTATCAAGGAACGACAACATTTACGGATCTTGCTCCGGGTACGTATACTTTTGAAGTAAAAGACGAAAACAATTGTACGAAACGAGTAGAGTATACGATTGATAAATTACCGGAGACTTCTATTAATAGTAGAGTTGATAATACTGTAATCTGTAAAGGAGCATCTAATGGTAAAGTAACATTTATAATTGGAGGTTTTGGTAATGGCACTCCTTATTCATACATAATTGATGGTGATGCAACAAATATTCTAACTGGAACAACAGATCCAACAGGAACTACTTTTGAGATCACCATTTCAAATTTAAATACTGGTAATCATAAAATTGACGTAACAAATGGAACTACAAATTGTATTGTTTCAAGAACTCAGCATGTAGCTGAGCCGTTAGATAAATTGATTTTAACTCCCGCTACAGTTACTCCAAAAACGTGTGATGATTTAGGAACCGCTACTATTCATGTAACTGGAGGCTGGAATACGAATTATACTTATACGGTAACACCACCAACTGGCCCTGCAATTGTGCAGGAAAACGATAACTATTTTGCTGATTTAGAAGATGGTCTTTACAATTATACAGTTAAAGACTTAAAAGGTTGTGAGGAAACAGGAACATTCACAATTGGAGGAATCGTAGCAATTAATGCAAGTATAACTGCAACAACGAACTTATGTTATAAAGATGCGGCTAAAGCGGCTATTTATGTTACTCCAGATACACATGCAAATTATACCTATACCCTAAATGGTTTAACAACACAGGATAATGGAACATTTACAGGATTAGCTCCGGGTAAGTATAAAATTAGAGTTACTGACACATCTACAGGATGTTATATAGATTTAGCAGAACAAACAGTTGCTACAGAATTAACGGCAAATACCAATTTATTTGCTGGTCCTAAATGTAATACCCCAAATGTTGAAATTAGAGGTAAAGTTTCTGGAGGTACTCCGGGAGCAACAGGAAATCCATTATATACTTATACTGTTACAATTGACGGAAATCCTGAATCTCCTGCAACGACACATAATGTTACGGCTGCTGACGGAACATTTAGCTATATAGATGCAAGTGGTATTGCAGCAGGAACTACTACAACACCAAAAACGACATCTACAGTCTATGTATTTACATTTACAGATTCAAAAGGATGTACGACTACATCTACAAGAACAGTTCAGCCAAAAACAAATCCTCAATTTACAGCCACGCCAAATTCAACTATTTTCTGTAATGGCCAGGCATCTGGCTCTATAACAGTGACAATTGATACTGATTTTGGAGAAGGACCTTACGTAACTAGTGTTCGTAATACTACAACTAATACATCTTATGGCGCACAGACTACTGGACTACCGGCAGGAAATTATACTGTTAGAGTAACAGATGCTAAAGGTTGTTTTGATGAGAAAACAGATATCATCATTAAACAGCCAGATCCAATTGTTGTAGATTATAAAGTAAAACCTATAACTTGTGGCGATAACGGTGTTTCATTAGGAAGAATTATTATTAACACTGTAGAAGGAGGAACAAAAAATTACACTTATAATGTAAAAGGAATCAATTATGATCAAAAGTTTGATAACAAAGATGGTTCAACACAATTTTTTGAAATAGTTAATTTTGGTTATTATGAAATTATCATTACTGATGCAAATGGTTGTACTAAAATTATAAAAGACATTTTAGTTGCTTCTCCACCGGATGATTTAGATATAACAGTATCAAATCCACCAGTAGATTGTTCTACAGGAGGTACGGCAGTTGTTGCTGTTGGCTCAGACCCTCTTAATCCTAGTAGTATTATAGGAAATGGACCGTTTTACTTCGCTATTTATGATGGAAGTGTTCCAAATTATCCTAATAAAGTTGGTTCTTTTGCATGGTTGCCTGAAGACAATCCAGGAATTGCAGGAGCACCAGGAGATAAAAAAGCAACATTTACTAATTTGACACCAGGAGTAAAATATACTTTTATAGTTTATGATAGTGATGCTGCACATGGTGGTACAGGTACTGGTTGTTATTATTTTGAAACTTCAGAAGACGAAATTCCAACAAATTCTAAACTTAAAGTTGAAGGAGATGTAGAAGCTCACAATATTACTTGTTTTACAACACCTCCTACAGCGGATGGAAATGTATCATTCAAAATTTCAAGTGAATATACAGTAGCTACAGATGTAGATTATCAAATTTTTAATGAGCTAACATTGCAACCAATGGGACCTGCTCAATCTGGTATTGTACCAGCTGCTACAGTACCGGTTTCAACTTTAGACATCACTAATTTTGGAGCGCTTCCATTCGGTAAATATATTATTGTAGTAACTGAAATAAAAGATAGAACTACGACTCCAGATTTAAAAGGCTGTAGTATTGCTTCTATTCCATTCACCATTACTGGTTCGGTTACACCATTAACTTTAGATGCAAATTCACCTAATAATGCTAATCATTGTAACACAAACGCCGGTAAAATAGAGGCATTTGCTCAAGGAGGAACAACATTAGAAGCAGATCCGGATCCAACAAATCCTAAACCTGCCATTCCTTATCTGTATAAAATTCAAATTGATAACGGTGCAATAGGAGAAGATGTAACAGATAGTCGTCCACTGGCAGCATCTTTTGATCTTGCTTCTGATAAAGCAAGTGTTTTCAATGTAGAAGCAGGAAATTATTTAGTGTATGTACGTGATGCATACGGATGTATAGCTGTTAAACCAGTTACAGTTGATAAAGATCCGGAACCAGAAATTACCGCAGTTGCAACTGGTCAGTGTACAGCCGCAGAAGGTAAATTCGGTATCTTAGTGACATTAACTAATCCAGGTGTTGGACCTTATGATTATAGTTTAGATGGTGGCTTTTTTGAAAGACAGTCAGCACCGTCATTTACAATTCCTAATGTATCGTCAGGAGAGCACACTGTAAGAGTTAAAGACGCTAATGGTTGTGGTAATACAGTTTTAGATATTAATATTTACGCACCATTAGAAATTGAAGGTTCATTTACAACTCCACCAACTTGTAGAGATGCTGACGGAATAATTACTGTTGATGTAAAAGGAGGATTTAGAACTCCAGTTACTAATTTTGAATATACATTAGTAAATAACACAACTTTAGTTACAAGTCCAGTTCAGGTAAATAATCCTGTATTCATTAATCAGGCAGCAGGAAATTATACTGTTACTGTTACAGATCTCAATACAGGTTGTACTAAAAATGTAACAATTGATTTGGTAATTCCATTAGATCCGGATTTCACTTTAGCGAATACAGCACCAAATTGTGCTGGTGCTCAAGGAACCCTGAACAACGGAACTATTACGGTTAAGTTGCCAACAACAAATACCGATACACCGTATACTTATACATTGAATAAAATTTCGCCAACTCCATTAGGAAGTGCGCTTACTAAAAATACTAAGTTATTTACAGGATTAACAGCAGGTGTTTATGAAGTGACTGTTAAATCTGCAAAAGGTTGCGAAACCAAACATCAAACGGAGATTTTTGCACCATTACCAGTTACAATAGCATTAAGCGAAAGTGACTTTAAATGTACTGGTACAACTTTTAATGAAAAAATAGTTACTGTTACTCCAGGCGGAGGTGCTGGTGCTGTACCTACTGTAATTACAGATTACAAGTACAGTACAGACGGTACAAGCTGGCAGGATGAAAATACATTTACTGTTTCAGATAGTGAATTGGCAAAAACGTTTACATACTATGTAAAAGATGCAAAAGGATGTATTGTTAGTGATCAGATCATAATTCAGCCGTTCCCTAAATTAATTTCTGTTGTTGCAGATTACGGTGACCTAATGGATTGTTTAAATAAGAAACAGGAAATGACAGTTACTATTGCAGGAGGAACAAATACGCCACTTCAGTTTACTTATAAGGCATACGAAGATGGTGTGGCAATTGGTAATTTAGAAACGGTTACTGACAGAATATTTGTGTTTGATGCATTAAAAGAAGGTGCTACTTATAAATTTGAAGTTTTTGATAATAATACATCATGTAGTATAATGTCAACTTCTTATAACGTTCCTGTATTCAACAAAATAAACGTAACTGCTAATGCGTATGCAATGGTAGATTGTAATACAAACAAAACAGGACAAATAGAAATTAATGTTGTTGATTACGCAGGACCTTACACCTATGAGATCCTCAAAGGAGGAGCTTCTTTAACTCCACCGGTTACAGGAGTAGGTAATAGTACAACAACAAGTTCTTTTGTACTTCCTGATTTATTAGCGGCAGGAACTTATACTGTTTTTGTAAAAGAAACGGCTTATCCTGTTTGCGATTTTACAACTGATCCTGTAACTATTACAGAACCAGATGCATTAACCGGATTTACAGTAACAAATGTTCCTAAAAATTGCTTTAATGCAGGTTCAAGAGTTTCGATCGATTTAAATTCTATTTCCGGAGGAAGTGGAGGAAACAGTTACGCATTCGTTAAGAGAAATGATTCGCCAATAGGTAAATATGGTCCGGATAGTTTTGCAATACTGGATCCCGCAACCAATACAGACTGGGATGTTTGGGTAAAAGATAAAAACGATTGTGCAATAAAAGAAGAGGTTACAATTGCTGAGGATTTAAGTCCTTATGATCTTGCTGTAAATGCATTTGATCCATGTCCGAGCCCTACAGGAACTTATACTTTTATAGTTACGGCGACAACAGCTGGTGGTGCTGAATATAGTATTGGTAATGGTTTTCAACCAACCGGTACATTTACAGTAGATAATTCAGGTGAATATACTGTTACTGTAAGAGATAAAAACGGATGTACAAATGAGCTCAAAGTAACGATTTTAGAAGAGTTATCACTTAAAGTGAAAGCTAAGAAAGTGTCAACTTGTAACAATCCTGATGGAGAAATTACTGTAGAAGCGCAAGGCGGAAGTACTGACTATGAATATAGCAAAGATGATGTTACTTACGGACCGTCACCAACGTTCACTTTATTGCTGCCTAATACTTATAAATTGTATGTTAGAGACAGAGTTACAGGATGTAAAAAAATGATTACTGAGATTATAGAAAATGCTACCCCAATTACTGGATTTGCGTTAACTCCAACAGCAGTAACTTGTTTTGGATCTACTGACGGAACAATAACGGCAACTATGACTGCGCCATCTGCAGGTGTAAACGATAATCCGAAATACATGTATAGTATCGACGGAGGTGTTACATCTCAAGAGTCTAATGTATTTAAAGATTTAGCAGCTGGTCATTATAAAATTACGGTTCTTTCGGGCAGAGGCTGTCCTGAAGAAGCAGAAACAGATGTTGATTCACCATTGATTATAACTGTACCTGCTCCAGCGGTAATTCCATTTGGATGTACTGCAGGTACTAATGATGCTAATTTTGCCACCATTACGGTAAATGTTGCTGGTATCACAGGAGGTTCGAATGATTACAAAACTTTTGAGTTTATTAAAGTAGGAACTCCAACTCCTGTATACAAAGGCTCTGATCCATTTTACACAGAGTATGATTTAGCTGGAGGGACTTATATCGTAAATGTTTATGATAGTAAGGGATGTATTGGTACAGCACCGGCTACAGTAGAAATTAAACCATTTATTGGTTTAGATCTTATAACGGTCGATGTAACCAAAGCAATAACATGTAATAATTTGCAGGAAATTCAGGTTTCTGTGAGTCATACCGGAGCAACAGCACCAACTAATTTAGAATATACTTTAGTTGATGTAAATGCTACTGATGGAACAACGGGAATTTTATATCCTAAACAAATCAGTACAGATGGTAAATTTATTGATTTGCCGATAGCGAATTATTTAGTAACGGTAACGAATTTAGATACAAAATGTAGTGTGAAGACCTATCATTATGTAAACGAACCCAATACATTCGATCTTACTATTGATAAAATTGTTAATGTGACTTGTTTTGCGGGTAATAACGGTAGTGCTGATGTTACTTTTATCGACAGATTAATCACAACAACCCCTCTTAATCCTGATGAAGCGGGACCATTTGACTATAAAGTATTTGATGCTGCAGGAATTGAAGTACAAAGAGGAAGTTCTCCTACTGCCGGACCGGTTAAGATTTCTAATTTGGAAGCAGGTACATATAAAATTACAGCTACGTTAAGCGGAACACCATTCTGTACTGTTTCGAAAAACTTTAAAATAGATCAGCCAACAGCTGCATTAGACATTACCGAAAAGCATTCTGAAATTACTTGTTTATTAGGTGATGGTAAAATTTCGGTAACAGCAACAGGCGGATGGCCAAGCGATTATGTATACGAATTAAGATCTGGCACGGATATTATTAAACCGTATGGTCTTTCTCCTGATTTCACAGGCTTAACAAATGGAACTTATCAGGTTTATGTTAAAGACTTTGGAGGTTGCGAAGATTTTGTACCGGTAGTTTTAAATAACCCTACACGAATCGATGTAACAATTAGTGCTACACCAATGCTTACTTGTTTCGACAATGAAGATGGAATAGTCACAATCAATACAGTTACCGGAGGTTCAGGAAATTATACTTATACGCTGCACGGAGTATTAACTGATGGAAGCGTTACAGTTGAGCAATCACAAGGAGCAAAACAGTTTACAGGTCTAAAAGCAGGAACATATTACGTTACTGTAAATGATACGTGGAACTGTACAAATGACTCTAATAAAGTTACAATCAATCAGCCAGAAATTGTAAAAGCAACTTTAGTAATACAAAAAACGGAAAGTTGTAAACAAGTTCCGGTGGTTACATTGACAGCTACTGGAGGAAATGGGCCATACTATTATAGTGCAGATGGAACGAATTACACAGGACCATTCAACTCTTTTGTAGATATTACATTACCTGTAACAACTACAAAAGTTGATTACAAGTATTTTGTAAAAGATTCTAATGGTTGTAAAAGCTATGTGTCTAACACGAGTGCGTTCTCACCAGTTCCGGCATTAGAATTCGAACGCTCAAGCGAAATTGACATTAAATGTAAAGGTGGTGCTACAGGTTCTATCAGAGTGTTGGCAAAAGGAGGTTTAGGTAATTACATCTATACTTTACAAAATGCTGCAGGAATTGATATTACCCCAGCTCCAGCACAGATAACTCCTGGTTCATTTACAGATTTGCCAATTGGAAATTATATCGTAAAAGTTACAAGCTTGGATTGTGATACTGTGTCAACATTGTTCCAGTTAACAGAACCGGATACTTCATTAACAGCTGATGCGGTAGCAACTCCTTTAACTTGTAATGGTTATAATAATGGTATAATTACTGTAAACGCAAATGGCGGAGTAGGAAAATACAAATATGCAATTGAGCCGGAATTTAAACAGTTCTTTGATAAAAATGTATTCGAAAACCTGAAACCAGGTTTCTATGATGTATTAGTTCAGGATGAAAATGAATGTTATGTATTCCTTCAGGATATCGAAGTAAAAGAACCAGCGCCGCTTTCAGGTCTTGAAGTTCCAAATTCTATGATTCCGGAAGTGTGCGTGGGAGACAAAAATGGTGCATTTGCTATTCAGATTACTGGAGGAACAGCTCCTTATACAGCTAGTCTTGATAATGAAAAAGGTCCTTTCCTTTTAGTTGATGGCGATACAGAAGATTACAGTGGGTTATCAGGAGGTAAACACATAGTTTACATTATCGATAGCAGCGGATGTACGACTGAAGTTACAATCGACATGCCATTACCGGTTATTCTAGATCCAATTGCAGATATCAATTACGATTGTGTAAACAATGCACAAACAAACATGGTAACCGTTACAGTGGATAACAGCAATACAGATCTTACCCAGATCGATTATTCGCTTGATAGTGATGTAGGTCCTTTCCAGCCAGGTAACATCTTTACAAATGTTGCTCCGGGAAGACACTTTATTGTAGCGAGACATACTAATGGTTGTAAAGTACCAACGGCCAGTTTCGATATCAAAGCATACGATCCGTTGACACTTGCTGTGTCTGGAGGAAAACCAGAAATGAATATCATTTCGGTGACTGCCGGTGGTGGAGCTCCTGCTTACGAGTACAGCTTCAACGGAGAGCCGTTTACCTCTTCAAACAGATACAAAATCTACAAATCTGGAGATTATGTCGTTGTGGTAAGAGACAGAAACGGATGTACTGCGACAATAACATTTCCTGCAATTTATGTTGATGTATGTCTTGATAATTACTTTACTCCGGCCGGTGTTACTAATACCACATGGGGTCCTGGTTGTACGAATATTTACAACAACCTTGAGTTCTCGATCTTCGACAGATACGGTCGAGTAATTGTTAAGTACCATTACGGTCAAAAATGGGACGGTAGATACAATGGCGCCGAATTACCTTCAGGAGATTACTGGTATGTTCTTAAATTGAATGACCCGAAAGATGACAGAGAGTTTGTAGGACATTTCACTTTATACAGATAACAAAATAAGAGCCCCTAATGATGTTGTCTAAAAAATTAATTACAATGAAAAAGTTTATTTTATCTTTAGTACTCATGGCTGTAACAACAAGTTACAGCCAAGAGTTAAACCTACCAGTTTTTACGCAATATTTAGCAGACAATCCTTTTGTTATCTCACCAGCCTTTGCCGGTATTGGGGATAATCTTAGAATTAGAGCCAATGGTCTTACACAATGGGTGGGTATTAAAGATGCACCCGATAATCAGTCACTTTATGCTGATTTTAGAGTTCTGGATCGTTCCGGAGTAGGTATTTCACTTTATAATGATAAAAACGGTTATACGCGTCAGACAGGAGCAAAAGTGTCCTTTGCGCATCATATCATTTTAGATTATTATTCGAAACAATATTTGTCTTTTGGTATTTCGTACAACTTTAATACTTTTCGAATTAATACCAATGAATTCGATACCACAATAGAACATCCCGTTATAGATCCTTCCGTAACAGATAATCGTTATAATGCCAACAACAACTTTGATGTCAGTCTTTTGTATCGTAATAAAGGATTTTATGCCAGTTTGAATGTCAATAACATCCTAAAGAAAAACACCGATAAATACAGAGGTATTGAGCCCAACCTGCTTTCCAACTATCAGGTATATTCCGGTTATGTTTTTAAAGATGGAGAAAACAGCCGTATCGAATACGAGCCCTCTGTTTACTACCAGTATTTTGCAAGTGACGGACGTTCTACAACCGATTTCAACTTCAAATACAGACGTTACAACCGCTACGAAGACTATTATTGGATAGGAGTTTCATACCGTTTCTTAAACGACCAGTTCCCAAAACCTCTATCAGTCGGGCCAATGGTAGGCTTTATGAAATCTAAATTTTATTTCGGATATTCTTATCAGGTAATGTTCAACCAGCTTGGAAGTTACAATACAGGAACACATTCCGTAACCATAGGTTTCGATTTCTTACAAGCAATCAGTAACTGTCCTTGTACACAAAGTCCGGTTCGTGATTAGTGAGCTTTTTTAGCGTATTTAATACATAATTTGTTTTTTTTTATCATTTACATCGTTTTCGTTGTTATAGCATTGTTATTTTTATTATTTATCAAATTTATTAGTACTTTAAAAGTTATATCTTTGTTTTTCTTTCAAAAAAACTAAAAAATTATCTAATGAAAACTTTAAACGATTTCGATTTTAAAAATAAAAAAGCAATTATCCGTGTTGACTTTAATGTACCACTGGATGAAAATTTTAATGTAACGGATGCTACACGTATCGAAGCTGCAAAACCAACTATTGATGCTATTTTAGCACAAGGCGGAAGCGTAATTTTGATGTCGCATTTAGGAAGACCAAAAGGTGTTGAGGAAAAATATTCTTTAAAACATATTTTAAAAACAGCTTCAGAAATTTTAGGAGTTGAGGTTAAGTTTGCCGAAAACTGTGTTGGAGAAGTAGCTCAGGCTGCTGCCAAAGACCTAAAACCAGGAGAAGTTTTATTGCTTGAAAATTTACGTTTCCATGCAGAAGAAGAAGCTGGAGATGTTGCTTTTGCAAAAGAATTAGCATCACTTGGAGATATTTATGTAAATGATGCTTTTGGAACAGCTCACAGAGCACACGCTTCAACAACTATCATTGCTCAGTTCTTTCCAACAGAAAAATGTTTCGGAACATTGTTGGCTAAAGAAATAGAAAGTTTAAACAAAGTACTTAAAAATAGCGAAAAACCGGTTACTGCTGTTCTTGGAGGATCTAAAGTATCTTCTAAAATCACCGTTATCGAAAATATCTTAGACAAAGTAGATCACATGATCATTGGCGGTGGAATGACTTTTACATTCATTAAAGCACAAGGTGGTAAAATTGGAGATTCTATTTGTGAAGACGACAAACAAGAATTAGCACTTGAAATTTTAAGATTAGCGAAAGAAAAAGGAGTTCAGATTCATATTCCGGTTGATGTAATTGCAGCAGATGATTTTTCAAATACAGCCAATACAAAAGTAGTAGACGTTAGAGAAATTCCTGATGGATGGCAAGGTCTTGATGCAGGTCCTAAATCTTTAGAGAACTTCAAAAAAGTAATCTTAGAGTCAAAAACTATTTTATGGAACGGTCCGTTAGGTGTTTTTGAAATGGAATCATTTGCTAAAGGAACAATTGCATTAGGAGATTATATCGCCGAAGCTACAGAAAATGGAGCATTTTCATTAGTAGGTGGTGGAGATTCTGTTGCTGCAGTAAAACAATTCGGATTCGAAGATAAAATGAGTTATGTATCCACTGGTGGCGGGGCTATGCTTGAAATGTTAGAAGGAAAAGTTTTGCCTGGAATCGCTGCGATTTTAGACTAAATTATCACAATTAACATTTTTTTAGATAGTTTACATGCATAAACTGGTTAAGTTTGCAAAAGTAAGGTTTCTGTAATCGTTTGAATTATAGAATTTTAAAAAAATGTTATATGATTGTAAAAAAAATATCAATAGTAGTTTCGGTGTTTTTTTCCATGTCGATTTTTGCACAGGATGTTGCAAAGACAGATGTCGAAATTAAGCCAATTGTAAAGATATCCTATTTAGATTCTGTTAAGAACTCATTCAAAAAAGATGAAATGGCAACCCGGGTTGACAGTCTCTGGATGAACGAATTAGTAAGTTTAGATATTTATGATGACTTAACAAAAGACATTCAAACCATCAACACAGATGTTACAGTTGATGAAGAATTGCCAACAGAATTGCTGAAACAGCGTTTGAATGCAATGAATGGAAAATCACCATTTAATATTGAATACAATCAAGGTTTAGAAAATATAATAAAGTCATTTCTTAAGAATCGTAAAAAATCGTTTTCCCGATTAATGGCTTTATCAGAATATTATTTCCCAATTTTTGAAGACGCTTTTGCCAGACAGAACGTACCTTTAGAAATTAAATATTTAGCCGTTGTAGAATCTGCTTTAAATCCTAAAGCAGTTTCTAAAATGGGCGCCACCGGAATTTGGCAATTCATGTACGGAACCGGTAAACAATACGCCTTAAAAATAGATTCGTATATTGATGAACGCAGTGATCCGCTTAAAGCTACTGCCGCTGCATCTGAATACATGACCAAAATGTATAATGTTTTTGGTGATTGGGAGCTTGTTTTGGCTTCATACAATTCAGGGCCCGGAAATGTTACCAAAGCGATTCGTCGTTCCGGCGGAAAAACAAGTTACTGGGACATTCGCAACCATCTTCCAAAAGAAACCCAAGGTTATGTTCCCGCTTTTTTAGCTACAATGTATCTTTTTGAATATCATAAAGAACACGGAATTAATCCGCAGAGAGCTGTCGTTAAAAACTTTGAAACCGATACCGTTCAGATCAAAAATCAAATGTCATTCAAACAAATTGCAGATTTGTTAGACATGCCGCAATCTCAGATACAGCTTTTAAACCCTTCGTATAAATTAAATGTAGTACCTTTTTATCAGGGAGAACCACATTATTTGCGTTTACCGAAAGATAAAATTGCCACGTTTGTTTCAAACGAAGATAAAATCTACGATTACGTAGCGTATCAATCACAAAATAAAACGTTACCGGCTCAATTGGCGTTAAAAGTGGCTCCTAAAGCAAATGCAAAACCAGACAGAACAATCGATACAGATGTTAAATGGTATAAAGTTAAAAGAGGTGATAATTTAGGCACCATAGCTGCAAAGTATAATGTGAATGTTATCGATTTGAAAAAATGGAATAACCTTAAAACAAATGCTGTTGCATTGGGAAGAAGCTTAAAAATCAAATCAGAAGCTGATGCGGTTATTAAAAATCCAAAAGAGATAAAATCAACTCTTGCTGTTGAGAAAAGATCAGAAGAAGCCATTGCTGCTGCTGATGATAAAAACAACACACACCCACAAGAGTATGTTGTGGCAGCCGGAGACAATTTAGGAAGTATTGCTAAAAAATTCGGTACGACTATTGCTGACCTAAAAGAACTAAATAGTCTGACTTCAAATAATATTGGTTTAGGTAAAACTTTGGTAGTTGCGAAAGCAGTTCCTGAAATCGTTGAGGAAAATGCAGTTGCCACAGCAATAGCTTCCAATTCTTCGATTGATTCATTCAGGAAAAAAGCAACTTCGGCTAAAGATCTTGGAGAAGATTATTACGTTAAAAAAGGAGATTCGTTGTATAGTATTTCTAAAAAATATCCAGGAGTTACGATTTCTGATATTAAAAAATGGAATAACATTAAAGACGGAGAAATAAAACCAGGAATGAAACTTAAAATAAACGGATAATAAAAAATCTTATATAAATTTGGGTTTTATTTCATAACTTAAGAAGATGAATAAAACCCATTTTTTATTACTGTTAATTCCGTTTGTGCTCATTTCGTGTTTCAGGAACGAAAAACAATCTCAGCCAGTATCCGGTAAAACCAATTCGATCTCTATCATTATAGACGATCAATTGTGGTACGGGGAAGTAGGAGACAGTATCCGAAATAAATTTGCCTCACCGGTCTTGGGTCTCACCCAGGAAGAACCGTTATTCACCATAAATCAATATCCGGCCCGATTACTTGAAGGTTTTGTGACCGATAGCCGCAGCATTATAGTAGTTAAAAAAGCCAATACGGATAAATTCGAAATTACCCACAGCAAATCATTACCGCACAACACATTTCGTATCTACGGGAAATCTGTCGATGATATTATTTGCAGTATTGAGCTAAACTCTGCGCAAATAATTAAGATGATTCGCGATGCAGAGATTAAAAAAGTCCAGGAAGACAATAGCAAATCGTTATTGAATCCTACGGTTATAAAAAACAAATTTCATATCGACATCCAGATTCCAACAGGTTACGAATACATGTTGCATAAGAAGAACTTCATCTGGTTAAAAAAAGATATAATAAGCGGCAATACAAGTTTGCTTATTTACCAGATCCCTTTGCGTAATTTCAAAAAGAATTCAAATGTTGTTAGTAACATTATCAGAATGCGGGATTCTGTAGGAAGTTATATCAAAGGGCGTGAGCCGAATACCAAAATGATTACCGGTGAAGCATATGCACCCTATTTTTCGACCATTACTTTAGATGATAAGCAAGCATACGAGACCAGAGGAAACTGGGAATTGAAAAATGATTTTATGTCCGGACCCTTTATCAATTATGCCATAGTAGACAAAAGATACAATCGAATTTTAGTTATCGAAGGATTTTGTTATTCGCCCTCCAATCAGGAAAGAGACTTAATGTTCGATTTAGAAGCCATTATTAAATCAGTTAAAATTGATAAACGATAAAATTCTAAAAGATTAAATCACGTTTCGAAATAAAAATAATCAATAGCAATAAGGAGTAAAAACAGAATGGAATTAAAATGGAAAATAAAGCCGTTTGAGGCATTAACGGTTCATGAGTTATATGATTTGCTCAAACTAAGAAGTGAGATCTTTGTATTAGAGCAAAATTGCGTCTATTTAGATCTTGATGGAAAAGATAAGAAAGCATTACACCTGATTGGTGAATATGACGGTAAAACTGTTGCTTATGTACGTTTATTTGATGCCGGAATCAGTTTTGATAATGCATCAATAGGCAGAGTCGTAGTCGATGCCAATTATCGCGATAGAAAATGGGGACATGATTTAATGCGTGAAGCCATTGCCGCCATAAAATCAAATTTCAATAAAGATAAAATTACCATTGGCGCTCAATTGTATTTAAAGAAATTCTACGAAAGCCACGGATTTGTTCAATCTAGCGAAATGTATCTTGAAGATGATATTCCGCATATTGAGATGGTTAGGGAATAATTAAGGATTTTTTAATTTTTTTAATTGCTCTTTTAATTTTTTATTTTCTTTTTTCAGGAGCTCAATATGCTCCATAACAAAATCAGGGATGTTAAAATAAATCATGTTTATTTCATCCCTTTTTTCTTTGTTTGGCTCTTCAGGTTCGTAGATAGTTTCTTTGTCTACATCTAATTCTTTGGCAATCTTTTGCCATTCAACCTCTGTTATGTTTGTACGTCCGCTTTCTCTGCGGCTATAATTAGACTGTGACATACCAATTAAATCTGCCAATTCCTCTTGTGAAAATCCTTTGGATAGTCTTGCTTGTATAAGTTTAGTCTTGCTCATATTTTATTTCTTATAATATTAAAATGAATTCGTTCAGTAGCGCATCGTTAATTTTTGAACATTTCGATTTAGTTTAACAAATATATTTTAATATTTGTAAGACATTGTTAATTATTTTAATATTAACACATGTGTAAATTCGCATAAAAATGCATAATACTTTCGTTGTTTAGAATGTATGTTTGTAAAAGATATCTTATTTTTTGTTTAATTAAGC
This sequence comes from Flavobacterium frigidimaris, assembly GCA_900129595.1. Lineage (GTDB taxonomy): Bacteria > Bacteroidota > Bacteroidia > Flavobacteriales > Flavobacteriaceae > Flavobacterium > Flavobacterium frigidimaris. Next base: position 229,983 of record FQWG01000004.1, on the reverse strand, counting down.
TAGGTCGACATAGTTACTTCTAGATAATATTGTAAGATGTTGAGAAGAATGTTTAACAATAAAATTTTAATTATGGAATTAAGTTTAGATAATTTTAAAGAAAAGCTTATTAGTGAATTAGTAGAACTAAGAAAAGAAGAACTATTAAAAATTTCCGGTGGAATAGGTTGTTCTGGAAAATGGATTGGATGTGGCCCCGGATATTGTGTGGGCGATTGTCCTGCAAATTGTTTAAGTCATTGTATGGCTCAATTTCAAGATAAAATTAATTAATAAAAAAGCTGTTTAAATTTATTTAAACAGCTTTTTTAAAAGATATAAAAATGAAAAAGAAATGTACGCTGGAAGATGCATTAGATTACCAAAATGAAAATGTCATTTTTAGATTTGTAAAAGTATTTAATGTATCAGAGGAGCAATCAATTTTACTTTTTGAAGAAACAAAAAAATGGCTTTGGCTCTGTTATAAAGCTGTAGATTCGGGAATAAAAACACCTGTGTTTATTGATGATTCAATTTTGATTATTGATGAAATGTGGCATAATTTTATTTTGTTTACAAAAGATTACGAAAGATATTGCTTAGATAAATTTGGCCTTTTTATTCATCATCTGCCAACCACAAAGAGTGAATCTGAAGAATGGGGAAAAGACATTGAAAAAAACACCAAATCTTATTTGGATAGTTTAGAGAATCAATATTCTATTATTTTCGACTTGCTTGGTAAAGAAACGCTGTTATTATGGTATAAAGATTTTGCGGTAAAATACTCAAAAGACAAAATAAAAGAACTCATAAGATGAAACATTGCTTAGTTATTTTGGTTTTATTTTTCTCAGTCAGCACAAATGCTCAGTCAGTGGGGCAAGACAAAAGTTACATCATGAGTGACAGGTTTCCTTTGGAGAAGTACAGTAAAATGAAAAAAATCCAAAAGCAACTCGAAAAAATAAACATCTATGATATAACCTATAATTCTTTTGACAACACAAAGGTTAAAGGTTTTTTGTTATTACCAAATGAAGAAGGAAAGAAGTATTCCGTAATCATCTATAATCGTGGTGGAAACGGCAGCTACGGAATGGTAAATGACCAATATATCGTAACTTTTTTATCTAAAATCGCCAGTAAAGGTTTTGTTATAATTGGATCACAATTACGAGGTTCTGAAGGAAGTGAAGGTACAGATGAATTTGGAGGTAAAGACATCGATGATGTGATGTCGCTATTTAAAATTATTAATACGATTAAAATTGCTGATACTTCAAAAATTGCCCAGATAGGTTGGAGTAGAGGCGGTATTACAAATTCTCAGTTATTAAAAAGAACAAAAAAAATTAGAACCACAATTAATATTGCAGGACCAAGTGATATACTAAAAACCAAGCGAAAAGAAATGTTCGTTGTTTACCAAAACAGAGTCAGAAATTATGCATTGGATTCCGTTTATTACTCGAATAAAATATCTCCTATATTTCAGATCGATTCCGTTTTAAACAAAAAAGAAAGTTTTTTATTTATGCATGGCGATCAGGATGAGAACGTGGCCCTTTTTAATAGTAAAGAACTTTATAAGAAGACCAAAAGAAATGGCTATAAATCAAAATTTATATTGTTTAAAAATTCAGAGCATAGCCTATTCAATCAAGTTGAAAAAGCAATAAATGACATTGTATCCTGGCTCAGCCAAGAGCTGATTTAAAGGCTCTTTTGTTCACTCATAAATTGTTAATTATAAACAGATAAAAGTGTTAAAAACTTTCATTTTTACATCTTCAAAATCGTTTTATACTCCGTTTGATTGTTTAAAACATTTACCGCTTTCTTGATCTCAGAATTGTTTTTAATATAATACTGATATAAACCTTCCTGATATTGGTATCTTTTTATTAATTCTTCCTGAATCAGGTTTCTGATTTCTTTTTGGTTTTTATCTAACAAAGTCGTTTCGCTTTTTTCAAGAGCGGCCAGTAATTGCTGATATTCCGGAGCGATAGTTTCATCTATTTTTTCATTTTTGGCTGCAGCCAAAGTATTTTTCAAAGCCACTTCCGTTTCCGTATCAAAACTGATTTTATTGGTTTTTAAGTATTGTTTGAAAGTGTTATAATCAGCATCAGAAATCGTTGGGATTTTATCTCCCAGATTCTGGTTCTTGTAATAGTAGGTTGTAGCATAATCAAAGATTCCGTCATTTTTTAATAACGCAGTCGTAATTGGGCTTGTCTTCGCTTCATCTAGTTCAATGTCCGGCAAAACACCCCCGCCATCATAAACCGTTCTTCCTTTTCTTGTTTTAAAAGCATTGAAATTTTTAGCGTCTGTTTTTTGAGCAACGCCATTTTTATCTTTATGTGCATAATCCAGTGCCTGAATACAACGGCCGGAAGGGGTATAGTAACGGGAAATAGTTACTTTAAGCTGTGTTCCGTATGTCAGATCTACAGAACGCTGTACCAAACCTTTTCCGAAACTGCGACTTCCTAAAATCACTGCACGATCTAAATCCTGCAAAGCTCCCGAAACAATTTCAGAGGCAGAAGCACTTCTTCCGTTGACCAAAATCGCCAGTGGAATTTCAGTATCTACAGGTTCTTTTGTCGTTTTATAAGTATTGTTATGTTTCTCGATTCTTGATTTTGTAGTTACAATCACTTCATTTTTCGGAACAAATAAGTTACAAATATCAATGGCTTCATTTAGTAAACCGCCAGGGTTTCCTCTTAAATCAAGCACGATTTGTTTGGCTCCGTCTGCTTTTAATTTTTCAAGTGCATCCTTTACTTCACTTGAAGCTTTTCGGCTAAAATGGGCCAAAACAATGTAACCCGTTTTATCATCTATTTTCCCGTAAAACGGAACTGATTTAATATCAACTTCATCCAAAACCAACTCCGTTGTAAAAGGTTTTCCCTGACGAAGGTATTTGATCTGAATTTTGGTGTTTTTAGTTCCTTTCAATAATTGTGAAGCATCATCCTTAAAATCAGCAATCATCACATCACCAATCTGAATAATTTCATCACCCGCTTTTAGTCCGGCTTTATCAGCAGGATAATTTTTATAAGGCTCGCGAACCACCAAGCGATCTTTTTTTCGGGATATCAAAGCGCCAATTCCGGTATATTCCCCCGTATTGTTTATTTTGAAGTTGACAACATCCTGCTCATTAAAATAAACAGTATAAGGATCTAAACTACCCAACATGCTTTTAATGGCTTTGTCCATTAAATCACCCGGATTGGTCTCATCGACATAATTGGTATTAACCGCTTTGAACAATGTCGTAAAGATTTCGATTTGTTTGGCAATCTCAAAAAAGTCGTCTTTGAAACTGGTTCCAATAAATAAAAACCCTGCCGCAACAGTGGGTATGATGAATTTCTTTTTGAAATAAGGATACATGATTATGTTTTTTTTCTTTTAAATCTTTTTCTAATAAAATAGGCGAATATGCAAAATAATATAATAAACGGCCAAAGGCTAATAATAGATATTAAAAATTCTGAAAGGCTAAAAAATCCGGATTGAATCGCCGTCCAGATTTTTGATCCGTACGAAGTTTTAACACCTTCTTTTTGAGCAATAGTTTTGTAGAATTCAATGGTGACAGTACTTTCAGAAACGCGGTTTTCTAAATATTTCAATTGCCCCTCTTTAGCTTCAATTTCTTCTCTAATAGCCGAAATCTGTTTTTCGATTTCTAAAATCTCACTGATTTTGGTTGCTTTTTGAAGAATTTGAAGATAACGTTCCTCAAGTTTACGCTTGGTTTTTAGTCTTGTCGTTAAGTCAATATATTCTTCGGTAACATTTTGCGAAGTAATATCTTTTCTTTCAAAATAAGAAACCCCTTTTGAAATCGCACTTATAAAGGAATCAAAATTTTGACTGGGAACCCGAACAGTTAAATTTCTATAAACATTGTTGTAATCTTTTCCTTCAGAATCATTTTGTATGCTGGCCTTATTCGCTGCAATTGCAGTTTGAATTCGATTGAAAGTATCTTCTAAATTATCGGTTTCAAATCGAATTGAAGCTTCTTTAATAATTTTTTGTGGAATTTCAGGAGAAGCAGGGTCGGCCATGTCATCTTGTAGATCTGAACTGGCAGCAGATTCATTTTTTGGAGGCAGTTTAACGGCACTAACCATCATATTAGCTTGTTCCTCGTGTTTACTGCAACCTGAAAAAGTCAAAAGGACAAAGAATAAAAAGAAAATATATCTCATATCTGTTTCAAATTAAATCTAAAACTACAATTTTTTTATAATTCTTAGTCTAATTTGACCAATAATGTTGTCGTCGAAGGATTACAAATCAGTTTTGTCTTCAGAATCATTGGTTTTGTTTACCTGAAGTAAGAATTTTTCAAACAACTGAATCGTTTTGGTATTGATTTCTTCGTAAGATAACTTGTCTTTCGTCTGGTAAAAAAACATGATAGCATAAGGTTGCTGAATATTGTCTAAAAGCAAATGTTTGTTTAATCGGTAGGTCTCTCTTAAAACCCGTTTGAAATAATTACGGTCAACGGCTTTTTTAAAGTATTTCTTTGAAACGGAAACGCCCATTTTGATTTTTTCTGCTGCATCAACTTCTGCCTGACGGTAAACCAAACGCAACGGATATTTAGAAACTGATTTTCCATCAGAAAACAGTAAATCAATTGTCGTTTTGCTCTTTAAGCGTTCATTTTTTGGATAGGTAAAGTTCATTTAATTCAGAAAAAATTTGCAATTTTATAGTGCAAAGGTACAATTAAACAATAAAACGGTTATTGTTTTCAATTTTTATACGGCTAAAAATATATTTATTACTTTTGGGCATTAATTTTTTAAGCATGCAAAAAATAATTTCCTATCCAATATCTGTAATCTACTATCTAATTTTTAGTTCGTGTTTGCTTGTATTTCATCCAATACAATGGATTTGCCTAAATGTTTTTGGCTATCAGGCTCATAAAAAAAGTGTTGATTATTTAAATTTCTGCCTTTTAAGATGTACCAATCTGGTGGGAACAACCTATAAGATCGAAAATAGAGAAACAATTCCAACAGGAGTTCCCATTATTTTTGTTTCTAATCATCAAAGTATGTACGATATCATCGCAATGATTTGGTATTTTAGACGTTTTCATTGTAAATTTGTAAGCAAGAAAGAGTTAGGTAGCGGAATTCCGAGTGTGTCCTATAATTTACGTCACGGAGGATCAGTGCTAATCGACCGTAAAGACCCAAAACAAGCGATTCCGGCAATTAAAGGTTTGTCTGAATATATTGAGAAATACAAAAGATCTGCCGTTATTTTTCCTGAAGGAACACGCAGTAAAACAGGAAAGCCAAAAGAATTCGCTCAAAATGGTGTGAAAATTCTATGTAAATATGCACCTTCTGCGTATGTAGTACCAGTAAGTATCAATAATTCATGGAAAATGGTAAAATTTGGCCTTTTTCCTGTAGGTTTAGGAAATCGTCTTACCTTTACCGTGCATAAGGCTTTGGCTGTAAAAGACTATAACTTTGCTGATTTAATGGCGATGACAGAGAAGGCAGTTGTAGAAGGAGTAAACGAGTATAAATAGATTTTTGATTTCAGAAATTTAAACTGAAACAGAAATCCCAATCTAAAATAAGTAATGTCTATAAAAAACATTAGATTAGAAGTAATGCAGTTTTTGGAAAAAAACGTGGATAGCTTCGTCGAACAGTATTTAATTCCAGTGGAAAAAATTTGGCAGCCGTCAGACTTTTTGCCTAATTCTGAAGGAGATAATTTCTTTGAGGAGGTAAAAGAGTTACGTGAAATTGCCAAAGAATTACCATATGATTTCTGGGTTACGCTTGTAGGTGATACGATCACCGAAGAGGCTTTGCCAACATACGAATCATGGTTAATGGATGTAGAAGGTATAAATCAGATAGAAAATGGTGGAAACGGCTGGTCGAAATGGATCAGACAATGGACCGGAGAAGAAAACCGCCACGGTGATCTGCTGAATAAATACTTGTATTTGTCTGGTCGTGTAAACATGCGTGAAATCGAAATGACAACACAGCACTTAATCAACGACGGTTTTGATATTGGAACTGGATCTGACCCGTACAAAAACTTTGTATATACGAGTTTCCAGGAATTAGCAACGTATGTTTCCCACAACAGAGTAGCCCAAATGGCGAAGAAATTTGGTGATAACAAGTTGTCTAAAATGTGTAAAATGATTGCGGGTGACGAAATGCGTCATCACCATGCGTATAGCGAATTTGTTACAAGAATTTTTGCAGTAGATCCTAGCGAAATGATGTTGGCGTTTCAATACATGATGAAACAAAAAATCGTTATGCCAGCACACTTTTTAAGAGAATCAGGGCAAAAGATCAGCTCGGCTTTCGAACAATTTTCTGATTCTGCACAACGTATTGGTGTTTACACTGCAAACGATTATGTAGATATTATGCAGAAATTAATGGATAAATGGGAAATTGATAAAATGACAGGTTTAACAGATGAAGCCGAAAAAGCACGTGATTATTTGATGAAATTACCAGGTCGTATGGCGAGAATCTCTGAGAGATTAGTAATTCCGCAAGAATCACATATCTTTAAATGGGTTGAACCTGCGAGATTGTAAATCCTAAATTTCAGATTGAAATTGATATTGAGAGCATTGTTGATTGTTGAAGTTTAATAACTTTAACAATCAACTTTTTTATTTAAAAGAATACAATTAAAAAAATCGGCGCTAATCCGCTTAAATCCGCGTCATCTGCGTGCCATCCTCAACACAAGAAAATACCAGAAACATTATGAATAATTCTGACCTGATAAACAAAACAATCGCTTTCGTAAAAGAAAAACTAAACGATGCCGAGGGAGGACACGATTGGTTTCATATCGAGCGCGTGTATAAAAATGCAATTTTAATAGCAAAAGATACTGATTGCGATCTTACGGTTGTACAGTTAGGGGCTTTACTTCATGATATTGCCGACAGTAAATTTCATAACGGAGATGAAACCATTGGACCCAAAACAGCCCGTTTGTTTCTGGAATCTGAAAGTGTTTCTGAAGTAACTATTCAGCATGTAGTCAATATCATCGAAAACATCTCGTATAAAGGTGGAAATTTCGAAAAGAAGTTCACATCTATAGAATTAGATATCGTTCAGGATGCGGATCGATTAGACGCAATAGGGGCGATTGGAGTAGCAAGAGCGTTTAATTATGGAGGTTTTAAAAACAGAACCCTTCATGATCCTGAAATTGCTCCGATAACCAATATGACAAAAGAAGAGTACAAAAAGAATAATGCGCCAACAATAAATCATTTTTATGAAAAGCTGTTACTCTTAAAAGATAAAATGAATACCGATACCGGAAAACAAATCGCTGCCGAAAGACATCGTTTTATGGAGCTGTTTCTCGCTCAGTTTTATGCAGAATGGGAAGGGGTTAAATAGTTTTTAAGTCTCAGTTTTCAATAATAAAAAATGGCTTCATAGTGGAAGCCATTTTTATTTATTATTCGTTTAGTTTATTGTTTACTGTAGTTATAATTTTTAGTTTATCAATTATCGAAAGTAAAACAAAGATGGCTATTAGAATGAAAAGCGAGGTAATGGCAATGATTGCAAAGTATTTTATGGTCCATTCAAGAGCTACTTTTGTTCTGTGCATAAAGCTGATACTTTTTTCTGTTGCGCCTTCATACATCGAAAATCGTACGGTACAGAATTCATTTTCGGTATTAAAATTTCCAAGTTCGACTCCTAATCCCTGTAATTGTTCTTCGACTTCTAAAATTTTGTCGTTCAGAGAAATAAAATCTGCAATTTGTCCGCCTTTAGATTTTAATTCTGTTAGCGACTGAAGCATTTTTTCTATCGAGATTTTTTTAGCATTCAGTTGGCGGTATTCGTTTGTCTTGTCAACTTTAGTAATTTCAGTGTCCTTAAGCACCCCGATTTTTTGAAGTTCAAGGTAGAAATTATCAAATTTTGCCGGATTTATTCCAATAAGCAGATGAATCTGTCTATTGCCTTTCTGTCCCAGGTTTTGTTCATACTGAATAATGGCATTGTATGATTTTGTTTTCGCCTTGATGAGGTTCTCATCTTTATCAAATTCTGATGTTTTTGCTTTAATCGAAGCCGTTTTTTCAAACTTTTGACTCGATGCCATATTCGATGCAGCCTGAATATTATCGCCTTTCATTGCGATTTTTTCTGATGCATAATTTTTTCGCAGATTGTCAATACTGCCAAAAAAATTATCGCTGTAATCATTGCGGGAAGTTGAATCTGCTGCGACATAACCATAAAGAAGTCTGAATGCAAATAATAAAATAAAAAGTCCCACGGACCATTTACTTAATTTTAAAAATCTGGATCTAAAGTTTTTTGCCATCTGAGCGAGTTTTAATTGTTAGTTTCTGGTTCGGTTTATTAAACGAATCGAAAGTAGCGACTTTTTAAATTCTGTCAGTGTTTTTTTATAAATATTTTTACTGTTAAATTAAAAAACCGTTTTATAATTAAAGTAGTAGAATTGGTGGCGGTATTAGTTAAAGTTTCCGGCAATAAAAAATGGCTTCAAATTATGAAGCCATTTTTTTATGTTTAATTTTTGAATTCTATTTCCAGATATAGCTTTGCGGGCTTCAACTTCGCCTCAGTATGATAACAAAATATAAAATATTTGCGAATCTCTGCGAATCCTTCGTGAATCTCTGTGGTAGAAAACCTTAGAACCTTAGTCCCTCAGCAACTCAGAATCTTCCTTTAAGAACACCCACAATTCCCGTCGCCGCAATCTTTATTCTTCTTAGATTTCCAAAAGAATTTTTTGATCAAAAAGCCAATGGCAATAAATAATATGACAAAGGCAATAATTTCTTGTACCATGATCGTTTATTTTAAAAGTTGATACGCAAAAAGCGCCACAAAATATGCAAGACCACTCATCAGGAATAGCTGCATTGCAGGCCATTTCCAGGAGTTGGTTTCTTTTTTTGTGATCGCAAGTGTACTGGCACATTGCATGGCAAATGCATAAAAGAGTAATAATGAAATCCCGGAAGCAAAATTGAAGATCTTCTGACCTGTTTCAGGATTGATTTCGTTTTGCATTTTAGTTTTAATTGTTGCTTCGTTATCACTATCTCCAACACTGTAAATAGTCGCCAATGTTCCTACGAAAACTTCACGGGCAGCAAACGAACTAATAATAGCGATTCCTATTTTCCAGTCGTAACCTAATGGAGAAATAGCAGGTTCAATAGCTTTACCCATAATCCCAATGTAAGAGTTCTCTAATTTCTGAGAAGCCACTTCATTTTCAAATTCTGTTTCGTCAAGCGGCGTATTTACAAACCTTTCTTTTACAATCTCTTCCGCTTCATTAAAATCTCTTCCTGGGCCGTAGGATGCTAAAAACCATAAAATAACAGATATCGCTAAGATAATTTTACCCGCTCCAACCACGAATGCTTTGGTTTTCTCCACAACATTGATGGCAACATTCTTGAAAAGAGGCAATTTATAACTTGGCATTTCGACAACGAAATACGTTTTAGCACTTATTTTTAATATCTTATTTAAGATATAAGCAGAAAGAATAGCAGTTCCAAAACCTAGCAAGTACAACAGCATTAAAGCCAGTCCCTGCACGTTTAGAAACCCAAAAAGACGTTCGTCCGGAATTACCAATGAAATAATAATGGTATAAACCGGTAATCTCGCAGAACAAGTCGTGAATGGCGTTACCAAGATTGTAATAAGACGTTCTTTCCAGTTTTCGATATTTCTCGTTGCCATGATTGCCGGAATGGCGCAGGCAGTTCCTGAAATCAAAGGCACCACACTTTTTCCCGAAAGCCCAAACTTGCGCATGATTTTATCCATCAAAAAGACCACACGACTCATATAACCGCTTTCTTCGAGAATCGAAATAAACAGAAACAAAAAGGCAATTTGCGGTATGAATATAATAACCCCGCCAATTCCCGGTACAATTCCCTGCGAAAGTAAATCAGTAAGAATACCACTTGGTAATTCCTGAGCCACCCAGCTGCTTAAAGAAGCAAAAGTGCTGTCAATGAAATCCATTGGAATTGTTGACCAGCTGAAAATCGATTGGAAAATTAAAAAAAGAATAGCTAAGAAAATGACATAACCCCAAACTTTGTGCGTTAAAACACGATCAAGCTGAGCTCTAAAGTCTTTTGCCATCGAGGCATCCACTTTTAGACCTTCTTTCAAAACATCATTGATGAATTGATAACGTTTTATCGTTTCCTTTTGCTGTAAACGCTTTAATTCTGAATGCGATTTGGTAAAAGTGCTTCTGATTTCATTTCGATCTAAATTCAAAAAGTTCACGTCTTGCGTAATCACCAACCATAATTTATACAATAATTGGTTAGGGAAAGCGTGTTGTAATTTTTGAAAATATTCTTCATCGATAACCGAAGCATTCATACAAGGTTCATGCGGAATCGTTTTATAAGAAACAATTAATTCCTTTAGTTCCTCGATCCCATGACCTTTACGGGAACTGACCAACGCAATTTTAGTTTTTAGTTTTTCCTCTAAATACGGAATATCCAAAGTGATTCCTTTGCTTTCCATACGATCCGACATATTAATAACAAGAATCGTCGGAATTTCAAGGTCTTTTATTTGAGTGTAAATCAGTAGATTTCGTTTCAGATTTTCAACATCTGTGACCACTACCGCTACATCCGGATATAATTTATCGTTTTTGTTCAGTAAAAGCTCGATTACCACACTTTCGTCCATAGAACTTGCGTTCAGGCTATAAGTTCCGGGTAAATCCAGAATGTTGGCTTTGATGTTGTGAGGTAATTTACAGAACCCGATTTTTTTCTCAACCGTAATTCCGGGATAATTCCCTACTTGCTGATTTAGACCTGTAAGCTGATTAAAAACAGAAGTTTTTCCTGTATTAGGATTCCCGATAAGGGCAACATTGATATTTTGAATGCTCATTACAAATTGTTTTTGATAAGTTCAACTTCAATTTCACGAGCAGTTTCAACACGAATGGCTACGTGTGAACCATTAATATCTAAATATAATGGATCCCCAAAAGGAGCAATTTGAAGCAATTCGACTAAGTTGCCCGGCAAACAGCCCATTTCTAATAATTTTAGAGGAATAAGTTCGATATCAAAATCTTTGATAATGGCTTTCTCGCCTTTTTTTAGAGTGTGGATAGTATTTTGCAAAGCTTATTTAGATTGAATTTAGATTGCAAAAGTAGGCAATTATTCTTTATTGCAAGGCATTTAACACTTTTGTAAATGCTAAATGTTTCTAAAAATAAGGGATTTTACTCTTTACACAAGAAATCGATGTCTTCTAAAAGACGTTTAATTTCCTCTTTATTCGTTCCGTCATAAAAACCACGAACACGTCGTTTTTGATCTACCAAAACAAAATTCTCTGTATGAACCATATCATACAATTGGTCAGGGCGACCTAGTTTTACCGCCAGATACGATTTTCTGGCCATGGTATAAATTTCTTTTTTATCTCCCGTAACTAAGTTCCATTTGCTGTCTGCAACATTGTGTTTTATGGCGTAAGCTTTTAAAACCGGAATACTGTCAACCTCAGGAAAAACGGTGTGCGAGAGCAGCATTACCTTAGGATTGTTTAAGATCGCTTTTTGAACTTCTTCAAGATTAGTGGTCATTTTTGGACAAATCGAACCACAAGTCGTGAAGAAAAAGTCAGCTACATAAATTTTACCTTCATAATTCTTTTGCGTTATTGTATCTCCGTTTTGATTGACAAATTTAAAATCGGCAATGGTATGGTATTTACTTTTGTATTGGACCGTACTATCCACCAATTCAGGATTTACATCAGCCGGATTGTAAATGGGTAATGTTTTTTGTGGCTTTAAAGCCGAATAAAATAAGGAAATGGTTACAGCTGAAAATACAATTAGAACAATAAAAAATTTACGGTATTTATAGAGAAGAGATTTCATAAAAACAATTTGGCGCAAAAATACAAAAAGCACTTTTTAAAAAGCGAATAATGTGCTGTTTTTAACAGGTTAATAGAAGTTAATCGCCACGAATTCACGAATTATTTTTTTAATTATTAATTCCTGAATTCGGGACAGAAAACCTTATTTCATTTACTTTTTAATTTTCCGGATAGATTTGTTCACCAGATACAAACCTAATAAGGTGACAAGAGCGCCAATTGCAATTGCTTTTGTGAGTGTTTCTCCAAAAATAAAAGCACCTAAAACCATTGCTACAATAGGATTAATATAAACATAAATGCTGCTGATCTCTGTTGGAAGATGCTGTAGCGTATAAACAAAAGCAATAAATGTTAAGACAGATCCAATAATCACGAGATATAGGATCGCCCACCAGGAAGGCAATGGTATTTCGTTGAGCGGAATATTGATTTCCGCAGCTTCAGTAATGCCATACATGAAAATACTCGATAGTAACATTTGTAGTCCTAAACTAAAGTACGGATTAAAACTCGCCGCTTTTTTCTTTGTCTGCAAAATTCCAAAAGCCCAGGTAATTGTAGAGACAGTCATCAGAATAATTCCGAATTGGAATTCAGGTTTAAAAAAATCAGAGAGATAATCAATAAAAATAATACAAATGCCTCCAAAACTGATCAGGATGCCAAGCAAAGCCATTCTTGCAATTTTCTGACCATTAAAAAAGTTGATCATAATGATCCAGATCGGAAAAATGGCGCTAATGATCGCACCCAATCCGCTGCTCATATATTTTACGCCCCAGGTACTCAGTCCATTGGTGCAGGCAAAATTTAAAAATGCCAAAACCAAAATCGTGCGCCATTGTTTGCCTTTTGGCCATGGCTCTTTTTTTAGAAGAAAATAACCAACATACAGAATTCCGCCTAAAAACTGACGAATTGTGACCAGTTGCAAAGCGGGCATATGTTTTACACCCTCTTTTGAAGCCAGCCAGGTGGTTCCCCAAAAGAAACTTACCCAGCATAATGCCAATATTGGTAATCCGATCGCATTGATTTTTCCTGAAACAGCACGCTGTATTTTTTCTCTCACTTTTATTTGAATTCTTTGTAACAAATATTCAGAAAAGTATTCTAATATTCATTTAAAAACCGGTTATATATACATGAAAATATTCGATGGAAATGATTAAAATGTTACAATAACATGTTTTTGATGTCATTATTTCAAAAATTTTAACATAGCATTTCAAATATTAGGAATACGTTTGTAGTAAGACCAAAAACTTAATTTAAATGAAAAAAAATCTTAGCAGACCTTTGTTCTGCGCTTTTTTTGCAACGATTTCATTTGCAGCTGTTAAAGCTCAAAATGCAACTCCAAAAGAACCCGGTATTAATGTATCGTACATGAATACAAAAATGAGTCCAAGTCAGGATTTTTTCCAGTATGTAAACGGAACCTGGCTCAGTCAGACTGAAATTCCAAGTGACCGTACAACATGGGGAAGTTTTAACGAACTGATCAAGAAAACAGACAAAGACGCCATGTCTATCCTGAAAGAAGCAGCTAAAAATCCAAAATACAAATCAGATACAGATCAGGGAAAAGCAGTTAACTTATTCTCGACTATATTAGATACAGTAGGAAGAAATAAAGCTGGAATAACACCTTTACAGCCTTACTTTAAAAAAATTGATGCGATTAAAAATGTTGCTGATCTTCAAAAATATTTGATTGAAGTGGAGCAGGAAGGCAGTGCTGGCTTTTTTGGAATTTATATTGGAGCTGATGAAAAAAACAGTTCTAAAAACTCCGTAAGTCTTGGAGTAAGCCGATTGGGATTACCGGATAAAGACTATTATGTAGCCGAAGATAAAGATTCTAAAGAAAAGCGTGCAAAATACCAGCTTCATGTAGCGAAAATGATGCAGCTTATTGGAGAATCTCCGGAGAAAGCCAAGCAAAGTGCAGCAGGGATTTTGGCCCTGGAAACACAATTGTCTCAACCAAGATTGAATCGTGTTGAAAGCAGAGACAGCCGTTTGCAATACAATCCAATGACTATTGCCCAACTTCAAAAGTTAACACCAGCGATTAAGTGGGATGCTTATTTTACAGGTATTGGACTTGCAAAGTTAGATACAGTTGTGGTTATGGAGCCTAAGTATATGAAAGCTTTGCAGACTGTTTTTACTGAAAATAAAGTAGCGCAGTGGAAAGAATACCTGAAATGGGATTTGTTAAACACCGTTTCTACAAAATTATCAACTGATATAGAAACAGCTAGTTTTGATTTTTACAGCAAGACATTAAGAGGAGCCATAAAACAATTGCCACGCGAAGAAAAAGCATTGCAGGTTGTAAACACAACTATTGGTGAAGCACTTGGAAAATTATATGTAGAAAAAGTATTTCCTGCTGAAGCAAAAGCAAAAGCAGTCGATATGATTCACAATATTATTCTGGCGTACCAAAATCGTATTAATAATTTGACATGGATGTCTCCAGAAACAAAGGTTAAAGCGATTGAAAAATTAAATAAAATCACGATAAAAGTAGGATATCCGGATAAATGGAAAGATTATTCGGCACTTGAAATTAAAAGTGTAGCTGAGGGAGGAAGTTATTTCGGGAATGCCCGCAATCTGGCCAAATGGGAGTTTAAAAAAGGAATCGAAAAATTGAACAAGCCTGTTGATAAAACAGAATGGGGAATGTCACCACAGACTGTAAACGCTTATTACAATCCATCGTATAATGAAATTGTATTTCCGGCGGCAATTTTGCAGCCTCCATTTTACAATTATCAGGCAGATGAAGCTGTAAACTACGGTGGAATTGGAGCTGTAATTGGTCATGAAATCTCGCATGGTTTTGATGATTCAGGTGCACGTTATAACGCCGAAGGAAACTTAGTTGACTGGTGGACTCCGGAAGATTTAAAACAATTTACAGTACTTGGTACTGCTTTGGCAGATCAATATAGTGCTTTAGAGCCTTTGCCGGGAATTCACGTAGACGGTAAATTTACTTTAGGTGAAAATATCGGGGATTTAGGCGGAATCAATGCCGCTTATGATGGTTTGCAATTGTACCTGAAAGCACATGGAAATCCTGGATTAATTGACGGATTTACGCCTGAACAGCGTTTCTTTATCTCATGGGCAACCGTGTGGAGAACAAAAACCAGAGATGAAGCTTTAAAAAATCAGGTAAAAACAGATCCGCATTCACCTGGCATGTACAGAGCAGTTGTACCAATTCAGAATGTTGATGCTTTTTATGATGCTTTCGGTATTAAAAAAGGAGATAAAATGTATGTGAGCCCGGAAAAAAGAGTTAAAATCTGGTAATCTGAAAAATAAGAAAACGGCGCTGATAAAGCGCCGTTTTTTGTTTACTTAATCCCACTTTTGTAAATGTTTTTTAATAAAAATAGACGTCATAAATCTATCTCATGACCTCCAATCAATTAGTGAGGAATTTTAACATAGAATTCAAAATAATAACAATATGTTTGTATATATACTAATACTATAAATAAAAATGATAAAACAGCTTAACAAATCTATGTTTTGTGCATTTTCAGCAATGCTTTGTTGTGTTACAATCGAAGCACAAAATGCTAAACCAAAAGAGCCGGGAATTAATCTTTCTAATATGGATACGAAAGTAAGTCCTGGTCAGGATTTCTTCCGTTATGTAAACGGAGCCTGGTTAGAAAAGACTGAAATTCCAAGTGATAGAAATTCATGGGGAAGTTTTAATGAACTACGTCAAAAGACAGATAATGATGCACTTGCTATCTTAAAAGAAGCGTCAAAAGATCCTAAGTACAAATCGAATACAGATCAGGGTAAAGCAATTGCTTTGTTCAATACGATTATGGATACTGTAGGACGTAATAAAAATGGAGTAAAACCACTTCAGCCTTATTTAAAGAAAATCGATGCGATTAAAAACGTAACCGATTTACAAAATTTCTTTATTGAAATGCAGCCTCAGGGAGGAATTGGTTTCTTTGGAGTTTATGTAGGTGCTGATGCAAAAAACAGTAATAAAAACTCGGTGAACTTAAGCCCGGGCGGTTTAGGATTATCTGATAAAGATTACTACAACGCAGATGATAAGGATTCGAAAGAAAAACGTGAGAAATACGAAGTACACGTTGCAAGAATGATGCAGTATCTAGGAGAATCTCCGGCAAAAGCAAAAGAAAGTGCAAAACAAATTCTGGCATTAGAAATTGAATTATCTGCTCCAAGATTAGACCGTGTTGAGCGCAGAGACCGTAGAAAACAATACAATCCAACTGCTGTTGCTGACTTAAAAAAGAATACACCTTCTATTCAATGGGATAAATATTTTACCGGAATTGGTATGGCAAAACTGGATACAGTAAATGTAGCACAGCCTCGTTATATGATTGCGTTAGAAAAAACCTTAACAGAAAAGAAAGTAGAAGCCTGGAAAGAATACCTTAAATGGACATTATTAAACAGAACAGCTTCGACTTTATCTACTGATATTGAAAATGCCAATTTCGATTTCTACGGAAAAACATTAACAGGTGCTTTGAAACAACGTCCGCGTGAAGAAGTTGCATTGCAGGTTATCAACGGTGTAACCGGAGAAGCTTTAGGAAAATTGTATGTAGAGAAATTATTTCCTGCTGAAGCAAAAGATAAAGCAAAAAATATGATTGCTAATGTAATGTTGGCTTATGAAAACAGAATCAATGCATTGCCATGGATGTCTGCAGAAACTAAGACAAAAGCAATCGAAAAATTGAAGAAACTGACCATTAAAATTGGATATCCTGATAAATGGAAAGATTACTCTAAACTAGAACTTAAAAATGTTAACGAAGGCGGAACTTATTTTGAAAATTCTAAGAATATAGCAAAATGGGCTTATGCAGAAAACTTAGCGAAACTGGGTAAACCGGTTGATAAAACAGAATGGGGAATGTCGCCACAAACTGTAAATGCGTATTTCAATCCTTCTTATAACGAAATTGTTTTCCCTGCAGCAATCCTGCAACCTCCTTTCTACAATTATCAAGCTGATGAAGCGGTTAATTATGGTGGAATTGGAGCAGTAATCGGACATGAGATTTCTCACGGATTTGATGATTCTGGTGCACGTTACAACGCTGATGGAAATCTTGTTGACTGGTGGACTGCTGATGATTTAAAACAATTTACCGCATTAGGTACTAAACTTGCAGATCAATACAGTGCTTTAGAGCCGTTACCTGGAATTCACGTAGATGGTAAATTTACTTTGGGTGAAAACATTGGGGATTTAGGCGGAATAAACGCTGCTTACGATGGACTACAGCTGTATTTGAAAGCAAATGGTAATCCGGGTTTAATTGACGGATTTACACCGGAACAACGTTTCTTTATTTCATGGGCTACCGTCTGGAGAACAAAATCAAGAGATGAGGCTATTAAAAGTCAGGTTAAAACTGATCCGCATTCACCGGGAATGTACAGAGCAGTTGTGCCTATCCAAAATGTAGATGCTTTTTATCAGGCTTTTGGAATCAAAAAAGGGGATGCAATGTATGTTGAACCTGAGAAGAGAGTTAAAATCTGGTAATATCATACCATAAAAAACGGCGCTAATTTTAGCGCCGTTTTTGTTTCTATATTTTATTGAAGCGCGATGTAGATAGCAACTTCTGCATTTTCCGGGTTTTGAGTTTTCTCGCCATAAACTTCAAAATCTGCAGTAAAACTTCGATCTAAATCTGAGTTCCAGATTTCCAGCCATTTATTAAAAACAATTCCTTCAGATAAGTTTCCTTTGGCAATCAATTCTTCATAATTTGCTGACTCAATTGTTTTACCAATCATATTTTCAGGTACAACATCTAAATTTTCAACCTTACAGCCTAAAATAGTAGTGTACGGTTTGGTATGATCTTTTTCATAATCGGTATAAATGCAAAAGAGCTCTTCAGAAATTTTACCCGGAATTTTACTTTGAATTGCTTCGCTCATAAACGTATTCCAAAGTGCAGGAATGTCTTTTCCGGATTGACCATTTACGTTTGTTGTTCTTACCGAAATACCAATTACATTGAATTTTTGAATTCTCATTTTACTTCATTTTAGTTAAGCAGCAAATTTAAAATCATGCAATGACAACAGTATGTCAGCAGTAATTACAAAACTAGTTTAAATGACTGTAGATATAAGACTCTATTGCCTTTAACTCTTCGTCAGACATGGCTTTCGTGATAGGAAAATTAGTTTTCATAACCGCAAATTGTTCAGGATCTACGATTGGTTCAGCATTTCCTTTCAGGAAAGTTACGATATCACCTTTTTTGTCTTTATAGATTTTAGCAATTTCCTTAATACTTGGACCAATTACTTTTTGATCCGCCTGATGGCAGGAAGCACAATTTCCTTGTCCTTCAAAGATTTGTTTTCCTAAGGCTTCCGGAGTTTTGGCTTCTGCCGAATGTCCTTCTGAATAATTTTCTGTAGCATTTTCAACAGGATTTTCTGCTGTTTCTTTTTTACAGGAAGCCAATGCTAAAACGGCGGATAAGAATAATACTTTTTTCATGATTATTTGTTTAATAGTAAAGCAGCTTCTTTTGCAAAATAAGTCGAGATAATACTGGCACCCGCACGCTTAATGCAATACAGTTGCTCTATCATGATTTTGTCATGATCTAACCATCCTCTTTCTGCTGCAGCCTTTACCATAGCGTACTCACCAGATACCTGGTAAACTGCAACCGGTACATGAACGGCATTTTTTACCTCACGAACAATGTCTAAATAAGCAATTCCCGGTTTTACCATAACAATATCAGCACCTTCTTCAACATCTAATAAAGCCTCGCGAATTCCTTCAATTCGGTTAGCATAATCCATTTGGTATGTTTTTTTATCTTTAGGGATATTTTGAGAATCTACCGGAGCAGAATCCAAAGCATCGCGAAAAGGACCGTAAAATGCCGAAGCATATTTGGCACTATAACTCATGATTCCCACATTGTGATGTCCGTTTTCTTCTAATGCTTTTCTGATCGCCAAAACACGTCCGTCCATCATGTCGCTTGGTGCCACAAAATCGGCTCCGGCTTCGGCATGGCTCAAACTCATTCTGGTCAAAGCATCAACAGTTGCATCGTTTACCAATTGACCATTTTCGATAATTCCGTCGTGACCGTAAATAGAATAAGGATCTAAAGCCACATCAGGCATCACAATCATTTCAGGAACGGCATCTTTGATCGCGCGAATCGTTTGTTGCATCAAACCATCTTTGTTCCAGGCTTCAACACCTTTATTATCTTTTAGACTGTCGCTAACTTTTACATAAATATTTACCGCCTTGATGCCTAAATCCCAGGCTTCTTTTACTTCTTTGATGGTGTTGTCCAGCGAATGACGGTAGATTCCGGGCATTGATGGAATAGCTACTTTTACGTCTTTTCCTTCGGCAACAAACATAGGAAGCATAAAATCCTGCGGGCTTAAACTTGTTTCACGAACTAAAGAACGAATAGATTCATTGGTTCTTAAACGACGGTTTCTTTGTAATGGGAACATAAAATTATTGATTTTAGATTTTAGATTTCAGAATTGTAATCTGTTTTCTAATACAGATTGATTACTCCTTATTTCTAAAACTGCAGTTGTTTTTTTGTTTTTTTTGAAGATTATACTGCTTTTAATAAGCGCAGCAAAGTTAAAGAAAAAGGAACAGAATAAGGCGTTTAGCTCATTACAGAACCGTTAATATTATCTAAAAATTTGCTGATTTTTTAGTTTTAGACTTTAATTTTTTAATCTTCATTATGTTTTTCATTTTTATAAATAAATTTCAGGAATTTTATAATGTTATGGTTTTTTAAAATTTTCCAATTAAATTTGCCTGATGAAGAAAATTCTCGCATTATGCTGTTGTTTACTTTTAACAAGTTGTTTTGAAATAACAGAAAGAATCAAACACCGCGACGATCAAAGTGGCGAATACACGCTGATGGTTGACTTCTCGAAATCGTGGTTTAAAACAAAATCGGCAATGTGGCTCGAAGAAGTCGATGGCGTAAAAATCCCGAACGAACAGGAAATCTCCAAAAAATTAGAAGATTTTAAAGTAAAAGCTTCAAAAATTGACGGAATCACAAATGTGACCACCAGGACTGATTTTGAAAATTACGTTTTCATTATCAAACTCAATTATGCCAATATAAAAGCGCTCAATGCGGTTGTAAATACGATAAACAATCAAAGCAATCAGATTCACTTTGCCAGTACTGCTAAAAACTTTGAACGAATTGCTTCGTACCCAATTCCTGAAAAACTAATAAAAGATCCTAAGAAAAAACAAGATCTGGAAGCCGCTAATATTATTGCCATTTATACTTTCGATAAAGATGTACAGTCCGTGCAAAATGCGAACAGTAAAATTTCACCAAACAAAAAGACCGTATTTTTAAAACAAAGCATGTACAATGTGCTTAAAAAATCGGTATTAATGAACAATACAATCCAATTAACACCCTGATTTATGAAGAAGTTTTATACTTTCCTTTTATTATTCGCCATGCATTTGACTTTTGGTCAAACCAATCAAGAACAGTATGATTATTTTGTACAGTTTAACGGGAACCAGCTTTCTAAAAAAGTAAGCGTTGCCGAAATCCTGAATCATCCCATCATAACCAAATACAGCAGTAAAAAACCGGATTTAGATTTTACTAAATACACGTCGCTTATTCAGTTAGATCAAAAAATAACCATTCACGGAAAATTCTCTGACAGTATTCCGTATTATCAGGTTACAATTCCCGTAAAAAGCAGAGAAGCAGTTAAGCAATTTATAATAAAAGAATTTGGGAATGGCTTAGCCGGAAATGTAGAGATTAAAGATTTAGGTAAATATGCTGTTTTTAATACAAAAGGTAAAAACAAAATCTTGGCGTGGAACGATAATTATCTGGTTATTCTGGAACTAACGCAAAGGCTTCCTTCGAGGTTTTATACCACCGAAAGCCAAACCGTTTGGCAAGATTCTGTTGCTATTGATGAGGTATACGAAGAAACGAAAACGGAAGAACCTTCGATCACGATCGATACTCCTGCAAATGATGCTCCGGTTGCGGTTGAAGAAGCTCCAGTTCCGTACAATGGCGAACAAGAGTATACCGCAAGCGCACCGTACACGATTCAGGAAGCTACTTTTAATCTGGAACAAACAGAAAAGCTGCATCAGATTATAAAATCGCTATTCGAAAATGGATTTACTGCGCCAAGTTCCCAAAAAATAAGTGCTAATGCTGATATTTCATCCTGGATCAATTATAGCACTGCAATGACAAGTTTATATTCTATGTCCAATTATCCAATGGCCATTTTTGGAGGTTATGATAAATTTTTGCCTATGCAGAAAAACTTTGGGGATTTTATAAAAGGCATTAATCTTGATTTTTATTTTGACAACGATAATGCGCGTGTAGAAGAAGTTGTTGAATATTCGCCGCAGCTTGCCGAAGTGGTAAATAAAATCACGAATAGAAAAATAAACAAGAATATCTTTAATTATTTCCCTGTACAAAAACCTTTGGGTTATATGTCGTATCATGTAAATACAAAAGCAGCTCTTGAAAATTTCCCATCTGTACTAGCAGATATATTTCAAAGTCCAAAACTGGTAAAAGAAGATATTGCCGTTGTTACCGATTTAATTTCGACCATTGTTGATGAAGAAGCTGCTGCAACCCTTTTTGATGGTGATTTAAGCGCATTTTTGTATGGTTTCAAGGAAATTGAAGTGATGACAAAATCATACGAATACAATGAAAACTATGAAGAGAAAGTAACCGATAAAAAGACTAAAAAATCAGTTCCGTTATTTTCTGTAATTTTTACTTCGACGCATCCTACTTTTGCTGACAAATTGATGCAGTTAGGCGTTCGCAAAAAAGTATTGGTGCAAAAAGACAATTATTATGTTGTTACCGGAACCAAAGAATACGGAGATATCTTCATCAAAAAAGACAAAGATGTTATTGTAGTGGCTAATACACTGGACTATTTTAGTGCCGGAAACGGTACATTTTCCGGTGAAGCCAAAAAGGATTTGAAGAAAAATTATATGTTCGGAAAACTGAATATGGCTGAACTAATAAATGCATTTGGTAAATCAGGTGAAGCGAAACCTGCAGATTTAGGAAAGTTCAGCAAATTTTCGGAACAATTTTCAGACATCACATTCGAATCGCCTAAAAAATTAATCAACAATAAATTGGTTTTTGGATTTAAGTTAAACTCGTTGAAAACGGATAAAAATATCATTCTGCAAACTTTAGATTTAACTCAGGAATTAACCTCTAAATAGTTGTAAAATTATAAAAAGCAAATCCCCGAAAATTAAACTTTCGGGGATTTTTTTATGTTTTAGATAGTATTCGATTATGTGATCGAAGCGGCATAAATTTCTTTAATAGTGTTGCCCAGTTTAGAATTAAAATCAGCATCAGACTGACCCGCCGAAAGACCTTCGGATAATGCTCTTGAGAAACTGGCAATCAATCCGTGGTTTTGCGAAAGTTTAGCATTGGCTTCATCCTGACCGTATCCGCCAGACAATGCGACAACACGGACCACATGCGGATCTGACATTAGTTCTTTGTAAAAATCATTCACAGTCGGGATAGACAATTTCAGCATTACTTTTACCTCTTTATCCAGTAAATTAAGCTGTTTTTTGATTTCTTCTTTTAGAATTTTTTCTGACTTTTCTTTATCAGCGCTGTAAATATCAACTTCAGGTTCGATAATCGGGATAAGTCCTTTTTCGAAGATTTGTAAACCCACCGCAAATTGTTGTTCGACTACTTCACGAATTCCACCTGCATTGGCTTCTTTAATTACAGAACGCATCTTAGTTCCAAAAACATTTTTTTCTACCGCACGAGTCAGCAATTCATCTAAATTAGCAATAGGCTTCATCAACTGTACGCCATTGGCAAGGTCGGCAAGTCCTTTATCCACTTTTAAAAACGGAACTATGTTTTTTTTCTCCCACAAATAGTCAGCAGTCCATTGTTCGTCGATTTTACGATCCATAGTATTTTCGAACAAAATAGCGCCCAGAATATATTCGCGATCAAAGGCAGGACTTTTTATAATGCGGGTTCTCATTTCATGCACCAGTGTGTACATTTCTTCGTCATTTGTAAAACTGCTTTCTTCTATACCGTATTGTGCCAGCGCTTTTGGAGTGCTTCCTCCACTTTGATCCAGTGCGGCAATAAATCCTTTTCCGGAATGCATGCGGTTGAGTTGCGCTATGTATCGTTCTCTATTTTTCATAATGTTTTGTTTTAAATTTAATGGCTATTACAAACCTATTTTCTGATTTACTTTATCATAAACCTCTTTTACTTTTTTTGGAGGGTCGAATCGATATCCAATACTAAGGTTAAAAGTTGAGATGTTATCATTCAGCCGTTCAGCCGAAGTATCATTCTGAATAAAATTCACGGTGTTTAAGCTCGCATAACCAAAAAAACGATCCGTATTGTAGGCTAGTTTTAAATGAAGGTCTAATTGATATAAAGCTGAGGTTTCTCCGTCAATGTCATTAATTCCTGCACCAAATGCAATTCCGGTTCCTATCAAAATGCGGTCGCTAATTACAAAATTGTAAAAATAGGAGGGAGCCAATGAAAAAACATAAATGTCTCCATTTGATGAATTGGGAACATCGTTGAGGTCTAAATTTGTATAATAAAATGAAAAAGAAGGTATAAAACTTCCTGAACTCTTGGTCTGCCATTCATTTTGATTGACTAATGCCTTATAAGAGAATTTATCATTAAAAATATAAGATGTTGAACCTCCAATTTTTGTTGTTCGCATACGCGGAAACTCTACAGTAAATCCTTCTTCACTGGCATAAAAGCCTTTTTGATTGATAAAAGTGAAAGATTGCATCCACTTTTTATAATAAAATCGAGTATTGAAACTAAAGAGTTTAGAATCTGAATTGTCTTTGTTTACATCAAAAAATTTAGGAGAAAATCCAAAACTGACGTCTACAAACTGATAACTTAAAGCGATACCTAATTGTTCTTGTCGGTTAGGATTGAGATCGATGTATTTTTTTTGTCCTTGCGAATTAAAACCAAGCTGGAAATTATTTGAAGTATCTAAATAGTAAACACTGGTAGTAATTTTATCCGTATAAGATTTAAAATAGGGATTTTGCAGCGAATCGTTTTGGGCAAAACACCCAAAAACACTTCCGAAGAATACTATATAAATCAGTTTGAAATTCATTCGTTTATTTTTACGACAATGATATCTATAGCTAATTTATGGATTTTAATTTTGATGATCTAAAATATATCACCACGATCGGGTTAAATAATGTACATTCATAAAGTTATATAAATATTTCATCCAAATGGTATTTCAATTTTTTTAGAAAAAAAGCTGTTTTCACTTTTTTTAAAGCTCCAGTGGAGTAATATATTTAGCCACATTGCCGGGGCTGAATTTGAGCTCCAGTGGAGCGATATATTTATAGAAAAAATTAGATGCAAAGAATTTGAGCTCCAGAGGAGCGGAATATAATTATTTACAATCCTGAAAATCAAACGTCATCAAATAAATATTCATTTTTAAATTCTACATTAAACAATTTTAAAAACTCAAGATATTCTTCTTTGAACGTTTTTGTTTTATGATGTTCTTCTTGATTATGAATGTAATTGATAACATTTGTCAATTGAGAATGACTGTATGAGAAAGCTCCAAATCCTGTTTGCCACTCAAATTTACCATTGATCCAATTTTGATTGTTTATAAATTTTGAAGAATTTGCTTTTATGTCCCGAACTAAATCTGATATAGATTTATCAGGTTTTAATCCAATTAAGATGTGGATATGATCAGGCATTCCGTTAATAGCAATTAGTTTCTGTTGCTTATTTGTGATGATTCCGGTGATAAATTTATAGATTTCATCTTTCCAAACTGTTGCGATTAAGTTTTGCCTGCCTTTTACCGCAAATACAATATGAATATATAATTGAGAATAGGTGTTTGCCATAGTAAGTTTTGATTTATATGTCACCCCGCTGGGGTTCATTAAAATAAACCTATATGTTTCTATAAATATATCGTCCCGCTGGGACTTTTTAACAAAGTTACTACTGTAATTTTATAGCTCCAACGAAACTGAATACTTATAATTTTTATAAATATATCGTCCCGCTGAAACTTTTCAATAAAGTTATTATTGTAATTTTTAATAGCTCCAGCGAAACTGAATACTTATAGTTTTTATAACTATATTATCTTGCTGGGATTTATTCAACAAGTTTAGTATCGTGATTTTTAATAGCTTCGGAGAAGCGTAATATTTATAGAAAAATATTAGTTATTACATTCGAGCTCCATAGGAGCGACATATTTATTTAATAATTTTTCAATAAAATAAATTTACAAAACCGCTATCAATAGATAACCCCTATACGTTTTAATTGTATTAAATCCAGTCAACAGGATTTTCTAACACATTTACTAATTTTTCTTCGTCACTTCCTGCTTCTGCATGATGATCGTAAACCCATTGCACGTGCGGAGGCAAACTCATCAAAATACTTTCGATTCTCCCGTTGGTTTTTAAACCGAATAAAGTGCCTTTGTCGTGAACCAGATTAAATTCGACATAACGGCCACGACGGATTTCCTGCCAATTTCTGTTTTCAGGAGTATACTCCTGATTTTTTCTTCTTTCTACAATCGGAACATAAGCTTCTAGGAAACTATCACCAACTTCGGTTACAAAATTGAACCAGTCTTCCATCGACATTTGCTTCGCCTGTTCGCTATCGCTCGGGTGCCCATTTGCTTTGCAATAATCAAAGAATAAACCGCCAATTCCGCGGGCTTCGTTTCTATGTGCATTCCAGAAATAAGTGTCGCATTGTTTTTTATATTTTGGATAAAACTCCGGATTGTGTTTGTCGCAAGCTGTTTTACACGTTTGATGAAAGTGTTTGGCATCTTCTTCAAACAAATAATAAGGCGTTAAATCCTGTCCGCCGCCAAACCATTGTTCGATTACTTTTCCTTGTTCGTCATACATTTCAAAATAACGCCAATTGGCATGAACGGTTGGAGTCATTGGATTCTTTGGGTGTAAAACCAAACTTAGTCCGCAGGCAAAAAAATCAGCTTCACCAACGCCAAACATTTTTTGCATGGCTTCTGGTAATTTTCCGTGAACGGCTGAAATGTTGACGCCGCCTTTTTCAAAAACATTTCCGTTTTCAATAACGCGTGTTCTTCCACCACCGCCTTCAGGGCGTTTCCAAAGATCTTCACGGAATTTTGTAGTTCCGTCAACAGCTTCTAATCCGGCACAAATCTGGTCTTGTAACTTTTGTATGTAGGCGTAAAATTTATCTTTCATGTTTTTAGTCTTTATTTTCCGGGAAAGTATCATGATATTTGAATGCAACATTCATATCAAATACTATCAAAGTATCTTTTTTAAAAATCTTTACAAATCTTGAATTTGCTTTTTTTGCTAATGAATCTCCTATTTCCGCATTTTCCCAAAGAACAGAATAACCATATACATTACTGGAGTCCTTTAGTTTAAAAGAGGGAGACATTTTGTTATCTTTATCTAAATATTTTTTGACAATTAATCCTGAAAATCTTTCATTAAACATATCTCTGTACCCGTCTTTACTAATTTTCGCATCGTTCGAATAATAAGAGCAAGTACAAAAAGATATTGCAAAAAAGGCCATCACAAAAAAGCCTTGATATATAGGATTCAGTTTTTTGAAATCAAAATCTAAGATTATGGTTAAAATTTTTTCAAAAGAAGGCATCTCTATTTTTAGCTAAAATTTATCTTTCATTGTTATTATATTCTGATTTAAGTAGTCCGAAATAAAAAGTATCCTGTAGTTCGCCGTCACCATTTCTAAATTCGTCCCTCAAAATTCCTTCTTGTTTAAAATTATGTTTTAATGCAATTCGTTGGCTTGCTAAATTAATTTCTGAAGTACAGATGAAAACCTTGTTCATCTTCAATTCATTGAAACAAAATTCAAGTGCATCCACAACCATTTTTGATGTAATTCCTTTTCCCTGATAATCTTCATCAACAAAATAACCTAATTCACATTTTGAAATGCGGTAATCAATGGTTTTTACACACAAATAACCAATTAAATTGTTGGTTTGGATATCTCTTGCGTAAAAATAAAAACCTTCCTTATTTTTTTCTTTATTATGACTGACTTCCAGAAAATCTTCTGCTTTTTTTAATGAATCTGAATTGACCAGAGTTACCGGGAAAGTTTTCCCAATATGATTGCTGTTTTTATCTACTAAATTGTAAAATTCTTTAGGCAAAACATGTTCAATTCGGTCTATTCTCCAATCTGTAAAACTCATGTTTATTTGTTTTTAGCCGAAGCAATTTTTGTATTTATGCCAAAAGAAAAAACTTTGCTTTCTTTTTGTATATATTGGTAAATAGCAAGTGCTTTTCCTAAAAAATCAAATTGTTTTTCTTGAGATAATCCCATTAGGATATCTGCAAATTCTTCCTGTTGATTCCAGTCTAAATGACATTCCTGTAAAAGAAGAATTAATTCTTCTTCCGGTATTTCAATTGTTCTTTGTAAGCTTAAACCAAGACTTTTAAGTTGCTCATCTATAAGTGCGGTATCTTCAGCATTCCAAAATTTAGGAACAAAAATTAAAGCATGTAAAGTTCTTAGCGTATTCTCTATCCTGATACTTTCTTCATCTCTTAAGCCTTTGTTGAGCATAATTTATTGTTTTTTATCCGATTTAAACTTCTGATTATAGGTAGTTTTGCTAAAGATCAATTTTTCTTCCTGAAAAGAATCAGTATTATTTCTGCCCAATTTTTTAATGATTCGGTACAGAAAGTAGAAAACCGGTACTGAATAATATATAAATCCCATACATATTGGAACGTAAGGTTTTTCTATGAACAGTCCACTTGATTTCACGGTATCAAAATAATGAGATTTTTCTAAAAAATCATCAGTTAATCCAAATTTCGGAATTATACTATTTCCGAAACTAACTGCAAAAATCAAAAAGAAATAAAACATTGCTTTCAAAGCAGATTTTCCCATCTGTAAAGCCCGAACTTCAGGACTTACGTCCGAAAAAGCAAATCGCATCCGGTTCAAAACCGTTAACAAATAAATATATAAAATATTGGTATTAACGACAGAGTGATTGAAACCGTAGGCAAATAATCCATACATCGGAAAAAACACAAAAAGCGATAATTTTTTAGGCATAACCGCCATAAAAACTCCTGAATGAACCATAATAAATTCAAAAGCCATTAAAACAGCCAAATCATTTATAAGACTTACCGGATGTTGTTCCGGATGCATCCAAACCATCAAAAATACAGTCGCATAATACGCCTGAAATCCATATTCTACAAAAGAAAATGGTGAGTTTCTGCTGAAGTTTAGATTTGCGAACATCTAAGGTTTTTTTTAGTTTTCAGTCTCAGTTGCAATTTTCAGCTTAAAGTAGACTGAAAACTGCGACTGAAAACTGAATACTCTGTTTAGTTCCCGTATTCCTTAACCGCGTCAATAAACGCTTTTGCGTGGTCTACAGGGATATTTGGTAAAATTCCGTGACCTAAATTTACAACATATTTATCTTTTCCGAACTCGTCGATCATTTCGTGAACCATTTTTTTGATGGTTGGAATTGGAGAAAGTAATCTTGAAGGATCAAAGTTTCCTTGTAAAGTAATGTTTCCACCAGACAAATAACGCGCATTTCTAGGCGAACAAGTCCAGTCTACACCAAGTGCCGAAGCTCTACTTTTACCCATTTCGCCAAGAGCAAACCAACAACCTTTTCCGAAAACGATTACCGGAGCGTGATCAGCCAAAGCCTCAACGATTTGGTTAATGTATTTCCATGAAAATTCCTGATAATCAACCGGAGAAAGCATTCCTCCCCAGGAATCAAAAATCTGAACGGCATCAACACCCGCTTTTACTTTTTCTTTTAAGTATAAAATAGTTGTATCTGTAATTTTTTGTAATAAAGTATGTGCCGCTGCAGGGTTTGAGAAAGCGAAACCTTTTGCCGTATCAAAACTTTTAGAACCTTTTCCTTCAACTGCATAACAGAAGATTGTCCATGGTGAACCGGCGAAACCAATTAATGGTACTTCGTCGTTCAGCATTTCTTTAGTCAATTTAATGGCATCCATTACATAACCTAAACTTTCCTGAATGTCCGGAACGTAAACTCTGTGAACATCTGCTAACGAACGAATTGGGTTTGGAATAAACGGACCAAAATTCTCTTTCATCAAAACTTCGATTCCCATTGCTTGCGGAACAACCAGAATATCCGAAAATAAAATTGCTGCATCCGGAGCAATTCTGCGAATCGGTTGCACAGTGATTTCTGCTGCTAATTCAGGAGTTTGACATCTTGTGAAAAAATCATATTTATCACGCAAAGCGATAAATTCCGGCAAATATCTTCCGGCTTGACGCATCATCCATACCGGCGGACGCTGAACTGTTTCTCCTTTTAATGCTTTTAAAAATAGGTCGTTTTTTAACATTTTTTGTTGCTTTAGGCTTTAAGCTTTAGGCTTTAAGCGTTGTTTTCTGTTTTATTATTTGCTTACGGCTTAAAGCCTAAAGCGTATTTCTATATAAATTTTTGTGCTTATGGCTTAAGGCTTAAAGCTTATTGCTGTATTCAACAATTACATCTTCGATTACGTCTTCAACCGTTGGCTGATCTGCAATGATGATGTTTTTTGTAATTTTATGTAAAGCTTCGGCAGTGGTTTCTCCAATGCAAAAGCACTTTTCTTTCTTGATCGTGTTGTCTTTTAGATAACTTTCAACTCCGGAAGGACTAAAAAATAAGATGCCGTCAACGGCAGTTTTTATTTTCTGTGGCTTTAATGAGGTATCATAAACCTGAATTTCGTTCAGTTTTACATCAGCATCTTTTAAAGCTTTTGGTAATGTTTCTCTACGTAAGTTTCCGCTAAAAAAGGTGAAGCTTTCGTTACGGTAAATTAAAGTGATGATTTCGGCTAAATCTGCTGCATAACCGGTGTAAGCCACAACATTAAAACCATTTTCTGATAAAAGAATCTTGGTTTTTAATCCCACGCAAAATACATTTTTACTTTTGAGTTGTTCGGATTTGGGATCGGCTAAAACGCTGTGAACCGCATTCTGACTCGTGAAAATCAGATTTTCGTTGAGGTCTTTAAGCTCGAAAGGTTTGTTTTGCGTTTGAATAAAATCAGATTCGGTTACTTCAATATTGGCTTTTACCAATGCTTGTTTTTGTTCGCCCGACAGCTTTTTTGTAGATAATATTTGAATTGATTTACTCATTATTTTTTTAAAGATTCTTTAATAGATGCCATCAATTCTGCTCCGCCATTGTTTAAAATTTCCTGAGCAGCGAAGAAACCTAGTTTTTTCCATTCGGCAATATCAACCGTTTTGTCGATTTCTAATTTTTGCTTTCCATCAACAGAAAGTAAAACACCTTGAAAATGCAACGTATCTTCGTCTTCATTATAAGTTACCAAAGCCCCAATTGGCGCCGTACAACCGCCTTCCAGCGTTCTCAAAAACTGACGTTCGATATAGGTACAAATCTCCGTTTCGATATGATTCAATTGCGAAAGCGCATCCAGCGTATAATTGTCGTTTTCCATTGCCACAACAAGCATAGCGCCTTGTGCCGGAGCCGGAATCATCCAATCAAGATCTATAAAGTTTCCTGGTTTTAGGTTAATGCGCTCCAAACCTGCAGCCGCAAAAACAGCTCCGTCCCAGTTATTGTCTTGTAATTTTTGCATACGAGTGTTTACGTTTCCACGTAAATCAACTACGGTATGATTAGGGTATTTATTGAACCATTGTGACTGACGACGTAAACTTCCGGTAGCAATAGTACTGGGATTCACAAAATCTGGATTTCCCTTATGAACTAAAATATCCAAAACATTCGCTCTTTCTAAAACTGCCGCCTGAACAATCCCTTTTGGTAAAGCTGTTGGAACATCTTTCATAGAATGAACTGCAATATCAATACTGCCATTAATCATAGCAATGTCTAAAGTTTTCGTAAAAATTCCGGTGATCCCGAGTTCGTAGAGAGGTTTGTCAAGAATAATATCACCTGTAGATTTTACTGCAACAATTTCGGTTTTATAACCTAAATCATTTAGTTTTTTTTCGACAGTGTGAGCTTGCCAAAGTGCTAATTCGCTATCGCGAGTTCCAATTCTGATTGTTTTTTCAGCCATTTTTTACTGTTTTTCCACCATATAAGTTATATAAGTAAATTTAAGCAATTCGTAAACAACTATAATTAAATGAACTTATATAACTTATATGGTGAAAGGAGTTTATGTTTTTAAGATGCTTTTATTTTAAAGACTTTTTCGATCCATTCGATGCTTTCATCCACCATGGTATCGTCGTCTTTTAAGTGATTGGCAAAATGAGTAGTGATTTTTTGAATGATTCTGTTACTGATGATTTCAGCCTGAGCTTCATTAAAGTCTGCAATTTTTCTGCTTTGAAAATCTAATTCCGAAACTTTAATAGCATTCAGTTTTTCTTTTAAAGCATTTATAGTTGGAGCAAATTTTCGTCCTTTTGTCCAGGTAACAAATTCCTCTTTTACTTCTTCGATAATCGCTTCGGCAGCCGGAATGTGTAATTTTCTGTTTTCAAGAGTTTCATCTGTCAATTGAGACAAATAATCCATGTGAATTAAGGTAACGCCTTCTAATTCCTCAACGTTTTCGTTTACGTTTTTAGGAATCGATAAATCTAAAATCAATAAAGGTTTTTTTAGATTCAAAATTGCTTTGTCAACTGTTGGGTTTTGAGCGCCCGTAGCGACAACGACAACATCTGCTTTTTGAAGTTCTAAGTGTAACTCCGAATAATCTTTAACAATCAAATTAAGTTTTCCGGCCAATTTCTCAGCTTTGTCTTTTGTTCGGTTGATTAAAGTAATATGTTCGTTTTTGGTATGTTTTACAAGATTTTCGCAAGTATTTCTTCCGATTTTTCCTGTTCCGAAAAGTAAAATGTTTTTATTGCCAATGTCTTCTACATTTTTAAGAATGTATTGTACTGATGCAAAAGAAACCGATGTTGCCCCTGAACTAATTTCAGTCTCGTTTTTGATCTTTTTGCTGGCCTGAATCACCGCATTTACCAATCTTTCTAAGAAAGCGTTAGCCAACCCTAAAGATTTTGAATGGGCAAAACTGGTTTTTATTTGTGAAATAATTTCAAAATCACCCAGGATCTGACTGTCTAAACCAGTTCCTACGCGAAACATATGACTAATAGCTTCCTGATTTTTGTAAACAAAACCAACTTTCTGAAAAGCATCAACAGAACCGTTGCTGTTATCACAAATTAGTTTTATTAATTGGAATGGATGTTCTGCAAAACCATAGATCTCGGTTCTGTTGCAGGTTGAAGTCACAATTAAACTTTCTATTCCTTCTTCTTTAGCCTGTTCCAGCAAACGCGTTTTTGCAATTGCATCCAAACTAAATTTACCTCTTACCTCAGCATCGGCTTTTTTGTAACTCAGGCCAACTGAGTAAAAATAAAGATGTTTCGGTACGTTATTGTTTTCCATAAATTCACTTTCATAAAAGTGTCAACAAAATTATGATTATAGTGTTTATAAAAGTAACGCTCAAAGTACTTTTTGTATCGCTGTGTGATTTTTTGTTTCTAAACGTCTGTTTTTATGCAAAAAGAAGTATTTTTGTAGCAAAATCAAGTCGTTAGAATTCTTTTGTTTAGAGTGATTCTAAATAATATATTGTGATTGTCTTGATTTTTGTACTAAAAAAACATCGCTATGAGTTCTCAGGAAATTATTAAAATTGAAGACGACTTTACGCTTATTCGTTTTCAAAATGACAGTTTAGAGCCGTTTTTCGGACAGCACGAAGTGGGTAGTGGCTTGATACAGTTTCATTTCGGGATAAAAGGTAATGCCAAATTTCTATTCAATCAGGGTAGTTATGCTTTAGATCTGAAAGAAGAAAAATCACTGCTTTTATATAATCCGCAGAAAGAATTGCCACTCAATTTAGAGTTGGCTCCAAATTCGTGGGTGATCTCTGTAATTGTTTCGATTAAGAAATTTCACGCGTTGTTTTCTGCAGAAGCAGACTATATTACTTTTCTAAGTCCGGACAATAAGGATAAAAAGTATTATAACGAAGGAAATATTAGTCCGTCGATGGCGATTGTTTTGAGTCAACTGTTTCATTATAACTTACATCCGTCGATAAAAAATCTTTATTATAAAGGAAAAGGATACGAATTACTGAGTTTGTATTTTAACAGAACCGAAGATCCAAACGCAGAACAATGTCCGTTTTTGATTGATGAAGATAACGTTTTGAAGATTAGAAAAGCCAAGGAAATTATCATCGCCAATATGGCCGAACCACCTGGATTGCAAGAACTGGCAGATGAAATTGGTTTGAATTTAAAGAAACTCAAAATGGGCTTCAAACAAATTTACGGCGATACAGTTTATGGTTTTCTGTTTGATTACAAAATGGATTTCGCCCGAAAGCTTCTCGACAGCGGATCTTATAATGTGAACGAAGTAGGGTTGAAGATTGGCTATAGTACCGGAAGTCATTTTATCGCGGCTTTCAAGAAAAAATTTGCCACAACTCCAAAGAAGTATTTGATGTCGATTAATACGAATGTTTAGAGTTTTATCAAACACTAATTTCACGAATTAGCACGAATCAATTATCTGCGAAAATCTGTTAAACCCGTTTAATCTGTGTGCGAATAGCTCGCAAATCAATTTTAGATATTCAACAATAAATAAAAAATAATAATTATCATATTTCTAAAAAGTTGCAAGTTCTACTTTTGACGAAATTTTTAAAAACAAATTAAATGCTTAAA
Source organism: Flavobacterium frigidimaris (assembly GCA_900129595.1). Lineage (GTDB taxonomy): Bacteria > Bacteroidota > Bacteroidia > Flavobacteriales > Flavobacteriaceae > Flavobacterium > Flavobacterium frigidimaris. Next base: position 195,935 of record FQWG01000004.1, on the reverse strand, counting down.
GCCTAGAGCTTAAAGCCTAAAGCAAAGAATAAATGAAAGGCGTATTATTAGTAAACTTAGGATCTCCAGAAAGTCCGGAACCAAAAGATGTAAAACCGTATTTAGACGAATTTTTAATGGATAAATACGTGATCGATGTTCCGTATTTGTTAAGAGCGTTTTTGGTTCGTGGAATTATTTTAAGAAAAAGACCGGAAGAATCAGCACATGCTTATAAAAAAATCTGGTGGGAAGAAGGTTCTCCTTTGGTAGTCCTTTCTGAAAGAATGCAGAAAAAAGTACAACCTCTGGTAAATGTTCCGGTAGCACTTTCTATGCGTTACGGAAGTATGACAATCGAAAAAGGACTTCAGGAATTGCACGATAAAGGCGTTACCGAAGTATTGCTTTTCCCTTTATATCCGCAATACGCAATGGCTTCGACTTTGACTATTTTAGTAAAAGCAGAAGAAATTCGTAAAAAGAAATTTCCACAAATGACTTTTACAGATGTTCCTGCGTTTTATAACAAACCGGATTACATCAAGAATTTAGCCGATTCGATTCAGAAACATTTAGTTGGTTTTGATTACGATCATTTATTGTTTTCATATCACGGAATCCCGGAACGTCACATTCGTAAAACCGATGTAACCAAATCGCACTGTAAAATTGATGGTTCTTGTTGTAACACGCCTTCACCGGCACACGATTTCTGTTACCGTCACCAATGTTACGAAACTACAAAACAAGTCGTTAAATTATTAGGGCTTCCTGAAGATAAATACAGTTTGACATTTCAGTCACGTTTAGCGGGAGACAAATGGCTAGAACCTTATACTGATGTTGAAATTGACAAAATGCCCGGAAAAGGAATAAAAAATCTTGCGGTTGTAACACCAGCTTTCGTTTCTGATTGTTTAGAAACTCTTGAGGAAATCGCCATGCGCGCCAAAGAAGATTTTGAATCAAATGGAGGTAAAGAGTTTTTAGCAATCCCGTGTTTGAATGACGATGATGAATGGTGCGAAACTGTTGGGAATTGGATTAACGAGTGGGCTAAATAATTAGAAAATAGAGTAAAGAGTAAAGAAGAAAGATTGTTGCATGAAAATCTACTTTTAAAAAACTTGAAACTTTAAACTTGAAACAAATAATAATGGAGTATTATAACTATATAAAATCGCTGCATCTCATTTTTGTAATAACCTGGTTTGCGGGATTGTTTTATATTGTGCGTTTATTTGTATATCAAATTGAAGCCAGCGAAAAACCTTCGCCTGAAAAGGAAATTTTACAGGCCCAATACAAAATAATGACGTATCGTTTGTGGTATATTATTACGTGGCCATCAGCAGTTTTGGCGAGTATCTTTGCTTTTAGTTTGTTGTATCTCAATCCGGGATTAATATATTTGGATTACATGCAGGTTAAATTTGGTTTCGTTTTTGCATTGTATTTATATCATGCAAAATGCCATCAGATTTTTAAGCAATTGCAAAATGATGAGGTAAAATATTCCAACAATTTTATGCGTTTATGGAATGAAGGCGCAACGATCATCTTATTTGCGGTGGTCTTTTTAATAATTGTAAAAAGTGCTATTAATTGGATTTTTGGCGTTATCGGAATCTTTTTATTCTCGATTATCATTATGCTGGGTTTCCGATTTTATAAAAGAATAAGAGAAAGAAAATAGTTTTTTAGTTTAAAGTTTCAAGTTGTTATCCGCAACGAAACCTGAAACTTTAAACCTGAAACAAACAAAACAAAAAATATGCTGAACAACTTCAAAATGTCGATGCTTTCATTGCGTGTCAGGATTTTCCTTTCGATGATTGTATTGATAGTTGTAGCATCTTTTTTATTAGCTTCTATTTCGATTATTCAATTTAAAAATGAAGCCAAAGAATACCATCAGGAACGTCTGGAGCGCAAAGAAAATGCAGTAAAAGAACATATCAATTATGTACTTTCTACGACAACTTATCCTTTGAAAACCGGAAATCTGGACCTTATTTTTAAAGATAAAATCCACGAACTGGCCCAGATTCACAAAATCGAAATCAATATTTACAGCCTTGACGGGAAACTGCTAAAATCATCCAAAGAATCTTTTGCGGTTGATAAAGTAGCGCCGCCAATTCCGGAATATATCCTGAAACTGGTACGTTCCTCAATTGAGAAACGTTTTGTAGATATTAAAACCATCGATGGAGTCAAAAATAGATCTTCGTTTAGTTTGATCAAAGACGAAAAATTTAAACCGCTCGGAATTTTAAATCTTCCTTATCTGGAAGACGACGGTTATTATGATAACGAATTGAATACTTTCCTGATTCGTTTAAGTCAGGTCTATTCGTTTATGCTGGTTGTGGCTTTTGCCTTGGCCTATTTTCTTTCGACTTATATTACAAAATCATTAAAAACGATTTCAGATAAACTGGAAGAAACCAATCTGGATCAGAAAAATGAGAAGATCGTTTTAGAAGCTAATAGTAAAGAAGTTAACTTCCTGATAAAGGCTTACAACGGAATGGTAGATAAATTGGAAACCAGCGCCATAAAATTAGCCCAGAGCGAACGTGAAGAAGCCTGGCGCGAAATGGCAAAACAAGTCGCACACGAAATTAAAAATCCGCTTACGCCAATGCGTTTAACGGTGCAGAGCTTTCAACGCAAGTTCGATCCAACAGCTCCGGATGTAAAGCAGAAACTAAACGATTATTCCGAAACTTTAATTCAGCAAATCGACACGATGACGGCGGTAGCTTCTGCATTTTCGAATTTTGCTTCGATGCCGGCACAGCAAAACGAGACCTTAAATGTGGTGGAGGTTGTAGAGCTTTCATTAGATATTTTCAACGAAGATTATATTGTTTTCGAAAGTGAAGAAGAGGAAATTATCTCAAAAATGGATCGTACGCAATTGATCCGTGTGATTACCAATCTCGTTAAAAATGCAACGCAGGCCATTCCGGAAAGCCAATTTCATAAATCTATTGTAGTTACGGTGAAACGAAGAGACAATAATGTGGAAATTGCTGTAAAAGACAACGGAATAGGGATTCAGAAACAAGATACAAGCCGGATTTTTGAACCTAAGTTTACCACGAAAACCAGCGGAATGGGTCTTGGTCTTGGAATTATAAAAAACATTATCGAAAATTACAAAGGAACAATTACCTTTGAATCAACATACGGAAAAGGAACCACATTTACAGTTTCTTTGCCCATAACAAACTCATAAACTAAGCGTCATGAACTACGAAAATCTTTTAATCTCGATTGAAGACAAAATTGCAACCGTAACCATTAATCGACCAACAAAATTAAATGCTTTAAACAAAGCTACGATTAGCGACCTGAGTAAAGCCATTAAATTATTAGGTAAAAACGATGATGTTCGGGTGATTGTTATTACCGGAAGTGGCGAAAAAGCATTCGTTGCCGGAGCTGATATCTCGGAATTTGCTAATTATACCATTATCGAAGGAGCGCAATTAGCAGCTGAAGGACAAGAAACCTTATTTGATTATATTGAGAATTTAAAGAAGCCTGTAATTGCAGCCGTTAACGGATTTGCTCTTGGTGGCGGATTAGAATTATCAATGGCATGTCATTTCAGAGTAGCTTCAGATAATGCCAAAATGGGATTGCCGGAAGTAACTTTAGGATTGATTCCGGGTTATGGCGGAACACAGCGTTTGCCACAATTAGTGGGTAAAGGACGTGCAATGGAAATGATCATGACCGCAGCGATGATTTCTGCCGAAGAAGCCAAACAATACGGTTTAGTAAATCACGTAGTGCCACAAGCCGAGTTGTTAGATTTTACTAAAGGAATTGCTCAAAAAATCATTAAAAATGCTCCATTTGCTATCAGCAAAGCGATAAAAGCAATCAATGCCAATTATAAAGACGGTAAAGATGGTTTTGAAACCGAAATAAAATCATTTGGAAAGTGTTTTGGAACTCAGGATTTTAAAGAAGGAACAACAGCATTTTTAGAAAAACGTAAAGCTGAATTTACAGGAAAATAATTTTCTTAACCGCAAAGTTTGCAAGGATTTACGCAAGGCTCGCAAAGTTTTTTAAATTTCCTTGTGCCCTTTGCATAAATCTTAGCGAACTTTGCGGTTAAATATAGACAAAGGTTTTAAAAACTTAGAACCTTAGCATCTCAGAACCTTAGAACCTTAAAAAAATGTATGAACCAATATTTGCTCTTTTTTGCGAACGCGTCAAAGAAAGCATCAAAGCCGGAACTTTTGCCAAACTAACCCTTGCAAAAACCATCGGTGATACCGAGATTAAAAACATTTACTTTCGTTTGGCGATAAATGAAGACAATACCTATTCGATCGCCTTAACAACCCGTTATAAAACTGAAGAAATCGAAAGTACACATACTTTAGATGAAGCTTTATTGATGTTGGGAACGTATATCAAAAATCCGTTTTTGACAGCACTTTTATTCACAACAGACAATGATGTGACGTTTAAAGTAAACAAAAAGAACGCCGGAAGTATTATAGAGCAAGAACCAACATTCAAAAATGCTTCGCCGGTAATGTTAGAAATGATCGAGAAAGGGATTGTTTAATATGAGGGGATTGGTTTTTAGGAGCTAATCCCGCACACGAGCCTGAAAGAGTGAACTGGCGAAGCAATCCGTTCTAATCTTTTGTGTCTGCCGCGGCGGACACAAAAGGATTTCCTCTTCTATCGGGGCTAAAAACCAATAAAACCTTTGTGAACCTTCGTGCAACTCTCCGCGAATCTCCGCGAAATAACCCTCTAAACCAGCTTCACAAACAAATTAGAAGCGATTTTATTCGAAATAGACAATTCTCTGCCATCAATTTTAATCCTCACAGATAAATCAAAAGATTCTTTAGACAGAAGTTCAATCTGAGAACCTAAGGCAATTTCCTGTTTATCCAGATATTTCAAAAATTCAGATGAGGTATCTTTTACCCCCACACAAACTCCCGTTTGGTTCTCCGTTAATTCAGAAAGTAAGTACTTTTCAATCTTAACGATTCTTCCATTCGCGTCCGGAATCGGGTCACCATGAGGGTCTTCGGTAGGATTCCCCAGAAAATCATCCAGGCGATTAATCAATTGTTCAGACTTGATGTGTTCCAGTTGTTCTGCAATATCATGAACCTCATCCCAGGAAAAATTCAGTTTGTCAACCAGAAAAACTTCCCATAAACGATGTTTTCGAACAATCATTTTAGCGGCAAGTTTACCATTTTCGGTCAAAGAAACACCCTGGTACTTTTTATAATTTACCAAATCCTTTTCAGAAAGCTTTTTAAGCATATCCGTAACCGATGAAGCTTTGGTCTCCATCATTTCCGCAATAGCATTTGTACTTACTTCAGTTTCTAACGAAGCGGTAAGGTGGTAAATCGATTTAAGATAATTTTCTTCTGAGAAAGTCATTTTTTTATTTTTTGAGGTTCAAAGCTGCAAAGGAACAAAGGTCCAGAGTTTAAAACCTTTGTCGCTTTGTACCTCTGAACCTTTGTCCCTTCCAAAAGAACTATTTTTTAACAATCAACAAAGGTATTGAAATTTTATGTCTCAATTTGTCTACGGTTGTGCCAAATAAAATATCTTTTAATCCAGTGTGGCCGTGGGTTCCCATAACAAGAATATCAAAACTGCCAGCATTAATAATCTTCGGAATCACGGTGTTAGGTTTTCCAAAACCAAGCTCTGTTTCGATTCTGAAGCCTTTCTGCGAAAGCATTTCTTTATATTCTAATAATAATTTTTCGTCGATAGTCGTTTCGTGATCATCAACATGACCGCCGTACATTAAGGCGCCAACCGTTTCTACAATATGAATTAAGGTATATTGCGCATCGATTCCGCCCAATTCGAACGCATTGTTAAGTGCAGCTTCATCGGCTTTAGAAAAGTCTACAGAAATGGCTATGTTTTTCTTGCCATAAATTTCTTTAGGTGTGTAAACTAACTTTAAATGATGAGGCGAATGATTCTCAATATTCGATTTTGCTTTGGCAATAAAAGGTTTTGCAATGATGTATAGCAATAAAGCAAGAAACGCAAAGGCAAGCGGAACAACAGTAAGCCACAGAATAACCGGATGATCTGAATTTTCAAGCCATGAGGTAATTTCGTCGTAAACCAATTTTGCATTTAGCGAAACGATAATCAAGGCAATAATCCAGGCAGCGATTTGAGTTGTTCTTGAAATGTGAAAGCCTTTCATTTTAGATTTATCACTCACAAAGTGAATCAACGGAATAATGGCAAACCCCAATTGCAAACTCAAAATCACCTGGCTCAGAATCAGTAATTTTCCGGTTACGCTATCTCCATAAATTAAAATCACGACAACGGCCGGAACAATAGCGATCAAACGGGTAATAATGCGGCGAACCCAAGGCTGAATCCTTAAATTCAAATAACCTTCCATTACAATTTGTCCGGCCAAAGTTCCTGTTACGGTCGAACTTTGTCCTGCGGCAATTAAGGCGACGGCAAATAAAATAGGTGCCCATTTGGTTCCTAGCAAAGGTTCCAGAAATTGATGCGCATCCTGAATTTCGGCAACTTCAAACATTCCGTTTTTGTAAAATGTGGCTGCAGCCAAAATTAAAATGGCAGCATTTACAAAGAAAGCGAGGTTCAAAGCGATGGTCGAATCGATAAGATTGTACTTCAATGCCTGTTTAATTCCTGCCGGAGTCCGGTCGAATTTACGGGTTTGCACCAAAGAAGAATGGAGATATAAGTTGTGAGGCATTACCGTTGCTCCAATAATCCCGATAGCGATATACAAAGCAGCAGAATTGGGCATTGAGGGAATAAGTCCGTAAAGTACTTTGTCCAGTTCCGGTTCTGCAAAAATCATTTCAAAAATGAAAGAGAAACCAATAATTGCGACCAATACAATGATAAAAGCCTCCATTTTTCGAATTCCTTTATTAATCAGGAAAAGCAGTAAGAAAGTATCCAAAACCGTAATCAAAACACCTTCGATCAACGGAATATCAAAAAGGAGGTTGATACCAATTGCCATTCCTAATACTTCAGCAAGATCACAGGCTGCAATAGCAATTTCGGCCAGAAAGTATAAAATGTAGTTGATGAATTTCGAATAGGTTTCTCTCGAAGCCTGTGCTAAGTCACGTTGTGTAACGATTCCAAGTCGGGCACTTAAACTTTGAAGAAGCAATGCCATTAAGTTACTCATTAACAAAACCCAAAGTAAGGAATATCCAAACTGACTACCACCGGCGATGTCTGTGGCCCAGTTTCCCGGATCCATATATCCTACACTTACTAAATATGCGGGGCCTAAAAAGGCTAATATTTTTCTGAAACCTGTTTTTTTATGTTGTGTCGCGACCGATTGGTGAACTTCTTCTAAAGATTTACCCATTGTAAAAATGTTGTTTGAACAAATATATAGAAAAATTATATTCGCGCAAAAATATTTTTAGACAAGTCTAAATCTTAATTGTTAGAATTTAAACAATTCGGGCATAATCCTGACAATGTAAAGTTTATATCATTGACTTTATAGTTGTGCGGAATGATATAACTCGGCTTTACATTTTCGAGACAAGTAATTTCTAAACACTTTTCGCAGCTAAAATGAGCATGATTATGTATGTGTACTCTTTGGGCATGATGATGGCATTTGGCATATTTTACCGTTCCGTCAAGATTTACAATTTTGTGTATGATATCATCATTTACCAAGCGATCTAGTATTCTGTAAATCGTAACGCGATCACATAGATCTCCTGTTTGTTTTTGAATTTCGGTATGAGAAAGTGCAGTTTTAGATTTCTCGAAAATATCTAAAACGGCCGTCTTTGCTGCTGTATTTCTTGTTGTTTTCATTTTTATGAAATTAAAAATATTATCGCAACATTGTTGCGATTAAAATAAATTGATATATTTGCAACAAAATTGCATTAAGCAAATGTACTGAAAATGAAGAAATCTACCACACCTTTTTACGATATTTTAGGAATTTCAAGTGCAACCATTTGTTTGGTTCATTGTCTGGTTTTTCCGCTTTTAACGATTTTGCCTTTAGGTTTAAGTCACAATCCATTTATCGATTTGTTTTTTGCGACCATGGGACTTTTTGCCATTTTCAAAATTATAAATAAATCCAGTCTTTTAATCTCTACAGTGCTGATTATTTCGATGGCACTAATCTGGATCAGTGTTTTGACTGAACTTTTTCTGGATATTCATCTCGATCTGATTTTTATTGGAGGAATCGGAATGATCGTTGGGCATTTTTTGAATTATAAAAATCATAAAAATAGCAATCATTAAATCACAAAACTATGATGTACAACAATAAATACGACATTATCATTATCGGTGGCAGTTATAGCGGACTTTCGGCTGCAATGAGTTTGGGGCGTTCTTTACGACACGTTTTGGTTATCGATAGTGGCTTGCCTTGCAACAGACAAACGCCACATTCGCACAATTTTATCACACATGATGGTGAAAAACCCGCTGTAATTTCGGCGAAAGCCAAAACTCAGGTAGAATTTTATGAAACTGTTAGTTTTTATAATGGGCTTGCCATCAGCGCGATTAAAACAGAATCGGGATTTGAAATCGAAACTCAGTCCGGAAAAATCTTTACTTCAAAAAAACTATTGTTCGCAACTGGCATAAAAGATTTACTGCCGGATATTCCGGGTTTTGCTGAATGTTGGGGAATTTCGGTTTTGCATTGTCCGTATTGTCACGGTTACGAAGTAAAAAAAGAGAAAACGGCAATCGTCGCTAATGGCGATATGGGTTTTGAATTTTCTAAAATGATATCAAACTGGACCAAAGATTTGAAATTGATTAACAACGGAAAATCGACTCTAACTGCAGAGCAAACTCAAATTCTTAAAACTCATAAAGTTGAAATTATTGAGGATGAAATTGAGTCTTTAGAACATCAAAACGGAAATGTTCAGCAGATTATTTTCAAAAATCAAACTAAAATTGCCGTTAAAGCTATTTATTTTAAAGCGCCTTTTGAACAGCATTGTCCCTTACCAAAATCTTTAGGCTGCGAACTGACTGAAAATGGTTTGTTGAAAGTAGATGCTTTTCAGAAAACAACAATTCCGGGAGTTTTTGCCAGCGGCGATTGCCATATTCAGGCGAGATCAGTTGCGATGGCGGTTTCTTCAGGATCTTTTGCCGGAGCCATGATCAATAAGGAAATTATTGATGAGGAATTTGTTTAGACTTATTTTTTAAACACATAGAAACATAGTTATTGAAACTGCAAAAAAAGGCGTTTCACTTTTGCATCAATTCACATAATTTGGCTATGTTTTAGAAAGCAAGCTTTCTTTTTATTTTCTAGAAAAAGACGCTATAAAACCTATGTTTCTATGTGTTGAAAACAAAACCAAAGTACTGAATTAAAGCATATTTAAAAGTTTTTTGGTCTAGAAACATTATTTATCAAATATAATTTTTAGTTTTGTCTAAATTTAATTTTACAACAATGAAAAAACTATTTTTGATATTGCTTTTATTTGGTTTGCAAATTTCATTCGCACAGGAAACTTCTACTATTTCAGGATATATCTCTGGCGAAGGCCATAAATTACAGTGGGTGAATGTTCAGTTATCAGGAACGAAACATAAAACAGTTACAGATAGTTTAGGGTATTATACATTAGAAAATGTTACGGTTGGAAATTATACTATTCAGGTTTCTCAAGTAGGTTTTCAAACTATAAAGAAGAAAATACAAGTTATTAAAGATTCGATTCAATCGTATGATTTTGAATTAACCGATAACGAAAATCAACTTAACGAAGTTGTAGTTTCAGGAACTTTAAAAGCCGTGAAACGATTAGAAAGTGCTGTTCCGGTTGAGGTTTATTCGCCAGTTTTTTTCAAAAAAAATCCAACTCCAAGTATTTACGAAGCACTTCAAAATATCAATGGTGTTCGGCCACAGCTTAATTGTGGTGTTTGTAACACGGGTGATATTCATATTAACGGATTAGAAGGTCCGTATACTTTGGTTTTGATTGACGGAATGCCCATCGTAAGTAGTCTTTCGACGGTGTATGGATTATCCGGAATTCCTAATTCTCTGGTAGAAAGAATTGAAATTGTAAAAGGTCCGGCTTCTTCTCTTTACGGAAGTGAAGCCGTGGGAGGTTTAATCAACATTATTACTAAAAATCCAACCAATGCTCCTTTGTTTTCGGCAGATGTTTTCACGACTTCATATTTAGAAACCAATGTCGATTTGGGAATGAAATTTAATCCCACCAAAAAAGCAACAACGCTTTTGGGAATCAATTACTTCGATTACAATCAGGTTGTCGATAAAGACAAAGACGGTTTTACAGATGTGACGCTTTCGCAAAGAATTTCGGTTTTTAATAAGTGGAATTTTCAAAGAGAAAATAATCGTTTGTTTAGTATCGCAGCACGCGGAATGTATGAAGATCGCTGGGGCGGAGACGTGCGTTGGGATAAAAAATACCGTGGCGGCGATGAAATTTACGGAGAAAGTATTTATACCAAAAGAGGAGAATTGATAGGAAGTTACCAATTGCCATTCGAAGAAAAACTAATGCTTTCCTTTTCCGGAAACGTGCATTACCAAGACAGTCGCTACGGAACAACATCGTACATCGCGAATCAAAAGATAGGTTTCCTGCAACTGACCTGGGATAAAAAGATAGGCCGAAATGATTTCCTTGCCGGAATTGCTACCCGATATTCGTATTATGACGATAATACAACTGCCACAAAAGAAGCCGAAAGTACCTGGTTGCCGGGAATTTTTGTTCAGGATGAAATTACGCTTTCGCCGAAAAGTCAGGTTTTGTTAGGAATGCGTTACGATTACAACTCGATTCACGGTTCGATTTATACACCAAGAGTTGCTTATCGATGGAAAACGAATGAAAATACAATTTTCCGTTTGAATGCCGGAACCGGATTTCGTGTTGTAAACTTATTTACCGAAGATCACGCAGCGCTTACGGGTTCAAGAGATGTAGTGATTAAAAGTGATTTGAAACCGGAACGATCTGTAAATGCGAATCTGAATTACATTCAAAAAATAAACTTTACAAATGGAACTTTTATCGGAATCGAAACAACGGTTTTTTATACCCGCTTTAGTAACAAGATTATATCTGATTATGAAACGGACCCTAACAAAATTATTTACGACAATATCAATGGTTATGCAATAAGTCAGGGAATCAGCACTAATGTTGATTTGAATTTCACCAACGGATTAAAATTTATTTTGGGAGCGACGGTTTTAGATAATAAAAATGTTCAGGACGGAATTTCTGAAAGACCTCTCTTAACCGAAAAATTCACGGGAACCTGGAGTGTTTCATACAAAATAGAACCGTGGAATGTATTACTGGATTATACAGGGAATCTTTACAGTCCTATGAAGCTGCCTTTGTTGAGTGATTTAGATCCGAGAGATCCCAACTCGCCGTGGTATAGTATTCAGAATATTCAGTTTACGTATTTTGGATGGAAGAATTTTGAATTGTATGGTGGAGTAAAAAATCTATTGAACTTTACACCAAAACGAAATAATCCGTTTTTGATTTCAAGAACCAATGATCCTTTTGATAAAAACGTGCAATATGATTCGGCTGGAAAAGCTTTGGTTACACCTGATAATCCTTACGGTTTGACTTTTGATACGACTTATGTTTACGGGCAAAACCAAACAATTCGTGGTTTTTTTGGATTGCGATATACTTTGAGGTAAAATGGCACACGGATAACGCTGATCAAACGGATTTACACTGATTTTTTTATAGGCATTTGTCAGGCTGAGCGGAGTCGAAGCCCGATCCAACAGACAAGCCTTCGACTTCGCTCAGGGTGACAATCTGTTATAATCCTTTTAATCTGTGGCAAAAACCAACACAAAATGAAAAAGCTAATTTTACTTATAATCTTCTTCGGAATAACTTCACCTGGATTTTGCCAATTGCAAAGCAGATCTTTTGAGGCGATTGATAGTTTGCAGCAAATTCAAAAGAGAAAAATTATCGTTTTCATTCATACTGATTGGTGCCAGTTTTGCCAAAGAATGAAACAAACGACTTTCAGAAATCAGGAAATCATTGATAAACTGAATTCAGATTTTTATTTTATTGATTTGAATGCCGAGGAAAAACGAGATATTACTTTTAATAATCAGACTTTTAAATACAAACCATCCGGAAATAATGTTGGCGTTCATGAACTGGCATTGCAATTGGGAACCATGAACAATCAAATTGTGTATCCCATTTTGTGTGTTCTGAATGAAAAACGAGAGATAATCCTACAATACAATAGTTATCTTAACCCAAAGGATTTTAAACTGCTTTTAGAAAAATTGAAAGAATAAAATTTCTTATTTTTGAAAATGGCTTCTTCACAAATTCCACACTTCAATTATATCTTTACCGGAACAGGTTTATCTGCTTTGATGACCGTTTATAAAATGGTTTTGTCTGGAAAATTCAGCGATAAATCTATTTTGTTATTAGACGAAGATGCAAAAAAGACCAATGACAGAACCTGGTGTTTTTGGTCAAAAGAAGAAACGTTATGGAATTCCGTTATCTCGAAAAAATGGGTTTCGGCTTTGTTTGCCAATGAAGATTTTAGGCGTGATTTAGCGCTTAAACCTTATCAATACAATCAAGTTCGCGGATTAGACTTTTATGATTTTGTATTTGAGGAACTTTCGAAACATCAAAATATTACTTTTTTAAACGAAAAAGTAACCGATATCAACGAACTCGAAACGCATGTTTTTGTGGGAACCGAGGACAATCGATATACCTGCGATTATTTATTCAACAGTATTTATACCAAAGCTTTTGCTTTAAGCCAGACCAAATATCCGGTTCTGCAACAGCATTTTGTGGGTTGGTTGGTAAAAAGCAAAACTGAAATTTTCAATCCGGAACAAGCAACTTTTATGGATTTTTCGGTGGAACAAAGAGGCAATACGCGTTTTATGTATGTTTTACCTATTTCTAAAACCGAAGCTTTAGTGGAGTATACTTTGTTTTCTGAAGATCTTCTCGCAAAAGAAGAATACGAAAATGAAATTCAAATTTATTTGAGAAATCTGGGAGCTGATCAATATGAAATTGTCGAAAAGGAGCAGGGCAGTATTCCTATGACGTGTTTCCCTTTTTGGAAAAAGAATACCAAACGAGTGCTGAATATTGGAACCGCCGGCGGATGGACAAAAGCAAGTACGGGATATACCTTTAGAAATTCGGATAAAAAATCATCTGAATTGGTCGCGTTTCTGGTTAATAAAAATTCTTCTCCCGAAACTTCGGAATCCTTCAAAATGTCAAAATTTCATAAAAGAATCAGATTTTGGTTTTATGATTTACTGCTTTTAGATATTCTGCATCGCCATAACGAATTGGGAAGTTCTATTTTCTCATCTATGTTTAAAAAAGGAAATCCCGCTTTGATTTTTAAATTTCTGGATGAGGAAACTACTTTTTTTGAGGATGTTAAAGTTATTTTAAAGTGTCCTAAAATACCATTTATAAAAGCGTTATTTAGAGTGATTTTTCTTTCAAATAAATTTAACTCAAAATAATAACTTTTGAAAAATATTACTTTAGGATTTAGCTTCTTTTTTACTCTTTTATCTTTTGGGCAAGTTTCTACAAACAAAGCCCATGATGCAATCGTCGAAGAGTTTTTGACAAATTGTGCAGAGAAGCATAATTATAATATTGAAATGAGCGAGTGGCAGTCTTGTCTGGATCAGGGTCTCAAAAAAGACAGCACTGTTGCTTATTTATGGCAGCAAAAAGCAATGCCTTATTTTAAATGCAAAAAGTACGAAGTCGGAATGCAGTATCTCGATAAAGCTGTTTTATACGACAAGAAAGAGTGGCTGCCTTATAGAGGTTTTATGAAATGTATTTTCTCAAAAAATTACAAAGACGCTATCACAGATTTAGAAGAATGCATTAAACTTTATGGAAACGGATATAGAATGGATCATACCTATAGTTTTTATATGGGGCTTTGCTATCTGCAGCTGAACGATTATGCAAAAGCAGAGCAACTTTTTGACGATTATGTAAATGATATCTATAAAAACAGACAGCAATTAGAACATCCAACGGCATATTTCTATCAAGGAATTGCTAAATATGAACTTAAAAAATGGGATGAAGCGATTGTCATTTTTGATAAAGCTTTAAAAATCTATCCGGAATTTTCGGATGTAAAGTTTTATAAAGCAATTTGTTGGCTTAAGCAAGGAAAGCAAAGAGAGGAAGTTAAAGCACTTATTGAATCGGCAAAAACAGATGCTGCAAAAGGTTTTTCAATTAATGAAGATAATACAGTATATGAGACTTATCCTTATCAGGTAAGGTTTTGATTTTTTCAATCGAACTATAACAAAACTTTATACTTCAAATTAACTAGTTGCCACTAAACTTTGTAACTTTGCAGATCAAAAGTAAAATTTAAAAATAAAGAGATATGTATCCAGAAGAAATGGTAAAACCAATGCAAGCTGAATTGACTGCTGCAGGTTTTCAAGATTTACATAGTGCTGACGCTGTAGATAACGCTATCAAAGCTGAAGGTACCACTTTAGTTGTTGTAAACTCTGTTTGTGGTTGTGCTGCAAGAAACGCACGTCCGGGAGCAAAAATGAGTTTAGAAGGAGCTAAAAAACCAGATCACTTAATTACTGTTTTTGCAGGTGTTGACAAAGAAGCTGTTGATGCTGCAAGACAACATATGTTCCCTTTTCCTCCATCATCGCCTTCTATGGCTTTGTTCAAAAACGGAGAATTGGTTCACATGTTAGAGCGTCACCACATCGAAGGTCGTCCAGCTGAATTAATCGCGGAGAACTTGCAAGATGCGTTTAACGAATTCTGCTAATTTTTAAGTTGCTAAGGTTCTGAGTTGCTGAGGTTCTAAGATTTAGGTTCAGAGTGACAAAGGTACAGAGGTACAAAGATTTAATAAAAGCACTATAGAAATATAGTGCTTTTGTTGTTTTATCACTTTTTTTGATCTTAGAACCTTAGTCCCTCTGCAACTCAGAACCTTTGTCGCTTTGAACCTTTGTTACTTTGAACCTTTTTCGTACTTTTGCACCTTCAAAAAATAATTTCTCAACTTAAATTAGTTTATAGCATGCAACTGTACAACACTTTAAGCGCAGAAGAAAGAGCCATCATGATCGATGATGCCGGTAAACAACGACTAACGTTGTCTTTCTATGCGTATGCCAAAATTCAAGATCCCAAAAAATTTCGCGATGATTTATTCTTAGCCTGGAACGCACTTGATGCTTTAGGCAGAATTTACGTTGCCACTGAAGGAATAAATGCTCAAATGAGTATTCCTGAAGAAAATTTGGAGGCTTTTAGAGCTACTCTCGAAGTTTATGATTTCATGAAAGGTATACGTTTGAATGAAGCCGTAGAACATGATGACCATTCCTTTTTAAAATTAACTATCAAGGTTCGTGATAAAATCGTTGCCGACGGTTTGAACGACGAAACTTTCGATGTTACTGATATTGGCGTTCACCTGAAAGCCAAGGAATTCAATGATATTCTTGATGATCCCAATACGATTGTTGTTGATTTTAGAAATCACTACGAAAGTGAGGTTGGACATTTTAAAAATGCTATTACTCCCGATGTTGAGACTTTTAGAGAAAGTCTGCCAATTATCAACGAGCAGCTTCAAAACCATAAAGAAGATAAAAACCTTGTGATGTATTGTACTGGTGGAATTCGTTGCGAAAAAGCAAGTGCTTATTTTAAACACCAGGGTTTTAAAAATGTTTATCAGTTAGAAGGCGGAATCATTAATTATGCCAAACAAATTGAAGCTGAAGGTTTAGAAAGCAAATTCATTGGGAAAAACTTCGTGTTTGATAATCGCCTTGGCGAAAGAATCACGGATGATATTATCTCACAATGCCATCAATGCGGAAAACCTTGCGACAATCACACCAATTGCGAAAATGACGGATGTCATTTGTTGTTTATTCAATGTGATGAATGTAAAGCTGCAATGGAAAACTGTTGTTCTACAGAATGTCTTGATATTATACATATGCCTCTTGTTGATCAGGTTCGTTTAAGAACCGGAAAACAAGTTGGAAACAAGGTTTTTAGAAAAGGAAAATCAGATAGTTTGAAATTTAAACATTCTGGTGAACTAGCCAATACTTCTTTGGCTACAGCCGAAAAGCCACTAGATATTCGTCAAAAAATAAAAGTCAAAAAAGTACTTCTTGGAAAAGCAGAACATTACTATGTAAAAGCGCAAGTTGGTCTTTTTACTATCGAAAACCACGAATTAAATACTGGTGATAAAATCTTAATTTCAGGGCCTACTACAGGGAATCAGGAATTAATTTTAGAAAAAATGATCGTCAACGAAGCACAAGCCACTACTGCTAAAATTGGAGATCGAGTTACTTTTGAGGTTCCATTTCGTATTCGTTTGTCAGATAAATTGTATAAAATTGTAAATTAGCTAAAATTTTAAGCTAATTTATTGATGTCACAATCCTTTACCAAACTATGGATTCATGCCATTTGGGCAACTAAAAATCGTCAGGAATTAATTGATGATTTAATTGAGAAAAATTTGTATGATTTCATTTATGAAGAGTTAATTGATCTCGGTTGTCCTGTTAGAATCCTAAACGGAATGCCTGATCATGTGCATGTTTTATTTTTACAAAATCCACAAAAAACGATCTCAGATATTGTAAAGCAAATAAAAGGAAGTTCTTCCCATTTTATAAATAGAGAAGAACTTATCCTTGAAAAATTTGCCTGGCAAACAGGATTTGCGGCTTATTCAGTTAGTGAGTCTCAGTTAGAGGTTGTCTATAATTACATTAAAAATCAAAAGCATCATCACCTTAAGAAAAATGGACAAGATGAATTTGACGATTTTGTAAAATTGCATGGATTGGGAGAGAAATGATTTTTTAACTCAACGATACATTCCCCGTAGTTTCAACCTCGGGTTATATTGAAATACCACACATAAAAAGGAAAAACATAGCCCGCGGTTTCAACCGCAGGGACACAATGTATATATACAACAAAACAAAATAATCAATGGTTTGACCATTGGAATACAATACAAATAAAAATGACAACGAATAATACAATCGAACTTATGGCTCCCGCAGGGAGTTTTGATTCACTTCAGGCTGCGCTCGATAATGGTGCAGATTCTGTTTATTTTGGAGTAGAACAACTTAACATGCGTGCGCGTTCAACGGTGAATTTTACTATGGATGATTTGCAGGAAATCGCCAATCGTTGTGAAGCCAAAAATGTACGAAGCTATCTGACTCTGAACACGATTATTTACGATCATGATTTATCTGTCGTAAAAACGTTACTGAATAAGGCCAAAGAAGCCAATATTACGGCCGTTATTGCATCTGATCAGGCTGTAATTGCAATGGCAAGAACTATTGGTATGGAAGTTCATATTTCGACTCAATTGAACGTAACGAACATTGAAACCATTAAATTCTACAGTTTGTTTGCAGATACTATGGTTTTAAGCCGTGAATTGAGTTTGCGACAGGTGAAAAGCATCACAGATCAAATTGAGAAAGAACAAATAAAAGGACCAAACGGGAATTTAGTAGAAATAGAAATTTTCGGTCACGGTGCTTTATGTATGGCAGTTTCCGGTAAATGTTATTTGAGTCTGCATTCGCATAATTCATCGGCAAATCGTGGAGCGTGCAAACAAAATTGCCGAAAAAAATACACGGTGATCGATCAGGAAACCGGTTTTGAAATCGAATTGGATAACGAATACATGATGTCGCCTAAGGATTTGTGTACGCTTGACTTTTTAGATCAGGTAATCAATTCGGGAATTCAGGTTTTAAAAATTGAAGGTCGTGGCCGTGCACCTGAATATGTAGCAACGGTTATTAAAACGTATCGTGAGGCTATTGATGCTTATTATGATAATACATTCTCTAAAGAAAAGGTTTCTGTCTGGATGGAAGCTTTAAACACCGTTTACAATCGCGGTTTCTGGTCTGGATATTATCTGGGGCAGGAATTAGGAGAATGGAGTGATATTCCGGGATCTGCAGCAACGCAGAAAAAGGTTTATGTAGGGAAAGGAACGCATTATTTCCCAAAAGCAGAAGTGGGACAATTTAAAATAGAAGCCTATGACATTAAAATTGGTGATCGAATTCTCGTTACTGGCCCAAGTACCGGAGCGCAGGAAATGATTATCGACGAAATGATGGTAAATGATTTGGTTTCTGAAAAGGCTACAAAAGGCGACGATTGCACTTTCAAACTTCCTTTTAGAATCAGAATGTCGGATAAATTATACAAAATCGTTGAAGCATAATGGTTATTGTAACTTTACAAAGAGACAAATGCATTGGCTGTAATTATTGCGTCGAAATGGATCCGGTGCATTTTCAGATGTCTAAAAAAGATGGGAAATCAGTTTTGATTCATTCCAAAGATGCGAAAGGTTTTTATACTTTAAAATCTAATAATCATGCCATTGTCGAAAGTTTTGAATTGGCAGCTAAGGCTTGTCCCGTAAAGATTATTACAGTTAAAGAGACTTAGATTATTTGCTTTATTTCAAACTCTATTCTCTAACAAGATTTATAAACTTAGCATTTGTCAAAGAAGATAAAGTTCCTTCTTTACCCACACCCTGCCAGTCGGATATTTTCCCGTTTACATTAATTTTAATGCCAATGGAATTTGGTGTTTCGTATATTATATATTTAATATTACCGCTGTTAAACTCCAATTCGTTATCCGTATTTTGTTTTCTGAATTTGAATATCGCTTTATCTGCTTTTTCTGGATGGGAGGGATGTGCAAAAGAAACAAATTGATATTCGTCGTTTTGCTGAAAGGCGTAATACAAAATATTATCTGCTTTAAATACGATCACACGTCCTTTGCCATTTTTTGTGTCGAAAGCAAGTAATTTATTTTCTTTTAAACCAGTTTCGTAGAGCGATAAAGAGGTAAAAGAAACATATTTATTGTTCTCTAATCTCTTGCCTGTTATTTTTGAAAAAGGGCCTTGAGCAAATCCATCTTCTTCAAAACTGGATAACATTTTGACCTCTGTACCGGTAACGCTGTAGTGCTCGACGCCATGAAGAGCAGCCCCGCCGGAACTTGATGTTATGATGCGTTTGTATTTTGGATCAATCTCAAATGAGCCGCCGCGCAGGCAATTAGCATTATTATACATACTACTTATGCCTGGACTAGAGATAAAACCATTCGACGTATTGATAAAAATACTTGCTGTTGCTTGAGGTGAATAACAGCCTTCGTCCAAAATTTCTGTGTCAAAAATGATAATATCCGGTCTGCCATCAAAGTTAACATCGCCCAACACACGGATATTTTTATCAGAAATACTTTTGAATGCTATTGTTTTTGCTGTTTTACTGATTGGTAAGGAAGACAATTCTTTTGCACCATATTCCAGTACTGTTTTTTTACTTTCGTTATCTGTAAGCTTGTAATATTCTTTAATTTCTGAGTTTACTGTTTGTTGGGCAAAATACAAAGTATAACCTTTCATAAAATCATTAATGATATAAGCTTTTTGTGCATTTGCATTATAAAATACTGCACAAAGAAAAAGGAGTAAAGAAATCTTTAGTTTCATATTTGGTATATTGTATAAACGATTATATTTAATCTTCTGAAACTTCAAGTTTATCAAAATCTTCTATTTCAGATAATTTAAATAGTTTTGTTTTATTGATTTTTATTTCTCTCTTTTCAAATATTTCAGGTTCATCGATATTTGGGTTTGTGTTTTCATTTACTATTTTTCTTCTGGTTAAGAAATTGATGCTTGTTTCTGTAAGTACTGTAGGTCCGTGATTGCTGCTTGCATCGTATCCGATGAGTTCAAGATCTGAATTTTGAAGCCTAAACATGTATCTCCAATATCCGTATCTTCCGTGGGCATAATGTATAAAAAGTTTTCCTTTGATTATTTCAACGCCTAGGTCCGGTGCAAAATAAACTCCACCATCTTCATTTTCAGAAGAAAAACAGTTGTCATTTTTAACAGCCAGTTCGTAACCGTCGCCTTTGTTTAACAGAACAAGTATCCCCCTGCGATTGCGGTCTAACTGACCACGGTATTCGTCTTTAATGATCTCACTTTTGTTAGTGCCTTTTATAATCAGAACGCAGTCTTCAATTTTATCTTTATTTAAATCGCCATAAATGGTATCGAAGATTACATAACCTTTTGGAACGAAATCTGCAGGATTTTTGCTTCTTTCGGTTGATGAAACATTGTCTTCTGAAACTTCTTCTACCTGATTTAGGGTTTCCTGAATTTGCGCAGGCTCTTTTTTGCTTTTTGAATCATGACAACTTGTGTTTATTAATAGCAGTAGAGCTGTTCCTAAATAAAGTAGATATTTATTCATATAATTGGAGATAATGATTTTAGTAAGGTTTTTAAATTTAATTCTTTACTTTGGTTTTAGACTTTAATTTCCATTTTCCATTTCTCCCGACATATTCATAATCGTACATTCGTTTTCCGGTGCGGTCCTGAAAATGCTTTTTAATTGGTGTAATGGTAAGATCGGGTTTTAGATGATAACTGCCTTCTTCAGAAACTCCGAAAGCGCTGCCGTAAAGTTCCGTATTTATAGTGTTCGTTTCTTTGTCAAATTCAGGTCTGCTCCAAATATCAGTATCGTCAGCAGTATTGTACAGCCTCACGAGTTTTTGCTGATCCTGGTCGTTAATAAAAATGATGGTCCATTGATTTCCATTTACATTAGAAAACACCCAGCACAAAACATCTTCGTCGCCATCATTGTCAAAGTCAGCGATTTTGAAATTGGAAAACAGAATGTCATCGTCTAAATGCCATAAAAAAGGCTGGTAATCCATGTTTTCCTGAAACTGAAATTTGTTGTTTCTAAACTGATAAAGAGATGCTATCGAATCATTTTGGAGACGAAAAGAATATTTCAGGGGGATTTTTCCTTTTAACTCAAATTCACATTCTGGCTTTTCCTTAGTAAAATCAACTCCGGTCATGCTTAACGAATCAACAGGAAAATGGAGCTTAAATCCAATATTTTTTATAGAATCATTTTGTGCGTGTGAGCTAAAATAGGTCAATACAACCAATAAAAGCAATAAAAGATGTTTCATTATGGAGTAAACTATTTAAGAATTTTTAAGCGGAATTTACATTTTATAAAAACGGTTCATTTATTACAATTCTCTTTTTTTATGTGTTAATTACCCACTTTGGCATTAATATTATGTTTTTCAATGTATGCTTTTGCAACATTCATTAAAGCAGTAAATTTGGTATTAATATCCTTTTCAGTAGTGGCATCAAAATCTGCAATTGCTTTTTGTATCTGTTCTGCCGGGATTTTTTCATCTTGCATTTTAGCAATGGGTAAGTAACCTTCTTTTTGTTTGGCTATTGCGTAACTAAAAAGATCTTTTGATGCAGCAAGTAATTCCCTGTTATCATCGTCTTCTTTTATTTCGGCAATAGTTTTTTGTCGTTTTTCTAACTCGGTTATTTGAAACTGAAAGTAGTCGTAGTAAGAAGATGGTACCATTTTTTTAGTAGCATCATCATAAACCTGTGGTTCAGATTCTAACTGGCGATTGATTTGCGTGCTGCCAAAACTAGATAAGAGGTTGGAATTTAGTACTGCTATTTCAAAAGTTTTTTCTGGTGTGTAGTTGTTGCACGAAGTAAAAAACATACTTCCTGTAAGTATTGCTATTAATACGATTACTGTGTTTAATTTCTTTTTCATTTTAAAGTTTATTTGTAAAATTTTGTTATTCATTCGTTTAAATATAAAATTCAGTTTTTTATCCTTTTAGGATTTTACTTTTCTCTGCTTCAAATTCTTCGGAAGTTAAAATACCGGCATCCAAAAGTTCTTTCAGATCTAATAAAGCTTTTTTCTTTCTTTCCATAGAATTTACTGTAGTGTTGTTTTCTTCTGTTGCAGCTGTTTTGATTGGAGTAACAACAGTTCCGGATGGCGCATGTTTTAGAATGAGCTCAGTAATTTCATTGAATCCTTTTACATTGGAGTAATCAATAGCTTTTTGTTCTTTCACGTTTACTATTGTGGCATCGGCTTTGTTTTCAAGTAGGTATTTAACGACATCTTTTTTACCGCTTGCCGCGCTGTAATGCAAAGGTGTATTTCCTGATTCATCTTGTATGTTGATGTTTGCTCCGGCATTAATTAGTAATTTTACCATACTCAGATTGCCTTTTTTTGTGGCAATATGCAACAGGCTTTCGCCACCATAACTGTAACTGCTGTTGAGCGTAAAACTAGAATCGACTGCTATATTCGTTGCACTGACGATCCAATCCAGGTAATCGTTCATCGATGAAGTATCTTCGGCTACTGGTTTGCTAAAGTTGACATCGACACCATGGTCTAAAAACAAACTCACAATTTCTTTTTGATTGTTGCTGCAGGCATACCAAATTGGCGAATGACCGCTATTATTTGATGTAAATACATCAGCGCCTTTTTCGACTAATAATTTGGCCAGCATTCTGTTCGTCTCATAACAGGCAATCAACAACGCATTTTCGCCAGCATGATTCAGGTGATTAATATCCGCGCCATTGTCCAGCAGCAACGTTACCATTGGTAAGGATTTGGTATAACACGCAAAAATCAAGGGAGTATTGCCTTGTTTGTCAGTGGCGTTAATATTGGCGCCTTTGTCTAAAAGCAACTGTATGATTTCTCGATTTTGTTTTCCGGACGCAATCAAAAGAGGCGTCTCGCCATTGTTATTCAAAAGATCGACGTCAATTCCGGCTTCTAATAATTTTGAAGCTATTTCGACTTGTGCAGTCTGAACCGTCAAATGTAGAAGACTGTTGCCATTTTTGTCGTTGATTTCAATTTTTGCACCATTCTCTAAAAGATAGAGCGCCGTTTGTTTTTGCTTTTGCAAGCAGGCGAAGAACAAAGGTGTTTCTCCTTGATGATCTTCATAATTGATATCGGCACCATCTTCACATAATAGTTTTACAATATCGAGATATCCCCTGTGGGCGGCATAATGCAAAGCTGTTCTTCCTTTTTCATCAGTATATTTTACATCAACTTCTTTATTTTGAAGAAGTAATTCGGCTATTTTTCTGTTGCCGTTTTCACAGGCAATTATAAATGACATCGACATATAGTGCTATTTTTTATATAAATTTTGTTGTTAGGATTTCATCAAAAGTTCGACTGTTTTTATTTTCAGGTTGTCTCCTGAAGCAATCATTAATGCCGTTTCGTCCTTATCATTGGTGATGTCCTTATTAGCGCCATTCTCTAGTAATAACTTTACTTTTCTGTATGTTTCTTTTGCAGCTTCGGCGTCATAATTTACGTTGTAATCGCAAACTTTATGCAATAATGTGTTGCCTTCGTTATCCTGTTCGTTGAGGTCAATAGAGGAAGTATCCAAAACAGATTTTAGAATAGTCGCTTTTTTTTCTGCGATATAATCCAATGCTGATTTTGGTTTTCCGTAATATTGAGCACAAAAATGGAGATCAGCACCATCTGATAATAATCGTTCTAAAAACTTTAAGCTGCTTTCTGAATCTGACATCGATCGGATGTATTCCGTTAATAACGTTCTGCCATCTTTGTTGATAATGTTGAAATTTGCTGTTGTAGCAGCTGCTAACAGATCGTACATCTCAAAAGAAGATTGCTCGGCAACAGCATAATAAAAAGCATTGTTCTCAAGATTGTCGGTTTCATTTGCATCTGCACCATTTTCGAGCAATATCGAAATGTATTCTTTTTTGACCTTTTTTACCGCACAAAGTAACGGTGTGGTGCCAACAATATTTTTTTCATTAATATCCAGACCGTTTTCCAGTAATAAATTAATGTAGGCTATCCCTTTTTCCGAATCTAAACCATAAATATTGATAACGCGGTAAATTAAATTTTCTCCCGCATTGTTTTTGAATTGGGTGTTACAGCCGGAATCTTCAATCAGACTTTTGATGATGAGTACAGCAGCTCCTTTCTCTATGCAATATCCTAATAAAGTCTGGTCGCTGACTTCATCATTAATATTATCCATTTTTGACATTAGTGCTTTAAAAAAAGAAACAGATTCTTCGTCGTCCTTTAAATCCCTGGCAACAGTACTGAAAATAGATTTATCAAAATTGTCCAGTTCATAGATATCAGTTTCAATAAATCCGGCTTTTATGAGCGCGTCTATTAAATCAATCGCTTTTGCATTAAAAATTTTGGCTGTTATTTGAGAAAAATTGTTTTTAAGGTATTGCTCAGAAAATGATTCTCCGTTTTTAAGTGCTTCTCTGGCAGCATCAAAATTGCCCTGAAAAATGTACTCTTCTATTTTGTTTTGTGTAGACATGTGAAAAAAATTATGAAAATGAAAGATAAAACTTAATTATTACTTATTTGAATTTGTCGGATAAAAAAATCGCTGCGAAGATTAAAACGCAAAACATATAAATGTAGTTTAAAAAAATAAAATAAATTGAACAGTGAAAGTCATAAAACTAATAGAATAGGGTATTTTGTTGAAGTAATATTGAAGTTATTTCATGGCAATTCAGCTTGAAAATGTTTCATAAAAAGCTTGTTTTTTGTGAAACAAAGGGCGTTTTTTTATTTAACAAGTCTTTAGTTTTAATGCATAAAAAAGCAAACTAAAAAAAATACTATCTTTACGGATTCAAACGTTTATGAACTTAAGCTGCATTTGCGGCACTACATATAAAATTATGGCATGTACAAGTTGTTCAACCTCAGATGGTGGTGCACCAAAGGGTTGTAAAAATAATGGGACTTGCGGCACCGATAGCTGCAATAAATTGACGGTTTTTGACTGGCTCGCAAACATGAGCCCATCTAATGGAGAGGCGATTTTTGATTGTGTTGAGGTTCGTTTTAAAAACGGACGTAAGGAATTTTTTAGAAATTCAGAAAAATTAACTTTAAGTATTGGTGATATTGTAGCAACTGTTGCATCACCAGGCCATGATATTGGAATTGTAACTTTGACAGGCGAATTGGTAAAAATTCAAATGAAAAAGAAAGGTGTAAACCACGAAAGCAATGAAATTCCAAAAATTTACAGAAAAGCATCCCAAAAAGATATTGATATCTGGTCTGTAGCGCGTGATCGCGAAGAACCAATGAAAGTTCGTGCGCGTGAATTAGCGATTCAGCATAAACTCGAAATGAAAATTTCTGATATTGAATTTCAGGGAGACGGATCAAAAGCTACATTTTACTATACGGCAAATGACAGAGTCGATTTTAGACTTTTGATTAAAGATTTTGCTAAAGAATTCAGCACCAGAGTCGAAATGAAACAAGTTGGTTTCCGTCAGGAAGCAGCGCGTTTAGGTGGAATTGGTTCTTGCGGACGTGAACTTTGCTGTTCGACATGGCTTACAGATTTTAGAAGTGTCAATACATCAGCAGCACGCTACCAACAGCTTTCATTGAATCCGCAGAAATTAGCCGGACAATGCGGGAAACTAAAGTGTTGCCTGAATTATGAGCTTGATACCTACATGGATGCATTGAAAGATTTTCCGGACTATGACACTAAATTAGTGACAGAAAAAGGAGATGCCATCTGCCAGAAACAAGATATTTTTAAAGGATTGATGTGGTTTGCTTACACCAATAATTTTGCCAACTGGCATGTTTTAAAAATCGATCAGGTAAAAGAAATTATTGCCGAAAACAAACAAAAAAACAAAGTATCATCTTTAGAAGATTTTGCTATAGAAGTAGTTTCAGAGCCTGAAAAAGACTTTAATAACGCAATGGGTCAGGAGAGTCTAACTCGTTTTGATCAGCCAAAAAGAAAGAAAAAGCCAAGTCGCAAACGCAAACCAAATGCAGAAGCAGCGATTGTAGCAACTCCAAACAAACCTCAGGCCGCTCCAAATCAGAACAAACCGGCAGTTTCAAATCAGAACAAACCAGTAGGTGCAAATCAAAATAAACCTGCAGGAGGAAATCCGAATAAAGGAAACAAACCGAATAATAACAAGCCGAATAAACCGAACAATTCTAATGATAATAAACCGGCTGAACCTAGAAAACCTATAATTATTACTAAAAATGAGAATAAAAAATAGCGCGATTCTTCTTTTGGTGGGAATTCTTCTTTTTTCTTGTGATAAAAAAAGAGTGTTTGATGAGTATAAATCTGTTGGAAGTGCCTGGAACAAAGACAGTATTGTAACTTTTGACCTGCCGGTTTTAGATTCAACCAAAAAATACAATTTATTTATAAATTTGAGGGACAATAACAATTATCCGTTCAAAAATTTGTTTTTAATTGTGGCTATTGAAACACCAAGTGGTTTCACCAAAGTAGATACTTTAGAATATGAGATGGCAAAACCGGACGGAACCTTGTTAGGAAACGGTTTTACGGATATAAAAGAGAGTAAACTGTATTATAAAGAAGATGTAAAGTTTACAGGAAAATATAAAGTACACATCAAACAGGCCGTGAGAGAATCAGGAAAAATTCCGGGTGTTCAGGCTTTAGAAGGTATTACAGACGTAGGTTTTAGAATAGAACAAAAAGATTAGAAAAATAGTTATGGCCACCAAGAAAAACAATCAGCCTAGTAATAAGGATATTAACTACTATAAAAAGAAATTCTGGAGATTTTTTGCTTATACCTTATTGGGTGTTTTAGCTTTCTTTTTATTTGCATCATGGGGATTATTCGGATCGATGCCTTCATTTGAAGATTTAGAAAATCCGGATTCTAATCTGGCTACAGAAATCATCTCGTCTGATGGAGTCGTAATTGGTAAGTATTTCAAAACAAACAGATCTCAGCTTAAATATTCAGATTTGCCAAAGAGTTTGGTAGAAGCATTGGTTGCTACCGAAGATGCTCGTTTTTATGACCATTCAGGTATTGACGGACGCGGAACTTTGAGAGCCGTTTTTAGTTTAGGAACGAATGGTGGAGCAAGTACTCTGACACAACAGCTGGCAAAACAATTGTTTCACGGAGAAGGATCTAAGTTTCTTCCATTCAGGATCGTACAAAAAATAAAAGAATGGATTATTGCCATTCGTCTGGAACGACAATATACTAAAAACGAAATCCTTGCAATGTATTGCAATGTATACGATTTTGGAAATTATTCTGTTGGAGTAAGTTCTGCTGCACAAACGTATTTCTCTAAAGATCCAAAAGATTTAACGATGGACGAATCGGCTATTTTAGTCGGAATGTTCAAAAACTCAGGATTGTATAATCCGGTTCGTAATCCCGAAGGTGTAAAAAACCGTCGTAATGTCGTGCTTTCTCAAATGGAAAAAGCAAAGATGATTACAACTTCAGAAAAATTGAGATTGCAGGCTTTACCAATTGCATTAAAATTCAAATTAGAAAGTCACCGTGAAGGAACAGCTACTTATTTTAGAGAATATCTTCGTGATTATATGAAGAAATGGGTATCAGAAAACAAAAAACCAGATGGTTCAGATTATGACATTTACAAAGACGGTCTGAAAATTTATACTACTATCGATTCAAGAATGCAGGCACATGCTGAAGAAGCAGTTTCTGAACATATGAAAAATCTGCAACAGCAATTTTTTATTGAACAGAAAACCAATAAAAATGCACCTTTTGTCAATATTTCTCAAGCAGAAACGGACCGATTGATGATGCAAGCGATGAAAAATTCTACGCGTTGGGCTATCATGAAAGATATGGATAAAAGCGAAGATGATATCATTGCTTCATTCAAAGTAAAAACAAAAATGCGCGTATTCACCTGGAAAGGGGAACGTGATACTGTAATGACACCGCTTGATTCTATTCGTTATTTCAAACACTTTTTGCAATCCGGTGTAATGGCAATGGAGCCTCAGACCGGAAATATTAAAGCGTGGGTTGGCGGAATCAACTATAAATACTTTCAATACGATCACGTTGGGCAGGGAGCAAGACAAGTAGGTTCTACTTTTAA
This sequence comes from Flavobacterium frigidimaris, assembly GCA_900129595.1. Classification (GTDB taxonomy): domain Bacteria; phylum Bacteroidota; class Bacteroidia; order Flavobacteriales; family Flavobacteriaceae; genus Flavobacterium; species Flavobacterium frigidimaris. The sequence goes on along the minus strand of FQWG01000004.1, from coordinate 167,824 downwards.
ACCGTTTGTTTACGCAACAGCAATTGAGCAATTGAATATGTCTCCTTGTGACTCGATTCTTGACGGACCATTTATGATTCACAAAGGGCGTCACCACGTGACTGCAGACTGGGAACCTAGAAACTCAGACAACAGATACCGCGGCATGGTAACACTAAAACAAGGTTTGGCAAACTCTATTAATACGGTTTCGGCTAAATTAATTGACAGAACAGGTCCTGAAGCAGTGGTTGAATTAACGCATAAATTAGGTGTTAAAACCGAAATTCCTGCACAGCCTTCGATCGCTCTTGGTGCGGTTGATATCACGGTTGAAGACATGGTAGCTGCTTACAGCACATTTGCCAATCAGGGCGTATATGTGAAACCACAATTTTTAAGCCGTATCGAGAATAAAAGCGGAGAAGTTATTTATGAGCCAATTCCGGAATCTCATGATGTTCTGAATAAAGATATCGCCTTTGCAGTAATCAAATTGTTAGAGGGTGTTACTGAAACCGGCTCTGGTGCACGTTTACGTACGCAGGGTGGTGGAAGCGGAGACAAACGTTGGACAGGATATCCATACATGTTCAGAAATCCGATTGCAGGTAAAACAGGAACAACCCAAAACCAGTCTGATGGTTGGTTCATGGGTATGGTACCTAATCTTGTAACAGGAGTCTGGGTAGGTTGTGAAGATCGTTCAGCACGTTTTAAAAGTTTAACCTACGGACAAGGTGCGACAGCAGCATTACCTATTTGGGGTTATTTTATGAAACTTTGTTATGCTGATCCCGGACTTAAGATTTCGAAATCAGAGTTTGAACGACCAAAAAATCTTTCGATAAAAGTAGATTGTTATAGCGCCCCAAAAGTAAAGGATACAACAGCTACAGAACAAAATACAGACGAATTCGAACTGTAGTATAAATTCTTTTCTAAAAATATAAATATCCTTTTGTGCTTTCTGAATTTTTGGAAGCTGCAAAAGGATATTTTTTTTTAAATAAGTCATCTTACCGCAAAGAGTACTAAGGTTTACGCAAAGTCCGCAAGTTATTTATAAAAATAGCTTTGCGGACTTTGCGGTTAGATCATCGATTTTATTTTTACGAAATCGTTATAATTTGATCTAAAAATGGTATTTTTATCAAAAATATACAGTTATAAAGACAGTTTGTTATGATTACAAAAAAAGTAAATAACGTTCAGGATGCTACAGAAGGAATCGAAAGCGGAATGACCATTATGTTTGGTGGTTTTGGTTTATGTGGAATTCCTGAAAATACGATTGCAGCATTAGTAAATACAACAATTTCAGATTTAACCTGTATTTCGAACAATGCCGGAGTAGATGATTTTGGTTTAGGATTGCTTTTACAGAAAAAACAAATCAAAAAAATGATTTCGTCTTATGTTGGCGAAAATGCCGAGTTCGAACGTCAGATGCTTTCAGGAGAATTAGAGGTAGAACTTACTCCACAAGGAACTTTGGCCGAACGCTGCCGTGCTGCCCAAGCCGGAATTCCTGCTTTCTTTACACCGGCAGGTTACGGAACTGAAGTTGCTGAAGGAAAAGAAGTTCGTGAATTCAACGGAAAAATGCACATTATGGAACAAGCTTTTAAAGCTGATTTTGCCATTGTAAAAGCATGGAGAGGTGATGAAGCTGGCAATCTGATTTTTAAAGGTACAGCCAGAAATTTTAATGCGTGTATGGCAGGAGCTGCAAAAATAACCATAGCCGAAGTAGAAGAATTGGTTCCGGTGGGAACATTAGACCCCAATCAGATCCATATTCCGGGAATTATGGTTCAGCGCATCTTTCAGGGAGAGAAGTTTGAGAAAAGAATCGAGCAGAGAACAGTAAGACAAAGAGCGTAATTAGATAATTAGAAAATGTGATAATGAGATAATTAATAGATTGCGCAAAGTATAGCATCATCTAATTATCAAATTGACTAATTGGCACATTAAAAAAAAAATGACACATTCAGTTTATGTTAACAAAAGAAGATATTGCAAAACGAATTGCGAAAGAAGTAAAAGACAGGTATTTTGTAAACTTAGGAATCGGCATTCCGACTTTGGTGGCGAATTATGTCAGGGAAGATATTGCGGTTGAGTTTCAGAGTGAAAACGGAGTTCTTGGCATGGGACCATTTCCTTTTGCGGGAGAGGAAGATGCTGATATTATCAATGCAGGAAAACAAACGATTACAACACTTCCCGGAGCCAGTTTTTTCGATTCGGCTTTTAGTTTCGGAATGATCCGAAGCCAGAAAGTAGACTTGACGATTTTAGGTGCGATGGAAGTTTCAGAGAACGGAGATATTGCCAACTGGAAGATTCCCGGTAAAATGGTAAAAGGAATGGGAGGCGCAATGGATTTGGTGGCTTCTGCCGAAAATATCATCGTAGCCATGATGCACGTGAACAAAGCAGGGGAATCTAAAATTCTAAAAAAATGTACTTTGCCACTAACAGGCGTAGGGTGTGTTAAAAAAGTTGTAACTGAGCTCGCAGTGCTCGAAGTAACAGAAAAGGGTTTTAAGCTCTTAGAGCGCGCGCCAGGCGTTTCTGTAGAACATATCATCGCTTCGACAGAAGCTGATTTGATTATTGAAGGAGATATTCCTGAAATGGCTATTTAGTACCAAAGTATTTACGGCACAAAGACTCAAAGACACAAAGTTTTTAAAAAACAAAACCGCCTAATTTGGCGGTTTTTGTTTTTTATACTTTTTATAATTTCTTTGCGGCTTAGTGTCTTTGTGGCAAAAGTCTTTTTTTACAAATTAAAAGAAGCTCCTAAGCTAAAAGTAGTCTGGTTGTTCAAGTGATCAAAAACACCATTATTACTGCCGTATTTTGCAATAGGGAAACCAATTTCAGTGAAAACACCAAATCCGTCAGTAAAGAAATAACGACCGCCAACATGACCACCAAAATTATGTAATCCTAAACTTAAACCTGGGTAAACGTCTAATTCCTTAACACCAATAACACTGCTTAAATTAGCATTAATTCTTGCTTTCGCATCAAAACGATCACCAAAATCGGGTGTTCTTGTTGTTGATATTGAACTATTATAAAAGGTGTAGTCATCTACACCCAATAAGTAATTGGCAACAAAACCAAAAGAGAAGTTTTCTCCTAAACCGAAATCAACAGAACCCTGAATTCCCGAACCACCATCTTGTATGTTAGCACCAACGTTAACCTTAACATCTCCTTTTCCTTTAAAAGCTTCTTGAGCTTGTGTGAATCCAAATGATACTAAAAACAAAAGTGTAATTACCTTTTTCATAAACTTAAATTTTAATTTTTAAAGTGCAAAAATAACCTTTTACGGATTAATTCCTACCTTTTTCAGTAGAATACAATTCGTTCAACGGATCACTTTGCCAGAATTCCTTGGTCTCGACGTTCATAATTGTCAAGGGGCCTTTGAATGCGGCACCAGTATCTACATTCCAGATACAGGCCTTTTGTACCGGAACTGTTTTTCCAATTCGCGTTACCGGAGTATGACCTATAAAAATCTCTTTGTATACCGTAAAACGTTTTGGGTAAAACAAATCTTCTGTTTTGAGATTGGGATCTAATGAAAGTGCCATTTCCCAAAGTGTTCTGTCCCAGTAAAATAATTTTGAGAAAAACTCATATTTTACGCCATTTAAATTGGTGAAGCCGGCATGAACAAAGAGTCGGTTTTCATTGTCCAGGTGATAATCTTCTAAAGTTTCTAAAAAAGCAATATGAACTTGTTTCTTTTCTTCGCTTACTTTTTCATAGGCTAAAACCGTCGCTTCTCCACCGTGTTTGAACCACAAAGTTTCATCAATTTCTTCAGTTTTATTTTTAAACCAGGACAATAATAAATCATCATGATTTCCTCTGATACAAATGCAATTTTGCTTGCTTTTAAGATCTATCAAATAATCAATTACTTGCGGAGACTGGCTCCATCCATCAACATAATCACCTAAAAATATAAGAGTATCGTCAGTTGTAACCTGGGCTTTTTTCATCACTTGTTCAAGTGCGAGTAGTCCGCCGTGTATGTCGCCTATAACAAATGTTCGCATTTTTTATTATTTCGTGTAGAAAGACAAAAATAAAGAAAATGATTTGTTTGTGAACATTAAGTTGAGAATCTTTCGCCAGTATATTAAAGAATAGACAGGTTATAAGGAAGTCTAAGGAATTGTAATTTGTTGACATTCGTATAATTCGTGGCGATTTTTTTAAAATATTTTTGTCTCTCATTGTAATTATTTCGATGATAATTTATGATTATTTTCATCTCACATTCATGCTTTCCTGTTTAAATTTGTAGCATGTCTGAAACGCCTGTATATCGAAAAATTATCCATATTGATATGGATGCTTTTTATGCCTCCGTAGAGCAAATGGACAATCCTGCTTTACGCGGAAAACCTGTTGCTGTTGGCGGTTCAGAGAATAGAGGAGTAGTTTCTGCAGCCAGTTACGAAGCCAGGAAATTTGGCGTGAGAAGTGCGATTAGTGGTGTTTTGGCTAAAAAATACTGTCCTGAAATTATTTTTGTGCGTCCGCGTTTTGATCGGTACAAAGAAATTTCTGGCAAAATTCATGCAATCTTTCATGATTATACTGATTTGGTCGAGCCGCTTTCGCTCGATGAAGCTTATCTGGACGTAACCCAAAACAAAAAAGGAAACCCAAGTGCCAGTTTATTGGCTGAGGAAATCAGATTAAGAATTTTGAATGAGGTTGGAATCTCAGCTTCAGCGGGAATTTCAATCAATAAATTTGTGGCTAAAATTGCCAGCGATGTCAATAAGCCAAACGGACAAAAAACGGTAAATCCGGATGAAGTAGAAGCATTTTTAGAAGAATTGCCGATTAGGAAGTTTTATGGAGTTGGAAAGGTCACGACTGAAAAAATGTACCAATTGGGAATTTTTACTGGAACTGATCTTAAAAGCAAATCGATTGAATTTCTGGAAAAGCATTTTGGAAAATCCGGGGCTTTTTATTACAATGTAGTTCGCGGAATTCATAATAGCGAAGTAAAATCCCATCGTATTACTAAATCAGTTGCGGCAGAACATACCTTTGATATCAATTTATCTTCTGAAATTTTTATGCTGGAGCAGCTTGATAAAATTGCAGTTTCATTAGAAAAACGACTAAAAAAGCATAATATTTCGGGCAAAACGGTTACGCTTAAAATTAAGTATAGTGATTTTTCCCAGCAGACACGAAGTAAAACATTGCCTTATTTTATTTCGGATAAAAGCCTGATTCTCGAAACAGTAGAAGAATTGTTGTATCAGGAACGGATGAAAGATTCGGTTCGATTACTGGGGATTTCTCTGAATAACCTGAATACAGAAGAGAAGAAAGCAGTTATTGTGCAATTAAAATTTGCCTTTTAATCAATATTAAACAATCGTTAAATAGAAATGTTTTTTGTTTTATGATGAATTTTCGTTCTATCTTTGAGTCAAAAGATTTTTATATCATTAAATAATTTGAAATGAAAAAAGCGAATCTAGATGATGTTTCACATCGTAATTCAGTTCCTATTTTAGCATGGGATTTTCATTATGAATATCTAAATGAACTCAAAGCTATTTTTGCTGATCTGAAAAAAGTAAATAAGATTTCGAATCAGTTTACATGGAATGAAAAAAATCTTCAGATAGAAAAACGAATTAAGGATGAAGTTGTAGTAGTGACAGATCTTGATTTAAAGATTGTTTTCGCCTCAAACCGGATAAAACGGATGACAGGATACAAAGAAGACGAAGTCTTGGGAAAAACGCCTAAAATGTTTCAGGGACCGGAAACTTCTAAAGTTGTTTTGAAAGAAATCAGAGCGGCAATCAAATTGCAAATTCCTTTTGAAAAAACAATCGAAAATTACAGAAAAGATGGCCGAACTTATAAGTGTAAAATTAATGGCGTTCCGGTTTTTAACTTAAAAGGAGAATTGACTCACTTTATTGCTTTCGAGAAGGAAGTTGCGTGAAATTTAACCGCAAAGTATATTGATTTTGCCACGAAGTCACAAAGACACAAAGTTTTTTATTCTCATATTTACTATATAAAAAAGGCGCAAAGAAAATAATCTTTGCGCCTTAGTGCCTTTGTGGCTATAGTATTTATAAGTTTTCAAAGAAATCATTTCCTTTATCATCTGTAATAATAAAAGCAGGGAAATCTTTAACGGTAATTTTACGAACCGCTTCCATTCCTAATTCTTCGAAGTCAACAACTTCAACTTTCAGGATATTGTCTTGCGCTAAAATAGCCGCTGGACCACCAATTGAACCCAAATAGAATCCGCCGTATTTGTTACACGCATCTGTTACTTGTTTGGTACGGTTTCCTTTTGCCAGCATAATCATACTTCCGCCGTGTTTCTGGAATTCATCCACATAAACGTCCATACGTCCGGCAGTGGTTGGCCCAAAACTTCCAGAAGCCATTCCTTCCGGAGTTTTTGCAGGTCCCGCATAATAAACCGGGTGATTTTTAAAGTATTCCGGCATTGGTTTACCCGCTTCCAGTAATTCTTTGATTTTTGCATGTGCAATATCACGGGCAACAATTACAGTTCCGTTTAGTTTTAAACGAGTTTTAATTGGATATTGAGATAATTTAGCTAAAATTTCTGCCATTGGCTGATCTAAGTCAATTTCAACCGGAGCTTCTAAATGTGGCGCTGTTTCCGGTAAAAATTGTTTTGGATTTACTTCTAATTGTTCAACGAAAATTCCGTCTTTAGTTATTTTTCCTTTAATGTTTCTATCAGCAGAACAAGAAACTCCTAATCCAACCGGACAAGAAGCCGCGTGACGTGGCAAACGAATAACACGAACGTCATGCGTAAAATATTTTCCGCCAAACTGAGCGCCAATAGCACTTTCCTGGCAAATTTGCTGCACTTTTTGCTCCCATTCGATATCACGGAAAGCCTGACCGGCCATGTTTCCTGAAGTAGGCAGATGGTCATAGTATCCTGCAGATGCTTTTTTAACAGCGCTTAAGTTGGCTTCTGCAGAAGTTCCCCCAATTACTAAAGCTAAATGGTAAGGAGGACAAGCTGAAGTTCCTAAGTCTTTTATTTTTGCGCGAACAAAAGCATCCATTGATTTTTCATTCAATAATGATTTTGTTTGTTGGTATAAGTAGGTCTTATTCGCAGATCCGCCACCTTTTGCCATGAATAAAAATTCATACGAAGTTCCTTTTTTAGCATAAATATCAATTTGTGCCGGAAGATTTGATCCTGAATTTTTTTCTTCAAACATCGAAATCGGAACAATTTGCGAGTAACGCAGATTACGTTTTTGGTACGTGTTGAAAATTCCTCTGCTCAGCCATTCTGCATCATCAACACCCGTAAAGATGCTTTCTCCTTTTTTTGCCATTACGATTGCTGTTCCTGTATCCTGGCAGCTTGGCAATTGACCTTCGGCAGCAACAGAAGCATTTTGCAATAAATTATAAGCTACGAAACGGTCGTTATCTGTAGCTTCAGGATCGTCAAGAATTTTGCGAAGCTTCTGTAAATGCGTTGTTCTTAGCATAAACGAAACATCTGTCAGGGCTTCTTCAGCCAGTAATTCTAAACCTTTTGGATCAACAGTAAGAACTTCACGTTCTCCAAATTGTTCTACTTTCACAAAATCAGAAGTAATTTTGCGGTACTGTGTTTCATCCTTTAAAATAGGATAAGGGTCTTGGTATATAAAATCAATCATTGCTTTGTTTTTTACAAAGTTAGAAATTATTTACCTAAGAAAGAATTTGAATAAGCGATGTTTTAAAGTGTTTATTCTTGTTTGTGAAAGTCATCAAAACTCATTTTTTTCTCAAAATAAGTTTTGTCTTTTGCAGAAAGCAATTGTTTTTTATAATGATCTCCGTTTAAACGAAAAACAATTGAATCTGAATGTGTAACCATTCCCATATTTTCATCGTTATCATCCGGTACAAAAGAAACTGTTTTGCAGTAGAATGATTCAGGATTGGCTTTCGCAGAAGGATTTTCGAATTCGACCCAACTTCCCCAACCGCTATCAGACATCGTATACCAATCATAAACCAATTGTATATCACTGTTTTTTAAATAATACAAATAATGGTTTTGATTGTAACCGCAAGCCGGATATCCAAAACTAACCTGAACAAAGGGAGAACTTTTTGCATTTTCTGTACCCAATCCGTAAATGGCACTCCATTCAGATCCTTTGTCGGTTCCTTTTATGGTGATTTTTGAAGAGGTAGTTTTTGTTTTATTCTGATAGAAATCAAGTAAGTATTTTGACGTTACAATGCTGTCTTTATCTGCTTTCTGATCTAAAAGATAGGCCAAAATATAATTATCTTTTGATGTTTCTCCATAATCAGCAATAGAGATAGTATCTGTTTTTAAGAAACTTTCTTTAGCTGCAATTGATTCTGTTTGAGTTTGCGGAGTTGCAGCAATTGGCTGATCGGCTGGTTTTGGTTTTTGACAACCAATTAAAAGGCATGCGATAAAAAGGTATTGTGGTTTCATTAATTTGTGGTATTTTATTAATTCAACGAATTGAATTGGTTTTTATTTTTAAAACGGATTAAAATAGCGCGATTCCCTATTTTTAAACCGGATTAAAATCCGGCCCTACAATATAAATCGTTCCTCCGGAACTTTAAAAAAAGAGCCATAGGCTCGACCCATATTGTAGGGCTGGACTTCAGTCCAGTTTAGATAAAGATCCGGTTTAAATAAAATTATAGTAATTTTTCAAAAATATATTTTTCATCGAATTTGACATTAAATTTATTTAATAAAGAAATATATTCATCTTTAAAATTTTCTCTTTTATGATGCTCCTCTTGATTAGCAATATATTTATATACAGCATCAATGTGGAATTTGCTGTAGGAAAAAGCACCATACCCTTCTTGCCATTCGAATTTATGTTTTGTTAATTGATGATCATTTATAAATTTTGATGATTTCCCTTTTACAATTTTCATTAATTCCGAAATAGAAATTGTTGGCTTAAGGCTTAAAAGACAGTGAACATGATCTTCAGTCCCATTTACAATTAAGGTTTTGCAACCCGTTTCATTTATTAAATTTCCAATGACACTTAGTATTTTTGATTTGCAGTCACTTGTAATAATTGCTTCTCTATATTTTACTGCAAAAACAGCCTGAATATAAACTTGATGATAAGTATTTGACATTTTGTATTTGTTGGTAACGATTTAAATTCGCAACAATATTACAAAATATTCTTACAAATATTAAATTGTTCATCAGGAACTCCTAAAAAAAGAGTCGTAGGCTCGCCCTATATTGTAGGGCTGGACTTCAGTCCAGTTTAGATAAAATCCGGAATAAATCATAATGATTTAAAAAAACCAAGTCGCCACAAAAATCGCGGTAATAACACATATTAAATCTACCAAAAGCATTGTGCCTAAAGCATAACGGGTATTTTTGATATTCACAGAACCAAAATAAACGGCGATTACATAAAAAGTACTTTCGGCGCTACACTGAAAAATACTGCTTAGTCTTGCTGTTAAAGAATCTGCTCCGAATGTATTCATAGAATCAATTAAAAATCCGCGGGATCCTGCAGAACTAAAAGGGCGAAGCATGGCTACCGGTAATGCATTCGTAATTTCTTTACTTACACCCATATTCGAAAAAACAAATGCAATTGCGTCGCTAATAATTTCAAATAAACCGCTGTTTCTGAATAGAGAAATAGCCACTAACATTCCTAATACATAAGGAAAAATAGTGACACCGGTTTTAACTCCGTTGTTTGCTCCCACTACAAATGTCTCAAAAACAGTAGTATTGGCATCAGAGAATTTTTTTTCATGTTTAAAGGAGAAAACCAATGTAAAACCAATAATTCCAATTAAGATTAATCCGGAAAGGTTAGAAGTAAAGTAGTTTTTACCAATTAAATCCAGATGATTTACATACATCAATAAACCAACAATGGCTGCAATTAATCCCATTAAGACGATGACAAGAGAAGCGCTTTTGAAATTGATTTTTTGTTTAATTCCCACAATCAAAAATGCTGCAATAGTACCAATGAAAGAGGTAATAATACACGGAAGCATCACATCAGCAGGATTGGTGGCATTAGCGGCTGCGCGATAGCCAATAATCGAAGTTGCAATTAAAGTCAGACCAGAAGCGTGAAGACACATAAACATGATTTGGGCATCACTAGCTTTGTCTTTGTCAGGATTTATTTCCTGTAAACTCTCCATGGCTTTAAGTCCAAATGGAGTTGCAGCAGAATCTAATCCCAGAAAATTAGCTGCAAAGTTTAATGTCATGTAGGATATAGACGGATGATTTTTAGGAATACTCGGAAAAACCTTTACAAATACCGGACTCAGTACTTTAGCTAATTTTCCGGATGCACCTGAAATGATTAAAAGTTCCATCAATCCACAGAAAAAAGCCAGATAGGCAATAAGCGGTAAGATCAAATCGACTAAAGTACTTTTGCAGGTTGGTAATAAACCATCGGATTTTTGAAGGCCGCTGAAAATTTTGACAGTTTTATTTTTGTAAACATAAGTACTATCAGCATTAAGCGTGTCACGATTGATAATCATGGTTTGATTTGGTGCTTTTTTAATACTGTCTTTAATAAAAGCAGGAAGTTCATGAATGTATTTTTCAGAGACTAAAATAGGATCGTCTTTCTTCCCATTTATTACCGAATCAATAGTATAAGTGTTGGCAGTAAATAAACTGACCACAATAAAAACAATTGAAGAAATAAAAATGACTAACCAAAATCGACTTAATACCATAACTCTGTTTTTTTTGTAAATGTAATTATTTAACGATAAAATGCACAAAGATTTTATTGATGAAACCACAAGTATTGAGTTGAAACATCATTGATTTTGTGAAAAACCAAATTATTCAATAATAATTTTTGTTCCCAGGTAGTTTTCAAAAGATTGAATGCCTTCAAAAAGAGCTGTCTTTTTTTCGTTTTCCGTTATATCAAAAAATTGTGTTTCTATTTTTGCATGATCTTTTTTGATTGTTCGTTTCCACGTACCTATAACTTTTCCATTTTCGAGAATAATGGGTTTGAAAATTCCATTATTGGTAAACGCTTTAGCCTGATGTTCTGATAAAATAGAAGCTTCGCGGGTTTTGTATGAAATTAAAATCTCATCAAAAGCGGGAAGAAAGTGTACGCTTTCGCGGAAGTTGGTTACATCAGAAATCGCTTTTCCAAACCAATAGACCTGATTATCAATTTCAACCGAATTCAATTGCAATTCAATTGCGTTAACGGCTATCTTGCAGGTAGTTGGAGAAAAACCGGACCACCACGAAAAGTCAGGAAGTGTAGCAGGGCCGTGGCTTTCGAAGTAACGTTTGGCTAATTTTGCAAGTGCTTCTTCTTTTGTTAATTTGTTTTTGGGTTTAGCAACTCTTTCCTCAAGTAAGGAATAAGTAATTTGTTTGCCCTTCATTTTTCCATTACAAACCAGCCCGTCCAATTCTGCATTCATCATTATGGCGGCACTTAAAAAATCATCACTCGACGTTTTTTTGATATTGAGTTCCTGCATGATTTCATCGCGTGTGAGATGATTGTTTCCTGATAACAATTTTTCGATAGCCATATTAGTCTGATCTAATTTTTTGGCATCATAACCATATTTTTTAGCGGCAGAAGCAGTAAATCTTTTGACTTGTGGTGCAGAAAGATCCAACATCCAGTAAATATCATCTGCAGAAACAAAATGCCAGGTGGGTCTAAGAATATGCGTCCGAATGATTTTCGCAGAATTAATGGTTTCTTCGATTGCCGCTTCAGTAGCGTCACATCTTGAACCAATCGCCCATTTTGCCATTGCATAATCCTGAGCCTGCATGGCACCAAGATGATGCACAATTTCCTGTGGAGAACTTTTACTTGTTTTGTATAACTTTTGAGAAACAAGACGATAATGAGATATTTCCTGATGTGTCATTTAGTAAAACATTTTAGTCTTTATGTAAGCTTTGCAGCTTTGTTCCTTTGCAGCTTTGTACCTAATAATTAAACATGAATAATCTCTTCATCAATCAATAGATCTTCACGGCGTAAACGCAGGAAAATCTGCGCTACAGCAATAGTATCTTTTTCACAATAAGTTACAATTCGGTCAATATCTTTCTCAACATAAAAAACATGACCAACCTGACTTCCGTCAATATCTCCTTTTGGAGAGGGAACGCCAAGAATTTTAGTCAGTAATTTTAAAGAAGTAAAATGTTTGTAATCACCAAATTTCCATAATTCTAAAGTATCTAAATGTGCAATTTCCCAGGGTTTTTTCCCAAATAAGTTCAGTTTGTCCGGAATCGCAATCTGATTGATAATCATACGTCGCGCAATAAACGGAATATCAAATTCCTTAGCATTATGACCACACAAAAGATGTTGAGGCTGATTGAAGTGATTGTTTAATAAATTATTAAAGTCTTTTAGAATCTTTTTTTCATCGCCAAAAAACGATGTTACCCTGAAATTCCTGATGTCACCTTTGATAGTAAAGTATCCAACCGAAATGCAGACAATTTTTCCAAATTCAGCCCAAATTCCGGCACGATCATAAAATTCTTCCGGCGTAAACTCCTCTTTTCTTTGGTATTGCGTTTTATGATCCCAAAGCGACTGCATTTCTGCGTCAAGCGAATTAAAGTTCTCTTCTTCCGGAACCGTTTCTATATCCAGAAACAGAATGTTATTAAGGTTTATTTTTTCAATCATAGTTGTTTGGTTTAACACGAATTACACGAATTGGTACAGATTACTTTGAATAAAACAATTACACATACTTACTTTTTGTAAATATAAAGCTATAATTTTAATTGGTACAAATCTGTAAAATTTGTGTTTTTAAAACAAACTCTGTTGTGTAGTTGGATTTTCGTGTTCGATTAGCCATTTTTTACGGGATAAACCACCAGCGTAACCTGTTAAGGAACCATTTGTACCAATAACGCGATGACAGGGAACTACAATCCATAACGGATTTTTGCCATTTGCCGATGCTACGGCACGAATTGCTTTTATATCGCCCAGTTTTTTAGTCTGGTCCATATAACTTATGGTTTTTCCGTATGGAATTTCCAGAAGTGATTTCCATACTTTTTGCTGAAATTCAGTTCCTTTTGGATTTAGTTTAAAATCGAAATGGGTTCTCTTTTTATCAAAATACTCCTGAAGCTGCGAAACAGCATCTTTTAAGACTTCCGGAATTTCTGTAGAAACGTCACTTGTACCGACATCTGAAACTGAAATTACAGCAACACCCTCTTTATCTCCAACAATTTTGGTGATTCCTAAAGGCGAATTGATATAGACTGTTTCCATAGTTTTTAATTTAACCGCAAAGATGCAAAGGGTTTACGTAAAGTTCGCAAAGTTTTTTAAACCATGTAAGTTATATAAGTAAATTTAAGTTTTGGTTTTTATCACAGAGATTTTTCTTTTGACTGATTGTCACCCTGAACGAAGTCTAAGGCTTATGAATTTTGATGGGCTTCGACTTCGCTCAGCCTGACATTGTAGAATTTTAGTAATTTTCTAAACTAAATTGATAACCTAAACTGTTTTCAATTTTTTTACTTGAAATAACCTTCTTGATATTTGACTCTTCATTGTTGAATTTTGGCAAACTCAAATTATGATCTATTGCTTTTTGCGTGTAATATTCTTGTCTTGTGGGATGAAAAGGAGCAACAGCATTAAAAACGTCATTCCATTTTGATTGATTGATGATTTCTTCGATGATTGAAATACAATCATTTTGATGAATTAAGTTTACGGGAGCATCCGGGTTTTCGAGGTTTTCTTTTCCGGCCAGGAATTTTACAGGATGACGGTCTTCACCAATTAATCCGCCAAAGCGCAAAATAGTGGTTTCGAAGTTTTGATTGTTTTGTAAAACGGCTTCTGCTAAAAGCAATTGTTTGCCGCTTTCAGTTTCCGGATTCGGAATCGTTTCTTCAGTAATTAATTCGTTTTCATCTCCGTAAACTGAAGTTGAACTTACAAAAAGTACTTTTTTTATCGTTGATTTTTCTATAAATGGAATTAAATTCTGAATCTTCTCCACAAATATCTTTCGTGAAGGATCAGATAAATCAGCATTATTTCCTCGCAATTTTGGCGGAATATCAATGATTAGGATTTCGCTATTATTAAGGAAATCAATTATACTTTCTGAAGCTCTTTCGCTTTCAAGTGTTACCAAAAAAGGATTTATTCCAATATTTTCTAAAATCGAAAGTTTGTTTTCAGAAGTTGTAGATCCGTTTACTGAATGTCCTTTTTTGATAAGGGTTTTCGCTAAAGGTAAACCCAGCCAGCCGCAGCCTAAAATGCTTATTTTTTTCATTTTTTTTGAGGTTCAAAGGTTCAGAGGCGCAAAGTTACAAAGGTTCAAAGTGTTTTTTGAATTGCCTTCAGCTTTAGCTGGAAACTATTCAAATTTACTATTCATTTAAGCTTTGCGTCTTCGCGACTTTGCGAGATTAATTCGTATATCAAAAGAAAATCTTATTGAATATTCCATTGCAGATTGATTTCGTTTTGTAAAAAGGTAATAAAGTGATAAAAGTAATCCGGGTATTTCTGATTTTCGCGAATGGCAATAAAGTGTTTCCTTTTCAATCCGTTTTTTCCAATTTTAATGGCCTTAATTGGATTGTTTTTTAAATGTGGCAACAATGCCCATTTTGCCATCGACATTACGCCCATATCTGCTTTAACCATTTCGAGAGAAGCTTCGGTCAATGGCAACGGAGTGACTTTTTTTGGAGTAACTTTTGCCGGAGCTAAAATAAACTGATGAATGGTCACCGTTTCCATCGGGAGGGAGTGAATCAATAAATGTTCGTTGATAAAATCTTCGGCAACAACGTATTTTTTGTTCCCCCAGGCATGATTTTCAGAAACGGCCATCACAACTTCGTCCTGAAAAAGCTCAATATATTTGATGTTGTTGTCTTTGATCTGATCGCTGATAATCGCAATATCAATTACATTTTCTAATAGTTTTTGCAGTGGAATATGGGTTGCTTCTGTAACAATTTTTAAGTCTACATTAGGATACAAAAGGTGGAATTGTTTTAAAACCGGGGGAAGCCAGTGATAACTCGAAAAACATTCAGTACTAATTCTGATTTCGCCATGTTCGCCATATACCATTTGCTTGATTTGAGATTCAGTTGCTGAGAGTTTATCCAGAATCTCATTTGCGAGTTCGTATATTTTTTCGCCAGCCTTAGTCAAAACCAGCTTTTTGTTTGTTCGCAGGAAAATGGCAGTTCCCAATTGGTATTCGGCTTCTTTGAGCTGGTGGCTCAAGGCTGATTGCGTCAAATGCAATTTGTCAATTGCTTTGGTGATACTTCCTTCTTCGACAATTGCTTTTATTAATCGTAAATGACGTATTTCCATTTCTTGGGAGTTTAGATGCAAAGGAACAAAATTTTAGAATGGTTTTTCTATGAAAAAAAGTAATCAAACAGATGAATTCTTTTCGTTTTTATAGAAAAGGCTGTTGCATTACTTTTGAAAAACTAAAAATATAAAAAGTATAAAATGGAAGCACAAATTAAATATTACGAAAATAAATTGGCATTCGAAATGGATCCTTCTGATTTGTTTGATGCTTTGAATAACGGAGAAAAAATAGTCGTTATTGACGCCAGAAAAGCTTTTGGTTTTGAAGCTGAGCATATCCCGACCGCAATTAATATACCGCATCGTGAAATGACGATTGACAGTACAAAACACCTGGATACAGCGGTTTTGTATGTAACGTATTGCGACGGAATTGGTTGTAATGCTTCGACAAGAGGAGCATTGAATATGGCAAAATTAGGATTTAAAGTAAAAGAATTAATGGGCGGAATCGAGTGGTGGAAGTTCGACGGTTATGCCACTGAAGGAACAAACGGAATAAAAGCAGGTTTGAAGACTGAATGTGCCTGTTAAACAAAAAGGGCAAACTTTAGAATAGCTTTTGCCCTTTGATTCCATTTATTCGATTGCAATATTATTTTCGGCTGCAATTTTTTTAAAGATATCTTCCTTGTTTTCTTTTACCATTTTTTGATAAATAGCGCTCATTATTATTTCGGTATCTTTTGTATAGTCTGATTTGTCAGCAGTATAGATTCTGTGGGCAATAAAAATATCATTTAGCGCTTTTTCATCATTATTTAGGGCAAAATAGCTTTTTCCGGCTCCAAAATACCCTTCAGCATTATCAGGCTGATAGTGTATTAGTTTTTCATAATACGATACAGCGCTGTTAAAATCAGATTTTAAAGTATAAGCCACACCAATGTTCATTAAAGCAAATTCGCCTTCAGGATAAATGTCCAGTGACTTTTTATAATATTTAACCGCATTGTCATAATCCTCTAATTGTCTGTAACAAACTGCCATGTCATCGAGCGCCAAAACAAAATTCGGATCTTGTTTTAAGGCAATTTGAAAATTTTCAATGGCTGATTTGTAATTTTTGTTGCGCATAAAACCTTTTGCAGTCTGATACGCGTTTTGTGCTTCTTTGTTTTTAGAGTCGCTATAATAAATATCCGACTTGTTTTCAGAGGCTTTTGGTACTAAATCAGGGCAGGTTTTACCAATAGTGGCATCCGATTTCTGTAGAAGGCTCTTGATTCCTTCTACAGTACTGATTCCTTCTCTTACTTTAGCATCTTTATCATTCAATACCACTTCTGACATAGAATTAGTCAGACAGTTTCTATATATCTCTTCGTTTATTTCTTTACTTTTCTGTAAGCAGCTACACGCTTTCGCCGCTATTTTTTCTTCTAAAGTTTGACTATTTGCATTGTAACAGCCTACAAGGGCAAAAAGCAGGAATAATTTCTTCATAATGGTTTGGTTAGAATCGGGTTATTTAAGAAATGTTAATTATTCAGGTCTGACAACTTGTTTTAAACTGTCTTTTGCAATCAGCGTGCTGTCTTTTACTACTGTTGCGGCTGCCGGAACAGCTACAGGTGCCGTGTATCTTTTTATCTTTTGCTGAATTAATACAGCATCGTTTAAAACAAAAGGAGTTGGCATCATCCAGTCGCTTCTTGGTTTTATTTTTAGTAAGGGATTTGTCATTAAGTCAAAAGAACTTTCAATTAGATCCATATCAAAAATAGATGATTTATTGATGTAAAAATCCATGACAAGAGGTTCGTTGGCAACGACATAATAACACAGGATTTTTGAGCCATCCCGTTCCAGACGATTTCCTTTTTGATCGGAAGTGGAAACACCATTAGCTTTAAAATTGAAAAAAGTCATTTTAGGATTGGCATAAATATCATAACGGTTTACCTTTCGGTTAGGCGTTATTTTAATTTTCAGATATCGGTTATTACCAACAGTACTGTCTTTCAAAAATGCAATAGTTGGTTTTGCAAGCTCAACGACAGGTGCAATTGCACTATAGGTAAAGCCTGAATTGTATTTACTCGTCAATGGAAGCGCATTTAAGCCAACAGCTTTTTGATTTTTTTCTCCTAAATAACTTTTCGTCCACTCGTCTAAATTAACGTCATAAGTAGTCCAGACGGCAGAATTTGTATTGGCGTTATACACATATAATAAACTGTTTGATTTGGCTTCTCCTTTTTGGTATCCCGAATGATAACCTGCGTAAATAAAAAATCCAATAGATACTGCAAAAAAGAACATAGTCCAGACTCCTTTTTTGAAGAAATCCCCAAATACGGGAAGTAATAATCCAAAAAGTAAAACGGTTAGAATTGCACTTCCAAAGAGAATTTTTAATCCTAGTCCAATAGGGAACATTAAGATAAAAGGGGCTATAATGGCTAGGGCAGGAATGCAAAATAAAAGGTTTAAGCCTAAGCTATAGTGTTGTGTGATGACAAAAATTCCAAAAAGAAGCACTCCAAAATAAACCGGAATGATCAGGAAACCGGCGCCAGTCAGGCTATTTGCCAGAAACGCGTTTATGATAATCCAAAGCAGCAATGGAGCTACAAAATGGTTCATTGTGATCTTTGCTTCTGAAAAATGGTGGTAAAAAGCAAAAGAGATTGCAATACTTAATGTTACAAAGGCGCCAATGTAGGCGTGACCATTATAAGTAAAGCCATTAAGAAGATCTGAATATTGCGGATAGATTTGCAGCAGGATTTTCCAGCCTAAAAAAGTAACTAACCCTGAAACAACAAGTGATCCCAAAAGCGGAACAAATCCTCTGAAAATTTCCCTGAACGTAATGACACGCTTCGCTTTTCCTATAAAAACAAAAAGAATCAATAAACCCAAAGCAACTATAGTCATTGGTATAACCCAAGAAAAAGGATAGCTGATGAAGGAAAACGGAACACTGAAATAAACATGGTCTTCAGTTGAATCTGTTGAAGTTAAATCAGCATTCGAAAAGTATTTTAATAAAGGCATCAGGTACGTTCCCTGATGTGCCAGTGTGGTTTTGCTTAAATGCTGTACATCGTCTTGCTGGGTGTGGTAATTGTAATGCCCGTCTATAAACGCAAAATTAAATCCCTGAATCTTGCCTTGTTCTCTAAAAACTGTAAGATCGGTATCGTTGGGAAGCATTTTGTAAATACTGTACATTAACGAATTCGAAACCGGATATTTAGCTTTTGCATTGGCAAATTCTTTTACAAGCGCTTCGTTTCCTTTATTGGTTTCCATCAGCATATAACTTGGTCCTGATGAACCTCTTGCTTCAAAGTTAATGACCAAACCAACGTCTTTTGCCCAGGGATGCTCGTTGACAAAAAGAGCAGCACCATTTAGACCTAATTCTTCGGCATCAGAAAAAAGAATGATAATATCGTTTTTATGCGGCTGCTTGGCGTATAAAAAAGCGCGAATTCCTTCCAGAATAGTCGCTACTCCTGAGGCGTCATCACTTGCACCTTTAGAAAACGAATGCGGCGCACTATCATAATGCGACAATAATAATAACGCTTTTGTATTATTGGTCCCTTTTATACGGGCCAGAATATTTTTAGATTTTACTAAAAGTCCTTTGTCATTAAGAGTAAAACCTTCCTGAATAGAAGTTTCTAATCCAATTCGATTGAGTTCCAGTTTAAGATAATTGGCTACAAGTTCATGATTGGTTGAGCCGACATAATGCGGTTTTTGAGCAATAATTTCGACTTGATTTAGGGCTCTTTCTGTAGAAAATTCTGCAAGCGCTTCTTCATCTTTCGAAATCCATTGGGGCATCATCGAGGCATAAATAATACCAAGAATTGCTAAAATGCATACTACGGCTAGAATTGAGGTGGGATTTTTTTTCATGATTTGTGCGTACTATATTTCTTTTTTAACAAGCATAAAATAATCATTGTCCAAAGAGCGATATCCTTGATCATACAGAAAATAGTAGGTATTTCCTGTTTTGGTCTGCAAGATATTGGTAAAGAAATCGAAATCAAAGCCTTTGTTTATCATTTTTTCCCGGGTTGCTTTAGATTTTCCATCCATGTTAAGTTCAGACAAAATACGGTAATTTTTTCTTAATTTGTTGTTTACATTGCGCATGAAATTAGTACTATCCTTGTTTATTTTGTTATTGTAGGCATTTCGACAGCTGTCTGAACAAAACTTTTTGTCTTCTCTGCCTACTATTTTTTCGGAGCATTCGAGGCATGTTTTCATGGTTCCAGTTTTTTAATTTCATAGAGATCATTTCGTCTGTCTTTTAAGATGCGAACACTTCCATGCTCGTGAAGTTCTTTTAGTAAATTAAGATCGACATCAACGATTAACGTCATTTCGGTATTTGGAGTTGCCTCCGCTTTTATACCATTACTTGGAAAAGCAAAGTCTGAAGGCGTAAATACAGAAGCTTGTGCATACTGAATGTCCATATTATTCACTTTTGGCAAATTACCAACACAACCTGCTATGGCTACATAACATTCATTTTCGATGGCGCGTGCCTGTGAACAGTGTTTGACACGCGTATAAGCATTTTGTGTATCTGTTAGAAACGGTACAAACAAAATATTCATTCCTTCGTCAGACATTATTCTGGAGAGTTCCGGAAATTCGACATCATAACAAATTAAAATCCCAATTTTACCGCAATCCGTATCAAACGTCTTAAACTGAGATCCGCCTTTCATACCCCAATGCTGTACTTCGTTTGGAGTAACGTGAATTTTGGTATACATT
This sequence comes from Flavobacterium frigidimaris, assembly GCA_900129595.1. Lineage (GTDB taxonomy): Bacteria > Bacteroidota > Bacteroidia > Flavobacteriales > Flavobacteriaceae > Flavobacterium > Flavobacterium frigidimaris. The sequence goes on along the minus strand of FQWG01000004.1, from coordinate 147,569 downwards.
TCTGAAGTTCCGTCTCTTTTGCATAAAAAACCAACATTATACAGATTGCCATTGTCTAAAAGCGGCATACTTCCGGTAATAATATTGATGTTGTATGAAATAGCAAATTCCTGAAAACGCTTTCTGATAGGATCAGAATATCGGGCAAGCTCACGAATGGCTTCGGCTTCAGATAAATGATTGTAATCTGCCATTAACGGCGCAATAAAAAGCTCGGGAAACAAGGCAAAATCACTTCCATAACCTGAAACAACATCTATAAAAAATTCTGCCTGCTCAAAAAACTCTTCCAGATTGTTTAACTGACGCATTTGCCATTGAACCAATCCCAAGCGAATAACACTTTTTTCGAGATTAATAAGTTTGGGGCTTTCGTCATAATAAACATTATTCCATTCTAAGAGAACAGCGAATTCCTTTGATTCCTCATCGCCTTCAAGATAGTTTTTGATGATCCTTAAAACGTGAAAATCATTACTCAGCTGAAACGACAGTACAGGATCATGTAATTCTTTATGTTTTACTTTATCTATGTAATTCTTTGGTGTGAGCTTTTTAGAATGCTGGTTGTAATTTGGAATTCTTCCTGCGAAAACAATAGCTTTTAAGTTCAATTGTTCGCATAATTCTTTTCGGGCATCATACAAACGACGTCCCAAACGTAAACCGCGATAATTGGGATGAATAAAAACATCGATACCGTATAATATTTCTCCATTTGGATTGTGGGTTGAGAAAGTATAATCGCCAATAATTTGTTTGTAATTATGTCTTTTGTCAACTAATTTTTCATCTACTATCAGAGACAGAGCAGATCCTACAACTTTTTCATCTACTAAAATCACCAATTGGCCTTCGGGAAATATAGAAAGTAATTTTTCGATATCTTTTTCTTTCCAATATGAATTGGCCATTTCCGGATACGACTCAATCATTGAGTTTTTCAATTGTTTGTAATCTTCAATTTCTAGATTTCGTAATTCAACTTTATTAATTTTTGTTTGCATTGTAGTATGATTTGTGTTAAAAATACAAAAAAAAAATCCATTTACAAACGTTTACAAATAATTACAACCGAAAGTAAGTAGTTGATAACCGAATAACTTTTGCAGTTCGACGCATCTTTGCAATGTTGAATTTGATAATCGAATTCATTATATACGAACATTTAAATATTATACGCCATGAATGCAATGAAAAACAGAGTACAATTAATTGGTAACGTAGGAAACGACCCGGAAATTAAAACATTAGAAAACGGAAAAAAACTTGCTCATCTAACGATCGCAACAAACGACAAATACACCAATGATAAAGGTGAAAAAGTCGAACAAACAGAATGGCATCGTGTTACAGCCTGGGGGAAAACGGCAGAAATTATCGAGAAATATGTTGTGAAAGGAAAAGAGGTTGCCATTGAAGGAAAACTGACTCACAGAAGTTACGATGATAAAAACGGTGAAAAGAAATACATCACCGAAGTTGTGGTCAATGAAATTCTGTTGCTTAGTAAATAACGTTTTACCAGGTTTGATTGTAAACCCGACAGGTTTTTAAAACCTGTCGGGTTTAATTTTGTGTTGAATGTAATTACAAAACAGAAGCGCCGTTGATGTCAGTAGTAAGTATTTCGCTCATATAGTCAAAAAAAGGTCGCATGTTTTTGCATGTATCCAGGGCTTGTTCTAAAAATAGCGGACTTAATACTTCATCATCCGTAAAACGTTTAATGATCAAAAATTGTTTGTAACGCAGTAAATCGATGGCTTCATGATTTACATCGAAACCTTTGGGAGAAGTTTTGAGCTGCTCGCCTTGTAAAGCCCCAAAAGTTTTGACAAAAGATTTTGAATTCAATATCTTTTTCATGGGTTCAGAATCGTGAGCAAATTCGCTTCTTATGCGTTTTAGATCTCCCGCATTTGGGCCCCAGAAACCGCCGGCAAAAAAACTGTTTCCTTTTTCCAGATGAAAATAATAACCGCCTCGTCTCTGACTTGTTGCGCGGGTAAAACTTCCTCCCCAAAAGGTTTTAAAAGGTGTTTTGTCTTTAGAAAAGCGAATATCACGGTAAATTCTGTAAACACTTTTTTTGCCAGAAGCAGTTTCTAAAACATCGGTTTTTGACAGTTCGTGAAGCAATGCACCGGCAAATGTTTCAATATGATTTAGTTCTTTGAGGTAAGCAGGTTTATTGGCATCAAACCAGGGTTTGTTATTGTTTTCTTTGAGTTGGGTCAAAAAATCAAGACTGGATTTGGGGATGATAATGTTTTCCATAATTAAAATTTAAAATCTTTTTAAAATCGGAGCTCGATTGTGATGTAACTAAAAACCCACCAATTTTTTGGTGGGTTTTGTGTATATGTAGTTAAGCAGTTTTTTTGAATAAATCAAACATAGGACAACGAGAGCAGCGTTTCTTTTCGCTTTTCTTGTATTTCTCACAGCACGAAGATTTACAGTTTTCCAACTTTTTAATCTTGTCAAGGATAGCTGCTTTCTTCTTTTTCTTTTTATCCTTTTTCTTGTCCTTATCTTTTTCTTTCTTGCTCAATTTTCCTCCGTATTTAAAAACAGAAGCAAATATAAAAGAAAATAGTTATTTTTAAGTATTCTAAATAAACTTTAACTATTTTTTATTTTGGGTTGATTGCAATAGAACTTGTAACCGTTAATTGCTGAATATCACGGTCGAACAAATATAGTCCGCCTTTGTCATCACCAATTAAGTTAATTTTATCCAGAATAGATTTAGCTGTTGCTTCTTCCTCGATTTGTTCTGCTACATACCATTGCAAGAAATTATGAGTTGCATAATCTTTCTCAGAGAAAGTAATGTGTACTAACTCATTAATAGATTCTGAGACATAAATTTCATGGTTATAAAGAGTTTCAAACATTTCTTTAAAAGTAGAATATGATGTTTTAGGCGCTTTTAGATCAGTAATCTGCGCGTGACCTCCACGTTCGTTTACATACTTAACTAACTTAAGCATATGTGCACGCTCTTCGTCTGATTGTGTGTACATAAATTGTGCGATTCCTTCTAATCCGTGTACTTCAGCCCAACAAGCCATAGAAAGGTAAGTTTGTGATGATTCTGCCTCTATGCGAATTTGCTTATTTAAAGCTGACTCAATATTTTTTGATAACATAATAATGACTTTTTTGTAAAGTTAGGAAAAAATAATTCAAACCGTTTTTTGAAATTCAAAAACACGTGACATTTGAATTAATTCTCAATAATTTAAGATTTTTTAAGAGGCAAGGATTGCGAAAAAATGGCTTTGTTACTGATCGGATTTCCGCTGTCTTCTCTTATAACACCATCTGTAAATTTGCGAATAGTATATTGTTTTAAAACAGTGTCATAATAACTTAAAATATAATAATCTTTTAATTTAAGGATATTTTGAAGTGCAGCATTTTTATTCGTTCCCAGATAATAAAAGATGTTATCAATAGCTAAAGGTTCTGATTTATCGTCTGTTACGAAATCTAAATTAGCATTTAACACCGAATCAAAATACACCATCTTGCTTTGGCGATACTGTACCTGATTTTCAAAACTGTCAAAAGAATTGCTTCGGCCGTAGTTAAAGTCAGAAACAATATATTCTAAATACCCGCCAAATGTGATATAGCTGTTTTTATTGTTTTTTAAAACCGAAAGACCCACGCTCAAATCTGATAACTGACTAAGGAATTTAGTGGTAGTTTTTAGTTCTTTGGGTTTATTATCGTTTATCTGAAGGAATAAATGCGAGTTTTTGAAAAGAATAGTGTCTTTTTTTGAAACCGAAATACTTTTAATCGTCTTTTCAGAATCAAAATCTTTTACAGCAAACAAAAATTCGTCTTTGCTGGCTTTGACCTGAAATAATTTGTTTTCGCTAAAAAAAGAATTGGAGGTTTTAGATATAGTTTTAGAATCCGGCTGAGTAAAGTTTTTCTCCGTCATCTCTGCCGTTTCCATATTAAGATCGAAAACCTGTGTCTTTTTTTGGTTGTAATCAAATGTCAAAATAATACGGTCATTGAGAACGTACAGTTTATTTATATGTACAGTTTTATTTAAAGGATTAAAATCCTCTGATTCCATTTTCTGAATTGGAAAATAGCGGATCAGTGAACTGAAAGTAAGATTTTGGCCTCTTTCATTTTGAAAACGGGCAGCCGAAAAATCAAACATTTTTATTTCACATTTTCCATTTTTCATTTCATAAAGAAGAAGATGCTGGCTGTCTTTTTCTTTTCCAAGAATATAGAAATTATTATTTTTTTGAAATGTCATTATTATATATTCATTGTTTTCAGGAATATTAAAATTTAAAGTCCTTGAAGTATTATTGTCCAGATAATATTTTATAATTCTAATATTTTGAGATTCTCTAGAGCTCCAGTAAAGCGTTGGATTTCCGTCGTCGCTTATACTGCTACCCAATAAAGAACGGTTTTCTGCGTCTCGTATAGAATCAGTAAATTGTTTGGTCAGGAAAAAAGATTTGCTGTATTTTAGAATGTTGATGTTTTTAGAATCTGCTGCAAAAACATATACATCCTGATTTTTTACATCCTGGGCATTTAAGATCTGGCCGTTCTCATCAATTTTTGTTAGATTTAACGGATAAGAATTTAAGATTGTCTGACTTAACAATACTGATGGAGAGGCTAAAAGAAAAAAAAGAAGAAGTTTTTTCATGAGTTTAGAGACACAAATATTAGTTCAAATTTAATTAAATTTAATGGATAAAAGTAAAATGGTAATTGGGTAAAATAAAAAAAGCCCAAAAAGATTTCTTTTTGGGCCCTGACTTATTTAAAGTTGAATTATTTTACCTTGAAAGTAACTCTTCTTGCTAATCTTCTTGCTTCTTCGGAATCTTTTTGAATAGATGTATCAGCTCCGTTAGCGACAACATTTAATCTGGAAGATGCAATACCCGCTTTTTCTAAAATAGTTTTAACACTATTAGCTCTTGCATTTGATAATTTCTCATTGTATTCTGATTTACCAACCTGATCAGCATGACCAATAATATCAATATTAGCCGATGGGTTTTTTCTTAGATAAGTTAGAACAACATCTATGGCACCAGTAGAGTTCTCAATAGGGGTTGATTTGTTAAAGTCAAAATAAACACTGTAGTATCTGTCATTGATCATATCTCTAACAATATCTTTATCAGTCACTGGAGGATTGATTACTGCTTTTTCTACAATCACCTCTTTTGTTGGAGGAATATTATTTATTGTATTTTGTAATTCAGCTAATTTGTTTTCTAATGCAGAAAGATCAGTTTCATTCGAAACAACAACCCAGTCAGCATGTTTTGCATTTTTACCTAAATAAACCTGTAATCCAACTGTTCCGTTAAACATAAGACCTGAAAATCCTCTATTGTCTACAGCAGCACCATCAAAAGTATGATCTTGCGATGCGTTTAGAATAGTAGAGAAATCCCCGGTTAAAGCAATTCTGTTAGACAATCTTATCTGTCCGGTTACACCTGCAATAAAGTTACCTGTCCAGTCTTTTCCGGTAAAATTATCACTTTTTAATTGTCCTACTCCAAAACCTGCATGTCCTAATAAACCAAAAGTATTAGTCCATGTTTCGAAATTCATGATACGACCTAAGTTTGCAACTCCTTGTAAATCTAATCTTTGGTATTTTGAATCAAATTTCATAGAATCATCACCATCGGTGAAGCTGTTGTATCCGTAATCAATTTTTAAACCAAATTTGTTGTTAAACATATAACGAACTCCTATTTCACCAACCCAAGGACTTGGTGTATCGGTTGAGTATCCAGCTGAAAATGGTCTTTGAGGTTTAGTTAATCCTGCTCCTAATTCGATAGACCATTTATTAAAGCTATTTGTCGTCTTCTTTTCGGTTTGTGCATTTACATTTACTAACGCTAATGCACATGCGAGAGTCATTACAATTTTTTTCATTATTATTGAGTTTTAATTTGCCTCAAACCAACGATATTTTGTAAGAATTGTCATCCGATAAAAGTCATAAAAATAACAGAATAGGGTTAAATGTGGGGTGTGTCATCCATCAATTCCTGAAAGTAATCAACAAATTTTCCTAAATGAAGGCCGTCCATTAATGCATGATGAACATGAACGGACATAGCAATAGTTCTTTTTCCGGTTTGAGAAGTGATCATTTTGCCAAAAGAAATTTTAGGACAACTGTCTGGAAATGTGTAACTACGAGCATGTGAAAGTGACGTGAAATTCAACCACGGAATTGCCGAAAAATGAATCAGATTATCATCATCAAACGATCTTGTAAAAAGTCCGGTTGTGTTTTGAATGCGTTCTATCTCGGCTAAAGCATTTTGTTCGAATATTTTAAAATCGGGATTATATTCGATTAATGAGAATCCGAAAGTGCCATCTCCGCGTCCTATTGTGGCAGATGCGTCAATACGATCATTAATATAGATCTTGCCATCGGCAATTCTGTATTTAAAATTCTCGATCGCATTTACTGCAACTAATGTTTTGTGCAGATAATAAATGAAGAAAGAAGCGTTAAGGCTTTTTGCAGTTTGATATCCTTTTGTACAATCAATTTCTACGGTGGCGCCAAAAAAAGGTTCTTCCATTTTGCTGAAATGTTCGAAATGCTCTTTTCTATTCCAGTTTTCTAAATCTAAAAGTGTTTTCATTATGATAAGTTCTGTAGAACTTCGGTAATTTTTTCGAATGAACTAAAATGTTCGTGTTCGACTTTGTGATTAATTTTTTCGTGTTCCCAAGTGGTGTGAAACGGAATATGAACGGCATAACCTCCAAGTCCTAAAACGGGTAGAACATCAGATTTTAATGAATTCCCGATCATCAGAAACTCGTTTGCCTGAATGTCTAAACGGCCTAATAGTTTTTCATAATCGATTTCTTGTTTGTCTGACATTACTTCGATATGGTGAAAATAATGGCCCAGACCGGAGCGGTGTAATTTACTGTGTTGGTCTTTTAGATCGCCTTTTGTGGCCACAACCAATTTGTATTTTCCGTGCAAAGCCTGCAATGTTTCTTCGACTCCATCAAGAAGTTCAATAGGTTTCTCCAGTAATTCTTTTCCGTATTGAATGATTTTTGCGACAACTTCAATCGGAATTGTATTGTTCGAAATATTCATCGCTGCTTCAATCATCGAAAGAATATATCCTTTGATTCCGTATCCGTATAAAGGCAAATTAGCAATTTCGATTTTAAACAATTCCTGCGAAATGCCCTGATGCGAAAGATAATCTTCCATCAAAGCACAGAATTTATGCTCCGTTTCCTCGAAGTAAGGTTCATTCACAAATAAAGTATCATCAGCATCAAATGCGATTACTTTTAGGTTGGGTATTTTGTTTCTATGTAACATAAAGATGTTGTTTTTTTAGTTTCAGGTTTTCTGCTGGATGCAGATTTGTTTCAGGTTTCAGGTTTTTTTCGCCACGACCCGAGCGATAGCGAACAGGCGAAGCAATTCACGAATTATTATATAAACAATCAGCGTAAACCCCTTTAATCAGTAAAATCCGCGTGCCATTTCTCAATCTTAATTCTTAGAAAACAGCTTTTTTAATGAAATAGTTTTGTCATAAAAAGTAATTCTGATTCCGCATAGCAAAATAATTCCGCCAAAAACCATTTGTAAAGTTATCTGTTCTTCTAAAAACAACCAAGCTAATATGGATGTAATTACCGCCTGGCTCAATAAACTTAACGAAACTCTGGTCGCGCGCATATGCTGCGTGGCATAACTAATCGAAAGCCAGGCGCACAATTGACACATTACGGCCTGAAGGACAAATACAAACCAGCCCGTATCTGAGAACCCAGTAAAAGGTTCGTTTAAGGCATAACAAAGGATTCCTAAATAAATACTTGAAGCGATTAGATTAATTGTCATAAATGATAAAACATCAATTTCTGAAAGTACTTTTTTACTCACCAAAAGATAAATGGAATAAAGGATCCCGGATAAAACAGCAAACAAAAAAGCCTGATTAAAATTTAATTCCAGAAAAAAGCTAAAACCCACCAAAGTGATCATTCCGAATAATGAAACCAGAGTTCCAATCCAGAAATTAGTTGCAGGACGTACCTTCAAAAAGAAAAAAGACCCAATTCCTACCCAAACCGGAGATAAATTCGTCAGTAAAGAAGCCTGAGTAGCGCTGGAATCCTGAATGGCAATATTCCAGACAGCAACATCTGAGGCAAATAAAATGCCGCAAAGTACTGCCAATAGAATTATTTTTGTTTTTGGAAGTTTAAAATTTTTAGTAATAAGTACATAAGGCAAAAGCAACGCCAGAGCAATAGCCATGCGGTAAAAAGCCGAGATTAATCCCGATGCTAATTTTAGTTTAACCAATATTGGGAATATCGAAATACAAAGTATTCCGCAGATTAAAGCTAATCTTGGTTTGGTGAGTTTCATTATATATTCGTGTATTATTTTTCAAAGATACTTTACAAAGTGAATACTTTGAAAGCAAAAAGCGCGAATCTATTAAAAATCTTAATCGGTTCGCGCTTTTTTGAAAAATATAAAATATAAGGATTGAATTTGTTTTTGTGTGGTATTAGGCATTCATCATTTTCTGATAGGCAGTTTTAATTTCAATATCAGAAAAGGGTTCAAGCGCTTTCACCAAAGTTTTGATGGTTCTAATGCAGCTTATCATTTTAATGCGGAGATCTTGATGATCTCCCGTTTCTGTTACCAGAATAGCGTCGAAAATCTTGGCTAAATGTTCTGGTTGATCTCTAATTTCATCTACGAACCAAATGTCCGAAAGAAATTTTGCCATTGCTGTCATTACAGCAGTTTCTGATGTTTTTTCATTTTCTTTTTGCATATTCGAAAAATATTAAACGCACGAAACCCTCGCTTTAGATGTGCAAAAATACCCGTAAGGATAGAATTTCCATTGTTTCCGCAGGAACATCGTGGCGAGGGAATCGCTTATGTTAACTTTAATGTTTCAAGGATTACTCCTTACTGTATTTTTGCAAAACAAACTTACAATTATAAATTCAGGTAAAAAAAAATAAAGCAAGAAATTACTTATTTTTTTTACATTTTGCATTTAACCTTTCACAAAAAAAGGTTATTTTACTTTTCTGTTTTTAACATCCTGGCGGTTGTCCCAAAAAGATACTATTTCAATTTGATTTCCGTTTATTTCATAGAATATTAGATAGACTTTCATAGAAACAACACGAGTGATTTTATTGGAAGTAAGTCTTCCAATCAGTTCTGAATTCGAAAGTGTTTCTAATAAATCTTCGACCTCGTTTAGAAGTTTTAAGCTATAAGTTGGACTTTCATTTCTAATAAAATAATACTCAAGAACATTTTGTAGTTGAAGTTTGGCCAAAGAAGACCAAACTATTTCTTTTTTAGCCATTCTCTCATTTCTGAAATTACTTCTTCATTTTTATGAAAATTTCCATTTTTGATCTCTGTACGACTACTCTCAATTGCCGTTTTTTGGTCATTAGACAATTCATAAAGTTCATGTTCAGATGAATCAAAAATAGTTTGAAGTGCATTTAGAAAATTCAAATCCTTAGAATCTTTGATTCTGGATATTAAATTCTTTTTTATTTGTGCAGTCAAGTCCATAATGTTTCTTTAGATATTCAAAATTAAAGATTTATTCTCAGATTGTGTAAGTTGAGTATGATTATTTATATAAACGTATTTAAATAAAGAAAGTTATCTGCCAGATGTTTTAGGCGGATAACTTTCTCTTATTTATTATTTAACTAAAAACCTTAATTTATCGTTTCACCATTTGGCGCATCAGTATCAGGATTTACGAATACTAATTTACCTTCTGCATTTGTTGTCATTAAGATCATTCCCTGGCTTTCAACACCGCGTAAAACTCTTGGCGCTAAGTTGGCCAAAACTGTAACACGTTTACCAATGATTTCTTCTGGCGAAAAGCTTTCGGCAATTCCCGAAACTATCGTGCGAACGTCGATTCCGGTATCAATTTTTAGAACCAAAAGTTTGTTTGCTTTTGGCATTTTCTCCGCTTCGATAATTGTTCCTACGCGTAAATCCATTTTGGCGAAATCCTCATACTGAATCAAATCTTTTTGAGGTTCCGGTTGTTTGCTTTCGGCAAGATTAGCGGTTTTTGTAGCTTCCAATTTGTCTATTTGTTTTTGTATTTCTTCGTCTTCAATTTTTGCGAATAATAATTCAGCTTCACCAATTTGGTGACCTTCCGGAATCAATTCTGAATTTTCCGTAACATCATTCCATTTCAGTTTGCCTTCGTTTTTAAGGATTCTTGACAATTTAGCTGCAGTAAAAGGCAAGAACGGTTCAGCAAGAATGCTCAACGCAGCAGCAATTTGAAGTGCGACATACATTTGAGTTTTTACACGTTCCGGATTGTCTTTCATTACTTTCCAAGGCTCTTCATCGGCAAGATATTTATTTCCTAAACGGGCCACATTCATTAATTCTCCCAAAGCTTCACGGAATCTGTAACGCTCCACTGAACTTGAGATCACAGCCGGATACGCTTTTAATTCTGCCAAAGTATTTTCGTCAACTTCAGATAATTCATTTGGCGTTGGGATAAATCCGTCGTAATATTTGTTCGTTAGAACTACAACACGATTAATAAAATTACCAAAAATGGCAACCAATTCGTTGTTATTTCTCGCCTGAAAATCTTTCCATGTAAAATCATTATCCTTAGTTTCTGGAGCGTTTGATGTTAATGCATAACGCAAAACGTCTTGTTTCTCCGGAAATTCTTCTAAATATTCGTGCAGCCAAACTGCCCAGTTTTTAGAAGTCGAAAGTTTATTTCCTTCCAGATTCAAAAACTCATTTGCAGGAACATTATCCGGCAAAATATAGCTTCCTTCGGCTTTAAGCATCGCCGGGAAAATGATACAGTGAAAAACGATATTGTCTTTCCCAATAAAGTGTACCAGTTTTGTGTCTTCATCTTTCCAGTAGGGTTCCCAGTCTTTTCCTTCACGCGCCGCCCATTCTTTTGTTGATGAAATATATCCGATAGGCGCATCAAACCAAACGTATAATTTTTTTCCTTCGGCACCTTCAACCGGAACATCAATTCCCCAATCAAGGTCACGCGTAACGGCACGAGGCTCAAGTCCGCCATCAACCCATGATTTTACTTGTCCGTAAACATTCGGTTTCCAGTCGTTTTTATGTCCAACCAGAATCCATTCCGTTAGGAAATCAGTATATCTGTCCAAAGGCAAAAACCAGTGTTTTGTTGATTTTAAAATTGGAGTTTCTCCTGTAATGGTCGATTTTGGGTTTATTAAATCTGTCGCATTCAAAGTCGATCCGCATTTTTCACACTGATCTCCGTAAGCTTCCTCGTTACCGCATTTAGGGCAAGTTCCCACTACAAAACGATCTGCTAAAAACTGATCTGCTTTTGCATCGTACAATTGTTCTGTTGTTTCTTCAATAAAATCGCCTTTATCATACAGTTTTCTGAAAAAATCCTGAGCCGTATCATGATGAATCTTAGCCGAAGTACGAGAATAATTATCAAACGAAATTCCGAAATCAGCAAATGATTTTCTGATGATTCCGTCGTATTTATCAATAATTTCTTGTGGCGAAACTCCTTCTTTTTTTGCTTTCATCGAAATTGCAACCCCGTGTTCATCGCTTCCGCAAATAAACGCAACGTCTTTTCCTTGCAAACGTAAATATCTCGAATAAATATCTGCAGGCACGTAAACCCCCGCCAAATGCCCAATATGTATAGGTCCGTTGGTGTAAGGCAATGCCGCCGTAATAGTATATCTCTTTGGATTTTGTATCATAACTCAATTTTATTGAGTGCAAAAATAAGCAATAGAATTGAGAATTCTAAGTTTCGCAGAGATTCACGAAGGTTTTCGCAAAGATTCACGAAAGTTTTTTAATCTCGCAAAGGCGCAGAGGCGCAAAGTTTTTTAATTAAATCTGCTCAATCTGCGGAATCTGCGTGAAACAAAAACTTTGCGACTTCGAGACTTTACGAGATTAATTCTCATTTCTTTAAAAAAAAACTTAGTGAATCTCTGTGCAACTCTGTGAAATAACAATAAAATAGAACCAGTTTAAACTAGCTTCCAAACTAAAATCTTAAAAATTTATTTTGCAATCTTTGCCCTGAAAAAAAACAAAAACAAGTTATGAGCAAGACAAAATTAATCATCAATAAAAACGGATCTATCAAAATCGAAGGTGATTTTGAAATCATGGATTCAGAAGGAACTGTTTACGGACTACAAGGAAGAGCTGCATTAGGACTTTGCCGTTGCGGATTATCTGCAAACAAACCTTTCTGCGACGGAGGACACCGTAATAACTTCGAACACGATTCTATCGCATTCGATTTACCGCCAATGAAAACAAACTAAGAAATTCTATTTTCTGGGTATTATAAAAAAAGCTGCATCATGCAGCTTTTTGTTTATATATAAATTTCGCCTTTCATCGTAATAACCGCAGAACCACCCACCAAAATATCATTTTCTCTGGCCATGACTTCAATCAACGAAGGCTGATTTAGTTTTACGCCTTGCAGGATTTTATATTCGGTATTGGGTTTTGTGTATTTCGTTTTAGTCAAAAAACCTATTAAAGGTCCGGCGGCCGTTCCTGTAGCGGCGTCTTCATCAATACCGATTAACGGATTAAAAAATCTGGCTTCGGCTATATTATTTGGATCTTCGTCAGAAAGTGTGAAACAATAAAACCCTTCAAATCCGTATTCTTTCGAAATTTCGATTAATCTTTTATTATCAGGAATGCAATCGTGCAGGAATCGTCTGTTTTTGATGGGAACCATGATATGCGCCACTTCGGTCTGAACGATCGTAGGAAGGAGTTCGTCAACGGTCAAATCATCAATAGCCAAACCAAGTGCTTTTGCTATTAGCGAAGCCGGAACTTCTTTTAGTGCCACAGCCGGTTTTTGATGCATTTGTACAATGGGATATTCGGTAACGGGATCAAAACTTGTGGTTAATCGTATTGGACTGTCTTTCATGATGACAAAACGATTGGTTTCGTTTTGCTCCTCAAAAATGGAGATTTTTTTGAATAATGCCGCACAAACTGCTCCTAATAAATTATGTCCGGCACCATCGACCTCAAAACCTGTTGGGGTAAACGAACGAACATTCAGGGCTTTTTGTGCTGTAGAGTAATAAACAAACGAAGTTTCAGAATAGCCAAATTCCTTTGCAATATTAGAATAAGTCTCTAATGCTAAATTGCCATTGGTAAAAACAACAGACAACGGATTTCCTTTGTAACTTTTGTTAGAGAATACATCTAAAACATAGTATTCTAATGCGGTTCTATCTTTCATTATTATAGTTGTTTTTTTTACCATATAAGTGATGTAAGTTCATATATCGTGTTGGGCGTAATTGTTTTAACACATAGAAACATAGCTTTTATTTGCTTGAAAAAAGGCGTTTCACTTAACTAAAATGCATATAGGTGACTATTTTGGAGAAATGTGTTTCTTTTTTGTCTCCTTAATTTAGTATTAACCTATGTTTCTATGTGTTAAATATTTTTTCGATAGAATAAAGTTACTGATTGTCATTTGATCTAAGTTATAATCATTTGAATTTCTTTTACAACATTCGTTTTTGTTCAAAGCTAAAATGTATTGCTTTTTCAAGTCTGGCAAGTTTTGTTTTTTCTTGTTTGGCGCTCATAATTACGTGAATTATTACTTTTTTGTACGATGGTGCCTGATTGTTGAAATATTCCCAGGCTACTTCATTGGCTTTAAATTGTTTTTCGAACTCAGGATCGAGAACATATGCTTCATTTTCGTGCGAGTAAATTTTAGATCTTTCTTCAGATCTGAATTCGAAGGCTTTTATTCCTGCTTCTTTCATCAATCCGGCTTTTGTGAGTGCTTCGATTTTTTTGATGTTGATCGCGCTCCAAATACTGGATTTCTTCCTTGGTGTAAACCTGATCGAATAACTTTCTTCGTCAACAGATCTGCGAACGCCATCGATCCAGCCAAAACAAAGTGCCTGATCTACGGATTCTGACCACGACATTGTTGGTTTTTTGCTATTCACCTTATAGAAACCCACTAAAAGTTCGGTTTCTGTTTGGTGATGCTTTTCCAGCCATGCTCTGAATTGTTCTTGGGTTGGGAAGAAGGTTAGGTTCATTTATTTTCACGTTTTAATGGAGGAGGAGGAGGTGGTAAAACAGATTCTGAGCTGAAGAAAGTTAATTTTTTATCGGTTTCAATTAATTTCACTTTCTTTTTCCAACTATAAATCCATTTAGCTAAAGAATCCAGATCTTTTGGAACATCATCTTTATGGCTGTGTATTGCAATTAATTTTTTGATTGAATCTTTGTCAATATAAACGGTGTAATATTTGCCATCGCTATAATCTTCATTATAACTCTCTTTGTAATTTTTTAGTTGTGTTTTAGAGATTAAATCAGATAGTATTTCTTTATCTTTTTTACTTATTAAAGCGATATAGTTTGTTTTGCTTTTTGGAATCTTTGCAGTATCTTCATTTTCGTTCCAATGTTCTCTAATATAAACACTATCGTTTGGAGTAAACTTTATAGAAAAACATGTTTCGAAAGTATTGTTAAAAGTAAAATCGAAATATTTGAACTTTATGTTTAAGTTTTCTTTTTTATGACAAGATGTGAGTAATAAAACGAACGAAATAAATATGATTTTTACTTTCATAATAGTGTTTAATTATGTGTTTTTTATTCGTCAAGTTCTTTCCAACAAACGTCTATTTCTCGTTGAATTTCTTTTTCAAGTTTCGGAAGTTCATTCAAAAACCAAAACTGACTTTCTTTGGTCAGGTACAATTTGTTTTCCTGAAGCTTAAAATTCATTGCGCCTTTGATCATCGCAATCATTTCATCAACTTCAGATGTTCCGTTGGCGAAGTTTGGACCTATTAAATATTTTAAAATGTCTTTTTCGTATTGCGGTTTGTAGTACAAAACATGACTCACGATTGGAAAATAAAAGTAAAAATAACTATTTGTATTCGATTGATATTGAATTTTATCGATTTCAGAAATTAAAATATCCGATTCCGGATTTGTAGTTTCCTTGTTTAATTTCTTTAATAATTCGAAAGCATTTTTTGCACGCAGCAATCTTTCTCCCATTCTTTTTAAGGAAGAAAAAGTTTCGTCAAAATCTGAATTTGTTATTATGTTCAATTTGTACTTTTTTAAGCGGAATTTGTTTAGTTCTGATAAAAATTAAATTCTTCGATATCATGATATCCAAAAACGTCAATTTCAGGATGTTCGTTGATTAAATTTCTGATTTTATCTAATGTACTTAATCTTAAGTCGTTGTCTTCAGCCCTCATTCTTGCCAATTGGTTTACCGGATGATTGCTGTCAGTAAGTTCAATTCTCATATAATAAGCGTCTGCGACATAAAATATCCATCCTTTTTCTGTTTTTAAAGCAACACCGCAATGTCCTAATGTATGTCCGAAAAGCGGAATTAGGTAAATTTCTGTTTCAGTATCGATGTCGACTTTTCTGGCTTCGAATCCAAACCAGTTCAAATCTAATTTTTCGTAGGTTTTTATTGTTGGCTGATGTGACAAAGGCGTTTTTAAATACCTTGGATTACCGGAAATGTAGTTATCACATTCTTCCAATCCAACATGAACTGTTGCGTTGGGAAAATCTGCCAAACCGCCAATATGATCATTATCCAGATGCGAAATAACACAATCAGTAATTTTTGCGGGATCAAGTCCCAGTTTTTCGATTTGTCTTATGGCGGTCTGATTTTCATCAAAACGATAGCCAACCATGTCAATCAGTTGTTGACCGATTCGTTCTTCCGGGTTTTGAATGTCTAAAAGCCCAATTCCGGTATCGACTAAAATGAGTTTGTCGTTTTCCTGAATCAATAAGCAATGTCCGCAAACATTGTCGTTAACAGGTGAAACAATTTTTACACAGTTGAGGTGGTGGATTTGTGACATGGTGGATTTTGTATAGTGTTGGCAATGTTATTTTTTCTTCTTTTTGCTAAAATAATCTTTTTTACTTCAAAATAATCTCACAAAACAAAATCTTCTTTTGAAAACAAAATCGCGTTAGGGATAGAGGCGGTATCCTTTTGCAAGCGAAGCGATGCAAAAGATTGAGCCGAAAGCCCGGTCTGCTGCTGCGGAAACGCCCAAATAATAATTCTCATTCAATTTCCTATCTTTGTAAACGCAAACCAAAGAACAGCAAACCATGGCAAAAGGACCCGAAAAAAATACCAAAAACAAGGCTTTGCATACCAAATTACTCAATAAGAAAAAAGCCAAAATTCAAGAAGAGAAAAAAGCACATGCTTTACGCTTGAAAGCTTTGGTAGCAAAAATGAACGAAAAAAAGAATACTGATGAATCTGATGTCATATAAATCAGATTGTATTTCTTTTCTGTTTTAATTTAACTGAAATTTGCAAATCAATCTTTAAAAAAATCAAAATGGAGGAATTCGGTAGAATATTAGTTTCTGAAACGGCAATGAATAGTGAAAATCTTCAGGATGTGATTCACTCAAATATTTCGGTAATCAATCTAATGCGTGAAGAAGGTGTCGATGACGAATTTATTCACGAAGATGCCTTGATGAGTTATTATCTCGATTATTATTACTCGCAATATGCTGAAGGGAATTTTTCTCAGTTTGTCTACAAATCAGGTTGGAATAAGGAACTGAACGAACTTATCGAAGAAGGTCTGGCATTGATTGGCGCCGAAAAACACCTGGAATTATTTCAGCAACAAAGCAAAAAAGTAAAACTAATGAGCAGCGTAAAGCTGAATAAATTCGTAAGTGGAAAACTGGAAGGTGTAAATCCGGTTCGTGATTCTTTGAATAACGATACTTTCTTTGAACTTGAAGAAAACCTGATTACGCTCAATGCTGATTTCCTGAAGAACCATCCTGATTTCGAAGTACTTTCTGTAGACGATATGTTTGCAACTTTAGAGGAATTTGTTGGGCATGAAATTAAGAGGGCGTAAGTTTTTTTACCACAGAGATTCACAAAATTTTTGTTTGAATGGCTATAAAATTTCGCGTAAAGACGCAAAGGCCCAAAGTTTTATTTTCTTGGCGACTTTGTGTCTTTGCGCGAGTTATTAAAATTTCTTTAAATTCTAATAGAATAATGCTTTTTGATGATAATTATCAAAAAAATAATCTCGAATATTGATTATATTTGTGGAAATAACATTCTAAAACAAACCACTAAAAAAGTACTATTATGAAAAGCAAATCCCCAATTTTGATGATTGCCGCATTATTTTTTTTAAGTATTTCCTGCAGTAAATCTGATATAGAAAAAGGAGTAGATTGTGTTGGAGAGTCTTTATTCGAGAAAGTAAAGAATACTACAGATCCCACAAACCCTAAAAAAGTCGATTTTGCAGTTGAATATTCCGGAACAAACACTTTACAATCTGTAAAATGGAATTTTGGTGATGGTACACCTGCAGAGACAGTTACGGCAACGGGAACTACAGTTTCTATTTCGCATATTTATAGCGCCGCGGGTAATTATACAGTAAGAGCAGATATTACCGTTCAAAAAGGAGGTGCATCTTGTACATCGTCGCCAACAAGAAGTATTACTGTAAATTAGAGAATTTTGTTTTTTGAATGTTAAAGATTTCAATATTGGACATTTAACTTCGTTTAGTTTCTTGTAAATTTGCTTTTAATGATTTAGCGATTTAAAAAAGTTAAAAATGAGATGTAAATACAGCCTGATATTGCTTTTTCTTTTTCTTCAAATAGGGTTTTCTCAAAACAAAATCAATCTTTTTTCAGAAATCAATTACAGTTCAATTCCTTCGGTTTCGTTAAGCGATTATAAATCAGTTCAGGAGCGGGATCGAAAATTTCAGAATCCTAATATTGCTTTGGGAATCGGGATTTCGGGCGGAGGTTCCCGTGCGCAGTTTTTTAGTATGGGCGTACTTTTGGGATTAGAAGAAATTCAGGAAGGCAATTCTCAACGTAATTTCCTGAACGAGATCGACTACTTTTCTACCGTTTCCGGAGGCTGTTTTTCGGCAGGATATTATCTGACGATTCTCAAGAACAAATTGTTTTATGACAATTGTTCCTTCAACGAATTTTATTTTTCTAAAGCCGATGCTTATAAAGATTACGTAGATAAATCGGCTAATATTCTGTCTTTACTGAACAACAGCCGAAACGAAAAAGGCGATAAAATATCCATGACGCAGCGAATCGATTCGGATATTTTACAATACGACGGCACAAATCCTGACAATGTCAATAAATTTGGAACCCAAATGTTATTGTCGGATTTTTTTATTCCCAAAGACAGCAAGTCAATTCCGTCTTTACCCATGTTTGTGGCGAACGGAACTGCTTTTAATAACGGAGAACGCATTCCGTTTATGCCACATATTATTCGGGGTTTAAACCTGAACTCGTCTCTTGCGCCCAATAAAGCCGCCATTGCTTTAAACGAAAATAAAGTCAATGATGGTTATAATTTTCCCGTTACGTATGCGATCACGGCGAGTTCTGCTTTTCCGGGCGTTTTGCCAAAAGTAAAATTTGGAGTCAAAAATCAGGATAAAATTCTGTGTATTGTCGATGGCGGCGCGTCTGATAATATGGGATATAAAACTCTAGTCGAACTGCTTCATAATGATACAAGGGTAAATGACAAAAATAAAAAAGCACTTTTTATTGATTGTCTCGGACAAGGAAAAAAAGAACCTTATATCAATGATGCCAAAATCAGGCTGATTTCGTTGTTTGAAACGGCTTCTTTATACACCGTTCAAACCCGCTACATGACTTTTGATAAAGATGTCGAGAATACTTTTGAGCGTTATAAAATACCTATTACCAATTATCAGATTATTGGTTTTACCACTATTAAGGATTATTTGATGAAGATGGAAAAAGATTATGCTTATGAAGATTTAGTTTTTGAGTTGAAAAACACAAATGACGAATCGAGTAGTTGGGTAAAATTGTTTGCTACTTTTAAGCAAGGTTTAATCGCTAAATTTGGAGAAGATTCGTTTAAAAAAGATAAAGATGGCGAAATAATCGTTGCCACTTTAAGTAAAGAAAAATTTAAAGATTTGTCTGCCCGACAAGTTTTGCTGTTATATGAATATGCCTCGCATGTTGAAACCAAACTGAGGATTACACCGGAAGAAAGAGAAATCTTGTTGCTTTCCGGACGTTTTGCAGCTTATTTAAAAACCAATGAATTGAAAGAATTATTGGTAGAACATAAGTAATTTTGCCGAAATTTGATTTCCTGGTTCATCCTACACTTTTGACAGAACATTATAATGAATAAAAAAATCGTGTTTGCCTTATTGTTTTTGCCTCTCTTTTTATCTGCTCAGGTAAAAAGTAATAGTGCGTCTGATAATGTCTCCCGTTATTTTTATGATGATCATGTGGTTTCTATAGAGATTTGGTATGGACCGGATAAAAAACCGGACAGCACGAAAACATATTATTCTAACGGAAAACTCAACGAGATTTTTTATTATGATGATAAAGGCCTTAAGGATTCAAATGCTTTTCAGTACAACAAACAAGGAGAGAAACTGGTGACCTGGAATTTTTCTCACGGAAAATTAGTCAGCAGAACAGATCATAAACTGCCTTTTAATAAAGACAGGGAAGAAACCGTCAAAAAAGCACTTAAATTATTGACCGAAATCAATGTCAAAACCAATTACAATCCAACTAAAGTTAATGATTTATACAATCGAGGTGTTTTACGTATTAGTCTTGGCAACACCACTTTGGCACTTGAAGATTTAAAAAAAGTAGAATATTCAGTTGACAGAGATCCTAAAAATAAGGATATCGTTCTGTCTGATTCTCTGGAGAAAAAGAAAAATGAATTCAGGAGCAAACTCTACGACCGGTTAGCAAGTATTTATGCGTCACTGGAAATGGAAAGTTTTGCTTTTAATTATTACCATAAAGCCATAAAAAATGCTCCGGATGATTTGCGCATTTTATACAATTTTGCGTCTTTACTGCAACAGCGAAAATCAAATGATCTGGCACGTTTTTATTTAGAAAAAATCATCGCCAAAAAGCCCAATCATGCACATGCAAGATGGGCGCTCGCAAGATTATACAGTGATTTAGGCGAGTATCAAAAAGCAATGGAAAACGTCACGGAAGCTTTTAAATCTGAAAAAGCAATTATAGAGCGAACTGCTGCTTATGGCGGACGGGATTTAAGAACGACAAGGGGTTTAATTTATCACAAGCTGGGCGAATCAGATAAAGGAATTGCTGATTTGAAAGAGGCTTTAGAAATGGATAAAAACAATTCGTATGCGATGAAAAACCTGGGAATTATTTATCTCGATCAGCATAAATACAAAAAAGCCTGTGAGTTGTTCCAAAGAGCAGACGAGCTTCATTATACCTTGGCGTATGACGAAGCAGATTTGCCATCGTTATTAGAAAGTGCCTGCAATAATACTCAGCCCGAAGTTACAGAGTACAAAAAACCTTTCGTTTACCCAAATCCGGCGACAACGGTAGTCTCTATTGAAAATTTAAAAACAAGCAACTTCGATTTTGAGTTTTTTGATTTTGAATCCAAAAGCGTTTTAAAAGGTAAAACCACAGACGGAACCATAAACGTTATTGCCTTAGATGCCGGATTTTATATCCTGAAAGTCACTCTTGAAGATGCAGTAGAAACGTTTAAGGTGATTAGAGAGTAAAGAGAATAGAATAAAGAATTATTGTGATTAAAATCTTTGAGTATCTCTGTGTGACCTTAGTGCATCTTTGTGGAATCACCTTATTCCGGAATCACTTGCTCAATTAATTCTAATCTTTTTACGATCGAGTTTTTAGTTAATATAGTTCCTGGGGATAAAACGGCATTTGCTCCAATTCGGGAATTATCTCCCACCAAAGAACCAAATTTATCTGAATTTGTTTCGATAATCTCGGAATTATAAAGAACGGAGATTTTTTTATTGGCTCTTTCGTTATAATGATTTGCAGCAATCGAACCTGCTTCAAAATTGATGTTTCTTCCGATGATGCTGTTTCCGATATAATTAAAATGGGCAATTGCGGTATTAGAGCAAATAATGCTGTTTTTGATTTCGCAACCCGGACCAATTTTTACTGAGTGGTCTAAATAAACACCTTCCCTAAAATAAGCGTTTGCGCCAATGTAGCAGTTTTTACCAATAATTGCAGGGCTTTTTATGGTTACATTATTTTCGATAGTGGCTGATTTGTGAATGGCAATATTATCCTGAATGGTATAATCATCACCCAGATTCAAAATCATTTTTTCGATTATAGTTTTAAGGTCATTCGTAATATTCCAAGGTTCGGATTGAGGAAGATTGTTAAAAGTTGCAGAGAAATTTTCTATAAAATGGTCAATATGCATCATTGTAATTTTTAATTGCAATTTACTTATTTTTTATTTTCGAAGATGGAGAGTTTCGCAGAGATTCACAAAGTTTTTCACAGAGTTTCGCGAAGGAATATTTTTAAAAAAAAATACTGTTTTGAACGGATTAGTCCAGTCCCGACGTTTCGGGCTCGGGACGTTGCTACAAAATAAAACGTTTCTCCCGAACTTCGGCAAGAGAGCCTTCGGCTCGTTATATATTGTAGGGATGGATTTTAATCCATTCATAAAAAAATAATAAAATCTTCGTGCATCTCTGCGGAACCTCTCTTCGTAATAACCCCCGAAATAACTTTAGAATCAACTTTGTCGTGATCTTATAAAACATTTCCTTAAATTTGCTTCCGTTATAAAAAAATACAATAGTTATAAAAATCAAGCTATGTTACAGATCGCATTTATTAGAGAGAATCAGGAGAAAGTAATCAAGGCTTTAGCAAAACGAAATATCGATGCTAAAAGCGTTGTTGAAGAAGTGGTGCAACTAGACGAAAACCGTCGCGCAACACAAGTAGAATTAGACAACACTTTATCTGAATCTAATAAATTGTCCAAAGATATTGGAGAATTAATGAAAGCGGGAGAGAAGTCTAAAGCGGCAATCTTAAAAGAAAAAACGGTTTCATTAAAAGAAAAAAGTAAAGAATTAGGCGAAAAAGCAGAAGCTTTGGCAACTGAATTAACTAATTTATTATACACTTTACCAAACCTTCCTGCTGATATTGTTCCTGAAGGAAAAACTCCGGACGATAACTTAAATGTTTTTGAAGAAGGCGATATTCCGGTTTTACACGAAGGTGCTCAACCGCACTGGGAATTGGTAAAGAAATACGATATCATAGATTTCGAATTGGGTGTAAAAATTGCCGGTGCTGGTTTTCCTGTTTATAAAGGAAAAGGAGCTCGTTTGCAACGTGCTTTAATCAATTACTTTTTAGATAAAAATACGGCTGCAGGATATAATGAAGTTCAGGTTCCGCATTTGGTAAACGAAGCTTCAGGTTACGGAACCGGGCAATTGCCGGACAAAGAAGGGCAAATGTATCACTCAACTATTGATGATTTATATTTGATTCCAACTGCTGAGGTTCCGGTTACGAATTTGTTCCGCGATGTTCTTTTAGCTGAAACTGAATTACCGGTTTTATATACAGCATATACGCCATGTTTCCGTCGTGAAGCAGGTTCTTACGGAGCACACGTGCGCGGATTAAACCGTTTGCACCAATTTGACAAAGTAGAAATTGTACGTGTTGAACATCCTGATAATTCTTATGCAGCATTGGACGGAATGGTAGAACATGTAAAAGATATTTTGAAAGAATTGAAATTGCCATACAGAGTTTTACGCTTATGCGGAGGCGATATGGGTTTCACATCGGCTTTGACGTATGATTTTGAAGTTTTCTCTACAGCGCAGGATCGTTGGTTAGAGATCAGTTCAGTTTCTAACTTCGAAACTTTTCAGGCCAATCGTTTGAAATTGCGTTTCAAAGACAAAGACGGAAAAAACCAATTGGCGCACACATTAAACGGAAGTTCATTGGCTTTGCCAAGAGTTTTGGCCGGAATATTAGAGAATTACCAAACTCCGGAAGGAATCGTAATTCCAGAAGTTTTACGACCTTACTGCGGATTTGATATTATAAATTAATTTTACAGTACTTAGGATTAAACCTAACAGGCTTCTAAAACCTGTTAGGTTTTCTTAATTTATAGTAAGTACTAAAGCAAAAATAAAGCAAGATGAATGGAATTTTAAATTGGAATGTTGATCCTGTTATTTTCATGATCACAGATAGTTTTCCATTAAAATATTATGGCGCTCTTTTTGCCTGTGGACTTTTATTGGGTTATTATATCGTAAGAAGAATTTACCAAAAAGAACATCTTTCATTAGATAATCTGGATAGTTTATTGGTTTATGTAATTGTAGGCACCATTTTGGGAGCCAGATTAGGGCATTGTTTTTTCTATGAACCTTCTTATTTTCTTCAGCACCCAATAGAAATACTTTTACCAATTCAGAAGGTAGCCGGAGTATATAAGTTTGTTGGTTATCAGGGTTTAGCCAGTCACGGAGGATCAATAGGCGTTTTGATCGCAATGATTTTATATTGTCGAAAGTATAAAGTCAAGTTCTTGTGGATTTTAGATAAAATGGCCATTGGAGTTCCGGTTACGGGAGCTTTTATCAGGTTTGGGAATTTTATGAATTCTGAAATCTACGGAAAACCTACGAATGGAAACTGGGGAGTGGTTTTTGAGAGAGATGATAGGATCCCAAGGCATCCAACACAATTGTACGAAGCATTTGCGTATTTGCTGATTTTCGTAATTGTTCTTTATCTTTATAAATCAGAAAGGTTTAAAAAAGCAGACGGGTTTATCTTTGGATGTTTCTTAACTTTAATGTTTGTAGCCCGATTTATAATTGAATTCTTTAAGGAAAATCAGGAAGCGTTCGAAAATGATATGATTATTAATATGGGACAAATATTGAGTATTCCTTTTATTGTGATTGGAATAGCTTTGATGATTTGGAAATCGAAGAAAGTATAGTTTACAGTAGCAGTCACAGTTTACAGTGAATTGCACTGAATACAAAATACTGAAAGCAAAAACGGAAAAATGCGAGTGAAAACTGAAAAAGACTGAAGTATGAAAAATATCTTTATTTATATCGTTTTATTATGGTCGACTCTTGCATTAGCGCAAAATGAGCAATTGGCTCAGTATTACTATGATAAAGGTGATTTTGAAAAAGCTAAAATCAGTTACGAAGAACTTTTAAAAGGTTCACCATCCAACACGCAGTATTTTTTAAAAACGATCGATTGTTATCAGCAATTGCAGCAATTTGATTTGGCCGAAAAAACCATTCAGGATCGTTACAACAGATATAAACAAGGTGTTTTTTTAGTTGAATTGGGATATAATTTTCAACTGCAGAAAAATGATGCCAAAGCCAAAAATTACTACGATCAAGCGATCGAGAGAATAAAAACAAGTCCGAATGATGTTTACGGAATTGGGAACTCGTTCGAGAAAAAAGTATTGCTGGAATATGCTTTGAAAGCTTATCAAACGGCAATGCAGATCCAGCCCAATTACAATTTTAATTTCCAGATCGGAATGCTGTACGGTCAGTTAGGAAAGACCGATCAGATGATTGATCTTTTATTGACTGAATCCTACAATAATCCGCAAAATGCCAATTTGATCCAGACGCAATTATCCCGTTTCATGAATGGTGAGACAGATAATACCGCTTTTAAAGATGCAATGCGCAAATCTTTGATCCTAAGAACTCAAAAAGATCAGGATGTATTCTGGAATCATTATTTAAGCTGGTTTTATGTGCAGCAAAAGGAATTTGGGAAAGCCTTTATTCAGGAAAAAGCAATTTACAAGCGTGAACCTGAATCGCTTTCGAGTATCGTCAATTTAAGCCAGTTTGCGTTGAACGAAGATGATACTGATACCGCAACTGAGATTTTGAATTTTATACTTCTAAATACCAAAGATTTAGATTTATTGGTTCAGACCAATTCGTATTTAATGCAAATTAAAATCGATAAAGCTCAGGAAAAAGAGTATCCAATTATCAATAATGAGCTACAACAATTGCTTGTAACCTATGAAATAACTCCTTTTACCTTATCTTTGCAAATAATTCAGGCACATTTCCTGGCTTTTAATCTCAAAAAGACTGAAGAAGCCAAGACAATTATAAAAAAGGCTTTAGAGTTAAATTTGAATGATTATCAAAAAGCAGATGCAAAGATGGAGTTGGCGGACATCTTGCTTTTAGAAGAAAAATTCAATCAGGCACTGATTTATTATTCCCAGATTCAATTGGATTTAAAGAATGATGTCATGGCGCACGAAGCCAGTTTAAAAGCGGCAAAAACAAGTTATTACAAAGGTGATTTTGAATGGGCTCTGAAACAATTCAAAGAGTTGAAAGCGGCAAACACACAGTTAATTGCCAATGACGCTCTTGAATATTTTTTACTGATTAATGATAATACGGTTGCTGATTCGACACAAACGGCATTGAAACAATTTGCAAAAGGCGATTTTTTAATTTATCAGAATAAAAAACCGGAAGCAATTGCTCAGTTTCAGGGTATTTTAAAAGCCTTTAAAGGACAAGAAATAGAAGCTGTAACATTGTTGCGTTTAGGTAAAGTTTATGAAAGTCAAAAAGAGTATAATTTGGCTTTAAGCCAATACCAGCAGATCATTGACAATCATAGCGACGGAATTTATGTAGATGAAGCGCTGTTTTTTTCGGCAGAAATTTACAACGACGAATTGCACGATACAGAAAAGGCAAAGCCTTTATATGAAAAAGTAATTTTTAACCATCAGGATAGTATTTATTTTGTTGATGCGAGAAAAAAATACAGAGAGTTAAGAGGAGACAAGAATTTATAAAAATAGATCGTTAGATTATTAGACTACTTAGATTATTAGACTTTTCTGAAATCTAAGTAGACTAGTGTCTAAGAAGTCTAAAATTTAGAGAAAAATGATTATTTACAACGTTACTACTAATATACACGAAAGCGTTCATGACCAATGGTTAAAATGGATGCAGGAAAAACACATACCTGAAATTCTGGCGACACAAAAGTTTTCTTCGGCACGAATTGTAAGGGTTATGATTGAAGAAGAAATGGGCGGAATTACGTATTCAGTTCAATATGTTACGGACAGCAAAGCAACTTTAGATCAGTATTATATAGAAGATGAGCCGGCTTTTCATCAGGAAGCTTTGTCTTTATTTGCTGATAAGATGCTTTCTTTCAGAACTGAATTAGAAGTGATTTCGGAACATTAAAAGACATTTTAGATGATTAGACTTCTTAGATTTTTAGACTTACTGAAAATCTAACAATCTAAGAAGTCTAACAATCCAAGAATCTAAAAAAAGAAAATGGAAAAAGTAAAAGCCAAAAAACATTTAGGACAACATTTCCTGAAAGACGAAAGTATCGCCAAAGCAATTGCAGATACTTTAAGTTTAAAAGGATACGATGAGGTTTTAGAAATAGGACCGGGGATGGGTGTGTTGACTAAGTATTTGCTTGACAAACCAATAAATACACACGTGATCGAGATTGATACGGAATCTGTGGTGTATTTGGGTGAAAATTATCCAAAACTAAAAGATAAAATTATCTCTCAGGATTTCCTGAAATACAATATAAACGAGGTTTATGAAAATAAACAATTCGCTATTATTGGGAATTTTCCCTATAACATTTCTACGCAGATCGTTTTTAGAACTTTAGAGTACAAACATCAGATTCCGGAATTTTCGGGGATGTTTCAAAAAGAAGTGGCTGAAAGGATATGCGAGAAAAAAGGCTCAAAAGCGTACGGAATCTTATCTGTATTAGCACAGGCTTTCTATGATACTGAGTATCTGTTTACGGTAGATGAAAACGTTTTTATTCCTCCGCCCAAGGTCAAGTCGGGTGTGATGAAAATGACCCGAAAGGAAGATTATAGTCTTCCATGCGGTGAAAAGTTGTTTTTTACAGTGGTAAAAACCGCTTTTCAGCAAAGACGAAAAACATTACGTAACAGTTTGAAAACATTAAATTTATCAGATGAATTGCGATTAGACACTATCTTTGATAAGCGTCCAGAGCAATTAAGCGTGGAGGAATTTATTGTTTTGACTCAAAAAATAGAAGCCGATGGAGTTTAAAATCAGCAAAGAGCTAATTAAAGAAATAGCTCAACTCATTCAAGCTAAAAACAACAAAGAGCTCGAGATCTTATTAAATGACATGCACCATGCCGATTTCGCTGAAATCCTCGATGAAATTGACATTGATGAAGCCACATATATATTTAAAGTACTAGACAGCGAAAAAACAGCCGAAATTCTTCTTGAATTAGAAGATGATTTGCGTGAACAGATCTTAAACCGACTTTCGCCTAAAGAAATCGCAGAAGAGCTGGATGAGCTGGAAACCAATGATGCGGCAGATATTATTGGAGAACTTTCTAAAGACAGAAAAGCAGAGGTAATTTCTGAGCTTCAGGATGTCGAACACGCTAAAGGAATCGTTGATTTATTGCGTTACGGCGAAGATACTGCCGGAGGTATCATGCACAAAGAGTTGGTGAAAGTCAACGAAAACTGGAACGTACTTACTTGTGTAAAAGAAATGCGTATTCAGGCTGAAAATGTTTCAAGAGTGCATTCTATTTATGTGGTAGACGATGAAAACAGGCTTAAAGGCAGATTATCGCTTAAAGATTTATTGACAACATCGACCAAAACACAAATTTCTGATATCTATATCCGAAAACTGTATCATGTAAACGTTGAAACTCCTGATGTTGAAGTCGCCAGAATAATGGATAAATACGACCTCGAAGCGATTCCTGTTGTAGATGAACTAGGACGTTTGGTAGGCCGCATTACAATTGATGATATTATCGATGTCATAAAAGACGAAATAGAGAAAAGAGATACTGAAGACATTCAGAAATTTGGGGGACTTGAAGCCTTAGAATTGCCATACGTTCAAACGCGTTTGGGCGAGATGGTCAAAAAGAGAGCTACATGGCTTGTTGTTTTGTTTATCGGAGAAATGTTTACGGCTTCGGCAATGGGATTCTTTGAAGGTGAAATAGAAAAAGCAGTCGTTCTGGCCTTATTTGTTCCGCTTATTATTTCGAGTGGAGGAAATTCCGGTTCACAGGCAGCAACACTTATCATTCGTGCCATGGCATTGAAAGAGCTTACGCTAAAAGATTGGTGGTATGTAATGAAAAAAGAAATTGCATCAGGATTTTTACTAGGTGCCATTTTGGGAATTGTGGGGTTTGTAAGGATTTTTATCTGGCAGGAAACCGGACTTTATGAATATGGAGAACACTGGGTAGCCATCGGGATGACCGTTTCGCTATCGTTAGTATTTATTGTTTTGTGGGGAACACTTTCAGGATCTATGATACCCTTTTTACTGAAAAGACTTAAACTCGATCCCGCAACTTCATCAGCACCGTTTGTCGCTACTTTAGTAGATGTAACAGGATTGGTAATCTATTTTACGATAGCTTCTTTATTGTTGAAAGGAAAGTTGCTGTAAGAATAGAATCGGTTAATATTACAATAACTAATGCTTTTGTACTAGCCGGAATGATTCCTGGCTTTTAGATTTTTGCCACAAATTGATACATTGCAGTGATTTAAAATCTATAAAATCTGCGTAATTTACACGTCGAAAAATCTGCTATTAACCTACCGGAAAAACAAATCAAAAAACCAACCAGAATGAAAGTACATATCATAGGAGGAGGAAATCTTGGGGTTTCTATTGCCTTGGGAATTGCGAAGTTCTCAAAAAACAATCAGGTTACTGTTACGAGAAGAAATACAGCCAGTATTCAATATTTATCAGAGTATGGCATCACGGTTTCATCAGATAATAAACATAATATTCAGGAAGCCGATGTGGTAATTCTAACGATAAAACCGTATCAGGTTGATATAGTTTTAGCTGAAATTTTGCCTGCAATCAAAGGAAAAACGATTGCTTCGGCGGTGAGTGGTTTGTCTTTGGATATGCTTCAGGAAAAAACAAATAATGAATATCCGGTTATCCGAATCATGCCAAATATCGCGGCTCAGTTTGGTGAATCGGCAACTTGTATTTCTTTCCCTGAAAAAGACAGAGAGAAAGCATTGCCAATTGTTGACTTGTTTCAGGATCTGGGAACTGCTCCTGTAATCGATGAGAAACTAATGGATGCTGCCACAGTTCTTGGTGCATGCGGAACAGCTTATGCGCTAAGATACATTCGTGCCTCAATGCAAGCCGGAATCGAAATAGGTTTTGATTCACAAACTGCTTTGGCAATCGCCGCACAAACGGTGAAAGGAGCTGCAAAAATGTTACTAGAGGAAAAAGTGCATCCGGAACAATTAATCGACCGTGTAACGACGCCTCAGGGCTGTACAATTGTAGGTCTGAACGAAATGGAGCACAATGGTTTCAGTTCTTCATTAATCAAAGGAATTAAGACCTCTTTGAAACAAATAAAAGGTTAGGTCGTATTAAATTACAATATTTTAAAATTCCAAATTCCAATTTTGTTGGGTTTGGAATTTATTTTTTAATCAGCTGTATATACTTCCTGTCACATTCTGCAATCTTAGTATAAGAGTTCATCGAATTTCCATAATTCTGAATTGTAAGTGTGTCTTTAGTATAACTTGCATCAATTCCAACAGGGATTTCTAATGCTGGAGATTCTGATTCTGTAATTGAATCATTTTCATCTTCATTGCCAAGGTCTCCCTCGTAATCATCCCATTTTATACCTTCCAGAAGAAGGTATTTTTCACCGGATTCGTTTGTGGTAAAAGTGGCAATGCCTTTTAGTTTTCTGAGTTTTGTTTTTAGGAAATAAGTATAACCGTTTTTCTCTTTTTTGATTTCAACAGAAATTTTACATTCACCAGTATTGTTTGGGTCCGGTTGTGTTTCGTAAAAACCTGCAATAGATTCTTCATTTTTGTTTGTAGAATTAGTCGCGATCGTTTCAGGATTCTTTTCCTGACTTACAGGTTTTGGTTTATTGTTGCAGGCCAAAAGCAATATCATCATAAAAAAGGCAAAGAAATGTTTGTCAGCTGATTTCATAATCTTTAGGATGCTTTTTTACAGATTGAATTTGTTGAAAATTATGCCGTTTTCTTTCTTGTCAAAGTATATTTTAGATAAATTAATCCAAAAACACCGGAAAGTATAGAGGCGATTAAAATTGCAATTTTAGAAAAAACAATCGTTTCAGGATCTTTAAAGGCTAAAATTGTAATAAAGATAGACATTGTAAAACCAATTCCGCCCAACATTCCGGCACCTAGAATATGTGCCCATTTCAGGCTTTTAGGCAAAGAACATAATCCGGCACTGACCCCAATAGAAGAGAAAAGAACGATTCCCAATGGTTTTCCAACAACAAGACCCAGAATAATTCCGATAGTGTTAGTATGACTTAAGCCTTCGTGCCAGTCTGATTGAATCGCAATACAAGTATTTGCAATGGCAAACAGAGGTAAAATCAGGAAAGCAACAGGTTTGTGTAAAAAGTGCTGCAATTTATAAGACGAAGATTTTTCTCCACCATCTCCAAACGGAATTACAAAAGCCAGTATGACTCCCGTGATTGTAGCGTGAACGCCCGAGTTGAGCATAAAGTACCACATTATCACGCCTCCAATTAAATAAGGAATGAGGTTCTGAATTTTCATTCGGTTCAAAATAAATAAGAATCCCCAGATTCCTAAAGCGATTGCAAGATTTACAAAAGAGATAGAAGTAGTATAAAAAATGGCAATAACAATGATGGCGCCTAAATCATCGATAACGGCCAGGGCAGTCAGGAATACTTTTAACGATGACGGAACTTTTTTTCCTAAAAGAGATAATATTCCAATAGCAAAAGCAATATCAGTTGCCATCGGGATTCCTGCTCCGTTTTGAGTTGCAGTACCAAAATTTAAAGCCAGGAAAATAGCTGCCGGAACCAACATTCCGCCAAGAGCAGCCATAATGGGTAAAGATGCATTTTTGATGTTCGATAATTCACCGTGATAAATTTCGCGTTCTAATTCTAAACCAATCAATAAAAAGAAAATAGTCATTAAACCGTCATTGATCCAATGAGTAACCGAATGTCCGCCTAAATCTTTTTCCCAAAAAGCGATATATTCTGTCTGAAATGAAGAGTTTGCTAAGTATAAAGAGATGATCGTAACAAACAAAAGAAGTAATCCTCCTGATTTTTCGTTGTTGAAAAAGGCTTTGAAAGTCTTGGTTAGTTTCATTTTAGAGAGGTTCTAATGATTTAGAAAGAGAGAAATTCAGGGAAAATCCATGAATCTTAGATTTTCAAAGTTAAAAAAAATCTTATCAATAAAAAATTCACTGTACTTTTGTTTTATTAATTTGTCGTATTAATCTTTATTATTTAACGTTTTGATGTTTCTTACCAGAAGCATTCTGAGTTGTAATATCGCTTTCATGCGAAAATAATAATCTAACCAACTTTTAAAACCGTTACCAAAAAAAAGACCAATGAATTATAAGACCATTCTGTTTAGACCTTTACTACTCTCTTTTTTTCTAATTCAAATTTCCTGTAAAAAAGAAAATGCTCAAAATACAGCAGCAACTACTATAGAGGAAACAATTCCGGTTGTTGTGGATAAAACATATCAAATAGATGAAAAACAAGACGGAAACGAGAGACTTGAAGTAAAATCAGTGATTAAGTTCTCTAAGAAATACAATTCGCCTTCAATATGGCAGTTCGATCTCGATATGAAAAAAGAAGGTCTTAGGGTGATTAATGAACTTCAGAATGGAAACATACTGTATTTGATAGAAGAAGGAGATGAAAAATATAATTATACTCCTGTTTTGCTGATACTAAACAAGCAAGGTGTTCAGGTAGCAAAACAGAAATTAATTGATTCGAAATCAAAATATAATTTGTTCAACACATTAGTACTTCCTGATAATCAGGGCGGATTTACTATATATGCCAAAAAAGAAAGCAAGTCATATGGTAATTCAGAAAAAGACAATACAGATGAAGCAAGAATGCGAGCTGTACTGATAAGATTTCAACTCGATAAAATGAAATTCGACAGTAAATATTCGGGTTATAAAACCGAAAGTAAATCGATGGCGGATATTTTTCTTAAACCTTTGTTGGAAAAGGGTTTTTCGAATATTTCTAAAGGAGATTTTTTATTGCAGTATATACAGGATAAAATAGTGATCAGCGGTAAAGCTTCAAAGCCAAATCAGGATGAAATTCCTTTTGTTGCAATTTTAGATCACAATCTGAATTTGCTAAAAATGAATTTTTTTGATGGATATCCGGAAACAGAAATTGACGCCATAAGTCTGACAGCCAATGGAAATTTTTATGTAGAAGGAACAGAAAATTCTGCTGCAGACGGATCCTACTACTCGACACATAAAAGATTTATGCTGAATGCTAATTTAGAGTTGCTCTCTGATACATCAGATAAAGAACCGTATTATTCTTTCTATCGTGGTCCGTCAGCGCCGGATGTCGAAGAAGAGACTGAAGACGAAACCGCAAGTACTGCTGAAGAAAGCACGAAAGAGGAAACAACAGAGCCGACTGTTGAAAAGGGGAGCAGCGTTATTTTTTATACAGACAAAGCAGATAAAACCTATTTTAGCCTAAAGGAAAAAGCAATAAATTCAAGTGAAGTAGTATTTGAAAAAAGCCGCAGTAAGGATAGTACTGCTTTATGGAAGATCAAACTTGTATTTCCTGGGCATTATGAAGTGCCTTTTACTAATAGTACCAAAGGCTTTAAGCGGGCTAATGGAGATTTTGTTTTTTATTTATATATCCGCGATACATCTGGCGAACAAGACAGATCAAGCGCTGTGGTTTATGTGTTTAATAAAGAAGGACGTTTAAAACGTCAGTTCGAGACATCGGGTTATTTTGAAATAACCGATTTTGAAATGAAGGAGTCAGAAGGAAAATTAATTACAGCTTTTGTTTCTTATGATGCCAATTATGTCAATAAGGAATGGCAGTATCCGCACACTTTTCGTTCGATATTATATTCTTTAGAATAATCGTAAAGACAGTGATGAAGTAGCTGAGCTGAAACAAAGAAAAACAAACCCATTTTGTAAATCATCCCAATATAATAAGCCGTATTTTTGCTTTATAAAACATACTACAATGAGCATAAAAATTCTACATATCGATAGCAATAATCCAATTCTCTGGCAACAACTAGAAGATGCCGGTTTTGAAAATCATGCAGATTTTAAATCTTCTAAAGAAGAAATCGAAGCTAAAATTCAGGATTATAACGGAATCGTAATTCGAAGCCGTTTTAAAATCGATACAACTTTTTTAGACAAAGCAGTTAATTTACAATTTATTGCCAGAGTTGGTGCAGGTCTGGAAAGTATTGATTGTGAGTATGCAGCATCAAAAGAAATTCATCTGATTGCGGCTCCGGAAGGTAATCGCAACGCTGTTGCAGAACATTCATTGGGCGTAATTTTATCCTTATTCAATAATTTGAATCAGGCTGATGCCGAAATAAAAGCGGGACACTGGAACCGTGAAAGCAATCGCGGACATGAATTAGACGGAAAAACGGTTGGGATTATTGGTTACGGAAATATGGGAAAAGCATTTGCTAAAAAACTCCGCGGTTTCGAAGTTGATGTTGTCTTTTATGATATCCTGGAAAACATTGGCGATGAAAATGCCAGGCAGGTGTCGCTGCAGGAATTACAGCAAAAAGCAGACGTTTTGAGTCTTCATCTTCCGTGGACTCCGGAAACGGATAAGATGGTCAATGCAAATTTTATAAACGCATTTGCAAAGCCATTCTGGATTATAAATACTTCACGTGGTAAAAATATCGTAACGGCGGATCTAGTTGAAGCTATGAAGTCTAAAAAGATCCTTGGTGCCGGCCTGGATGTTTTGGAATATGAGAAATTATCTTTCGAAACACTTTTTCAGGATAAAAATACGCCGGAAGCTTTTCAGTATTTGCTCGGGGCTAAAAATGTTCTCTTAACACCTCATATTGCCGGTTGGACTTTTGAAAGTCATGAGCGTCTGGCGCAGGTTATTGTTGATAAAATAAAAGCAGTATACACAAAGTAAGGTTAATGGCATACAAAAACAGATACTGTTTGCCTTTTAGAATTTTAATAACGGGTTTTTTCTGTATAATTATTTAAAACATAATTAGCTTTTAATGTTAATTTTTAATAATATTGCCACACATTTTTAGATGAATAATCTGATTGTAAATAGTTGCAGGTTTTAAAACAGGACTCTGATTGTCTGATAAAAAAAACTTTTTTTGATACAATAATAATTTATAGGAGACTGCCGCTTATTTATAGTGGCTTAGTTTTGCAGACTTTTAAAAGAAGCTTGTCTAATGCTTAGAAATTAGAAACACATTAACCAAAACTTAATTAATAAAAAATGGAGAACAATTTTAAAGAAACGTCAAACAATTTTGATGAACAAATTCCGGTATTTAAGGTAGACCCTATAATGGTGTTGCTTTTTGGATTTTTAACATGCGGATTATATTTGATTTATTGGAATATTAAAGTTGCAGAGGTTTTTAATGCCGTTGCCAAAAGAGAAGTTATTTCTCAGCCAATTGCTATTTTTGCAGGATGTTGTATGCCGGTAAATATTTATTTTTATTACCTGGCCGGTAAAGATGCTTTACCAAAGGTTTACGAGAAAACTGGTGAACTTCAAAAAGATCAATCTACTTTATTAATTGTTTTAGGGCTTTTCTTTCCTATGGCAGCAGCAATGATTGTACAAGGTGATATCAACAGATTATACAAATAATAACAGAGTAAAACGTAAAATTTACGGAATTATCGGTGCAGCAATTACACTGATAATTCCGTTTTTTTTGATGCTCAATAATCACAACGATCATTTAGAGACAGATCAGTCGTTTTGTCCTTTCAAAATGGTTACCGGTTTTCCTTGTCCCGGTTGTGGTATAACCAAATCTTTGGTGTACTTCTATCAGGGTGATATCTACAAATCGGTTAGTTATCATATTCTGGGGCCTTTTGTCATTATATTTTGCTGGTTAACCATCATTATACTAACGACAGAAATCATTACCAAAAAAGAATATTTTACAGGCCTTTTATATAATAGAAAACTGGCCTATAATATGGCTTACTTTTTAGCTTTTTATCATTTGATACGATTGGTGCTGTTTGTCAGGAATAATTCTTTTGATGATATATTACATCAGTCCATCTGGTTTTAAGACATAAAAAAACTCATAAGCTGTGGCTTATGAGTTTTTTTATTTTATTTCGAATTTGATTAATCTTCTTTCTCAGATAATTTGCGCTCCAATTCTATTTGAAACTCTTCTATAACAGGTTTCATAGTGCTTTCAGGAATATCTGCGATTCTGATGTACATTAAACCATCTACGGCATTGTTGAACAACGGATCGACGTTAAAAGCTACAACACGCGCATTTTGCTTGATGTATTTTTTGATTAAAACCGGCAAACGTAAATTTCCAGGCTCTAGTTCGTCAATGATTTTATCGAATTT
The DNA here is from genome assembly GCA_900129595.1 of Flavobacterium frigidimaris. Lineage (GTDB taxonomy): Bacteria > Bacteroidota > Bacteroidia > Flavobacteriales > Flavobacteriaceae > Flavobacterium > Flavobacterium frigidimaris. The sequence continues at coordinate 111,840 of FQWG01000004.1, read as the reverse complement.
ATTCAGGTCAGATTCTGCTTCGTCAAAGATAAAATCTTTATCAGCATCTTTCAGTTTTACTTTATAGGCTTTCTTCGGATGGATGTATTGTGCGATATAAGGATCGTAATAATTTGACTTCATGAACTCAATCATCAATGATTTCGAAAAGTCAGAGAATTGATTGCTGATGCTCACGCCGCCTAATAAATACTTGTGTTCCGGATAACGTAATGTGGTATGAATAATACCTTTCCATAACAAGAACAAAGGCATTGGTTTTTGCTGGTATTCCTTGATGATAAAAGCACGGCCCATTTCGATTGATTTATGCATCATATCGTGCAATTCAGGTTCAAATCTGAATAAGTCATTCAGGTAAAATCCTTCAATTCCGTATTTTGGATAAATCTCAGAGCCCAATCCCATGCGGTATGCACCGGCAATTTTTTTGCTTTCATCATCCCATAAAAACATATGATGATAATATTGGTCAAATTTATCTAAGTCAATAGATTCATTCGTTCCTTCGTCTACTTCACGGAAAGTGATTTCGCGCAAACGGCCAATTTCGTGCAGGATATTCGGGATAGATTTCGCTCTTGCAAAAAATACTTCGTAATTTTTACTCTGCAATAATCGGCAATCGCTATTTCTTAACATATTTACCTCGTCAATCATTTTTGATTCACTTGCAGGCGTTACGATTTTTTTAGGTGCTTTTGGTATTTTTAAACTTGCTGTGTCCAATAATTTACTGTCCTTTTCGAAAGGATTTGCCAGCATATAAGTTTTCTTTCTTAGGAATTCCGAGTATTCTTCAAACGATTCAATTTCGTTTTGTTCGTTTACAGAAATAGGTTTTCCAATACGTACTTTAATTACGCGGTCTTTCTGTGTAAGCAATTCTGATGGTAATTTTGCGGTTCGCAGAGTATCATCAATTTTAGAAAGCCAATAAAATAATCTGCTGTTTTTAGCATGAAAATAAATTGGAACAACCGGAACTTTGGCTTTTCTGATCAGTTTCAGAGCGCCTTCTTCCCAAGGTTTGTCAACAACTAATTTTCCGTCTCTATACGTAGAAACTTCCCCGGCAGGGAAAATACCCAACGGTTTTCCGTCACTCAAATGACGCAAAGTTTCTTTGATTCCAACCACGCTCGATTTAGCATCCTTATGATTTTCAAAAGGATTTACCGGCATGATGTATTTTTTAAGCGGAACAATTCGGTGTAATAAAAAGTTGGCGATAATTTTGAAATTTGGTTCTCTTTCGAGCATTAATTTCAATAGCAAAATACCATCAATTCCTCCAAGCGGATGATTTGAAATGGTAATGTATGCGCCATCTTTCGGCAAACGTTTTAAATCTTCTTCCGGAATTTCAAACTTAATTTGCAGTTCGTCTAATACTCCGTTTAAAAACGCAACATCTTCTAAATGTTTATTATGATCGTAAATTTTATTAAGGGTAGAAATTTTAAGGACCTTCATAAGAATCCAGCCTGAAAAAGTACCAAGAACTCCGTACTTCTCAACATTTATTGCCTTTGCAACTTCTTTCGCGGTAACTAAACCCATGTACTATTTTTAATTTATTAGAGCAGCGAACAAAGATAACAAAAAACTCTACTTTTCGCTGTTTCAAACACAAACTTTCCACTTTTTTATTACATTTGGAATCCTTAAAAAAACACTGATGAAAATTATTTCTTATAATGTAAACGGAATAAGAGCCGCAATAGCCAAAGGCTTTATCGAATGGCTGCAACACGCTAATCCTGATGTTATTTGCCTTCAGGAAATAAAAGCAACAGAAGAGCAAATTCCGGTTGACGCTATTACTGCCGCGGGTTATCCGTATCAATATTATTATCCTGCAACAAAAAAAGGCTACAGTGGTGTGGCTATCTTATCCAAAATAAAACCTAATAATGTGGTTTATGGAACCGGAATTCAGCACATGGATTTTGAAGGTCGTAACCTGCGTGCTGATTTTGGTGACTGTTCTGTAATGAGTTTATACCTTCCGTCAGGAACTAATATTGAGAGATTAGATCATAAATTTATGTTTATGGATGACTTTCAAATGTATGTAAACGAGCTGAAACTAACCATTCCCAATCTGATTATTTGTGGTGATTACAACATTTGCCACGAAGCCATCGATATTCATGATCCGGTTCGCAACAAAACCGTTTCAGGATTTTTGCCGGCAGAACGCGCGTGGCTTGACGGATTTATGAAATCTGGTTTTGTCGACAGTTTCCGTCATTTCAATAAAGATCCGCATCATTATTCATGGTGGAGTTACCGCGCCGGAGCCAGAGGAAATAACAAAGGCTGGCGTATCGATTATAATTTGGTAAGTGACTCTTTGCAACATCGTCTGAAGCGTGCTGTAATTCTTCCGGATGCTGTACATTCTGATCATTGCCCGGTTTTAGTCGAAATCGAGTAAAGTTTGGTATTGTTCTTGTTGAGAGAATAGCGGATTAAAATGTCAAAATTAATATTGTTATTGATATTGAATTTTGACATTGTTTGATTATTAATGCGCCCCATAATAAAATAAAGTAAAATGATTAAAAAGGCCTCCATCGGATTACTAGTTGTAGCTATGTCTATGACTTCTTGTGTATCTAAGAAAATTTACAACGATCTTGAAACAAAATATTCAGATCTTAAAAAAGAAAACCGTTCGATTGCAGATCAAAATGCTGATTTGCAAAAAGCAAAAAATCAGTTAGAATTAGATCGCGATGCTTTAACGAAAGACTTAAATAGTACAAAAGATGAACTGGCGAAACAAAAAGCCGATTTAGCTGCAGCGCAAAATAAGTTCAAAGTTTTGCAGGATTCATACAATGCATTGGAGAAAAACAGCAATGATGCATTGGAAAAAAATATGGCTAAAAACCGCGATTTGTTAGCACAATTAGAAGCAAAATCTAAAAAATTAGCCGAAGAACAAGCGAGTCTTGATAAAACAGCTAGCCGTTTGAATGAACTTGAAGCGATGATTGCAGCCAAAGAAGCAGCAATGAGAAAACTAAAAGAAACGTTGTCTAAAGCTTTAAACGGTTTTGAAGGTAAAGGTTTGACTGTGGAACAAAAAAACGGAAAAGTATATGTTTCGATGGAAAATAAATTGCTTTTTAACTCAGGAAGCTGGGCTGTTGGAACCGAAGGCAGAAGAGCGGTTGTGGAATTAGGAAAAGTATTGGGTGATAATCCGGACCTTTCAGTTCTTATCGAAGGTCATACAGATGATGATCCGTATGCTGGTTCAGGACCAATTGCCAACAACTGGGATTTATCGACCAAAAGAGCTACAGCAATTGTAAATATTTTGAGTGAAAACACAAAAATCAACAAGCAAAAATTAACGGCAGCAGGTCGCAGCGAATTTTCTCCGCTTGCCAGCAATGGAACTCCGGAAGGAAAAGCTAAAAACCGTAGAATCGAAATCATCTTAACACCAAGATTAGATGAAATCGCTGAAATGCTGAATAGTATTAATTAAGATTCTAAGGGACTAAGTTGCTAAGATTTTATAAGGGCTCAGAGTTTTGAACTTTGGGCCTTTTTTGATTTTATATTTTTGTAACTTTGAAACTCTAAAAAAGCTATAATTATGGGACTTCCAGAATTAAAAGATAAAATACGTCATCAATTAGATCTCGCTGATGAAAGAGTATTAAGAATTGTTTCTTCTGTGTTTGATAACTATTTAAATGAAGTGGTTTCATATGATGCGCAGGGGAATCCTTTAACTTTATCTGAATATAATAATAAAGTTGAGGAAGGATTGAATGATGTAAAATACAATCGAATAATTTCAAAAGAAGATTTATCGAAAGAAATGCAAGATTGGGATAATGAGTAATAGTAAACTTGTAGTTTTTTGGACTAAGATTGCGAAAGAAGATTTAAAAGATATTTATATTTCATTGAAGAAAGTGGTCTCTAAAGAAAAAGCAATCCAAATTAGAGATGAATTGTTTAATTGTACAAATAGTATTGTATTTGCTGAACAATTTCAGGTGGATGAATATAGATTTGATTGCCGACGAATTATCATTAGAAATTATAAAATATTATATCAGATTAAAGAAAACTCAATTTTTGTAATTAGGGTTTTTAATTCGTTTCAAAATCCTTTGAAAAGCTTAAAATAACAGAAGGTGCAAAGTTTTACTTTGAACCTTTTTTGTTTATCAAAATTAAAACTTAGTGACTTAGAATCTTAGTAACTCAGAACCTTAAAAAAAAACTTATTCTTTTTTTAACTTTTGTACAATTTTCATTTGAAAAATCCCGTCGTATCTTTGAATTATAAGATTATTCAAAAAATGGATTATCTTAGAACCTTAGCAACTCAGCACCTTAGAGCCTCAAGAAAAAAATGAAATACACGACACTACCCAATACCGATATAAAAGTTAGTAAAATAAACCTCGGAACGATGACTTTCGGACAGCAAAACACAGAAGCTGAAGGGCATCAACAAATGGATTATGCACTCGAACGAGGCGTAAACTTTTTTGATACAGCCGAAATGTACTCTGTTCCTGCCCGCGAAGAAACTTACGGAAGTACTGAAAAAATTATAGGAACCTGGTTCAGGAAATCCGGGAATCGTGACAAAGTGGTTTTGGCATCTAAAATCGCAGGTCCGAACCCGAATTTTACTTATATGCGTGAAAAAGGAGATTTCTCTCCTGCAAGTATTAAATATGCTTTAGAAAACAGCTTAAAACGCCTTCAGACAGATTACATCGATTTGTATCAGATGCATTGGCCGGAACGACCAACCAATTATTTCGGAGAACGAGGTTTTAAAGATCACGATGCTGAATGGGAAGATAATTTCAGAGAGATTCTCGAAACATTTGATGGACTAATAAAAGAGGGTAAAATAAAACACATTGGTGTTTCTAATGAAAATGCATGGGGAATGATGCGTTTGCTTGAAGAAAGTAAATATCAAAACCTGCCAAGAATCAAGACCGTTCAAAATCCTTATAATTTGCTGAACCGTCTGTTTGAAGTTGGTTCTGCCGAAGTGGCAAAATATGAAAACGTAGGTTTATTGGCTTATTCTCCTTTAGCGTTTGGAGTCTTAACGGGGAAATTTTTAACCGGCGAGGCACATCCAAATGCGAGAATTAAGCTTTTCCCGCAATACACACGTTACAACAGCGAACAATGCACACAAGCCACAAGATTGTATCAGGAAATCGCTCATAAACACGGTTTAACTTTGACAGAATTGGCAATGGGATTTGTATTACGGCAACCTTTTTTAACGAGCGCGATTATTGGTGCAACTACAATGGAACAATTAAAAGAAAATATCGACACCATTGATGTGTTTTTGTCAAAAGAAATCTTAACTGAAATAGCCGGAGTTCAGGCGATAATTCCTGATCCGGCTCCGTAAATGAATAATGGCTTCGACTCCGCTCAGCCTGACACCGTCAAATGAAACTTGTCAGGTTTTTTATATTGAAAAACGAATGTCACCCTGAGCGGAGTCGAAGGCTTGTTAGTAAAAGTGGCTATTAAATCCGGCCTTGACGAACCGAAATACATGAAATAAAAAATCCCGATACATTTTTCTGTATCGGGATTTTATGTTTAAAGATTCAAATTCTGATCTTTAGGATATCTGACTTTATAACTAATTCTGAATTTCTTGTTTTCATTTGGTTTCAACTGCAATTGCCAGGTAAGTATTCCGGTTTCTATATTCACTTTTGCACCGTCGCTTTGCAATAATTCTACCTCAATTTCTTTATTGGTACTTAACGGATATTGATCTTTCAATAACAATTCAACCGCTTCTTTTTTATTGTTTCTCACAGTAATATCAAACGTAAAAGTCTGTTCTTTTTTAGTAGATAAAAATTTAGTTCCTGATTTATCAGCCACTTTTTCTCGTTTTATCGAAACCTTTTTGTCGCGTCCCATGCTTAGATTCAAAGTGTCGCTCGTTTGATTTGGTTCTATAAAAGTTTTCCCAACATACATGCCTTCAAAAATAATATTGGCTTCACCTCGCAATAAATTGTATTTACTGTAATCTGCAATTTCAGCTAACAGAAATGCTTCATTTTCTACTCGCGGAACGGCATAATATTTATAAGTCGCAGGAAGTTTAATTTCTTTTAATGAAACACTGTGTATTTTTCCGTTAGATAAAATATCATAAGGAATATCAATATCAAACGAAACATTCAGCTGGTTTTCTGCAACAGTAGTATAATTTGAAACGGATGATTTTTCCAGTACAGGTGAAGGCATATCCATAGATTCGCTTAATTGTTCTTTTGAAATTTTGGCAACACTTCCCTGAATTTGATTCCTTTTATTTCTGGATGCGTAACCGTTAACTACAACTTCTTCCAAGTAGGTTTGATTGGCTAAAAACCACGAACTCAATATTGGTGCCTGATTATTTTGATTAGGCAATCCGCTTGATAAAGTTAGTTTTACTTTTTTCCAGTCGATACCGGTGTTCTGAATAACTTGTGCTTTGTACATCATGTTAATTGGCGATGTAACACTTTCGGCACGTAAATCATAAAATGGTGTCCAGGTTGCATTATCAGTTAGATAAGAAATGTCAAACGGAATTACTCCAGCGGTTTGATTCATCACTTGCACTATTAGTTTTCCTGATGATGTTTTTTCTTCTTTATTAGCGTTTACTTCGAGCTTATTGTTGAGTTTTCGAAGCGTTTCATTCAGCTTTTGCTGTTTCTCAGAAAGCGTATTAATAGTATTAGCAATCTCGATTTGCTTATTTTTATAATAATCCACCATTTTCATTAATTCAGTTACGTTCAAGCCTGAATTTATTCCCGAAATCTGCTGGTTTTTATCTAAAAGCTGTATCGTTTTGTTTTCTGAATTAATCGTATTATTCACTTTCTGAATTTCCTTCTGAACCAAAACAATACTGTCTCTTACTATTTTTAGTGCAGGCGATTTAGAATCGGTTTCGTATTCTGAGATATAGTTATTGGTAAATTGAACAGAGAGAACTGTCACGCCAGATGGTGCACCAATTTGCACAGAATTTTCATTTAAATTTACCGCTACGTTTTTGATTACTATTTCACTCGCACCGGCAGGTAATGTTGCAGTTGCAGTTTGAGATAGTTCGGCGGCATTAAAATATACGGTTGCTGATTTTACTTTGGCAGTGGTAAAGATTGGTTTTTGTGCCAATGCAATTGTGCCAATCAGGAACAAAACGGATGTTGTTATTGTTTTTATCATGGTTTTATTATTTGTATTATTTTTCTGAATTATTTGGATTGCAAATAACGGAAATTGAAATGGGTTTTTAATAATACATTACAAGAATAATTTTCTTTTTAGAATTGTCAATCTTTTTCTCGATTACCTCAAAAAACTTTTCGTTGACCATTGGGCATCCAAGGCTGTTACAAATAGGATTTAGCTGTTCTTCAAACGGAACGTCTTTATATTTATGAAGTACTATATTGCGGTCAAAGGCATTACTGTTTGTGATGCCCAAACCGTATAACTTGTAAGCTTTTCCAAATCTTCCGGAGTATGAACCGCCAATGGCATATTTTCCTAAAGAACTGCAATTCGAATTTTTGACATTGCTGAATTTTAGCTTTCCGTAAGTTCCAGTTTCAGATCCGGAACCATGTCCGACTAAACCTTTATCTAGTAGTTTGTTGTGTTTTAAATCGTAAATAAAAAACCGGTTTTTTCCAGATTCAATCTTCATGTCTAAAAAGAAGGCAATATTTGAATTGTATTTAGTAGATTTCCCCAAAAATCTCCTGATTTCAGCTGCCTCACTTTTTAACTTCTCTTCATAGGAATAAACCGGTTTTGAATTTTTATTTATTTCTGGTTTTTCTTCATTATTCCTACAGGCAAAACTCACGCCAAAAATTGCAAACGATAGCAAAAAGCAAATTTTCTTTTTCATGTTACGGATTCGTTTTATTTCTCAACCGTATAACCTTTTACTTTTGCGAAGCCTATTATCGATGTACTGATAGCATTTCCCAAATCATCTTGTTTCTTGGTTTTCTTGGTTTCGGTATCAATATACTGCTGGCGTTTTTTGCCCAGTTCGCCAATCTCTTTCTGAATGGTTTCTCTTTCTTTGGTCTTTTGAGCAACGATTGTTTTTATTTCTGCTTCTGATTTATTTTGAAGTTCTTTAGGCAGCTCCTCTTTTTTTATTTTCGAAATAGCCGTTTTATCATCTTTTACTTTGTCAACCAAATCCCAGCTTTCATTTTTATAAACCGCTTTTGATTTGCTCACAGCTCGCTCCGCATAATTGGATGCAGAAACTTTTTGTGCATTTTTATCCTGCGTTTCCTGGTTCATTTTTTTTGCAGAACCTTTGGCACCATAACTAATATAAGTTTTGTTGATTTTTTCATTGCATTTCGTGATTTCATCATCATATGGAGTGGCGATATAACGTACGGTTTCGTTAGAGTCAATATTAAAATACTTGCCTTTTCCATAATCGGCACCGTTTTTCCACAGTTCATTTATGCCCTGTGTTTTATCTCCGCAGTAAATCGTATTTACATAAATATCATTTTTCAAAGCATTACTAATGGCTTCTTTATAATTAATACCGCCCTGATTAAACTCTTCATTTCCGGCAATATAAATCAGCTTCATATTGTTGTTGTCCTTTGCCCATTTTAACTGCCTGGTTGCATCCTGAATTACAGCTCCGCAATATTCACTTCCGCCATTCGTACTTAAGGAAAACAATTTCTCGGAAATCAAATCCAAATCTGTCGAAAGCGGAGCTATTTGTCTTATATAATTCGATTTTTGAGATAATCCGTCGTTTCCATATTCGTATAATGCAATTTCGATATCAGGCGCTTTTCCGTCGTATTTTAAGGTTGTCAACGTATTTACGATATTCCAAAGTCTCGATTTAGCCTGATCAATTAATCCATCCATGCTGCTGGAAGTATCTAATAATAATGCAACCTGTATTTTGGTTTTTTCTGTTACTATTGGTTTTTCGATTGCAGTATTCTTTTTAGAATTTGCATTCGAAGAATTGCAGCTGGCAAAAGAAATTGCTGTAGCTAAAAGTGCGGGGATAAGAAGAGTTGTTTTCATGATTTCGAGTTTTTAATTGTTTGATTACAGATCAAACTTAAAAACTTAAAAAGCATGTTTTTCAGACAAATGGTGAAACAGTATTTTGACTTGGTGAAATGATTCTGACAGATTAATTTTGTTTCGTTGTATTCATATTCAGGGTCTTTAAATCACCGTTTGGAGTCACCAGAATAAATTCTTTATCGTTTTTTGAAACCGGTTTCTTTTCTCTGTTAATCGCTATTTTAATTTCATATTGTATTTGAATAACAGGTTCTGAAACCGTTGAGTTAATTACAAAATCAAAATCCTTATTGAATACCGGCTGGTAATAAAGTGTAACCGATTTATTAACTTGATTAATGTTTGCCGCTTTTTTTAAGTTTAAAGAAGAGCTATTGTACACTTCATACGATTTATACATTTCGACGGGTAAGTTGATAATGAAACCATCAGTAATTTTTTTCTCAGCGTTTATAAAGGTCTCTCCAAGCAATTCCTGATAGTTTTTTAGTTTTTCCTGAATAAGAAGTTTTGCTTTCGTCATCATTTCTTTTTTAATAGTTTCTAATGTAGTAGAAAAATAATCAACCCTCACCAGATCGTATATTTCGTAATTGGATAAAATCGCAATAAATTCATTCAACTGATTGGGATCAGTGAATTTGATATGAATGTTTTTCTTCAATTCAAATCCTGCCGGAATTTCATTGTAAGTCTTGCGATTAAAAACCTTTTTTTCTGCTTCGTATTCATAAACGGGAACAAATGATATCATATCAACAAAAGTTTCAGCACTTTTTTTAAGTTTGATTTCGGTTAGAGACGGTGTAATTCTTTGATCCATTAGTTCATTCACTTCTTTAGTGGTTTTACCGTTTTGAGTGATGCTGAAAATGGCGGTATAGGCGTCCGCCTTAATGTTTGCAAGCCCTTTTACGCTTACAACGATAGTATTATCTGAAGGAAAATTTATATCAATAGCGTTGTTGTTATAAGATTGCTGATCGCGATAATTGACATTTCCGGAAACCTGTGCCATTATGCAAGTAGAAAATGATAGTGTTAAGAATGTAAAAAATAGTTTTTTCATGATTATGGTTTTTAAATTAAGATTCAAATGTATTGATCGAAAAAACGTATTTTTGACAGAATGGGTCAACAGGTCATTTGACTTGGTGAAAAATATAGGATAGAAATTTGAAATTAGGTTACTTTACACTTTCAAAATAAGGTATTTGTGAAACGTCATTGGTTAATTACTTTTAGTTTGCTTTTAGTGCTATTATTTCCGCAACGAACAATAGCGCAGGCAATTCCTGTGCCCAAAGCAGAAAAAAGCAAACAGGTAAAAATGAGTAAAGTGGCTGAAGATTTATCGGTTTCATTGGATGAAAACGATGAATCAAAAATTGCCGTGAATTATGAAAAATTGGCCAATGAATTTTTAAATAATGGTGATAATGCCAAAGCGGAGGAATATTTTAAAAGAGCGCTAAACAGCTATACCAAATTAAAACGGACTGAAGATAAAACCCGGGTAACGCGCAGTTTGGCCAAAGTACAGGAAAATCAAAAAAACTTTAATTCGGCGATTAAAAATTACGAAGTCGCGGGCGCATTATCCAAAGATGTTGCTGAAGAAAAAATAAATTTAAACGATGCCAACCGACTTAAAAACCAATCCAATCCTGCCAGTCAGACCAATTATGTAGATTCGAATATTGAATTGCTGAAAAAGGAAAAGAAAAGCCAGGAAGTTACAGAAGCGTATGTCCAGAAAGCCCAAAATTCATTAGACTTAAAAGATAAAAGCGTTGCAATAGAAAGTTATAAAAATGCACTCGCTTACGCAAAAGACAAACCGGAGTCTGTAATTAAAATTAAAAATGAAATTGCCAATGTATATGCCTCAGACAATCAGTTTGAAAAAGCAATCGTCATCAACGAAAAGCTATTGGCAGAAGCCGTAACCAAACAAGATTTTAATACCCAAATCAAGCAACTGCAATCGCTGGCAACACTTTATTTTAAAAAAGAAGAACCAAAGAAAGCATTAGTATCATTGAAAGAAGCGTATGATCTGGCCTCTAAAAAAGGAAATTCGGCGGAAGCGAAAAATACTTTATCAGCCTTAGCAGAATATTATAAATCGAAAGGAAATGAGAAAGAAAGTATGGCGCTTTACGAGCAATTCTTTCAAAATTTTGATCAGTTAATTCAGTCTGATACTACTTTGATTAATGCGAAAACTTTTCAGGTTACAGAAGGAAAGATACGTCAGCTTGAGAAAGAAAAATCATTAAAAGATGAATTGATTACCAAGAAAAACACCTTTAACTATTTTCTGTTAGGATCAATATTATTGCTTTTGCTCTTGTTTGCCTTTATTGTAAAAGCATTGTATTCGATAAAAACGAAGAACAAAGAAATTGCGTTACAATCGCTGCGACGCGAAATGAATCCGCATTTTATATTTAACAGTCTGAATAGTGTGAATCAGTTTATTTCAGAAAATAAAGAACTGGAAGCCAATAAATACCTGACTTCGTATTCGAATTTGATGCGGAATATGATGGAGAACTCTAATAAGGATTTCATCTCATTGGATAAAGAAATTGAACAGCTGAAAAAATATTTGGATTTAGAACATTTGCGCTTTGAGGATAAATTTGATTTTAAAATTAGCGTTGATGAAGCCCTGGATACCGAAACGGTTTTGATACCGAACATGATTATTCAGCCACATCTCGAAAATGCCATTTGGCACGGATTGCGTTATCTGGATAAAAAGGGATTTTTGCATCTTAGTTTTCAGTTTGCGGCAGAGAAAGTTGTGGTGATTATTGAAGATAACGGGATTGGTCTGACCAAAAGCCGTGAATTGAAAACAAGTAATCAGAAAGCGCATGAATCCCGTGGCTTGAGTAATACAAAAGAGCGTATTGGTTTGCTGAATGAATTGTATAAAAAGAATATCTCTTTTGAAATTACCGAAAAAGAAATGCCGGAAACAGGAACAATTGTCCGAATTGTTTTTCCGTTAATAGATAAATTATGATGACTTTTCAAAAGATAAAAAGTGTAATTGTCGAAGATGAACTGGCAGCGCGCGAAGTCCTCAAAAATTATTTGAGTAAATACTGTCCGCAGGTTGAAGTTGTGGGCGAGGCGCAGAACATAAAAGAAGCTGTGCCGTTACTGCATGAAATTCGGCCGCAATTGGTTTTTCTGGATGTAGAAATGCCGTTCGGAAACGCTTTTGATGTTCTCGAGGCGTGTAAGGATCTGCATTTTGAAACGATTTTTGTCACTGCGTTTTCCGAGTATTCACTAAAAGCCTTAAATCAAAGTGCTGCTTATTATCTTTTGAAACCCATTAGTATCGAAGAGCTGATCGTTGCTGTAAATAAAGTGCATCACCAGATTATGAACTATGAGATCTTTAACAGAAACAAGATTATTGTAGAGAATTTTCATGAAACCAAACCCGAAAAACAGCAGGTCATCTTGCCAACATTAGAAGGTTTTGAAGTAGTAAAAATGGAAGAGATAGTTCGCTTACGTGGAAATGGAAATTTTACAGATCTCTTTCTAAATAACGGAAACAAAAAAATGGTCTGCCGATTTTTAAAACATTTTTCGGAGATTTTGCCATTGCCTTTTATCCGCGTTCATAAATCGCATATTATTAATATGAATTGCGTAAAATCGTATAATAAAGGCGGAATCATCACGCTGAATGATGGCGCTGAAATCGAAGTTTCATCGACTTATAAAGAAGAGTTTCTGAAGAACTTTAAGTAGTTTTCTAACCGCAAAGTTCGCAAGGTTCTGCGCAAGGCGCGCTAAGATTTCTTTAAGTTGTGAAATAAAAACCTTTGCGAACTCTGCGTAAAACCTTGCGGACTTTGCGGTTAAATAAGTATTACAAGTCAAATTCCCCGTCAATCGAAAGCGAATCATTTTTAACCGCAGTTGAATCGGGAGCTTTTATTCTGATTAAAGATCGTGCATTACCGGAAATATAAACGGGTAGTTGGCCTATTGTATCTTCAGGTACTAAAAGACCACGACGAAACATTAAATTCTTTAAAAACTTCTGGTTTTGTACTGCAAAGTCTCTCAGATTTCCCTGATCATTAAACTGATACATGAATTTTCTTGGTTTGGGTATAATAGTAGCCAAATACAAACATTCATCAACATTTAATGCCGACGGGCTTTTTTGGAAATAGAAATGACTTGCTTCTCCAATTCCATATACGTTTGGCCCCCATTCTATAATATTGAAATACACTTCAAGCATTCTTTCTTTGCTTACCACACGATTGTTTTCCAGAATATAAACCAACAAAATTTCCTCCAGCTTACGCGAAAGTGTTTTTTCTCTCGTCAGGAAAACGTTTTTAATCAGCTGCATGCTAATAGTGCTGGCACCGCGCGAGAATTTTTTGGTTTTGATATTCTTTAAAATAGATTGTTTGAACGCTTCGTTGATAAAACCACGATGTTGGAAGAAAGAAGGATCTTCGGTCGTCAAAACAGATTTTCGTAAATAAGGAGAAATCTGGTCTAAAGGCGTATAATTAGGATTTGCATTTCCAACTAAAACAGGTCTTTGCAATACATTCTGGATAATGGCGCGATACACAAATTCGCCGTTTAATTTGTTTAGATCAGCTTCTCCGTATTTGGTGATTCTTAGATCTTCTTTGTTCAGTTTGCTATCAAAAACTAACGTATTGGGTTTGTTTTTATTGAACTTGAAATCCAGTTTATAATCGAAATTTCCTGTTGCTTCCATTCCCTGAAAATGAGTAAACAATCCGTCAGGCAATGAAACGATAAAGTCCTGCGCTTTCATTTTCGGAATATCGACTTTTAAGGTATAAATCGTATCTTTTTCTGTACTGTACGAGATATAAGGTTTTACTTTTATTTTGTTCAGCTGCATTGTTGAGGTGCTGTCAATCGAAATAAAACTGTCTCCCAATAGAAAACGATAATCAAAACGTGCGTTTTTGATGATTACGTCTTTACTGGCGATTTTAGGGTGGTTGATTTTTAAATTGGTGATAGAAGTATAGCCGTCAATGTGCAATTCGCTTCCGTCCTTTTCTATATTTTGAACATTCAGGCGAATAGAATCAAAACTAGCTTTCAGGTTGTAACGCTCGTCTAAATACGGAACACGAATGGCTCCGGTATCCAGATTAAAGAAACGGATATCCGCTTTTTTATTTCTCGGGTCAGCAAAACCTTTTATGTTCCAGCGCTGATCAAAATCTTTGCTTTGTACATGAAGATTGGTTTCGAGCTGTTTGTTGTCTAAAACAAGTTTATTGACAGCGACAGAGGTTTTTTTGCCGTTATCATCGATTCTGAAATTCAGGTTTTCCAGTTTCATGTCGGTCGGAACCAGATTCAGTAATTTTGAAATAATTCTATAAGCGAAAGTACCGTATTTCCGTTTTTCATTTTTATCAGAATCCGCTTTGTCTTTTTTCAGGAAAGCATCAAAATTGCGGACATTCCCCTTTTTGACTAACTGGATATAACCGTTATTGACTTTTAAAGTGCCAACCTGAACATCACCAATTAGTAAATTAGACAAGCTGATGCTGGTTTCTATTTTTTGAATGTGGCAAAGTGTATCGGCATTTTTTGGAACCAGAATAATGTCAGTTAGTTTAATGCCGGAAAAACCATCAAACGAAGCCGATTTTACAGAAAAAGTGCTGTTGTATTCGGTATTCATTTTGGTTTTTACTTTCGCAATAGCTTGCTTTAAAAGTGCATCACGAAAAAAGTAAAAGCCTAAAAAAAGCACTACCAATACTATTACGAGTATCAGCAGTGCTTTGTATATTTTTTGTTTTGGAAATTTCATAAAGTTAATTTCATAAAATTTGCGATTATTCGCAAAATGAAAAGTTTTTTTGCCACGAATTTGCTTCGTGTGAATAAATTTGAATTTGCAATAAATTTAAATAAAAATTCGTATTTAATTTGTGCAATTGCTTCGCCTGTTCACTATCGCTCGAGTCGTGGCAAAAAATCGAATTACCCAAAAAGAATACCTGCTACATCTTCAATTTTGGCAACAAGCTCAATTTTGATTCCGGTATTCTTTAAAGCAATTTTGTTGTACTTAGAAACAAAGATAGTGGTAAATCCTAGTTTCTCGGCTTCCTGAATACGCTGATCGACCCTATTTACAGGGCGTATTTCTCCGGAAAGACCAACTTCACCGGCAAAACAGAAACCTTTTGTGACGGGAATATCTTCGTTAGAAGATAAGATTGCAGCAACAACAGCAAGGTCGATTGCGGGATCATCAACAGAAATTCCTCCGGTTACGTTCAAAAAGACATCTTTTGCTCCTAAACGAAATCCGGCTCTTTTTTCTAAAACGGCCAGAATCATGTTAAGTCTTTTGGCGTTATAACCCGTTGTACTTCGTTGCGGAGTTCCGTAAACAGCGGTACTTACCAAAGATTGTATCTCGATCATTAGCGGACGCATGCCTTCCATAGTGGTGGCAATCGCCGTTCCTGACATTTCTTCGTCTTTGTGCGAAATCAATATTTCTGACGGGTTGCTTACTTCCCGCAAACCGCTTCCTAACATTTCATAAATACCAAGTTCGGCAGTAGAACCAAAACGGTTTTTTAGCGAGCGTAAAATTCGGTAGACGTGATTTCGATCGCCTTCAAACTGCAAAACAGTATCGACCATATGTTCCAGGATCTTTGGTCCGGCAATGTTTCCGTCTTTTGTAATATGGCCGATTAAAATAACCGGAATATTGGTTTCTTTGGCAAACTTGATCAGTTCAGCAGTCGTCTCTCTGATCTGAGAAATACTTCCTGCCGTAGATTCGATATAATCTGTATGTAAAGTCTGAATCGAGTCAATAATGACGATTTCAGGCTGAATGGCTTCAATTTGCTTGAAAATATTTTGAGTTTTTGTTTCCGTCAGGATATAACAATTTTCGCTGTCCGGCGTAATTCTTTCAGCACGCATTTTTATTTGCTTCTGACTTTCCTCGCCGGAAACATATAAAGTTTTATAAGGTAGTTTTAATGATATCTGAAGTAAAAGCGTACTCTTTCCAATTCCGGGTTCACCACCCAAAAGAGTCAGGGATCCGGGAACTATTCCGCCACCCAAAACACGATTCAATTCGCCGTCAGTCGTATCCATACGGATTTCCAGAGTCGAGTCGATTTCATTAATTTTTAAAGGGCGGGGTGCTTTGCCATTTGAAGTAGGTTCGCTTTTCCAGGCGACTTTTTCCTGTTTCTGAATGATTTCTTCCGCAATAGTATTCCATTCCTTGCAGGCATTACACTGACCTTGCCATTTGGCATATTGCGTTCCGCAGTTCTGACAAAAAAAAGACGTTTTAACTTTAGACATTATTTACCGGTTTTTGCAAGTGTATTCATCTGATCCATTTTTTCGTACATCAAATCTTTGTTCAAATCACCAATTGCCTCCATTTGCGAAGCATTTTGGTATTTTTTCGAAGCCCTTTTCGGGTCTCCCAATTTCTCATACATTAATCCTAATTCATATTCTCCCAACATCGCTTTTGGATAATTTACGTTTCCAATTTCAGCCATTTTACCCAATTCATCGTATGCTTTATTTTTTAAAATAATGTTTTCAATTACTTTAAAATCACTCATTCTCACAGGAATCTTAACGCCCATCACTTTAGACATAGTGGCGTATTTGTTTTCGAGATAATCAGCATAACCTGTTTGAAGTACCGCAATCTTGTCGTTGTATTCAGCAGAATTAATAGGTTTATAAACTTCAAAAATCTGATATAGTGCGCTTGGTATCGAATGTAAAACCTCTGTATAATGTGTTGTACCTTTAAATAAATCGTATTTATAGTTTACTAACGGATTATTTGCGATTTTAATATTACTGTCCAGTTTTTCTATAGGTTCTTTTATTCTCTTAATATCGCCATCCGCTGCCGAAAGATAGTAAAAGAAAGGCTCTTTGATTTTAGCAAATTTCTCCGGAATACGAATTTCCATTTTTGGGGCAAGCTCCGGACTCAGGCAAATATAAGCGTTAAATAGAGGAGTTTCTTTGTATAAATAGAAGTTGATAAAACTTGCAGTGATATCGTGACCGGCAATAATCCTGAAAGGTGTTGTGCGGTACTTTTTTTCGATATAAGGAACCAGTTCAGCTCCAATAAATTCAAAAAACTGAGCGCCTTTTTCAAAAGGTAATCCGTTAGACTGGTCAATTGTCGAGTCATCAAAACGTTCTCCGTCTTTATTTTGATGAACACCAATGATAATCATTTCAGGCAAATCGTCCCAATAAACACCGTAACTAACGGCTCCTGAGAAAGGATCAAATAGATAATCTCCGTCTAATAAGTATAAGACCGGGTATTTTTTTTCAGGATTAGCTTCGTAAGATGCGGGAAGTCCAATGGTTATTCTTCTTTCTTCTCCGAGTTTGACAGATTTAATGTTGTCAAATTTTTTCTGGGAAAAAGCAGAAATTGAAATTAATGCAAAAAATAGTAGGTAAACTTTTTTCATGATTTGGGGTATTTCAGTGAATTTAAAAGTATTGAAATAGTGTGGCAATATAATACTTTATTTGCTTTTTTGTTGGTGTGGAAATTTAAAAAAGCAATGAAATTATACGATTAAACCTATTTTTTGAATTTAGGCAAAAGAAATCCTGTTTGTTCAAAATAAATTGACAAACAGAAAAAATAGAAAGGTGTAAAAAGGGAGGCTTAGGTTAGCGAATTATCGTTTTCATTAGGGAAAATGATCCATGGTTTGAAGGTTTTAGCTTCTTCAAACTCCAGGGTTGCATAGGATATAATGATAATGATGTCGTCTTTTTGAACTTTTCTCGCGGCAGGTCCGTTCAGGGTGATTTCTCCTGAATTTTTTTGTCCTTTGATAGCGTAAGTCTCAAAACGTTCGCCATTATTGATGTTTACAATAGATACCTTTTCACCTTCAATAATATTTGAGGCTTCCAGTAATGTTTCGTCAATAGTAATACTGCCAATATAATTAAGATCAGCTCCAGTTACTTTTACACGATGAATTTTTGATTTTATAACTTGAATTTGCATTTTGCAAAGGTAAATTAATTTAATGAAATGGTGTCGATCAACCTTATATTATTAACAAATACCGCTATAAATGCACGGTAGTTTTTGTCTTTACTTTTATGATCGATAGGTAATAATGTAGATTCGTCAGCAATTACAAAATATTCGAGGTCAAATCTCTCGTTGTCTTTAAAAGCATCCTCTACAAATTGAATAGTATCTTCAGGACTGCCGTTTTGAAATATTTCTTTTGCTTCTGTCAAAGTTTTATAGATGATAGCGGCTTCTTTTCGTTCTTCGGGAGTTAATCGTTCGTTTCGCGAACTCATGGCAAGCTGATTGTCTTCTCTGAAAATGGGGCAGCCTACGACATTAACCGGTAAATTCGTTTTCTCGACCATTTTTTTTACGATCTGCAATTGCTGGAAATCTTTCTCGCCAAAATAAGCATTCGTTGGAGTAACAATTTCGAACAAACGTTTTACGATAGTTCCAACACCGTTAAAATGTCCAGGTCTGAATTTTCCCTCCATTTGATATTCTAATCCATCAAAATCAAAATCCTGAGAGACAGTGTTTCCTTCGTAAATATCTTCTACAGACGGAGCATACAAAATCATTTTGTCACTCAAACCGCGCATTTTTTTTACATCTTCTTCAAGAGTTCGTGGATATTTATCTAGATCTTCAGGGTTGTTGAATTGAGTTGGGTTAACAAAAATACTCACAACAGTGTCGTCGTTTTCTTTGATTGATCTTTGCATTAACGCCAGATGACCTTGGTGTAAAGCGCCCATTGTTGGTACAAATCCGATGGTTGAATTTGCGGTTTTGATAGTTTTCAAATAGGCTATCAAAGCTACTTTACCGTAGAAAATATGCATGGCAGTATTATTAAAATTTAGTGCAAACATAATATATTAGTTATAAACTGCATAAATTTTTGTAATTTTGCAACGTTTTTATTACCAAAAATTAAGTAAAATACTATTATGAAAGATAAGAGGATATTATATGTATCATCTGAAGTCGTGCCTTATTTGGCTGAAAATGAAGTTTCTTTAATGTCATATGACGTTCCAAAAATGATCAATGATCAGGGCGGACAAATAAGAATTTTCATGCCAAGATATGGAAATATCAACGAAAGAAGACACCAATTACATGAAGTTATTAGACTTTCAGGAATGAATTTGGTAGTGAATGATTTAGATATGCCGTTGATTATCAAGGTAGCTTCGATTCCGAAAGAAAGAATTCAGGTTTATTTTATTGATAATGATGAATATTTTAAACGTAAAGCAACTTTTGCTGACGAAGAGGGAGTTCTATATCCTGACAACGACGAAAGAGCAATATTTTTTGCTAAAGGAGTTGTTGAAACGGTAAAAAAACTAAACTGGGTTCCGGATATCATTCACGTTCATGGCTGGCTGGCTGCAATGTTGCCAATTTATATGAAGCACTATTATAAAAATGAAGCTTTATTTTCTGAAACAAAAATTGTTACCTCTGTTTATGGGCAATCTTTCGATGAAAATTTAGACTTAGAAATGATAAACAAGGTAAAATTTGATGGTGTGCCGCACGAGGCGATCTCTGATTTAGAAATACCGAATTACGAAAATGTCTTAAAAGCGAGTATATTACATTCAGATGCTGTGATTATTGCTTCGGAAAACGTATCTCCAAGTTTAACAAAATTTATAGAATCTTCAGGAAAACCTTTTTTACCTTTCGCCACGAAAGATGCATTCGCTGAAGCGTATACAAATTTCTATAAAACGATGGGTCTTTAAATTTTAACTTTATTATTAAACATGTACAATACTTCTTTTATTAAGAAAATTCTATTAATAGCAACAGTTGTCCTTTTATATTCTTGCGATAAAGATTTTAATGCGATTGGTGAAGGTTTGATCGGAGACGATCATTTTGGTCTTGAATCTGAAAAATATGATGTTTTAGCTTATAATCAGGAAGTAACTCCTGTTCAGTCAAACGGATTAACGCTTACTGGTTTAGGGATTTATGATAATGCTGTTTTTGGGACTAATACCTCAAATTTTGTGAGCCAGGTTACTTTAGCTACAGATGCACCAACCATTGGTGAGGCACCGGTAATAGAAAGTGTGGTATTGAGTATTCCTTATTTTATTAATTCAAGTGCTACTACTGCTGATCCTAAAGGCGGTAATATTTATAAATTGGATTCTATTTATGGCGACCCTAAAGGAAAAATTAAACTGAGTGTTTACGAGTCTGGAGTTCAGATGCGTTCTTCTTACTTTGAGGGAGGTTCACAGTTTAATCAGTTGTATTATACGAATCAGGATTCAGGTGCAGATGCTATAAATTTTGATACAAGTAAAATTGGTGCAAGACTGAATGATGATCCGGATCCGGCACAAAATGATGCATTCTTTTTTAGTGCGGCACAAAGAAAAGATTCAACAGTAGTTGATGCTAATGCAGCTGTAAAAACATATACCTATACTTATATAGCTCCGGAAATGCATTTGAACCTGAATAAAGCGTTCTTTTTAGAGAAAATTCTAAAAGCCCCGGCTTCAAAACTTTCTTCTGCAACTATTTTTCAGGAATACTTTAGAGGGTTGTATTTTAAAGCAGAAAGATCAGAAGGTAGTCCTTCTAATTTAGCATTATTAGATATTGCAAAATCAGGGAATGCTAAAATTACGATCAAGTACAAAGCAAAAACGGCTATAACAACTGATCCTGATGAAACAATGGAAGATAAGACATTGGTTATTAATTTATCAGGAGCGCAGGCTAGCTTGTATCAGGACAATAAGAATCCAACATACTATAATGCAGTAACGAATCCGAATAAAACAGTAGGAGATGACAGGCTTTACCTAAAAGGAGGCCAGGGGTCGCTTGCTGTACTGGATCTTACCGGATTTGGTGCTAAATTAGCGGATATAAGGACTAAGAATTGGTTAGTGAATGAGGCTAATCTGGTTTTTTCTATAGATACTGATAAGATGGCAGGGACTTATGAGCCAAAACGTGTTTATTTGTATGATTTGGATAATAGTTTGCCAATTTTAGATTATAGTTCAGATGCTACAACTGCTACAACTAATCCGCCAGGTAAAGTTGTTTACAGTGGTATCATTAATATCGATCCTACTTCAAAAAGAGGTACAACATACAAAATCAGGCTAACGAATCATATCCGTAATATTATAAAAAATGCAACTGTAAAAAATGTAAAATTAGGTTTAGTGGTAACAGGAGATATTGGTACAATAACTTTTGGTCAATTGAAACTTAAAAACGACATTTTTTCAAATGTACCAAGAGCCTCAATTATGAGTCCGTTAGGAACGGTATTATATGGAGGAACTTCAAGTTCAAATGTTCCTGCCGGGAAAAAACTGCAACTTGAGATTTATTACACGAAACCAAATTAATAAATAATATATGTGTGGAATTGTTGGATATATCGGCCATCGAGAGGCTTATCCTATTGTTATCAAGGGATTAAAGCGGCTCGAATACAGAGGTTATGATAGTGCCGGAGTCATGTTGTATGATGATGAAACTGGTGTAAAGGTTTGTAAGACCAAAGGTAAAGTACTAGATCTTGAAGCTAAGGCTAAAGATGCTTTTAATACAAACGGAAAGATTGGAATTGGGCATACACGTTGGGCAACTCACGGGGTGCCAAATGATGTAAACTCACACCCGCATCTTTCGAATTCAGGCGAGTTGGTAATTATTCACAATGGAATCATTGAGAATTACGCACCGCTTAAAGAAGAATTAATCAAAAGAGGTTATACTTTTAAATCAGATACAGATACTGAAGTTTTAGTGAACCTTATTGAAGAGGTTCAGAAAAAAGAAGGTTTAAAATTGGGTAAAGCAGTGCAGATTGCTTTGAATCAGGTAGTAGGAGCTTATGCAATTGCTGTTTTTGATAAAAAGAACCCAAACGAAATTGTGGCTGCCAGATTAGGTAGTCCGTTAGCAATTGGTGTTGGAGAAGGAGAATATTTTATTGCTTCTGATGCTTCGCCTTTTATTGAGTATACTTCGAATGCAATTTATCTTGAAGATGGTGAAATGGCAAACATTAGATTGCACAAACCTCTTAAAGTTAGAAAAATTAAAGATGACTCTTTAGTAGATCCTTATATTCAGGAACTTCAGATGAACCTGGAGCAAATAGAAAAAGGAGGTTATGATCATTTCATGCTTAAAGAAATCTATGAGCAGCCAAGTGTTATAAAAGATACGTACAGAGGAAGGCTTCATGCTAATGAAGGAATTGTTCAGATGGCTGGTGTTGAGGATAATCTTGAAAAATTCTTAAACGCAAAGCGTATTTTGATCGTTGCTTGTGGTACATCATGGCACGCTGGTTTAGTAGCAGAGTATATTTTTGAAGAGTTTACCCGTATTCCGGTTGAAGTAGAATATGCTTCTGAATTTAGATACAGAAACCCAATTATAAACAAAGACGACGTTGTTATCGCGATTTCTCAATCAGGAGAAACTGCAGATACGATGGCAGCTATTAAATTAGCAAAAGAAAATGGTGCTTTTGTTTTTGGAGTTTGTAATGTGGTTGGTTCTTCTATTTCAAGAGAAAGTCATGCAGGTGCTTATACACACGCAGGTCCGGAAATTGGAGTAGCTTCAACAAAAGCATTTACAACGCAAATTACTGTTTTAACAATGATTGCATTGCGATTAGGGAAAGCAAAAGGTACGTTGTCAAATCCTGATTTTCATGCTTATTTACAGGAATTAGAATTGATTCCGGAAAAAGTAGCTGAGGCATTAGAAACAAACGACAGAGCAAAAGAAATTGCTGCAGCTTTTAAAGATGCGCCAAACTGTTTGTATTTAGGTCGTGGTTATAATTTCCCGGTAGCATTAGAAGGAGCTTTGAAGCTTAAAGAGATCTCTTATATTCACGCTGAAGGGTATCCTGCTGCAGAAATGAAACACGGACCAATCGCGTTAATTGATGAGCATATGCCGGTTATTGTAATTGCGCCTAAACAAGGTCATTATGATAAGATTGTAAGTAATATTCAGGAAATAAAATCAAGAAGCGGTAAAATTATCGCTGTAGTAACTAAAGGTGATACTCAGGTTCGTGAGTTGGCTGACTATGTTATTGAGATTCCTGAAACTTCAGATGCATTGTCTCCGTTGATCACAACGATACCTTTGCAGTTGCTTTCTTATTATATTGCAGTTATGAGAGGTTGTAATGTTGATCAGCCGCGTAACTTAGCAAAATCAGTTACTGTAGAATAATTATATTAAATTATATAAATGTTAAAAAAGCGAGATTTAGGTCTCGCTTTTTTTTATTGCCAAATTTTTTTTCTTCCTGCTGTATTTTTATTAAATCCTCATTTTTTTTGCTATAATTTATATGTATGCATAGTATTTTGGTTTTTGGGACTTGTTCTTTGATTTTAATTTAAGAAAACTAATTGATGAATAGTTAAAATTGTAACGAATTTTATATAGAATATTTATTTTTTTTAACATTTTTTTATTAATATCAAAATTATTTGTATTTTGGCTATATTAACTAACCAAAAACAAACCTAAATGAGAGTATATCTACTAATTATGTTGTGTTTCAGCGGGATAGCCTTCGCTCAGAATACAATTACTGGTTCTGTTACTGATAGTAACAAACAATCTATTCCTGGTGCTAACATTAGTGTTGTAGGAGATCGAAGCGGTACTTCAACCGACTTTGATGGTACATTTAAGTTGACAACCCCGGTTAAATTACCTTTTACTATTAAGGTATCGGCAGTGGGATTTGAAGCTAAGACTTTTGCTATTACTTCAGCCAGTCAAAAAGTAAATGCGGTATTAAAAGACGAAGAAACCAAGTTGAATGAAATCGTTGTTTCGGCATCAAGAACTCCGGAAAGGGTAATTGAATCGCCTGTTACTATAGAAAGAATGGGGATTCAGGAAATTAAAAATACCACTGCACCCACTTTCTATGATGGTTTAGAAAATTTGAAAGAGGTCAATTTTAATACCAGCAGTATTTCATTCAAATCGATAAATACACGTGGTTTTGCTTCTGTGGCCAATACGCGTTTTATGCAGTTGGTTGACGGAATGGATAATTCTTCTCCGGCATTAAACTTTGTGTTAGGAAATTTAATTGGGATTTCTGATTTAGATGTAGCAAGTGTAGAGCTTTTGCCGGGCGCTTCGTCTGCGTTATATGGTGCAAATGCCTTTAATGGTATTTTGTTTATGAATAGTAAAAGTCCTTTTGTTGATGAAGGTATTAGTGTTTATTATAAATACGGGCAAACTACTCAAAAAGCAGCCGGAACTAATGATTATAATGATTTTGGAATAAGAGCTGCAAAAGCTTTTACAAAACGTTTTGCGCTTAAGGCTAACTTTACTTATATGGAAGCAACAGAATGGATTGCTGCCGATACAAGAAGTATGACCGGAGGTTCTGTTGGGCACGCGAACAATCAAAATTATGATGGATTGAATATTTATGGGGATGAGATCACTACTTTTATTCCAAATGTTGGTCAGGTGAGCAGAACGGGATATCGTGAGCAGGATTTGACAGATAATAAAGTGAAAAACGTAAAAGCAGATTTTTCTGCTCATATCAAACCTTTTAAGGATGATACAGAAGTGATCCTACAATATAAAATAGGTTTAGGAAGTACGATTTATCAGGGAGCCAACAGGTATTCTTTGAAAGATTTCATGATGCAGCAAGGAAAAATTGAAGTAAAAGGAAAAAACTTTTTTGCCAGAGTCTATGCTACTGATGAAGATGCCGGAAATTCTTATGATATGAGATTCGCAGGCTGGAACGTAAACAGAGCTGCAAAATCTGATCAGGAGTGGTTTACCAATTATGCTACGGCATATCAATTATCTGGGGCTGTTATGGGAACAAATGCAAATGAATCTGCGGCAATCGCAAGAAACTTTGCGGATTATAATATACTTCCTGCGCCAATTTCTTTTATTCCTGCGCCAAAAGGTTCAGCGAGATTTGAGCCGGGTTCAGCTCAGTTTAATAGTGCACTTGCGACAGTTACTTCAAATCCTGATTTGACACAGGGAGCAAAATTTATTGATCATTCAAAATTGTATCACTCTGATGTGAATTACAATTTCAGGGATATGATTAAGTGGGCAGAAATCCAGGTTGGTGGTTCTTGGAGACAATATATAATGGATTCTGAAGGAACTATTTTTACTGATTATGATGGTCCTATTAGTTATAGAGAATATGGTGCTTACGGGCAATTGACTAAAAAGTTTATGGACGACAGATTAAAATTTACAGGATCTTTACGTTATGATAAAAGCCAGAATTTTGATGGTAATATCTCGCCAAGAGTTTCATTTGTGTATTCAGCAGGAGAATCAAAAAGACATAATTTCAGATTGTCTTATCAGACAGGATTTCGTAATCCAACAACACAAGATCAGTATATAGGTTTAGATTTAGGGCCATTTGCTTTAATAGGTTCTGCTCCTGACAATTTAGATCGTTTTCAGGAAACTGTAAATGTAAGTGCTGCGGGACAAGCGATAGCAGGTCAGCCGGCAACAATAGGAATGTCTGGTCAAAATGCGTATCACAATGCTTACACGGTAGCTTCAGTTCAGGCGTTTGGTGCTTCTGCAAATCCGGGAGATCTTAAGATAGCTAATATTGGGTTGGTAAAACCGGAGCAGGTTCATGCTTTTGAGGTTGGATATCGTTCAGTGGTTCAGAATGATCTGTCAGTAGATTTGAATGCTTATTATAATATTTATAATGATTTCATGAATACAGCGAGAGTAATATCTCCGTATTACGGAACAGTAGGAACAGATTCTTCAAATCCTGCGGTGCAACAAACGTATCAGGCTTTGGCATTTGGTGACAGAAGAGTGTATCAGGTTTATACCAATACTACAGCTCAGGTTTCTTCATTAGGTTTTGGGGTTGGTTTGTCTAAAAAAGTATACAAAGATTTTGAATTAGGTGTAAATTATAACTACGCTCAATTTGATTTTAACCAGGCAGATGATCCAAGTTTTATAGCAGGTTTTAATACGCCAAAACACAGAATTAAAGCCTCACTTGGAAATGCTAAAGTCGTTAAAAATTTAGGATTTAATGTGAATGTAAGATGGAATACCGAGTACTTATGGCAATCATCTTTTGGAGACGGAATAGTTCCGGAAAATACAGTTCTTGATGCTCAGATTAATTATGCTTTTACAAAATTAAAATCAGTTATTAAAGTAGGGGCAACAAATCTTTTCGGGTCAGATTATATTCAGGTAATCGGAGCAGGATCTATCGGTCAGCAATGGTTTGTTTCCTGGACAATTAATCCGTAATTATAAAAGTAGCGAGATGAAGCAGGTTTCTTTCTTTATAATGAGAAAGAGGTAATAATTTTAAACTTAAATAACATGATAAAAAATATAAAATGGCTGTTGTTGGTTTCTTTAACCTTTATGGCGTGTAATAATGACGATAGCAGTGATACTCCGGCAGAAGTGCCTGTTGTTCCGGGGTCAGCGGTTTTTACTAAATATATAGCCCTTGGAGATTCTTTTGCCGCGGGTTACAGTGATAATGCCCTTTTTAAAAAGGGACAGGAAGGTGCGTATACTAATATTCTGGCGCAACAGTTTGTGGCTGCCGGAGGAGGAGCTTTTACAACTCCATTTATGAATGATAATCTGGGAGGGTTGTTGTTGGGAGGGAATGTTATAGCTGCAACTCGTTTGTATTTTAATGGTCAGGCTCCGGTTAATGTAGCGGGTAAGCCAACAACAGAGGTAACGACGCGTCTTACAGGTGTGTTCAGTAATTTAGGTGTTCCTGGTGCTAAAAGTTTTCATTTGATAGCGCCTGGGTATGGAAATGTTGCGGGAGTTGCAAGCGGTGCTGCGAATCCATATTTTGCTCGTTTTGCCAGTTCGCCTTCAACTACAATTTTGGCAGATGGAGTAGCGCAGGCTCCAACTTTCTTCTCCTTGTTTATTGGGGGAAATGATGTATTGGCCTATGCAACTTCAGGAGGAATTGGAAAAGATCAGACGGGAAATATGAATCCGGCTACTTATGGAAGTAATGATATTACAGATCCAACTGTTTTTAAAAATGTTTATTCAGGCTTAGTTACAGCTTTAACTGCAAACGGAGCAAAAGGAATAGTAGCTAATTTGCCTTATATTACTACTCTGCCTTATTTCACTACCGTTCCTTATAATCCGGCTCCGCTTACGGCTGCTTTGGCAACTCAATTAAATGCGGGTTACGCTGTTTATAATGGTGGTTTGAAACAAATGGTTGCAAATAAATTATTAACCCAGGATGAAGCGACCAGAAGAACAGTCAATTTTGTGGCGGGAAATAATGCAGTGGTTGTTGTGGATAGTTATCTTACAAATCTTTCAGCATACGGGCTTCCATCGTATAGACAGGCAACGAAAGAAGATTTAGTAATCTTGTCAGCCAGAACATTTATAGGAACAACCGTTGGTGGTGATGCAACAAAAGTAAACGGGCTTTCGGTGCCATTGGCTGATAATTGGGTGTTGACAAAGGATGAAATTGCCGAAGTAAAAAAAGCGACAGATGCTTATAATGTAGCGATTCAGTCGATCGCAACTGAAAAAGGTTTGGCTTTTGTTGATACAAAAGCTGTCATGACACAGCTGTCAAGTGGTGGTTATAGATTTGGAAACTTTACGATGTCATCTACTTATGTAACCGGAGGTGCTTTTTCTTTAGACGGAGTACATCCAAGTGCAAGAGGGTATGGTTTAATTGCAAATATATTTATAGATGCCATAAATGCAAAATATGGTTCAACGTTACGTCATGTCGATTTGGGTCTATATCCAATTCAATATCCGGCAACGATACAATAATGCCAATTTTTTTAGTACGAAAGTCACTCATTTCTAAAATGTAGTGGCTTTTTTTCTTTAATTAAAAAATGCTATTTTCTGTATTTGAAGCCTGAGTTTTAGGAATCAAACAAAATCGTAGTATTTTTTATAAAAAAAATATTGATTTTATATTTTAAAAAATTATCTTTGCGCTCTGAAAAAAGAGGTATTTTCGATAAACCTAAATAGCTATTTAATAAATACATAAGTAATGTCAAAAGTAATAGGAAAAGTTGCTCAAATCATTGGACCAGTAGTTGACGTAGTTTTCAACGGTAAGGATGTTGAACTTCCAAAAATTTATGATTCACTAGAAATCACTAAAAAAGACGGAACATTATTAGTTCTAGAAGTACAATCTCACATTGGAGAAAACACAGTTCGTACCATTTCTATGGACTCTACAGACGGTTTGTCAAGAGGATATGAAGTAGTTGGAACAGGAAATCCAATCCAAATGCCAATCGGTCCGGATGTATACGGAAGATTATTTAATGTAATTGGAGATGCAATTGATGGTTTAGGAAACTTGCCAAAAACAGGAGAAAACGGTTTGTCTATTCACAGACAAGCTCCTAGATTTGAAGATCTGTCTACTTCATCAGAAGTTTTATTTACAGGTATCAAAGTAATCGATTTGATCGAGCCTTACTCAAAAGGGGGTAAAATTGGATTGTTCGGTGGTGCAGGTGTTGGTAAAACGGTATTGATTCAGGAGTTGATCAACAATATCGCAAAAGGACACGGTGGACTTTCAGTATTCGCAGGAGTAGGAGAAAGAACACGTGAAGGAAATGACTTGCTTCGTGAGATGCTTGAGTCAGGAATTATTAAATATGGTGATGATTTCATGCACTCTATGGAAAATGGAGGATGGGATTTATCTAAAGTAGATATGCCAGGAATGAGAGAGTCTAAAGCTACTTTCGTTTTCGGACAAATGAATGAACCTCCTGGAGCTCGTGCACGTGTAGCACTTTCAGGATTATCTATCGCTGAGTATTTCCGTGATGGAGCTGGAACTGATCAGGGTAAAGACGTGTTGTTTTTCGTTGATAACATCTTCCGTTTTACACAAGCAGGTTCTGAGGTATCAGCACTTTTAGGACGTATGCCTTCTGCAGTAGGATACCAACCAACTTTGGCAACAGAGATGGGAGCGATGCAAGAGCGTATTACATCTACAAACAAAGGATCTATTACATCTGTACAGGCGGTTTACGTTCCTGCGGATGATTTAACTGACCCGGCGCCGGCAACAACGTTTGCTCACTTAGATGCTACAACAGTATTGTCTCGTAAAATTGCTGAGCTAGGTATTTATCCGGCGGTTGACCCGTTAGATTCTACTTCAAGAATTTTGACTCCTCAAATCTTAGGAAATGAGCATTATGACTGTGCACAAAGAGTAAAAGAAATTCTTCAAAAATACAAACAATTGCAAGATATTATTGCGATCCTTGGTATGGAAGAATTATCTGAAGAAGATAAATTATCAGTATCAAGAGCACGTCGTGTTCAACGTTTCTTGTCTCAACCTTTCCACGTAGCGGAGCAATTTACAGGTATTCCTGGAGTTTTGGTTGATATTAAAGATACTATCAAAGGATTCAACATGATTATCGACGGTGAATTAGATCATCTTCCTGAAGCAGCTTTCAACTTGAAAGGTTCTATTCAGGATGCTATCGAAGCTGGAGAAAAAATGTTAGCTGAAGCTTAATATAGTTTTAAGTTATGAGTTATGAGTTATGAGTTTAGCAAAGCTTTACCGAACTTATAACTCATGACTCATAACTCATAACTCAAAAATTATGATTTTAGAAATAGTATCACCAGAAGCTAAAATATTTTCAGGAGAAGTAACAGCAGTTACATTACCTGGAGTTGACGGAAGCTTTCAAATATTGAATCATCATGCTCCTATTGTTTCTATTCTAGAAAAAGGAACGATTAAAATTGCAGCGCCAAGTTTCAATTTTTCTAAAGATGTAGCGAGTAAATTCACAAAAGTAAATGACCAGACCTATACATTAGAGATCACGTCAGGTACTATCGAAATGAAAGACAATAAAATTATTGTTCTAGTTGACTAAGACAATTTTAAGATAAAGTATAAAGCCATTCGCCTCAGCGAATGGCTTTTTTTATTGCCATAAATGGTCTACTTTTGAACTATTCTAATCTCTTTATAAAATATAGATTGTTGTATAAAAGCTCAGTAAGCTTTTATTAGTAAGCTTCGTCAATTTGATGAAGCATAAATAACTATGTCAAATTTTTATAAAGAATATATTATGAATACTATAAATAAGGTTGCCGTTTTAGGCGGTGGCGGAAGAACTGGAAACTATCTTGTAAGCCAGTTACTGCAAGAAGGATTTAGCGTAAAACTTTTGCTGAGAAATCCTGAAAAACTGACCATTCAAAATTCTAGAATCGAAATTATCCAAGGCGATGCCCTTGATTTAGAAACCATACAGTTGGTACTCAAAGATTGTCAGGCTGTCATTAGTACAATCGGACAACGACAAGGTGAGCCTCTCGTGGCCAGTGCAGCAACAAGAAATATTTTGAAAGTAATGAAAGAGTACGAAATCGATCGTTATGTATTATTGACGGGATTAAACATCGATACTCCATTTGATAAAAAAAGTGCTAAAACGACAGCTGCTACAGCTTGGATGAAAACCAATTTTCCGATAATTCAGGAAGACCGACAAAAAGCTTATGATTTTTTGGTTGAAAGCAATATAAATTGGACTCAGGTTCGGGTTCCGTTTATTGAATTCAATGATATAAGTTCTGAGGTTTCAGTCAGTTTAGAAGATTGCCTTGGAGATAAAATCAGTGCAATTGACATCGCAAAATTCATGATTCAGGAAATGACAGCATCCGGATTCAGCAGACAATCGCCTTTTATAAGTGCGATTTAAATAGTAAGTTACAAACAGCGGGCATGTGAAACCCGCTGTTTTATTTAATATCAACTTCAATTTCATAACTTTGCTGTTATGAAATTACCGGAAAATCTAATTCAGAAGCTCGAAAATCGCAAGCAGAATAATTCGCTTAGAAAACTGCCTGTGTTCAATAATTTAGTTGATTTTTCTTCTAATGATTATATTGGCTTTTCGAAATCAGAATCAATATTTAAGCTGACCCATGCTTATTTACTGGAAAATGAAATTTTTGAAAACGGAGCGACAGGTTCACGCTTAATTTCCGGTAACCATTCCTTGTATCAGATAGCAGAAGCATTTATTGCAGAGTTTCATGACGCTGAATCGGCTTTAATCTTTAATTCGGGTTACGATGCCAATGTTGGTTTTTTTAGTGCTGTACCGCAGCGAAATGATGTTATTTTGTACGACGAGTTAAGTCACGCTTCTATTCGCGACGGAATTGTCATGTCCAATGCTAAATCGTACAAATTCAATCACAATGATTTCGAGGATTTAGAGCGCCTCATTCACAAATTCCCTGATACAAATATCTACATTGTTACAGAAACAGTTTTCTCTATGGATGGCGATAGTCCAAACTTAGAGGAACTTGCAGATCTTTCTGAAAAATACAATTGTCTTTTAGTGGTTGACGAAGCGCATACTTTGGGTGTTTTTGGAGAAAAAGGCGAAGGATTAATACAATATCTACAATTGCATCACAGGATCTTTGCCCGAATCATGACTTTTGGAAAAGGCCTGGGTTGTCACGGTGCAGTGATTCTGGGAAGTACAGGTCTTAAAGAATATTTGGTAAACTTCGCCCGAAGTTTCATTTATACAACCGGATTGTCCCCACATTCTGTTGCTACAATTTTGGTCGCTTACCAGCAATTAGAGATTGAAAAACAAACAATCGAAAAATTACGTCACAACATCGTATTATTCAATCAGCAAAAGAACCTGTTAGGTTTAAAACCAATGTTTGTTCGAAGTAAATCCGCAATACAATCTGCAATCGTACCCGGGAATGAAAACGCAAAACGACTGGCCCAACAATTACAGGACAAAGGTTTTGATGTAAAACCAATTCTTTCGCCAACCGTTCCCGAAGGACAGGAACGTTTGCGTTTTTGCATTCACAGTTACAACTCTGAAGAAGAAATTAATCAAATCTTAGAATTGCTTAGAGATTTTATCTTTTAAATTTTAATGTTGTCAGGCTGAGCGGAGTCGAAGCCCATTCCAATTAGCAAGCCTTCGACTTCGCTCAGGGTGACACTTTCTTATGCTGTGATGTCTTGTTTTGTATAGTTTTTTTAAATATTTTACTTTTTTTTGTAACGTTTTGAATGTTTGATTACTTACGAGTCGTAATCAAAAAAATAAAACCATTATGAAATTAAAATCAAATTCGTCAAAAAAAAATATTTTCAGTGTTGTCCTTTTTGCTTCAATAGGATTCCTGTTAGGATTAGTAAGTTACTTTTTAATAAAAATCCTAAGCATCATTTTAACAGTCTTATTAGTTGTGGCGATAGCAGCTTGGTGGAACAGAAATGAAAACAATAAATAGTGAAAAAGGAGTTTTCAATCGTCAACAAATCACAAAATAAAAATCAATCAATCAAAATGAAAAATTTATTTACATCAGCAGTAACTGCAATCGCAATTCTTTTTGCGGTATCAATTCAGGCACAGACAAAAGCGCCAAAATTAGAAAACTCCCTTTTATGGGAAGTATCAGGAAACGGATTAGTAAAACCTTCTTATTTGTATGGAACAATTCATATGATTTGTTCTGGAGATTATTTTCTTTCTGAAAAAACAAAAAAAGCATTTGACAAATCCGATAAATTAGTATTAGAAATCAACTTTTCTGATCCAAAAGAGATGTCTGAAATGCAGCAAATGGCGATGGGTAAAGAACCTTTAAGTAAAAAATTAAATCTGGAGGAATTGTCTAAATTAGATGCGATTCTGAAAAAATCAGCAGGTATGACTATAAAGCAAGTTGATGCTTTTAGTTTGATGACTGTGATGAGTTTGATTTCGATGAAAAGCTTTGGTTGCGATGACTTGAGATTTTATGAAATGAATTTTATCGAAAGTGCTAAGAAACAAAACTTGCCGGTTGTTGGTTTAGAAACTGTAAAGTCTCAGTTTAAATCATTTGAAGATGCTTATTCTGATGCTGAAATGATTGCTATGTTAGAAGAGTCTGATGTTGAAGAGACAAAGAAGTTGGTTGAAGATTATAAGCAGGAAAATTTAGAAGGTTTATTTGAAAAATCAACTGCAGAAAATATAATGAATGCCAAGGCTAAAAAATATATGCTTGATGAAAGAAATGGAAATTGGGTAAAACTTTTGCCTGAAATGATGAAAAATGAAAGTGTATTCGTGGCAGTTGGAGCTGCACACCTCGCGGGTAATGACGGAGTAATTAATTTATTGAGAAAAGCAGGATATAAAGTAAAACCGGTAACGAAATAATCGTTTTGAAAAAGAAAGAGCAAGAATTTTTAAACAGGATCGAAAGCCATAAAGGAATACTGTACAAGGTTTCTAAAATGTATATGGATAATCATGATGATCAGCAAGATCTCTTTCAGGAGATTGTTTGTCAGCTTTGGAAATCGTATGATTCTTTTAGAAACGAAAGTCAGTTTTCGACCTGGATGTATCGTGTTGCCGTAAATACAGCTATCGTTTTCCTGAAGAAGGAAAAGCGGAAAGTTGATAAATATGAAATCGCTTCAGAAAACATTAAAGAAGATGAAGGCGATTCGCATATAAAGGAAAGTCAGATCGATCATTTTTATAAAGCGGTTCAAAAACTCGAAAAAATTGATAAAGCGATTATTTTCTATCAGTTAGAAGGGTTTTCCCATAGAGAAATTGGAGAGAATCTGGGAATTTCAGAAGGAAATGCCAGGGTAAAATTAAACAGGGCAAAAGACAAATTAAAAGAAATAATTAAAAATCAAGGATATGGATTTTAACGATATACAAAACGCATGGAATAACGAAAAGACAGAGAATGTTGTTCTTCCGGATAATTTAGAAAAAATACAATCGGCAAATATGCCTTTGGACAAAATTAGGAAAAATTTGCGCACAGAACTTTTAGGACAAATTTTTGTTTTGTTTGTTATAGGTCTTTTGCCATTTCATAGTGAATTTCCGTCAAAATTTGTAGGCCCTTACTATTTTATATATGGAATAATAGTGGCGATAAGTATTTACTATTTAGCAAAGCTTTTTCTGTTTTATAAAAGACTGGATAAAGTAGCATTAACAACCAAAGACAGTTTGTACGAAACCTATTACGATATTAGGCTTAACATGCAGCTTTACAAAACTTTTACGTTTGCACTGGCTCCTTTTTTGATGATTTATCTGGCTGTCTATTTGTTTTTTAGAACTCCTGACTCAATCGAAATTTTGAATGGGAATTTTGAAAATGGAAAATTAGTCTTAAAAGTGGTAGTTTTTATGATAACAATATTGCTTGTTGGTGTTTTGACAGAGTGGTGGGTGAGTTTTTATTATGGAAAATATGCAAAAGAAATCAAGAAAGTAATTGACGAACTTAAAGAAGAAAAATAAAAAACAACAAACCCATCGTAATGGATGGGTTTTGTTTTTTAGGTATTTTTGCCAAAGTCATTACACAGAGATACACAAAGAAAAAACACAAAGTGACACAAAGCAAAAAAGCCTTTTTGGCGAATCTTTGCGTTTTTTCTTTGTAAATCTTTGTGAAACAAACAAGCTATGAAAATATTTGTAACAGGAATTTCAACTGATGTAGGTAAAACAATTGCCTCTTCTATTATTGTTGAATCCTTAGAAGCGGATTATTGGAAACCGATTCAGGCAGGAGATTTAGACAATTCTGACAGTCATAAAATCAAATCTAAAATCTCCAATCTAAAATCTAAAATTTTTGAAAATAGTTATAAATTAAATACACCGGCAAGTCCTCATTTGGCTGCTGAAATTGACGGGATCAAAATTGATTTAAAGCAAATCAAAGAACCCGAAACTAAAAATCATTTGGTTATTGAAGGAGCCGGAGGGATTTTTGTTCCGTTGAATGATAAAGACTTAATTATAGATTTAATTCAGCCCGATTATAAAATAATTGTAGTTTCAAGACATTATCTGGGAAGTATCAATCATACTTTATTGACGGTAGAAGCAATCAGGAATCATGGTTTCGAAGTTGCAGGAATTATCTTCAGCGGAAGCGAAAACAAAGCAACCGAAAGCATGATTCTCAATAAAACCGGAATAAAATGTATCGGAAGAATTGATGAAGAACCTTATTTCGATCAAAATGTTATTAAGGAATATGCCGATTTGTTTAGAGATAACTTACTTAATTTGTAGAGTAAAGAATATAGAACAAAGAAAATAGACTTTCCTATCTTTGTCAAAATTATAGTAGTCGAGTCTTTTTTCTATACGCTATGCTCTATTTTATATACTATGACTTTAACAGAAAAAGACAGCCAATACCTTTGGCATCCTTATACACAACATAAAACGGCACAAGCTGCAATTGCGATTTCCAGAGGCGAAGGCGCTTTGCTTTGGGATGAAAACGACAAAGAATATATTGATGCCATTGCTTCTTGGTGGGTAAACCCATTTGGCCATAGCAATAAATTTATTGCCGATGCGATTTACAAACAGTTGACCACTTTAGAGCATGTTTTATTTGGAGGTTTTACACACGAACCAGCGATAAAAGTAGCTGAAAGGCTAATTGAAATTCTGCCTAAAAACCAACAGAAAATCTTCTTTTCTGATAACGGATCAACCGCGGTTGAAGTAGCAATAAAAGTGGCGCTGCAGTATTTTTTTAATAAAAATGAAAAACGTACTACGATAATCGCATTCGAAAATGCATTTCATGGAGATACTTTTGCGGCAATGGCAGCAAGCGGAATCTCTTTTTATACGCAGGCTTTTCAGGGAATGTTTATAGATGTTGTTCGAATTCCGGTTCCGGTAAAAGGAAAAGAACAGGAAAGTTTTGATGCGCTTCAAAATGTAATTCAGAATTATAATTGTGCGGGTTTTATTTTCGAACCTTTGGTGCAGGGAGCTGCCGGAATGGTCATGTACGAACCGGAAACATTAGCAAAACTGATACAGATTTGTAAAGAGAACAGCGTATTAACTATTGCTGATGAAGTAATGACGGGTTTTGGAAAAACGGGAAAAACCTTTGCAATGGATTATGTTACTGAAGAACCGGACATGATTTGTCTTTCTAAAGCGTTAACCGGAGGAACAATCCCGATGGCAATCACAACTTTTACTCAGGAAGTTTTTGATGCCTTTTATGATGATGATATTAATAAAGCGCTTTTTCACGGACACACTTTTACGGCGAATCCAACGGGTTGCGCGGCAGCTTTAGCCAGTATGGATTTACTGCAGACGGATGAAATGCAGGATAACATCAAAAGAATCAACGCCAGCCATTTAGTGTTTCAGAAGAAAATAGAGAACCACCCAAAAGTGACAACAGCCAGAACATTAGGTATCATTTTTGCGGTTGAAATAAAATCAGATTCAGCGGAAAGTTATTACGGTTCGATGCGAACGAAACTCTATAATTTCTTTATCGATAAAGGTGTTATTTTGCGTCCGGTTGGGAATATTGTTTATATTCTTCCTCCGTATATTATGACTGATGAACAACTTGAAAAAGTGTATGCTATTATTGAAGAAGCTATAGAAATGGTATAATTTGCCACGGATTTAAATAGATTAAACGGATTTTCGCTGTTCTAATTTAAAATAATCTTTGTAAATCAGTTTAATCTGTGTCATCCGCGTGCCATCTTTCATAAAACTTCGCGAACTTTGCGATAAAAAAACGCCAAAATTGAATACTAAAATCGCCATAACAGCCTTTTCTTCGATTTCTTCGTTAGGAAATAACGCTGAAGTAATCTGGGAAAGATACCTCGACAATCAACATTGTTTTTCGAAACAATTCTTAGATCAGCAGGAAACATCAGTAGCTGCACTTGATGCCGAATCGAAAGAGATTGTTGTGCAAATACGGGAATCAGATAGTAAATACAAGTTTTTAGATGATTCGGTTTTATTTGCCATAGCAGCTTCGCGAAAGGCGGTTGAACAGGCAGGATGGAATTCGGATGCTGTTTTCGGAATCAATATTGGGTCTTCACGTGGCGCAACGGATTTATTCGAAAAACATTACAAAGAATATCTTGATACGGGTAAAGCTCAGACTTTGGCCTCGCCAACGACTACTTTAGGAAACATATCTTCGTGGATTGCCCATGATTTGCAAAGTACGGGGCCTGAAATTTCGCATTCAATAACCTGTTCAACAGCGCTTCATGCATTGTTAAATGGTGTAGCATGGTTAAGATCAGGAATGGCAGATAAGTTTTTGGCAGGAGGAAGCGAAGCTCCTTTAACTGATTTTACAATTGCCCAGATGCGGGCTCTTAAAATATATTCCCGAATCAATCAGGAGGAAGACCCGTGGCCGAATCTGGCTTTTGATTTTGAGAAAAGTCAGAACACTATGATTCTGGGTGAAGGAGCTGCTGTTTGTTGTCTGGAATCCGGAGAGAAGGAAAATGCAATTGCTTACGTAACGGGTGTTGGGTATGCAACAGAGATTTTAGAGCATAATATTTCTATTTCTGCCGAAGCAACCTGTTTTCAGAAATCGATGAAAATGGCTTTGAAGGATGTTGCTTTAGAAACTGTTGATGCAATTGTTATGCATGCTCCCGGAACCATAAAAGGAGATATAACGGAATTACTGGCTATAGAAAAAGTTTTTGGGTCTCAATTGCCTTTGCTAACGACTAATAAATGGAAGGTTGGACATACATTTGGTGCATCCGGTATATTAAGTCTGGAATTGGCACTTTTAATGCTGCAACATGATACTTTTATTGGAGTTCCGTTTGGGATACAGCAAAATCAGACAAAATCGATAAAAAGAGTTCTCATCAATGCCGTTGGTTTTGGTGGTAATGCGGTAAGCGTTTTAATAGAGAGAGTCTAAATTCACTTTTTCAGGTTTCTAAATTCTTTTCTAATTGGGTTACTTTGTCGTAAACTAAAAAGCTTTCATATCCTCTTCGGAGCATATAATCACAGAATTTTTTTCGTTTTTTCAATGTGTTTTTTTCGTTTAGATTTCCCCAGCATCTTTCTGCAAGCTGTTCGAAAGTGGCTTCATATTCCTCGGCAGGGATTTCTTTTAAGGCAATCGTAATATTAGTCGAGGAAACCTGCTTCATTTTAAGCTCATTGGTAATTCTTATTCTGCCCCAATGTTTAATTCTATGTTTGCCTCTGGCAAAGCTGCAGGCAAAACGGGTTTCGTTTAAAAAGTTATTTTCAATAAGCTGAACAACAACGACATCAATTTCATCAGGAGACATTTTTAAACTGTATAGTTTCGAAACTACCTCACTGTGACAGCGTTCCTGATAGGCGCAAAAGTGCTCCAGTTTTAGGATGGCGTCTTTTATTGTGAAAATTGAATTCATGTTTTTCTTTTTTATGCTAATTGCTAAAAATAATCATTTTAATCTAGCGTATTGAACAAGTTTTTGAGTTAGAATTGTAACTGCGAGGTCATGTTTCTACAATTGGGATTTTCTTTGTATAATTCAAAAAACAAATTTAAATATAAATAGCACGAAGGTAAAATAAAAAAACAGCTGCAGTTCTATAAAACTGCAGCTGTTTTTTTTATTCAGGGTTATTTTTAAGCACTCTTTCTTAAGTTCTGATGTGTATTTTCGATCGCCTTTTCATTTTTATAATCAATCCATTTCTGGCCTTTAAATTTTCGCATCAAAATATCAAAATGACGCATAATGAAAACATTATAAACTGCTTTTGATAAATTGGTAATACTTTTAGGAAACGCGCGCAAACTCATCGAAAATCCCGGGGTTAAATATTTCATATAATGCCAATAACCTTCCGGCATATATAAAACCTCGCCGTGTTTTAGGTTGGTGATGTAGCCTTCAGCATTTTTAAGGGCAGGGAATTTTTCATAATCGGGATTGTCAAAATCAATGTCTTCCCTTGAAATTAATGCATGAGGGACTTTGTATAAGTATTTCGACTGATCCGGAGCAAAAAGCATACATTGTTTTTCGCCATGAAAATGAAAATGCAGAATATTCGAGTAATCGATATCATAATGCATAAAGACTTTTGAGTTTTCTCCGCCAAAAAACAACATAGGCATTTGTTTGACTAATCTTAAGCCAATTTCAGGCCATAAGAAGTCCTCTTTTAGCGTTGGCACCTCTTTCATTAAGTTGTAAAGAAAAATGCGGTAGTTAGTAGGTTGTGACTCTAATAAATCGATATAATCGCTCATTTTCATTTTGGTATGCGCTTCGTTAAAGCCATCTTCATGATTAACGGGTCTGTTATCGTATAAAGGAACGATAGTTTCGCCGGCGATTTCTTTGATATAGGACAATTTCCATTTCTGATAAGCAGGCCAATCTTCGGTGAGCTCTTCAATAACAACTGGAATTTGATTTTTTACATATTGGGAAATAAAATCGGCTTTTGAGATCTTTTTTACCCTTTCGATTTGTTTTAACTTCATCTCTTAAATAAAAAAATTGCTTATAACTCTGTGTCATAAGCAATTTAAAAATATTTCTCGAGATTTATTAACTCATTTAATTAATTTTTTGATTTGATCGAAGCTTCCATGTTTCGTTCAATCGTATGTCCGGGTCTTGACCATTTAGGTTTTTCGCCCAATGGAGCGAACTGAGAGTCAGCTGCTTCAACGGTTTGTGGCTGCGAAACTTTAACAAATGGTTTTTGAGGAATCAGTCCTAATAAGTCAAACATTTTCATGTCTTCC
Organism: Flavobacterium frigidimaris; assembly: GCA_900129595.1. Lineage (GTDB taxonomy): Bacteria > Bacteroidota > Bacteroidia > Flavobacteriales > Flavobacteriaceae > Flavobacterium > Flavobacterium frigidimaris. Next base: position 71,774 of record FQWG01000004.1, on the reverse strand, counting down.
TGTACATCAGGATTTGGTGTTGTCAGCAATTTATCTCCGGCAAAAATAGAATTGGCACCGGCAAAAAAGCACATTGCCTGTCCTTCGCGGCTCATATTGGTCCTTCCTGCAGACAAGCGCACCTGTGTATCCGGCATTACAATTCTTGTGGTTGCTACCATACGAATCATTTCCCAGATTTCTACCGGCTTTTCTTCTTCCATCGGTGTTCCTTCAACAGCAACTAAAGCGTTAATAGGCACAGACTCCGGTTGCGGATTCAGAGTAGAAAGCGCTACGAGCATTCCGGCTCTGTCTTCGATGCTTTCGCCCATTCCGATAATTCCTCCGCTACAAACGGTAACATTGGTTTTACGAACGTTCTCGATAGTTTGCAGACGGTCTTCGAAACCACGGGTCGAAATGACATCTTTATAATATTCTTCAGAAGTATCTAAATTGTGGTTGTAAGCATATAAACCGGCTTCTGCCAGACGTTGTGCCTGGTTTTCAGTAATCATACCCAAAGTACAACAAACCTCCATGTCGAGTTTGTTGATGGTACGAACCATTTCCAGAACCTGATCAAACTCTTCGCCATCTTTTACGTTTCTCCAGGCAGCTCCCATGCAAACGCGGGATGATCCGCTGGATTTGGCACGTAAAGCCTGTGCTTTTACCTGACTAACACTCATTAAATCATTTCCTTCAACACCTGTATTATAGCGGGCAGCTTGCGGGCAATACCCACAATCTTCGGGGCAGCCCCCGGTTTTGATAGATAATAATGTAGATACCTGAACTACGTTCGGATCGTGTTTTTGCCTGTGTATCGTTGCTGCTTCATACAGCAGGTCCATCATAGGTTTATTGTATATCGCGATTATCTCGTCTTTTGTCCAGTCGTGTTTGGTAATGTTCATTGGTTTATTGTTTTTGGAGCTTCAAAAGTAATTAAATTGTTCTTATCAATGATGCCCACCGCTTTAAATGAATATTTTGCATGAAATTTCAAAAAAGAAGCATTCTAAAATCATATAATTGTAAAAAAATATGATTTTAGAATGCTTAAATGATTATTTTATTTTGAAATGTTAATCGGCTACATACTTATTGTTCCAATACAGCATCATCATTAATGTGACAATTACCGAAGAAGCGACTCCTTCAAATAACAAGCAAATACAGTAAGTTGGTACTGATGGATTTCCTCCAAACATAAAAGTTTCTGATAATGTTTTTACATAAGCATCACCACCTCTTGCATAACTGTACACCAGTAATCCGAAAACACTCATCGCCACACCAACCACAGAAGTTGCCATAGCAGAAACAGCATTAGATACAAAATTGGTTTCTCCTTCCTGAAGGTTCATTTTCATCGTTCTGTTTACGCCATAAAATATAAAAAAGACGTTAAGTGTACGCAAATAGAACAAATGGGCCAAACCTAATACGTTCATCAATAAAAAGTAAATTCCTATTCCAAGGAATATAAGGAAACCATTGGTTATTTCTTTAGGTAATTTCATAGTGGTTAATTTTAAAGAAGTTAATAGTAAATATTTGATAAACAGAGTTCTATATCAAATTTACTAAAAAAATAACTACGATGATTTAAAAATGGTAAAAAGTGTGATGAAATGAAACTGCAACAAGTTTTAAGGAAGTTGTTTATGGATTACAATGTATGAAAAGTCCAGTCAATATGGGACATTGTGTATGGTGAAATTAATTTTTCTGGCAATATTTAATTCCTGACGGAATATCTCGTAAAGTCATAAAGAGGTTAAGTTTGTTGACCAACTAATGTGATTTCTTTCTTAGGTCGAAATGACAAGATTGTGAAAAATTTGACCACCTATCTCGTAGAGATTATATTTTGGTAGAAAAGTTTGTTGAAGTTGATGTTTTGTCCTATCGGGACTACATATTATTACAATTACAGTCTGAACAAAAAAGCTTCTTAAAGCTGACTCACAAATGCCAAAGCATCTTTTTCGTCCTGATTTAATTGGGCTTTAAGCAAATCCAGTGAACCAAATTTTTGTTCTTCACGAAGATAATGCAATAGCGAAACTTCGATTTTTTGACCATAAATAGTAGCATCAAAATCAAATATATTGACTTCAATTGTTTGGTTTTGTCCGTTTACAGTTGGGTTGAAACCAATATTCATCATTCCGAAAAATTCCTGATCACCAATTAAAACTTTCACTACATAAACTCCAATTTTTGGAATTAATTTGTATTCTTCCTCAATTTTGATGTTTGCTGTAGGAAAACCAATTGTTCTGCCTAATTGTTTTCCTTTTACAACCTCGCCGGATAAAAAATATGCATAACCCAAATATTCATTGGCTAAAGTCATATTTCCTTCGTTCAAAGCTTTTCTGATTTTGGTTGAACTTACAGATACATCCTGGATTTCCTGTGCTGAGATTTGTTCGACTTCAAAACCATATTCAGCTCCAAAAGCGATTAAATCATCAATATTAGCCGTTCTGTTTCTTCCGAAACGATGGTCGTGGCCTATAATTATTTTTTGAATATGAAACTGATCCACTAAAATAGTACGCACAAATTCTTCGGCAGTCAATCGTGAAAAACTTTCGTTAAACGGATGAATGACAAGGTTCTCGATTCCTGTTGCTTCCAGAAGTTTTGTTTTTTCAGAAATAGTGTTCAAAAGTTTTATTTCTGATTTTTCCTGCAAAACCATTCTCGGGTGCGGAAAAAAAGTAAGTACTAGACTTTCGTATTTTCCATTTTCAGTATTTTGAGTAATTCTTTCCAGAATTTTTTTGTGACCAATATGTACGCCGTCAAAGGTACCAAGAGTTAAAATCGTCTTCTTGGTAGACTGAAAATCGTTTATAGAATGAAAGAGCTTCAAAACAAATAATTTAAGATGGTGCAAATTTATACTATCTATTTCAAATTTAATGCTAAGCTCAATTGATTTTTGATGACAATCTATTTCTTTTTGTAAAAAAAGATCAAGTCGTCTTCTAAAAATCATTAATTGTCGTATAAGTGTAAGAATTTGATTTAATTCGCTTAATTTTGATTTTTCAATTTCCACCTGAATATGAAAAAAAAGCTACTTTTTTTATTTTTTATTTTTTGTTGTGCAAATATTTACGCTCAAAGTGATGATTTGTGGCAAAAAGTAACCTCCGGTTCTACGGGCAAAAGAGTAAATTTATCTGATTCACAAAGGAATTACTATAAGCTTAATACTGATTTTTTGAAGTCGAAACTTTCAGGAGTAACAAATAAAACCCCAAAAAGTACTACTGCAGAAATTACAATTCCAAATTCTAATGGCGTTTTAGAGCGATTTACAGTTTGGGAATCTTCTAATTTCGAACCGGAATTACAGGCAAAATATCCTGAAATAAGAGCTTATGAAGGAAGTGGTCTGGATGATACAACAGCTAAGATTCATTTTAGCGTAGCGCCGATCGGTGTACAGACAATGGTACTTCGTGCTAATAAACCATCTGAGTATATAGAACAAAATGAGGATAATAAGGCTGAATATGTTTTGTTTACTAAAAATGACGGAACATCAACAAGCCAATTAGAATGTAAAACGACGGATATAATTTCGAACAACAATACTTCCTCAAAAACATCTAAATCAGCGGCAAGCAATAAAATTTTTAAAACGTTGCGATTGGCACTTTCTTGCACAGGAGAGTATACAGCTTATTTTGGCGGGACAAAAGCCGGTGCACTGGCAGGTATGAATGCTTCTTTGACAAGAGTAAATGGTATTTTTAATAAAGATCTTGCTGTAAAGTTAGAACTGATCGCCAATACAGATGCCGTAATTTACACAAATGCGGCAACAGATCCTTACTCAGACGCCAGTAAAGGAACGTCAGTAGATAACTCAGACGGTAATGATTATTGGAGTAAAGAAGTACAAAGTACATTGACAAGTGTCATTGGTGAAGGAAATTATGATATCGGGCATTTATTTGGAGCTACAGGAGGCGGCGGTAATGCGGCCTGTATTGGTTGTGTTTGCGATAGTCCGACAGCCTCAAATGTTATTGGTAAAGGTAGCGGCTACACTTCGCCATCAAATGGAAGACCTCAGGGAGATGCATTTGATATTGATTTTGTGGCTCACGAAATGGGACATCAGCTTGGTGCTAATCATACTTTTTCTTTTGATGGAGCTGAAAGAACAGGTGTCAATGTGGAGCCCGGAAGCGGTTCTACAATTATGGGATATGCAGGAATAACAAAATATAATGTTCAGGAGAACTCAGACGATTATTTTGCCTACGTAAGCATTGCGCAAATTCAAAGTAATCTTGCTGCAAAAAGTTGTCCGGTAAATACCCCGATAACAAATAATCCTCCAACAATCAATGCCGGTTTAGATTATTCGATTCCTATTGGCACAGCATTTATTTTAACGGGTACCGGTTCAGATCCTGAAGGTGATACCATTACTTATACCTGGGAACAATATGATAGTGCAGTCTCATCTTCTACAGCGAACAGCAATAGTATTGCGTATCCAACAAAACCGGATGGTCCATTATTCAGATCTGTAGCTCCGGGAAGTTCTCTAATTCGCTATATGCCAGATTTTAATGCTGTTCTTCAGAATAAATTAACCACTACCTGGGAGTCTGTTTCGTCTATTGCCAGAACGTTGCATTTTAGTCTGACCGGAAGAGATAATGCAGCTCAGGGAACGGCGCAAACAAATACAGATACGATGATTGTAAATGTAATGGCCAATGCAGGACCATTTACAGTTACTTCTCAGAATGCGAATGATGTGAGCTGGCAAAAAGGATCATTTCAAACCATAATCTGGAGCGTAAATAATACCAATACATTACAGGGGTCTTCAACCGTAAATATCAAATTATCTCTGGATGGTGGCGTAACCTTTCCGATAATGCTCGCCTCAAATACTGCAAATGATGGTTCAGAAGTGATTCAGATCCCAACGACTATAGAAAGTTCAACAAATTGCAGAATTTTGGTTCAGCCAACGGCTAATATTTATTACGCTTTAAACAGCAAATCATTTGCAGTGGGGTATACATCGACAACAACTTGTGATGCATATAGTTTCGGAAATGCTTTTGATATTCCTTTTGCAACAACTTTTATTAGCAAAACTGTAAATGTACCTGCTTCAACAGGAACCGTTTCTGATGTAAATGTTTTGGTAAACTTTACACATGACAGACTTTCTGATGTCGAAATTCAGATCGTAAATCCGCAAGGAACAGTTGTCAATCTTTATAATAATGCAAGTTGTGGAGGAATAAAGTCTACTTTGGCACTTGAATATGATGATAATGGAATTGCATTAGATTGTTCTAAAACAACAAGTCAGATTGTAGTTCCGATCGATTTGTTAAGCGTTTTCAACGGCAAGGATCCTAAAGGAAACTGGACTTTAAGAGTTCGTGATGCAGTTACAGGCAATTTGGGAAAAATAAATTCGGCTTCGATAAATATCTGTAATCAAACTTTTACCGCAGGCATCCCTGATGTTCAGAATCCTGACTTTACGCTATATCCAAATCCCAATAGAGGAAATTTTACGATTCAGTTCAAAAGCGATTCTCTCAGCACAATTCACGTTGATGTATATGATGTTTTAGGTAAAAAAGTCTATTCTGATTCCTTTGCTAAAACTTCCTATTTCAATCAGAACATTCAATTGTCAAATTTCTCTTCAGGAATTTACTTCGTTACAGTTCTGGAAGGAGATCGAAGAACGGTTAAGAAAATAATCGTAAATAAATAAAATTCCAAAAAATAAATTCCAAATTCCAAATTCCAAACTTTTGTAACCATTGGAATTTGGAATTTATTTTTTGGAGTTTCTTGTATTTTATGAATTCGCTATTGCCATACAGACAATGCTGATTTTTGCTCCCGGAATTTTTAATAAAGCACGCGCACAGGCTTCTAGAGTTGCTCCGGTGGTCAGAACATCGTCTACAATTAAAAAGTGTTTGTTTTGATTTTCTTCAGCGGTAATAACATCAAAAATATTTTCGATATTATCAGATCTTCCGGCGAGATTCTTTTTTGATTGTGTTTTAGAATATTTCTTTCGATATAAAACAGTCCCGTCATAGTCAATATTTAAACCCTGCGCTACCGCTTTTCCAAAAGTAGTAACCTGATTATAGCCTCGTTCCCTGAATTTTTTGGGATGTAGCGGAACGGGAATTACCATGTCGAAAGGAGTCTCGAGAACTAATTCTTTTAAATCTTCGACATACCAATTGCCTAAAACGGTTCCAATTTCTTCATGCCCTCTGTATTTTAGATTGTGAATGAGTTCCTGAACAATTCCTTTTTTGTTGAAATACAAAAGTGCTGATGCGTGTTCGATAGCAATCTTGCCATAGAATTTTTTGACAGCTTCATTTTTAGGATCTAAATGATATTGTGTCAGGGGCATTTCGTGACGACAAGTGGTACACAAAACAGTTTCGTTACTGATTAAAATTGTGTGACATCCGGCACAAACTTTAGGGAAAAACAGGTTAATAAGATAATTAAACACAAATAGAAAGAATTTAGTTACAAAAATAACGAAATGAATGCTTCAATCTTTATAATTTTTCTTTTTTTTCAACGTACTTTTTATATTTTTGCATCACTATGGCAAAACAAGAAGATATATTTAAGAATGTGGTTTCGCACGCAAAAGAGTACGGATTTATTTTTCCGTCAAGCGAAGTATACGATGGATTGAGTGCAGTGTATGATTATGCACAAAATGGTGTCGAGTTAAAAAAGAATATCCGTGAATATTGGTGGAAATCAATGGTTCAGATGAACGAGAATATTGTAGGCCTTGATGCTGCAATATTAATGCATCCAACGACTTGGAAAGCTTCAGGCCACGTAGATGCTTTCAATGATCCGTTAATTGATAATAAAGATTCAAAAAAGAGATATAGAGCTGACGTTTTAGTTGAAGATTATGCTGAAAAGCTGAATCAAAAGGCTCAGAAAGAAATTGAAAAAGCAAGAGCTCGTTTTGGTGATGCTTTTAATGAGCAGGAATTTGTGACAACAAATGCCCGTGTTATAGAATATCTTTCAAAATACAAAGAAATTCTGTCAAGGCTTGCAAAAGGTATGAGCGACGATCTTCAGGATGTAAAAGCTTTAATCGAAGAATTAGAAATTGCTGATCCTGAAACAGGTTCTAAAAACTGGACAGATGTAAAGCAATTCAACTTAATGTTTGGAACTAAACTTGGAGCTTCTGCAGATTCTGCAATGGATTTATATTTACGTCCGGAAACAGCTCAGGGTATTTTTGTGAATTTCCTGAATGTTCAGAAATCAGGCCGTATGAAAATTCCTTTTGGAATTGCTCAAACGGGTAAAGCGTTTAGAAACGAGATTGTTGCAAGACAATTTATTTTCCGTATGCGTGAATTCGAACAAATGGAAATGCAATTTTTCGTTCGTCCTGGTGAAGAAATGAAATGGTACCACCACTGGAAAGAAACCCGTTTGAACTGGCACTTATCTTTAGGATTAGGAAAAGAAAATTACCGTTTTCACGATCACGAAAAATTAGCGCACTATGCAAATGCTGCTGCTGATATTGAGTTTAATTTCCCGTTCGGATTCAAAGAATTAGAAGGAATTCACTCTCGTACAGATTTCGATTTAAAAGCGCACGAAGAGTATTCTGGTAGAAAACTACAATATTTTGACCCTGAACTAAATGAAAACTATGTACCATACGTAGTAGAAACGTCAGTTGGTTTAGATCGTATGTTCCTGGCTGTTTTTGCCACTTCACTAAAAGAAGAGGTTTTAGAAGACGGTTCAACAAGAACAGTTTTAAAATTACCGTCTGTTCTAGCACCAACAAAAGTGGCTATTTTACCATTGATTAAAAAAGATGGATTGCCGGATATCGCTAAAAAAATCATCGATGATTTAAAATGGGATTTCACTGTGGCATATGATGAAAAAGATGCAGTAGGCCGTCGTTACAGAAGACAAGATGCTCTTGGAACTCCGTTTTGCGTTACAGTAGATCATCAGACAATCGAAGATCAAACAGTAACGATTCGTCACAGAGATACAATGAAACAAGACCGTGTAAAAATATCTGAATTGAAAGATATTATTGAAAACGAAGTTTCGATGAAAAACTGGTTAATGAAAATGTAAGTTTTTTAAAAATAACACCATAAAAATCCCAAATTCCATATCGGAATTTGGGATTTTTTTAATTTTATCAATGCATTTCATCGGTTTTTTTTGCATTTCGTCCTTATGTGTTAACATTTGTGTGCAATGTATTAACAATGAAATAGTAGAATAGCTGAAATTTGTATTTTTAATTGCGAATAAACCACTAAAAATAAATTTTTTCAAAAGTATTGATGAGGCTAAAGGAATAGTTGTCTGGGATTCATGAAAATTCAACAAAAACTAACATTGAAAAAGTATTCGTATATTATTATTGACGATGATGCAGAAAGTATTCTAAAAACAAAAACAGTTGCAGCGAGTTTTCCGGAGTTGACTTTTTTGGCTTCGGCTGTGAACTACCAGGACGGTTTGTATCTGGTTTTAGAACATCAGCCTTCGATTGTTTTTTTAGAAATTGATCCAAAAGACACAATCAGTAATCTTTCGCTCTCATTTATAAACGAGCTTTATCGGTTTTTCTCCCTTATTCCCAAGATAATTATTACCACCACAAAAAAGGAATTGGCTTTTGATGCCATTCAGTACAGTGTTTTTGATTATTTATTAAAACCTGTGCAGTCAATAGATCTGGTAATGCTAGTTCTGAAACTGAAAAAGAATGTTTTAGAAAATAATTCAGTTGAAATACGAAGTGAAGCTGCTTCAGCAATACTTCCAGTTGTACAAATGCCGCAAATTGTTGAGAAACCCCTTATTATTTGCATTAAATCGTATGGAGATTATCGGTATATCAACTCACTCGATATTTGTTATTTTCAGGCAGATAATAATTCGACAGATATTTATCTGAATTCCGGAGAGATGATAACAGCTTTTAAAACTTTAAAGCATTTTGAAGGCATTTTGTCCTATCCTTTTGTTCGAATTCACAACAGTTATATAATCAATAGAAATTATATTTCGAGAATTCATAACGGAAGCTCAGTTTGTTACATAAAAAACTCTCCCAAAAAGATCCCTTTTTCCAAAACCTACAAATCAAATGTAGATAGAATTATTGCTGATTTTTCTATAGGAAATTACTTAGAAGTCTAAAAACTAGGTGATTACATCAATTTGATGCCCATTGACTATCAATTGGGTATGTTCTACCATAAACCTGTTTTTTCGTATAAATTTTTTTTGAATCCGGAGTTAGTTTTACACCATGATTCGCACAGAGCGATGATTCTCCAAAAATAATATATCAAAAATTAAATACCTCAAATCATGAAAAAAGCAGCTTTAACATTCGGATTATTTTCTTTAGTAATGGTAGCAACTTCATTTGCAACCCCACAAACAAATTCTTCATTAACTTTAGATAATGGTAATTTTCGTGGAATAGATGATGGCGCTATGACAGGAGGGAAAAAGAAACTTGATTTTCAAGTAACAAATGGAATAGATGATGGTGCTATGACAGGAGGTAAAAAGAAACTTGATTTTCAGGGAACAAGTAATGATCAATTAAATAATGTTAATCAGTCATTAGGAAGAAATATAAAATTAGATTAAAACTAATTCATTACGATTTTATTTGGGCCATCAATTTCTTGATGGCCTTTTTTTGTGTTTATAGATTTAGTATTTTTGATGAAATCCAAATCTACAATTGAAAAAAAAATATCAGATAATATTGTTTATTTTCTTTGTTTTGTTGAGTTGTTCCAAAAAAAACAAGTCAGATAACGACATCATATCTCCAGAAGACAGTCTTCCTGTTTATCTTAAATTGGCAAATGATTTTGATTTGCCTTTACACTTCAAACAAAAATACAATCAAAAAGCATTAGCTATTATTATTAATCAGAAAGATGATTCTATTAATAGAGTTAATCTTTTTAAAGTTGCTAATCGCTACTATAACATGAGCGACTGGAAAGCTTATCTTAAAACTACAAAGTTAATTTTAGAGCGGGCAAAAAACTCTAAAGATTCTGTAAACATGGCCAAAGCCTATACCTATCTAGGAGACTATTATGTATCTCAATCTGTTGTAGATAGTGCGTTTATGAGTTATTTTAAGGCCGAAAAAGTTTATTTGCGAATCAACGATGAATATAATTTAGCGAAAACATTTTTAAGTAAGGCAAGTCTTCAATATAATCAAGGGGACTATTTTGAAAGTGAAATTGCAGTTTTTAAAGCTTTAAGCAGCTTAAAGAAGCAAAAAAAAGTCAATGACCAATTTTATGAAAGTTATAATCTTCTCGGAATATTGTATAACGAGAGAGAGGAATATCCTAAGGCATTAGAATATCAAAAGAAAGCTCTAAGTGTTTTAGAAGATAAATCAATACCGTTAGAATATCAGTTTAAAGCTACTTCTTTAAATAATATAGGTTTTATTTATATGAGTATGCACAATTATAAAGAGGCAATTGTCTATTATAAAAGAGGGTTAGAAGAGAAAAAATTATTTGAGGAAAAACCAATATTATATGCGATGCTTCTGGATAACCTGGCTTATTCGAAGTTTAAATTAAATGAACCGAATGAATTGCCGGATTTGTTTTATAAGTCTTTAAAAATTAGGGACAGTCTCATGCTTAAATCGGCAATAGTATCAAGTAAAATACATCTGTCAGAGTATTACGCTTATAACAAAGATACTTTTAGGGCTGTTCAATATTCAAAACAGGCACTCATTTTATCCCGTACATTGGGCAAGTTAAATAGTACATTAGGAGCTCTGAAACAAATTGCAGTTGTTGATCCTAAAAATGCTTCAGATTATACGAAAGAGTATATCAAATTAAACGACCAAATGTTAAGGGCAGAACGTAAAATGGGCGAAAAATTCTCCCGTATACAATACGAAACCAACGAAATAAAAGATCAAAACTCAAATCTTCAGGAGAAAAATAAAACCCTGATATATGTTTTTAGTATTTGTACCCTGATAGGTTTATTCTTTTATGTGTACAAAACGCAGCAGGCTAAAAACCGGGAGTTACTTTTTAAGCAGCAACAGCAGATTGCCAACGAAGACATTTATAATCTGATGATCTCGCAGCAAAATGATATTGAACAGACGCGTATTAAAGAAAAGAAAAAAGTAGCTCAGGATTTGCACGATGGCGTTTTAGGAAGAATGTTTGGCGTGAGGATAAGCTTAGACAGTCTGGATAAAATTGATGAGGCAGAAGCCGCTCCCAAAAGAAAAAAATATCTGACCGAACTAAAACATATCGAAGAAGACATACGCGAAATTTCACATGACTTAAATAGAGAGAAATCCGAATTAATTAATAATTTTATCGCGATTTTAAATAAATTATTCGAAGACCAGCAAAATACCTACGATTCAAAATTAATTACCTCATTTGATTCTAATATTAAATGGGAACTGGTAAGTAATACCGTTAAAATTAATTTATACAGAATCATTCAGGAAGCATTGCAGAATTGTAATAAGTATGCAAATGCAGACACTATTACAGTTGAATTTAAAAGTGAAATAGATCATTTGGTTTTGTCTATTTCTGATGACGGAATTGGATTTAATGTCAAAAGAATTAAGAATGGCATAGGATTACATAATATCCAATACAGAGCGGCGGAATGCAAAGGGACAGCCTCTTTGAAATCAGCCAAAGGCGAAGGAACACTTCTTGAAATTAAAATCCCCATAGATCAGAAAATTAACCTACAGAATACATGACAATTGACTTAAATGCCCCCGATCCCAAATTAATTAAAAAAAACATATTAATTGTTGACGATCACCCCTTTATTATTGAAGGGTATAAAAATGCAATAACACGTTATCATCCGGATCAGTACGAATTTATAATTTCGCAGGCCCACGATTGTAAATCCGGATATGATTTGATTCAGGACGGGCAAAGTCCGGAGTTTGATATTGCTTTTTTAGATATTAGTATGCCTTCTTATGAAGAAAAAGATATTTTTTCAGGTGAAGATCTTGCAAGGCTAATCTTAAAGAAAATGCCAAGCTGTAAAGTCATTTTACTGACAATGTATACAGAATTGCTAAAAATAAAAACCATTATCAGAACCATTCAGCCGAATGGTTTGGTTATAAAAAATGATCTGACGTTTGATGAATTGCTTTTTGCACTGGACAAAGTCATGAAAAATGACAAATATTACAGTCAGTCGGTTCAGAAAATACTCAACCAGTCGCCTCATAATTTAATCGAAATTGATGAGTTTGATAAACAAATTTTATTTCATCTCTCAAAAGGAACGCCAGTAGAAGATATGCCGCAATACATTCCGATTTCTTTGAATGCGATTGAAAAACGTAAATTAAGCCTCAAAGAATTGCTCAAAGTAAAATCAGGTTCTGATGAAGAATTACTGAAAGAAGCCAAGAGTAAAGGACTTTTTTAAGAATGAAATTCTAAACAAAAAATTCCAAATTCCAATAATACAAGATCATTGGAATTTGGAATTTTTTTTATTTGAAATTTTAAGTCGACTATTCCGTCAAAGCATCCCAGCCACGCGCTTTCAAAGCAATTTGGGTGTTGGCCCGGGTCACTAAATGTATGCCTTCGCTTTCGTCTGCCATATGACCAATTACAGAGAAATTTGGATTTCCCTTTATCTTGTCAAAATCATTAATGTCAATTGTAAAAAGCAATTCATAATCTTCACCGCCATTAATCGCAACGGTTGTACTGTCGATATTAAACTCTTCGCAAGTCGAAATAAATTGTGGATCTAACGGAAGTTTATCTTCATATAAATTACAGCCTACTTTTGACTGTTTACATAAATGAATAATCTCAGAAGATAAACCGTCTGAAATATCGATCATCGAAGTGGGCTTGATTTCAAGAGCGTGCAATAAAGTACGAACATCTTTGCGTGCTTCAGGTTTCAGCTGGCGTTCGATAAGATAACTGTACATATCAAGATCAGGCTGACTGTTTGGGTTCACCTGGAAAACCTGTTTTTCGCGTTCTAAGACTTGTAAGCCCATATATGCAGCGCCAATATCACCGGTTACCACAAGTAAATCTGTTTGTTTGGCACCATTTCTATAGACCAGTTCATCTTCATCAGCTTCACCAATTGCTGTAATGCTAATAATTAATCCTTTTTGCGATGAGGTAGTGTCGCCGCCAATAACATCAACTTTATATTCTTTTGCAGCGTGTGTAATCCCATCAAATAATTCTTCTAAGGCTTCTAGTGGAAAACGGTTAGAAACCGCTACAGAAACCGTTATTTGCGTTGGTTTGGCATTCATGGCACAAATGTCAGACAGGTTTACAACAACTGCTTTGTACCCTAAATGTTTTAATGGCATATAAGCCAAATCAAAATGTACGCCTTCGATCAGTAAATCAGTTGAAACCACTACTTTTTTATCCTTAAAATCAAGAACAGCAGCATCGTCACCAATACTTTTTAAAGTAGATTCCTGAGTAACATCAAAATTTTTGGTGAGATGTTCAATTAAGCCAAATTCACCTAATTGGGCTATACTGGTACGTTGCGGATTTTTATCTTCGATCATTTTTTTTAAGTTCCAATGTTTGTAAGGCGCAAAGGTACAAATTTTAATGGCGTAATATCGTAGAGATGAACAGCAGTAAATCTTGCTCATAATAAAGCGTTTGTTATAATCGATAAAAGTATTTAACACATAGCAACAGAGAGATAAAAACATAAATCAAAAACATATTCGAAGAAAATCAAGATTTTCAACACAAAGCTATGTTTTCTTTAGAAAAGTGAAACGTCTTTATTCTCAAAGAAAAGCTATGTTTCTATGTGTTAGAATAAAATTGCAATATTTGTAGAGAATGCGTCTTTATACCTGTTTGAAAACTATTGTAAATGACCTGTTTTTCTAAACAACATTTTTTTCGGATCTTTAAGAGAATTAAAAACAATAAAAAATGAAATCATTTGATATAGTTACACTAACCGTAAACCCTTCAGTAGATAAAAGCACCCATTTTACAGGCCTGATTGCGGAGCAGAAAATAAGATGCGGAGAACCGCAATTTGATGCCGGCGGTGGCGGAATAAATGTTTCTAAAGCTATTGCACGCTTACACGGAAGTTCACTGGCGGTTTTTACTTCGGGCGGAGCTGTTGGCGAAATGCTGAAAGATTTAGTAAAAGAGGAGACAGTTGATTTTGAGGCAATTGAAACCAAAACAGCGACAAGAGAAAATTTTATAGCCGTAGATGATCATACGAATTCACAATACAGATTTGGGTTTTCGGGAGATGTTTTATCCAATTCAGAAGTAAAAAAGGTGTTGGAAACCATTTCGAATTTAAAACCAAAATTTTTAGTCGCAAGCGGAAGTTTAAATGAAGGTTTGTCAACCGATTTTTACCAAAAAGTAGCTGAAATAGCCAAGAAATCAAATTCAAAACTAATCGTTGATACTTCCGGCGAAGCCTTAAAAAAAGTTCTGGAAACAGGAGCCTATCTGATAAAACCCAATGTAGGTGAACTGGCAAAATTAGTGGGTGTTGAGCGTCTTGAAATGGAAGAGGTAAATGAAGCGGCAAAAAAAATAATTACCAAAGGCGGAGCCGAAATTGTGGTAGTTTCACTTGGCCCGCAAGGAGCTGTTTTAGTAACTAAGGATGAATATGAATATGTTCCGGCACCAAATGTTGCCAAAAAAAGTACAGTTGGTGCAGGCGATAGCATGGTAGGAGGAATGGTTTGGGCATTGTCTCAAAATAAAAGCCTGAAAGAAGTAATTCGCTGGGGAGTCGCCTGCGGATCTGCCGCAACAATGAATGAAGGAACAAAATTGTTTAAGTATGAAGATGCCAATCGCCTGTTTGAATGGCTGAAGAATAAATAAAATCATTGCGTGTTACCCGACAGGTTTTAAAAATCTTTAGGGTTTGGTTGATGGTAAATAATGAGTTTACGTTGTGTGAGAGGTATTGCTGTGTGACTCTATAGCAGGAAATGAAAAAGTATTTAATTTTTTTTTTTTTTCCTGCTGACAAACTGTTGTCACCGGCCCTAAATACTTTTGAAGTATTAAAAATATAAAACTTTAAAACTATGAAAACATTAGCTGCACAAGTGATTACTCCTGAAGATTTATTGAAACACTGGCAAGGTCATCGCGCTCTTACACGTCGCGTGATTGAAGCGTTTCCGGAAAAAGACTTTTTTGAATTTTCGATAGGAGGAATGAGAACTTTTTCTAAAATGACAGATGAACTTTTGGCTATTGCAGTTCCCGGACTAAAAGGAATTGTGAATAAAGAAGTGAAACCTTTTACTGAAGAGACAGAAAAACTGATTTTTAAAGCGCAATATCTTGAAAAATGGGACGAAGCAACAGCAGAGATCAATGCGTATTGGGAGAAATTATCGATTGAAGATTTTAATGAAAACTTTAATCTTTTTGGCCAGTACGAATTTCCGGTGATCCAGAATGTATTGTATTTTGTTGATAATGAAGTGCACCACCGTGGACAAGGATATGTATATCTGAGAGCGTTAGGAATTGAGCCTCCTTTTTTCTGGGAAAGATAGTATTTTTGAAGATTGGCTAAATAAAAAAACTCCTGAGAGATGAACTTGAAATTCTTCTTTTGGGAGTTTTTTTATGAGAGTCTTTTTATATAACTCTCAACAAGTTCCAGCGTTCTTATTTTAAGTTTTTCCGGTTCCAGAATAGTGGCATAGTCCCCAAACATCAAAAACCAACGCGGAAAACCTTCCTGGATATCACGCGACATAAAGGTCATTTCGATCTGATCGTCGACTTCTATTTCAGAAACATAACCGTGATATTTTTGTTCGTAGCGAAGGTAATTGACAATTTTTTTCGAAACCAGAATCCGGACTTTTGTAGTTGGGATGGTTTCCGTTTTATTCAGGTAGGTTTCCAGGGAATCATGTTCTATGGTAAAATGGCATTCGGTTTTTTGAATGCCGTGAATCCTGTCTGTTCTAAATTGTCTGTAATCCTTTCGCAGATGGCAATAACCCAGAAAATACCAGTTGTTATTGTCATGAAAAACCCCCACAGGTTCAATGTTTCTATAGCTTGCTTCTTCGGCTTCTAAAGTTTTATAACAAAGGATTATTTGTTTTTTCTCGGCAATGCTTTCAAATAAAAGTGTCAGGGTATTGGGCGATTTATCAGGAAATTGCGGTCCGGAAGTCTGCATAACCACTTTTGATTCTATAGTCGAAAGCCAGTCTTTATCAGTACTTCTCAAAACAGATTTCAGTTTGTACATCGCTGCGGCATAGTGTGACCCAAGGGATGGATCAGTAAATTTCTGCATTAGTTTTTCGGCCGCGATAAAACTGCTGACTTCTTCGCGCGTAAACATAACGGGAGGTAAGCGATAACCTTCCATTAAAGCATAACCCACTCCCGCCTCACTATAAATGGGAACTCCGGAGGCTTCAAGAGTTCTAATGTCTCTGTAAATAGTTCTTAGGCTTACTTCAAAACGATCTGCTAATTCTTGTGCTTTTACAATTTTTTTAGATTGCAATTGAATAAGAATCGCGACAATACGGTCAAATCGTTTTGGGGTTTCGTCCAACATTTTTTTTTGAAGTTACTGAGTTAGTAAGGTTCAAAGATACAAAGGATGAAATTTAAAGAAAGCAAAAAAGCTGTCCCAAATTGAGACAGCTTTTTTAGTATTTGCTCGATACGAATCTAGAATCTGTACAAAAGTCCAAATTGAGGCTGGTCGAAAATGTTTTCAAATAAATTAATGTTCAAATTAAAAGTATCTGATGATTTACCATTTTCAGGCGCAACGCTGTTGTAGGCTAATACATTCGCTAATGTAAAAGTTACCGCGATATTTTTGGTAACAAAATAATTCAGTCCAACAGTAATGTCTGCCGTAACGCTGTTACTGGTATCACTGTTTGGCGGAGTTTCGATTTTATTACGTCCGTATCCTAAACCAGCCTCAGCAAAAGCTTTGAAACGTTTTTTATCCAGTTCTAAAAAGTAGTAACGGGCAAAAGCACCCACTCCAAATACATTTGTTTTTACTCTGGTAGCTTCAACTTCTTCGCTAGAGTAATTTAGTTTTGCTCCAACGGCAAACTTATCACTTAGTAAATACCCAAATTTTGGACTAAATCCATAATAATCCGAGTCGCCGCCTGTGCTAATTTTGATAGAACCCTCAAGGAACATATCGCCTTTTTCAAAAGTTATTCCTTTTGCTGAATTCATTTCAGAGTCGACCTCACCCTGTTGCGCATTGGCAAATGAAAAAGTTAGCATCGATAAAATAACAAAAAATTTAGTTTTCATAATAATTGCTTTTAAATGTTGTAAGATTAAAATTATGTTTTTACTCTTAAAAATTTGATGAAAGCAATCAATAGGATTAAAAATGAAGTTATTGAGTTAATAATCCTACTTTTTAGTAGGTGTTTACGTGTTTATTTTTGAAGATTTGTTATGATATTTTTATTATTAATGATGGATAATCGTAGGATAATGGTATGAAATCTGTCTTTTTCCAAACAAAAAACCCGATAACTTTCGTCATCGGGTTTCTCTATAATCTATTCTCTTTATTCTTTCTTCTAAAAATAAAAAGACTAATCGTTCAATTTCAAAACAGCCATAAACGCTTCCTGAGGAATCTCTACGTTTCCTACTTGTCTCATACGTTTTTTACCTTTTTTCTGTTTTTCAAGCAGTTTACGTTTACGGGAGATATCACCACCGTAACATTTTGCGGTAACGTCTTTACGAAGTGCTTTAATGGTTTCACGAGCAATAATCTTAGCACCAATTGCAGCCTGAATCGGAATGTCAAATTGTTGTCTTGGGATTAACTCGCGTAATTTCTCGGTCATTTTTTTACCAATGTTATACGCGTTGTCTTCGTGAATCAATGCAGAAAGTGCATCAACCGTTTGAGCATTCAAAAGAACATCCAGTTTTACCAGTTTCGAAGTTCTCATTCCTATCGGAGAGTAATCAAAAGAAGCATAACCTTTAGAAACTGTTTTCAGACGATCATAAAAATCGAATACAATTTCTGCCAATGGCATGTCAAAATTCAATTCAACACGTTCAGTAGTCAAATAGGTCTGGTTGGTAATTACACCACGTTTTTCGATACAAAGACTCATTACGTTTCCAACAAAGTCAGCTTTTGTAATGATGGTTGCTTTGATATAAGGTTCTTCCACTCGGTCTAAACGGGAAGGTTCAGGCAAGTCAGAAGGATTGTTTACAACAAATGGAGTTTCAGGATCTTTTTTGGTATACGCCAGGTACGAAACGTTAGGAACTGTAGTAATTACAGTCATGTCGAACTCACGCTCTAAACGTTCCTGGATAATTTCCATGTGAAGCATTCCTAAGAATCCGCAACGGAAACCAAATCCTAAGGCTGCAGAACTTTCAGGAGTAAAAACTAGCGAAGCATCATTTAGTTGCAATTTTTCCATAGAAGAACGCAAATCCTCATAATCTTCAGTATCTACAGGATAAATTCCGGCAAATACCATTGGTTTTACATCCTCAAAACCTGTAATCATATTAGTAGTCGGCGTTTTGGCATCTGTCAGAGTATCTCCAACTTTTACATCTTTGGCTTCTTTAATTCCAGAAATCAAATAACCAACATCACCTGCAGAAATAACATTTTTAGGAACCTGGTTTAATTTTAAAGTTCCAATTTCGTCAGCAAAATATTCATTGCCGGTAGCCATGAATTTAATTTTTTGCCCTTTTTTGATCTCTCCGTTTTTCACGCGAAAAATAACTTCAATTCCACGGAACGGATTGTAATGCGAATCGAAAATCAAAGCCTGTAACGGCTCATCAACATTTCCTGACGGAGGCGGGATTTTTTCGATAATGGCAGCTAAGATATTCTCAACACCAAAACCTGTTTTTCCTGAAGCATGAATAATATCTTCCAGTTTACATCCTAATAAATCAATGATATCATCACTAACTTCTTCCGGATTAGCACTTGGTAAATCAACTTTATTCAGAACCGGAATAATTTCCAGGTCATTTTCTAAAGCAAGATACAAGTTCGAAATCGTTTGTGCCTGAATACTTTGCGCAGCATCCACAATCAAAAGTGCGCCTTCGCAGGCAGCAATAGATCGTGAAACTTCGTATGAAAAGTCAACGTGACCGGGAGTGTCAATAAGATTTAAAATATATTCTTCTCCTTTATAGGTATATTCCATCTGAATGGCGTGGCTCTTAATAGTGATTCCACGCTCACGCTCCAGGTCCATGTTGTCAAGCAATTGAGCTTTTTCTTCACGAGCTGTAACGGTTTGTGTAGCGCCTAATAAGCGGTCTGCCAATGTACTTTTACCGTGGTCAATGTGTGCAATAATGCAAAAGTTACGTATCTTCTTCATTTTAATATATCAATTCTCTAAACGAGTTTTAAGTAATTTCAGGGTATAATTTGCGCTGTAGGGATTGCCTTAGAGCATGTTATTAAGGCGCAAAGATAGCGCAAAGTTTTGGATTCTGGAATGTAGTTGTTATATAGTTGGAATCTGAGATTTAAAACAAGCTTTAAAACTCGAAATTAACCCCTTTTTCGGTTAGTTTTTTGTACGTATCAGCATCAAATTTGTACAATTTTGCCGCCCTGTGCGAGACGTCCTGCTGTTTTTCGTCTAAGGCTACCAATAATTTCATGTGCAGTATTTTTCGGCGAAAATTAGATTTGTCCAGTTCGATTCCCAGTATTTCTTCATACAAATGCATCAATTGCAACAAGGTAAATTTATCAGGCAAAAGATTAAAACCAATAGGAGCCTGACGAACGCGATTGCGCAGTTGCATCAGACTGAATTTCAGAATCTCGTTATGATCAAAAATCAGATCAGGAATCGTATTAATTTTATACCACTTTGCTTCAATTACAGATAAACTGGCTTTTATATTATAATCCTCGCGATTCACCAAAGTATAATAACCAATGGTGACCACTCGTCTTTCCGGTACACGATCCGGATTCGTAAACGCTTTTAGCTGCTCTAAATAAATGTTGTCAAGACTGGTAAGTTCAGATACAATTCGTTGTGCCGCGTCATCAGCACTTTCCTCTTTTTTCATATATCCGCCAAGAAGTCCCCATTTTCCAATGCTTTCTCCGCCGGCATGCTGTACCAGAAGCACTTCGAGACTTTCTTTGTTAAACCCGAATATAACGCAGTCAATTGTGATTCCGTCAATTGCATGAGCAGTCGGACTATCATTTTCGGGATTGCTTTTAGAAGATAAAAGATTCATTTTATGTATTTATAAAAGAGTATTAAAATTCAAAATTGAATCCTTTTTCGGTAAGTTTATTATAAATTTCCGGATCAAATTTGAATAATTTAGCGGCTCTGTGCGAAACATCCTGTTGTTTCTCGTCTAAAGCAACTAATAATTTCATATGCAGGATTTTTCGTCTGAAATTAGATTTATCCATCTCAATTCCTAAAATTTCTTCGTACAAATGCATTAACTGCAACAGAGTGAATTTTTCCGGTAAAAGATTGAATCCAATAGGAGCCTGACGTACCCTGTTTCGAAGATGTTTTAAGCTATATTCTAAAATTTCGTTATGATCGTAAATCAAATCAGGAATGCTGTTGATTTTGTACCATTTTGCATCAGAGGCCGTAAAACCAGCTTTAATGTTATAATCTTCCCGTTTTACCAAAGCATAATATCCAATCGTGATAACGCGTCGAAGCGGGAAGCGGTCCGGATCACCAAAAGCCTTCAATTGTTCCAGATAAATATTGTCAAGCCCGGTAAGTTCATTCAATAAACGGTGGGCCGCATCATCAGTACTTTCTTTTTTATAGATCCATCCTCCCGGAAGACCCCATTTTCCTTTACTGATTCCTTCTCCGTGCTGAACAAGAAGCACTTCGAGACTTCCTTTGTCAAATCCAAATATCACACAGTCAATCGTGATCGCGTTCATTGCGGTTTGCTCGCTTTTTAAAGCTGAATCGTCCTCTGTATTTTTAACCATGCGTTATTTTAAATTTTGACAAATTAAATAAATAAAATGTTTAGTTGACTTCGTAAAAGCTTTATATTTTTCTTAACGTAACAATTTTCTGGTAATCAATCATTTGTAATTTGACTAAAAATGATGTTTTAAAACGGTTATTCTTAAATGCTTGATTGTCAAATCGCTAATTCATTATTTTTTTAATATTTTTTTATTCCATTTAGATTAAAATTTTATGGTATCAATAATAATTTAGTTCTAATAATCAGAATCGGAAAAAAATAACCCTAATATTTTGTTAATATAGAAAAAATGTTTTACACTTGTAGTCAAAATAACCATAAGATAAGTTCAGTTTGACTATAAGATTAAAAAGGACAAATCTATAACTAACTTTAAATACCACCAAATGTTTTTTTTAGGAATTGATTTAGTAGTTCGTGCCGGAAATCCGAACTTGTTTTTGAGTCCGGTTTTCAGGGAAATTTTTGCCAACACTACACACACGACTTTAGAATTATACTTCAGGTGCAGCAAAAAGCACCGCTTACGGTTTTGAATATTGCAATTCTCCCGATCAGGTTTTTCAGGAATTGCAATGTTTAGAGAATTGAACCAAACAAGAAACTGATTTCTCAATATCAGGATTTGTATCAGGAATAGAAAAATCAAATTAAACAATAAGAATGAGTACAACCAACCAAACTTACTTTAAAAATATAGATCCTATAAAATTCGAAGGACGAGATAGTGATAACCCGTTAGCATTTAAATGGTATGATGAAAATCGCAACGTAGCAGGAAAAATAGTAGCGAAAGAGAACTATTCGAACAGATCATTTCAAATGCCTATTAAGCAGGTAAAAAATAACTAACTATAATTTAAACCAATTCTTAACTATTATGAAAAGCAAACATTGTATTAAAACAACACCGCTCTCGTTTTGTATGGCGCTGTTGCTTAGTGTATTTATGATGCAGTCCGGTTTTGCACAGGAGCAATCCCAATTTATAACCGGAAATGTAAAATCAGCAGATGATGGTATGGGAGTTCCGGGTGCAACCATTGCAATCGAAGGAACTAAAACAGCAACATCGACGGATTTTGACGGAAACTTTAAACTGGAAGCAAAAACAGGCAACGTGATTGTAATCAGTTTTATGGGATTTAAAACACAGCGTGTAACCATTGGCGCTCAAAAAGCCATTACTGTTACTTTACAAACAGAGGCGGCAGACCTTAAAGAGGTGGTTGTTATTGGTTACGGTTCACAAAAGAAAACATTGGTTACCAATGCTGTTACACAGGTGAGCGGTGATAATCTGGCCAAAACCAATACTACAAATGCACTGCAGGCGCTTCAGGGCCAGGCAGCAGGACTTCAGATTACATCTACTTCAGGACAGCCCGGAGAAGCGATGAAAGTGGTGATCAGAGGTGTGGGATCTGTAGCAGGAAGTAGTCCGCTGTATGTAGTTGACGGAATCCTTACCGGTGATATTTCGTATTTGAGCAATTCAGATATCGAATCTATTTCGGTTCTGAAAGATGCGGCTTCTGCAGCAATATATGGTTCTCAGGCTGCAAACGGAGTTGTTTTGGTAACTACTAAAAAAGGAAAACGCGGTGCTCCCGGAAAAATTACTTTCGATCAGTATTACGGTGTGCAATCAGTAGCCAGAAAAGTAGATTTATTAGACGCAACTGAATACGCTACTATATTGAATGAAGCAGCAGTAAACTCCGGTAAAACGCCTTATTTTACTAACGGCCAAATTGCCGGCTTAGGAAAAGGAACAAACTGGATGGATAAAATGTTAACGGATAATGCCGCTACTAAAAACTTCTCGTTTGGTGCTTCGGGAGGTTCAGATACTTCTGTTTATTCTACATCATTATCCTACTTAGGACAAGAAGGAGTTGTAGGAGGAAAAGACCTTTCAAATTATCAACGTTATAATTTCAGATTCAATTCAGAACATAAATTATATAAAGATGTGGTTACAATAGGTCAGAATTTAAGCTTTGCTTATGTAGACAAAAATGGTATTGGTATTGGTAATCAGTACAACAACTCTTTAAGAAGTGCTTTTCAGGTTGCGCCATTATTACCAATGTACGATGCAAACGGAAATTATTTTGATACCACAAACAGCACAGAACCGTGGTTAGCAGGTACAGCAAATCCTTATGCCGTGATGGAGTACACGAATCAAAATGAAAGCAACAATCAGAAATTATTAGGGAATGTTTATTTGCAAATTGAACCTATAAAAAACTTAACATTCAAGACTACTTTAGGGCTTGATTATTATGTGTCAGAAGGACATGGATACACTCCTAAATACCAATTGTCTATTTATGCCAACACAGCTTTTGATAAGGTAAATCAAAACATGAACAAAAATAAGAGTATTACATGGGATAACTTGGTATCTTATAAATTTAATGCTGGTGAGAATCATCATCTTGAAGCCATGTTAGGGACATCATTTATCAACTATGATGGAACCTCTATAGAAGTGACAAATGCAGATTCTGTGTTTAATGATTTAGAACATGCCTGGATCGATAATACGACAAACAAAGACGGGGCTAAAATTGCAATTAAGGGCAAAAAAGAAGAAAATAAGCTGATGTCTTATTTTGGAAGATTAAACTACAACTATAAAGAAACGTACTTATTTAATGCAACGCTTAGAGCAGATGGTTCCTCAAAATTTGCTCCGGGAAATCAATGGGGTTATTTTCCTTCAGTATCCGGAGGTTGGGTAGCTTCAAATGAAGAGTTTTTAAGAGATTCAAAAGTATTCAATTTCCTTAAATTAAGAGCAAGTTGGGGGCAGGTTGGTAATCAGAGTATCAGGTCGTTTCAGTATTTAGCATTAATTAAATCAAATAATACGAACTATAATTTTGGTAATGAAGAAGGAGTTCAGACACCGGGATCTTATCCTCAAAACATATCCAACACAAATGTAAAATGGGAAACTTCAGAGCAGATTGACCTTGGTTTAGATGCAAGATTTTTAAACAATGCATTGAATGTAACTTTTGATGTGTACCAAAAAACGAATAAAAACTGGTTGGTCCTGGCACCTATTTTGGCGACTGCAGGAGCAGATGCGCCATTTATCAACGGTGGAGATGTTGTTAATAAAGGAGTGGAGTTAAGTCTTAATTACCAAAATAAAATTGGCGATTTTAATTACAGCATCAGTGCAAACGGAGCTTATAATAAAAACGAGGTAGGTAAAATACCAACTATCGATGGTCTTATTCACGGATTAAACAATGAACTTTATGACAATGCCGGTGAATTTTACAGAGCAGAAAACGGACAGCCGTTAGGATATTTCTGGGGATATAAAACAGGTGGTGTTTTTCAGAATCAGGCACAAATAGACAATTATAAATCAGCAAGTGGTGTAGTATTACAGCCTACTGCAGCTCCCGGAGACCTTATTTATGTAAATACTAATGGTGATGATAAAATAGATGCAACTGACAAAACCAATATCGGAAATCCAAATCCGGATTTTACGTATGGTTTCTCTTTATCAGGCAGCTATAAAGCTTTTGACTTCTCTGTTATGGCAAATGGTGTAGCAGGAAATCAAATCGTGCAATCGTATAGAAATCAGGCAGGGGCTTACGGAAATTATACTTCAGCAATATTAGACCGCTGGCACGGAGAAGGCTCTTCGAACACAATGCCAAGAGTTACGGAAGACAATAGAAACTTTACGCAATTTTCTGATCTGTATGTTCAGGATGGGGATTTCTTGAGAATCAGTACCGTAACATTAGGATTTGATTTAGCGAAAATGAGACAATCTAAACCTTTTTTTGCGAGTCAGTTCAGAGTTTATTTCTCAGTGTTGAACCTTTATACTTTCACAAAATATAATGGTATGGATCCTGAAATTGGATTTGGTTCTTCAAATGATGACCAAAAGTTTTCATCAGGTGTTGACGTAGGATACTACCCAAGACCAAGAACATTCATGTTGGGATTAAATATTAAACTTTAATAAATAAAAAGATGAAAAATACATATCTATATATATTCTGTTTGGGTTTATTGTCTTTGGGTTCTTGTAGTTTAGAAACAGAACCTCTGGTACAGCAAACAGATACTAATTTTTATAAAACAACAGATGATGCTTATGCAGCATTAGTAGGCTGTTATGATGGTTTGCAAGTAGCTACCGGAGCAAGCGGACTGGGAATTCCCGTGATAAGCGAAGTAATGTCTGACGATTGTTTTGGAGGAACCGGTAATTCAGATCCTTACAACTACGCTGCTATAGATGAGTTTGATATTAGCCGTTCTCCTTCAGATGTAGATTTGCTGAATGCAAACTGGATTGCTTATTACAAAGCCATTTATCGTTGTAATGTCTTCTTGTCAAAAATCGATCAGATCGACTGGAAAGGAGATACTACATTAAAAAACACCTACGAGTCAGAAACTAAATTTATTAGAGCTTATATTTATTTTGAGATGGCACGTTTATGGGGAAGTGTACCGTTGTTGACCGCACCTTCATCTGAAAACATACCTCAGGCAGCGCCTGAGGAAATTTATAAAGTAATCGCAGAAGATCTGGTATTTGCCTCAAACAATTTGCCGGGTACGGGATATGCTGCCACAACTAGCGGACGTATTACAAAATGGGCGGCAAAATCTTTATTGGGACGCGTTTATTTGTATTACACAGGATATTACGGAAAAGCAGATTTAGCCGGTGTTGTCAATAAAACACAGGCATTAGGACATCTTGAAGACGTTATTGCATCAAGTGGTCACGGTTTAGTAGATGATTTTTCTACTTTATGGCCGGCAGCTTCGGTAGATAAATATGCAGGGGAAGGTAATAAAGAAACGGTTTTCTCTATTAAATATACTTATACAAGTGACTATGACGGAAACACAGATGGTAACCATTGGTTAGTAATGTTCGGGATGAGAGAATTCTCGTCTTATCCTTATGGTCGCGGATGGGGAATTACGGTAAATTCTAAATTATGGAACGCTTATACAGCAACAGATACAAGACGTGTAGCAACCGTAATTGGCATTAATGAAGAAAAAATAAAATTTGATAAGATCAATAATCAAAGAGAATACACAGGTTATTATAACAAGAAATATTCGCCAATGGTAGACAAAGACGGAAAAGATATGTCTCTTGTTATGGGAAGCCAGTATTGGGATATAGGTCAGTTTCAGGATTATGTTGTCCTGAGATACTCAGATGTTTTACTAATGGCAGCAGAATTAGGCAGCGGAAGTGCGCAAACTTATTTCGACAATGTTAGAAGAAGAGCCTACAAAGACAACTTTACGTCTTTACCGGTGAATTATGATAATATCATGAACGAAAGACATTTAGAATTTGCCCTTGAAGGAGTGAGATATTGGGATTTATTGCGTCAGGGTATCGGAAAAGCTTCCGGAACAATCGCAGAAACTACATCCTTGTTAAGTGGTGGCGTTTCCGGAACAAAAACAATTTCAGCAGCTAAAATTCAGGCTACAAAAGGACTGCAGCAAATTCCGAATACTCAGATCACATTATCGGGCGGAGTGTTGAAGCAAAATGCAGGTTGGTAATTTTAACTTAAAAAGGAAAGAAATGAAAAATATTAAAGTATTAATTACATCATTTTTGATGACAGCACTAATGCTAGTATCATCTTGTTCACCGGAAACCTATACTTTGGACGGCCCGATGAGTAAATCGGATATACATTTTGAAATTACCCAGGATTTAACAGTCGATGCGGGTGGAAACACCGTAATACTGAAAAATACAACTCCAGGAGTGGTATTAAACTGGGATTATGTTACAGGAAAATCCAGTAAAGCAGTACAAAGTGTACAATATGCTTTTAAAGGCAGTTATACCATCAAAATTACTGCTGTAACCGGCGGTGGTATTGTAGAGTTAGATCCCGTAACGATTGTGGTAAGTCAGGACAACTTAAATTATGTTAATGATCCTCTTTGGACAGCGCTGTCTGGCGGAGTGGGCAAAAAGAAATCATGGGTAGCGGACACTGGTAAATACGGCCTGGCTCCGGGTGCCATGTCGTATGCAGATGCTTCCAAAGTAGTAGAATGGGGTAATTTTAGTCCAAACTGGGAACCTGAAGGAAATGCGAATTCAAGTTCAGATGCTGATATGCATTGGGGAAGATATATGACATTCAGCCTTGAAGGAGGACCTTTTATGACGGTTCATGAAAAAGATGGAACCACGATTCAAAACGGATCTTATTTCTTAGATATTAATGCGCATACTTTAAGTACAAACGGAACAACAATCCTAAGACCGGATAATTATATTGCCAACGTAGCGAACTGGAATGAAAACATTAAAGTATTAACGCTTACCGAAAATCAACTGCGAATTGCTGTTTTGAGAACCAATAACGAAGGACCTTGGTGGTATATCTGGAATTTTGTTTCGAAAGATTATGCAGACAGCTACGTGCCGCCTGTTACAGAACCCGTTCTTGACGAAGGCTATAATCCTGTTTTTGCTCCCGGCGAATTGGTAACAATGTTAACCGGAGGGGCCGGTGCAGGAAGAGTATGGCAATTAGATGCAGCAGGAAACCCAGTTGACTGGGTTGCAGCAGGCAAAGGCTGGACAGTGAATGCTGCAAGTTCTTCTGATTGGGGATGGAATCCTGGCTGGGCAGCTGTAGCAGGTAATTCATGGGTACGTTTTGACCAATGGGGTGGTAAATTAAATTATACCCGTAGTCAAAATGGAGTTGTAACTACCGGAATTTTTACCATAAATGCAGCAACGAATGAGATTAATTTAGGAACAGATACATTAATTCAAAATTCAGAAAGCTGGATGAGTCCAACTACGAATACAATTAAAGTAGTAAAAGCATACAATAAAGATTATCTTCAAAAAGGTATTTGGTTAGGAACATCTTACGATGCGGGTAAAGATGAATGGTTCGTTTTCCATTACATTATCCCTTAATTTATACCGTTTTTAGTTTAACAATAACCTGGAAGCGATCGAACTGCTTTCAGGTTATTTTAAAATTTATAATATGATGCTTCAGCTTACTTTATATAAAAAAATAGGATTGCTTTTTGTTTGTTTTCTTCTAATGACAGCATGCAAAACATCAGGCGATCAAAAATTTAAGGATCGGAAAGTTTCTTTTAATTCAGATTGGAGTTTTCATTTAAATGATAGTATAATAGACAAAGATACTATTGGAGCATCCACAAAATGGAGAACCTTAAACGTGCCTCACGATTGGAGTATCGAAGGGAAATTTGACGAAAAAAGTCCTGCCGGATACGGAGGCGGAGCGCTTAACGGAGGTTTAGGCTGGTATAAAAAAACATTTAAAGTTGCCGTTGAAGACAGTACAAAAGTAACTTCAATTACTTTCGACGGCGTTTACAAAGACAGCGAAGTCTGGATCAACGGACATTATTTAGGAAAACGTCCAAACGGATATATTGGTTTTCAATATGAACTATCTCCATACTTAAATTACGGAGACAAAAACAATGAAATTATTGTAAAGGTTGACAATTCAAAACAACCCAATTCACGCTGGTATTCAGGATCAGGAATTTTTAGAAATGTCTGGATCGAAACCACAGATAAATTACACGTTGCACAATGGGGAACTTATGTGACAACGCCAAAAGTTACTGCTGAAAAAGCTTTGGTAAACATTGAAACGACCATTCAAAACCAAAATACAGCTTCAAAAAAAGCAACAGTAACCACTACTATTTTTAAAGAAGATACCAAAGTAACATCGGTTACTCAAAATATAACGATTGGTGCCAACGCCAATCAAATTATCAAACAAAACGCTGAGGTCGAAACGCCAGTTTTATGGTCGGTTGAAAAACCAGAATTGTATACAGTCGTAACAGAAATTACTGTCGACGATCAAATTGTAGACCAATACAAAACCAATTTAGGAATCAGGGATTTTAAATTTGATTTGAACAAAGGTTTTATTTTGAATGGAAAACAGGTGAAAATAAAAGGAGTTTGTCTGCATCACGATTTAGGTCCGTTGGGAGCTGCGATTAATACGCGCGCTATCGAACGTCAGTTAGAGATCATGAAAGAAATGGGCGTAAACGGAATCAGGACTTCTCACAATCCTCCCGCTCCTGAACTTTTAGATTTATGCGATAAAATGGGTTTCATTGTCATGGATGAAGCTTTCGATATGTGGAAACAAACCAAAACCAAATACGACTACGGAAACGATTGGGACAAATGGCACAAAAAAGATTTAATCGATCAATTGCTCCGTGACCGCAATCATCCAAGTATTTTTGTTTGGAGTATTGGTAATGAAATTCCGGAGCAATGGAATGAAAAAGGGGTTGAAATTGCCAAAGAATTAGCCGCAATAACGCGCCAGTACGATAAAACACGTCCTTTGACGGCAGCGATGAATCCGCCGGTGAATATGAATATTGATGACGTAACCTTACAATTCGAAAAAAATAACGTCCAAATTAATCCACTTGCAGCATCTGGAGTTTTAGATTTAATTGGTTACAATTATGCGCATCAGACTTATGAACATCATCAAAAAAACTTCCCAAATACACCTTTCATAGCAACCGAAACCACTTCGGGTTTGCAAACAAGAGGTTATTATGATGCTGTTTCAGATACCATAAAAAAATGGCCGGTTAGTTGGGATAAAAAATTTGAAGGAGGAAATGCAGGAAACACCGTTTCTGCTTACGATCAGGTTCAGACACCTTGGGGTTCTACGCACGAAGCGACCTGGAAAGTTATTAAAAAACACGATTTCCTTTCAGGAATGTATATCTGGACAGGTTTCGATTATATCGGAGAACCCACTCCTTATGAATGGCCGTCAATCAGTTCCTATTTTGGAATTGTAGATCTGGCCGGTTTCCCAAAAGATGTCTATTATATGTACCAAAGCGAATGGACAGACAAAACCGTCCTTCACATTTTCCCGCATTGGAACTGGAAAGCAGGACAAACCGTTGACGTTTGGGCCTATTATAATAAGGCTGATGAGGTGGAGCTTTTCCTTAACGGAAAATCAGTCGGCATCAGAAGTAAAAAAGGAGACGATCTGCATGTAATGTGGAGAATTCCTTTTCAGCCCGGAACGCTAAAAGCAATCTCTCGTAAAAACGGAAAAACAGTTGTGGAAACCGAAATTAAAACAGCCGGAAATCCATCAAACCTAAAACTAACAGCAGACAGAAGTACCATCAAAGCTGATGGAAATGATCTGTCATTTGTAACCGTAGACATTCTCGATGCAAAAGGAACTTTGGCACCAAATGCAAACAACGAAATCAACTTTTCATTAAAAGGAAACGGAAAAATCGTAGGAGTTTGCAGCGGAGATCCGGTAAGTCACGAACCGTATAAAGGAACAAAACATACCGCTTTGGCAGGAAAATGTTTGGTCATTGTTCAGTCGGATACTAAAACGGGAAGACTGGAATTAACCGCTAAAGCAAATGGACTAAAACCGGCCACAATTGTAATTACAGCAGAATAGATAATCATTGAGGCAAATGTTTTAACACATAGAAACATAGATGTAGTTAATTCGTAAATAGGCGTTTCACTAATTTAAATATACATAGCTATGTGAAAGAAATGTGTTTCTTTTTGTATCCTTTTTGCAGATAAAAAAACTATGTTTCTATGTGTTAAATATTTTTTTGCTAATCAGGCACAACGTATTAAAAATATTATTTTGAATAAAAGTCATCAATAAATTAAACCAATGAAAAACTCAAAACTAACCGCATTGTTTTCTGCCTTCATGTTTGGATTTCTTGTAACGCCAAAAGCGTCCGCACAAATCCAGAACGCCGATGTGCTGAATGCTCCGATAGATATCAGCAAGGATTTTCAGAATTATCTGAATACCTTTTATTTTGCTGATGAATTGACTGCTTTTGATCCTGCAACAGGAAAAGGAACGATTAAATATCTGAGATATAACTATAAAACGCGTCAGGCTTTCAACAATATGATGATGAAACCAGACGTTGAAAAAGCAAACGAATTTCCAACAACAGAATACGAAGAATCTCCTGTTTTGCCATTCGAAATTCAGTTTGTTTCAGATCGAACAGTTCGTATCAAAACAACATCTGGACCGCAATTTCATCCGCAAAAAGAATCTTTGATGCTGATTGACGGCGTTGCGCCAAACCATCCTGAATTATGGAAATATTCTAAAATCGAAGGTGGTCACAGTTATACAAGTAAACACGGAAGAGTTGAAATCCTGACAAAACCCTGGCACGTAAAAATCTACGATGAAAAAGGAAAATTGCTGACAAGTACGCTTCACGATACCGATTTTAAAAATACCTATACACCAACACTTCCGTTCTCGTATGTGCGCAGAAACAGCGATTATTCCAGAAGTATGGGTGCGGCTTTTAGCTTAGAACCAGACGAGAAAATATTTGGTTGTGGAGAATCTTTTACACAATTCAACAAACGCGGGCAAAAAGTAGTTTTATGGACGGATGACGCCAACGGAATCCAGAATGAAACCATGTACAAACCAATTCCGTTTTACATGAGCAGTCGCGGTTACGGCGTTTTCATGCACCATTCAACACCTATTACAGTTGACTTTGGAAAATATTTTTCAAGTGCCAACGAAATGTATATTGGTGATGACGAAGCCGATTTGTTTTTCTTTATCGGAGAACCAAAAGACATTTTAGATCAATACACAGACCTGACCGGAAAAGCAGCAATGCCACCACTTTGGTCGTTTGGTTTCTGGATGAGCCGAATCACTTATTTTTCTGAGAAAGAAGGTCGTGACGTTGCAAGAGATTTACGCAAATATAAAATTCCAACAGACGTTATTCATTTTGATACCGGTTGGTTTGACGTAGACTGGAGAAACAATTACGAGTTTGCAAAATCTCGTTTCCCGGATGCTACAAAAATGATGTCAGATTTAAAGAAGGACGGTTTTGAGGTTTGTTTATGGCAATTGCCTTATTTCACACCAAAAAACACCTTGTTTCCTGAAATTATGGAAAAAAACTTAGCCGTAAGAGACCGCAAAGGAAATCTTCCGTATGAAGATGCCGTTTTGGATTTCTCTAACCCTGAAACCGTAACCTGGTATCAGGCAAAATTGAAAAAATTATTCGATCAGGGCGTTTCGGTTTTCAAAGTAGATTTTGGAGAAGCAGCACCGCCGGACGGAATTTACCATTCAGGAAGAACAGGTTTTTACGAACACAATTTATACCCGTTACGATATAATAAGGCTGTAGCCGAAATTACCCAGAAAGAAAAAGGATATACTTTAATCTGGGCAAGAAGTACTTGGGCGGGATCTCAACGTTATCCGTTACACTGGGGTGGAGATTCTGAAACCTCAAACGGCGCAATGTCGGCAGAATTACGTGGCGGACTTTCATTAGGACTAAGCGGATTCAGTTTCTGGAGTCATGATGTGGGTGGATTTGCAACAAAATCACCGGAGAATTTATACAGAAGATGGGCGCCTTTCGGAATGTTTACCTCACATGTAAGAAGCCACGGAGAACCTCCACGCGAACCTTGGTTGTACAGCAAAGATTTCCTGGAAGGATTTAGAAAAGCAGATAATATGCGTTACGAATTAATGCCATATATCTATGCTCAGGCCAAAGAAAGTTCACAAAAAGGATTGCCAATGATGCGCGCTTTATTTGTAGAATATCCAAATGATCCGGGAGCATGGTTAGTAGACAACGAATATTTATTTGGTTCAAGTATGCTCGTAGCACCACTTTTTGAAGAAGTAACGGAAAGAGACGTGTATCTTCCGGAAGGAACCTGGATTGATTATCAAACTAAAAAAGTATACCAATCTGGCTGGCATAAAATCACAGCCGGAGAAGTGCCCATTATAGTTTTAGTAAAAGACGGAACAGCTTTGCCCCACATCGCTTTAGCACAATCTACAAAAGACATGGATTGGAGTAAATTAACCCTAAAAGTATACGCAAGCGACACAACAACTTCGGCGACAGCCAAAGTATTTTTACCGGACGGTGATGCAGTACAAGAAATAAAAGTAACTAAAAACGGAAATAATTTTGATGTAACGTCAAACCCATTTCAAGGAAAAACGACTCTGAAAACAGAGTGGGTGAAATAAAAAAGGGTTGCCACAGATTGCACAGATTAAAATAATTAAAAATTGAGAATTAAAAATTAAAAATCTGCCGAATCTGCGTGAAAAAAATTAAACACATAGAAACATAGGTTTCTTATTCTTTAAAAAAGAAGACGAAAAAGAAACCAGTTTCTTTACACATAGTCCCGATAGCTATCGGGATGTGTTAATGCAAAGTGAAACGCCTTTTTTAAGTCTACAAAATCCTATGTTTCTATGTGTTTAAAATAAAAAAATCCCAACAAGGGATAAAAATAAGTTTTTGTTGAGTTTTTAAATCGGGTGAAAGCTTTGCCAACACCCGATTTATTAAAAATGAATTAAGAAAAAATATCATGAAAAATTACCTCATTCTTCCCGCTTTAATCCTTTCAGTTTCGATTGGATACAGTCAGAAAAATAAAAATGCTTACGAACTGGCATCGCCAAACGGGCAAAACAAAATTAAATTCGAATTAGTAAAAAACGCTCCAAAATATGCAGTGTCGCACGGAAAAACCGAAGTGATTACAGCATCAGATATGGGGTTTTTGTTAAAAGGAAATGAAAATTTAAGTACCGATTTTGAAATCAAAAGTGTGAAAAACTCTACTTTTGATGAAACCTGGGAACAAGTTTGGGGAGAAAAGAAAAATATTAGAAATCACTACAATCAGCTTTCTGTTCAATTACAGCAAAAAAGCGGAAATAAACGCAAGCTAGAAGTTCAGTTTCGCGCGTTTGATGACGGAATTGCTTTTAGATACGTCTATCCAAAACAAAATGTAAAAGACAGTATTTTCATTATGGATGAAAAAACGACTTTTAACCTGAAAGAAGATGGAAAAGCATGGTGGATTCCCGCAAATAGAGAAAACCGTGATGAATATCTTTTCAAAGACGCTCCCGTAAGTACACTTGATACCGTTTTGACTCCATTAACCATCGAAAGCAAAAACGGATTAGCCTTGAGTTTTCATGAAGCCAACCTGGTTGATTTTGCGAGTATGACTTTGGTCAACACAAACGGAACTCAGCTTAAATCTGATTTGGTGCCTTGGGCTGATGGTGTAAAAGTACGTGTAAAAGACACTTTCACCTCTTCTTGGAGAACGCTTCAGATTGGCGAAACTCCGGCCGATTTAATCACTTCTTATTTGATTTTAAACCTGAACGAACCCAACAAATTAAAAAACATCACAAATTATTTCAAACCCTATAAATATTTCGGAATTTGGTGGGGAATGCACATCGGGAAATATTCCTTTTGGGAAAGTGATATTCAGGGCGCAACAACCAAACATGCCGAAGAATATATCGATTTTACTGCCAAAGAAGGATTTCATCATTTACTGATCGAAGGATGGAACAAAGGCTGGACACCACAATGGTATGAAAATCATATGCACATGTTCAGTTTTACTAAAAGTGCAGATAATTTCGACCTTGAAAAAGTGGTGGAATACGGAAAGAAAAAAGACGTTGAATTAATCGGATATCACGAAACAGGTTCAAACCTGATTAATTATTTAAAAGAAGTCGATGCAGGTTTTGCATTGTACAAAAAACTGGGAATTCATTCCGTTAAAATTGGCCACGTAGGTTCAAAATTAAATATGAAAGAAATGCACTTCGGACAATTTGGAGTGAATTATTTCAGATATATTTTAGAAAAAGCAGCACAATATGATTTAGCCGTTTTATATCACGAATCTATAAAAGATACCGGAGAACGCAGAACTTTTCCGAACATGGTTTCAAGAGAAGCAGCTCGTGGACAAGAGTACAACGCATGGAGCGAAGGAAATCCGCCAAATCACTTGACGATTCTTCCGTTCACCAGATTGCTTTCAGGACCAATGGATTATACACCGGGAATTTTTGATGTTGAGGTAAAACAAGGATATCCGGGAAAAAGAGTTCATGGAACAGCAGCGCAGCAATTGGCATTATATGTAACGATTTATGCCCCAATCCAGATGATGGCCGATCTTCCTGAAAACTACGAAGGAAAACCGGCATTGCAATTCTTAAAAGATGTTCCGACAGATTGGGAAGACACAAAAGTTTTAGAAGGTAAAATTGGCGAATACATCACAACAGTTCGTAAAGACAGAAAAAGTGCCGATTGGTATTTAGGAACAATCACAAACGAAAAGGCAAGAGACGTAAATGTTGCTTTATCATTTTTAGATCCAAATGCAACTTACGAAGCGCAGATTTATGCTGATGCAGAAGGAACAGACGAAACACATAATCCGGCTGCAATAGCGATTTCTAAGAAAACGGTGAAAGCTTCAGATGTATTAAAATTACATTTAGGCGGAGCAGGAGGAACAGCAATTCGATTTAAAAAACTGTAATTTATAGATTTAGATTGACCCGACAGGTTTTTAAAACCTGTCGGGTTTATTCAGATAACGATTAGAGTTACATTTCAAAAAAACTATCAAAAACTAAAAAACCACAATTTATGAAAAACAAAATCATATACCTGTCAGCGGCATTGGCTTTTGCAATATTTACGTCGTGTAAAAATGAAACTCAAAAATCAGTTTCTGATTCAGGCGAAGCAAAAGAGTACAAAGGCAAAGAAATAGGATCCCAATTTGATGCCGAAATCGACAAGTTGGTTGCTCAAATGACGCTTGAGGAAAAAATAGGAATGCTGCACGGTAACAGCATGTTTACTAGCGGAGGCGTAAAACGTTTGGGAATTCCTGAACTTAAAATGGCCGATGGACCTTTAGGAGTTCGTGAAGAAATTTCGCGTGACAACTGGGCTCCGGCAGGATTAAAAGATGATTTTGCTACTTATTATCCCGCAGGCGGAGGTTTAGCCGCAACATGGAATGCTGAAATGGCGTATACTTTTGGAAACAGTGTCGGGCAGGAATTACGCGCCAGAGACAAAGACATGTTGCTGTCGCCAGCCATAAATATTGTGAGAACACCACTTGGAGGAAGAACGTATGAATATATGTCTGAAGATCCGTTTTTGAATAAAAAAATTGCAGTGCCATTAATTGTTGGTTTACAGGACAATGATGTGATGGCTTGTGTAAAACATTTTGCAGCCAACAATCAGGAAACCAATCGTGATTTTGTCGATGTACAAATTGACGAACGTACACTTCGTGAAATTTACCTTCCGGCATTCGAAGCTTCGATAAAAGAAGCTCATGCCTATAGTGTGATGGGGGCTTATAATAAATTTAGAGGAGAATATTTGTGTGAGAATGATTATATGCTAAATAAAATCCTTCGTGACGAATGGGGATTCAAAGGCGTTGTAGTTTCAGATTGGGCTGCAGTACATTCTACTGTAAAATCTTTAAAAAATGGATTAGACATTGAAATGGGAACTCCAAAACCTTTCAATGAGTTTTTCCTTGCCGATAAATTAATTGCTGCCGCTAAAAACAAAGAAATTTCAGAAGCAGAAATTGATATTCACGTAAAAAGAATCCTGCGCACTTTATTTCAGGTAAAAGCGATGGGCGGAAAAGACCGTGTAAAAGGAAGCATCGCCACCGAAGCACATTATCAGGATGCTTATAAAATTGCTGCGGAAGACATCGTTTTATTGAAAAATGAAAATAACGCATTGCCATTAAAATTAGACGGAGTAAAATCTATTGCTGTAATTGGAAACAATGCAACCAAGAAAAATGCCCTTGGAGGATTTGGCGCTGGTGTAAAAACAAAAAGAGAAGTTACACCGCTTGAAGGTTTAAAAAACAGATTGCCGTCATCAATAAAAATCAATTATGCTGAAGGATATTTAGAGCGTTACGATGAGAAAAACAAAGGAAATTTAGGAAACATAACCTCAAACGGCCCGGTAACAATCGATCAGTTAGATCCGGCTAAATTGCAGGAAGCGATAGAAACTGCTAAAAAATCAGATGTTGCCATCATATTTGCAGGTTCAAACCGTGATTACGAAACAGAGGCTTCAGATCGTAGAAACTTAAAATTACCATTTGGTCAGGAAGAATTAATTCAGAAAGTATTGGCCGTAAATCCAAGAACTATTGTAGTGATGATTGCGGGAGCTCCGTTTAATATTGATGCCGTAAGCAAAAAAACATCAGCATTAGTTTGGAGTTGGTTTAATGGTTCAGAAGGCGGAAATGCATTGGCAGATGTGATTTTAGGAAAAGTAAATCCATCAGGAAAATTACCATGGACAATGCCGAAACAAATTATGGATTCTCCGGCACACGCAACAAACAGTTTCCCTGGAGGAAAAACAGTAAACTATGCCGAAGGAATTTTAGTAGGATACCGTTGGTTTGATACTAAAAATATCGCGCCATTATATCCTTTCGGATTTGGATTGTCGTACACCACTTTTGCTTTCGATACTGCAAAAACAGACAAAACTTCGTATGCAGAAAACGAAACAATCACAGTTTCTGTAGACGTAAAAAACACAGGAAAAGTAGATGGAAAAGAAGTAGTTCAGTTATATACTTCAAAATCAGATTCGAAAATAACACGTGCAGCACAGGAATTAAAAGGTTTTCAGAAAACATGGGTAAAAGCAGGAAGCTCAGCTACAGTAACCATTAAAGTTCCGGTAAAAGAATTGGCGTATTACGATGTAACCGCTAAAAAATGGACTGTTGAGCCTGGAAAATATACGTTGAAATTAGGAAACTCTTCCAGAGATATCAAAAAAGAAGTTGTTGTAACAATCAAATAAAGTTTGAAACTGTAATGCTCTTTAATTTTTATTAAAGAGCATTATTTTAACCTGTAGGAGTGTAATTATTTTTAACACATAGAAACATAGAATTTATTGAACTCAAAAAGGCGTTTCACTTGCATTAACACATCCCGATAGCTATCGGGACTATGTGTAGAAACTAGTTTCTTTTTGATTTCTTTTTTTCAGAATCATAGTATCTATGTTTCTATGTGTTTAATTAAATTTTATGCATTACACCAACGGTTATTTTAATAAATAAAAAGGATTTTGCGTGAATAAAACTTAAAACTAACTATTAAACCAACCAAACCAAATGAAAAATACTGTAAAGAGTTACCTGTTTAGTGCCATTTTATGTTTGTCATTTTTGACTATCTGGGCGTGTAGTTCAGACAAAGATGCGGTAAATCCGGCGCCTGTAGAAAAAACGCTGACTGTAGATACCAATAAAATTGATTTTGTTGGCAAAGGCAGCGATGCTATTTTTAAAATCAACACCAATGTTCAGACCTGGACAATTGCAAGTTCTGATACCAACTGGATACAACTGAGCCAGTCGGCAGGAGTTACCGGGACAGTTATTGTAAAAATAACAGCCTTAGAAAACCAAACAACTAACGCAAGAACAGCAACTATTACAGTAAGTTCAGGCGAAGCTGCACCGGTTCAGATCGCAGTTTCGCAAGCAGCAGGAAATCCTGTTGCCGGTTTATACCCAAGTTACAACACAAATCCTATTGCGGCTGATGCTTCGGGAATGAGCAGCACAGCGGTTCAATTAGCAGCAAAAATTAAGTTAGGATGGAATATTGGCAACACTTTAGAAGCTACTAACGGAGAAACCGCCTGGGGAAATCCAAAAGTAACAAAAGCGTTAATCGATGCTGTCAAAGCAAGCGGTTTCAATGCTATTCGAATTCCATGTTCATGGAATCAATATTTAGCCAATACCGCAACGGCTCAAATCAGAACCGAATGGTTAGACCGAGTAAAAGAAGTCGTGCAATATTGTGTAGACAATAATATGTATGTGGTAGTAAACATTCACTGGGATGGTGGCTGGTTAGAAAACAATATCACCGAAGCCAAAAAAGAAGAAAATAATGCCAAGCAAAAAGCTTTCTGGGAACAAATCGCAACACACTTACGCGGATTCGATGAACACTTGCTTTTTGCCAGTGCCAATGAACCGGCTGTTGAAGATGCGGCACAAATGGCAGTTTTAACATCTTATCACCAAACTTTTATCGATGCAGTTCGTTCCACCGGAGGTAAAAATGCATACCGTACATTAGTAGTCCAGGGACCAACAACAGACATAGAAAAAACAAATAAACTAATGTTGACTTTGCCAACAGATGCAGCAGCAAATCGCATGATGGTCGAAGTACATTATTATACACCATGGAATTTCGCCGGATTAACCAAAGACGAATCCTGGGGAAAAATGTTCTATTATTGGGGAACAGGTTATCACTCGACAACAGATACAGATCGAAATGTAACTTGGGGTGAAGAAGCAGATTTAGAGAAATACTTTAAATTAATGAAAACACAATTTGTCGATAAAGGAATTCCTGTTTTGTTAGGAGAGTTTGGCGCCATTCGCCGAACTACTTTAACCGGCGATGCCTTAACTTTACATTTAAAATCAAGAGCTTATTATTTAAAAACGGTTGTAAAAACAGCTAAAGCAAATGGTTTATTGCCATTCTATTGGGACGAAGGAAGTCTTGGCGATAACAGTTTCGGAATCATTAATAGAGCTAACAATACGGTTTCTGACACTCAGGCGCTAAATGCAATGATTGAAGGATTACAATAAAAATAATGAATTCACCATATAAGTGATATAAGAAAACACAAGCACAAGCCGCATCTAAAACTTAAATTTTCTTATATCACTTATATGGTTAAAAAAATAATGACAATGAATAAAAGCATCATCTTTCTTTTTATAATGTGCAGCATTTTGGCCAATGCCAATGTTAGAATGCCTTTATTATTTTCTGACGGAATGGTTTTGCAGCGCAACAAAGAAATTCCGGTTTGGGGTTGGGCAGAACCAAATGAAAAAGTTGAGGTTCATTTCAACAAACAAATAAAAACTACGCAAGCTGATAAAGACGGAAAATGGATGATAAAACTGTCTGCCGAAAAAGCCGGTGGACCTTTTGAGTTATCCATTACAGGAAAAAACAAACTCACCATCAAAGATATTTTGGTTGGCGAAGTCTGGATTTGCAGCGGACAATCGAACATGGAATTCCAGATGTATAAAACCATGAATGCCGAAAAAGAAATGGCCGATTCAAATTATCCTATGATTCGTCATTTTGGAGTTGCACAGGATCTCAGCGGGACTCCGAAAGAAGATTTAAAAGCCGGAAAATGGTTGGTTGCCAACAAAGAAAATATTCGTGATTTTACAGCAGCAGGATTCTTTTTCGCTAAGAAACTATATACCGAATTAAAAATCCCAATCGGAATCATCAATACTTCCTGGGGCGGAACAAACGTAGAAACCTGGACAAGCCGTGAAGCTTTTGAAAAAAGCAGCGAATTCAAAACCATGATTGCCGATGTTCCTCAGGTGGATATGGATGCTGTTTTTGAAGTGTATAAAAAGTCCGTTCTGGATAATGTAAAAAAAGTTCAGGGTTTTGATGTTTCTATGAAAAATGAAGATCAGTTTAAAACATTTGATTTTAATGATAAAAACTGGCCCGAAATAAAAGTACCTTCCCTTTGGGAAAACCAACAAATAGGCAATATCGATGGCGTGGTCTGGATGCGTAAAACAATTACTTTAACGGCTGAACAAGCTAAAAGTGAAGCCGTTTTGCATCTCTCAAAAGTAGACGATGAAGACATTACCTACGTAAACGGAGTTGAAGTTGGAACAAATAAAATTTGGGAAACACTACGAGTTTATAAAATTCCACCAGGTGTTCTTAAAGAAGGTAAAAACGTAATCGCATTAAGAATTGCTGATTACTCTGGCGGTGGCGGAATTTACGGCGATTCTGCCGATCTAAAAATTCAGTTCAAAGACAGCAATTTACCGCTTGAAGGACTTTGGAAATTCAATGTTGTACAGGTAAAAATAGCCGTTTCACCCAACAGTTATCCATCGTTATTATACAATGCGATGGTAAATCCGTTGATTCCGTATGTGTTTCAGGGCGTTTTATGGTATCAGGGCGAAGCCAATGTATGGCGTGCAAAACAATACAAAAAAGCATTTCCGTTAATGATCAACGATTGGCGTACAAAATGGAATCAAGGCGATTTCCCTTTCTACTTCGTACAATTATCAACCTTCAACGAGTTCAACGGAAACAGTAAAGTAGGAAGCCGTTGGGCAGAACTTCGCGAAGCACAGCTCGAAACTTTAAAGTTAAAAAATACCGGAATGGTTGTCACCACTGATATTGGTAACGCAAAAGACATTCACCCAACGAATAAACAAGACGTAGGGTTGCGTTTGGCTGCAATTGCGCTAAATAACGTTTACGGCAAAAAACAAATCTGTAGCGGACCAACTTTTAAATCTCAGGAAATAAAAGGAAACGAAATAATCCTTACTTTCGACAATCTCGGAAGCGGATTATCCACTTCTGATCATTCAGAAAACGTAAAAGGATTCGAAATTGCCGGAGCCGACAAAGTTTTTCATTCCGCGAAAGCGATAATCAAGAACAATAAAGTTATCGTTTCAAGCGACGAAGTAAAAAATCCCGTTGCCATTCATTACGGTTGGGCAGACGATGATACCGAAATCAATCTTTTCAACAAAGAAAAGTTTCCGGCATCGCCTTTCAGAACCGATAATTGGGAAATGATTACGGCAAATGAAATCTATAAGGTTAGTAAATAATATTTTTGTGTGACATTTGGGCGTGACCGTATTTACAAAAGGCGCTACTTAACAAACCGCTTATGTGCGCCTTTCGCAAATAAGGTCGGGCTTTCACTGCTACTGCGGTAGCTTAGCTCTATCCCTCACGCACACACATTGGGTTTCAATATCCTAACAGGTTTTTTCAACCTGTTAGGATATGCAAGTAAAAACACAGGTCATCAAAGTTCCGGAGGAACGACATATTTGTAGCAACGGATGTTAATCCGTTGATAAAAAAAACCAGGAACGTAAAGAGAGTTCCATAGGAACGGCATATATTTAAACGAAATTCAAAATCAAAAAAGAATACATGAAATCAAACCTCATAAAAACATTTCTCACTTTACTATTTACCTCTTTGTGCATCAATATGAATGCGCAATCTTCTCATGTTTTATGGTACAATCAGCCAGCAGAATTTTTTGAAGAAAGCCTGGTTTTAGGAAACGGAAAAATGGGTGCAACTGTTTTTGGCGGAGCAAATTCAGATAAAATTTATCTCAACGACATTACGCTTTGGTCAGGTGAACCCGTAAATGCCAATATGAATCCCGAAGCCTACAAAAACATTCCGGCTATTCGCGAAGCACTCAAAAACGAAAACTATAAACTAGCCGACGAATTAAACAAAAAAATCCAAGGCAAAAACTCAGAGTCGTATGCGCCTTTAGGAACAGTAGAAATCAATAATTCCGAGAAAGGAAAAGCAGTCAATTATTATCGCGAACTCGATATTTCGAATGCAGTATCAAAAGTGAGTTATGAAATGAACGGTATAAAATTTACCCGTGAATATTTTGTTTCGGCACCCGATCAAATCATGGTAATCAAATTGACAAGCAGTGAAAAAGGAGCTTTAAATTTTGATATTAATTTAAGGAGTTTGCTGAAATCAAATGCCGAAGTACGAAAT
Organism: Flavobacterium frigidimaris; assembly: GCA_900129595.1. Taxonomy (GTDB): domain Bacteria; phylum Bacteroidota; class Bacteroidia; order Flavobacteriales; family Flavobacteriaceae; genus Flavobacterium; species Flavobacterium frigidimaris. The sequence goes on along the minus strand of FQWG01000004.1, from coordinate 28,870 downwards.
AATGTTCTGGTGATGAAAGGATCTGCTCCAATTCATGAAAATGCCGGATATTCGGTTTTACCAAAATATAAAGAAGTAAATGAAAGAGGAACAAGATTTACAACTTTAATTCAAATCAAAAAAACAGACGGGAAGATTACAAGTTCCAATGCTACTTTAACGTTAAAAGATGCTACTGAAGCTTATATTTATATATCAGTGGCGACAAGTTTTAATGGTTTTAACAAAAATCCGTCAACTGAGGGATTAGATGATGTGTCCATTGCATTGCAAAACCTCAATAAATCAGTTGCAAAAACATTCGATCAGTTAAAAGAAGCACACGTTGCCGATTATCAAAAATATTACAACCGTGTTACGTTAGATTTAGGCAAAACAACCGCTCCGGATGTGCCAACAGACCAACGTTTATTGCGTTACGCGGACGGAAAAGAAGATAAAAACCTCGAAATCCTGTATTTCAATTACGGACGTTATCTGCTAATTAGCAGTTCCAGAACTTTGGGCGTTCCTGCGAATTTACAAGGTATTTGGAATCCGCATTTGAACCCGCCATGGAGCAGTAATTACACCATGAACATTAATCTCGAAGAGAATTACTGGCTGGCAGAAAACACCAATCTTTCAGAATTGCATATGCCGCTTTTAAGTTTTATCAAAAATCTTACGGTAACCGGAAAAGTGACGGCAAAGACTTTTTATGGCGTAAACGAAGGCTGGGCTGCAGCGCATAATTCAGATATTTGGGCAATGACAAATCCCGTGGGACAATTTGGAAAAGAAGATCCAAGTTGGGCGTGCTGGCCATTGGCAGGCGCCTGGTTAAGCACCCACATTTGGGAACATTATGTTTTTACGCAGGATAAAAGTTACCTGAAAAATGAAGGTTATCCGATTATGAAAGGTGCAGCACAATTCTTTTTAGGCTGGATGATTACTGATAAAAACGGAAATCTAATTACATCACCATCTACTTCCCCGGAAAATAAATACGTGGCACCAGACGGTTTTATTGGTGCGACAATGTACGGAGGAACAGCAGATTTAGCCATGATCAGAGAATGTTTCGATAAAACGATAAAAGCCTCAAAAGTCTTAAATACGGATGCCGATTTCAGGGCAAAGTTAGAAGCAGCACTTTCTAAATTTCATCCGTATCAAATAGGTAAAAAAGGAAATCTTCAGGAATGGTATTTTGACTGGAATGACGAAGATCCAAAACACCGTCATCAATCACAACTATTCGGACTTTTTCCCGGTGATCATATCACGCCGGAGAAAACTCCTGATTTAGCGGCAGCTTCAAAAAAGACATTAGAAATAAAAGGCGATGAAACCACAGGCTGGTCAAAAGGCTGGAGAATCAATCTTTGGGCAAGACTTTGGGACGGAAACCGCGCCTATAAAATGTTCCGCGAATTATTGCGTTACGTAGATCCCGACGGAAAGAAAACCGATAAACCAAGGAGAGGAGGAGGAACCTACCCGAATTTATTCGACGCACATCCGCCATTTCAAATCGACGGAAATTTTGGCGGAGCTGCAGCCGTTGCCGAAATGTTAGTACAATCAGACGAAAACGAAATCAGATTATTACCCGCTTTAGCGGATGCCTGGGAAACCGGTTCTGTAAAAGGAATTTGTGCCCGTGGCGGATTTGAAATCGAAATGAATTGGGAGAATAAAGTCTTAAAGAAAGTCACAGTTTTTTCAAAAACAGGAGGGAAAACCGTTTTAAGAAGTGGAGATAAAAAACAAAATATCACCTTGAAAAAAGGTGAAAAACTAGAAATAAACTGGTAAAATAGTGCTAAACGTAATTTTTGCCAAACCCTGCAGGTTTTTAAAACCTGTAGGGTTTATTGTTTTTAAGCTCCATCGGAGCGGTATGTTTATAGCAAATAATTGTAGATAGGTCAATGAAGCTCCATCGGAGCTCCATATTTTATAAATATATTGTCCCGCTGAGACTTTCTTTTTGAAATAATATTTATTCTTTTTCAGTTGATTTCTCTTCAGAACTTTTAACATGCTCTTCCTTAAAAGTATCGTACCATTTTTCGATAGAAGGATAAACGAAAGCGGCTACTTTTTTTACAGGATTATAAAAAAAGTATTTATCGAGAGTTTCTTTTTTTGCAAAAGTTTCATTGAAGTTCATTTTCTCAAATAAGGCAATAAATATACTCAGAATCAGAATCGTTTTTAAAACCCTGAAAAAACCGCCGCCCAATTTATTGGCCCATCCCAGAAAAGCAAAATCCGCAATTCCGGTAAGGATTTTGGCTAAGAAATAAACACCAATTACAACCAGAATAAACGTTAGAATAAAAGCGGTAATTTGTATGGTGTTCGGATTCCACGAAACGTGTTTCATGATCAGTTCCTTCATAAAAGAAGAGAATTTAATAGCAATGTAGATTCCCAACAATAAAGAAATAAAAGAAGCGATTTCTACAAAGAGCCCGTTTGTTATGCCTTTGTATAAACTAAAAGCAAGAAGAGCCGCAACAATAATATCAAAAAAACTCATGTTTCTGTTTTCATTTAATTAAGGCGCAAATATAAAAGAATTATCTGCTTTTTGAAGGTTCAAAGATGCAAAGGTTCAATGGCGCAAAGGTTTTAGCTTTTGAGGATTGTTATTATTCGAAATTGGCTATGTGAGAAAAACTAGTTTTTTTAATACAGACTTATTGATAAAGTTAAGTCTATGTTTCTATGTGTTTAAAAAACATATGGACAAACAAAAAACAACGTAAGTCCGTTCAATCGATTAAATCCGCGGCCCATTTATTAATAATATATGAGAAATCTTTAATTTTAGGTGTTTGGACTTGAACTTCCTATCTTTGCGATAATAATTTTAGAGCTATGATAGTAGAAATTACGTTTAAATAATCTTTAAATTGTTCTTCAATCTGAAATCTAAAATCTAAAATCCACAAATAAAATGTCCAGAGATACACAACTAAAAGAGCGATGGGAAAAGCTCGTCGATATATTATCTAATCAGTTCTCGCAAGGAGAAGATTTAGATTTAGATGCCATAATTTACCTAATTGGAGTTCAGGAACTCGGAAAAGTACACCGTGAATTCAAAAAAGATGAAAAATTAAACCTGATGCACATCGCTATTTGCCGATTATTAGAACCTTACGGTTTTTATGAATTCGATTTTTTTGACGCAGAAGGATGGCCACATTACAAAGTAAAAGAAGAATTGCCGTCACTAAGAGCGGGAGAACAATCGGTTTTGATGAAAGAAGCCATTGTGAATTATTTTTTAGAAAGAGAACTTATTGAATAGTTTTTTAGTTTTCAGTTTACAGTCGCAGTTTACAGTGCCAAACTGCGACTGCGACTGAAAACTGCGACTGAAAACCAGAAAGAAATGTGTAGATATGCAATGGGTTCTTATAAACCACATTATGCTTGTTTTAATTGTCGAAAGACATTTAAAAGAAGATTGATGAATGACATACAAAGAGGTGAAAAATCAGTTCAGGAAGCTAAATGTCCGGAATGTGGGGACTTAATGGCGAGTATGGGACTTGATTTTGAATCGCCCAGAAAAGATGATCTCAAAAAATGGGAACATATGAAAAGTCTCTATTCTGTTGGAATCGCTTTTCATTCTTGTGGCTGCAGCGGGCCGGGTTATATTCCTAATTCTAAAGAAAAACTAATCGAGTATTTTGAAGATTTAAAAGAAAAATACTTTAAAAATATAGAGTTTTGGCGTTCCAGAATAGAACCGACGAATAATATCGAGCGAGATAAAGAATGGAATAAAAGTTGGGCTGAACTGGGTAAAGTGGCATCAAAACATAAAAAAGAAATTATTAAAAACGACGAAGGAATAACTTTTTGGCTGGAAAAAGTCAATCAAATAGAACAGAAAATTAGTTTGATAAGATAGATTCATGAATTTGAAAGGAAACTTTAAATTTTAGACCTCATACTTAGAACAAAATCCTTAAATTTGCACCTTCAAAGTAAGATCGATGATAGACAAGATAAAACAACATATAGAGGAAGCTAAAGCCTTTAATGATAAAAATAAAGAATCCTTAGAGCAATTCCGTATTAAATATTTGGGGAGTAAAGGTTTAGTAAGAGAACTTTTTAATGAGTTTAAAAATATTCCAAACGACCAGAAAAAAGATTTTGGAGTAGTAATGAATACTTTAAAAACTGCCGCAGAAGAAAAGGTAAAAGCTATTCAGGAAGAGCTTGAAAGTAAGGAAGAATCTAAAGGAATGTTTGGCGATTTAACGCGTGCTGCAGAACCGGTAATTATTGGTTCGCGTCACCCTATTTCGATCGTTAAAAACCAAATTATAGATATTTTTGCCAACATTGGTTTCAACGTTTCCGAAGGTCCGGAAATCGAAGACGACTGGCATAATTTTACCGCATTAAACTTACCGGAATACCATCCGGCGCGTGATATGCAGGATACATTTTTCATTCAGACTAATCCTGATGTGTTGTTGCGTACGCATACATCATCTGTTCAGGTGCGTTATATGGAAAATCACAAACCGCCAATTCGTACTATTTCTCCGGGACGTGTTTTTCGTAACGAAGCAATTTCGTCACGTTCTCACTGTATTTTCCACCAGGTCGAAGGTTTATACATTGATAAAGATGTATCGTTTGCCGATTTGAAACAAACATTACTTTATTTTACCAAAGAAATGTTCGGAAAATCTAAGATTCGTTTACGTCCGTCATACTTTCCATTTACAGAACCAAGTGCCGAAATTGACATTTATTGGGGTCTGAAAACTGAAACTGATTACCGTATCACAAAAGGAACCGGTTGGTTAGAAATTGGAGGTTGCGGAATGGTAGATCCTAACGTTCTTAAAAATTGCGATATCAATCCGGACGAATACAACGGTTTTGCTTTCGGAATGGGAGTAGAGCGTATTGCAATGCTTTTGTACCAAATTGGCGATATTCGTATGTTTTACGAAAACGACGTTCGTTTCTTAGAGCAATTCAAGGCTAATATTTAAAAAAAGTTATAAGTAAAAAGTGATTAGTTAGAAGTTTGCTGCTTCCTAATCACTTTTTACATTTTACAGTTCACGAAACAATGAAAAAAGATATAACAATCCCCGAAGTAGAAAACGTATTCCTGGCCGCTGTTCAGGAATGGAGCGATGATTTTATGGAGAAAGTGTGGTACGCTTATCTTGTAAACGACAGCGACTTCAATTTAGACAGCGTAATGGTTGTTTCAAAAGCATTTGGAACGATAGATGGCGAAATGAAAAAAACTTCGGTTTTACGTCACGCTTTTGTAGAAGTTCCAGCCGTTTCTGTAGTAAAAATCGAAATGGTCGAAAAAAGTTTGTTGGTTCTAAACAACGAATTCATGGTAACATTCTTTATCGACAATAAGCTATACGACAAGAAATTCATTTTCAAATCAAATCTAATCAACGAAAACGATACGGAAGAAGTGCCGATTTTGTTTGTTGAGGGTGTGATGGTGAAGTAAAGAGAATAGAATATAGAATAAAGAGAATAGAATAAAGAAAATAGAATAAAGAAGCTGGAAGAAAGCGAATAAATAAAACAAAAAGAGTCAAGACGCAATTAAAATTAGTCTTGACTCTTTTTTTATTCTCAAAATATAGAAATCTATTCTCTTTATTCTTTGCTCTATTTTCTAAAAGAAGAACTATTGCGGTAACTCCGGCGGTCTCATTTTATAAGCTCCGGTTGACAAACTATTTATAAAAGCTTCTAAAGCATTAACCTCTGATTGCTTCAATTGTAATTTTTGTATTAATCTTGAAGTTGTCGGGAACAAAGTATTATTTACCTGACTTTCTTTTCTTTTAGGTTGCGGCATTCCTGCATTGTACATGTTTAAAACGCCACGCAAATTCGGAAATAAACCATTGTGCATATAAGGGGCATTTTGTGCAGCTCCTCTTAATGATTGCGTTTTAAATTCGCCTACATTTTCGGCTTTTCCGGTAATATTGTACCTGCCTAAATCCTCGTATTCTCTGCCGTAATAAGTCAAACCTATATTGTGGAATTTATTATCAGAGAAATTAGCCGTATTGTGGCAATTGATGCAACGGGCTTTGGTCCGGAATAAATGCAAACCTTCAACTTCTTTGTTCGTTAATTGTGTAGAATCTCCTGCGACAAACTTGTCAAATCTGCTTTTCGGACTTATTAAGGTTCTTTCGAAAGTGGCAATGGCTTTTAAAATCTCGGTTTGCGTGAGTTTTTCTTTGCCAAAAGCTTTTTGAAAATAAGGTTTGTAGCCTTTTATCTTATTGAGTCTTTTTGTCGCTAAATCGATATGAAAATTCATTTCTTTGGTATCTTTTATAGGAAAGCTTGCCTGATCTTCAAGCGTTACCGCCCTTCCATCCCAAAAGAAAACTTTCGCATAAGCGATATTCATTAAACTCGGAGAATTTCTGATGCCTTGCAATCTTCCTTCTCCGTAAGAAACCCTTCTGGCATCTCCCCAGTTCAACTCCGGATCATGACAATTGGCACAGGAAATCTGTCCCGATTTGGACAATCGAGGATCAAAAAAAAGGACTTTCCCTAAGGCTGCTTTTTCCTCGCTGTATTTGTTGTCTTCAGGAAATTCAGGTTGACCCAGAACACCTATGTCTTCAAAACCTTGTGCATAAACAAGCGAATCTACTTCTGGCTTTGGCCATTTTTGATAATCGCCGCTGCTGTATAATTTTTTTAATTCCGAAATAGAAAGCGTTGGGTTAATCTTAGTATAAGAAACGATAATAAGTGATAGTACCATTACCCCAATGGCAATAAACTTTGTTTTCATTTTTAATAATTTAATTGTACACCACACTGAATCCAATAAGTAGTATTGGTATTGATAATGGCATTGTAGTCATTTTGTTTTTTTAGTGCTATTTTTTCTTTAAAGTTGGTAAAGAAAACCACTGTTTTATTGTTTTTTACCGGATAACTGTATTCTAATCGCAACGCAGGAGCAAAATAATTTGTGGTACTCACGACATAATCATAAATAATGACTTCGTTTAGAAAAGCAGCATCTGTGCCCCCGGAAGTATCGTAATATTCTAATTTTGACGGAAGCGGGAAATACATATTAAAACTTACGGTGGAGTTTAATTTACTTTTTCCAAATGAAAAATCCCTGCTTCCAAATATCCCTGTATTAAGCGAGTTTATTTCAGTATCATTGGTCGCCATAATATCATTGTATTGGTTTTTTTGGTAAAGGACATCCAATCCAAATAGATAATCAATATGCGAGCCTGTTTTTTGTGAAACAGCACTTAACCAACTAATTGCATTTAAACTGTTTTTATAATTATAGCCATTATTTTTTAAATCATAATTTTGAGCCTTGCTTTTGTCAAATTTCAATGTTGTTTTTATTTCTTTTTTATCCCATTTATGCAAAGCAAATAGCTCAGCATGATTGGTAGTTGTTTTAATAGTCAGCCTTTGGTTATCTGGATTGTCAAAAACGTCGCTGTAGAAATTGTTATCTGATTTTTGGTTATAATATAAAACAGTAAACTTGCTGTTCTTAGTACTAAAGTTATAACCTAAGCCCATTTTGTTTTGATTTTCTTTATAAAGAAATCGTGTACTGTTGTAATAATTAGACTTGAAATAATTAATAATTCTTCCGTACCCTGTATTAAATCGCAAATAAGTATCCGAATTGCCCTCTACATTAGAATGTGTATCCTTGTATTTGTATGAAAAATCTTTATCAGATCTGGCATAATCTGCCAGAGCAAAAATTTTATGGTTTTCTTTTAACTGATATCCCAGTTGTAATTCTCCTCCAATTTTCCTTGAAATAATTTCAGGCCTCGGATCCAGATTTCTAGTGTATTTTCCGGCATTGTAATGAAGTTTTGCAGCAATTGATATGTGATTGGTAATATCCTTAGAAAGTCCTCCGCTAATTTTATATTCCTGATTAGTCCAGTTGGCTTTTCTGGGAACATAAAAATAATGAGGAAGAATAACTTCCTGTTCTTCAGAACGATCGTCAGAAAGAACCCATCCCAAATCTTTTTCGTCTGTTTTTTTAAGGGATAAATTGCCAAATAAATTCCATTTTGATCTCGTCGTATAATAGCCCTGAGCTAAAAACTGATAAGAATTAATTTCATTCGCGATCTGTTTTCTGGCGAATTCATTTTTTTGGTATTCGTATGATACTTCTGTAAAAGTGAAATCTTTGATGTGCTGTCCGGTATAATTGACAGGATATCTGAATATTTGATTTTTAAGCTGGACATCAATAAGATGATTGGTCACCATTATACTGTCCTGAGCTTGTCCTGTAAAATGATTAACAATAAAAAAAAGAAGTAATGCCCAATATTTCAGGGCATTACTTTTGGTATTAATAAGTGTAGGAGTTGTGATTTTCATTAATGAAAATTTTAGTTGAATCCTCTTGGATTTGCTTTTGTTTCTACAAAATCATTAGTCGAATTATTGGTGTCCTGTAAAATAATTCTTCCTCCAATTGTTGTTTTTGTCTTTCTCATTACAGATTTTGAAGAATAAGAACCACTTGGCAAATAAGTGTTTCCTCCGTCTACGTGTGCAGGCAGTTTTTTGGGTACAAGACCAGATCCTAAATCTTTTGTAAGTTCAACACCGTCTGTAAGTACTTTAGTTGGAATCTGTAAATACGAATTCTTCTCGCCTTTAGGATTTTTGTATTTTTTTAGACTTGCAAACTCAGCAGTATTCATATTAAAAATGGCAAAAGATTGTCTTCCGCTTGGATCCAGAATCAGGTCATTGTTTCCATTTCCCCAATATGCAATTCCTAAATCAGGTACTGCCGGATTTTGAATGTCAAATTGATAAAGATCACCAGAAGAAGTTCCTAAAAATGCTTCAAAATCTGCAGTACTTAAATCAACCGTTAATTCAGGATTTAATATGCTTACTGATTTTCCTGTATTGTCGATATAGTTCGATTGGTGGTTAATAGCATTTTGAGCAATTACAATACTTTTTCCTGGCTGTATCGGGTATTGGGTACCGTTTCCTGGAATTTGTACAACATTAGAAGCGTATACATACTCTTTGTTTGCAGCATCACCCAGTGTCATTTCTTCAGATTTACTCCAGTCAAATTGACCTGTAGAAAGTGTATAAGCAAATACTGTTGTAACATTCGTACCGTATAATTGTGCGATATACAATCCGTCAGCATATTGTATTGCATTTGAGTTGTTGTAAATTTCAATAAACTGATCTCTAAAAACAGCCCCTTTTTTAGTGTCAGAACCACCATAGTAAATTTGTTTAATAACAAAGTCACCTACTTTTGATGTTTTCATTGTAATATTGACTGGAGCAGTTGCTGTGTTTACCACTAAGCTTGCTTCGGCACCATTAAAGTTAACTTCCGTTTCAGTTGGTGTATAACCAAAGGTTGCTGTAAACTCGTCAGACTGCATCACTTTAGTTGCAGAAACAGAATAGATACCAGGCAAAATCTGATTGAATTGTGCAGTACCATTATTGTCACTTTCCACAGTGTATTTATTTCCAGTTTCGTTATTTACAATAAGAACAGTTGATTTTTTTGTTGCAAGACTATTGAATGTCTCATCGTATTGAAGCGTTACGGTAAGGTTTACAGGTTTTAACGCCTCGTCGTCGTTATTGCTGCAGGATTGTATCAGTAATCCTAACATGAAAGTTATAGTAATAAGGAATGTTTTTTTCATGGTATATATAGTTTAAAATTGATAATTAAGACTTGCTCCAAATGTAAGCGGGGCAATATTAGATAATACTTTCAGGCCGCTTGTATCGTAATAATAGGGTTTGAGGTTTAAAAAGTTGGTAGAATAAAGCGAAACGCTGAAACCATTTAAAAAATCTTTAGAAACCCTTAGATGAAAATTATGTAGTACATTTTGAAGTTTACTTTGCGTTTGGCCAGGATCTCTTATCAGATGTCCGTATTTCTGAATGTTTGTTCTGTCTTCAGTCGAAATTTCATGATACACAAGTTCAGTGTCTAAGTAACCGTTTAAAAAATTACCGGTGGGAGATTTAGAATTTCGTAATAAAATGTGTTCACTTCTTACAGAAACAAGCAAACCGACAGCCGGAATATGATAGTTAAAATTAAAGCTTGTTGTAAAATTATCCATCCAATAGTTTTTTTTATCATATACGCCGTATAGTTCAGGTGAAAGAAGACTAGATGAAGGATAATATTCTTTTACGTCTGAAAAATCTTTTGTCGAGGTATAAGAAGCATTCATACTTATATCCAGATTAAGTGCTTTTATTTTTTTGAAATTAATGGTCGTTTCCAAACCTTTATCTTCTGAGGTGCTGTTGTTTGTTATTGCATTGCTCATATAATAAAACTTCTCGGTTCCGCTAATTTCATAAGTTGGAATCTCAGTTCCTGTAACGATAACCTGTGCTTTTGGAATTATTTTATAAACCGGAACCTGCTGACCTGAAAAACCATCAAAGAGTTTGTTGTAATATCCGGTGAAATTGACAGAAGCAAATGGCAGTTTAATATCTAATCCAACTTCTGTTCGATAAGATTTACTGGGCTTTAAGTTTAAATTATCTCCGGGAGTTATAATGGTCTGTATCCAGGCTTTTTGATAAATTCCGGGATAGGTATAAATACCGCTTCCTACTAATTTATCAAAATAACGGTCGCCTGTGTACAATTGGTTTAGGGAGGGTGCTTTTGATGATATCCCTCCTCCGGCCCGTAATCGGACTATTTTATTAAGTGTATACGATGAATTTATGCGGGGCTGTAAAGAAATACTTCCCATTTGATTGTCAAAGCGTACACCTAAGTCAACATTTAAAAGTCGATCGTTTTCAAATTTTTTAAATATTCTGTCCTCCAGATAAGCAGACGTCTGATATTCTGTTTTTGTCAGACCAAAGTCATAATCTCTGTAGGCGAGCTTGCCTGATCCTTCTGTTCCGAGTGTGTATAGATTAAATAATCCGGTAGCAGCATTTTTTCTTCCTTCTCCTTTATTGGAACTCATTCTGTTTGAAATTCCAAAAACCAGACTATGAATCCAATGGCTTTTGTTGGTCAACGTTTTTGTCGTTTCCAGTGTTACGAATGTCGCAATAGGAATACCTTCTACAGTACTAATACTCGTGTATTGCGAAGGAACAATGATGGCTTCGTGTATGCCTTCCTCACGGCTATCAGTTGCAGCGGAAGTGTAGGTGTTAAGCCATCTTTCTCTACGGCTAAACTGGCGGTCGTAACTCAAACTCGCGTTGACATTAATTCCGTCTACCCATAAATTTTTAGGTTTCCACATTAAATTATTCGAAATAGAAAATCCTTGCTTTTCATTTTTTACAACAACAGCCGTAAGATCGTCCGGATCACTCTTTGCATCATCGAGATTCATTCTGAAAGAGGTGTTTACCGTATTTTTTACAGTAGCATCGTTGTTTTTATACTGCCAGGATATATTCCCGTTTACCCTTTTAAAATTTAAAATATTATCTCTCGGGTCAGCTTTAGCATCCAGATAGTTAATACCGAAATTCATTGAGTTATTGGAATTGAATTTGACTCCTTTGGTTAAATTAAGCTGAGATGTCGCATCCCTTATCGACGCAGAAACACGATACGGACTGTTCCCAACCTTTGTCGTTATTAAAACAAGTCCCGAAGTCATATCACCATATTTGGCAGAAGCAATTCCCTGAATGACTTTTATTTCCTCAATATTATTAGTCGATATCTCTCTTAAATCGACTCCTTTATTGGTATTTGTAAAAGTGTTCGTTTTTGTGCCAAAAGAATCGCCCAGACCTGAATTGGGATTAAAGGCCTGCATGTTCTCGTTGTTGGAAATCGGGATATCATCCATCACAAAAGAAGTTCCAAAAGCTTTGGTTGCATAAGAAAGTGACGATTCTGATGCGGTACGGAATACAATATTTTTAAACTCGTTAAGATTAAATTTTGTAGTACTTTGTCCCGGAAGCTGCTGTAAAACATCATCTAGCGAAAAAGCCTGCACATTATTGATGGCATTTGTACCTAATGTCAGTTCAGAATATTTTCTTTCTGTATTAGCCGTAACGACAACTTCTTTAAGACGAAGTGTATTGTCTTCTAAAGAAACAGTGATGTAATTCTGATCATTTTTTAAAATGATATTGGTTTCCATTTTTCCCAGCAATGAGAAATTAAGTTCTATATCTTCAAAATAAGGAATGGTAATTATAAATTTTCCCTCTTTATCAGAAATACTCCAGTTATCAGATTTTGTATCAAGAATAAAAACACCCGATAATGTGGTAGAAGTTTCCTTATCTATTATTTTACCTGTTATCACTCTTTGAGAAAAAACAGTAGTAGAAATTAGAAAAAATAGTAAAATGAGACGCATTGTTTTTAATTAGAATCAATAAAAATAATAACGCAAATGTATCAATAATTCTTTGCGAAGCAATGAAAAATAAGGGATTGTAAAATTGTGAATGCTTTTAATTGTGAGAAAAACACAATTGTTGAGTTTTAGAAAAACAACCCTATATCGTTGATATATAGGCCGATACTGTTTTTGTGGTTTTGTAAGGCTAAAAAGCTTTCTTTTTTGAAATAAGATGTAGGTTTGATGTATTGTGAAGAAGAATATTTCTTGTTAAATATTGAGGTTTTTTCGTTGCATTTCCGTGTTTCTTAACAATTGGACAAATAAAAAGAGCCAGAAAATTAATTTTTCTGGCTCTTTTTATAATATAAGATTTAAGACTGCAATTGAAAACTGTGAAAGGAAACGAAAATTTAATCCAAAGATTCCGTTAGTTTTTTAAAGACAGCTTTAGCATCTTTTCCTTCATATAAAACGGCATAAACCGCATCGATAATTGGAGTATGTGCCCCGTAGCCCTGATTAAGTTTATAAGCACTTTTGGTTGCATAATAACCTTCTGCAACCATACTCATTTCCATCATGGCACTTTTTACGGTGTAGCCTTTACCAATCATGTTTCCGAACATTCTGTTTCTTGAGAATACAGAATATCCCGTAACCAATAAATCGCCTAAGTAAGCGGAGTCATTGATGTTACGTTTCATTTTATGCACTTTTTTGATGAATTTTTTCATCTCGCGAATACCATTACTCATCATCACCGACTGAAAGTTATCTCCATAACCCAAACCATGTGCAATTCCGGCAGCAATGGCGTAAATATTTTTTAACATTGCGGCATATTCAGTACCAATAATGTCATCAGAAATTTTTGCCTTGATGTAATTTCCGGACAATGATTTGGCTACAATACTCGCTTTATCAGGATCACCGCAAGCAATGGTCAAATAAGAAAGTCTTTCTAAAGCCACTTCTTCTGCATGGCAGGGACCGGTAATAACACCAATATTATAATAAGGAATGTCGTATTGAATATGAAAATGCTCCCCAACGATTAAACTCGTTTCAGGAACAATTCCCTTAATAGCTGAAAAGATGATTTTATCAGCCAGAGAAACCGTTAAGTTTTTTAGCTCACCATCTAAGAAAGCAGAAGGAATAGCAAAAATGACATAATCGGCATATTCAATTGCTTCATTTATATTGTTAGTTAACCTAAGTTTTTTAGTGTCAAATTCTACCGAACTTAAATAATTTGGATTGTGCTTGTATTTCTGGATATGTTCTATCGCAGCGTCATTACGCATGTACCAGGCAATTTCTGAAAGATTCACACATAACATCTTTGCAATCGCTGTTGCCCAGCTTCCTCCTCCAATTACTGCAAATTTTAAATTTTCGCTCATTATTTTAATAATTTAAAACAAAAGTACTTAATAATGTAGTAATAATACAAAATCTGATTTAAGAAAATTCCAAAACAAACGTTAAGTTTTTCTGCCATTAAAACAAAAAAACTAATTTTTAAGAAATGAAGACGATCTTTTGCATAAAAAAGGAGAAATGAATTAAAAATTATTAGTTTTGGTGAAATTTCTTTCAAATATGACTAGTAAAATTTTCAGCCTTATTTTAGTATTCACTACCGGACTTTCCTTCTCGCAAAACGCAGAACCAACTTATTTTGACAAAAAGTGGAAAGAGACTTCTAAAGAAAATGCTTCTTTTTATAGAATCAAACCCTCGAAGAAAGTGGGCAATCTGGTTTTAATCGAAGATTTTTACATCAATAAAACGCCTCAGTTTCAGGGTTATTCTTTGCAAAAGGATGAAAATAGTTATGTTGGAGATATCGTTTGGTACGATGAAAATGGTTTTGATTTATCTGCTTATCAGTTTTATAATAATTCGTCTGCTGCTATTTTAACGTATTATTATCCAAATGGAAAAAAACTTAAAACGATTCAGTATAAAAAGGGTAAAAAAGACGGAGAGCACATCGTCTATCATCAGGACGGTACCATTTTAATAAAAGGAAAATACAGTCAGGGAAAACCTGTTGAAGGAGATTTTCAAGAAGTGAGAAACTGGCAAGATTACAGAAGCAATGATTCAGAAAGAGAAGCAAATGAGGAAAAAGAAAGTTTAGTCGGGACGACACCCGTAATGGTTGAGGATTACCAGTCCGGAACTGCAAAAAGGGAGATAAAAAAACTGATTAAGAGCAAGATATTCTGGATCAACTCTAAACAATTGGCGCAGGAAACCTGGTACGATATTGAATATGACCGCATGAATCGTTTTAAACAGATAAATTATGATGTAGCGGGAAAAGTGCTGCAAACAATCGGGCAAACTGATTTTGAGCAATATAGTCGAAACATTTCAAATGGTATTGTATATGAATATTATGTTCAGAATCAATTTGCAGTTGCCATCAAATCGAAAACAACTTATAAAGACGGGCAGAAATCAGGAGAAGAAATTAAATATTATCCCAATGGTAAAATTCAGAAATTCACTAAATATCTCAATGGTAAAATAGTGGGCGATGAGATTGTTTATGATAAAAATGGTACAGTAATGAAAAAACGAACCTATAAAGACGGAGAACCATTTGAAGGGAATTTTAATGAAAATTTTTCCGGAAGTCTGATCATTAATTCGAATTATATAAAAGGCTTAAAAGAGGGAGAAGCAATCGTAAAAACCGATGAAGACAGTATTGTTGCCAAAGGGATCTATAAAAATAACAAGCCCTTTAATGGAACATTTGTTGTAAAAACGGGTGAAGATACTCATGAGTTAATTCAGGTTACCGACTTTAAGAAAAATGGCCTGCAAAAAGTTTTTAATTATCATATCGATAATATTCTTAAAACCTACACTTGTGTAAATGATGTAGTAAATGGAGAAACTGTTTTTTATGACAACGGAGTAATTACCGGAAAAATTGAATATAAAAACGATTTGCCTTATGAGGGGAAATTAGTAGAAGCTCAAAAAGCGATTATCTATAAAAAAGGTGCAATTGCCGAGGAAATTTTTTATAGAAATAAATATGAACGAACAGATGAAAATAACATTCTAAAGTCTAAAAGTTTTACCAGCGGAAAACTGGCCAAAATAATCGATCGCTCTTTTACGATTGCAGATAAAGTTCAGGATTCTTATGAGGGAATTTATAAAAACGAACAGCCATACTCAGGATATTTTTCTGCAGAACTGCGTGAGTTTAACTATGTCAATTATTATGAAGAGGGTATAAAAAAATATCAATATTCTAATAATTATCTGGAAAACCTGGAGAAATACCAGCATCCGTATTATGATATCAGATCGACTTATAAAGACGGAAAAATAATTGACGGTGTAGAATACATAAAATTAGACCGCCAGTTTATTTCTAAATATTGGAAAACGGGAGTTTTACAAAGTTTTGATGTAGATCTTTTTGCCATGCATTATTTTAATCGTTTTCATTTTGAATTGAAAAATAAAAGTATTGAAATAACAGAATTTAATAAGAAGCAAAAAGGCAAAATTACAAGAGAAAAAACCGGTAATAAATATACGAGTCAATTACTTATTGATGGTAAGGTAGTAATGTCAAGTGCATCAATCGAGTTGAATAATGAAACGCCGGAACAAACGGGAAGTATTATGTATTATGAATCGAACCAGATAATCAAAGCTAAAATCTTAGAGGTTAAAGAAACTGATGATGAAGGCCGACGTGAATCAGACATGTTTTATGAAATATTTACGTCAACAGTTAATAGTGCTAAAACCATAGAAGAAAACTTCAATTCGATAGCAGAGGATTTTTCGACAAGCAAAAATATAGAAGCGATGTTTGGTAAAGGCGATAATGCCGATGTGCTAACAGGATTGAGATTTAATGAATCAAAAAAGCCGGAAATTGGAATTTTGTTATTAAAAAACAGCAATGCGTCCTATAATCTAAAATCATTTTTCAACGGAAAAGTGGTGGAGGAAAAGAAGAATATTGACATAAAAAATATCAGGCAAGAGGTTAAAACAATGAATGCTCTTCTTGAAAAAAGATGAATGAAGACTTTAAATAAGCGCTTTCCTGAAAGCTGTTGTCTGAATCTCAAAAAAAATAAAAAATTATTTTTAATTATACACAATAAAAACAAAACCGCTACGTTGTAACTACTTGTAAATTAGAATTTAATGAGTTTAGCAAAAATTGAGTTAGTTAGTTTTGTTTTAGTATTGTAAAAAGGCGTTCCTGAAAAATTCAAGAACGCCTTTTTTTTTAATTCCAAAAAATTAATTCCAAATCCCAATAATTATATCTGAATTTGGAATTTAAAAAATTTTAGAATTATATTTTTAGTAGCTCATCTCAACAATTGATTTTACCTTTTCTAAAGTAATCAGTTGTTTTTCGCCTAGACCTTTCCAGCCTCTTTCATCAAAACGGTTTACAATAAAATCAGCTGTTTTGCTGTAATCGTCTACATATTGCGAAAGTTTAGTATCCATGCCCATAGTATGGAAAAACTCCACTGTTTTGTTGATGGCGCCTTTTGCTACTTCTTCATCAGAACCCGTTAAGTTGAAAATCCTTCTTCCGTATTGTGCCAGTTTCTCTTTTTTAGTATCGAACATTACGTTATACAAACTTGGGCCTATTATGGCTAAAGTTCTCGCATGGTCGATTCCGTATAAAGCAGTTAACTCATGGCCAATCATGTGAGTTGCCCAGTCAGAAGGAACACCTTTTTGAATCAGTCCGTTTAATGCCATCGTGCAGCTCCACATAAAGTTAGAAGCCAAAGCATAATCTGTTGGATTTTCTACGACTTTAGGACCAACTTCAATCAAAGTCTGCAAAATTCCCTCAGCAATTCGGTCTTGCAGATACCCTTCGTGCGGATACGTTAAGTATTGCTCCATTACGTGGGTGTATGCATCAACAACACCATTTTGCAATTGTCTTTTTGGTAAAGAAGCAATTACAGTGGGGTCACAAATAGAGAATTTAGGGAACATTGCGCTTCCGCCAAAAGCCAGTTTTTCCTGAGTCGATTGAATCGTAACCACGGCTCCTGAGTTCATTTCACTTCCGGTTGCAGGTAAAGTCAAAACAGTTCCAAAAGGCATTGCATTTTCTTTTATCAACAAACGTTTTTGCAAAATGTCAATTGGGTTTCCGTCAAAATTAACCGCTGCCGAAATAAATTTCACACCGTCAATAACAGATCCGCCGCCAACAGCCAGAATAAAATCAATTTTTTCTGTTTTGATCACTTCAACCGCTTTCATCAAAGTTTCAAAATGTGGGTTTGGTTCAATTCCGCCAAATTCTACAATATCAAAACCTTTCAGGTTATTGATTACCTGTTCGTGAATTCCGTTTTTAAAGATACTTCCACCACCGTAAGCCAATAAGATTTTAGCGTCTTTAGGTACCAGAGTCGAAAGTTTTTCTATTTGTCCTTTTCCGAAGATTAAATTCGTCGGATTGTATAATTCAAAGTTTAACATATTTTTTTGTTTTTTTAAGGTTCTAAGTTTTTTTAGTTTTTGAGCCACTAAGGAACTAAATCGCTAAGTTTTTTTAAGGTTTTGAGATGCTAAGGCACTAAGTTTTTTTTAAAGGTATTAACCTTAGAACCTTAGCGCCTTAGTAACTTACCCTCAGAACCTTATTTACCCAATTTCTCCAATAATTTACCTGCGACCAATTTAGAGGATGCCGGGTTTTGTCCTGTAATCAAAAGGCCGTCTTCTACCGCATAAGGCGCCCAGTTTGGTCCTTTAGAGAATTGAGCACCATTTTGAGTCAAAGCATCTTCCAATAAAAACGGAACTACTTTAGTTAATTCAACCGCTTCTTCTTCTTCATTTGTAAATCCGGTTACTTTTTTGTCTTTCACTAAAAATTCACCGTTTACTTTCACGTTTTTCAAAACAGCAGGAGCATGACAAACAAAAGCTACCGGTTTTTTGTGGGTATAAAAAGATTCAATCAAAGCAATTGAGTTTTTATCCTCTACTAAATCCCAAAGTGGTCCGTGACCTCCCGGATAAAAAACAGCGTCGTAATCTTTTTGATTGATCGTCGAAAGTTTATGCGTGTGTTTTAATTTTTCCTGTAGTACTTTGTCAGCATCAAAACGTTTTGTGTCTTCGGTTGCAGATGCCGGATCAGCACTTTTTGGGTCAATTGGTGGCTGACCTCCAAGCGGAGTTGCAATCGTAATTTCGACTCCCTGATCTAGTAACTCATAATAAGGTGCAGCCAACTCTTCTGACCAAAATCCTGTTTTTTCTCCTGTATTGCCCAGTTTATCGTTACTGGTAACAACGAATAATACTTTTTTCATACTTTTTTTATTTGATTTTTGAGCCATAACTGAAATGTTCGAAGCTCCGAATGCTATAATCGCGAATAATGCTATTTTCTTCATAGTTTTAAATTTTCATCAAATTTACGGCATAAGTGATATTTGTAAAAATAAAATAAACTATGTTTGTTATAAATATATTTATATCATGGTAAATCTGGAATGGTACAGAACCTTTAAATCTGTTTACAAAAACGGCAATTTTTCGGTCGCTGCCAAAGAGTTGTTTATGAGTCAGCCAGCAGTCAGCCAGCAGATATCAATGCTGGAAGCACATGTTGGTTATAAGTTATTTAATCGAAAGTCGAAAGGTGTCGAAGCAACTGAATATGCTAAGTTACTCAATAATTTAATCATAGATGCGCTCGATCGGTTAGAAAATGTAGAAAATGGTTTTAGGGCTAAGGCGCAGGATTCTAACAGGTTAATGTCTGTTGGTGTTTCAAAAGACTTGTTTGACAGTCTGGGAAGCATTTTAATTTCTAAGTTTGACTTTATCGATTTCAGCTTTGCAGATGACGATGCTCTTTTTGCGTTAGTAGATGCTAAAAAACTGGATTTTGCAATCATGACCAAAAGATTTGATACGTTCGATACCATTCAGGAAATCGTTGGAAAAATAAAATTGGTAATGGTAGCATCTATGAATTTAGAAGCAGCAGAATTCCGTCAGAAACTAAAAGCAGATCATTTTACAGAAACAGAACAATGGCTGAACGAACAAAAATGGTACTGTCATGATGCGAGAATTTCGCATATAAAAATATTCTGGCTGCATGCTTTCAATAAAAAAAGACCTTCAATGGTGCCGAATTATATTATTCCGTCAGAATCAGAAATGCTCGAAATAATGTCAAAAAATTCCGGAGTAGCCATAACCTGGAATTGTAATGCGAGAAAATATATCAAAGAAAATAAGCTTCAATTGCTTTGGAATAGTTTTCACGTGCCGGAGGAATACGTATATTTATTGACCGCTAAAAACAATAATTTAGGTTCTTTTTTTGATACTATTACCAAAGAGTTAAAAATGTTTTTAGGGAATAGATTATAATTTTTTTAGCCACGAATTCTACGAATTAGCACTAATTTTTTGCTAATCATTTAATATTAATTCGTAAAAATTAGTGCCAAATCCTTTTTTAAGTTATGGAAAATTTACAAAATATCAGAGTTGCTGTCGATGCCATTGTTTTTGGTTATAAGAACAACAACTTGTATGTACTTCTAATCGAACAAAAGTTTGGTTCAGCAGATAAATATTGGGCTTTGCCAGGCGGATTAGTAAAAAACGATGAATCTTTGAGCAATGCTGTAATTAGGGAATTGCATGAAGAAACTAATGTTCAGTTGACTTTTATGGAGCAATTGTACACTTTTGGAGATGATATTCACAGAGATTCCAGAAACCGTGTTATATCAGTTGCCTATTACGCCTTAGTAGAAGCGTCGAATTTAGAAATCAAAGCAGATACGGATGCTGAAAGAGTACAATGGTGTAAGATAGATGAGATTCCGTCTTTGGCATTTGACCATAATTTAATTATCAAAAAAGCAATCGCAAGGTTAAAATCAAAACTGACTTACGAACCTATTGGTTTCGATTTGCTGCCTGAAGAATTTCTGTTCTCCGATTTAGAGAATCTCTATTGTACCATTTTAGAGAAGGAAATTGACCGACGCAACTTTAGAAAAAAAATCCTGAGTTATGGTTTTTTAGATCAGACAGAGCATTTTTCGCCGATAAAAAGCGGAAGGCCTGCAAAATTATTTCGCTTTAATCAATTGAAATACAATGATTTGATTGAAAAAGGCTTTCACTTCGAAATAAAGTTTGCGTAATTTTTACACAAAATAAATTGTTTATTTAAAATTTAATTCTACATTTGCGTATAATTAACGCAAACTATAAAACTATGATACTTAACCTAGACCCAAAATTCGCTCCGATCCTTAATCAGGAAGAAATTAAATTTCAAAGTTTCACATTTTCTGGCGGAGAACCACATATTAAAATTGATCCTAATTTTGATACGACTCAAAAAGTAACAATAACACACCGACTAAATTCTTTCAACGATTTGGGTTTATTGTGTATCACGGTAGATGCTTTGCGCAGAATGGATGTTAAAGTAATCGATTTGTTTATTCCTTATTTCCCGGCGGCAAGACAAGATCGTGTGATGATCAAAGGAGAATCTTTATCTGTAAAAGTGTATGCAGATATCATAAACGGACTTCAATTGAATAAAGTTTTTGTTTTTGATGCGCATTCTGAAGTTACTCCGGCATTGGTAAACAATTGCGAAGTGATTCCGAATCATACTTTTATCCAACAAGTTTTAAAAGTAATTGGCGAAAACGTAAAATTAATTTCTCCTGATGGTGGCGCTCTTAAAAAAATCTACAAAGTTTCTGAATTTTTAGGCGGAATTGATGTAGTAGAATGCAGCAAAAGCCGTGACGTAAAAACCGGAAGATTATCTGGTTTCAAAGTATATGAAGACGATTTAAACGGAATGGATTGTTTGATTGTTGATGATATTTGCGATGGCGGCGGAACTTTCGTTGGCTTAGCTGAAGAATTAAAAAACAAAAATGCCGGAAAATTATACTTGGCCGTAAGCCACGGAATTTTCAACAAAGGTTTTGAAGTTTTAAATTGTTTCGATAAAATATTTACAACGAACTCTTTTAAAGATTTTGACAACGAAAAGGTTGAGGTAGTCAAATTAGATCAATTAGTCTAAATAAGTTTCAAGTTTCAGGTTTCAAGTTGCCGAATAAACGTGAAACCTGAAACAAAGCAAACCTGAAACAAAAAACAAAAAGCTATTAACCGTTTCAAGTTTAAGATTCAAAATTTCAAGTTCAATGCGCAACTTGAAACCTGAAACAAAGAAAACCTGAAACAAAACCACAAAAACAATGAGCGATGATTTAAAACCAAGATTTATTGAGTCTTTAAAAAGAAACAATGATCAGATTAGAGAAGACAGAGCCAAAACCATTGGTGAAGATTCTGAATTAATTTACAGACGTCGAGTTGAAGATATCGAACTAAAAATAAAAAGACTCGAAAGAGAGCAGGAGGGCCTTATCGATATTAGTCCGCTTGACAAGAATAGTTTAACTTTTGCCGACTTTCAACCGGAGGCATTTGTGCAAAAAGATATGGAATTATCATTAACAATCAGAAATTTAAATATTCAGTTTGAAGTGACAAAAAAGAGATTCGAATATTTATTTGGTAAAACATTTTAGTTATGGGAGGTACAAGATATGACTTAGGCGCTCGTTTGAGCAGAGCAACAGCAGCAGGTTACGGATCTAAATCTGCAGGTGAGATTTTTACGCAAAATTCTTTACGAATGGCGCATGAATCTATGAATCCAAACGGAATTACGTTTAGAGAAGCAAGAGATTCTGAGGTGCATCCTAATACAGTTCCAATTATTTTAGGATTGGATGTTACGGGAAGTATGGGGCATATTCCGCATGAATTGATCAAAGACGGATTGCCTAAATTAATGGGCGGAATTATTCAGGGAGGAGTTCCGGATCCGGCACTTTTATTTTTAGGAATTGGAGATCACGAATGCGACAGATACCCGCTTCAGGTGGGACAATTTGAATCTGGTGATGAAGAATTAGACATGTGGCTAACCAGAACGTATATCGAAGGCGGAGGCGGAGGAAATGCAGGAGAAAGTTATTTATTAGCCTGGTATTTTGCCGCTTTTCATACCAAAACCGATGCTTTCGAAAAAAGAGGTCAGAAAGGATTGTTGTTTACGGTGGGTGACGAACCTAATTTAGAAACACTTCCGGCATCTGCCATAAAAGAAATTATGGGTCAGGGACAACAAACCTATACGCATCTTGAATTGCTAAAAGCAGCGCAAGAACGTTACGAAGTGTATCATATTAGCGTATTGCATTCTGATCAGGCGGTAAGGGCAAATGTAGCCTGGAAAGAATTACTGGGGCAAAATTGTTTGTCTATCGAAGATCACAAAGAAATCCCGAATGTCATCAAGAAAATTATTTGCGATAAACATAAAAATTCAGGATCAGGTTTAGGAACAATTCCGCTTGACGGTTTAGATAATATAGAAATGCTTTAAAAACTTTGCGGCTCTGCGTCTTTGCGAGATTATTATTTTAAGTTTTTTTAATACTAGCGTGAAATTTGCTCGCAAAGTCGCGAAGGCGCAAAGTTTTTTTTCTAAAGTTTAAGTTGAAAGAACTTAAAAAATATTTTACAAAATGAAAACAGCTCAAATAGTTATAGGTTTAGGATTTGGTGATGAAGGAAAAGGAATTACAACAGATTTTCTGGCGAAGCAAAATCCTGAAGCTATAGTTATTCGGTTTTCAGGAGGGCAACAGGCGGCGCATACTGTGATGATTGGCGATAAAAAACATGTTCATTCCAGTTTTGCCAGTGGCGCTCTTCGCGGTTTGCCTTCTTATTATAGCGAACATTGCACGATTCATCCTGTTTTTTTATTTAATGAAAGAAAAGAACTCGAAGAACAAGGTGGAAATACAGAAATTCACATTCATCCTTTAGCGAAAATAACAACTCCGTTTGATGTTTGGCAAAACCGAAACAATGTGAGAAATCTGGATCACGGAACTTGTGGCAAAGGAGTTGGAGCCACAATGAAACGTAATGAAGGCCAGTACAAATTATTCGCGATAGATTTGATTGCACCAAAGCAGATGCTTGTAGCCAAACTAGAAAAGATCGCTTATTATTACGGTTTTTTAAATGAAAGTGAAATCGATGCAGAAGTAGATCATTATCTTGAAATCATTGATCAAATAAAATGGAATATCAGCGATTACAGCTTTTTGGAAAAGTATCAGAATCTTATTTTTGAAGGAAGCCAGGGCATTTTACTCGATATGGATCACGGTGTTTTCCCGAATGTAACCTACGCCAATACAACTTCGAAAAATGCAATTGAAATCTGCCAGAAATTAAAAATAGATGATGTTGAGGTTTATTACGTGACCAGAAGTTATTCGACCCGACATGGAAGCGGCTGGATGGCAAATGAAAGAGAATTAAAATTAAAAAATAATGAAGAAGAAACCTGTGTGTATAATGAATATCAAGGCGAATTGCGAACGGGTGATTTAGATTATGATCTTTTAAATTACAGTTTAAAGTTGGATGCAGCTTATAGTTTAAATGCCAAAAGAAATCTGGTGGTAACCTGCATGGATCAGATTGAAGTGGATTATGAATTTGAAAAAATAACAACAAAATTTAAAGAAATCTACGGATCATTTTCACCCGATTCTAAAGATTTCAAACAGCTGACTTCTTTGTTTCAATAAAGACAAAAAATGAAATATACTATAGAAAATATAACTCCGGAAAATAAATTTTTATTTTTCTGGGGACACCAGCCCAATAAAGACGGAAGCATTTCTAAAACCTGTTTTAGTCAATGGTGGCTGAGTTCTTTTGAGGTAGATAAAGTGACTTATAAAACTGCCGAACACTGGATGATGGCCAGGAAAGCCGAATTGTTTAAAGATGATGCAATTTTGCAGAAAATCCTTCAGGCGAAATCTCCTGTCGAAGCCAAAAAGTTGGGCAGAGAAGTAAAAAATTATAATGAAACGCTTTGGCTGGCCGCCAGGTATGACATTGTAAAAGAAGGAAATTATCATAAATTCAGTCAAAACCCGGAGTTAAAAACCTTTTTACTTAATACAAAAGATAGGGTAATAGTAGAAGCAAGTCCCGTCGATGCAATCTGGGGAATCGGGATGGCGGGTGATCACAAAGATGTTCTCAATCCCGTAAAGTGGAAAGGCTTGAATTTGTTGGGTTTTGCTTTGATGGAAGTTAGGGATGACTTGAAATAATTTGAATTATGGAAATAGAAATCATTAAAACCGATATTACCGAAATTCAAGTGGATGCAATTGTCAATGCGGCCAATACTTCTTTGTTAGGCGGAGGAGGAGTTGATGGTGCTATTCACAGAAAAGGAGGAAAGGCTATTCTGGACGAATGTGTTCAAATTCGAAATAAGCAAGGTGGCTGTAAAGTTGGTGATGCTGTAATTACAACAGCTGGTAATTTACCTTCAAAATATGTAATTCACACAGTTGGACCGGTTTGGAATAATGGTAAAAGTCATGAAGAAGAATTATTGCAAAGCTGTTATTTACGCGTTTTGGAATTAGCGGTAGAAAATAATATTAAAACCATTGCTTTTCCTGGAATTAGTACCGGGATTTATAGATTTCCAAAGGATAAAGCAGCTGCAATTGCGATAGAATCAGTTAAAGATTTCGATAAAATTTTGGAGATAGACAAAATAATATTTGTTTGTTTTGACGAAGAAAGTTTTGAAATCTATACAAGTTTATTAGAAAAAAAACTATAAAATAGAGTTAGATCGTGATAAGCTCCAGAGGGGCGTAATATTTATAGCTAAATAGACCTGTTATGAAAAAGCTCCATCGGAGCGAGATATTGTCTTTTATCTTGAGTCGATTTTATGAAGTCTTTTGCAAAACAAGACATTCTGCTAATCGAAGATATTTCGGAATTTGTGAAAGAGCAATATCATTTTGTTCAGAGCCAACAATTAGATCAATTAATAGTTCTTACTGAAAGACCTTTTGTGTTTGAGGATGAAGAACTGAATAAAAAATTAAGAATTTCAGAGAAATCATGAATGAAAAAACAGCAAAAACAGTGAGCAAATTTCTAAGTTTAGTACTTAGGCATTCGCCGGAAAAAATAGGATTAAAATTAGACGAAAACGGTTGGGCAGATGTAGAAGAACTAATATTGAAATGTTCTCAAAAAGGAAATAAACTAGACGCTGTTCTTTTAGATTACGTAGTAGAAAAACAACGATAAAAAACGTTTTGCTTTTAATGAAGATAAAACGAAAATCAGGGCAAGTCAGGGACATTCGATTTCGGTTGAATTGAATTTAGCCGAAACAGAACCTTCAGAATATTTGTACCACGGAACCGTTGGAAAGTTTATGGACAACATTCAAAAAGAAGGTTTGAAAAAAATGAGCCGTCAGCACGTACATCTTTCAAAAGATAAAGAAACGGCCATAAAAGTAGGAAGCAGACGCGGACTTCCTCAAATTCTAACCGTAAGAAGTGGTGCCATGCATAAAGATGGATTTAAATTTTATTTGTCTGAAAATAATGTTTGGTTAACAGATGAAGTTCCGGCGAAATACATAGAGTTTAAATCATGAAACGTACATTAGTTTTTGGAGATATTCACGGCGGATTAAAAGCATTAATTCAATTATTGGAAAAAGTTGAGATTAAAGAAAATGACAAGCTTGTTTTTCTGGGAGATTATGTGGATGGCTGGAGTGAATCAGCACAAGTAATTGACTTTCTGATTGATTTATCCCAAAAACAAGAATGCATTTTTATAAGAGGCAATCATGATGTTTGGTGCCATGAATGGTTGAAGAATGATGTTGTAAACGATATTTGGTTTCTGCACGGAGGAAAATCAACCATAGAAAGTTATCAGGTAATTGATTCTTTCAAAAAAGGAAAACATCTTGACTTTTTTGCCAATATGAAAGATTATTTTGTAGATGAAGAGAATAATTTGTTTATTCACGCAGGATTTTCGTCGATGCATGGTCCGGAAAAAGAACATTATGCCAGCAATTATTCCTGGGACAGAACACTTTGGGAAATGGCCTTAACAATGGATAAGAGAATTCAAAAAGATTCTCTTTTATACCCGAAGCGATTGTTACTTTATAGTGAAATTTACATCGGCCATACGCCAACGCTTCATTATAATATTGAAATTCCAATGCAAGGCTGTAATGTCTGGAATATTGATACCGGAGCGGGTTTTTACGGAAAATTAAGTTGTATTGATGTTGCAACTAAAGTATTTTGGCAAAGCGATACTGTACAGACATTTTATCGTAACGAAAAAGGAAGAAATAAATAAGATGTCAAATATGATTGAGATAAAAAAGATCATTGAAATTCTAAAAGCGAAAATCACAATAGATACAGATTTAATGTGGACGCACTATAATTCGCCAGAAGAATTAATTGCCGAAATAAATTTAAATTCTATATTGCTTGAAGAAAAGAATAGAGAAGGATTAGATTTTTTTCAGTTATTATTTTTTCCTACCGGAACTCTTCAGGAGATTTCGATACAGAATGGATGGAGTGTGGAATATTTAAAACTGGCAGCTGAATTTGATTCGATTTATGAAAAAGTTTATCAGTTGATGAAAGCTTAAATAATTACACCAGGACGATGAAGAAAACACAAAACAGCACAAAGAAAATTAAAACTTGGCGAGTCTCTGTGATAACTTTGTGAATCTCTGTAAAACCTAAAAATTACAAGAATTTAAATAACTAAAATATATGAACCCATTATTATTAACAGACGGTTACAAAGTTGATCACAGAAGACAATATCCAGACAAAACGACATTGGTATATTCTAACTGGACGCCAAGAAAATCAAGGATCGAAGGTCTTGATGAAGTGGTGTTTTTTGGATTGCAGTATTTCATTAAAAAATATATTATTCATGATTTTGAAGAGTTTTTCTTTAAAAAATCAAAGGAAGAAGTAGTTGAAAAATACGCACGAAGAATCAATAATTATTTAGGTGAAAATCAGGTTGGTACTAAACATATCGAAGATTTACACGATTTAGGCTATATCCCGATGGTTTTTAAAGCATTGCCGGAAGGAGCAAGTGTGCCGTTGAGAGTGCCAATGTTTACAATGTACAATACGATTCCGGAGTTTTTCTGGCTGACCAATTATTTCGAAACCTTACTTTCTGCTGTAGTTTGGCTGCCTTGTAACTCTGCTACAATTGCAAAAGAATACAGAAAAGTATTAGACAAATATGCTGATGAAACATCATCTGTTCCTGAATTTGTAGATTGGCAGGCGCACGATTTCTCTATGCGTGGAATGGGCGGAATCGAAGCGGCGATCACTTCTGCAGCAGGACATTTGTTGAGCTTTACAGGTTCTGATACAATTCCGGTAATTGATTTCTTCGAAGAATATTACAATGCGAATTCTGATACGGAATTAATCGCAGGTTCAGTAGCCGCAACAGAGCATTCTGTAATGTGTATGGGAACGACCGAAGGCGAGTGCGAGACGTTTAAAAGATTAGTGACTGAAGTATATCCAAAAGGAATTGTTTCTATTGTTTCTGATACCTGGGATTTATGGAAAGTTCTAACGGATTATTTACCTCGTTTAAAAGAAGATATTGTTGCCAGAGAAGGCAAAGTAGTGATTCGTCCTGACAGTGGTGATCCGGTTGATATTATCTGCGGAAATCCAAACGGAAAAACAGAACAAGAGAAGAAAGGTGTAATTGAGCTGCTTTGGGATGTTTTTGGAGGCACAACTAATGCAAAAGGATATAAAGAGCTTATTCCTCAAATTGGGGCTATTTACGGCGATAGTATTACCGTAGAGCGATCAGTTCAGATTTGCGAAAGATTAAAAGCAAAAGGATTTGCTTCTACAAATGTGGTTTTGGGCATTGGATCATTTACGTATCAGTACAATACCAGAGATACCTTTGGTTTTGCGATGAAAGCAACCTACGGAGAAGTAGACGGAGAAGGAAGAGCAATCTTCAAAGATCCAATCACAGATGACGGAACCAAAAAATCGGCCAAAGGATTGATGAAAATTGATTTAGTTGAAGGTGTATATCATTTAACGGATAATGTTTCATGGGAAGAAGAAAAACAAGGCGAATTGAAAGAAGTTTTCAGAGACGGAAAACTTTTAATAGAGCAATCTTTAAGTGATATCAGAGCGAGAGTGAAAAGTGATATTAATGTTGAAGCGTAAAACAAAGAAGTAGCTGTCTCACAACTGAGGCAGCTATTTTTTTTTGAGCTTGTTTTTTTCTGGTGAATTTTGTATATTTAATCAGTGATTAACAGCTGATTATATATGAGATTCAAGCATTATAACCAACAACAAACGGTACTTTTGCCTTATTCGTTTGATGATTTA